>NZ_JALZ01000025.1 GCF_000521785.1 Roseivivax halodurans JCM 10272
GACCGGTTGAATCCGCCCAATACCTGTCCATCAGGTATACGGAGCGGCTCGGCGAGGCTGGCATCGAGCCGTCGGTCGGCAGTGTGGGCGACAGCTACGACAACGCACTGGCCGAGACGATCAACGGCCTGTTCAAAGCCGAGGTCATTCACCGCCGTGGTCCGTGGCGCAGCTTCGAAGCCGTGGAATATGCGACCCTCGAATGGGTGGACTGGTTCAACAACCGTCGCCTGCTCGAGCCCATCGGGAACATCCCACCCGCAGAAGCCGAAGCCAACTTCTATGCAGTTCTGGAAAATGAAGCCGCGGCTGCGTAACTAACGAAACTCAGCCTCCAACAGATCCGGGGCGGTTCAGTCTCACCATCATCGCCCAATGAGAAGGCGGGCGACGTAGAAGGACATTTGTTTAGCGTAACTCACCAAGGGGAAACATCAGCCTCCCGACAATTCGACGCGTACGGCCTCGCATGGACCGCACAAACATAATCGGATCTATTTCGAATGAATTGAGCATGTCCGAACCATGCCGACCACAAAATAATCTTCTCCCTACAGGAATCCACATGCCGAAGATTCCAGCTGGCCCCATTACGTTTCCTTGCGGGTAAAGTAGCGCACAGAGACGCGGTCTCCGGAAAGCCCAGTGCTGGCTTGAAAACTCGGCGGGTTCGGACAAAAATTCGTGTAAACGCTTTGGCGTTGAGAGGCGCGCGTAGAACACTGCGACAATCGGAGTTAAGAACCAAAACCTCCACCCAAACAAACCATAGTTGACGATCCTAGATCTCTTAACTATCATTTTTTCGCGCTTCGGTTTCGAGTGAGTTGTCCTACTTTTGTCCTTCGGACCAAGCTTGGCCTTCCGACCGCGTCTGGAGGGCGACGCATATCTCTGGTAAACTCGCTCTATTAAGGTAATTTCCTCGACGAAAACCGGAGCCTGCTTGGGAACAACGTTACGGGCCTCAAACAGAGAGGTATCTTCGTGCGATAGATAGTCTCTTGCGATCTCCATGTTCGTTACGGAATAATCGCTCATCAGAGATTCGGCCTGCTCTAAAGTAAGCATCCATGGTTTCGGTTGTGGCAAACCGCGTTCGCTACGCCAATTGCACAACATTTCTCCGACGTCCTCAATAAAGTCAAAATAATCATCGCGCCCCCTGAATTCAAGCTTGTTATATAATCTAATGATTTCGATATGACCCCCAATCAGCCTTGAATCATTACGCTGCTTTCTTTCAGGGCGTGGCAAATCTACTAAGCCTTGTATATCAATCGATTTAGCGAAATCGGAAATGATGTCTCCGCCATACAATGAATTATCACTATATATTCGAACCTGAATATTCTCCCTGCCGACCTTTTCGGCCCACGATTTCAAGGTGGCAAGGTAATTGAGTCGGCGTCGGGTATTAGGCTGAGAGATCCAATCGCCAATCGATAAATTTAACCGTCCTATCGCCCCGCCAGCCACGAATTCGCAATACTGAGAGTTCGCCCATTCGTCCTGACGCCGCAAGTAGACGAGAACTTTGATCTCATATTCGGAGAGATAATCAACTAATTGACATGCACTTTCCTGTAAGAAGTAAGCTTCGCTAGAAAGTATGACCGTATGGATCCGTCCTTGCATCAGCGCCAAACCGTTCCGAATATGTTCGCGCAAATTTGGATCGTTCTGGACAGCGGCTTTCGTGAATTTAGAGTGACCCGCCTGTTTGTGTGGTCGCGTCGGCTGCCAGAATAATCCGACCTCTGGCACCCACACGCCACCGCGTAGTAGAGCAGGCCTGTTCTTGTCTAGCATATGCTGTATAGTTGTACTTCCAGTCTTCGTGGCCCCAATGTGGATTATGACACGAGGCCTTGGCTGAAAATCGCTGCTCTCTTGCGGAGATTGTCTCTTTACTTTATCGTTCCGAGCATACTGATTCAGGAACTTCTGGAAATCACGCTCCGAGTTGCTCTTCGGCTCTGTTAAAAACTCATAGTAGAGCTGCCCCTGTGAAATCGCGCATCGATTTACCGCTATATCAACGAAATCAAACTTACGCGCTCGCAAAGCTGATACAATCAAGCCATAGGCGCCTGAAAGCAGAAGCTTCCGGTTCACAGGAAGTGGACTCTCGGTGAAGTCGGCGCCAAGAAAGTCTAGGGAGTCAAGCGATGAAGCGACTCTCTCCATATATTCCCTTGGACTATCCACACATTTAGTTAGCTGTTGATACCAAAACCCGAAGAATAACCAATGGATGAAATGGGATAGTTGAAAGCGCAGATGCTCTCGAAGAATGCTCCCCCTTTCATCAGCCCCTTCCACCTTCAGCAGAGTGCATACTTCCTCAAAGTTTTGCAAGTACCTCTCAACATCGAGGGCGTTTTTTCCTCTCCTAGCGGTAGAATTTTTCCTAATCCTGTACATGAAGCAAGTACTTGTCGTTAAAGTAATAATCTTAGCCCGAAGGAGCGCCTTAAGAAGGAAGGCGCGCTCCTCCCACTGTGCTGTCGTGAAGAATATATCATTCCGTTCAATAAAAATTCTTCGATATAGCCATAAGCAAAAGTGACGGCTATGCAGTATATTTAGGTTACTCTTGAAATCGGTCTTCGCAACATACTCTTGAAAGTACTCCTCAGTCCTATCTGACTTAACTTTGACAAGGTTATCGCTATCATCGAAGATAGCTTCTCCGGCCTTTTTTGCACGTGTCATGTCCGCGCCATTTTCTTCCGCCGCGGCAACGATTTCTGCAAGAAAATTTGGATCAACAAGCCAATCATCAGAGTCAATGAACCAGATGTAATCGCCCTTTGCTACCTTCAGCCCCTCGTTACGCGCGAACCCTTGACCAACATTTTCCTGGAGCCTGAGTGGTTTGATGCGATGATCCGCCGCGGCGAGTCGATCTATTATTTTTTGCGACCTGTCGGGTGACGCATCGTTTACGGGAATAATCTCAATTTCCCGAAGGCTCTGTTTTTGGATTGAATTGATGCACTTTTCAACATATTTCTCCACCCCGTGAACTGGTAGTATAACGGAGACACGAGGTTTATTAATTGAAAGTGCTTCTTTGTTTTTCATTCTTCGGACGTTCTGTAATTTTCAAGGTATGTTATTGCTCGTAATCGTAAAACGTGATTGACGCAAGGGTACTGGGGGGCTGGCTTTGCCTCCGTTTCGCCTGACACTCAGGCCGTTGCGGTTTGAGCTTGGATGAACTCGCGAGGCGAGTGCATCTTCAGCGCTGAATGCGAATGACTTGTGTTGCAGTCGGTGTTGATGATGTGACCGCCCCCCGACGGCATCGATGTGCCAAGGTGGGTCTGCGACGATCCACGAAGGAGGACGGTCACATCATCAACGCCCATGCCGGTTCACATCTTGAAACTTCGTCCCCTTTCCTACAGGTGCTCCCCGCAAGCAACCATGCGCAATGAAGTTACTGAGATGCCCGACCTGAAAACCCACTTTACCAACAAGAACATCGTTGTCACAGGAGGCGTCGGCTCCGTAGGCCGGGAAATCGTCGAAAAGCTTCTCGAGTTCTCTCCAAACCTCGTTCGGGTGGTCGATAACAACGAAAGCGGTCTCTTTGACATGGAGATGAGCTTTGCCGGTCACGGCAACATCGAGTTCTACCTCGCCGATATCACGGACGAGCGAGAGATCCGGCGAACCTTCTCGAACATGGACATGTGTTTCCACTCCGCAGCGCTCAAGCACGTGCCCTCCTGCGAGAGGAGCCCCTTCTCGGCGGTGAACGTCAACATCCAGGGCTGCGAGACGGTTGGACGGGCCGCCATAGAGGCAGGGCTCGAAAAGGTGATCTTCACCTCCTCGGATAAGGCGGTAAACCCGACCAACGTGATGGGCACAACCAAGCTGATGGGAGAGCGCCTTTTCACCGCGATGAACTTCCTGCGCTCCCAGCAGCACAAGACAAAGTTCTCCTGTACGCGTTTCGGGAATGTCCTGGGCTCCCGGGGGTCCGTCGTGCCTCTTTTCGCCAATCAAATCGCGAAGGGCGGACCGATCACCCTAACCGACGACCGCATGAGCCGCTTCGTGATGACCATGTCCCAAGCGGCGGATCTGGTGATCGAGAGCATGGTCTTGGCAAAGGGCGGTGAGGTCTTCATTACCAAGATGCCGGTTCTGAGGATCAGGGACCTCGCCCGCGTCATGATCGACCGCTTGGCCCCTCTCTACGGCTACACCCCCACCGACATAAAGGTTAACACCGTAGGCGCCCGGCCGGGCGAGAAGATGTGGGAGGAGCTTTCCACCGAGGAGGAGGCCGGCCGTCTGCTCGAAGGCGAAAAGTTTCTCGTGGTCCTGCCGGCGGGTCACACCCGGGCGCAACGAGAACAGACCTACGCCTACGAGGAAGTCAGTCTCGACCCCTCCGAGGTGGTCTACCACTCTGACCGACAGCCGATCATGGACGACCAACAGATAGCGGATCTTCTGATGGAAGACGCGGTCCTGCCCTCCGAGGTCAGAACGCTCGTGGACAGCATGCAGACGGGAGAGCAGCAATGAAGGTTCTTATCCTCGGAGGCGATGGCTACATCGGATGGCCAACGGCGATGAAACTCTCGGCCACGGGCCATGAGGTCATGGCCGTGGACAACTACCTCCGGCGTCGCCTCATGCGGGACATCGACTGCGAGGCCCTCTTCGAGGTCCCCAATCTCCACGAAAGGGCCCGCGTCTGGGAAGAGAGCTCGGGCAAGAGCGTCGAGGTCCGCATCGGCGACCTCGACGACTGGAGCTTCATCTCCTCCATCTTCGAAGAATTTAAGCCAGACTCCATCATCCATTATGCGGAACAACCCTCTGCGCCCTACTCGATGCTCGACCGGCGCGCCGCGCGCTTGACGCTCGACAACAACCTCGGCGTCACCTTCAACGTCATCCAGGCGATGGCGGAATATACGCCCGAGGCACATCTGGTGAAGCTCGGCACCATGGGGGAATACGGCACTCCCAATATCGATATCGAGGAGGGTTGGATCGAGATCGAGCACAAGGGCCGCAGCGACAAGTTCCTGTTTCCCCGAGCTGCAGGCTCTTTCTACCATACCACCAAGGTCCTCGATACCGACATGCTGTGGTTCTACGTGCGTGTCTGGGGCCTGCGGGTGACGGATCTCATGCAGGGTCCCGTCTACGGTCTGGCGACCGAGGAAAGCGGCGAGGACGACCGGCTCTATTCCTTCCTGAACTACGACGAGGTCTTCGGCACCGTCCTGAACCGCTTTATGGTTCAGGCGGTCGCGGGTTACCCTCTCACCGTCTACGGCCGCGGTGGCCAGACGCGCGGATATCTCCACCTCAAGGACGCACTCCAATGCGTCCAGCTCGCCGTGGAGACCCCGGCAGACAAGGGAGAACTCAGGGTCTTCAACCAGTTCGTGGAGACCTTCTCGGTGAACGATCTGGCCGAACTCGTCAGAAAGAGTGGAGAGCGGCTCGGCCTTCAGGTTGAGGTCAAGAACCTGCCCAACCCACGTAAGGAAGCGGAAGAGCATTACTACAATCCGGCGCACACCGGCTTGATCGATCTTGGGTTGCAGCCCAACAAGCTGACCGACGAGGTCGTGGACCACATGATGGAGATCACCATGCGGTATCGTGACCAGATTTCGACCGACCGGATTTTCCGCGGAGTGAAGTGGAAAAAGTGAAGCGCCGTGTCGCGATCTCGATCCTAGGCCGAAAGTAGTTCCGATGGCTGTTAAAATGTCCGATTCCTGGCCCCCCGGGGGGGTCGACCCCCTGATCGAGTCGCTCGCGGCGGATCACGGGATCGATGCTGGGCGACCGGACGTGGAGACGCTCCTCCGGGACCCTCGGCTGGGACGAGTTGCGGTGGTCTCCTCCTTCGGTGCCGACAGCATTGCACTGCTGCATTACATCTCCCGTGTCCGGACGGACTGGCCGGTACTCTTTCTGGAAACCGGAAAGCACTTCCGCGAGACGCTCGACTACGTCGATGCCGTCTCCGAACGGCTGGGCCTCAAGGTCGAGAAACTGCAACCCTCCTTCCAAACACTCGAGGAAGAGGACCCCGACGGAACGCTCTGGTCCGCCTTCCCGGACTATTGCTGCCAGATCCGCAAGGTCTTTCCGCTCCAGGACGCTCTGGAAGGCTATGACACCTGGATTTCGGGTCGGAAGCGCTTCCAGGCGGCGACGCGCCATGCACTCCCCCTACTCGAACGGGATGGGGAGCACCTCAAGATCAACCCTTTCGCCATGTGGTCGGAAGAGAACATTTCGGGCTATATTGACCGGCTCTACCTGCCGCGCCACCCTCTGGTAGCCGAAGGCTATCCGTCGATCGGCTGCGCCAACTGCACGCGCCGCGTGGCCGAGGGCGAGGATCCGAGAGCGGGCCGTTGGGCCCATGTTCCTGACAAGACCGAATGCGGTATTCACCTGGGGCCAGATGGAAAGTTTCGCAGAAGATAAAGAGTTACAGGCCGTTTCCAAGGAGAGCGAAGTACCTCGGCGCTTCGAAGTGCTCCCCGGGAGAATCTATGAATTGCGGCTCCTACTGCAGCGGAGTAGGCTTGGCCACAAGGGTCAGGAGATGTCCCGGGCGCCAGTCTACGCCGTGTTCCGAGACCGCCAGGGACGCCGACTGGATCCCCGGCTGATACAGGGGACACCGGTCATCGGGGGCCAGGACCCAATGTCCGTAGAGACGCTTCCCCCTTGCAAGTTGACCGAGCAGGTCCTGGCAGGAGGCGAGGCCTCGCGTTTCCTTCTTGCGCCCCCCGGAGCCACGGACTTGGTGCTGGAGGGATGGGCCAACTCCACGGTCCTGCGCCGTGCCTCGCTCCATCCTCTCTCAATCCTCTGGTCCGGCCCGGAGGGAAAGAAATTCGCCGAGCAGGTCGATAGAATTACCGCGCTGCGCCGAGGCCTGCTAGAGCAGGCTCTAAAACCAGGCGAGAGCTCGCGGGCAGCGCTGGAGGTTCTGGAGGAGGCGCCGCGGCAGCAGATCGCCGACCTGCTCCGTTATTTCCAGCCTGGCGGAAACTGGGAGCCGGTGATTGAGTCCTTGGGCAACGGTGCAGAGCGGGACGATTTCCGACTCCGGACGGACCGTCTACGGGCCCAGGTCGAGACGCCGCTCCGGCTGGGATTCATCGGATCCGAACGCGGTTACGAGCGCCTGGCCGGGATCAGCGAAATTTTTTGGCTCAGGGAAAATGAGGTCGAAGCTCAGATCGACCTTCTCTCCCTCGAGACGATCGTGATCGAGACCGTGCCAGCCAGCGGGCTGAGCAAGGAGGATGCTGACTGGTCTCTCGCATTCTCGACCCTCGACGGCAGCCTACCCGAGCGCGGTGCCCGGCTCTTCGACGCGGCGAAAGCCGTAGGAATTCCAGTACATCTCTGGGCCACCGGCGCGGCGGAGATCGCCCCCCTATGGCAGGAGACCGCTCGCCAAGCGAACCGTGTGCTCGCTGAAGTGACCGGCCAGAAGGGGGAGGACTGGTCACCCATTTCGCCTGATGTCTTGCTGCCCTCTACCACCGAACCAACCGCCTGCTCAGTGGCGCGCCAGACCCCGCCGCCAGCGGATCTGATGCTGATCCCCACGGCATCGGACATCTTCCAGTATCCGGACTTCGCCGAGTTCGTGGATACTCCCGGCCTCTACGCCCCCCTGCTGACCGAATTCCGGTATCGCTTCACGCCCTTGTCCTTGCGCGAGCGTTTGTCCCGTGCCGACTCGCAGATCTACGGCGATCACACGCGCTCCGAAGAGCGTGCCCTGCTCGCCTCGGCACGGATTGTCTTGCTGCCCGCTTGCAGCCTACGGCCGGATGCCGAACTTGTGCAGATGGCCCTGGACGCCATAGCCTCGGGCGCGATCCCGGTCCTCTGGGGTACGCCACGCACGATGGCGCCGCAACTGGAGATGCTGGACCGGGTCCTCTCGCCCGCCGACCTCATGGAACTGCAGGCGACCTACCGAATCACGTGGGTGCGGGAGCGTCGCTGGCGCGAACTCTACCGGCACGTGATGCGCGAATATGTTTGGACGGCTGCGCACCGCGAGGCGCTTCTGGGACGCGACCCCTGCGGCCCAGAAACCGACAAGCCCCGGACAAGCGTCATCTTGGTGACCAAGCGGCCCCGCCTCCTGCATAAATGCCTTGAGACGTTCCGCTCGCAAAGCTGGGACAACAAGGAACTGATCCTGATCTTCAACACTGGCGAGATTCCTGAGGATCTGCCCGAGCTCGCCCCCAACGAACGGGTCTTCGCGCTGCCAGAGGCCGCGAACATCGGCGAATGCCTCAATCGTGGCATTGCGCAATCCACGGGACGATACTGGTGCAAACTCGATGACGACGATTTCTACGGCAGAACCTATTTGGAGGAGGCAGTCTACTATTATCGATCTACCCAGGCTGACGTGGTCGGAAGGCAATCGGTATACTTTTACTTTTCAGGGAATGGAGTAACATACTCTCGCGAAGAAGTGGCTCAAAGATGTGGGTGTATTCTAGCGAAAGAACATGGGCATATAGCAGGTGCAACTCTATCTGCCGATACAGCCAGTTACATTGTTCCGTTCTCACATAAAGATCGAAACTCAGCAGACTCTAATTGGGTCGCAAACCATCGGGACCAAGGATATCGTATTTATAGTGCAGACTGCACTTCTATGATTGTCTATCGAGACTCCGATGAGAGCACGCATACGTGGAAAATAAGCTCTGCGAAAGGTGTTGTCAGTCAGCTAAAGATGCGTCTCGATCGAAATCTTCTTGACATCTTGGAAATCGAATGAAACCTCCCATGGTCGACAACCGTACGGTTGGCTGCATGGCTACTTTCCCGGCGCGCTTTCCCATCCTCCGCGAGACGGTGGCCAGCATCGCACCCCAACTTGATGCTCTTTATCTCTATGTGAACGAAACGATCGAGGGCCTACCCGACTTATCCGATCTGGGAACGATTCATGTGCTCGATGGTCGCGAGCATGCCGGAAATATCTCGGCTAATGGGAAGGCGTATTCGCTCCATTACCTCTCAAGGTGCCGCGTCTTCACGCTTGACGATGATTTCGTCTATCCTCCAGATTACGTGGCGCACAATCTGTCTATCCTCGAGCTTTTTGGCGGCCGCTGCGTGGTCACCACGCATGGCGGAGTGCTTCCACCCCGAGTGGACTGGTACTACGAGCGTACGAAAGTTTTCCGCTCTCAGAGGGAGGTCAGACACCTGCAACTCTGCTCCCTGGCTGGAACCGGAACAGCTTGCTTCGACCAGAGAACCATAGATATAGATCTGGACGATGTTCTTGCCGAGGTCATGCTCGACCTGAAGGTGAGTTTGGCGGCCCGAAAGTCAGGGCTCCCGATCTGGGTATTGCCACGTCCGAATGATTGGCTTCGTGCGATTCCGGTGGAAGGCCTTTGGGAACGCTTTAAGAGCGCAGGCCTTACGCCACATACCTACCTTGCGCGACCGATTGATTGGTCTTTCAAAAACTACAGCGAACTAGCACAGAACTCTCTCTCCGAAGCCGGTCTGAGAGCTGAGGATATAGGAATGGCACCGGAACTAGTAAACGCCCTGAAAACCGGGGATATTCCGGAGAGCTGGCGAGAGGGAACGACGAGCACTCGAAAAAGGGAAGATTACATGTTGCTTCTTACAAATCTCTTAAAAATAGGATAAGAAATGGCATGCATACTAGTTTTGGGCACCGGCCGCAGCGGTACCTCTCTCCTTGTCCATGCGCTTGAACGCTTAGGCGTGCATGTAGACGCTGAAACAGTGCCTCCAAGCGACACCAATCCGCTCGGAACCGGAGAGGCTAAGGAAGTCCGCGACCAGCTACGACAATTACATACCGACCTTGGAGGATTTCCGCTATTTCGTCCACCTGGATGGCAGGACAGCCCCAGGTCGAGAAAAGCGGTGCAGTGGATGGCTGCGTATTTAAAAAGTCAACAAGCCGCGGCCAAGAACAGAGATTTTGCCATAAAGTTCCCGCTCTCCTCTCTCTTCATCCCTCTATGGATTGAGGCCGCTGGAGAAGCGGGAGTTTCCATAAAATGCGTGTGGGCTATACGCCGTGCTCCCCACATTATCAATTCCATGATATCAGCCTATGAGAAAAACCAAGAGCGCTATCAGCGCATTTGGGCCCAGCGAACCTACTACATCCTGCGTGACGCTCCGGCAGAAACGCCACTGATTCATTTTGAAGATTGGGCTTCTAACCCAAATCGACAGGTTGCTCGCATTTCGGAGTTATTACATAATTCCTGCCAATTCACCCCGGAACTTAGAGGGGTATACATATCTTCACTCGATCACTCTAAGACGGAATCACCGATCGACCTACCCGAATCGATTCTTCTGATCGATGACTTTATTCAGGCAGGAAAACAGAATATTCTCGAAATTAAAACGTATGACGAGACGGAGTTCTACCGAAAGATGACCAAACTGGCGGATATTTTATTATCTCTCTCTGACTCTAGTGAAGTTGCATCTCAGGAAAACACTGAGACACGGATAGAACTACTGAAGCGGCTGGCGCATGAGAAAGGAGGCGAAGAAGAATTGATAACTGAGATCGGCATTCTCTCCGAAAGATTTCGGAGTACAGAATCTGAGAACGCACGCCTTTACAACCTGCTAAATAATCAGAAAACCGAAAGCAAAGAATCGATTCAGCCCCATACCGATGCAATAAATAGTAATACAGAAAGGGAGAGCACTCAAGCTGAGACAATCGAAGCACTTCGAGAAGAAATCGACAAGAATATTACCTACACAGCGGAATTAAAGAAGCGTGAGAAAGATGCAATTGAGAATTATTTAAAGTTGACAGTAGATTTTGACCGCATGGAAGAAGAAATTGAGAGTCGAAGCCGGTATCGGCTGAGCAGAAGCGAAGCCAAAGTTGTTCAATTACAGAACACTTTGAAAAAGGTGCGTAGACAGCTAGCAGATGCCAAGGAAAAACTTGAAAAAGAGAAATCCAATAATTTTCGCAGAAAACTTTCAGAAGCTAAAACGAAACTGACGGCAGAGAAAAAAGAACTTGCTAAACAACTTGCGAGCACTGAAAGGGCACTAATTCGTGCACAGCACCAGCATAAGATGTTCTTGAACAGCACCTCTTGGCGTATCACAAGCCCGATGAGAAAGTTTAGCATGTTCCTTCGGGGGTTCCGTTAACTAGGCGTTCCGGCGCATGTTACGATGAGTAAGGGGATTGGCTTTGATGATGTGCCCCCCCCGACGGCATCCATGTGCCCTATGTGGACAGCCTCCTCCTCGCAAGAATACTCCGACGATTTTGATCGGATCTCTTGCGTTCATGTGTCCGGCCTGTTGGTGCTCTCTCACATGAGCGCTGGCCAAGATATATCCCGCAACATGAATTCCAAACAAGGTGACGGCCACGTCGGGCCATTGGCACTTACGGGTGTCCCACGTCTTGGATCTGACCTGCCACTGAACTTTTATCCAGCCGCGACCGGAGTCCAGTTTGTATTTACCTCGGTTGGCGCCGGTTGAGCAATCGCCCGACGCGCGGAGCTTTCATCTCGCACAGCGGGGCGGGCGGTTGCGGTGGTCAGTGTCCGCGCATAGTCAGCCGGTGTTTGGTAGTGACCTTCCCCCTGGATTAGGGCCGCGTTTATCCAGAAATTTCCGGTCGATTGCAGCTGCTCCGAACGTTTGGGCACCCGGATCTGGAATCTCCGAGCTCGATCACGCTGGCGGGCCGGATACGCCGGCGTCGTCTAATTGCACAACCCGGTTTCAAGAGTTCTTGATCGATATCCGCCAGCGGATCGTTGTCGTCTTCGCGGTCGAGTCGATGCCCGTCGCAGGAGTGGCGCCCGATCGAACGGCGTCTCGATGTGATTCCCGCGTTCCTGATCTGGTAGAAGAGGCTGCAAAGCGAGTCGCGAGATCGCCGTGGCTGTATTGACCCAGCAGAACCTGCTCAGGTTATGCCGCTAATTCGAACGTCGCGGCGGGTGTCTTCATTCCGAGCGCCTGATGCGGCCGACGGGTGTTGTAAAATGCGATCCAGTCGCCGATGACGCGGCTCGCATGGGACATGTCCCGGGGCGTGGTGTAGCTGAGGCGGTCATCGGGTTTCTCGGTAGGGTCGGGTTGCGAAAGCCAACCTGAACCGAGGGACGACCCCGATGACCAACCCCATGATGGACCTGAGTGAGCTCGTGGAGAAGAGCGGCGATGCGGATCTTCTTCGGGAGATGATCGGCTTTGCGGCCGAACGCCTGATGGAGCTCGAGGTGGGCGGCCAGACCGGCGCCGCTTATGGCGAGAAGAGCCCTGAGCGCCGGGCGCGACGCAACGGTTACCGCGACCGCGACTGGCAGACCCGGCCGGGAACGTGGAGCTTCGCATTCCGAAGCTGCGGACGGGCAGCTACTTCCCATCCTTCCTCGAGCCGCGACGGGCCGTGGAGAAGGCGCTGACGGCGGTCATCCAGGAAGCCTATGTCCACGGCGTCTCGGCGCGCGCGATGGACGATCTCGTGCAGGCCATGGGCGGGACCGGCATCTCCAAGAGCCAGGTCAGCCGGTTGTGCGAGGAGATCGACGAACGGGTAGACGCCTTCCTGAGCCGGCCCATCGAGGGCGAGTGGCCCTTCGGCGGGGAAAGGCTCCCCCGGAGCCTTTCCTGTTCCGCCTCAGCTCATGGATCGACGCCACCTACCTGAAGGTCCGTCAGGGCCGTTGCATCGTGTCCGTCGCCGTCACCATCGCGGTCGGCGTGAACACCGACGGCCGCCGCGAGGTGCTCGGTATGGCCATCGGCCCCTCCGAGGCGGAACCGTTCTGGACCGAGTTCCTACGCGGCTTGGTGCGACGCGGCTTGACCGGCGTGAAGCTGGTGATCAGCGACGCGCACGAGGGCATCAAGGCTGCCACCGCCCGCGTGTTGTCCACGACCTGGCAGCGATGCCGCGTGCATTTTCAAAGGAATGCCCTGGCTCATGCCGGCAAGAGCAGCCGTAGGGTCGTGTCTGCCTTCATTGCCACCGCCTTCGCCCAGCCCGACCACGGGGCGGCCCGGACGCAGGGGCGGCTCGTAGCCGACCAGATGCGGGGCAAGCTCCCGAAGCTCCCTCATGGACTGGGCCGAGGAGGATGTCCTCGCCTACATGACCTTTCCCAAGCAGCACCGGGCGAAGTTGCACTCGACGGATGGGATCGACAAGACTTTCTTGCTCGTTTCCGCTATTCTCGTTCCGTGCGGTCGACCTCGTGGCGAAGCGTGGCGTGTCGGCTGGAAGCGCTACCGGGCAGCCCATGCAGTCCCTGCCGGTTTGAGGCGGCCGCACACTTTCCTTTGGACGGTGGATGCGAGCGCCAGGCGGCGACGAAGTGTTCGTAGCTCTCCTGCGCCCGCTCCGCGATCTGCATCTCCTGGTGGCGCAATTCCTTCACGTTGTAGGCGTAGGTCGCGCCCCGCTTGTTGCCTTTCTTCTGCGGCTGCCCGGCAGCCAGTTCCATGGACCGGTGCTTGTGAGCGACGAGGCTGGGGCGGGCCCAGCGGTAGTCCTCACCCTTGGTCAGCATGTGCCAGCACAGGCCGGCCAGTTTGCGAGCCACCGCGACGGCAGCGATCTGATGGCCTCGTTTGGCGCGAATACGGATGAAGAAGGCGCGCAACGGTCCCGGCGCTTTCGCGGCCGCCCAGGCGGCCTCGACCAGCATGGCGCGGGCGTGGCTGCGTCCGGCCTTGCTGATCCGACCGTGGTGGGCGGCGCCGAGGCCGGACTGGCGGACCCGCGGGTTCAGGCCGAAGTAGCTCACCAGCTTCTGGGGAGAACTGAACCGCTCGACGTCGCCGATCGCCGCCATCAGGCCCGCCGCCACGGCAAGGTTGACGCCGGTGATGGTCAGCAGCCGCCGGATCGGCTCGTCCTCCAGCGCGTCCCGGGCGATGTCCCGATCGAGCATGGCGAGATCCTCTCCGAGCCGGTCCAACTCGCGGACATGGCGCGTGATGGCGGCCCGCTCGTCCTCCGGGATCGGCTGACGGGAAAGCCAGTCGCGGCCACGCCGGTTGAACAGGTCGGCATGCGGGCATTTCGGGATCAGGTGCGCGTGCAGGATGGCATGCACCTCGTTCTTGATCCGGGTCCGGTGGCGCACGACCTGGTAGCGCCGCGCGACGAGCCGGCGCATCCGCTCGGTCGCAGCGTCCGGGGTCCAGATTTCCGGCAGGTAGCCGGCGGCGTGCAGGCTGGCCAGCGTGCCTGCGTCGACCTTGCCGGTCTTCACATGCGCATGGGCGATTGCCTTCACCTGGAGAGGATTGGCGATGACCACCCGCTTCACGTGAGGCGACAGCACGCGCGACACCGCCATGCAGTTGCCGGTCGCCTCTATCACCACTTCGTCCGTCTTCAGAAGTTGCCTGCCGAACCCCTCCAGGGCCGTGCGAGTCATCTCGACCCGGCCCTCGTGTCGGGTCATGCCGTTCTCCCAGATCACCACCTCCCCAAAGGTCCGGTGGATGTCGATGCCGATCACGCGTCGCATGCGCGCCTCCCTTGCCAGTGACAACAAGCGGGAGCGGCGGGCGACACGACAACTACGGATTCGCGCTCTCGGCGCAACCGGGCGAGTCGCAGAGGCGGCCAGCTACTAACACGAGCTCGTAGCTCATCGAATGCATCGGCCTGCCCGCACCTTCGTGCTCCCGGTGCCTCTGTCCCGGATGCTCGCAGCATATACCGGGTTCCGAAGAACCCAGCCGAACATCGACACCGAGATCCTCATACCGGTTACAAATCCCATCGAGCGCCTGAACGGCGAGACCAAACGGCGCACCAATGTCATTGGGATCTTCCCGAACGAGGCCGCCATCCGCCGCCTGGTCGGTGCGATCCTGATGGAGCAGACCGAGGAATGGGCGGTGCAGCGATCTCGCTACATGACACTGGAAACGCTCGCGCCGGTCTGCGGCGATCCCATCGTCAGCCTGCCTGCCGCGCAGACGGACTGATCAGCCCGGCCCGCCGAAACCAGTCAGGCCAGCCAGGAGCTACACCACCTCACGGGACATGATCCTCGCATGGGCGAGGCTCTCGAAGCGTTGCCGATGCACACATTGCTCCTTCAGCGACCGGATCAGTCGTTCCATCATCCCGTTCTTTTGCGGGCAGTGTGGGGTGATGAATTCCTGGCGCAGACCGTAACTGCGGACCATCTTCGTGTAGTCCCGGCTGGTGAAGACCAGCCCGTTGTCGCTGCGAAGGAGGAACTGGTTCTCGACGCGGCCCAAGGTGCCGAACCGGGCGATGAGCGCCTGCTCGAGCGCGGCGACCGGGGTCGACGCTTTCCCACTCTTGGACAGGTGCCAGCCGAGCAGCTCGCGCGTATGGCAGTCCATGACCAGCGCCAACGTGGCCCACCGATCCTTGCCGGTCCAGACGCGGCAGAGATCGGTCGACCATCGCTCGTTAGGGGCCTGGGCTACCGAGGGCATCGCCTCGATACGCGGGCGCGCGCCGACGGGGCGCTTGCGGACCTGCCAGCCCTTCAGTCGGAATATCCGCTGCACGGTGTTCTTGTTGAACCCCAGCAGCCAGGCGACAGTTCGATAGCCGAAGGAGGGCTCAGCCTCGATCAGCGCCTTGATCGGCTCGGCGAAGGTGGGATCGATCTTCGGCGCCGCCTTGGTCGGCCGGTAGTAGACCGTCCGCCGCGGCACCCCGAACCACGCGCACAGCTTGGTCAGCGGAACGGCGATCCCGTCGTCGCGCAGGCCCTCATGAAGCGTCCGGATCAATTGCCGTCCTCCCGCTCCATGAGGGCCTGGAGCTTTTTTCGCGCCCGGAGCTCCAGCATGGCTTCGCCGTAGGCTTCCTGGAGGTCCTTCAGTGCTTCTCGTATTGCTGGCGCACATCGAGAGGGTTGGTCCGCAACGCGTTCTCCATGCCCTTCTTCGCGTCCTCGACCCAGCCTTCGATTTCCGAGGGGGCGAGATCATGGGCCCGGCTGGCCTCCGACACGCTCGTCTTGCCGCGAATGATCTCGGCCACCAGCGCACTCTTGCGCTTCGCGGTCCATCGCTTGATCCCGTCTTCCATCGTCACACTCATCGCTACCTTCCTCGTTGTAGCATGAGCAGGTTTTCACTGGGTCAATACACGAACCCTAATCGGCCGTGGAGGAAAAATCCCGTGGCAGGTCAGAGGCAAGCTGCAGTTTACCTTCAAGGCGACGTAGGCTACACGAAATCCACTCTGCGTGGTGCATCCACCTTACCAACGAGATCCCTAAATTGGAATGTGCTTTCCCCCAACATTCGGTTGCCACAGACTTAAGCATAACCTCCGCTTAGCTCTGCCTAAGGTTCGGCGGAAGTTGCAATTACCAATCCAAACAACACGAAAGCCCCCCAATGCGCTTGAAGCTCTTCCGCGGCGATAGCGGCCATCCTGAATATCGCCGGTTTCTGAAGTTGCTTGCTCTGCGCCAAAGAGCCGAGCTTCCCGAAACGGTTACCGACTTCCGCACTAGGTTACTGAGCCGCCGCATGGCCCACCATCGTATCGGATTCAAGCGTAGCAACCTCAATACGGGCTTCTCACGGAACATGGAGCAGCTCTTTCCGAACCTGGTTGCCGTGAACGAGGAGGGGATAGACGACGATCATCCAGTGCTGATGTACGGCGCGATCTTGGACAGTGAGGCCAAATCCCACGCCAGCGCGATGCAGCTCATGCCCCACCTCAGGTCGGACGCGGACGTCGTCTTCTTCGAAATGGGGTTTCTCGCCTCCGCTACAAGCTGGTCGGAGTCCCTGGCCGCACGTGACCCAGCGATGGCGTGCCTTGGCTACGTCTATGACGACCGCGCGCAGTTCTTCATGGCGGACTATCCCAATCGCTTGACCGAGCGATTGAACGGCATGACTGAAATCTCCGACACCGAGCGCGACCGCGCCCGGCGGACCATCGATCGTATCGTGGCGGCACGGATTTCAAAGTACAACTCGCAACCATTCTTCCGCCCCAAGGTCTCTCTGGACCACAAGCGCCGGGTTCTCGTGGTGGATCAGAACCATTCCGATGCCTCGACATTCTATGGCCGAGCTGCACCCAACGATTTCGCCGCTATGCTCGACGCGGCGATCGCCGAGAACCCAGATGCGGAAATCTTGGTCAAAACTCACCCAGACCTCAACTGGACGAAGTCGGGCCGGCGGGGCTACTTCGATCACTTGCAATCTTCCGGTCGGATCCGGTTGATCCGCGAAAATCTCAACCCTTTCCAACTCTTCGATCTGGTCGATACGGTATATGTCGGCACGAGCGGAATGGGGCTCGAGGCGCTGCTGGCCGGCAAGCGAGTGGTCTGCTTCGGTGCGCCATTCTATGCGGGCTGGGGAGTAACGGATGATCGCCGAGAGATCCCGCATCGCGGCCGTACGCGCGATCTTCTGGAGATCTTCCACTTCTTCTACATCTGGTACACAATATACAACGTTCCGGGGATCGACGGGCCCGCAGAGATCGAGGACGTTCTCGATTTCATCCAGGAGAACCGACCGGTCACGCCCATTCCTGCCGAAGCGCCTGCGACACCGACGGTGTCGATCGTCATCCCGGTTCACGGCGTAGAGGATTACATCTCCGATTGTCTCGCGTCGATCCAGCGACAGATCTTCCAGGATTTCGAAGTCATCGCCATTGATGATGTCAGCCCCGACAGTTCGGCCGACATCGTCGCGGCCTATGCCGAAAGTGATCCTAGGATCACGCTCATTCGGCGGCAGGAGAACGTCGGCCCGGGTTTCGTGCGCAATCAAGGTATCGAAGCGGCGCGCGGTCGCTACGTGCTCTTCATTGACCCCGACGATTATATGCCCAATCCCAGCCATCTCGGCCGCATCGTCGCCATGGCGGAGGAAGACCAGGCGGACATGGTGCGGTTCCGCAAACGGCACGAGCAGATCGAGAATGCGGCCGGCGCGTTCGTTAAATTACGCCCCGACCATACGGAATCGGCTTTCAAGGAGGAAAAGCACAGCGTTCGGATCAGAGATTATCCTGAAATCGCCCATTCGCGTCATTTCTGGAATTGGCTGTACCGGCGGGAGTTCCTCGACCGGAATGCCGTGCGCTTCCGCACCGCCTACAGAGAGGAACGTGCCTTTCTAGTGCAGGCCTACATGGCCGATCCGCTCTTCTCGGTGTGCGACAGCGATGGAGTGGTCTATCGGGTCCGCGATACGTCGGCGGTACGCCGTAAGCAAACGATGGCGGACGTCCGTGATCAGATCAACAACTTCGAGATCGTGGTCCATCTCCTGAAAGAGAAAGGAGCCTTCGACGAGGGCTCCTCTCTTTCGTGGTACGCTCGCTTCCAAGTCTCGCAGTTCCTACATTATCTTTTCTTCGGGTTCGCATACAAGACCGCGTCCGCCGAATCCGAGCAAGCGGCTTTTGTCCGGCACCTGGCGGCAATCCTGGCCGAGGCGGACGTGACTGCGCAGGATCTCGTCTCCGATCCCATGCAGCTTTCCCGTCCCCATGTCCGGGCTTCTGCCTACGGGCTTCTTCTCGCGTCGGTACGCGCTCAGCGACTGGACTTCATCGAAACGGCCTTGCAACTGGATCCAGTTCGAGCCGACGATCTGTGGCAAGAATTCCTAGAGGAACCGGCCAACGATGCCCAACGCCACTTCCAGGTGGCACTGGGTATCTATGCCCGCAACAAGGCCGTTCTTCCAGCCCCCCCCACCCGGACATCCGGACGACACAGGCCCCGCATCCTACTTCACCTCGGCTCGAGCAAGACCGGCAGCACATCGCTGCAGCACCGGATGGACCATGACCGTGCGCAATTGCTCCGTGGTGGCGTCTGGTATCCCGAAGTTGGCCAGTTCTGGCAAGCGGACCGCCCACACAAACAGGGCGGGCATGCCCAGTTTCTTGCCGCGGCGGCGACCGGAGACCGGACGCTACGGAACCATATCGATGCCGGTGTCGCGTTCTGGGGTGAGCGCCTACACACAATTGTGCTGAGCAGCGAGGGCTTTTTCCTCGATGACCGTGCCTTTGATCTGCCTGCCTATTTCGACGGTTACGATGTCGAGGTTATTGTCTATCTGAGACGTCAGGACGCCTGGGCGAACTCGCAATATTGCGAGTTCGTCGCCGGGGGCACGGTCAGCCGCGTCGGTGCCGACGTGACAGATTGGCTTGCCCAGACGCGTACTCGAACCTGGCTCGACTACGCAGGCTTTGTGTCGAGATGGGTGGACCTTCTCGGCAAGGATGCCGTGACGGTTCGTGTCTACAGCCGCACCGTTTTCATCGGCGGCGACCTGATTCACGATTTTGCTCAAGCCGCGACCCTGCCCCAGATCCTTGATTGCGCGCCGGTCGACGCACGCCTCACCAATTCCGCCCGGCTCTCGGCGGCACATGTCGAACTGATCCGAACCTACAACAGCCGCTGGTTCGCCGACAACACGGCCTACCTTCGCTTCATTGAGACTGCGGGGGAGGCGTTAATGGCGTGGCGCCGCGAGCAAGATCTTCCGATGCCGCGCCCTTGGATTCTATCCGACGCACAAGCAGCCGATATCCTCGCAGCTGCCGACAAGGGCAATCGCTGGATCGCGCGGGAGTTCCTCGACTCGGGGGGCGCCCTATTCCCAGAAGAGACGGTTAGCGTCGAGTCCGCCCCCCTCTATCCCCAGGAGATCCGGATCGTACACGAGGCCTACCACAAGACGAAAAAGACGAAAAAGACGAAAGGAAGCGCAAGCTCGGTCGAGCAATTGTCTGTTGCGGACTACGGCATGTTCGGTTGGAGACGGTGGGCCCTGCCACCAGCCGCACGGCTGGCGTACCGGTTCCGCACCGGACAGAAGCTGCCACACGAGTTCAACACGGACCCAGCGACCTTCGTGCGAAAAACCTGGGGCACGACACGGCCTTGGGCAGTGGCACTGTTTGAGCCTCAGGCGCTAAAACATCAACAAGGTCTATTGCAACGCGCTTGTATACGCGTGCTGCGTCCTATGGCGCATCGACGCGGCGGAACTGAATATGTTCGTTTGCTCGAGAATGAACCAGTGTATTTCGCACGCAGCATTCGCAATCCCGCGATCCGCACCGTTCTCCGGATCGTCTTTCCCTCGGGAGAGCTTATCCAGTAGATCTCGCGATCGTACCGTATCAGAGCCGGGAGGCTCTCTGTGAGGTTGGTGATATGAATGCCCCGCGTGACCTGCTCCCCTTGGAGTCCGCGGTTATTGGTTCGCTCTGTTCAGGTTTTGGTCCTCTACTGACCGTTGGTGATACTCCCACGGGGTGAGCCCGTCGAGGCTCGTGTGGGGGCGGTGATGGTTGTAGTCCTCGCGCCACGCCTCGATCAGGCCGCGGGCATGGCGCAGATTGGCGAACAGGTGCTCATTGAGGCACTCGGTCTTAGGTAGCAGATGCACCAAGTTGCCGGATGGACCGGAACGGCGGCTTGGGGTGCAATCGGGGGCATGAGCGAGCCCCTGATCGTCCAGACATTGAAGCAGAAGCGCGCGGAGATCCTCGGGCAAATCAAGGCGTATGAGGCCCAGATCGCGCATGCCAAGCACGACCTCGCCCATGTGAACGCGACCATTGAGCTGTTCGCGGCCCCAGAGCGCCAGCGAGCGCGCTACATCGTGAGCCACGGGTTCTTCAAGAAGGGAGAGATCGCCGAGATCTGCGTGCATCACCTCGGCGATGGCGTGGAAATGACGACGCGGGAGCTGGCCGAACGGGTGATGGTCGAGCGCGACCTCGAGATCACGGACACGGCGCTGCGGAACTCCGTGGTGTTCAAGGTCGTCCAGGCGCTGCGCCACGCCAAGCGCCGCAAGCTTGTGCGCATGGTGGAGAAGCGACAAGGCATGTGCGTCTGGAGAGCTGGCGACGCTGTCACGCTGCGCGTCGTTGCCAGTAGCCCTTCCAGGCCCGACTGACCGGCGCGGTCAGCGCTCCTCCGATCAGGCGATCCGCCAAAGTTCCGTTACTTTCCAACCGGTGGTCCTCGAGCCAGGCGGCGTGGGCAGCATAGGCATCGAGATAACGTCCCTCGACCCGGAGATGCTGGCCGCCAATCATGCGCCTGAGCCGCGAGAAGAAGCTCTCGGCCAGATTGGTGTGCGCGCCCTCGCGGCTGTAGGCCTCGGAATGGTGTCAATCGGCGCCGAACTTTGGGTCTGAATCAAAGTTGGTGCATCGTGGTTCATGACGCGGCGACCAGACGCGCTTTCAGCAGCTCGATGTTGGCCCGGCCATACATCTGTCGTTTGAGGGTCTTCAGGCGGTTGATCTGTTCCGTCTGGCCGTTGGACCAATGCTCTGTCAGGGCTGCGACCACGGCAGCCTGATCTGCGGCGAGACCGCGGGAGAATGACGCGATCTCGCTGGCTGCTGCCTCGTTGAGCCACACCATGAGGTCGCCCGCCGTGCCGTTGCGCACCATGGCGATGAATTGTTCGACGAGGATGCGGGTGACCGCCAAAGTTGGCAGCGCGGCTTCGACTTGTGCAACGAGCACGGCGTCCGCCTTGGAAAGGTGATTGCGTGCCGAGGTCATGAGTTGCGCGATCCTGCGCGCGGGCGGGCACCTCCCGGACCCCGACAGCACCGCACTTTCAGCGCGCCGCTGTCTCGTGGCCCATTCACCAACCACCCGGAGGCTACCGCCGAAGCCCGAGGTGCGAAGCCGGCGCCAAATCTCCGTGGCATTGCGACATCCACCGGCCCACTCCCGCTCCAGCCGAGGCAGCCAGGGGGTCAGGCTATTCTGGCGCACCCGGAAGACATCGTCGCGCTCGCCACGCACGATCCGGCGGACGAGACCGCGGCTCAGCCCTGTCGCTCGCACGATACGTTTGATCGGAACACCTTCACTGGCCATGCGCCGCACGGTCTCGTTCGTCTGCTCTCGGCGCTGGAAGCCGTCGTATTGCAGGCGCTCGGCCGCGGTGAGCAGGGCGGGATCGAGCTCCGTCGCACCAACCGCGCGGCGAATTATTGGCATCTGCCGTCGCACTGCCGCCAGAAACGCCGCGCTGACGTTCTCGAGGAGATGCCAGCGATCCGCCACTTGGATCGCCCGAGGTAGGGCACGCGTGACCGCGCCGCCGTAGCCGCCGTTCCGGTCGCGGGCGACCACCTCGATCTGAGGCTGACTCCGCAGCCATGCCTCGACGGTCGCCGGCTCCCTGTCCGGCAACAGATCAATGATCTGGCGCTTCTCGAGGTCGCAGATCACTGTGCCGTAGCGTTGGCCGCGCCGCCAGGCCCAGTCGTCTATGCCGATCACCCGTGGCGCGCTGATCGGCGGTCTCATCGCGGTGCGGACGCTGCGCAGGAAGGTATCCTTGCTGACTGGCAGAAGCAGTCGCGCGGCCAGCGCCTGAGCCGGCCGCCCTCCGAGGGCGACACCGAGATGACGGACCAGGTCTTGCAGGCGTCCCGTCCGCCGTCCGTAGGACTGAGCAATCGCTGGCATGAGCCGCTCCGCGAAGATCCGTGTCCTGCATGAGATCGACCGGCACCGAAAGCGCCGAGCAGACAGCACGATGCTGACTTGCCGCCCATCTGCCGGCAGGTCCGCGAGACGGCGCTGGTAGTGGCTATGAACGCGCCGAGAAATCTCGCCGCATCCTGGGCAGGCGGCCGCTCCCCCGACTGGACGCGCATGGATCAACACACTGTCGTCCACCACCTCGACACGTTCCGCCTTCAACCCTCCGGGCAGGAACGCCCGTCGATCCATTCCAGATGCCATGGGCAACCTCCCGCGAAGATTGCCAAAATGTAGCGCTGAAAAGCATCATCTGCACCAAATATGCGTCAGACCCACTTTTCCACGCCGGTTCACAGGCATAGAGGCAGTCATCAAGCGGCAGCAGCGTGTGGCGCCGAAACGCGGCGATGGCCGACTCCTCAGCCTTGGTGAGGACCGTCGAACGAGGCTCCTTTGGGCCGGTTTTGAGCTCATCGACCGTCTGCCGTTTACGCCAGTTCGCAACCGTCTTGGGGTTCGTCGGGAAAACGATCCACCGGATCGTTTTCTGACCCTCCTCACTCCCGAGCTCTCGGCTCAGCGTCGCGAGCAAAGCTTGCGATCGCTGTATTGCTGCTCTAACGGCGTGCGTGGTCGTAGCGCTTCCCTGACGAACTATGTCCCATCGGACATCCTTCCATTCCTTCGAAAGGATCACACATCAAACTGTGGGATCAACACCTAAGCAGTTTGGATCCGGCTGCTCCAGCCGCGTAACACGTCAGCGACCGCCGCCAGCGGTTATCGCTTTTTTGTCGTAGTCCGACTTGCTATCGGGGGCGCGTGGAGCAAAACGGGCGCGCGCTGTTCACAGGGCACGCCGGGAAAAGCAATAAATGGGCCCTATATGAACGATATGACCACATCCTCCGCGCCGAGGCAGGTGACCGAGGCCGCGCGGCGGGTGCTCAAGACAGAGGCCGAGGCGCTCTATCTTCTGGCCGACCAGCTGCCTGCGGATTTCGCAGCCGTGGTGGACCTGATCCTCGCCGCCAAGGGCCGGGTGGTGGTGTCGGGCATCGGAAAGTCGGGACATGTCGGGCGCAAGATCTCAGCCACGCTCGCCTCGACCGGAACGCCATCTCATTTCGTTCACGCTGCCGAGGCAAGCCACGGCGATCTCGGCATGATCACCCGCGACGACATCTGCCTGCTGATCTCGAACTCAGGCGAGACCTCCGAGCTTCGTGACCTCGTGGCGCACACCCGCCGCTTCTCGATCCCGATGGTCGCGATTTCGTCAAAGCCGGCAAGCACGCTGATGAAGGCCGCCGACCACCGACTAACTCTGCCCGCCGCGCCCGAGGCCTGCTCCATCGGCATGGCACCGACTACCTCGACCACGCTCACTCTTGCGCTCGGTGATGCGCTCGCTGTGGCACTGATGGAGGAACGCGGTTTTCTGGCCGAGGATTTCCGCATTTACCACCCCGGCGGCAAGCTTGGGGCGCAAATGGCAACCGTGGCGCAACTGATGCACGATGGTTCGGAGCTGCCGCTGGTCGATGCCGCGACGCCGATGAGCGAGACGCTGATCGAGATGACCTCCAAGGGCCTCGGCATCGCCGCCGTGGTGACGGAAGGCAGGCTCGTGGGCGTCATCTCGGACGGCGACCTGCGCCGCAAGATGTCCGATCTCATGACCCATACCGCCGGCGAGGTGGCCAACCCCGACCCGATCACCGTGCCCACCGGCCTGCTCGCTGCGCAGGCGCTGGCGGTGATGAACGACCGCAAGATCAACGCTCTCGTGGTTGTCGACGACGAGAACCGGCCCGAGGGCGTGATCCACATTCACGACCTCCTGCGCGCCGGGGTCGCGTGATGGACGTCACGATCCTCATCCCCGCGCGCTACGCCTCCACCCGCTATCCCGGCAAGCCGCTGGCCGAGCTCACGCTGCCGGACGGGTCGCGCAAGAGCCTCATCGAGATGACCTGGGAGGCGGCGCAGAACGTCGCGGGCGCGGCCCGCGTGGCCGTCGCGACCGACGACGAGCGCATCGTGGACGCCGCAAAGGGCTTCGGCGCCGAGGTCGTGATGACCGACGAGGCCTGCCGCAACGGGACCGAGCGCTGCGCCGACGCGCTGGAGAAAGGGGGCATCGAGACCGACCTTGTGGTGAACCTGCAGGGCGATGCGCCGCTGACCCCGCCATGGTTCCTGACCGCGCTGATCGAGGCGATGGCGGCCGACCCGGAGGCTGAGGTCGCGACCCCGGTGCTGCGCTGCGATCCGGTGACCTACGGGCACTTCATAGAGGACCGGAAGGCCGGCCGCGTCGGCGGCACCACGGCGGTCTTCGACGCTCGGGGGCGGGGGCTCTATTTTTCCAAGGAGGTGATCCCATATATCGCGCCCGGCAGGATGCCCGACCCGATCCCGGTCTTTCACCATGTCGGCGTCTACGCCTACCGCCCCGCCGCGCTCGCCGCCTATACCGCGTGGGACGAAGGGCCGCTCGAGCGCATGGAGGGCCTCGAACAGCTACGCTTTCTCGAGAACGGCGCCTCCGTCGCCTGCGTGGAAGTGGACGCAAGCGGCCGCGTCTTCTGGGAGCTCAACAATCCCGAGGACATCCCCCGCATCGAAGCCGCCCTGAAGGAGATCTGAGCCATGGATCCGATCCGGACCCGCACCGTGACCATCGGCAATGTGGAGGTCGGCGGCGCCGCCCCCTTCGCCCTCATCACCGGTCCCTGCCAGCTCGAGAGCCTCGATCACGCGCGCATGATGGCCGAACGTATCGCCGAGGCCTGCGCCGCCACGGGCACGAAGTTCATCTTCAAGGCCAGCTACGACAAGGCCAACCGCTCCTCGCTCGGCACGTCCCGCGGCCTCGGCATGGAGACGGGGCTCGAGATCCTCGGGACCATCCGCGAGGAGTTCGGCGTGCCGGTCCTGACCGACGTGCACGAGCCCTGGCACTGCGCGAAGGCGGCCGAGGTGGTGGACGTGCTGCAGATCCCCGCCTTCCTCTGCCGCCAGACCGACCTCCTGCTCGCCGCCGGCGAGACGGGTGCCGCGATCAACGTCAAGAAGGGCCAGTTCCTCGCGCCGTGGGACATGGACAATGTGGCCGAGAAGATCGCCTCGACCGGCAACGAGCGGATCATGCTCTGCGACCGCGGCACGAGTTTCGGCTACAACACGCTCGTCACCGACTTCCGTGGCCTGCCCACGATGGAGCGCACCGGCTACCCGGTCGTCTTCGACGCCACCCATTCGGTGCAGCAGCCGGGCGGCATGGGAGCCACCTCGGGCGGCCAGCGCGAGTTCGCGCCAGTGCTCGCCCGCGCCGCCTGCGCGGTGGGCGTCTCGGCGCTCTTCATCGAGACCCACGAGGATCCCGACAACGCCCCTTCGGACGGCCCGAACATGATCCCCGTGGAGCGCATGGAGGCGCTTATCGGGGAGCTGCGTGCCTTCGACGACCTGCGCAAGCATACCGGGTGAGCATGACAGGAGGCGCAAGTTTCGGCGGTCTCTATTTCCATCACACGCCCGCCCCTGGGGCGGGGTCGAGCCGTCCCCCGGCCTGGATGCGGATCCTGGCGGGGAGCGGACGGGGCCACTGGCTGACAGGCCCCCTGTCGTGGATGTTGGCCCTGGCCGGGTGCGGACGGGGCCATTGGATGAAAAGGCCTCCCGTCGTGCTTCCGAGTTCCGCACGCTGGCTCGTCCTGTCGAACCCGGTCTTCAGCCCTCTCCTGGCCCGGCTGGGAGACGAGCTGCGCCGTCGCGGTGGAGGCATTGCAGCCGCCTTCGAGACACCCGACTTCGATCTCGGGCTCTGGAGCGAGAGCCCCCTGCGCGCCCATCCCGCGCTCCCGCAGGAGTACCTGGCCACCCGGGTCCGCCATTTCGCCCGTTCCATAGCCCTGTGCGACGCCTTTCTGGTGACCGGGCCTGCCATGGCCGCGAGGCTGAAGGCGCGCAATCCGGCAGCACTTTCGCTAACGCTTCCCTTTGCGCTCGATCCGGCGCACGCGCCCATCGAGGTCCCATGGAGACCCGTGCCTCCGCGCCGCATCCTGTTCGAGGTTACCGCTCCGCCGGATCGGGCCGCATTGCGCAGGCATGAGCCGCTTCTGGCTCAGGCGGCGGAGGTCCTGAAGGTGCCGATGGAGATAAGCGAAGCTGCGTTCCTCACTCCGGCATTCCGCGATCATCCGCGCCTCACCCTGAGCCGCATCGCTCCGAGCCTCGGACCCGGAGACATCGTGTTCTATCCTCCCTCGGGAGATGGCGCGTGGCAGATAATGCAGAGCGGGGCGCCGCTGTCACGGGCGCTGGCCGCCGGCGCCACATGTTGGGGGGCTATCCCGGAGCAGGTACGTGTGTCCCCGGCACCGCCCCACCGGCTCATGCAACCTGACCATTTCAAGACGTGGACCCCGAACTGCACAGCCGCATCGGAAGGAGGCCCGACTGCCGCCTTGACTCATGAGCATGAGCGCGCATGGCTGCAAGCCTGCCGGCCGGGCGCGGCGGAAGCGCGGCTCGTGAATGCGCTCGCGCCACTTCTCGCGGAAGGATCCGGCCCGTGAAGGTGTTGTTCTATGTCGAACCTCACGGCATTCGCGACTGTTTTTCCGAATTCAGGGTGCCCCTGCAGCAGATGCTGACGGCGCTCGCCGAGATCGCGGCCCGCCCCGGGTGGGAGGCACGGCTTTTGTGCAACCCAATCATGGCAGATGTCGTCCTACAGGAAGCGCCCGAGCTCTGGCCTCTGGTACTGGTGCCCTCTCCCGCGGAGCGAGAAAGAATGCACGCCCTGTCAATCTCCTGGGACGGATCGGGCATGCAGCGCTGGCACGAGCTCATGCGGGATCCCGGCGCCGAGATCTCGCGGTTCTACACAACCTTGCTGACGCGGCTCAGGGCCGAGGCATTTACCTTCGAGGCAGTGGTCCTCTGGGGCGAGAATGCGGCCGTCCGGCAGATCACCGAGGCGGAGGATCTCGTACGGGTCCATCTCGAACTCGCGAGTTTCCGGGCACCTTTCACCCCCGCGCTGCTCATGGATCCCGAGGGGGTGAACGGCGCGGCCTCCACCACCCGCCTCGAGGTCGAAACGCTGCCCGAGGCGCCGGAGCCTGAAGCCCTCCTGAAGATCGTGCATCCCAAAGGAGATCCCCGTCGCGTGCGCGCGGGCAGGAAAGGCCCCACGGCGCTGGTGCCGCTTCAGCTCGCCGACGATGCGAACCTGCAGCTCTACAGCTACTACGACAGCCCGGCTGCATTCCTGAACGAGGTCATCCCCCCGCTTCTCGCGGCCGGTATGGTGATACATCTCAAGCCCCATCCCGGGGTCTTTGCCCGCGGCGGTGAGGTCTGGGTGGAGCAGGATCGCGCCCTTGCTCCTTGGCGGGGCCACGCCGGGGTCGAGATTCTGCCGGCGATAGAGGCCCCGAGCGCCCTGCCGGCTCGGATCCAGGCAGCAGATCTCGTTGTCGGCATCAACAGTTCAGTGCTCTTCGAAACGACGCTCCTTGGGGGAATCGCGGTACCGATGGGAACGGCCTGCTTCGCCCCCCCCGGGGGCCCATCCCGACCTTGGTGAAGCGATCACGCGGCATAGCGATGCTGGCTGGCGCGCGACATGGCAAGCCCGGGCGCGCCGTGTCGCGGGGGCGCTTCTTTCGGCAGCCTTCGTGCCCGAGGCGGACATGGTGCCATCCTTGCTTCGCCGGCTGACACTCTGGCAAGATCCGACCCTGCGCGACCCGCATGCGAGTGCCGCCAGTCTTTGTCCTCCGGAGAAAGACGAAAGCGCGTCCATAGTATGATCGACATCTCTGCTCTCTCTGTCGCGCTCCGGCACGCGCCCGGCGAAAACCGACTTCTGTCAGAAACGATCTCGACCGTGACACTGGGCGTCGGGCAAATGCGGCACGCCCTGCCCCGCCTGCCCGAAGACGCTTTGCGCGCCGAGATGCCTAGACCCCGGCAAGAGGCTAGCCTGTCCGGCTGGGCAGTCGATGCCGGCGATCTGGCTCCCGTGTTATTGATCCTCCTGAAGGCCGGACATGATGGGCTGATGCCCGTTGCACGCGCATTCCGGCCCGACATACGCGCAATGCATGGGTTCGACTACGACGGGACCGGTTTCGAATTTGACCGGCCGAAAAGTGAGCACGCCACACTTCTCTTCATCTTGCGCGGCGGCGTGGTCATTAAGCACATGCAACTTGTGCCGCCCAAAGGCCCAACGAAAGCGCTATTCTTCTTTCGGCACCAAGCCGCTGTCTTCAAGCATATCGTGCGGCGCAGACCTACTGCGATCAGGCGCCTCTTACCATGACTGGGGCGTCAGTCAGTCTAAAGCTTGAGACCGAAGTATTCTCGTCTAAGACCCACCCGGATATTTGGTACAGCTGGCCGTCAGTTTGTGATGCACCGCTTGCTACCAAATTCATCGTCGAACGGAGCCCCAAGGGTGACGACGACTCAGCCAAAAGCCTCAGAATCCCGGCGAGGATCACATCCGAATGACACTAGCCTACAACGATGCTGCGAATGTGCAGATCCTGCTCGCTGTCTACAACGGTGGCGCGCATCTGGCCGAGCAGCTGGAGAGTATTGCCGCGCAAGGCCATCCCCACTGGCGAGTCATCGCGAGCGACGACGGTTCTTGGGACAACAGCCGCACGGTTCTTGATGCCTTCGGCGAGGATCACAGCGTCATCGTTCACGACGGTCCGCGGCAGGGCGCTGCAGCCAACTTCCTCTCGCTCCTCGGCCACGCAGACCCAAATGACTGGGTCGCCTTTGCCGACCAGGACGATATCTGGCTCCCGGATAAGCTCGAACGCTCGCTCGCGGCGTTAAAAGACATCCCCCCCGAGACCCCTGCCCTCTTCTGCAGCCGTAGCTGGATCTCCGACGCGGACGGCAATCCGCTCCGGCTCTCGCCACCACGGCCGCGGCCGATCTGTTTCCGCAACGCGCTCGTGCAAAATGTCGTGGCCGGGAACACGATCCTGCTGAACCCTGCCGCCACCCACCTGGTTCAAGCGGCGGCACAGGAGGCGGGCAAGGTAGTGATCCACGACTGGTGGATCTACCAGATCGTCTCGGGGGCCGGCGGGCGTATCGTGCATGACGACGAGCCGACGCTGCTCTACCGCCAACACGGCCAGAACGAGATCGGCGCCAATGACAGCGCCCGCGAACGCGCCAAGCGGATCGGAATGATCGTCACCGGCCGGTTCCGAGACTGGAACGCAATCAACATCGCCGCACTGCGCCGCTCCGAGGATCGTCTGGCGCCGGAGAACCGGTCCCTGCTGAACGGATTCGCCGAAATGCGAGCCTCAACGCTTCCACTCCGTCTATGGCGATTGGGCCGGCTGAGGCTCTACCGGCAGGGGAGAGCATCAACAGTCGCCCTCTGGCTCGCGGCAGCTCTAAACCGGCTATGACTCCACAGCACGGCACCCGCGTCAGTGGGGATTTAGACCGACAAACACCCAAGCAGCAAAGCTGGCCTCGTCGATACATCCCGAAACCAGGCCTTCCATCATTTGTACGCCCTCAACCGGATCCGGGCGAAAGACAAAGCCGTTCAAGCGCAAAACGTCAGGGCCAGTTCACTCAGCCACCGAAGAATGATCATGCGCCATGATCCTGAGAGTCAGCCGTCACCCTGACCACGAAGAGCGTGTCGCCCTCCTTGGCATCCAAGATGGTGAGCATTTTCGTCGTCAGGGTCGTGACAGCGAAGGTGCCAACCTTGCGGATCTTGGTCTTGTGAACTGGCCCCCGTTTCGACCGGACACTTGGGCATAGCCATGGAGGCTTAGGCATATGCCTGAGCACGTGCTTATGTCTGAGATAGAGATCATCACCGATGGTGGCCGTCGGCGCCGCTGGCCTGCCACGGAGAAGCTGCGGATCGTCGAGGAGACGTTGGAGGACGGTGCCAGCATCTCTGTCGTCGCGCGCCGGAATGGCGTGGCTCCGAACCTGTTGTATCGTTGGCGCGGTCTGATGCTGGACGGGGGAGCGGTGGCCGTGTCCGAGGATGACGATGTGACCAGTAATCGTGCCGTCCGGCAGATGGAGTATCGCATCCGCGAGCTCGAGCGCCAGCTCGGCCGCAAGACGCTCGAGGTCGACATTCTCAAGGTGGCGCTGGACAAGACGCGCTCGAAAAAAACGGACTGGGCTTGCGCAACCTCGGCAGCTATCTGCCCTCGCTCTATTGCGAAACGCTGAAAGCTGTGCCCTTCCTTCCCTTTGAAAGCTTCTTGCAGAGCCCCCTGCCCCGCCTCTCCTGGCTGCCTCTCGTGAGAGGGTTGCAACGCGCCTTTCCCGGCTCACCCCTGACCGTCTACACCGCCGAGACCTTGCGGGGCCGCGAAGCCGCCCTGATCTCACGGGTTATCGGCCTGCCCGTTGCACAGTTCCGCAAAGTGAACCATTCCGAGCGCCCCGGCTTTTCGCGCAATGCGGTCGAGGCGATGCGCGCGTCCTGGGAGGCCGGCCGACCCTGGCCCCACCAGCGCTGGCGCGAGGTGGTGGCCGCTCATCCCCGCAGCGCCTCCCCCGGCTTCGATCCCTGGTCGCCGGAGGAGCGGGACTTCTTCGATCGGCGCCACGAGAGCGACCTGGAAGCGATCGCGGCGCTGCCGGGGTGGAGCTTCTGGGGGTGGAGGAACTCGGAGGCTGATTGATTGGCCCTCAAGCGACCATAATTAGGCGCTCCCTCCGGACAGTGCACCGCTGCGCCTGAGACCGAAGATTTCTGCTCAGCACATCGATCCCTTGAAAATGCTGCACTGCAGCATTACCTAGGGTTCAGAGGCGCAAGAGGGCGCCATTGAGACATCATCTTCTCTGGAAGGAGACCCGACATGGCCACGAAGCAAAACACCAAATCCGCAGCCAACGACATGCAGAACCTGTTTGATCCGAAGGGCTATCAGGACCTCTTCAAGACCTGGGGCCAGACGGCTGAGCGCATGACGGCAATCAGCACGGAGGCCGCAACGCGGTCTTCCGACATCGCGAACGACACCGCCAAGGAAGCGTTCTCGAACCTCCGTGAGGTGGCTCAGGTCCGCAATGAGCCGGCCGATTACGGCAAGGCCTATAGCGACTTCGCGCAGAAGCAGATGGATCTCTTCATGCGCACGGCACAGGCCTTCGCCACCGTGAGCCAGAACACGGCGACCGAAGCCACCGAGCTGGCCTCCAAAGCCGGTGAGGACATGGGTCAGAAAGCCGCTGCCAACGTTCAAGGCGCCGCAGACAAGGCGACCTCGGCGGCCAACAAGGCCGCGTAAGGCCACAGGCCCAACAGCAAGATCAATAATGAGCGGCGGGTTCGAAACGGCCCGCCGCTTTTTTATGTGTGCAGGTGTGACATCCTCATCGTTGCCTCCACGGCATCGCTGTCATTATCGGCCTGCCAAATGATCAGAGATACAACGGGCGGAGCATGCAAAAAACAAGATGAGGCCATGCCACATCCGTTCATGGTGCCGTTCCGTTCGTCTGGCGATCGATGCTGAAAAAGCATTCTTTTTCGGACGCATAGTGAAGAAGTCCAGCTCCGCGGACCTTCTGAGCTTCTTGCGAAACGTCACGCCGCCTCTGGGATAAGCGCCGCGAGGACCCACCCTCCTAGTTCTTGGGCGAGCCTTCGCGCCACTGGTCCCAGTTGTTCACAACCTCCTCAACGAAGGCCGCCCCAACCGCGTGGATGTTCTCGATCGTCTCCGCGAAGCCGCCGGCTGTCTCTCCGGGAGCGGGATCGAGATGTTCCAGCGTCGTCTCGTCCGGGTGTCCCTGGTCGAAGTTCACCGCACCGCGCAGGCTCAGGAGCCGATCCGTGCCGTGAAGGCGGTCGACAACCTGGGCAATGGCGGCCGCCTCCATCTCGGTGATGACGTAGTCATCCGCGCCGTAGAGTTCGGTCATGTACTGCGCCTGTTTCGACAGGCCGGGTCCATGGAAGAACGTGTCCCCGGTCATATGCGTGCCTGTAAAGACAAAGGGCGCGCGCCGGGCGGTCTCCTGAGGGTAGCGCTCGCGGTAGCTCTGTGCATCCTGCGAGTCTGTAAGCTCCACGTTCGAACTGAGCTCGACTGCGTGATCCACCAGATCGGGGTTCAGCTCGTAGACGCGGATGTCCTCGTAGCCGTCCCGCGGCATGAAGAGCGGTTCTCCCTCCGGCACCTCATCCGCGGCCCAGCGATGACCGAGATCGTAGTCGACCAGCCAAGTCGCCCAGCTGACCGCGCCGATCGTGCCCTTGTCCGGCGGCGTGCCCGCGACCCCGGTCATCAGGAAGTAGGCGTTCGAGAAATCGAGTGCGGGGTCGAGGAGGATCGCCATCATCGACGACGATGACGCCACCTTCCCCATGCCGAGGATCGACCCGCAAACGCCCTCGTCGTTGCACCAGACCGGGTTCGCCGCCCCTGGCACCTCTCTCGGTTCCGCCTCTGAGAGGTAGTCCTCGTACCATGCTTGGAACTCGCCGGCCCGGTCTCCCTCGAGTTCGCCAATCTCGAACATGGAGCCGATGAACACCTTGACCTCCTGGGGCTCCTGCGCCGCCGTAAAGGCGGGCCAGGTCAGGGCGAGGGTAAGGACGAGGGGGGCATATCTCCGCACGGGCGGTCTCCTTATCGCGAGGCGTCGTAATGTAGTGGTTCCGGTTGAGGGCCCGTTCTGCACGCTGGGGGAACGATCGCCAAGAACAACGGACAAATTTGCGCTCTCGTGCCCGCCAATTGCCTTCTGATCAGGCTGCATGGCCCTTGGAAAGGGCTAATGACCGGGTCGGGGTCAACCGATTTCACGCAACAGCATACCGATCCCGGCCGATGATCTTGCGCAGGCTCGCGCGTTCTTAGCAGCGGTGCACCCGTTCTGGACAGGTTTCCGGATGCGATGAAGTGACCGCAGCACGGCATTGAGGCTGTAACCGCCCTCCGACGGCATCAACCCCGTTTTCTCAGCCGAAATCCAACCCCGTCCTCAGGCGGTGCTTCCCGGAGGCATACACCGCAACCACCTGCCGGCGAGTAAATCCGTGCTTTGAGGTCCCCCATCCGTCTGGTTTCGGACGGAGACAATGCCGTTTCGCTGCTCGACTAAGAATTCGCCCTGCCCTTGCGTAGATCGTCGAAGGCGCGCAGCTCCGCGATGAGGGATGCCATCCGGTCTACCGGGATCATGTTTGGCCCGTCGGACGGAGCATTGTCCGGGTCCTCGTGCGTCTCGATGAAGAGCGCTGAGACCCCAACCGCGCAAGCCGCGCGGGCCAGGACCGGCGCAAATTCGCGCTGCCCGCCGGAGCTCGCCCCCATGCCGCCCGGCTGCTGCACCGAATGGGTGGCGTCGAAAACGGTAGGATAACCGGTGCGGCTCATGATGGGCAGGGAACGAAAGTCCGAGACCAGCGTATTATAGCCAAAGCTCGCCCCCCGCTCGCAGAGCATGATCCTCTTGTTCCCGGTCGAAGCAATTTTCGCCGCGACATTCTCCATGTCCCATGGCGCGAGGAACTGGCCCTTCTTCACGTTGATCGCAACGCCGGTCTCACCCGCGGCCAGCAGGAGGTCGGTCTGACGACAGAGGAAGGCGGGGATCTGCAGCACGTCCACGACCTGCGCCGCCTTTTCGCAATGCCAGGGCTCATGCACATCGGTCAGGACCGGCACGCCGAACTCCTCGCGGATGGTTCCGAGGATCTCGAGACCCCTCTCCATGCCAAGCCCTCGTGCGGTGCCGAGAGAGGAGCGGTTGGCCTTGTCGTAAGAAGCCTTGAAGATGAAGCGCGTCCCCGTCGCAGCGCAGGCCTCGGCGAGGCGCTCGGCCATCATCCGGGCATGATCGAGGCTCTCGAGCTGGCATGGGCCGGTAATCAGCGCAAAAGGCGCTGCACCACCAATCTCCACGTCACGAACCGTAACGATGCGAGTGTCGATAGACTCCATCTCAGAGCTCCTTCAGTGCGGCTTCAATGCGGGGAATATCCTCGGGGTTGTTGAGTTCCCAGAAGAGACGGCCCTGCGCCTCGACCTCGACACAGGCCACGGGCGTTCCGTTCTCGAGGAACCGCAGCTGCTCAAGCCCTTCCATCATCTCGAGCGGCCCTGCCTCCCATGTTCCGTAGCGCTCCAGCGCTGCAGGCCGGTAAGCGTAGACCCCCACATGGTGAAAGACCGGAAGCGGGTCCGGCACGGCGCCCGGCGCGATATAGGGAACGACCTCCTTGGAGAAATAGAGCGCCCGTCCCTCCCGATCAAAGACAGCGGTGGTGCCGCCCACCGGCCCGCCTTCCTGTCCTCGACGAAGTGACCGTATGTGGTGGTGTCGCAGCGCAATACCGGCGTCGCCATCTGCGCAGCGGGATCACCCTCCATCGCCGCGATCAGCGCCTCGACGAACCAGGGCGGTGTGAGCGGGGCATCCCCCTGCAGGTTGACCACAAGATCCGTCTCGATCCCCGCCCGCGCCAACGCGTCAGCGCAGCGTTCGGTCCCGTTGCCGCAAGCCTCCGACGTCATGATCACCTCTGCCCCAAAAGCCCGGGAGGTCTCGGCAATGCGTGTATCATCGGTCGCGACCGCGACACGGGTCGCTCCGCGCACTTTGTTCGCCGCCTCCCAGGTCATTTCGATGAGGCTCTTGGTGGTGCCGTTGGGCAAGGTCAGTTTTGCCAGAGGCTTGCCCGGGAAACGTTGCGATGCGTAACGCGCCGGGATCAGGATCGTGACGTCCATCAGCTGAATCCGCCGCGGAGACAGATCTGGATTTGGGTTGTGGCTTCGAGATGGGTGCTCCTCCCAACAGAGGTCAGCTTCCCAGCCCTCGCCGTCCAAACACAAAAGTTCCTGCCCGACCCCGCCGGTCGCATCCCACCTATCGGCCTTGTGGCGTTCATGATTTCGGGGCTCCCTTCGGCAACCTAATATCGGCGCCGCCAGCATTGGCGGGCAGTTTTCGATACCAAGACCAATCGCCCGGCAAAAGGGTGCCTCGCTTAGGCTTCGGTTCTGCGGCCGGACGCTGACGGCGACACCAGCGGTGATCGCTGCGAAAGTGTTGGCGCCCGTCCCGTATCAGGCGACGCCGGCCCGCAGAAGGTCCTGAATATGCAGGACCCCCTCGGGTTGGTCGTCTTCACTGACCACCAGGGGCCCCGAGATCTTGCGCTCGTTCAGAACCGCCAGGGCCCGCGCTGCCAGCATGTCCGCGGTCACGGTGACCGGGTCGCGCATGGCGATTTCGCCCGCGCTCTTCTCGGAGAGGTGCGCGATGTTTCGGCGCAAATCACCGTCGGAGACCACACCGTGAAGCCGGCCGTCCGCGCGGGTCACCGCCGTAATGCCAAACCCCTTGGCGGACATCACCAACAGCGTCTCGGTCATGGGCGTCTCGGGCGCCACCAGCGGCAGCGCCTCGGGTCCATGCATGAGATCGGCCACCTGGGCGAGCTGTGAGCCGAGTTTGCCGCCTGGGTGGAAGTCGCGGAAATCCGCAGCCTCAAAGCCACGCTCGCTCATCAGCGCCACCGCAAGCGCATCTCCGAGCGCAAGCATCATCGTGGTAGAGGTGGTGGGCGCAAGTCCCATCGGGCAAGCCTCGGGACGCTTCGGGAGCGTGAGCCGCAGACTGGCCGCGCGCAATAGCCGATCACATCCGAGAGTTCTGCCGTCTCGCCCGAATTCGAGATCAGCAAACAGACGTCACCTTTCGCGATCATCCCAAGATCGCCATGGCTCGCCTCGGCGGCATGTACAAAATAGGAAGGTGTCCCAGTCGAGGCGAGCGTGGCCGAGATCTTACGTCCGACATGACCGGACTTGCCGATGCCGCAAACGATCACCCGACCGGACGCGCTCCGCATCATCTCCACGGAGGCCGCAAAATCCTCGGGGAGCTCTTCGGCAAGCGCCTGCAGGGCCTCGGCCTCGGTGGTCAGCACGCGCCGCGCCGCCTCGAGCACCGAGCCCCGGAATGATGCGCTGTCATCCATGTCGTTCATGTGCCTCTTGCTGTCTCAGGCCCCTGATACGCCGGTTGCGGCGCCACCTGAACCCGTTGGCCCTTCGGCCTCCGCTCGCCGTCATCGCTCCCCAAGAGCATTGCTGGCACCGCGGGGGTGTTTCGCGCGCGAAACATCTCTTGCTCTAGACGCCGTAAAAGCCCCGGTACCATTCCACGAAGCGCGCCACCCCCGCTTCTACAGACGTACCGGCCTTCGCTCCGGTCAGGGTCTCGAGCAACGAGGTGTCGGCCCAGGTGGCCGGCACGTCTCCGGGTTGCATCGGCAGCAGAGTCTGCTCTGCCTGCCGCCCCGTCGCCGCCTCGATCGCGATGATGAAGTCGATGAGCTGGACGGGTTCGGAATTACCGATATTGACCACCCGGAACGGTGCGACGGGCGAGAGGCTGTCAATCTCCCCCACCGGATGGCCGCGCTCCGGCACCGCATCCGCCAGCTTGCGAATGCCGTCCACAAGATCGTCGATATAGGTGAAGTCGCGCTTCATGTCGCCGTGATTATAGACGTCAATTGGCTCATTCCCGAGGATGGCCCGGGTGAACTTGAACAGCGCCATGTCGGGCCGCCCCCAAGGCCCGTAAACCGTGAAGAAGCGGAACATGGAGATCGGCAGATCGTAGAGATGGGCATAAGAATGTGCCATCGCCTCGGTCGCCTTCTTGCTCGCGGCATAGAAGGACATCTGGTGATCGGCCCGCATCGTCTCGGCATAGGGCATCTCGGTATTGGCGCCATAAGCCGAAGAGGTGGAGGCGAGCAGCATATGCGCCGGCGGGTGCGCGCGCGCCGCCTCCAGGAGCTCAAACGTGCCGTCAATATTGCTCTGAAGGTAGGAGCGCGGATTCTCGATCGAGTAACGCACCCCGGCCTGCGCGGCGAGATGGATCACCAGGTCGAACCGCTCCTCGGCGAAGAGATCCATCAGCATGTTCGGGGTCTCGACCGCGGCCTCGACAAAGCGGAAATCCGGGCTCTCGCCGATCTCGGCCAGCCGCGCCCGCTTGAGCGAGACGTCGTAGTAATCCGTCATCGCGTCGAGCCCCACGACCCGCACACCTTCACCCAGAAGGCGCTGCACAGAATGGAACCCGATGAAGCCGGCGGCCCCGGTGACAAGTACCCGTCTCATCCAGACACCTCCGGTAAAACACTTCTCCCGGCAGGCCTGCCACCGGCGCTTTCCGACTAAGCCGGTTTTGTCCCAAAGAAAATGCCCCGGAGACCTCTGCGCCTCTTCGAATGAGGTGCAGGGGCTTCTGGATCAGGCGGTGTCACGACACCTTGCCTCACATCAAGGCACCCTGCCCTTTCCTCTTCACCAAAGCTTCGAGGGCTCCGCGGGGCGTTGATGATGTGACCGCCCCCGAGGGCATCGATGTGCCAAGGTGGGTCTGCGACGATCCACAAAGGAGGACGGTCATGTCGGAGATTACCACGGTCGGTCTCGATCTTGCGAAGAAGATATTCCAGCTTCACGGAGCTGACGACACCGGGCGCGTCGTGGTGCGCAGGAAGCTGAGGCGGGACCAGGTGCTGGCGTTCCTCAGCCAGCTGCCACCCTGCCTCGTCGCGATGGAAGCCTGTGGCGGCGCACATTTCTGGGGGCGCGAGATCGGGAAACTGGGGCATGCGGTGAAGCTCATCCCACCCGCCTACGTGAAGCCTTTCGTTAAACGGCAGAAGAACGATGCTGCGGATGCCGAGGCGATCTGTGAAGCGGCGATGCGCCCCAGTTCAAGTTGGTCCGCGCCAGCGGATCGAACGATCCGGGGGATCGTTCGAAGGCGCGGAACGCGGTTCGTGCCGGTGAAGAGCGAAGAGACGCAGGGCGCTGCCATGATCTTTCGCGTCCGCGAGCTTCTGGTCCGGCAGCGGACGCAGATAATCAATGCGCTCCGCGGCCACCTTGGCGAGTTCGGACAGGTGTGATCCTGCCCCGAAAAAGTGGA
>NZ_JALZ01000026.1 GCF_000521785.1 Roseivivax halodurans JCM 10272
TCTTCCACGAGGGGCGGTCGCTCTACTGGCGGTAGGGCGGCCGCGACGCGGTCACTCGGTCACGGAGATCGGGTGCCGCGCCAGAACGGTTCCGTCGCGCCCGAGATGGTAGCGCAACTCGTAGTCGCCGGGCTGATCGGGCGCGACGAGCAGCGAGGGGCTGTCGTCGCTCGTATAGACCGACGCCAGAACCTCTCCGTCTTCGGATCCGGCCGGCGCAAGGGCCACGTAGTCGCGGCGGTAATCCGGCCCCTCCCACGAGAACGCGATATTGCCCCCGACCGGCGCGCTTTCGGGGCCAGTGATCGACGCGTCGACGGGTTCGAGAGTGATCGCGCGCCGCGCCAGCACCGTCTCGCCGACGCTCGCTGCGACATACCGGATTTCGTACTCGCCCGGGGCCGAGGGCATGTCGAGGATCAGCGGATTGCCGTCCCGTGCATAGCGGAAACCGGCATAGCCGGGATCATCCACCTGCGCGATCGTCAGGAAATCCTTGGGATAGGCGGGCCCTTCCCATGTCACCACGACCGGCGCGCCGGCGCGCGCGGTCTCCGGCGCTTGCAGCGAGGCGCTCACGTCCACCACCTCGAGCGGTTGCGCCGCCAGCACCGTGTCGTCCTGGTTCAGGACATAGCGCAACTCGTATTCGCCCGGTTCGAGCGGCGCCGTCACGGTCAGCGGGCCGCCCTCGCGCGTGTAGGTGTAGGTTTCGTAATCGCCGCTGCCCGGCTCCGCGATCGAGATGTAGTCGTTCTCGTAATCCGGCCCGTCCCAGTCGACCTCGAGCTCCGCCCCTGCCTTCGCCCTGGCTTCGGCATAGAGCTTGGCCTCGACCGGAAGAACCTCGATATCGAGGGTCTCGAGCACGGTGGCATCCAGGGCCATAACGTAGCGCACCTGGTAGCTCCCCGGCTCGGGCGGCATCAGCAGGCGCAGCGGGCTTCCCTCGCGTGTATAGGTGTAGTTGACGTGCCCGTCATCTCCGGGTCGCGAGACGGAAATATAGTCGCCGTCGTATCCGGGGCCGAGCCAGACCAGCGGCACCGACGCTCCCATGTCCACTTCGGTGTCGATTTCGAGTTCGACCTCGACCTCCGTGGCGGTGATCGGTCTCGTGGCAAGTACCGCGTCGTCGCTCGAGCGAATGTAGCGCAACTCGTATGTGCCGGGTGTCGCCGGCATGCGCAGGGACAGAGGACTGCCGTCCCGGACGTAGGTGTAGGTCTCGTATCCCGTCGCGTCCGGCCGCGCCACGGAGACATAATCGGTCTCCTTGCCCGGCCCGGCCCATTCGATCTCGACAGTCACACCGATGGGGGCGCTGCCTGGTCCGTCGAGGGTCGCTCCGGGTGCGGGATCGGGCAGGCGGACGGTCACGATCTGCGCTTGATCGGAGACGGTGAACGTCGTCGCTGTGCCCTCTTCGCTGCCGGGGCGTGTCACGGTGACCTCATAATCCCCGGGCCCGAGCGGCATGGTCATGGTCGTGGCCGCGTCCGGCTCCGACACCGGTGTTCCCTCCCGCCGGATCTTCCAGAGGAGGGGCTCGGTGATCTCGGATCCGTCGCGGCCTTGAATGGCGCGGAACGTGATGTCGCTCAGCGCCATCTCCGCCCCCGAGGTGAGCGCAGAGAGGGCGTCCGCGAGGCCCGGCGCGTCGGCGGCCGCGTGGAAGGCGCCGCCGGTCGCCTCGGCCATACATTGCATCTGCGCAGAGGCTTCCGCGTCCGCCACGTCGAGGGCGATCACATGTGCGGTGAAGTCCGCTCCCGTCTCTTCCAGCGCCAGCGCGGCGGCGCATGGATCGGGAGCGCAGGTCTCGATTCCGTCCGAGACGAGGATCACCGTCGCCGGCTCCTCCGTGTAGCGCATCTCCTCGGCGGCGATCCGGAGCGCATCGCTCATCGGTGTCGATCCCGTGGGCCGGAGGGCGGCCAGCGCCTCGCGGATATCGGTTCCGGTGTCTTCGCCGGGCGCAACCAGCACCTCGATATCGGCGCAGTCCCCCCGTTCCCGGTGCCCATACGCGGCGAGGCCGGGCAGGCGATCCTCGGGCCAGGCGTCGAGCCATTCGCCCAGGACACCCTGCGCAATGGTGATCTTGGCCGTTCCCTCGATCTGCCCCCACATCGATCCCGACGCATCGAGGACGAGGACCGTCTGCTCCTGGGCGGAGCCGGCGGTGGCAGCAAGGCCAACAGCGAAGGCGGCGAAGAGGGGGCGATGCATCGGAGGGCTCCATCGACGGGTCCATGCGAGATTACATTGCCGGAGCCCCGTGCCAACCCGTTGCGGTATATGGGGGAGCTTGAGCCGTTCTTCGGTCGGACGGATGGTCTGCCCCCGGCAGTTGACAATTCTGACGCAAACAGTCAGTTAAATCGCACCCAGCTATCCGGAAACGGTCGCACGGTACCAAAATCTGTCACACGAACCCGCGGATCCACCTGCTGTCCGCATGGCAGGCGGGCGCGGTCGATCCGAGGTCATGTGCTGTGTCCGACATTCTCGCCGCCCTTCCTACGTTTTTCTCTGACGCGCCCGCCCGGCTCGAGTTGCTCCTGCAGGGTGGCCCGGTCATCCTGTTGATCGCCGCGCTGTCGGTCCTGACGGTCGCTCTCATCCTGTGGAAGATCTGGCGGCTCGCGCTCATCGGGGCCTGGACCGGCGGTCGCCGCGCCGAGCGGGCGGTGCGTCTTTGGGAGAGCGGAGATGCCGCAGCGGCCGAACGTCTTCTGGTCGGCCGCCGCACCTGTCGTGCCGAAGTCGTTCTCACCGCGATGCGGAGCCTGAGGGACCCGGCGCTCAGCGCCGAGGCGGCGGAGGCCGAGACGGTGCGGGTCGCCAAGGGCGTTCTCGCGCGCCTCCGCAGCGGCCTGCGGCCTCTCGAACTCATCGCCACGGTCGCGCCGCTGCTGGGTCTGCTCGGCACCGTCCTGGGGATGATCGCCGCCTTCCAGGCCTTGCAGGAGGCCGGTAGCCGCGCAGATCCGGCGACGCTCGCGGGGGGCATCTGGGAAGCATTGCTGACGACCGCTGCCGGCATGGCGGTCGCGATCCCCGCCTCCGCCGCGCTGACATGGTTCGAAGCCGTGGCCGATCGCCTGCGCCACGAGATGGAGGATCTTGCGACCCGGCTGCGCATCCGCGCTCCGGAGGCCGCGTCGGCACCGCTGCGTCACGCGGCGGAGTGATCCTCCGATGAATCTCGGAGACCCGCCGCCCCGCCGCCGCCCGTCGCTCACTCCGATGATCGACGTGGTCTTTCTGCTCCTCGTCTTCTTCATGCTCTCCTCGCGGTTCGGCGTGGATCTGCAAGTGCCGCTGAACGTCGCCGGCAGTGCGTCGGGAGCCTATTCGGGTCCGCCGCGCCTCGTCGACATCTCTCCGGGGAGCGTTCGGCTCAACGGCACGGAAATGCCGATCGCGGAGCTCCCGGCCGCACTCGAGGACCTTGTCGAAAGCCGCGAGGACACGATTGTCCTTCGCGCCCGCGACGGCTCGGAGCTGCAGCGCGTGGTGTCGGTGATGGAAACCCTGGGACAATCCGGCTTCGGCAAGCTCGTTCTGGTGGAGAATGGGTCATGAGGATCGACGATGCGCCCCGCCGCCGGCCGCAGGAGAACCTCGTGCCCATGATCAACGTGGTGTTCCTGCTTCTCATCTTCTTCCTGATGACGGCGCAGATCGCCCCGCCGCAGCCCTTCGAGGTCGAACCTCCCGACGTGGCCGAAGCCGAAGACGCCGACGGGACCTTGACGGTCTACCTCTCGGCGGACGGGCAGATCGGCTTCCGCGACGTGATGGGAGACGCCGCGCTTGCATCGCTCGAAGATGCAAAGACCGAAGAATGTGGCGGTCCCTGCGGCGAGGGGGGACCCGTCCTCATGCTGCGCGCCGACCGCGCCGCGCCGGCCGAGGATCTTGCCGCGTTGATGCCTCGGCTCGGGCAAGCCGGCTTCTCGCGGGTGGAACTGGTGACGGCACGGCAATGAGACGTGCAGCGGAAGCCATAGCCTTCGTCGCGCTCGCCCTCGGGGCACATGCGGCGGTGCTCGCTCTTGCCGCCGAGGGCGAGAGCGGCATCACGGCCGCGGGGCAGGGCGGCGAGGCGCAGATGTCGCTGGAGGCGTCGAATGCGCAAGTCGCCGAGATGGTCGAGCGCTGGGAGACGCCGCCAGAGACGGTCGAGGCGCCTCAGATGGCGGCGATGACCCCGCCCGAGGCGCCTGCCGCTCCGGAGCCGTCGACGCCGTCTGCCCAGACGGCCCCTTCCGTCCCCTCGACACCTCAGGCGCCGCAGGGACTAGCTCTTCCGGAAACCGAGGCTGCGCCCGAGATCGACCGCGAGACAAACGCGCCGCCTCCGCCGCCGGAACCGGAGCCGAACGTTGACCCCGACAGCGCGGCACCACTTCGCAGCGGCGAACGGCCACAGGTGAGGCCCGAGAATTTGCGCCCCCCGGAGCCTGAGCCGCAGCCCGAGCCTCAGCCGCAACGGCGCGCGGAGCCGGAGCCCGAGCGGGCGCCGCAGCAAGCGCCGTCCGAGACGACCAGCCAGCGCCAGCGCGCCTCCGGCTCGGGCGGCAGCAGCAACGCCGGGGCGTCCGAGCGGAGTCAGACCTCGACGATCAGCGCGGGACAGCGGCAGAACCTTGCCCGGCAATACGGTGCCCAGATCCGCGCGACGCTGGAAAGGCGCAAGCGCTACCCCAACGCCGCCCGCGGCGCCTCGGGAACGGTGACCGTGCGCATCGTCGTCGGCCGGTCCGGGCAGCTCCTCGGCGCATCCATCGTGTCGTCTTCGGGCAATGCCGCGCTCGATCAGGCGGCGGTGCGGGCGGTGCGTGGCGCCAGATTCCCGGCGGCGCCGTCGCAGCTTCGCGACAGCCAGTATTCCTACACGCTTCCGATGAATTTCTCCAGTTGAAGGGGGTCGTTCCCATGTCGAGGCATACCAGCGCAGCGCTTTTCCGCGACGCCGACCCGATCGGCCTTCTCGACGCCGTCGCCGCGGATCTCGAAGCGCAGGACGTGATCTTCGCGCGGGACGGGGACGCGATCGATTGCGACACCGGGGTCGGGCGGCTTCATCTGCAATCCGAAGGCGGAGCGCTGCGGATAGAGGTGCACGCCGACAACGCATCCAATCTGCACATGCTCTGCGAAGGGGTCTCCGCGCGGCTCGACAGGTTGCGTCACGACAGCGTGGCGCTTGACTGGCAGGGCGGGGATCTTCGGACCGGTGGGCTGCCGCCGAACGTGCGGACCGGGCAGGTGATCGCGCGGTCGCGTATCGGCACGAAGTTCGTCCGGCTGAGAGTGTCGGCGGACGATCTGTCGGATTTCGCGCTGTCGGGCCTGCACATCCGGCTCCTGATCCCCATCGGCGGAAGGGCGCCGGTCTGGCCTTATCTCACCGCCAAGGGACGGACGGTCTGGCCCGGCGAAGGGGACGGCATGCACATGCCCGCCTACACGATCCGGGCCATCGATCCCGAGGAGGGCTGGCTCGACGTGGACGTCTTCCTTCATGGCAACGGATCGACCTGCCGCTGGGCCGAAGAGGTCGGGATCGGCGCCGAGGTGGGGATCAGCGGCCCGGGCGGAGGCTGGATGCCACCCGGACGGTCCTGGCTCCTCGCCGGAGACGAGACCGCCTTGCCCGCCATCGCGCGGATACTCGAGGCGGCGTCGGACGATGTGTCCGCGGAGGTGCTGGTCATGGTCGACGGCCCGCAGGACGTGCTGCCTCTGGCTGCGCCGGCGGGGGCCCGGATCACGTGGCTCTATCGCGACCGCGGCGACGATCTCGTGGCTGAGGTGAAGGCTGCGCCACTGCCTGCGGGCCCCGGTCGGCACATCTGGTTCGCCGCCGAAAAATCCCTCGCTGCCAATGTACGCAGTTGGTTGCGCGGCAGCGCGGGCGTCGACCGGAAGGATTGCTACATTGCCGCCTATTGGGTGGACGGCAAATCTTGACTCTTTAAATCGGATTATCCTATCCGGAACTCGTCCCAGCTATCCGCCAGGCAATATCAGAATAAAACACGTAGGAGACGGGACATGCCAAGCATGCGCTCGAGCCTGTCGGTCTGTGCGCTCATTGTGGCGGCTCCGGCGCTGGCTCAGGACATCGCGCTCGATGCCATCACGGTCGAGGATCAGAGCGGCGGCGGACTTTATGGCGAAACCCAATCGCTCGACACCGGCGGCATCACGCGCTTCGAGGCGCCGATCGCCGAAACCCCGCGCTCGGTCAACGTGGTCACGGCCCAGCAGATGCTCGAGCGGGGCGCGACGGATATCGAGGATGCGCTCAGCTACTCGACCGGGGTCAATGCGGGCCAATGGGGGCACGATGCGCGCTCGGACTGGTACAATATCCGCGGCTTCAATCCGACCACGTTCCACGACGGACTGCTGTCGCGCTACGGCTATTACAATGACGTGAAGCCCGAGCCCTTCCTGCTGGAAAGCGTCGAGGTTCTGCGCGGTCCCGCATCGGGACAATACGGCAACGGCGAGGTGGGCGGTGTCGTCAACACCACGTCCAAGACCGCGGCGACGGAGAGCCCCGACATCGCGCAGCTGTCCTTCGGCAGCAATGCGCGGCGGCAGGTCGGCGCCGATTTTGGCGGCAATTTTACCGAGGACGACACGCTCAGCTGGCGCCTCGCGGGGCTCTATCGCGAGAGCGAGACCGACGTCGAATATTCTCAGGACGACGCCATCGCCATCGCGCCGTCGCTGACATGGCGGCCGGGCCCCGACACGGAGCTCACGCTGCTCGCCCGCTACCAGAAGAACGATGCGACGCCGGACATCCAGTTCGCCTCGATCTACGGGACGCTCTACGATGCGCCGAACGGCCGCAAGCTCGACAGCGACGTCTTTATCGGCGAGCCGGACAACAACCGTTTCGATGCCGAGCATCGCTCGCTCACCGCGCTCTTCTCTCACCGGTTCAACGACGTGTGGTCGATGGACGTGAACGCCCGCTGGACCGATGCTGAGGCGGATTACCGGCACACCTGGTGGGGATCGGCGGACAGCCCGACGCGCTACAATGCCGACGGCACAATCAACCGGCTCGTCTACAAAGCCGACAACAGCTTCGAGAGCTACAACCTCGATGTCACGGGCAAGGCAGAATACGATCTGGCCGGCTGGGACATGACGACCCTCGTCGGCGCGACCTACACCCAGGCGACCTATGACAGCGACACCGTCTACGGCCAGCAGAACGGTCCGATCGACCCCTTCGATCCCGATTATACCGGCGTGACCTTCCCCGACCCGATCGCCGACACGCCGGCCAACACGATCGAGGAAGCCGGCGCGTACGTGCAGACGCGGGCGACCTGGAACGACCGGCTGCATCTCGACGTCGGGGCGCGGTATTCCTGGATCGAGACGGGCGAGACCTCGGGGACCTTCACGGACGCCACGGTCGACACGACCGACGATGCGGTGACGGCGAACGTGGCGCTGCTCTACCGCTTCGACAACGGGATCGCTCCCTATGCGAGCTACGCCGAAAGCTTCCGGCAGGAGAGCCTCGGGACCGATGCGTCAGGCGAGCCGTTCGATCCGACCCGCGGCGAGCAATACGAGATCGGCGTGAAGTACCAGCCCGAGGGGACCGATACGCTGCTGTCGGCGGCCGTCTTCGACCTGACCAAATCCAACCTGACCAAGCAGGATCCCGACAACCCGGGCTTCCAGACTCAGACGGGCGAGGCGACCTCGCGCGGGATCGAGCTCGAGGCCAAGCGCCGCTTCGGAAACGTCTTCGTCGATGCGGGCTACACCTGGCTCGAGACCGAGAATGTGAGCGGCGACCGCATCGCGCAGGTCCCGTCCGATTTCGGCTCGATCTGGGCCGATTGGCGGCCGCAGGGCAATCTCAACGGGTGGAGCTTCGGGGCCGGCGTGCGACACACTGGCGAAAAGTGGGACGGCAGCGACAGCCAGCGCACGCCGCCGGTCACTCTCTATGATGCGGCTGTCGGCTGGTCGAACGATCGCTTCGACGTGCGTCTCAATGCCCGGAACCTTGCGGACGAGGATTACGTGTCCTTCTGCGACACGGCCACCTGCTATTTCGGCGCGGGCCGGTCCGTCGCGCTCACCGGAACGATGAAGTTCTGATGTTCGAGCTTCGGGACATCTCGAAGCGCCATGGCGGGCGGGAGGTGCTGGGCATCGACCGCCTGTCCCTGGGCGGCGAGGGCGTGACGGCCATCCTCGGTCAGAACGGCTCGGGCAAATCGACGCTGCTGTCCCTGCTCGCCCGCCAGGCGCGGCCGGATACCGGAGAGATCGACCTTTCCGGTGCACCGCTCGCCGGGCCCGGCCAGCGCGCTTTCGCGCGTCAGGTCGCCTATCTGCCGCAGCGGTTGCCGCCGGTGCCGGGCCTGACCGTGCGCGAGCTTGCGGGCCTCGGGCGGTTCGCCTGGCGCGGAGCTTTCGGCCGGTGGACAGTCGAGGATCGCGCCGCGGTGGAGACCGGTCTTGCCGAAACCGGCGCGACGGGCTTTGCGGACACGCTGGCCGACGATCTCTCGGGGGGCGAGCGACAGCGGGCCTGGATCTCCATGCTTCTGGCGCAGGACGCGCCGGTGCTGCTTCTCGACGAGCCGACGGCGGCGCTCGACCTTGCCCATGCCTACGAGGTGATGGCCCTGCTGCGCCGCACCTCGCGGGACGGCGGCCGCAAGGTGATCGTCGTTCTCCACGACGTGAACCTCGCCACGCGCTTCTCGGACCGGATCGTCGCGCTCCGCGGCGGAGAGGTGGCGTTCGACGGCGCCCCCGGAGATTTCCTCGCGCCGGGCACGCTTCGGACGCTCTACGACATCGAGATGGCGCTGGTCGAGGGCCCCTCCGGGCCGGTGGCCGTCGTCGCCTGACCCAATTCCGAAAGGATCCCTCCCCATGCTGCGCATCGCCGCGCTTCTTCTGTGTCTCTCGACATCGGCCATGGCGCGGGACAACCCGCCAGGCCGTGTTGCCGCCCTGAGCTGGGGGCTCGCGGAAACTCTGGTGGCGCTCGGCGTCGACCCTGTGGCGGTGGCGGATGTCGAGGGCTACCGCACCTGGGTCGGAATGCCAGCCCTGCCGGACGGCGTGCGGGACGTCGGCCTCCGGACCGAGCCGAACCTCGAGGCACTCGCGGAGGCGGCGCCGGATCTCATTCTCGCCTCGGACAACCAGGCGGACATCATCCCGGAGCTGAGCGGGATTGCCGAGGTCTGGCACGTCGAGGGGTTCGATGCCGGGCAGGACAACGCCGAGGTCGCGCGCCGGACACTTCTGGACCTCGGTGCGAAGCTCGGTCGCGAAGGCGAGGCGCAGGCGATCCTCGACGATGTCGACGCGCGCTTGGCCGCAGCCGGGGACCGCGTGCGCCGGCATTTCGACGGCAATCCGCCGTCAGTCGTTCCCATCCGCCTTCTGACTCCGACGACGGTCCGCATCCACGGCGCCAACGGCATGGCCCTGGCGGCTCTCGAGGGCATGGGCCTGACGCACCCCGATCCGGGAGAGCCCACGGAGTGGGGTTTCGTGCAGCGTCCGGTCGAGGATCTTGCGGTCTACGAGGAGGCGGCGGTCGTCAACTTCGTGCCGTTTCCGGCAAGCGACGAGCTCTTCGGCACGCAGCTCTGGTCGTTCATGCCATTCGTGCGCCATGGCCGCTTCGCCGAGGCCGGCCCGGTCTGGACCTTCGGAGGGGCCTTGTCGGTCGCCTCGCTTGCCGAAGCCATGGCCGATGCACTCGTGACGATCGATCCGGAGGCCGTAAGATGATCCGCATGCTCGCGCTCGCTTTCGTGCTGCTCGCAAATGCCGCTGGCGCACTCACGATCGAGGACCGCCGAGGCCCACAGGAATTCGCATCGATACCGGAGCGCATCGTGGTTCTCGACTGGGCCCTCGCCGAGCAGGTTCTCGATCTCGGTGTCGTTCCCGTCGGCGCGCCGGAACTCGATCTCTACAGGGACTGGGTCGCGCAGCCCGAGATGCCGGACGGCGTGGAGGATGTCGGCCTGCGCACCGAACCCAATCTCGAACGCATCGCCGCGCTCAATCCCGACGTCATCATCGCTTCCGACGCGCCGCCGGAAGACGTCGCACGCCTCGAGAGGATCGCGCCGGTGGTGGTGTTCGACGCCTGGTCGGCCGATCACGACAACGTCGCCGCGTCCGAAGGGATCTTCCTCGAGATCGCCAGCCTCACGGACCGTACCGAGACGGCCGAGGCCATGATCGACGCCATGGAGGGTGAACTGCAGGAGCTCCGAACGTGGCTCGGCGAGGCCTTCGGCGGCTCGATCCCCGAGACCGCCGTGATCCGGCTCAATGACGGAGCATCGGTCTGGATCTATGGCGCCAATTCGATCCCGGTGGCAGCCCTCGAAGCTCTCGGAATTGAGAACGCCCTGCCGCAGCCGCCCTCCCGCTGGGGAGTGGCGCAGAAGCAGGTCGACGCGCTTGCGGCGGTCGAAAACGGGGCGCTGATCGCGATCCGGCCGCACATGGCCGGGGATGCGCTCTTCGAGACCCCGCTCTGGCGGTTCCTGCCCGCGGTGCAGCAGGGCATGTTCGCCGAGACGGATCCCGTCTGGAGTTACGGCGGTTACATGTCGCTCCTGCGTCACGCCCGGGCGTTCCATGACGCGCTTCTGCCTCTCTCCGAATGACCTGGACACGTCCGATTGCGCCCGTCGCGCTCGCTCTCGCGGTGGCGCTGATGCATCTGTGGCTCGGTGCGACCGTCGATGCTGCTCGCCTCTTCGATCTTCTGACGGGCGCCGCGCCGGAAACCTTCGACGACATCCGGGTCACCCAATCGGTTCTCCCGCGGATCGCCATGGGACTGATCGTCGGGGCGGCGCTCGGCCTTGCGGGCAGCCTCTTCCAGCAGCTCACCGGCAACCGTCTCGCCTCGCCGCTGACGCTCGGAGCCTCCTCCGGAGCCTGGCTCGCCATGGTGATCGCGACCTTCCTCGCCCCGGCATTTGCGGCAAGCAGCCGGGAATGGATTAGTCTCGCCGGCGCAACCGGCGCCTTCGGTCTCGTTGTCGCCATCGCGGGGTTACGCGGTCTGATGGGGCTGAAGGCGGTGCTCGCAGGCATGGCGGTGAACCTGCTCCTCGGTGCCGTCGCGGGCGCCATCGTCCTGATGCAGAGCCCCTATTTCGGCCATCTCTTCGTCTGGGGCGCCGGAGACCTCGGTCAGAGCGGGTGGGGCGCCACGCTATGGGCGGCCCCGCGCCTCGGTCTCGCGGCGGCAGGGGCGTTCTGCTGCGTCCGGATCCTGACCCTTCTGCGCTCAGGCGCGGGCGGGGCGGAAGCGCGAGGCCTGGCACTCACCCCGTGGCTCACGATGATCGCCGCGCTGGCGCTCTTCCTGACCGCGGTGAGCGTCGCGACTGTCGGCATGATCGGCTTCATCGGACTGCTTGCTCCGACCGTGGCCCGGTCCTGCGGTGCGCGGCGCCCGGCAAGCGAGCTTGCCGCCAGCGCCTTCTGCGGCGCCGCGCTCCTATCGGCGGCCGACATGATCGCGGTCGGCGCGAGCGTTACGCTGCGCGACATGGTTCCGACCGGGGCCGCCGCGGCGCTTGCCGGCGCTCCGGCCCTGGTTCTGCTCATGAGACGCCGCCTCGGCGCGGCCGACCATGCCCAACTCGACATGCCGGAAGGGCCGGCAGGGCTGCGCCTCCGTACGCTGACCGGACTTGGCCTTCTGATGGCGGCGGCGCTCCTGCTCGCGATATGCGTGGGGCAGGGCGATGCAGGCTGGCGGCTGGCATGGCCCGAAGGCGTGACATGGTCGTTCCGCTGGCCCCGGATTCTCGGAGCTGCGGGGGCAGGGGGCGCGATGGCCCTGTCCGGCGTGGTTCTCCAACGGGTGATCCGCAACCCGCTGGCGAGCCCCTACATTCTCGGCATGTCGTCCGGCGCGACCTTTGCGCTCGTCCTCACCGCGCTCGTGAGCGGGACTTCCATCTATGCGGCGGGGGCGCCGATTGCGCTTCTGGGGTCGGGGATCGTCCTGGCGATCCTCCTGCTTCTCGTGCGGCGGCACGCCAATGCGCCGATGATCGTGGCGCTCGTGGGGATCTCGCTCGGAGCGCTGCTGGACGCCCTGGTGAAGATCGCACTCGCGGCCGGCACGGCCGACAGTTTTGCGATCCTCGGCTGGCTCGGCGGCTCGACCTACCGCGTCTCCGGAAATGCGGCGCTGACATTGATGATGCTCGCGCTCGTCGCGACGGCCGCGACCTTCGTCGCGCGGCGATGGCTGACCCTGATCGCGAGCGGTGATGCGGTCGCCGCCGCGCGCGGACTGGCGGTGGTGCGCATCCGGACGGCGTGTCTGTGTCTTGCCGCAAGTCTCGCGGCCGGAGTGACCGCGATGATGGGCCCGGTCGCCTTTGTCGGGCTTGTGGCGCCTCACGCCGCCACCATGCTCGGTGCGCGGACCGCGGGCGCGCAGGTCCTCTCCGCCGTATGGCTCGGCGCCGCGTTGATGATCCTGTCCGACTGGCTGGGGCGGACGCTCATCTATCCGATGCAGCTCCCCGCCGGGACGATCGCGGCCTGCGTCGGGGGTACCTACTTCATCCTGCTGCTTGTCCGACAGAGAACGCGGCGCAACGGTCGCATGTCCGGGCTCTGAGCGCACCTTCTTGCCTCGGACGGCGTGCCGCGGAAGATACGCAATCGGCCACGCATGCGACGCCGCATCGCGCGACGTGCCGCGTTCTGGGCACGGCAGAGCCCCGTATCGATCCGATCATGATTTAGATGCGGCTTCCGCCCCGGAGGCTCCTTCGCTCGGCCAGCGCAGGTGATTGGCAGGCCGAACCCGTGGCTTATGCAGGACATGTCGGCGATGTGACCGCAGAAGCCTTTCGTCCGCTGCCTGCTTCACCCATGACTGGATCCCGCACAGCAGCCGAAGGGAGGCAATCATCCGGTTCTCGATTGCGATTTTCCTGATCCTCGTCCTCTCCGCCGTGGGCCTGACCTACGAGATTGCCGCGGGACGGGTGCTCGCGCCGTTCTTCGGAACCTCGCTGCTGACATGGACGGCGGTGATCGCCACGGTCCTCGCAGGCTTCTCGCTTGGCAGCGCGCTCGGCGGGCTCGTGGCGGAGCGCGATCGTTCGGCCGCCATCGGCGCCGTGCGCACAGCACTGATCGCGACCGCGGTACTCATGGCGCTATCACCGACCTTGCTCGGCCTCGTTCACGCCTTCGGCGCGCGCGGCACCGGCGGGATGCTGGTGAGCGTCATCGTGACCTTCTTCCCAGCCTCGGTCTGCGTGACCCTGCCTTCGCCGCTTCTCGCCAAGCTTGCCGTCGAGGCGCGGCCGGGCAGAGAGGGCTCGTCGCTTGGGTTCGTCCTGGCGGCGGGGTCGGTCGGCGCGATCTTCGGCGCGATCCTCGCGGGCTTCGTCAGCCTGCCGCTCATCGGCTCGACCGCGACCTTCGCCGCCTGCGGCATCGCAGCTCTGATGTGCCTGCCATTCATGAAGACCGCCCGGCCGGGCGCCGGACCGCAAGCCGCTGTGGTGATCGCCGCGGCGGCATTCACGGTTTTTGCGGGTGTCGCCGGAGGATCCGCATGCCGTTACGAATCGGGTCTCTCCTGTCTGCATGTGCTGGAGCAGGGTGCGGAAGTTCGCCTCATATCGGACGGCACGACCCAGGCGGCGGAGCGCGTTCCGGCAGAGAGCGCACATTCCGACGAAACCACCGATCTTGCGCTTTCCTACACCCGATGGCTTTGGGCGAGCATGGACCGGGATCTCGGGCCTGACCCTTCGGTGCTCTTCGTCGGTGGAGGGGGCTACACTCTGCCGACGCGACTTCTTGCGTCGCGACCCGAGGCCCGGGCCGTGGCGGTCGAGATCGATCCGCTGGTGACCGAGGTGGTCCGCCGGCACCTGCCGCGCGCCGCGGCTATGATCGAAGAGGAGGGGGGCGACGGAGGCGGGCGTCTCGGACTCGTTCATGCCGATGGCCGCGTCTACATCAACGAGACCACACGCCGCTTCGATGCGGCCGTGATGGACGCGTTTTCGTCCGGATCGGTCCCGGCGCATCTGGTCACGCTCGAGACCTACGAGCGCCTGCGGGCGATCGTCGACGGTCCGGTCTACGTGAACCTGATCGACGCGCCCGACGGCCCTCTGGCTCGTGGGGTCCACGCGATCCTGGACGAGCTCTACCCGCATGTCCGGGTGGTGGCCGGTCCGATCGGAGCAAGCGGCCGCGGCAACGTTCTTCTCGCTGCCTCGAACGAGCGGCTCGATCCTCTGGGGGCAGGGCCCGATAACTACACGCCTGCCGAGATTTCGGAGGCGAGGGCCTTCACCGACGACCGTGGATGGGTCGGCCATCGGTGAGGAAGCGCGGGAGGCCGGCGGAGCTTTCGCTCAGGTCATGACCCGGGGAACCGAGACCGACCAGTCGAGATCGCGAACGAGCTCCTCGCCGGTCCAGGCGCGCAGGCAGGCCTCGATGTGGAAGTGATCGCGGTCCCCGGTCAGGTGCGTTTCCGTTTCGGTGCGCACGGACCAGTCGTCGCGGCTCATCTCATGCACCCAGGTGACACGGCCCGAGGCCGATTGCGGATCCTGGGGCAGGATCGTGTAGATCTCGTGGCCCTCCGCCGAGTGGCGGAACTCCTGCGCCGAGATCACGGCGTCGCCCTCGTGGTCGCGCACCTCGACAGTCATGCGTCCGGTATCACGGTCCTCGGTCACGACCCACTCCGCCCTCGGCGGCGCCTGGACGTCGAGCGCGAGTGGCGGCCCCGCGCGCGGAGCCTCGAAATCCGCGGCCATGTCGACTTGCGCGTCGCGCAGCGGCAGCGACAACGATGAACGAGCTGGGAGCAGGGTTAGGGTCACCCGCTCCGGCGTCGGCCAAGCGATCGGAAAGTAGCTCGTCGAGACGGAGAGCCGGATCCGGTGGCCGGCACGGAAAATCTGCGCGACGTGCTTGAACGGGACCTCGACGGTGTAATCCCGCCCGGGCTCGAGCGCCTCGGGGGTCTCATGGCCGTCGCGATGCGTCAGGTTGAGCAGACCGTAGCTCACGCGCGTCGCAGCGCCGTCGGGTGCGACGTCACTGAGACGAACGGCGACCTGTGCGACCGGCCGATCCACCCGGAACGTCATCGTCAGGGTCGCGTCGCCTGCTATGGCGCGGTCCGCCTCCAGGGGGGCGGTCTCGAAGGTGAGGCTGCCCGCGTCGTCGCGGCGCTGGTCGCCCGGCTGGTCTCCGGGATGGGCGTAGGAACACCATTTGCCACCCTGCAGGCCGACCCAGAGGGGCGAGCATACCGACAGCGCCTCCTCGTCGGGGGCGGTATCCGAGCCGAGGGATCCGTCGGACCCGAGGCGGAACGCGGTGCGGGTGACGTTCGGGGAAGGCCACGATGGCTCGGTGATCCAGTGGCCCTCGCGCATGTCGTAATGGCTGCGGGGCTCGGCGTGATCCTGAAGGAAGAGCCTGAGGGGAGGCTCGTCCATGATCCCTGTCTCCTCGCCCTTCATCCAGTAATCCCACCAGCGCGTCTCTTCGGTCAACCAGTCGATGGCGGGGCCGGGCTCGCCGAGATAGGGATATTTGTGAGCCCAGGGCCCGATGATCCCCTTGGCGGGCCCGCGCAGGTTCTCGACCAGCCGGAATACCGACCGGCAATAGCCGTCGGCCCAGCCGCTGACCGCGTAGACCGGCACTTCGACATCGTCCCAGTTCTCGCAGATCGAGGCGTGCTTCCAGAACTCGTCGCGGGTCTGGTGGTTCATCCACGTCTCGAGCCAGAGGCCCGAACCGTCGAGGCGGGCCTCCCACATCTCGCGCCACCGCTCGCCCACATGTTTCGGATCGGGCGGCAACGTGTTGATGCCGAACATGACCGACGCCCAGGAAAGCTGATCGCCAAGCAGCGTGCCGCCCATGTAGTGGATGTCGTCGGCATATCGGTCGTCGGTCGAGCAGATGGTGACGACCGCCTTCAGGGCCGGAGGACGCAATGCCGCGATCTGCAGGCCGTTGAAGCCGCCCCACGAGATGCCGACGATGCCGACGCCGCCGTCGCACCAGCCCTGGTCCGCGATCCAGGCGATGGCATCGCAGCCGTCCTGCAGCTCGATCTCGGTGTACTCGTCCGTCATCACGCCTTCGGACTCGCCGGTGCCGCGAATGTCGAGCCGCACATAGGCGTAGCCATGACCCGCGAGCCACGGCGCCCGAGCGGCGTCACGCTCGAGCGTCTTGTCGTTCTTGCGGTAGGGGATGTATTCGAGGATCGCCGGCACCGGGCGCGTCTCAGCGTCCTCCGGCATCCAGATCCGGGCGGCAAGCCGGGTGCCGTCGGGCATGGGAATCTCGACGTGCTCGAGTTCGCGCACGTCGCGGGTCAGGTCGGTGTCGACTTTCATGGAACGTCATCCGATGGAGTTCTGGAGGGGCCCGCACGTTATCGACGGGCCCGCGCGCAAAGTCTATGGCCTGCGCTATTCCACGATGTCGGTGAACTCGTAATTGAGCTTCTTCATCACCTGTTCGTAGTTCCACAGAAGCTTCGACTGCTTGCCCGCGCCCATCCAGACCGACGCGATCGCAAAGCTGTAGGCGTCCTGTTCGGGAAGCTCGGAAAGCATCATGCCCTTGCTGACGTACGAGACAATGCGCGTGCCTTCGACCGCTTCGCTGGCCACTTCGATCTCTGCCCGCGACGGGGCCCGGGCCACCCGCGCGTCGCGGAAGAAGACGCGGTAAAAGAATTCAGCGGCCACGTTCTGGGGGCCTTCCCCCCGCGGCATGTCCGGCTTCCGCCCGAGGCCAAGATCGATCGTGACCTGCTGGTGGGAGACTCCGTCGACCATCTCGAAAAGGTCGCAATGCGACTGCGCGATGCGGGTGTTGATCTCGAGAAGCCAGATCTTGTCCTGCACCTCGTCCCAGTAATACTCGATGTTGAAGCCCGCATTATCGTAGCCGATATGGCTCATGATCGTGCGGGTGATCTCCCACATCTTGTCCTGCACCTTGCGCGGAAGCTGCGAGGGATAGAGGTAGTAGAAGAAGCTCAGCACCTGTGGGTAGCGGATCGAATCGACCGTCCCGTAAGGCACCACCTCGCCGTCGTGGACGTAGCCCTCGACGGTGCATTGCCGGCCCCCGATCACCTGCTCGGCCATGCAGTAATGGCCCTCGACCGCCCGGATCTCGTCCGGCAGATCCGCCTGGCTCAGCACGTGGTCGAAGGGTTCGCCGATGGTACGGATCTCGGCGCGCAGCTTTTCGGTCGCGAAATCGAAATCCTCGGGGCTGTCGATCCGGAAACCGAGGCGGGACCCCGACGACTTGATCGGCTTGACGAAGAACGGAAACCGCAGGTCAGCTTCGCCAATCTTCGAGAGTGCGTTGTCGTCGAACGGATCGAAGGCGGTGAACTTCGGGATGTGATCGGGAATCGCCTCGCGCATGACCGCACGCGACCAGTACTTGTGCTCGCATTTCAGCAACGCCTCAAGCGAGACCTGGGGCGTTCCGTATTTCTTGCAGAGGATCGGGAGCATGGTGGAGACGGGGAAGTCGATATATCCGACGATGGCGTCGATGCTGCCGTCGAAGGCGTCGAGGGTGGCCTCGGCCTCGGCCAACATGGCCGGAATGTCGAAATCCTGTGTCTCGGACACCTGTGCCGGCGTCAGGAGCGGGTGAAACGTGACGTTTTCCACCCCGCGCAGGCGCCGCAGGCGCTCGGCGTTGTAATCGTTCAAGCCGACGACGAATACGTTCTTGCTCATCTCACCCCCTGGTTTCGGCGGGGCGCTTGTTTCGCCCCGCTCTGTTTCTGATTGCCTTGGTGCCGGTCAGGTCTTTGCCAGGTCGGCCTGTTCGGGAAAGCTGCGTCCCTTCAGCCGTGCCGTCGTGCCCTCGATGTCATCGACAAGCAGCAGGAGGAAGTCCCCCTGGCGCGCCTCTTCCATCGCGCGCCCGACCGCGTCGGCCTCGCTCATGATGACCTCGACGCGCCCGGTCGAGCCGGCCTCCTGCGCGCCTTCCGAGATGAGCTTGGCGACTTCGCCCTCGGAGCGGCCGCGTGCGTCGGTCTCGTAGACGAAAACCGCGTCGCACATATGGGCAAGCTGGGCGCCAAGACCCTTGAGATCCTCGTCGCGGCGGTTGCCGGGCGCAGTCGCCACCCCGATCTTGCGCCGCGTTCCGAGCCCGGTCACCAGCGGCTCGAGCGCTTTCAGCGCCGGCACGTTGTGGCCGTAATCGATCAGGCACTTCACCCCGTCCGCCTCGAAATAGTTCGTGCGGCCGGGCATCTGCGCCGGCGTCGGATGGAAGGTCAGAAGCCCCGCGCGGATATCGTCGATCTCGATCCCGTGCGCCAGCGCGGCCGCCGCGGCAGCCATGGCGTTCTGCACGTTGAAGGGGGCGTGCCCCTCGAAGGTGATCGGAACGTCGTTCACCTGCGCGATCTCGACCGTCACCTTGCCGCGCAGGAGCACGATCCAGCCGTTCCTGACCGTCAGGACCATGCCAAGTTCACTCAGATGCTCGGTCAGCGCAGGGTTTTCCGGATCCATGGTGAAGTAGATGATCTCGCCACGCGCCCAGTAGGTTCCGTGCTCCATCACCAGCGGATCGTCGGCGTTGAGAACGCAGAAGCCGCCTTCGGACTTGCGCTTGACCGCATCCACCACGACGGTCTTGCAGCGCGCGAGCTCTTCCAGCGTGTGGATGTCGCGCTCTCCGAGATGATCCGACGCGATATTGAGCAGAACGCCCACATCCGCTTCGTCGAAACCGAGACCGCGGCGCATGATGCCGCCGCGGGCGACCTCGAGCACCGCATGTTCGACCGTCGGTTCCCTGAGCACGGCCTGCGCCGCTGCGGGGCCGGAATAGTCGCCGCGCAGGATCACGTTGTTGTCGATTTCGACGGTGCCCGTGCAGCCCATCCCGACAGACCAACCGGCCTGACGGAGGATGTGGGAGGTCAGGCGGGTCGTCGTCGTCTTGCCGTTGGTGCCGGTGATCGCGGTGATCGGGATGCGGCCGTTATCGGTGACGTTCGGGAACAGCATGTCGACGATAGCCTGGCCGACCGGGCGCGGCTTGCCGTGGGTCGGTGCCATGTGCATGCGAAAGCCGGGTCCCGCGTTGACCTCCACGATGCCCGCGGATTGTTCTTCGAGCGGGACGGATACGGTCTCACACAGAAGGTCGATCCCGATGACGTCGAGCCCAATCAGCCGGGCCACGCGTTCCATCATGAACTTAACGGATGGATGCACCTCGTCGGTGAGATCCGTTGCGGTGCCGCCGGTCGAGATGTTCGCGGTCGATTTGAGGAAGGCGATCTCACCCTCTGGAAGAACCGTATCGACCGTCAGGCCCGCCTGTTCGAGCATCCGTTTCGTCTGCTCGTCCACCACGATCTGGGTCAATAGGTTCTCGTGTCCGACGCCGCGTCGGGGATCCTTGTTCTCCTCGTCGATGAGTTGCTGGATCGTGTGGATGCCGTCGCCGGTCACATGGGCCGGTCGGCGGCGGGCCGCGGCGATCAGCTTGCCGCCGACCACCAGCATGCGGTGATCCTCGCCCTTGATGTAGCTCTCGACAATGACACCCGCATAATCGTCACGCGCCCGTGCGACAGCGGCCTCGTAGCCGGACTTCAGGTCTTCCTTGGAGGCGATGTCGGTGGTCACGCCGCGTCCGTGGTTGCCGGAAAGCGGTTTGGTGACGACGGGCCAGCCGATCCATTCGGCAGCAGCCTCGGCCTCTTCCCAGGAATAGCAGGTCTGGCCACGCGGCACCGCGATGCCAGCCTCGCCGAGTATCTGCTTGGTCCAGTCCTTGTCGTCGGCGATTGAGTGCCCGATGATCCCCGACGCGTCCGTCACGGTAGCTTGGAAGCGCCGCTGCTTGATCCCGTGGCCGAGCTGTGTGTAACTCGTGCCTTCGGTCAGGTTGTAGGCGGGTATGCCTCGTGCCTTGGCGGCATTCACGATCGATCCTGTCGAGGGGCCGAGGGCGTTCGCATCACGTACCTTTTTCAGGTGGTCGATATAGGGCTGAAGCTCGACCTCTTGCTCTGTGTAGAGCTTGCGCGCGATATCCACGGCCGCTTCACCGGCGGCGAGGCCGGTGGCCTCATCGCGATAGCGATAGACGACATGGTAGATACCGGTCTCGTAGCTGTCGACCGTCTTTCCGTACCCCACTGTGAACCCGACGAGGTTCTGCAGCTCGATGGCGAGATGCTCGACCATGTGGCCGGCCCACGTGCCATTGCGCACACGCTGCAGAAATCCGCCGGCTTCGCCGACGGAGCATCTGTGGTCGTGTATCGACGGGATCAGCGCCTCGAGCCTTTCGGCTATGCCCGGCACCTTGTCGCTCGAGCGGTCTTCAAGGTCCTCAATGTCCAACCGCATGTAGATGGCTTGATAGCGGCTGTAGTAATTCGGCCCACGCAATGCGCGGTGTTCAAGTATATGCAACCCTTCGCTCCAGGCCAATTGCCTTGAGCTCGTCCGGCCCGAGTACCCTTCGGTCTGCGAGATCGTAACCGTATCCTTGGACGAGCGCGTGCATCTTAACGTTGGAAACCGCGACAGGTTCCCCGTCCGCAAGGTCGAATACGTTCGATTCCCCGATTTCAGAGCTGTCCACGAGGATCACGTGCCCCGGGCCGAAGGCCCGCACGATGTCGCCGTCGAAATGCACCGCGGCATCCTCGCCGAGGCCGACTCCGAGATATTCGGGGTTCGTGGCACCGACTTCCATCAGCCGGCTGAAACGCCCGCGTTCGAGGAAATGCGTGTCGATGATGACACCCTCCACGAAGCCGAAGCCGGCAGACATCTTCACCGCACCTTTGCGCAGGGAATCGTCGGCTGGGCCGCCGTAGACCATGGTTCGTGACTGGCAGGCCGCGCCGGCGCTCGTGCCCGCGATGACCGCGCCTTCCGCGCGGCGCCGACGGATCGCCTCGATCGCCCGCGAGGCACCGAGAACGTTGGTCAGCCGCATCTGGTCGCCGCCCGACAGGAAGATGACGTCCGCGCTGCGGATCATGTCGACATACTTGTCCGACTCGGCATTGCTGCGGTCGCGGATCCGGATGTCCAGGACGTCCTTCGCGCCGATCAGGCTGAAAACCTCCTTGTAGGAGGCGAAGACGTCCTCCGGAATGCTGCTCGCCGTGGTGATCACGCCCACGACGGGCGCCTCCACGTTCGACAGGGACACGACATGGCGAAGGATGCTCGCCTCGGAGGCCTTGTCCTCGGCCCCGCCTATGGCCACCAGCGGGCCCGCGTTTGGAATCTTTGCGCTCATATTCATCACCAGGGTCCCCCGATACGCGGTTACCGCGACTTTCAACTCTCTGGAAGGTTTATCAGTAAGCGATTAAGCGATCGTTGGAAACTGGGACGTCGCGGTCGCTCGATGCGGTGTCCATATTCAAGATAGGGGCGCTTCGCGCGAAGTCGCCCGCTTTTTGGGCGCATGAAGGACGGAACGATGTCAAAGACCAGCGGATACAGCCTCGCGATCCATGGCGGAGCCGGCGTTCTGCCGCGCGAACGCATGACAGCCGAGCGCGAGGCCGCCACGCATGCCGCTCTCGGGCGAGTGCTTTCGGCGGGTGAGGCGGTGCTCTCCGGCGGCGGCTCGGCGCTCGATGCCGTGACCGAGGCGGTGGCCGCGCTCGAGGACGAGCCGCTCTTCAACGCGGGCCGGGGCGCGGTCTTCACGCGCGACGGCAAGCACGAGATGGACGCCGCGGTGATGGTCGGCAGGGACCGCTCCGCCGGTGCGGTCGCAGGCATCTGCGGGCCGCGCAACCCGGTTCGGCTGGCGCGTGCGGTGATGGAGCGGACGAGCCACGTCCTGATGATCGGCGAAGGCGCGCTCGGCATCGCACGTGACGCAGGGCTCGCATTCGAAGACGACGCGTACTTCTTCACGCAGGAACGCTGGGACAGTCTGCAGGAAACCTTGCGTATGGAGCAGTCGGGCGAGCTCGACGACGATCCCGCCCGCCGTCACGGAACGGTCGGAGCCGTTGCGCGAGACGCCGAGGGACGTCTCGCCGCGGCGACGTCGACAGGGGGCATGACCGCCAAGAGGGCGGGGCGGGTCGGCGACAGCCCGGTGATCGGCGCGGGAACATTCGCGGATGACGGAACCTGCGCGATCTCCGCCACCGGAGACGGCGAGGCGTTCCTGCGCCTGTCGGTCGCGCACGAGATCGATGCGCGGATGCGCCTGCGCGGCGAGAGCCTCCGCAGCGCTGCCGAGGCGGTGATCGGCTCGGATCTCGAGGCCATCGGCGGCTCGGGCGGGCTCATCGCGATCGACCGCGACGGCGCGATCGTCACTCCGTACAATTGCGAAGGCATGTATCGCGGATGGGTGCTCGGATCGGGCGAGCGGGAGACCGCGATCTACTGAGCCGGGCAGGTCGCGAGGACCTGTCTGGAAGCCGTGCGCTTGGGATCACTCGCCGCGCCGCTCGCTGTCGAAGAGGCGCTGCTCGATGGAATCGAGGCGCTTGAGGACCTCGTCGCGATAGTCCGCGGTGGCGGCGTTCGATTCCTGCGCGTGGGCGTCCTGCATGCTGTTCACGATCAGGCCGACCACGAGGTTCACCACCGCGAAGGTCGTGATCAGGATGAAGGGCACGAAGAATATCCACGCATAGGGATAGACCTCCATCACCGGGCGGACGATCCCCATCGACCAGCTCTCGAGCGTCATGATCTGGAAGAGGGAATAGGCGGAATGGGGGATGTTGCCGAACCACTCCGGAAACGTGTCCCCGAAGAGCTTCGTCGCCATGACCGATGCGATGTAGAAGATCAGTGCCATCAGAAGGAAGACGGATGCCATGCCGGGCAGCGCCGAGACGAAGCCCTCGACCACCCGGCGCAGCGTCGGCGCGACCGAGATGATCCGGAGAAGCCTGAGAATGCGCAGCGCCCGGAGCACCGAAAGCCCTTGGGTGGCGGGCACAAGAGCGATGGCGACGATGGCGAAATCGAAGACGTTCCAGCCCGATCGGAAGAACGAAGGCCCGCGCGCGAAGATCTTCAGCGCGATCTCGACCACGAAGATCGAGAGGCACAGCATGTCGAGAAAGACGATGAGGCCCCCGGCGGCCGCCATCACCGTGTCGGATGTCTCGAGCCCGAGCACCACCGCGTTGAAGAGGATCACGCCCGTGATGAAGTTTCGCGTCACCTCGCGGTCGAGTGCTTCGGCAACTCGGTCTCTGATCGACATGCCCATCTCCGTTTCGGGAACCCGCCCCTCTATGCGGAAGGAGCCTTCGCGACACAAGACGCCGCCGGAAGCGGCAGGCCGACGCCGAATCTTTGCCAAATTGCCGCTCAAGCTGCCTTGCTTTGGCTATGGCTCCGCGAGCCGATCCTGACCGCCGAAACTTGCGCGATCCGCCCGGCCATGCTTGCGTGATCGACACGGGCCGTCCGGCCAACCATCCGTCGGCGGCACCCAGAGTTGCGGCGGATAGGCTTCGGCCTGTGAGGGCCTGCGACCGGTCGCGAAAGGAATGGTAATGCACGCGCTCTTCTTCGAGATGCGACCTAAGCCGGGGCATCTCGACCATTACTTCGACCACGTGGCCCGATTGCGGCCGGTGCTCGACCGCCACCGGGGGCTGGTCTTTCTCGAACGCTACGGCTCCCTGAGCGATCCCGACCTCCTGCTGTCGCATCAGCTTTGGGACAGCGAGGAGGCGATCGCCGGCTGGAGAGCGGATGCCCAGCACCGCCGCTCGCAGACGGCGGGCAGGACGGTGCATTTCGCGGATTACCGGATCAGGGTCGGGGAGCGGATATGGCACCGGGCGCCCGGCACCGCCACCACGGAGTCCCGGGCGGATGTGGCCGCGAGCCGCTCCTGCGTTCTGGCGCTCTACGGTACGCGACCGCTCACGGACGGAGGCCTTTCAGCCTTCGAGAGCTTCACCCGGAAGGGCCGCTACATCTCACTCGGGGCCTTCGAAACGCCGTCCCGGGCCCACGACGTGATCGCGCGCGGCGAGCTGATCGGAGTTGACGAGATGGCGCTCTATGGCATCCACCGCGACTACGGTCAGTTCGACCGCTCCGAGGCGCCGGACTAGTCCGTGATGTTTGTGGCGGAGGGACCGGGCGAGCTCCGCTCTACCCTCGGCGGCGCATCTCTGCGGTCGGCGCCCCTCCCGCGACGGGCGGTAGAAAGGCCGCGGACAAGGCATCGAGCGCCGCGCAAACGTCCGCGTATGCGTCCTCCCGGCGCTTCTTGGCCCGCAGCTTGCGCGCAAGCTCGGACCCTTTGGTTTCCGCTTCTTCGGCCAGGATGAGGAGCGCCATTTCGCGAATGACATGATAGACCTGTTCCGCGCCGTCCTCGTCCATCACGCTCGCGATCGCCTCAGGCATCGGGCATTCCTCCAGCATGCCTGTCAGGACCGGGCCGTGCTTGCTTTCGGCGGCGCGGGCCAGACAGGCTTCGGTGATGCCGGACATTTCGCAGCTGAAGGTCGCAAGCTCCATCCGCGCCTCCTGACTGTTGTAGCCCTGCTGCCGCACAAGCCTGATCCCGTCGCCGGTGCCGTCAGTCGCGATCTGCAGCCCGTCGATATCGAGTTCGGCGGCGACAGGTGCGCCGAGGGCCTCCTGCAGTCCGAGGGTTTCCACCAGCAGGACCACCCGCACCAGATCCGCAGCCGCAATGTCGCAGGCGAGGCGCTGGATGCCCCCGCGGTCGGCGGCGCGATAGCTCAGAGCGAGACGGGCGCCGCCGTCGCGGCGCATATCGACTGAAAAGGTCTTCGGAGTCATGCCCCGCCCATACGCCCTCCCGGTCCGGAGAGGAAGACGCCGGAAAGGAGGGCCCTCCGTTGATTTCCTACGTCAATAATGAAATTTCGGATGTGGGGCGCGGTATTCCGGGGTGCGTCCCCGGTTCGACAGGCGAGTTTTGGCGGTCGCACCGTAGCCTTTGCGCGACCGGAGCGTTCCGCGCCATGGCTTTGGCGGGCTATTGGAGTTCCGCCCGCACGAGGGCGGCTCCCTCTGCCATGGCCCGAATCTTGCCGAAGGCCGTCTCGCGGGGCAGGTATTTGAGGCCGCAATCGGGGGCGACGATCACCTTTGCGGGATCGACATGCGGTAAGGCGCGGCGGATGCGCTCGGCAATGATTTCGGGCGTTTCGACCTCCGGGTCGGAGAGATCCAGCACTCCGAGGATGATCGACTTTCCCCGCAGATGTTCGAGGACGGAAGTGTCGAGATTCGATTGCGCCGTCTCGATCGAGATCTGGTCGCAGGCGCATCCCTGCATCTGCGGAAGGAAGGAATAGCCTTCGGGCCGCTCGTGGATGATCGCGGCGTAGCCGAAGCAGATGTGCACGGCGGTCGTTCCGGCCGCGCCGTCGAGCGCGGCGTTCAGCGCGTCGAGTCCGTACTCTTCGGCCGCCTCGGGGCGGGCCTGCATGTAAGGCTCGTCGAGCTGCACGATGTCGGCGCCGGCGGCGAAGAGGTCTGCGATTTCCTCGCGCACCGCCGCGGCGTAGGCGAGCGCCAGTGCGCGCGGATCGCCGTAATGATCGTCCTGCGCCTGCTGCGACATGATGAACGGGCCCGGCACGGTCATCTTGACCAGGCGGTCGGTGTGTCGCTTGAGGAACTTCAGATCCTCCACCTCGACAGCATGCATGCGCCGGATTTCTCCGGTCACCCGCGGGACCGGGTTGGGGTGGCCTGAGCGGTCTAGCGCGGTTCCGGGATTGTCGATGTCTACCCCGGCGAGCGCCGTCGCGAAGCGGTTGGAATAGCTCTCGCGCCGGATCTCACCATCGGTGATGATGTCGAGGCCGGCCTCCTCCTGCAGCTTGATGGCGGCGATCGTGGCGTCGTTCTGGGCTTCCTCGAGATGCTCTTCGGGAATGCGCCAGAGCTCCTTGGCGCGGGTGCGCGGGGGAAAACGTCCGCCAAGCTTGGCGCGGTCGATGAGCCAGTCGGGTTGGCAATAGCTTCCGACGAGGGATGTGGGCAGCAGCATGGGACAATCTCGCAGTTAAGGGCGCCAAGGCACCGGATGTCAGATCGCGAAGAGGTCGCGCTCAACGCCGGCGGTCTCGAAGAGGTAGTCGCGGCTCGAGGTGAGTTCCTCGCGCAGGCGGGCGATGTCGAAACCGACCATCTGCCCGCGCCATTTCTTCACCTGTCCAGCCACCAGAACCGTGTCGACATTCGAACGCTCCATCAACGTCACGACCGCGCCCGGTGCGTTGTTGAGCGGGGCCACGTTCAGCGCTTCGGCATCGAGCAGGACGATATCGGCCGCCTTCCCGGGCGTGAGACTGCCCGTCACGGCCTCGAGCCCGAGACCCCGCGCGCCATCGATCGTGGCGTGGCGGATCGCGTCGGGGCATTGCATCAGCGCCGGGTAATCCTCGGCCCCGGACAGCGCCGCCTCGTTGGCGAACATCCGTTGCAAGGTGATCAGACCGCGCATCTGCGTGAAGGGATCGGCGGTCATGGTGCATTCGACGTCCGAGGAGAGGGACACCGACATCCCGAGATCGATCGCCTTCTGGATCGGGGGAGTGCCGTGGCGCATGTGCATCTCGATCGGAACGGCGAGCGAGACATGGGCGCCGGCATCCGCGGCCGCCTGCCACGCCATGTCCGACATGCCCGTCATGTGGATGAAGATGTTGTCCGCGCCGAACTCGCCCCCCTGCGCCAACTGGTCGAAGGCGTCCGCCATACCGAAGGTGCCGACCACGTGGAGCGCGATCGGAAGGCCAAGCTCGCGGCCGATCTTCCAGCTCGTCTCGTAGCCTGGCAGGTAGATCTCTCCGCCCATGACCATCGTCACGAGCTGATCGTCGGATGAGAAATATCGCTCACGGATGCGCCGCGCGTCCTGAGGATACTGGCTGCGCTCGCCGTGGCCCTCGAAATAGCCGAAGACGGCACGTCGCCCGGCGTCCTGCAGACCTTCGATGGCGGCGTCGGAATGTTCGGGGCTGTGGTGGATCTGGCTGACATCCATCACGGTCGTCACGCCCGCGTCGAGTTGAGCTATCCCAGCAAAGAGCTCGTTGATGTAGACGTCCTCGGACCGGTAGACCATTGAGAATGTCTGCAGGATCGTCTCGTAATAATTGGTGGCGTTCACCTCCCGCCCGTCGTTGATCAGGATCCCGTGTGCGAGCTGGCTGCGCAGGGCCGTCTCGAACTGGTGGTGATGGGTGTCGATGAAACCGGGCATGACGATCTTGCCTGCAGCCTCGATCACCGCCGCGTCTGGCGCATCGATCGAGGCGGCGACCTCGACGATCCGTCCGCCCTCGATCAGCACGTCGCCGGCGGGAAAGTTGCCCACGCTCTCGTCGACCGAGATGATCGTGCCGCCCCGGATCAGGGTCTGCCGCCCCGGCTCCCCGATACCTGCGGGGATGGTGCCTTCGGCACTCTCCTGTGCGCGGGCCGATCCGCCGATCGTCGCGCCGCTCGCCGCCGCCACGCCGCCGATGGCGGAGGCCTTCAGGAAGTCGCGGCGCGTGGGGCAGGGCAGCCGGGGCCGCTTCGGATCGCACAATCTGCACATCGGATGTCGTCTCCTCCGGAGTCGTGAGCGGGATCAGCCGGTGAGGGCCGATCCCAGGACGGGATAGCGCGCGAGCTGATGCGCGATGTGGGATGCGGTGGCGCGGAGTTCCGGCAGACGTTCGAGGACAAGCTGTTCGGGAGTGACGAGCCCGGTATAGCCGGAGCTGTTGAGCGCGGCGATCGTGCGTCCCTCCGCGTTGCGGATCGGCACGGCGATGGCGGTGATGCCGTAATCGAGCTGGTCGACGGTGGTGGCGTAGCCCTGATCCCGCACGCGGTCGAGCTCTTCGGCGAGACGGCAGGGATCGGTGCAGGTGCGCGAGGTCAGTGCCTGAGGCGCAAGCCGGGCGAGCCACGCCTCGCGCTCTGCCGCTTCCATGCCCGCCACGATGACCCGGCCCATCGAGGTGGCGAATGCGGGATACCGCACGCCGACGACCGCCGCGGCGCGGCGGGCGCGCTGGACCGACACGTGCGCGATGTAGATCACGTCGTGTCCGTCGAGCGTGCCGACCGAGGAGGCATCGCCGAACCGGTCGACCACGTTCTTCAGTTCGGGTTGGAGGACCTCGTCGATCCGGGCCGAGGCGTAGAACGCCGATCCCAGGGTCATGATCTTGGGGGTCAGGTGGAACTGCTTGCCGTGCCGCGCGACGTAGCCGAGGGATTCGAGCGTGATGAGGCTGCGGCGCGCCGCGGCAGGGGTGAGATTGACCACCTTCGCCACTTCGCTGAGCGTCATTTCGGGGCGCGTGCCGTCGAAGCTTTCGAGGACCGAGAGGCCCTTGGCCAGCGCTTCGACGAAATCGGCAGGTCTTTCTGGTCTATCTTCCAAACGTGTCAGCCCTCCGGAGCCAGGACGAAATCGAACTCGAAAACCGCGTCGGGTTTCACGCTGAGATCGTAGTCGAACTGCTCGGCCTTCCGCACGGGCTGAACCTTGGCGATGAGGGATTTTCGCACGCCGAACACCGCGTCGTTGTCGAGATACTCGGTATTCTCGAAGAAGACCTCGGTGGTGATGTCGGCCATGCCCGGCGCACGGACGATGTAGTGGAGATGCGCGGCGCGCCACGCGTGCCGGTTGCCGGCGCGAAGAAGCTCTCCGACCGGCCCGTCATAGGGCACCGTGTAGGGTTTCGGCAGAACGGTCGTGTAATAGTAGCGGCCGTCGCCGTCGCAGGTGAACTTGCCGCGCAGATCCATCTTGTCCTGCCCGTGCTCCTGTTCCTGGATCGGGTAGGTGCCCGATCCGTCCGCCTGCCAAGTGTCAATGGTCGCGCCGGGCAGCGCCTTGTGCAACGTGTCCGTCACCTTGCCATGGACGAGCACGATGGCGCCGTCGCGCCCCTCGGAGAGATCCGCGCCAAGCGCCTTATCCGGCGCGTCGTCAAGGTAGAACGGCCCGAGATTCGAGCCTTCGGTGGCACCGCCGCGCGTATTGATCATGTCGACGAGCGCCGAGAAGCCGAGCACGTCCGAAAGCAGGATGAATTCGTGACGCTCCGGAGTGGAGATCTTCCCGCAATCGTAGAGAAAGTTCAGGACCCGCATCCATTCCGCATGGGTGAGGCTGTTCTCGCGCGTGAAGTCGTGCAGGTGCTCGATCAGACCGTGCAGCAATTGCTCGAACCGGCTTCCGGGTTCGGTGGCAAAGCTTTCCTTGACCGCATCGGTGATCTTGAACTGGTTGATTTCACGCATTCCGTCCCCCCTTGCCAGTCGTTGCGCGTCGCTCAACGCATGCGCAACAAACCTGCTTGACGTGACGGTACGCGCCGACATACGCTTCGGCAAGTGCAAAAAGTTTCGCAATGCGAAAAACGGAGGGGCGATGCGCATCGGGAAGCAGGACCAGAGTTTTACCGCCATCGCGACTTCCGATGCGGAGAGCATCACCGTGCGCGGGCTCGATCTGTGCGACGATCTGATCGGCAGGATCGGCTTTACGGATTATTTCTGGCTGCTCGTGACGGGCGATGCGCCGAGCGAAGCGCAGCGCCGGATGATGGATGCCTGTCTCGTCGCCATCGCCGAGCACGGTCTTGTCCCCTCTGTGCAAGCCGCTCGGATGACGCTCGCGGCCGGACCGGATGCTTGGCAGGGCGCGATGTCCGCGGGCCTCCTCGGAATGGGCAGCGTCGTCGCGGGCTCGTCCGAGGTCGCGGCGCAATATCTGCAGGAGGTTCTCGACAAGGCCGAAGCGGACGGAACCGATGTCGAGACCGCCGCGGTCGAGAGCCTGAAGGGTCTCAAGGCCGCGAAGAAGAAGGTGCCGGGGCTCGGGCATCCGCAGCACAATACCGGCGATCCGCGCGCCAACCGGCTGATTGAACTCGCGGACGAGTGGGGCGTCACGGGCCGTTACGTCGAGACGCTGCGCATCCTCGGCCGACACGCCCCCGAGATCACCGGGCGGCCGCTGCCGATCAACGTCTCCGGCGCGATCCCAGCTGTGATCCTCGATGCGGGCTGGCCGCTGGAGGCGATCAAGGCGGTTCCGTTGCTGGCGCGCACCGCGGGGCTCTCGGCGCATCTCTACGAGGAAAGCCTGCGCTCCATCGGATTCATCATGTCGAACCACGCCGACCAGGCGATCAGCTACGACGGGGTCGCATCGCCGAAGTCCCGGGCTGAAAAGGGCTGAGGAGGGGCGGATGGTCAAGATCCTGCGCGACGTCCGGGTGGTCGAGCTCGGCACATACATCACCGGTCCGGCTTGCGGCATGCACCTCGCCGATCTCGGCGCCGACGTGATCAAGGTCGAGCGCCCGGGCTCGGGCGATCCGTTCCGCGCCTTCAAGGGCGGGCTCTATTCGCCGCATTACCAGACCTACAACCGCAACAAGCGGTCGATCGCGCTCGATACCAAGGAGGAGGAGGATCTCGCAATCTTTCACGAGCTGATCGCGAGCGCCGACATCTTCATCCAAAACTTCCGCCCGGGCGTGGCCGACCGCCTCGGCGCGGGCGAGGAGAAACTCCGCCGCATCAACCCCAAGCTCGTCTATTGCGCGATCTCAGGCTTCGGGGCCTCCGGGCCGTCCCGAGACCGGCCTGTCTACGATTCAGTGGCACAGGCGGCGAGCGGATACCTGCGGCTGCTGACCCCGCCCACCAATCCGCGCGTCATCGGGCCCGCAATCGCGGACGCGATCACCGGCCAGTACGCCGCCATGGCCTGCATCGCCGCGCTTCTCGAACGCGAGAAAGGCGGACAGGGGCGCCGGGTCGATATCTCGATGCTCGAGGCGATGTGCCACTTCAATCTCGACGCCTTCACCCACTATTACAGCGTCGGCGAGATCATGGGACCGCTGTCGCGCCCGACCGTCTCGCAGAGCTACACGTTCGAGTGCGCCGACGGGAAGTGGATCGCCTTCCACCTCTCGAGCCCCGAGAAGTTCTGGGAGGGGCTTCTCTCCGCGACGGGACAGGAGCAGCTCGGCGAGGATCCCCGTTTCAACGAGCGACTGCAGCGGATCGAGCATCAGGACGATCTGATCGCGCATTTCGCGCCGGTCTTCGCCTCGAAACCGAGGGACGAATGGTGCGCGCTGCTGCTCGAGCACGAGGTTCCGCACGCGCCCGCCTACGACGCCTCCGAGGCGCTCGAGGATCCGCAGGCGCAGCATCTCAACATCAAGGTGACCGCGCCGAGCTCGGAGCTCGGCACCTTCACCACCGTGCGCCCGCCCTACAATTTCGACGGCGCGGCGCAGACGGATGTTCTCGCCCCGCCGACGCTCGACGAGCATGGCGAGGAGATCCGCGAAGAGCTGCGCAAGCGGCGCGCGGGCTGAGGAGAGGCCGCCATGACAGGAACGCCCGACTCCGTGCCCGCCGCCGACGTGAAGAAGGCGAGCAAGGACATGCTGCAGAAGCAGCTCTACGCCATCTTCACCAAACCGACGAACGGCATGGGCCCGGTCTTCGAGCATCTCGAGGCGCATCTGGCCTACCAAGTCGGCCTCGAGACGGACGGGAGGCTCTTTTCCGCGGAGCCGATGTGGACCGATGACGAGGAGAGCTGGGAAGGCGAGGGGCTCGTCGTCGTGCGCGCGGCCTCGCGCCAGGACGCCATCGCGATCGCGCAGGACGATCCGATGCACAAAGCGGGCGCCCGCGAGTTCCACGTGCGCCCGTGGATGATCAACGAGGGCACCGTGACGGTCCGGCTCGATCTGTCGAGCCAGAGGTTCGAGATCGTCTGAGACGTCTTTCAGGGAGGAGACCCGACATGAAACATCTGCTTGGTACCGCACTTGGCTGTGCGCTGGCACTGCCCGCCGCCACCTTCGCGCAGGAGACCATCCCCCTCACGGTGGCATCGAGCCATCCGACGGTGATCCCGTGGGTCGGCATGATCCAGACCCATTTCATGGCGCGCACCGACGAGATTCTCGCGGAGGGCGGCAACTACCAGATCGAATGGAACGAGGCCTTCGGCGGACAGCTCTACAAGGCGAACGCGACGCTCGACTCGGTCGAGCAGGGCATCACCGATATCGGCTGGGTGTTCTCGTTCCTAGAGCCCGCGAAGCTGCCGCTGAGCCAGGCCTCGTCCTACGCGCCGTTCTCGACCGCAGACGCCTCCATGCAGCTCGAGGTCATGGCTGAGCTCTTCGAGACCAACGAGGCCTTCCGGAACGAGTGGGAGCAGTACAACCTCAAGGTCCTCGGCTTCACGGGGACCGACAGCTACGACGTCTACGCCAAGGAGGAGCTCTCCGGATTCTCCGATCTCGACGGCATGAAGCTGTCGGCGCCTGGCGTGCTCGGCAACTGGCTGCGCGGGACCGGGGCCAACGCGGTCGATGGTGCGCTCACCACGTTCTACACCGACATCCAGACCGGTGTGTCGGATGGCGTTCTGTCCCTCGCGCTCGGCGTGCTGCCGGCCAAGATCTACGAGGTCGCCCCCTTTGTTCACCGCTACGACCTGGGCGTGGCCTATTCGGGCGCGGTCGCGATCAACCGCGACAGCTGGGACAGCCTGCCCGAAGAGGTCCAGACCGCCATGATCGAGGCGGGCGAATACTACACCGAGAGCCACGGCCGGGACCTCAACGAGCGGCACGAGGCCGCGCTTGAGGCGATGGTCGAAGCCGGGGCGCAGCAATCGCCGCCCGTCAAGATCATCGAGGTCGGCGAGGCGGACCGCGAGGCCTGGGTCCAGGCCATGCCGAACATCGCCAAGGAATGGGCCGACGGTCTTGAAGAGCAGGGCATCCCGGCGCGGGAGTTCATGCGCGCCTATCTCGACGGGATCCGCGAGCGGGGCGGGGAACCGGTGCGCGCCTGGGACGACGAGCTCTGATCCCGTGAGGTCCGAAACCGACAGCGAAGACGGTGCCGAGCTTCGGCACCGGTCCGCACCGGAGCGGATCTGGGCCCTGGTGGTCGACGCTCTCGCCGCGCTCGGAACGTTCCTGATCGCGGGGCTGATGCTGCTCATCTGTGCAGATATCGTCGCACGGAACGGGATGGGCTCTTCGCTGCCCCTGATTTCGGAGCTCGGAGCGCTTCTCCTCGTCATGATCGTCTGTCTTCAGCTTGCCGCGACGATCAGGGCCGACCGTCTTGCGCGAGCCGGACTCTTCATCACCCCCGTGAGCGCCTCACGCCCGCGTACGGGGGCCGCGTTCGAAGCCGCCTTCTGCCTTGTCGGCGCCCTGATGGTCGGGATGATGGCCTGGGCGACGCTCGATGTGCTGGCGGCCGACTGGGAGCGTGGCGAGTTCATCGGCACGCCCGGTCTCGGCACCCTTCCCACATGGCCGTTCCGCCTCCTCATCCTGATCGGCCTCACGGTCGCGGCGGTCGAATTCCTGGTCCGGGCGCTGCGGTCCCTGCGGCTTGCGGCAGGCGCCGCATGAGCCCGCTCGAGATCGGCTATTCCGCCGTCGGCGGCCTCGTCCTGCTGATCTACCTGGGCATGCCGATCGGCATCGCGATGCTCGGCGTCTCGTTTGTCGGCGTGGCCATGATCCGCAACGATGCCGTCGCGCTGAATATGCTCGGCGCGGTCGGCAACGACAGCCTTCGCGAATATCTCTTCGCCGTGGTGCCTCTCTTCGTGCTGATGGGTCTCCTGGTGACGGTCTCCAATGTCGGCAAGGACACGTTCGACGTCTTCCAGCGCATGATGCGCAACGTGACAGCGGGCCTTGGCATAGCGACGGTCTTCGCCAACGCGGTCTTCGCCTCCATTACCGGCATCTCGATCGCCTCGGCCACGGTCTTCAGCCGTGTCGCCGTGCCGGAAATGACGCGCCACGGCTACACTAAGCGGTTCGCAACCGGGGTCGTCGCCGGCTCTTCGGTTCTCGGCATGCTGATCCCTCCCTCGCTCCTGATGATCGTCTACGCCGTCCTCGCCGAGCAATCGGTCGGACGCATGTTTCTCGCCGGCGTCGGTCCCGGTCTTCTGCTGTCGGTGGTCTTCGCGGTCACGATCTTGATCCTCGCGCGACGCTCCAAGTCCTTCGTGTTCGAGACGACCGACGACGCCGAGGCCTACGCCGACCTCTCTCCAGGCGATTTCATCCGGAAATGCATCCCGATCCTGTCGCTCATGACGGTTGTCCTGGGCGGTCTCTATGGCGGGTTCCTGAACCCGACGGAGGCGGGCGCGGCCGGAGCGGCGGGGGCGCTCGTCATCGCATTGCTCCGCCGTTCGCTGCCCAAGCGCACGCTCTGGAACCTGATGGTGGAGACGGGCCAGATCACCGTGTCGGTGCTGTTCCTGATCCTCGCGGCCACCTTCTTCAGCCGGATGCTGGCGCTCTCCGGAGTGCCGCGGGAACTTGCGGGCCTGTTCCTCGACACCTCCATCGGACCCTACGGATTTCTGATCGCCTACCTTCTTCTGATCATCGTTCTGGGCTGCCTGATCGATTCCATCTCGATCATGCTGATCGTGCTCCCGATCGCCCTGCCGGTGGCGGAGGCCGCAGGCTTCGACCTCATCTGGTTCGGGGTCCTGACCGTGGTGGCGGTCGAGCTGGGATTGCTCACCCCGCCGTTCGGGCTCTCGGTCTATACGATCAAGTCGGCGATCGAGGATCCGGACCTCTCGGTCGGCGACATCTTCCGCGGCACCTTGCCGTTTGTCGCTGCGATGCTCGTGGCTCTGGCGATCCTCGTCATCTTCCCGCCCATCGCGACTTGGCTCGCGCGGCTCTGACGTTTAGCTGAGGCCCTATGACCGAACTTCTCTTCATTCCCGGCAGCCTTCGCGCTGCCTCCGCCTCGCGCGCCACCGCCCGCGCCCTGATCGCACGGCTCCCCGCGGCCGTGAGCGCGCGAACAGCCGATCCGGGCCTTCTGCCGCATTACAACGCGGACCTGACCAACGATGCACACGTCGCGGCCTTCGTCGCCCAGGTCGGGCAGGCGGATGGCATCGTCTTCGTTACGCCCGAATACAACTACAGCATTCCAGGCCTGTTGAAGAACGCGATCGACTGGGCCTCGCGCCCCGCCTACGCGTCGGTCTTCAAGGACAAGCCATGTCTCGTCGTGACGGTCTCGGGCGGACCACTGGGCGGTGTTCGGGCGCAGTCGCACCTCAAATACGTGCTGAACGGCATGCTGGCGCGCGTCCATCCCAGCAAGGAGATCCTTGTGCCGCAGGCAAATGCCAAGATAGAGAACGGCACGCTTGTGGACGAAGCGATCCTCGATTTCGCCGGCGAGATCCTTGACGATTTCGCGTCCAACCTTGCGATCGACGCGACCTCGCACGTCACGGAGCGGCCGCCGATCCCCTAGCCGTGCCGAAGCCGACGCGAAACAGCGCGGGCTCCACAGGTTGACCCCGGCGCATGTCGCCAATACCAACGAGGGGCCGTCGAGATGGCGTCTCGGCGGCATCCCCGTGTCCTGTCCTGAACGCCCGGACCTGTCCGTACCCTCGCCGGTCCTTCGGAGGGTGGAGGAGGTATCATGACTTCGCCAACGGCACATCCGGCGGGAACGTTCGAGCACAAGCGCAGCGGCATGGCCGCGATGGTTCTGGCCATGGCGCTTCTTCCGGTCGGCGACGCGATCTCGAAATCCCTGACCTCCGTCATTCCGCCCTTCGAGGTGACCCTGCTGCGGACGCTTGCGCAAGCGGCGTTCTTCCTGCCCGCCGCCTGGGTCATGCGCCGCCATTTGTCCGGTCCGATCTTCTCGAGGGCATCCCTCGCCTCGGCCGCGCTGATCGTGACCGTGCTCTACGCTCTCATCACCGCCTTCGAGGTCATGCCCATCGCCACGGCGATCTCGATCTTCTTCGTCGAGCCTTTGCTGCTCACGCTGCTTGCGGGTCCCTTTCTCGGGGAGGTGCCGGGTCCGCGCCGCTTCGCCGCGGTGGGCGTGGGGCTCGTGGGCGCGCTGGTCGTGATCCGACCGAATTTTGCGGAGTTCGGACCGGTCGTGTTGCTGCCGCTTCTCGCCGCGCTCGGATACGCGCTCAACATGATCGTCGTGCGTAAGGCGCGGGGCGGGCAATCCCCGCTGAGCTTCCAGTTTGGCGCCTCGCTGCTCGCCGCGGCGCTTCTGCTGTCGATCGAGGCCGCGCGCCTTGCGATCGGTATCGCCCCGGATCTGCCAGTCCTGCCGGATTGGACCGTCTACGCGGTGCTCGCGGCGGGCGCGCTGTCGACGGTGACGTTCCTGCTGATCACCTTCGCCTTCTCCCGGGTCGAAGCGAGCCTTCTCGCCCCGTTCCAGTATCTCGAGATCGTCGGAGCGACCCTCGTCGGCTTCCTGGTCTTCGGCGATATCCCCGATGCGGTCACGTTCCTCGGAACCGGGATCATCCTCTCCTCGGGGATCTACGTCTTTCACCGCGAGCGCCAGCAGGATCGCGCAGACGCGAAGACGGCATTCTCCGGAAGCTCCTGACCCCATAGTCAAGAGATCGATCGCCCAGGGGTATGGTCGGGCTTGTCCCCCGGGCCGCGGGTTCCCGCGGCCCGGGG
>NZ_JALZ01000027.1 GCF_000521785.1 Roseivivax halodurans JCM 10272
GCCTTTTTCAGCAGCCTGTTAGGAGCACATCTTCGGGAAATGGCACCCGATTTCGAACGTATCCGACCAACGATTCGGAAGAATCCCAACGACCACGTGATGTCATGGGGCGCGGATCTCGCGGTCCTCATCGGCCCGCGTCACGAGGTTCGGCAGTTCTCGACGACCCACATTCTGTCCCGGCCGCAGGTCACACGGATTGTCGGGACATGGCTCGATCTGCTCGATGAGTCCTGACCTGCCTGGACGATCGGCCGGAACCGCGCGACGGTAAGGTCCTGAATTCTCTGGAGGCGCCGGCATGCCGGATAATGAGTCCATGGATGATGCGCTGAGGGCGGCGGCGTTCAGCCATGTCCGGGGCCTCGTCCAGCGCCACGGACTCATCACCTCCGAACATCTCAAGGCCGGTTTCAGCTTTCGCGGGGAGCGCGTTCCGCTCATCAATCCGCAGCGGGGCATCTTCAAACCCAGATCGATGCGCCACCTGCTCTCGATCCGGACCGTTTTCCCGAAGAAGGGGGCGAAGGTCTGGTACGATGATCAACGGCGGGTCCACGAGCAGATCTACGCCGGCAGCGAGACGGTCGATTACGCCTTCATGGGTGACAATCCCGATGCCGCCGACAATCGATGGCTTCGGGAGGCATACGACAACGCGATCCCGATCATCTATTTCCTGGGTGTCGCGCCCGGTCACTACCAAGCCTTGACCCCGGTCTTCGTGAGCGGATGGAACCCGTCCCTGCTCAAGGCTGACATCGTCTTCGGCGAGGAGCATACTTCAAGCGCGCCACAAGATGCGGTGGAGCGGCGTTACGGTCTCAGACAAGTCAAGCAGCGCCTGCATCAGGCAACATTCCGGGCCGCGGTCATGAGCGCCTATGGTGGACGCTGCGCTCTTTCCCGGCTCCCCGTGACCAGATTGCTGGACGCCGCGCACATCATGCCGGACGCAAACGAGGCTCTCGGCCAGCCCCTCGTGCAGAACGGCCTGCCGATGTCGAAGATCCACCACTCCGCGTTCGACAGCCAGCTGATCGGGATCGATCCGGATTTCCGGGTCCATGTCTCGCCCCAGCTCATGGAGGAAAACGACGGGCCCGTACTCGAGGCCATGAAAGAACTGCACGGTGATTTGATCCACCTGCCAGCCCGGTCGCGGGATTATCCCGACCGGGACCGACTGGCTGCGCGGTTCGCGGACTTCCAGGCGGCGTTCTGAGCATCCTGGAGGCGACAATAGACACCCTTGCAAGCGGCCCTGCCGACCGACTCAGATGAACCCGTTCTGCCGGAAAGAGTATTCCTGCCCTTTTCCGATGATGACGTGCCGCCACGTCCAAACGACGCCGTCTCGAAAGCCCGGCAGAGGTCCGCCTGCGGCCTTTCTATGTGTAGAAGCATCTGCCTGGTCAATGCTGATCAATGACTGAGCTGAAATTAAAAATACTTGACTGGCATGAGACGCTTCATGACACTTAGAAGGATCTGCCCCGCGTTGGCACGGCAGAATGGTTCTAAGGATTTAGGAGATGCGAGGCATCTTTCTTACTTGCCTAGCCATGATGACCCTTTCTCTTCCGGCAACCGCTCAAGAGGTCATTGCGGTATACGACGCACGGCTTGACCCACACGACCTCGTTAATTCTAAGGGTCAGCCCCTAGGCAGCGTGTGCGCCGCGGTTCAGCAAGACCGCGCAAACTATCACCGCTTTGGCAAGCGCGGACCAGTTGATGATCCCGATCCAATCTTTGCCGATAGGGCAATGCTGTCGCGGATCGCCTCGAACTGTCGTATAAAGCCGGGAAATGAACATCTACCCACCGCAGTCTTCAGAAACGGTGGATACGGTATCATCGTTAGGGTTGAAGTAATAAACAATAACGGATCGCTCCAAGTTCTTATCAGCGAACGGGCCGGATAACTATCATCGGTGTTCAGTCCCGGCATTCGGTGGATTGGATCAAGGATGAATTTCTCAAGCCATGATCGTTGATCCAGTTCCGGACGGCAATATGCGCATTGGCTTCCAACTGAAGGTCGCGCATTTTGGGAACGGCGCTGTAGTCGCCCGCAAGAGCCCTTTCAATATCAACCGCATGCGCGTTGTGCCCCCTCGATCAAGTTCGAGAAGTAGCAATCCATCGAACTGACCAGGTCGGCCAGCGCCGTTGCTATCGATTCCGGAAAGCTACTGCGGAAGGCCGCTGACTTTTCGTCAAGCTCAAGAGCAAGGTCGTTCAGTGCGCCCCCATGAGAAGACCCCTACTCACCATAAGAGGCTCACAAAGCCCTATACTTTTACCATCATCGCTGCGCAGATCTGAACTTCACGTTGGTCGCTTCCGTGGCCGGTTTGCGTGCTGGTGAGTAACGTTTCAGGCAACCTGTGACTTTCCGGGGTCACTCTAAGGGGACGTCCGGTGAGCGGGTCGCGACCGAGCCCCGGGGCGAGCGTGACGCGGGCTCCGCGAGGCCCCGGTACCGCGCGCGTTGCGTTCGGGTCTCGAGCACCAGGTCGTCGCCGTCGAAATGGGCCCGGCGCAGCGGCGCCTTGGTCAGGGCCACGCCGAGGCGGCGCCCGTCCGCGGTGAAAACCCGGACCCCGCGCGGCTCGACCAGCAGCACCCGATCGCCGGACACCAGCAGGTCGCTCTGACCGGAACAATCCTCGAGCGCCACAAGCTTGTCCCCGTCGAGCACGTAGAGACGGGTCGCGGTCATCACGTAGAGATAGGTCTCCGCCTCGACGATCCGGATCGGCACCGACCCGGTGTCGTAGATGGTGACCGGCCGTCCGCTGCGATCGACCCGGACGACATGACCCGAATAGGAGCCGAGAAGCGCGGTCTCTCCGGAACCGGAGAAGGTTGCCGCATAGATCCAGTCCGCCTGCGCGGCGGGGCCCATGCTGATGACGATCTCGAAGCTTTCGCCTCCCGTATCGCGGCCGTCGAGCGTCCCGGCATCGAGCCCGGTCAGCAGCTCTGCCGCGACGTTGACCGATTTCATCCGCTCCTCGGCCGTCGCGTTACCCGGATTGCGATCCGGGTGAAGCTCGCGGACCAGCTGGCGATAACGGGTGCGGATCTCATCGGGGCTGACCGGCATCTCGAGCCCGAGCGTCTCGAGCGCATCGCCGATCTCCCGCGACGTCCCGATCCCCATATCGATCCTGATCGGTTCCGGCTCGCTCGCCGGCATCCGAACACCCCAGAGAAGCTCGCCGCCGCGCGTCACGCACCAGGCCTCGTCCACATGCGTGAAGAGATACCGATCGCGGTCCGGGGTGAGCGCAACGCAGCGCAACTCCCGGTGGAGCCCTTCGAACGCCAGGCCGAGACGGTCCCGGTTTGCCGCCACCTCGGGCGCAAGAGACAGGTCGGTCTCGAAATCGACCCGCCCGTCGCCGTCGTAGACGGTCAGCACGTTGCTCTTCGAGAGCCCCGCGAAGCCATCTCCGTCCGGATGGACAGCCATCCGGTAGACGTCCCGGCGAAGCGCGGTGGTCACGCGCGCAGCGCCTGCCCCGTCAGAGAACCGGACCGCGCCCGGCGCGCCATGCGCCGCGTCCGACTTCCCGAGATCGTCGACGGATATCGTCCCGCCGGCGGTAGTGAAGTCACGCCGGAAGGCCGGGTCCGGCCGGTCGGCCTTGGCGATCGGCTCGACCGTGATCTCGCTCCAGGCCCCCGCGGGATCCGAAAAGGCCTCCTCGGTCCGGGGAAGACCCGGCGGGTTCTTCCAGGCGCTCGGAGAGGGCGGAAGCGGCACGATGGAGATCCGCTGCGGGTCGAGCTCGCGCGGCCTGGCGGCACGGCGCTCACGCCTGTGGCTGCCCGGAGCCTCGGGCTCGCGGTAGATGGCAGCTTCCGCCTCGGGCGGCATCTCCGCGCCCGCCGGGTAGAGCGCATGCGTCTTGCCGCTCGGCGCCCTTCGGATCTCTCCGGCCTTCTCGAGATACGCGACCAGCTGGCTGGCCCTGCGGGCATCCCAGATCCCCTGCTCGTCTTTCAGCTTGTTCTGTAGCATGCCCGGTTTGGAAGAAACGACTTGCCTGATCCGCTCGAAGACAACCAGGTCCCGGTCATGACGATCGATGTCGGTCCGGTACTCCTCGAGGATTTCGAAGTCTCGGACCAGCTTGCGCATCTCGCCGAGCCCCTCTTCGTCGCGCATGATCGCCAGCATCGTCCCGCCCTGCTGCAAGGTCGGAAATCGCGGGACAACGTCCGGCTTGGCGCGACGGGCCGACCGGGCCCACTGCCTGATCTCGGAGAGGCTGTCCCGCACCAGGGCGGCCGCGTTCGCGTAATCCTGGCTGCCGACGGAGAGGGTGAACGCCTGCAGGATTTCGAAATAAGCCGGACTGGGCATGCCGGGTATCTGCACCCGTCCGTGTCCCGCTCCCGGGTCAGACCCGCGCCCGGCGTCGCTGGAGGAGGACGCATCTGCGCGCGCGGCGGTCATCCCCGGCTCGGCGCGCCCACCGGCCGGATCGGCCCTGCCGGGCCAGCCGAAGAGCTTTCGCAGAAAACCGGCCATGGCGTCCCTCGCTACAGATCCCGGTCCGACCGTCTTGCGGATCCCGGCGCAAATCAAGCGGGAAAGACAAAGGGCCCGCCTTGCCATTAGGCTTTCATATTATCTTTTTTCGCAAACTTCGGTCATGCCTTGTGGTGCGCGGCGTCGAACAAAGCTACACGGCCAATGCCAGGTTCCTAACCTCTATCGCCGAAATGATGGACACGCTCATCAACGCGGTCCCTGAGGGGGGGGGGGCGCATCGACGTGAGATCCTCGGCACGATGATCGGCGGCGCCCTTGTCGGCACTTTCCTCGGCGTGTTCCTGGCATATTGCGTCGTGCAGCCCATCGCCGAGCGGGTGAAGGCGATCGAGGAGGTCGATTTCTGCTTCTCGAAAGTCATCCGGGACGTTGTCGTGGCGGTCACGCAGCAGCACCCGCCGCAGATCTGCATCGAGATCGGACGGGGCAACATCCCAGAGCGGCTGCGGCCGACCTTCGACCAGGTCAACGAGCTGCAGCGGGGCGCCGCGAAGGAGTGATGGCATCCCGCGAGGCCACCTACGCGCTGCTTGCGCGCCTGCACAGCCAGGAGATGGAGGCGCAGGCGGGCGAGCTCGTCGCCCTGCAGGATGAGGCGATCCGGCTGGAAGACGAGCGCGCCGCACTCGAGGCGAGCCGGCGCGAGTCGGCCTGCGTCACGATGATCGAAGCCATGCCGTACCGCGCCCACTTCCTCTCCATGATGCGCCGGGAGAGCCAGCGCATTTCGGACGAGCTCGATACGCTTGCCGAGCGGATCGAGACGCAGCGGGACCAGGTCCTTGCCCGCTACCGCGATGCGCGATCGTCCGAAGCACTCGAGCGTGATGCCCGGGCGCAAACGCGCCGCGATCGCGACCGCAGGGCGCAGGGCGCAGGGCGCAGAATGAGATCGACGAGACGATCCTGCTGCGCCGCCTGCGCACCCGCGGATGACCCGCCTGAACATCACCCGAAAGACCTCCACAAGCGCAGGCCCGACCGGTCCGTCTACGGCCGAGCGGCCTTGCGGGGCCTGAGATGGCAGGGTCTGCCGGGCGGCCGGTGGTCCCGGTCGCTGGACGCCAGCTGCTTTGCGAGGCGCTTGATCCGGGGCCCGCTCTGGATAAGGGTGATCGCAGTCGACATTCATGAGTTGCATTGGTGTGGGGGTGGACATGTGCCAACAGGAAGTGTGCATCGGAAGGCGCGAATGAACTCGACCTTCGCGCCAGAATGTTCGCCCCGATCATGAGGATCCGGCAAGCCATTTTAGAGAGAGTCTCTCGAATTGACTCCGTCGTTCAGCGGATTGAAGCGTGGGGAGTTCTTCTTGGCGTTGCAGGCCTCCTCGTAGGTGTTGTCGGCTACTTTGGCGAGCGTGAGGCCAGGAAAGACGACAGAATAAATCGCGCGGTCAGTCAGCTTGCCTCCGGCTACGGGCGGACGAGCGCAATGACAATCCTCAGCGACTACTCGGTAGACACCGTGGCGCTCAAGGCCGAAAACGCGCATGTATCCGACGCGGTTCTCGGTGACTTCGATCTATCGCACTCGGACTTCCGGGGGTCTTTTTTTAGAAACGTAAGTTTTTCAAGCGTTGATTTGAGTTTTGCCAGGTTCGAGGACCTGAAAGCGGAGGGACTGAGGATAGGTTACCTCAGTGCCGTCGCCACGTCTTTCAGAGGCTCTACTCTGGATGGAATAAATTTCGGATGTGTCATGTCACGGGAGATCGATTTCTCGAATTCCGATATAGAATCCTTGAGCCTTCTTCGCGGTAACTTTCAGTCGGCAAGTTTTGCAGGTGCCACCATTCGCTCCTCTTACTTCATGAATTCAGGCCTTGCGGGAGCGAACTTTCAGGGCGCAAGGCTTTTTGACGTGAACTTTTCCGGCTCGGGCCTTGCCGCCGCGGATTTCTCGAACGCAGTGTTCGAAAGGAGGAGGGGCATAATGGCAGGCCTTGGCGTCATGCCGGACAAGTCGGTCAATTTCACTGATGCCTATTTGATAGACGCGACGATCGACGGAAATCTCCTGGAGGGAGCGCTTCTGTGCAATACCACCCTGCCCGATGGAGCGATTTCAGACAGAGATTGCGATACCCCTGGTCCTGAAAGGCTCGACCTGACTGACGGGATCAACGCGACCGAGAAACTCATTCTCGATGGAAATCGGCTTCTTTCAGAGCGAAGCTTCCCCGAAACCGCGGAAACTTGCCAGACAAGCGAACTATTTGCCGACCTGATTTACCCGCATTTTCCGGATTTTGCACTCCAAATAAGAGACAGAAGCCGATAGGGTTCTGTATTTATAATGCATGTACGGTTGATGTAGAAGGTGGTGAGCGCCCTGCGGTTTACGAGTGTCGGGTCTGCATGAGCTCTGCGATCATGCGGAGGCCGCGCCGTCCCCCTCCGATTTCGGCAGCGTCAGCGGCACGCCGGCCTCCAGCAGGAGCCCGTAGAGGGCGGCGAAGGATTCCTCGCTGCTCTGCGGCTCGTGTGTCCACTGCCCGAGGAATTCCGATGCCAGCTTCGCGAAGCGGATGGCCGCCTCAAAATCGCGGCTGCCATTAGCCGCACTGACTCAGTTTCCTGCGCGAGAGCGTCTCGGAAAATCGAGCGGCTCTTTGCGCACCAAGCATCGCCTAAACCGGCTTCACAGGCTACCGGAAGGTCTTACGTCGCAGGTCTGAGGGTTGCCGTCCCAGCAAGAGCACCCAAAGCAGCGCGACGGCCAGGACCGGGAGACCGGCGAGCGCGAGGATCGTCCAGCCGAACTCGACCACGATGGCGCCCGAGGCGAACACGCAGATCGTAGCTGCCAGCGCGATCAACGTGTCGTTCGTGCCTTGCACGATGGCGCGCTCGTCGGCCGACACCGCGCTCGCGAGCATCGCTGTGGCCCCGATGAAGCCAAAGTTCCAGCCGATCCCCAGCACGATCAGCGCGCCGTAGAAGTGATGCGCGGACATGCCGCTCGCGGCCAGCAGCGACGAGGCGGAGAGCAGCAGCAGTCCCGTGACAACGACAGGCACAGTGCCGACGCGCTTGATGACGACGCCGGTGAAGAAGCTTGGCGCAAACATCGCGATCACATGCCAGCGCACAACGTCACCCGCCACCGCCTCCGAATAGCCCGCCCCTGTCATGGCGAGGGGCGTGGGTGCCATCAGCAGCACCATGATCCCTTGCGACACCGCGCCCGCGATCACCGCCATGAGCACGGGGCCGCGGCGCAGGATCGCAAGCAACGCCTGGCCATCAAGGCGGGGCCGGCTCGCCGGCACGGTCGCGCGGGGTACGCGGACAAAGGCGAGCGGCAGCAAGCCGATCAGCGTAATCCCGCAGATCGCCGCATATGCGCCCGCCAACGGCGTCGGTGCGAACAAGTCCTTGGTCCAGATGAACACCTGCGGCCCGACGAAGGCCGCGATCAGCCCTGATGTCAGCACGAGCGAGATCGCGACCGGCCGCCAGCTCTCGGTCACCACTTCGGCGGCGGCGAAGCGGAAGTAGAGGTAGCACGCGAGAGCCGCGCCAAACGCGAGGTGTGCGGTGAGCAGCAGCGCGAAGCTCGACCAGACGAGAGCGAGCGCTCCGGCGAACCCACCTGCGATGGCGAGCGCGCCGCCGACCACAAACCCCACCCTCCGCCCGTAGCGCCCCATGAGCAGAGACAGCGGACCGGTGGCGACAAGCCCGGCGAATGTCTGGACGGAGGGCGGCAGGGTCGCAAGGGCGGTGGACGGCGCAAGCAACAGTCCGGCCAGCCCGCCAAGGATGATGAGCATGGGCATGGCGGCGGTGAGGATCGTGTTCGCCGCCAGCAGACCGATGAAGTTCGCGTTCGATCGCGCTGAGATAGGTGGGTCGATGGGCGCAGGGGCGGACATTGTGGGCCGGAGGTTGCTTGACGTTGCCTCCTCCTTACCAATGGACTAGCTGTCCAGAACGACAATTCGACATCGATTATGGACACCCCGCTCAGAACCCGCGCCATCGACGTGTTGCTCTACGACGGCGTCAACGCGCTCGACGTCTCCGGCCCCGTGCAGGCGTTCGACGTCGCGCGGGTCGATGGCCGGCGCCTGTACGAGCTGCGCTACGTTTCGGTCGACGGCGGATCGGTGCGTTCGTCCTGCGGTCTGAGACTCGGAGCAGATGACGTACTCGCCACAGACGGCGCCGGGCGGGACATTCTCGTCCCGGGCGGTTCTGGCGTCGATGCCCTGCTGTCCGACGAGCAGGTCCTCGAAGCGCTACGGTCGCGGATCGCATCCGAAGGCGACGCGCGGATAATCTCGGTATGTTCGGGAGCGCTTGTGCTGGCCGCTGCCGGCGTTCTCGACGGGCGCATGGCTACAACCCACTGGTCGCGCGAACCGGACACCCGCCGCTTCCCCCACATCGAGTGGAATCTTGACCGGATCGCTGTATCCGGCGAGCGGGTCTTTACGTCCGCAGGCGTGACGACCGGCATCGACTTGGCGCTCGCGATCATTCGCGAGGACGGGGGTCACCGGACCGCTCTGACGGTCGCGCGCGAGCTGGTCGTCCAGTTGAGGCGCACGGGCGGGCAGAGCCAATACGCCATGCATCTTGCCGGACAGATTGCGGGCGGGCACGGCGTCTCGCACCTGATCGAGACCGTCATAAGCGAACCCGCGCGCCGATGGAGGCTCGATGACATGGCCAAGGAGGCCGGGATGAACCCCCGCACGCTCACGCGCCATTTCCAGGCCCATCTCGCGACCTCCCCTACCCGCTTTGTCGAGCGGGTGCGCATCGACCACGCCCGCGGCCTTCTGGACGCGGAACTGCCATTGAAGCGGATCGCCCGCGAGGCCGGGTTCGGCGACCTCCAGCGCATGCGCCGTGCTTTCCAGCGCCGCTACGGTGTCAACGTCGCGGAGTACGTGGCGATGTTCGGAAACGAGGCAGTGGCCCGCTAGGTCGCATCTTTCGAGGACATGTATACCGTTCCGCTTCCCGCATCCCCGAGACTGCCTGAAATATGCAAGGATCAAGTAAGGTCTGACCGCCGTCGCGGACAGAGCTGTTGCTGTTTTCCTGTCCGGCAGGCCAAACGCGCGATTGTGTGCTGGCCGAACTTTCGGCTCAACTTTTTACGCCTCTCGAGCAAGCCTGAGGCCGAAAGAGACGAGAAGCAGCCCGGTGGCACCGTCGATCGTCCTTCGCACGATCCGTTTGAGCAGAATGCGGCGGGCGAAGTCGATCAGAAGCGTCAGGGTGATCAGGAACAGCGTGCCGAGCAGGGGCACCATCATTGAGAAGAGAACCCACTGCACTACGGGCGCTGTCGAGCCGACGAACTGCGGCAAGAGGGCGAGATAGAACACGAGCATCTTCGGGTTGGTGATGTTACACAGGACGCCGTCCCGAAAGCCCAGGAGTGGGCCTTGTGCCGACCTCTCGGGTGCGTCGCCATAGTCCCCGCGAACCGCCGATATCAGCGAACTGAAACCCATCCATAGCAGGTATGCGACACCAAGCCATCTGATTGTCTCAAAGACGGGCTGCGATGCGACGATCACAGCCCCAATGCCGAGGGAGGCAAGAAGAGCCTGAACAGACGACGCCGTACCGATTCCGATGGCGGTCGCCAAACCGGCGACACGCCCCTTCGCCAATGTATTCCGCAGCACCATCAGCTGGTCGACGCCGGGGATGAGAACGACCATCAGAACGATGGCGAGGAATTCCAGAGGCATGAATAACTCCGTCTTTCGGTCAAGCTATAACCTCCGCGACCCCGACGGGTTTCTTGTCCCACTTATCAGCTCGCGTCCTGCGCCTGAGACTTTGCATCGCCACGTCTATGCGGGCTTGTGATCGACTTACGCCGAGATACAGCGCCGCAGCCTGCATCCTGCGATAGCCTTTCTATCTCCACTTCACTCTGCGCGGCGTATAAGCTCCGAACAGTTGAACGCCATCGCGCCAAGCAGTATGGCCGCGGAGGTCAATCCGCCGCAGAACCCCGTCCAGATGCCGGGTGCGCCGAGACCCGCCAGTTCAGCCAAAACGAGTCCCCCGCCCAGACCGACAGCCCAGTAGCATGTCGTACTGAGCACCATAGGCAGTACGGTTCGCCGCAACCCGCGTAGCGCGTGCATGAAAACGATTTGCCATGCGTCGAAGAGGAAGATTGGCGCGGTCCAGCGCAGGACCTGCGACATCAAGGCCCGTCCGTCCGGGGACGTCTCGGCTCCCGAGAACAGCGCCACCGCCGACTCCGTGAAGACGCCAACCATCAATGCGAGGCTCGCCGCGGCAAGTCCGGACACGCCTACGCCTATATTGAGCAATCGCCGAAGGTCTCCACCAGCAGCTCGGGCGGCGGCGAGCCGAGCTGCCAATACTTCGCCCACGGCTCCGCTTGCGGCGTAGTTCAATTCCATCACCGCAAAGACAACGGTCCCCGCCGCCAGCCAGAGGACGGAGTGCAGACCCAGAAGATAGAGGACGACCACGAACAGGACGCTTTCGAGGGCCTGCTGCGCGCCGGCAGCCCATCCGAGACGGATGATCTCACCCGCACTTCGGCAGACCTCTTGCGCCCGGATGGCACCAAAGCGCACGAACCCGGACCTCTGGACATGGATCAGCAGACCTAACGCGGCGGCCCCGTTGACCGCGACCGTGGCCCAGGCGGCACCGGCTACGCCGAGGCCTTCCCACGCCCAAAGCCCATGGACGAGGACGATGCTGAGGGCGAGGTTCCCGAGGACGATACCGACGGAGAACCAGGCAACGGCAACCGTGCGGCCCACGGCATTCAGGACATTCTTCAGGGCCGCAAAGAGAAACGCCGGCACGAGCGCCCAGGCGAACACCGTGGCATAGGCATCGAAGTCCGCGACCAGGTCGGCGTCATATCCGCTGGCGGCGAGGATCGGGTTCGCGCCCCAAGCGATGCAGATGGCCATTACGACCAAAGGCACCGCCACGAGGATCGAGGCGACCACCACCCGGCCACAAGTTTCGGGATCGGATCGTTCGGCCATCAGGACCGTGCCGATCGAGAGAACCGCAAAGCCGACCACCATGACGGACAACAGGATCGTCTTGGCCAGTCCCACTGCGGCAAGGGGGGTGGTGCCAAGCGCTCCGACCACTGCGAGATCGGTCAGCCCGACGAGGATTTCGGTCAGGTAGAATGCGCCGATCGAAAGAGCCGTTCGGACGATAGAAAAAGCCGTGACGGTCGTGGAGGACGACGCAGAGTTGGACATGCGGGCACCCGTGCGATTGCACGGTCACCCAAGGAGCTGATGACCAAGGACCACCGACATCACACGGCGGGGCAGCTTACCGCCCGGGAACATAGCACGACGCGTGATGATGCCGCCAACTTAGAATCTGATGGATGCACAGAGGTCCCTCGACCTCAACCAGTGACGCGGGTTCGGAAAGCCTGGAATGGGCCCCCCGCTCCGGATCAGAGCCTGCTCCCAGGCACTTGCAGGGTCCGGCGGAAGCGCCCGAAGTTCATCCGGTCAGGAGAGCGGCTTCTCCAAATACACGCGATTAAAGCCGTCTTCGGACTGGCGACCAGTCTCCACGTAGCCGAGGCGTGGATAGATCGACAGGTTCTCGGTCATCTTCTCGTTGGTATAGAGGCGCACCGTGCGCGCGCCACGCTGCCGGGCTTCCATCTCGCAGAACCGAATGAGCTCCTTGCCGACGCCGCGACCGGCGGCGTCTGGAAAGACCGCCACGTTTTCCAGAATGACGTTCCCCTGGTCCTCGTAGAAGACCACGAAGCCCAGAATGTTGTTTTCCAGGTCCACAGCGACGTGGACGTGCCCAGCCTCGATCTGCGACGCGTAATCGGCATCCATCGGGGCGGGTCTTCGGCCGATCACCGACACGTACCGCGTATATGCTGCCTCGGCGCAGGCCCGAATGCGCGGCTCGTCCGCTGCCTCAGCTACACGTATCATGCCGATCGTCCCATCCGTCCAAGCTGTTCTGTTCTTCGCATCGGCAGCTCTTGGTGAAGGGCAAAACCATCTTAAGCATCCCACGACCGAAGAGGCGTTTACGATAATCGAAGGTCACCATAGCGCATCTCGAGCAACCCGCCGAATGCTGCCGGACAACTCGGTCAGAAGATCGGCGGTCAGGCGACTGATCTGCCAATAGAGCGGGATGTCCACGCCCCTGCCCGGAACCACGTCGACAAGTGAGCCCGCCGCGAGATGTTCCGCCACGAGGGGCTCCGGGTTCATCCCCCAGCCCATGCCGCAGAGAGCGGCGTCCACGAAGGCTGCCGATGAGGGAAGGCGGTGAACGGGTGGCTGAACCGGATGCCCGACCTGATCCGCCAGCCATCGGTTCTGCAACGCGTCCTTCCGGTCGAAGACCAGGCACGGCGCCGCGGCCAGCACCTCTGCTGTCACGCCGTCCGAAAAGTGCCGCGCCATGAAGTCAGGGCTTGCCGTCGCACGGTACCTGAGCGCGCCGAGCGGCTGGATGTCACAGCCGACGGCCGGATCCGCGTTTGCGGTCACAGCGGCGTCAGTCTCTCCCCTCACAAGCCAATCTTTGGCATGGTCCTGATCCTCGATGGCGATGTCGAGAAGGACACCGGTGCGGGTCGTGAACCGTGCGAGCGCCGGCATGCACCATGTCGCCAGGCTGTCGGCATTCACGACGACACGCGCCCGCGCCTGTTGGTCGCCACCGTTTCCAGCTGCCAGCGCAGGGTGGGTCGCACCAAGATCCATCTCGAGGAGCTGTATCCGCTCCACGTGCCGACAAACACGCCGCCCGACCTCCGTCGCATGGCAGGGGGCTCCGCGAACGATCAGCGCGGCCCCGGTGCGCTCCTCGAGCGCCTTGACTCGATGCGAGACAGCGGACGGCGTGATGCCGAGCCGTGCCGCAGCCCTGTCGAAGGAGCCTTCCAAACAGATGGCGTAGACAGCCTCGAAGGCAGGGTAGTCGATCATGCTGAAAACTCGTCCCGTTCGCCGCAGCATCCTGAATTCAGCTCAGGCTGCGTGACAAGTCCTCATTCGATTTCATGATCAGGAACCGCTAATCCGCCAGCGACGATCAATCGGACGGAAGACAGCGAATGCAGCCTTGCCTGAGACAGCAGCGATTGGATCGACGTGCCTCATACGCGGTTTCCCGAGCCAGAGTCGGACAGGACCGTGCTCCTACCCGAGGTCGGCGCGAATTCGCTAGCGCGGCACGATGACCGCCGCTCTTTCGGGGTTTGGCATCGGCCTGACGCTCATCTTGGCTATCGGATCGCAGAACGCCTTCGTGCTCCGGCAGGGCCTACGCGGTGAGCACGTGGCCGCCGTTTGTTTGACCTGCGCGATCTCGGACGCGATCCTGATCACGCTTGGCGTCGGCGGGTTTCAAGCGGTAGTCGCCAGAACCGAGTGGATCGAACCGGTGTTTCTCGCACTGGGTACCGGGTTCCTGATCCTCTATGGCGCGCGGAGCCTCTGGAGTGCCGCGAATTCCACGTCTGCCCTCACTCTGGGCGAGCAGGGTCAATCAAGCCTACTGGCAACGCTCGGCATCTGTCTCGCGCTGACCTGGCTCAACCCGCATGTCTATCTCGACACGGTAATCTTCCTCGGCGCGGTCTCTACGGGCTATCCCGGCGAAGAAACGGCTTTTGCCCTCGGCGCGGCTACAGCCTCTTTCACATTCTTCTTCGCTCTCGGCTACGGAGCCCGCATCCTCCGGCCCGTGTTTGCCAGCGCCCGAGCCTGGCGCATTCTGGACCTGCTGGTCGGCCTGCTGATGTGGACCATCGCCGCAAAGCTCATAGTCGAGGCGACCTAGTGAGAGTCGCATGACACGCCCTGACCAGCCAGGAGTCACCGAGGCAAGCCTGCCTGAGGTCAAGATCCGCACGGCGGAGTTCCAGGACCTCGACACGCTCACACCGCTCTTTGAGGCTTTCTTCGCAGAAGACGGGATTTCCGTCGAACCCGCGGCCATCAGGACAAACCTAGATCGTATGCTGCGAGACGATCGCGCATGTTTCTTCGTTGCCGAGGCGGACACGGGCATCGTGGGCATGGTATCCGGAAGCCTCACCTTCGGGGTGGAGTTTGGCGGCGCCGCCGAGGTCGAAGACCTGTACGTCGCACCAAGATTTCGCGGATTGGGCGTTGCGAGAACGCTAATGAAACGCGTCCTGCAATGGGCGGATGATAAGGGAGCCTCTGAGATAATTCTGGTGATCACGCCGGAAGCCGAACGTACTCAGGGTCTCACGCGGTTCTATGAAAGCTTTGGTTTCAGAAATTCTCAAAGAATTACAATGTACAAAAGCGCTCTCAGATCGACACCTCTGACGTCAAACTCTTAATCGATATGATAGATTTGCCTCGTCTACTAGGCCCGCTGCGGCGGCGCAGCTGTCTCAGGCTGCGTTTTCTGAGACCTCTGCCCGAACCACGCACTGGCGATCGCAAGGACCATGCCAAACGATTGAAGCGGGTTGAGCGTCTGGTCCAAAATGAACCAGCCTAGCAGGACCGCCGCAACGGGGCTCAGTCGCCCGAGGGGGGAAACGGCCGAAGGCCCGAGCAACGCGATCCCCCGGAACCAGAGAATGTAGGTCATCGCCCCGCCGACGAGTCCGAGATAGGCGAAGCCGGCCACGTTGGACACCGAGAGTGGTGGCAGTGGCGGCTCGAACATCAGGGCGGCGGGAAGCAGAAGGATGCCCCCCGCAGTGAGCTGCCACGCGGTGAGAGTGAGCGGTGAGACCGGGGGCTGCCATGTCTTCGTCAGAACTGTACCGAGCGCCATGGAGCTTGCCCCGCCAAGCGCGGCAAAGATGCCCACGGTATCCAGTGCCGCCTCCGGCGTGAGAACGAGAAGGCCGACGCCTACGACGCCCACGATGCCCGCGATCAGTCCGGTTCTGGCTATCGGCTGCTTCATCATGTGGCGTGCCAGCACGAGTACGATCAGGGGCTGAACGGCACCGATCGTCGCCGCGACCCCTCCCGGCAGGCGGTAGGCCGAGACGAATAGAAGCCACCAGAACACGGAAAAATTCAGCGCACCGAGAACGAGGGCACGGACGATCCACCGCCCATGTGGAAGCGAGCGGACTACCAGGAGCAGCAAGAGACCGGCCGGCAACGCTCTGAGCATGGCGGCCGTGATCGGATAACCTTCTGGCAGAAGCTCGGTCGTGACGATGTAGGTGCTGCCCCACATTGTGGGGGCGAGCGCGGTCAGAAGGACATCAAGCGATCGAGGCATAGGGGACTCCACGGCATTATCTTGACGTCAAGACAAACGTATTTGTCTTGACGTCAAGATATCCCCCTTTCTACTGTCCACCGCATGGATGCTGTCGATCGAATTCTGAAACAGTGGGCCACCGCGCGGCCCGATCTGGATACCTCCGCTATGGGTCCGATCGGCCGCCTTTCGCGTGTCTTCCATCACCTTACCCGGCGTATGGGGGAGACCTTCGCCCGGCACGGGCTGAACGCAGCGGGCTTTGATGTGCTTGCGACTTTGCGCCGGTCTCCGCCGCCTCACGCACTCTCGCCCGGCGAGCTGATGTCCTCCATGATGATCACCTCCGGGACGATGACGAACCGGGTCGACCAGCTCGCCAAGGCTGGCCTTGTTACGCGGCGGTCGGACGCGAGAGATGCGCGCCGCGCGGTGGTCGAACTGACCGACGAGGGGCACAAGTTGATCGACGCTGCGCTGGCCGATCACGTGGAAACGCAAAAATCGCTTCTGACCGTCCTGTCGTCGGACGAGATCGCCCAACTGGACGCCGCTCTGTTCAAGCTGATGAAAGCTGCCGAAGACAGCTAGCGGTCGCTCTGCTCGACCGCCTCAAACGCCTTCTTGGCCGCGGTGATCGCGTTCATGCAGGCGGGCACACCGGCGTAGACAGAGGCTTGCAGAACGATCTCGACGATCTCCTCCCGGCTCACGTCGGTGTTCATCGCCGCGCGCATGTGGAACTCGAGTTGCCCCTGCGCTGTGCCCATAGCTGCGAGCATCGCAACCGTCAGCATCTCCCGAGCCTTGAGATCGATCCCGTCGCGGGCGACGATGTCCGCGAACGCATATCCGAGAACGAGCTCTGCGGTGTCCTGGTGGAACGCGTTGAGGTTGCCCTGCACCTGTTCGGGCGCGCCCGGTTCAAGTTGCTCAAGAAGGGAGAGCGCGCGGGTCAGGCGATCGGATGTGTCGCTCATGCGTCCACTCCCTTCATGCCCTCGGCAGTATACCGAGCGCCTGCGACCGGCCGGTGTGCGAGCTCGGCGTCGATATCGGCGAAATCGTCCTCCGAAAGCGACACGTTCACCGTGCTGTGACCCCCGGTTTTCCCTCCATCTGATGATAGAGTCCGGCCCTATAAGAGGACCGGAAGATGAAGAGATCGAAGTTCAGCGAAGAGCAGATCATCGCGATTCTGCGGGAGCAGGAAGCGGGCGCGAAGACTGCTGACGTCTGCCGCAGGCACGGGATCAGCAGCGCGACGTTCTATACGTGGAAGAGCCGGTATGGCGGCATGGATGTGTCTGACGTGAAGCGGCTGAAGGCGCTCGAGGAAGAGAACGCCAAGCGCAAGCGGCTCTACGCGGATGCGATGCTCGATAATACTGCGCCGAAGGATTTGCTCGGCCGAAAGTGGTGACGCCCGCCGCGAAGCGGCTTGCGGTCGCCCGGCTTGTGCAAACGCACGAGATGAGCGAGCGGCGGGCGTGTCACCTGATCGGCGCTGATCGGTCGATGATCCGGTATTGCGCCCGGCGGCCCGAGGATGCCGCGCTCCGGGACCGTATGCGCGACCTTGCCGGGGAGCGCCGGCGGTTCGGCTATCGGCGGCTCCACGTTCTGCTGCGCCAGGAAGGCCTCGTGGAGAACCGCAAGAAGACTGAGCGCATCTATCGCGAGGAGGGATTGTCGGTGAAGCGCAGGCGGGGACGCAAGAAGGGTCGCCATCGTTGCGCCATCGGTCCGAGCGACGATGGCGACGGCACGCGGGCACCGATCCTCGTGGAAGCGGTGCCGAACGCCCGCTGCGTGACGAACTCCTCAACGAAACCCTGTTCGTCAGCCTCGATCACGCTCGCGACGCCACCGCCCGGTGGGTCGCCGATTACAACTCGTGCCGGCCGCATTCCGCGCTCGGCTACATGCCACCGACGGCCTATGCCGCCAAGCTCACCGCAATGGACGATCCCCTCCGCGCACCTGAAACGCTGCGCGGATCGCCCATTGCTCCACCGGCGCACCCGCGCCAAGCTGACCGCCAGGCTCCGGCTTCGGGTGGATGAAGATTGGGGGTCACAGCAACCGCACCGACATTATCACGCAGGTATTTCGGCTGCTTCGTGCCGGGGCTCGGGACGATGTCCCGCCCTTGCGCGAGCAGCCACGCGAGCGCCAGTTGCGCCGGCGTGCAACCCTTCCGCTCCGCCATCATCGCGACGAGATCGGCAATCCGGCGGTTCGCCTGCGCCGCCTCGTCCTGGAACCGCGGGAGCGAGGCGCGGAAATCCCCGTCCTCGAACTGCCCGTCCTGAAAGCGGCCTGTCAGGAAGCCGCGACCGAGCGGAGAATACGGGACGAACCCGATGCAAAGCTCGCGGCAGGTTGACAGAACCTCTGCTTCGGGGCCGCGGGACCAGAGCGAACATTCGGTTTGAACCGCCGAGACCAGGTGAACGGCGTTCGCGCGCCGGAGCGTCTCGGCACTTACCTCCCAGAGACCGATCCGTGCCAATTTTCCCTCGTCCACGAGGCCCGCGAGGCCCTCCATCCTTTCCTCGACGGGCCGATCCTTATCCACCCGATGAACATAGTAGAGGTCGATCTGCTCCACGCCGAGACGGCGCAGGGAGGCATCGCATATCTGCCGCGCACAGTCCGGCCCGTTGTCGAGACTTCGCCGGTACTCGCTCGGGCTAAGGACGATTCCCGGGTTTGACGCAGCCTCCAACGACCGCTTCCGTGATCTGCGCCGCGACGCAGAACTCCGCTTGCTGCGGCCGCGAGCGCCTCATTGTCATGTGCAGTTGTATCGGTTGGCCGGCCGAACCACCGGAAAGTCTGCGATGCGGCCGCTCAAGAACAACGTGGTCGAGGTCCGCAGTCAGCCCAAACGCGACATTCGGATCAGGCGCATCCGCTGCTTCGCTGCGATTGCGAAGAGAACCCGCCGGTTTCCCGGAACCGGACATCCGGCGACGCACTCCGAGCATTGGTGATGCCCCGATCCGTCCCAAGGTTCGCGCCGCGCAGGAAGCGGAATTTGCAAAGTGCGTCTTTTGCCGGGTTCGGGGATGTACATGCTGCAGTGCCGCGTGCAGTAGCTGACATTCGCCGCAGGTGCATCATCAGCGAGGGCCCGATGGGCAGCATTGCAGACATTGGGGACACTCGCCCTCAATCTAGCAAAGCCCAAAGTCATGCTACTAAGCCCTCGGGGCCACGGTCCCCGCGTCTGGCATCGCATCAAGACCTGCTCGCCTGTGTCGTAAACGACACAGGATGTGAGAGTTGGCCAAAACCAGCGCGTCCCTCATACGCCATTCCCGACAAAAACAGTTAGGTGACTGCCAGTGAAGCAGGAGGCTGTTATGAGAAGCACATATCGCGCATTTCTACTGGCTGGCGCGAGTGCGACCGCACTTGTCCCAGCACTGGCTCGAGCGCAAGATGACGGGTCTTCAATCGAGCTTGATCCGATCTTTGTTACCGCGACAACCGACACTACTGCCCAAGCTGAAGGCTACGTTGCCGACTACAGTCAGGCGGCGACCAAGAGCGACACCCCGGTTGCCGAAACACCGCAGTCGATCTCGGTCGTAACGGCGCAACAGATCGATGATCAGAACGCCCAAACCCTGGGGCAAGCCTTGCGCTACACGGCGGGCGTCCTGGGAGAACCTTTCGGCGTCGATCCCAGATTCGACAGTCCCACCATACGTGGCTTTGAGGCGCGAGGGTCTCAGTACGTCAACGGCCTCAGGCAACTTCGATACTTGGGGGCCCCTGCTTATGAAACGTATGCGCTTCAGCAAGTCGAGGTCCTTCGAGGGCCGAACTCGTCGCTGTACGGCGCCGGCTCACCTGCGGGCATTATCAACCAGGTTCAGAAACGCGCCCAAAGTTTCGACTTCGGCGAAGTTGGAGTGGGGTTTGATGACAACGGCTCAAATCAAGTCTTCTTCGACTTTAACAGGACGGCGACCGAGGATCTTTCGTTCCGGCTGACCGGGATCGGAAAAGACTTCAACTCGCAAATCGACGAGCTCGGGAACGAACGCGGCTATGTCGGCCTCGCAGCCCGTTGGCGACCAACCGATCGCACCACGATCGACTTCATCTCGTCGTATACCGACGATTCCCCGATTTCTCCCCCAGGGATACCCGCGGCACTTGTCGATCAGGGCGACGACGACGACCTGCGAGAACTCTATACCGGCGAAGAAAACTGGGACGAAAGTGACCGCCAAATCTTCAATCTCGGGTACGAGCTGAACCACGAGCTGCCGAACGGCTGGGCATTGAGCCAAGGGTTTCGGTATGAAGAGTTCGATTGGGAGTATTATGGCCATTACGTGAATGGCACTGCGAACGGCGGCACAGAAATTACCCGTGGCGCGAACCGGCAGGTCGAACACAACTCAGGTATCAACCTCGATACCCGGCTTACGGGAGAGATCGCGACAGGAGCGGCCACTCACGATCTCCTGTTCGGAATCGATATCCGGCGCTACGAGGCCGATACCATCACCGAATTCTATTACGGCGAAAACCTTGACTGGCAGGACCCCGACTACGGTAACATTCCCACAGGCGATGCCTGGTATGTCAGTACGCCCGATATCACGCAGACCCAGATTGGCGCGTATGCGCAGGATGAAATCACCGCCGGACGCCTCCGCGGTTCCTTCGCGCTGCGCTACGATTGGTCCAAACAAGAGGGCACCACGTTCACCAACTTTGCCGGCGAGGGCGACATCGATCAAACTGACGATGCCCTCACTGGTCGCGCCGGGCTCGGCTACGAGGTCGCACCGGGAACACTCGTTTACGCCAACTATTCCACATCCTTCGATCCGGTGATCGGCGTGGACGGTGCTGGTGATCAACTGAAGCCATTGGAGGCCAGGCAGTTCGAAGTGGGGGCAAAGTACCAACCTGACAGCTTCAACGGCCTGTTCACGGCTGCGATCTACGACTTGCGGCAGGAGAATCTGACGGTCAATCTCGGCGCTCCGCTCGGTCAGCGTCAGATCGGAGAGGTTCAGTCCTATGGCCTGGAGCTTGAGGCGGTTGCCGAACTCCGCCAGGGTTTGAACTTCCGCGCTAGTTACGCCTACAACGAAACGGAGCAGATCGAGCCGGATGGTGCGAATGATGGGAACGAATTGCCCAATGCACCAAATCATCTTGCAGGCATCTGGTTGGACCAGTCCTTCGACAGCGGTTTCCGCATTGGCGGCGGCGCCCGCTATATCGGTGACCGCAAGGGCGATCTGGCAAATACCTACGATATCGACGACGTTACCGTAGTCGACTTGGCGGCGGGCTATTCCAGGGACAACATGGAAATCTCGATGAATGTCGATAACATGTTCGACAATGTATATGTGTCGAGTTGTGGCTCTTTCGGTTGTTACTATGGAGAGGGCCGGACGTTCTCGGCCAAAGTCAGCTATAAGTGGTGACACCCAAGACTGAGGAACGCGGCTCTCTCTCTCGCCGTGCCTTCATCTCCGCCGCCGGCCTCGCGCTGGCGGCGGCAACGTCTGGGCGCGCCGATCCCGGTGGCCCGCGGCTGGCAGCCATCGACTGGGCCATGCTGGAGACTGCCGTGGCCATCGGACACATGCCCGTCGCGGCCTGCGAGCTGATCCGGTTTCGGGCTGAATCGCCGACCCCAGCCATTCCCGCGGATGTGGTCGATCTCGGTCTGCGCGGCGCGCCGAATTTCGAACTCCTGCAATTGGTTCGACCCGACCTGATCCTGATCTCTCCCTATTATACGCGGTACGAGTCCCGTCTGTCTCGGCTTGCGCCGGTACTGAACCTGCCGTTTTACATACCGGGCGAGCCCCCCTTGCCAAAGGCCTTGTCGGCACTCGGCGACCTCGCCACTGCCGTCGACGATACCAGTTCCGCCATCAAAGCCCACACCCGCGCAAAAGCGGAACTGGACGCCATAGCGGACGAATTGTCCGGCTTTGCCGATCGGCCCCTGTGCCTGATCAATATCGGCGATGCCCGTCACTTGCGCGCCTTCGGGTTCGACAGCCTGTTCGGCTCGGTGATCTCCCGGCTCGGCCTCACCAATGCGTGGGAGGGCCGGACCCGGTTCAGCTTTCTGGCGCCGGTGCCGATAGAACAGCTAGCAACCATGCCCGAGGCGCGGGTGGTAATCGTCGGCGAGGTGCCTGCCCACGCCCAACGCAGCCTCGCGCGCGCCAAGCTCTGGAAAGCGCTTCCGCCGGTTTCCGATGGACGACTTTATCAACTGCCTGAGGTCAACGCCTTCGGCGGGCTGCCGTCCGCGCTGCGTTTCGCCAGGGTATTGCGCGACGCCCTTATCCGGCAGCAGACGGTTCAGTTGTGATCCGAAGCTGGCTCATCACGATAGGGCTGGTCACAACTCTGGCACTCGTCCTCTGGTGCTGGGCCGCCACCCGAATGCTTCCGGTATCGTCGTGGCCGTCATTTCCGTTTCGGACGGAAGAGATGAGCCTCGAGCAGATAATCCTCGCGTACGGAATGATACCGCGCGGCGTCATCGCCCTCGTCGCGGGGGCGGCGCTCGGATTGTCCGGGGCGATCCTTCAGACTGTGCTGCGCAATCCCATCGCCGACCCGACCACCCTCGGAATTTCCTCGGGCGCTCAACTTTCGCTTGTGCTGACCACTATCCTTGCGCCCGATCTTCTTATGGCAGGGCGCTGGCCGATAGCGATGTCAGGTGCCGTTCTCGCCGCGGCGCTGGTCATGACAGCTGGTGCAAGGCGCGCCTTCGCGCCGGTGACCATGGTTGTCGTCGGCATGCTCGTGGCGCTGACCGCGAGCGCGATTGCTACGGCCGTGACGCTGGCGCAAGGTGAATACCTGTTGTCGCTCGTGATCTGGAACGGCGGCTCTCTGGTGCAGCAGGACTGGTCGGGCGTGCAGGCGCTGACGTTGGTGCTCTCGCTCGGTGGCGCAGCTGCGGCTTTGCTGGCGCGACCTTTGCGAGTTCTGTCGCTGGGGATCGAGGGGGCGTCCGGGCTCGGGCTTAACGTGGCAGCGGTACGGCTGGCAGGCATCGCCGTTGCGGTTGCCCTCGCAGGTGCGGTATCTGCCGAGCTCGGATTGATCGGATTTGTCGGCCTTGCCGGCCCGGCTCTGGCACGCAGCCTCGGCGCCCGCAGCATTCCCGAGCGGCTCGTCTTATCCACCATTCTTGGCGCGCTGATCCTATCGGTCTGCGACGGTCTGGTGTTGATCGTTGCCGGAACCAGCGGCGAGATGTTCCCGACCGGCGCGCTTACGGGCTTGATCGGGGGGCCGTTAATGATCTGGCTGCTGCCCCGCCTCCGCGGGTCCACTCCTCCGGGGACCGAGGCCGCCGAAGGACCGGCTCCGCGACGTGATCGCCCCATGCCGCTGCTCCTCACGCTGCTCGCGATGCTTCTGGCGGCAGCTATGCTTCTGGTTGGGATCGGGCGGGTACCGGGCGGATGGGCTATTCTCGACGCACAGAGTTTTGCCGATTTCCTGCCGATGCGACTGCCCCGGCTGATCGCCGCCGCTTCGGCGGGTGCGGCTCTCGCAACCGCCGGTGCAATCCTTCAGCGCCTGACCGGGAACCCGCTGGCGTCTCCCGAGGTGCTGGGCGTGTCGGGCGGTGCCTCGCTGGGGTTCGCGATCGTCGTATATGCCTTTGCGGCTCCGAGCGGCGCAATGCTGTATGCAGGAACCATGACGGGCGGCGTGATCGCACTGGCCGTGGTCGGCGCCTATGTCTTCCGCCGCGATATGCCGACCGAGCGCATCCTTCTCGCCGGCATCGCCGTATCATCCCTGGCCTCGGCGGTACTGTCGGCAATGATGGCATCGGGAGACGCGAAATCCTGGACAGTGCTTGCCTGGCTCAGCGGATCTTCCGCGACGGTGCTGATGCCGGGGGCTCTGGGACTGTTGTCGGTGGCCAGTGCCATCTGGATCGCGGCGGTGGCAGGACGACGATGGCTGGCAATTTTGCCGCTGGGCCATGGCGTCTCGGCAGGTCTGAGCCTGCCGTTGCGCGGAGCGCGGCTGAGCCTGATCCTGCTTGCCGGCATTGCGACCGGAGCGGCTACGGTCCTGGTCGGACCGCTCAGCTTCGTTGGGCTGATGGCCCCCCATTTGGCCCGCCGCTTCGGCCTTGCCTTGCCGGGATTGCATGTGACCGGCGCCGCGCTGATTGGAGCGCTTCTGATGACGCTCGCCGATTTCGGCGCACGCATGGCAGGCTTCCCGTACGAGCTGCCTTTGGGTCTGTTCGCCTCGCTGATCGGGGCGCCGTGGCTGTTCTGGCTGATCATGAGAGGGCAGAGATGACCACGTTATTCTCGATCAACGACCTATGCGTCGATGTGCCCGGCCGGCGGCTGCTCGAAGGCGTGACCCTGGACTTGCCGAGAAACCGGGTGATCGGCCTCATAGGACATAACGGATCGGGGAAGTCGACGCTGCTCAAGGTTCTTGCACGTCAGATCGCCTCCACCGGTTCAGTCCAATTCGAAGGCACGCCGCTCCCTGACTGGAGCGCACGCGAATACGCACGCAGACTTGCCTTTCTGCCGCAGAGCCCGCCCTCGGCCGAGGGCATGCTGGTGCGCGAACTGGTCGCGCTCGGGCGCTATCCCTGGCACGGTGCCCTGGGCCGCTTCAGTCCCGAGGATGACGCATATGTGCGCGTTGCAATGGCTGAATGCGGTATCGCACCCTTCGCCGACCGCCTGGTGGATACTCTGTCTGGCGGGGAGCGCCAGCGATGCTGGTTGGCAATGATGGTCGCCCAGCAGGCCTCCACATTGCTTCTCGACGAACCGACCTCCGCTCTCGACATTGCCCACGCCGTCGAGGTGATGCGCCTGGTGCGAAAGATGTGCCAGGATCGGCAGCGCAGCGCGATCGTGGTTCTGCACGAGGTGAACATGGCGGCGCGGTTTTGCGACCACATCGTCGCGCTGAAAGACGGGCGTATCGCGCTTGATGGCGCACCGGCCGACCTTATGCATGCGGAGGCGCTACACGACATATTTTCATTGAGGATGGAGATCCTGACGCGAGGAGACGGCCAGAGGGTCGCAGTACCCGCTTGAGTCGCATGCAAGAACATGCAGCCAAAGGCAGGGGCCTTGGTTCGGACTCAAACTGGCTGTCGGATAACTCAACATGAATCTTAAGAGGCTCGAAACCGACTTGCGGCACCGCGGCGTGTCAAGATCACGTGCCGACACGGGGGTCGGCGATGGGTTGGTGCGTGGCGGAGCGGAAAAAACGTTTTGTCTGCAGCATTTCTTCCCGCAATGCGCCCCTGCCAAACGGCTCGGGATAAGGGCCGCATCGTCAGACAGAAACGTTCTCTAACGCCCAAATCCAGCGAAAGACCGGGAACCTGCGGGCCGTTCAGTTGCTCCTTGGGCATACGAAGATGGGCTCAACAATCCGCTACCTCGGGGTCGAGCGCGAAGATGCGCTCTTGCTATCTCGGATGCCGTTGAGATTTGACCAGATGGGCCGGACAACGCTGCCGGCCGAGTTCGAACACGTTGGAAATATCGAGCGCACATGGCGGACGGACGTGGTCAGCAGAGCGTCGCGGTTGACTGCGGCACGAGAGGCGGGCTCCGGACGTTCGCCGCTCATGCGAGCTTTTGATACAGTAACCGAGCAGGCTCAAGCTGGAGAAACAAGGTGCTGGCGCTAACAACAGGAGCGCCCGGAGCTTGGCTCAGGTCATCCCTCTGCCAGCGCCTTCGACCAATAGGCCGCGACATGATACCGGTTCTTAGGTGCTGAAGCCTCGATCAGACGGGCCCTCACCGCCAGCATGTCATCGCGTTCCCCAGCAAAGAAGCTGAATGCATCGGCCTGCGGGATCGGGAGCGCGAGACCGGCATGCACCGGCAAAACACCCCCGTCTCGCGGGATCCACATGACGCGAAAGCCCTCCGGCGCGCGGAGGCTCTGAACATCGTCCTCTGAAGGAACGAACAGCCGGGCAGTACCAGACGTTCCGGCGGCAAGCCCGGCAATGATCCGGGCGATGACGGGGATGGCGGTTTCGTCACCTACCAGGTCCACACGCCGCGCAGCCGGCGGCACACGGCTTCCACTCGGTCCGGTGATTGCGACGGTCTCGCCGAGTGCGACCCCGTCGATCCAAGCGGTCACGCGGCCGCCCTCGTGCCGGAATACGTCGAAGACGAGCCGCGCGCCGGCCTCGCCAAGGCGATGGATCTCGCGCGTGGTGTAGACCGGTCGGTGCCAGGATTCGACGCCTCCTGGCCATGCGGTGACGCCGGACGCGTCAAGATGCGGCCAGCCCGCGCCGTTCGGTCCGAAGAGAAGGCGGAAGTGCAGCCGCCCCTCCGCGAAACGCCAAAGATCGGGTCCCGTGACCGAAATCCGCGTGAAGGAGGGTGAGATGCGGTCGATCCGCTCGACCGTCCCGAAGCTCAAGTTGTGCGGTTGCTCGCGGGACCCGGTGATCTCCCAGCGACACACGATCCCTGCCGCGGCAAGGCGCGTGGTCAAGAAGTCTCGAAGTGCTTGCAACGTCGCTTGGTCTTCGGAAGTCAGCAGCAGCTCGCTCGCTTCCCCTGCTTTTGAAAGATCGATCGTGCCAAGCTGCGCATGCACGCGCAGTCCGCCCTCACTATGTGTGACTGCGAGCTCCCGCGCGGCGGCGACATTCGAGAAGTGGGCTGCGCCGTCCGCGTAGGGCAGATCAAGTCGAGTTCTCGCTTCGGCGACCATTCAGAAACGGTAGCCGAACTGCACTCCGATCTCCCGGCCTTCACCGAGACCGGCAAGAACGTTCGGACCTGCCTCGTAGGTGAAATACTCCTTGTCGAAGAGATTCGAGGCATAGGCGGTGATCGATGCGCCGTTGTTCCAGCCGTAGCCGACGCTCGCATCGACGATGGTGTACTGCCCGAGATCGACCCGGTCGGTGGTTCCCGTCTCGATCCGGGACTTGTATGCGCCGGTGTAGGTGGCGTCGGCCGAGGCGAAGATGCCGGTGCCGCCGATGTTGTAGTCCACCCCGAGAGAGAGGGTGCGTTCCGGGGCCAGCGAGAACACCTCACCCGAATAATCCACGCCTCCGGCCTCGAAGTCCGTGAATTCGGTCGTCAGAGCGCCGAACGCCGCGTTCAGATCCACGAGCGGCGTCGCAGCGTAGGTCAGCTCGAGTTCTCCGCCCCAGGATTCCGAGAGTCCCGCGTTGTCGATATAGTTGCTGTTGAAATCGCCGGGAATTTCCTGAAGCTCGATCTGCTGGTCGTTCCACTCCTGATAGAACAGCGCCGCGTTGACCCGGAGCGCGCCGTTCATGAAGGTGCCGCGATAGCCGAGTTCGACATTCTGCGTCTCGGAGGGATCGTATTCGTACGTATCGCCGCTCGAGAACTGGATGCCGGCGCCGCCCGGCCGGTATCCTTCCTGATAGACGAGAGAGACCTGCTGGTTTGGCGTGACGTCGTAGCGAAGCCCGAGCTTCGGCAGGAAGACCCTGTCCTCGAAGTCCGTTTCGGTGTCGACGCCGCTCGATTCCGCTTTCTGGTCGATCGAGATATCGTCCAGGCGGCCTCCCGCGATGATCGAGATGCCCTCCAGGAATTCGTACTCGACCTCGCCGAAGGCGGCGTAGTTGGTGATCTCGGTCTCGTTGTCCGTCCTCGTCGGACCGAAGATGTCCTGCTCGCGGAAGGCGGTCTGGTTCTCGCGCGCAGCGTAGAGGCCAGCGACCCAGCGCAGCCGGCCGGACTCATCGTAATTGAGGCGGAGCTCCTGACTGAAGAGTTCCTGTTCGAACTTGCCGTTCGTGGTGCCCGTCGCGCCGTCAGTTCCGAAATTGATCGACTTCCGCTCGGTCGTCGATCTGGTGTAGCCGGTGACAGACGTCAGTTCGAGGGCGTTGGAGAACGCATGGGTGATCTCGAGCCCGACATTGTCTACGATCGTCTTGCGCGGCACGTCCTGATAGCCGGGAACCTCGGGGAGGCCGAAGCCTGCATAGACGTCCGGGGTCAGAGCGCCGTAGATGTCGCCGCGCCGCTCGTCGAAGCCCTCAGCGGCGGTGGAAAAGTCCTCGCCCGCAATGAAGTTGGTGGTCGGGCTGTCCTCGGAATGGCTGTAGCTCAGAAGGACACGTGTATCGTCGCTCCCCGTCGGCAGCCACAGCAGTTTGGCGCGCGCCGTCCAGTAATCGTCTGTCACGAAGTCGTCGTAGCGGTCATACTGCTCGTAACTCGGGAAATCGATGTCGCTCTGCTTTTCGGAGTAGATCCCGCTGACCCGGTAGGCGAGCCGGTCGTTGATCGCATCTCCAAATGCGAGACCGACCTGCCTCCGCTCGTCCGAGCCGACGCGAACCTGTGCCTCGCCGGAGCGGGCAAATTCGGGATCCTTGGTGCGCAGGTAGATGGCACCGGCAAGCGCGTTCCGCCCCGTTAGCGTCGATTGCGGGCCGCGATAGACTTCGATCTGCTCCACGTCGAAGGTGGAGCGAAGTCCCCGCCGAGCACCTTCGACCGTCTGTTGCACGCCGTCGATATAAACAGACGCCAGAGGCGCCCCGAACCCGCCGGGCGTCAGGCCCTCGGAGTTCAGACCGCGCAGGACGAAACCGCTCTCGGTCGCGTCTCCTGTGTTGACGTTCGCCACGCGGTCGAAGGCATCGCGATAGGTGTCCGTGGTAGGTTGCGAGAGCGTCTCCTCCTCAACGATGCCGACCGAGGCCGTCGTTTGTGCAGCCTCGCTGGTCGTCCGGTCGCCGTAGACCATGATCGGATCCAACGCGATGTCCCCCATTTCTTGGGCGATCACCGCCGAAGCGGCCAAGGAAGACGCGCTCGCAAGAAGGCTTGCGAGGCAGATGCGGGCGGGCTTGCGGATTTTCGGGGACACGGCGGAGCCTCCAGTATGATTCTTACTGATTTACTCAGCTTTAATCGCCAAATTCCCGACGTTTTTCGTTAGATATTTGTGGAATCGAGAGAGGCCCCGCATTCCTGTTGCAGGGGGGCATCACCGGGGCGGGCACTGCGTGGCAGACAGATTGGTGCGCCTGTGTCGGGATCCGTCAGAACGACAATCTCCACCCCGAAGGCGGCACGCAGGTTGTCCGGTGTCAAAACATCCTTCGGTTCGCCTTGTGCCATGATGCGCCCGCCGGCCAGGAGCACGATGCGATCGGCATGCCGTGCCGCCTGCACGAGGTCGTGCAGAACCGCGACGATTGTCGCACCGCTGCGGTCCACGAGTTGCCGCATCAGGCTGAGAACTTCCACCTGGTGGCCAAGGTCGAGATAGGTGGTCGGCTCGTCGAGCAGCACGATGCTGCTCTCCTGCGCAAGCGTCATGGCGATCCATGCCCGCTGCCGCTGCCCCCCGGACAGGCGGTCGATGGGCCGGTCGCGCAGATCGGTCAGCGCCGTGCGGGCAAGGGCATTCTCCACGGCGCGTCGGTCGTCTTCCTGCCACGGCTGAAAGATCGAGCGATGCGGATATCTGCCCTGCCGCACCAGATCCTCGACCGTCAGGCCGTCCGGCGCTGTCGCGGCTTGCGCGAGAATGCCGACCCGCCGCGCGAGGGCCTTGGTCCCCGTCTGTGCGATGGAACGACCGTCGAGGATCACCTCGCCGTCCGCCGGCCGCAGCAGCCCGGCGAGCGCACGAAGTATCGTCGATTTGCCGCAGCCATTCGGCCCGAGAAGCGCTGTGAAGCGACCGGGATGGATGTCGAGGTCCAGCGCATCGACGACCGTGGTGCGGCCATAATCGAGCGTCAGGTTCCGCGCGGCAAGGTTCTCAGTCATTGCGACGTCTCCACAGAAGCACTCCGAAGAACGGCGCGCCGAGCATCGCCGTGACGATGCCGACAGGAAGCTGCACAGGGGCAAGCGCCCGCCGCGCGATCAGGTCCGCCGCGAGTACGAGCAAGGCCCCGGTCAGCGCCGAGGCCGGAAGCAGCGCCGCGTGCCTCTGCCCCACGAGGCCTCTGGCGATATGCGGAGCGGCAAGTCCGACAAACGCGATCAGCCCCGCTGCGGCAACGGCGGCACCGCAGATCATCGCCGTTCCGAAGAGGAGCGCGATCCGCACGAGGTTCACCGGCTGGCCCCTGCCGCGCGCGACGTCGTCGCCAAGGACGATCAGGTCGAGCTCACGGGCTCCGAAAGCGATCAGCAGGCAGGCGGGAAGCATCCAGCCGATCAGCTCCGGCAGCCGGTCCCACCGGCTGTCCCGAAGCGATCCCGCAAGCCAGACCATTGCACGTTGTACCGCGGCCACTTCCCCGAAAGTCGATATGAAGCTGGCACAGGCTCCGGCGAAGGCCGAGATCCCGATGCCGACGAGGATCAGGCGCAGCGACGTGGTGCCGTTGCGCCACGACAGCGCGAAGATCCCTACGGTCGCGGCGAGCGCACCGGTGAAGCTCGCGACCGGCAGGATGCTTTCGGGGAGGCTGCCGATCTCGACGATGACCAGCGTCGCGGCAAGCGCCGCGCCGGCGTTTATCCCGATGATACCCGGATCGGCCAGCGGATTGCGCATGATCGTCTGACAGACCGCACCCGCGAGGCCGAGTGCCGCGCCGACGATCGCGCCGATGATCGCACGCGGCAGGCGCAGCTGTGTGACGATAATGCCTGTGGGGCCCTCCTCCCCAATCAGTGCGCCGATGACGTCCAATGGCGGAATGGTCTGGTCCCCCAGCGCCAGCGCCGCGAGGAACAGGACGCCGAGGCCGGTGCAGAGAGCCGGGATCCAGGGACTCATCCGCGGTCTACTCCGTGCCTGCGTGCCAGCCAGACAAAGAACGGGGCCCCTATCAACGCCGTGGCGACGCCTGCAGGCAGATCAACGGCGAGGATGGCTCGCGGCGCCGTGTCCGCGGCAAGGACGAGCGCCGCGCCTCCGACCGCGGAAAAGGGCAGAATCCGTGCATAATCCGGGCCGACGATCATCCGCGTGATATGCGGGACTACAAGCCCGACGAAAGCAAGCGGCCCGGCCATCGCGACGGCGCCTCCTGCGAGGGCGGCGACCAGCGCGGCAGCAATGCCTCGCCACGCCTTGAGGTTCTGGCCTAGCCCGCGCGCGCTCTCGCCAAGACTGAGGGTCGTGAACTGGCGCCCGAGCCCGAGCGCGACCGAAACGGCCAGAGCGATCCATGGCAGGACCGCCACGACCTGGCCGAGATCCCGGCCGCGCACCGATCCGACCGTCCAGAAGCGCACCGTATCGAGCGTCTGCGCGTCGAACAGGAGAATTGCGTTGGTCACGGCTCCGAGGAAAGTTGCAGCGATCACGCCTGCAAGGATTAGCTTGATCGGTGTCGGTCCGCTTCGGCCTGCCGCGCCGAGAGAATAGACGAGTGCAGCAGCGCACCCCGCGCCGATCATGGCGACAAAGGTCAGGGTTCCGCTCGCGGTCACCTCGAAGGCCGAAAGCGCGATAACGACGGCGAATGCCGCGCCGGCATTGACGCCCATCAACCCGGGCTCTGCCAGAGGATTGCCCGTCACCGCCTGCATGATCGCTCCAGCGACGGCGAGCGCCGCGCCCGCACCTATGGCGGCCAAGACGCGCGGCAGGCGCACCTGCCAGACCACCAGATCGGCGCGCGTATCGCCGGGGTCTCGCAGCGCCTCGATCATGGCAGACCAGGAAATGTCCGAGCTTCCGGTACCGATCGAAAGAACCATCAGAAGCACCAGCACCGCCATGCCGGCGAATAGTCCGGTGATGTCGCCGGGGGCAGGCCTCATTCGGTGTCGATCACATAGCGTTCGAGATCGTCCAGAACGGCATGCGCCGAGTCGATGCCGCTGAACTGCATCCAATGGCCGTGATCAACCCGATGCACATTGCCCGAGCGAACCGCAGGCAGCATCTGCCAGAGCGGGTTTTCCAGCACCTCCTCGTGGCGGCCGTCGGAATCCGAGGCGTTCGTGCCGCCCACGACGTAGAGGAGCACCTCGCCGTCGAGCTCGGCGATTTCTTCCCAGTCGGGCCGCTTCATGGACAGCGTCGGATCGTCAGTGGTCTCGTAGTCCGTGCGCCGGACCCCGGCCTCCCGCATGATCTCGAACGGTGCGTAGGTTTCGGGTGCGTCGAGATAGACCTGAAAGTCCCAAGAGGTGATCCGCAGAACAGACACCGTCGACGCGGGCATCCGCGAGCGTACGTCCTTGAGGCGGGCATCGAGATCGTCAAGGCGCGACTCGACGGTGTCTTCCTCGCCGGTGAACCCCGCCATCAGCCGGTAGAAGTCGCGCCAGTCGGTATCGGTGTAGAGAAGCGTCGGTCCGAATTGCGACACCTGCGGATAGATGCCGCTGGCCATCGACTCGCTGCCGACAAGGCCGACGATCAGGTCAGGCTGAAGAGCCACGAGGGTCTCAAGACTGGGTTCGGTCACGAAGCCGAGGCTTTGGATGCCAGCCTCGCGGGCCCTTGCATTCAGACCCTCGTCGCTCATCCGGTCGAGCGGTGCGCCGATGATGGGCAGACCGACGTCGAGCCCAATCCCGAGACCGAAGCTGGCGTCGAGCACGACAACGCGGGTCGGCGTTTCGGGCAGACACAGCGGTGCAGCGTAGACGGCCTCCGAGGTCACATACTTGCCCTCGCAGTCCGACTGCGCGTGCGCCGTTTCCGTTGCGACGACCAAGGGAAATAGTATCAAGGGCCAGCGCAGCATGATGCCATCCAGTTACCAAGTTTTTTTGTCAAGTATCACGGGCGACGCACTGATGCCAGATGGGAGGCCGTTCGCCATCAAATCGCGAGCAATACGGCTTCCTCGAGACATGTATCTTGCCGGATCGAGATAGAAGGCGGCATTAAGCGAAACGCGTTCTCAGACCCCGGCTTCGCAACCGCAGCGAATGGCCGGTCTCGTGAATTTACCAATTTCCTCGCGGCTGCAGCAGGCCTATCGGCGCGGCTGGCACGAATGTCGTGATCGGGCTGAGTGCCGCCTTGGTCTGGGAGCTCGCGAACGGCGGTTTCGTCCGCACTGCTGCCCCAAGCTCCTTACCGGATGTGTTGAAGATCGCACCCGATGAGGTTGTCCCGTGCCAGAAAATCGGGCCGCTATGCGGTCGGCAACAAAATGCTCGCAACCACATGCCGCGAGCCGTGATAAGCTGATCTTGCGGAAGCCCCCGCAGGAGAGTGCCTTATATGACCTCTGCCCTCACGATGGAGAACCCGGTCTTTGCAGCTTACGCGGCTGCGGCCGCGCTCATGATACTCAAGCTGATGGGTCAGGGGTGGATGACCGTGGTGCTGATGGTGAAAACCGACGCGGGCCTTCTCAATCCCGAAGATCTTCGTTCCACGGTAGCCAACCGGAACCCCCGGCCCGATCAGATGGACCGAAACGAGACAGTCGAGCGCTCGCGCCGCATGCAGCGGAACGACCTTGAGAGCATTCCGGCCTTCCTGGCCGCCGGACTTGTCTTCGTGACTACGCAGCCGCCCCTATGGGTGGCGGTGCTTCTCTTCACCACCTTCGTTCTGTCGCGTCTCGCACACACCTATGCTTACGCAACAGCACAGAACCATGAGATACGGGCCACCTTTTTCTCGGTGGGCTCCGTCGTAGTGATTGTCATGGCTCTGTGGGTGTTGGTCGCATCGGTGGTCTGACACTCACAGCGTCAATCCTCTGCGAGGCTGATGTTTGGACGAGGCCGCGCCCTCGCAGAAATCTGCGAGGTCATGACGTGGTCTCGATCCTTTGATGTAGAGATTTTTCCTGGCTCACCAACACATCTGGTGAGGGCCTTGCCGCTGCCCGTATGGCCCTCGCGGATGATGCACACGCAGCGGATGTCAGCTGCTGAACGCGGCACCGCGGCATGGAACGCCGCCTGAACGCGGCAAAATACGCACTTTGCAAATTCCGCTATCTGCGCAATGCGGCCGACGGCCGGGCCCAGATATACTTCGAAGCTAGAAATGGTTCGCCGTGTTTGCGCAGTGATACGTCATTCCGCCCGCACTCGCTGCCAGAAGGCCGTCTTTCTGGGATGCGCCTGGCGCAGGCTGTTCAGATAGTCCGCGTGGGGCGGGTGCGGGCCGTAGTCTTCGATCTCGGCGTCCGCCGTGGCGCAGGAGGTCAGATGGCGCGCGGCGTGGCCGTAGCGCCCCGAGCGGGCTCGATCGAGGGCGAAGTCGATCATCGAGCGCCAGAGGAGGACGGCGGCGAGCGGGTGACCCGGGGCGAGGGCATCGGCGAGCGGGGTGAGGATCTCGTAGGCGTCGCCGTCGATCTCGTCGCTGCGGGCGTCGATGAGGTTTGCTGCGAGCGGCAGGTCGGGCGCCTCGAGGCAATAGACCAGCGCTTGCTCGACCGGCTCGTGCGCGAGAACGAGCCGACGTGCGGCCTCTTCGGCCTCGATGTCGTCGAAGTCGGGCAGGAGGCTCAGATGGCGGCGCAGGGCGGCGGGGCAGAGGTGTCGCTCGAAGCGGTGCCATAGGGCGGCGCGCAACTCGTCCGTGCGCCCGAGCGCCTCGAGGCAGGCGAAACGCGCCTCGTCGAGCTCGGGCGTGTCGTTCCATGGATCGCTTTTGTCCCGAGGGCGGACGGCCTCGACCAACCGCAGCGCTTCCTCGGGGCGGCCGGCCTCCAGCAGGCGGGTCGCGGCTGAGGGGGCGATCGTGACATAGGTCAGCTGCTCGGGCGTGTATTGCGCGAGCCAGCTGTCGACGTCGCCTTCCGCGTCGGCGACGTCCCGCAGGATCATGTTCGCCGTCAGGCTCCGCCCTGCGAGGGCGCGCTCGGCGCGGGCATCGTCGTCCGGGATGAAATCGTACCGGGCGTGGTCGGCCTCGGTCAGCGGCGCATCGCGTGCCGCTTCAGCCAGTGTCCTGAGGCGCGCCAGGCCGGTAGCCCCGAGCGCCTCGGCCAGAGAGGGCACGGCATCGTCGAAGGCCCCGTAGCCATCCTCCGAGATCGCCTCGAAGATGTCCTCGGCCAGCGCCTTTGGCGCCTTGCTCAGCCGCGGTGCGAGACGCGCGATGGCCGCCATCGCATCCCCCATGACGTCGCCGATCGTGCCCCAGCTGTCGTCGGTGCGCTCGTGGATGCCGGCGGCGAGGTGCAGCTGCGTCCAGAGCAGATCGAAGGCGGTGTCGGGGGCGTCGGGCGCGATGCGGGTCTCGATGAGCTGCGTCAGATCCGCCAGTTCCTGCGCCAGTTTCTTCTGCGCTTTGCGCGAGAGGAAGCTGCGGCCCCGGCGGATCGAAGAGAAACGCTTCAGGACGTCCGCCCGGATCGCCTCCAGCCCCTGATCGGCCGAGAGCGCCATGCGCACCCGCCGCTGCCGGGCGGCATCGCCCTTGACCGTTTCGAGCAGCAGGTCCGCAAGCGTGTCCGAGCCGAGGGCGACGAGGTTCGCCCTGTTCAGGGCCTTGCGCGCCATCTTCACCTCCTCGCCCGAAGCAGCCGCGGTCGGGATCATGCACCGGCAAAAGACCCGAACCGCCGTGGTCTAAATATGGAAAGAGCGCCCGGTGGGCGCCTACATGTAGATCACGGGAAAAACTTGGCCTCCCACGGGAAAAACTTCAGTGTGTCTTACACGGTTTCGGATCGGGGGCCATCCCTCGGGCCATGAATAAAGTTCTCCGGATAGGACCGGACCCGTCAGGTCACCCTGCAAACGGTATGGATGATCTGGATCTGCTGTCCGAAGTCCTCGTTCCCGGGAAGGTAGTCCTGCGGTTCGCTGATCTCGAGCACGGTCCACAGATTTTCCCGGACGATCTCCTCGACCGTCGTGCCGAAGTCGAGATCCGTCCAGCGGTCCGTGCGCTGGGTGAAGGTGATGACGCCCCCGGGGCGGACGCATCTGCAGAGGTCGCGCAGCATGTCCGCAGCATTCTCAATATAGGTCAGAACGCCTATGGACGCGGCGCCGGCCATTGAATTCTCCTCGACGGGCAGGGGCAGCTTCTGGAGGTCGTGCTCGACCAGTCGTTCGTAGAGATCGAGCTCCGTCGCCAGCCGCAGGCTCTCCGCGGAGATATCGAGACCGACCATCCGGAACGAGCCGTGGCTTCTCATGGCCTGCCCGAAGAGGCCCGTGCCGCAGCCTACATCGAGGACGGCGTCCCTAGGCATGAGGTGAGGGGCAAGCCGTCCGGCGGCATCGGAGGGCGCCTGGTAGTTCCAGGACTTCAGCGTCTCGTCATAGGTCGCGGCCCAGTCGTCGTAGTAGCGCGAGACGACCGCGGCATCCGTCGTGCCGCTCTTGAGGTCGAACGATTGATCGCGCTTCGAGGTGTTGGATGCCATTCGGGTGGTCCTTCGATGATTTCGGATGCACCCGAAGGTCACACGCAACCGACGGGGCCACAACGGCTGACAAAGCTGCACATATTTTGTTTTCGGCCGGTCGCTCGCGCAATTTTCCTGTATTTCTGGCTGTGGCTTGGTGGATGGCCAAAGTTCTCAGGCAGGAATGCTTCTCGGCCTGGTGACGTACGTGATCCTGACCGGATGGCGGGCAGCCGACCTGAGCTGCACCTTGTATGAACGTTTAAGAAGCGCAGAAAGTGAGCTTTGCAAAG
>NZ_JALZ01000028.1 GCF_000521785.1 Roseivivax halodurans JCM 10272
TGGATGAAGATTGGGGGTCACAGAGTCCAAAAAAATCGGCGATCGAGATGTGGAAAACCTCGGTAGGCGGCGCCTGAAGTAGAATCGCCCGCGGTGACAGTAAAGATATGGGCTGGACATATGATGCGTCTCTCCATGGGAGCCGGATCACCTCGGAGCGGCATGGGTATGCCCACGGTGTGCGACCACATGTGCAACGTCTGTGCAAAATTTTCGCCTAAACCGCCTTTGACCATCGGAGCCAACTTCCGAAAGTGTGCGGCTTCAGTAGCTTATAGAAGATTTGGCTCCGGCGGTAGGGGCGGGTGCCAACCAGCAAACGCCTCAGTAATAAAAGGAAGATTTGCTTCGAGTCCGGACCGAATCCGGCGGTGTGTAATCAGATGTGCCGTACCCCGTGCACATCGTCAACAGATGAACATGTCGGTCGGAAGACTGTCGAAAGTTTGGGGATAGGCTACGGCTTTCAGACGTTCACATTCGCGAGGAGACGACAGCCGTGAGAATCCCGAGCATGGCTGGGCGCATGCGCGGAGCAGGCTCGTCTGGCAAGAACCGTGACCTATGAAGGGATCTTCCGTTCCAGGTCCCGACTGTCGTCGACTGCCATACGAGAGAAGCTTTCGTGGCGGCTGAGAGGACGAACCTCAGGTCCCATCAGGTCATCGAGGAGCTGGACCGGGTCGCTCGGCGGCGAGGCAAGCTTCGAAGCATCCGGGGTGATAACGTCCAATGTCGGGAAAGCATGGCTGCTTGGGTCAGCAGGTCATGCGGCCTCCGGGTTCCCGGACAAGCCGGCCGGAGAGGCGCTGGCGGGATCCTCGAAGCGCTGGATCAGTTGCGCCGCGATCCGGACGCTGCATCCTGAGATCTGCGGGAGCTGCTCGAGGAGACCAGAGGCGGCCTCTCGGCGTTGCTCGAGGCAGTGAGCGCCATGCCGACCCTGTGCCGGCTTGAAACGGCTTGTGGCCCACCGTGGCCGGATACGTTTGAGTGACTTCTGCGCTGGTGCTGAGCGCGCTTCACGGACATCGTCGCGAGACTTGACAGTGCGCTTGCAGCCTGAGGTGGGGCAGGGGCCGCATGTCGCCTCGCCCCTTAACGAAATTGCCCGTAGCAAATTTCCGTGCCATCACCGCAATAACGTTGGAGGAGGAGGCGGGCGGCCGGACGTTCATGACAGCCGCCTCATCAGGCACCGCCAATGCAGATTGAGACTCCGGCTTGGCCGTGGTCGACTACGCTGTAGCGGGGCGTGCCTGAGGCAGTTCAGCCGCGCTCGATCGGACAGGCGAAGGAGGCGGCGTGACGCAGAAATTCGGTGATCGTGACTGGCACCCGGAGATTCGGGCGTTGCGCTATTTCGTTGCCGTCGCCGAGGAGAAGAGCATCACAAAGGCCGCTGCCCGGCTGCGCATTGCCCAGCCAGCCGTCAGTCGTCAGATTGCAACGCTGGAAGAAGAACTGGGCACCGCTGTATTTCTACGGCTGCCGCGCGGGGTGGAACTGACCGAGGCAGGGGAGATTCTGCTCGATCGTTGCTACGACACCTTCTCGCTGCTGGCGCAGGGGTACCGCGAGATCACTGCGCATTCACTCGCACCCAAGGGAACCGTTGTTGTCGGGATGCCGCCGACGCCGGGTGAATTCATTCTGCCGCCGCTTTTGGCGCGGATTAAGACACGCTACCCAGATATCGAGCTGCACTCCGTAGAAGGGTTCAGCCGAGAACTGGAAAGAGCACTCCTGCGTGGCGATATCGCTCTGGCCGTCATGCATGACCCTCCCGAACGCAGTGACATCCTGCGCCGCGACTTACTGGTGGAGAACCTGAACCTCGTGGGCTCGCTCGGTAGTCTTTGTGCCGCGCAGTTTACGCTGGCGGAAGTGGCGCGGCTGCCTCTGGTGATGCCCTCGCGACCTAATTTTCTCCGTATCATCTTCGATCGCGCATGTGACGAGCGTGGACTGGAACCCCGCGTGGTGCAGCGAGTGGACGGCATGTGGCATCTCAAGGCTTTGGTTCGGGCGGGCCACGGCTTTACCGTACTCACTTACGGTGGGGTTCTGACCGAGATCACTGCCGGTACATTGGAATGCCGACCCATCGTGGCTCCGCAGATCGGCTGGCACCTGTGCATTGCAACCCGCGCCGAGCAGCGGCCTAAGGTGGCTGTAACGGTGGTCGAGGACGCGATCCATGACATCGTTACCGATCTCGTTGCGCGCGGCGTTTGGAAGTGAAGCTCCAGAATGTGCCATGCCGCATCGGCATGGATTAATAAAAAATAGATATTTGAAATATACCATGATACGCTGGAATGTTCCGCCGCATGTCCCCGCGAGTGGGACGGTGGAGGAGAACATGATGACCCGAACAACAACGTCGGCCCTGACGCTGGCCTTTGCCCTCATCGCAGGCACGGCTCATGCGGATACCCTAACCTACATCACCTACAAGCCACAGGGCGCGAACGACGCTCATTCGCGCAGCCTTCAGTGGTTTGTGGACAAATTTGCTGAGCGCACCGGCGGCAAACACACGATCGAAGTGTTCTGGGGCGGTTCTGTCGCCGCCGTGGGCGAAACCCCCGAGGCGCTGGCCAATGGTGTGGGGGATATGGGCGACATTGTGACGCCGTACTTTCCCGATCAGTTCCCGCTGAACAACGCGATCGGCTTCTTCATCCCGCAGCCGATGGACAGCCGCGAGGTCGGACAGGCGATGGTCGACTGGCATGCCGAGTACCCGGAATTCGTCGAGGAGCTGTCCAGCCAGAACCTGCACGCTGTTTCTTTCCGCCCCTTGGAGAACTACGGGCTACTCTGCAAGGATCCCGTGGAAAACATGGCGGATCTGGAGGGCAAGCGCGTACGCTCCTACGGCTTCGCCTATCCCGCCCTGATCGAGGCGATGGGGGCCACGCCGGTGTCGATCACCACCTCGGACACCTACGAGGCGCTGGAGCGGTCGATCGTCGACTGCGCACCGATCGGCCCAGTGTTGGCGCGCGGGTTCAAGTATGACGAGGTCGCGAAGTACTATATCGAAATGCCGTTCGGCGCGTCCTTCGGGCACATCCTGACAATGAATCTCGACAGCTATAAGGCGCTCGACGACGACACGCGCGCGGTCCTCGACCAGTTGGGTGAGGATTACATGGTCGAGTATGCCTCCATGCTGGAGGCGGAAGAGACCCGCGTACTCGAACTCTGGCAAGAAGAATTGGGAGTTAGCGTGCTTCCCTTCCCCGATGAGGAACTGACGGCACTCATCGACCACCAAGGCGTGCAGGCGGTGCGGGCGGAATGGGAAGATAAGGCTGAGGCCACCGGGCTGGAAATCGAGGGCATTCTCGCCAAGCTGCGCTTCTGATCCGTTGGCGGGCCGCAGGGAAGATCCGGGGCCCGCCTCCCCAACTCCTGTCAGGAGCAATGCAATGACCACCCTTTTCTTGGTCAGATCCGTCTATGGACGGTTCCTGACCCTTTGCGGCTGGGTCGCCGGTGTCGCGACCTTTGCCATGATGTGCCTCGTCACGGTGAATGTCGTCACCCGCTACGCGTTCAATCGCCCTATCGCGGGCACGCTGGAGCTGACGGAAGGGGCGCTTCCCTTGATCATCTTCTTGTCGCTGGCGCTGACGCAGTTTCATGGCGGGCATATCCGCGTGACCCTGCTGACGGATCGTCTGCCGCAGGGCTTGGCGCGGGGCCTGTCGGTTCTGGCGATGCTGGCTGGCGCGGTGCTGTTCGCGTGGGCCGCCTGGGCGGGTTGGCTGTCGGCAGAGAAGTCGTTTGCCATCGGCGAGATGAAGCGCGGGTCCATCCGTTACCCCATTTGGCCGATAAAGTACGCAGTCAGCTTCGGCATGGCGTTGCTCACACTGCAATTCCTGCTGGATGCGCTCTGTACCGCGGTCGGCATGACCCCGGCCAGTCCTGACCCGGAGGAGGTCGAATGAGCAACCTTGTCATTGGCATGATCGGCACCGCTTGCCTGTTTGTGGGGATCCTTATGGGGATCAACGTCATGGTAGTGCTGGGCCTGGTCGGCGCCTTCGGTCTGGCTGCCCTCGTGGGGATGAACGCGGCGACGGCGCTCTTGTCCACGGTGTTCTTCGAGACCACTCATTCCTTTCATTTCTCGGTCATCCCGCTTTTCCTACTTATGGGTTTTTTCGCCATGCGGGCCGGGCTGGGCGAGGATCTGTTCGAGGCGACGAGCCGCTGGATGGGTAACTTGCGTGGCGGCCTGGCGATTTCGACTACCATGGGTGCCGCGGCTTTCGGCGCAGCCTCGGGCTCATCGGTGGGAACGGCCACGGTGTTCACCAAGCTGGCGCTGCCGCAGATGCTGGACCGCGGGTACGACAAAAGTCTTGCCTCGGCATCTATCGCTATCGCGGGCACTCTGGCGGTAATGATCCCGCCCTCTGCGCTGGTGGTGGTTTATGGCATCCTGACAGACAGCTCTATCGGCGCGCTACTGATCGCGGGCTTCATTCCCGGCATCATCTTTGCCTTGTTGCTCTGCGTCGCGATCTGGCTGACCGTGCTGCGCCACCCGGAGCGGGCGCCGCTGGACGCCACGTACTACACCTTGCGCGAAAAGCTGGCTTCACTACGGCTGGCGGGGCCATTGGTGCTGATAATCCTATGCATCGTTTCAGGGCTCTACATCGGTATCTTCACCCCGACCGAGGCGGGCGCGGTTGGAGCTGCTCTGACCCTGCTTCTTGCGGTGATCCGGCACCGGGGGATTGCAAAGGTGCAGATCGGCGCCACGCTGATCGAAACCATACGTACTTCGGCGATGATTTTCGGTATCCTGATCTCGGCGCTGCTGTTCTCCAAGTTTCTTGCGCTGTCGGGTATGGCCAACGCAGTTGGTGACTTTCTTACCGGGCTCGACGTGGAGCCCTGGGTGATAGTGGTGCTGGTGTCGGTCATCTACCTGGTGCTTGGGATGATGATGGACGCGCCCGCACTGCTGGCCATAACGCTGCCCATAACCCACCCGGTGATGATGAGCCTTGGCTTCGACCCGGTCTGGTTCGGCATCTTCGTGGTGTTGCTTGTGGAAATCGGCGCGGTCACGCCGCCGGTGGGCATCAACTGCTTCGTCGTGCAGGCAGCCTCGGAAGGCAGGGTGCGCCTGGAGGATGTGTTCAAGGGGCTACTCCCCTTCATTATGGCAGGGTTTGCCATGTTGGTTCTGCTGTACCTCTTCCCGCAGATCGTGCTGTTCCTGCCGTCGAGGATGTAGGAATGCCGCATTTTTACGAACGATGGCAGGATCCGGCAACGCAGCTGATCCTGCGCACCACCACCACCTCGCCTTTCGGGCGCAAAGTGCGGATCGCGGCTAAGGTGTTGGGGCTGGACGCGCAGCTGCGCCTCAGCCCCGCCGACACCCGCGATCCCGACGATCCGTTGCGCAGGCAGAACCCGCTCGGCAAGATGCCCTGCCTGCTGATTGATGGGGAGGCATTCTACGACAGCGGAGTGATCCTCGATCTACTCGATCTGCTGGCCGGCGGCGGGCGGCTGCTGCCTCCCCCCTCAGACTCGCTGCCCAGGTTGCGCGCCCTGACCCGTGCCCGGCTGGCCGACGGCATCACCGAGGCCGCGCTGCTCATGATCTACGAGCACCGGTTCCGCGCGCCAGAGCAGGTGTCGGAGATCTGGCTGGAGCATCTGCGCGGGAAGGTGCTGCGCGGCCTGGACGCGTTCGAACAGGTCCCGCCCGATCCAGCCCGCGCCTGCCTCGTTAGCATCGGATTGGCATGTGCGCTTGGCTATCTGGACTGGCGCAGGCCGGTCGACTGGCGGTGCACAAATCCCGCGCTGGCGGACTGGCTTGCCAGGTTCGCCGCGGCGGTTCCCGCCTTCTCCGCTACAGAAAGTGACCCCGTATGAGACATTCTTCCCAGCGGCTTGCCGCCCCCAATCCCGCCACCTACACCCCCCGTCAGCAGGCGATCCACGACGAGATCGCCAGCGGTCCCCGCGGCGGCGTGCGCGGGCCTCTGGCGGTGTGGCTGCACCGCCCCGATCTTGCCGCCCACGCGCAGGACCTTGGGCGCTATTGCCGCTATGACAGCAGCTTGGACCAGCGGCTGTCGGAACTGGCGATCCTCGTGACCGGACGCGTGTTTGGCTCGGAGTATGAATGGCAGATCCATAAGGGGCACGCGTTGAAGGCCGGGTTGGACGAGGGGCTGATCGAAGAGATCCGCTGCAATCGGCGCCCCGAATTCACCGATCCAGAGCTCGAGGTCGTCCACGACGTCGCCCGCGCCGCGCACGAGGCGCGTAACGTCGACGACGCGCTCTATGCCCGTGCGGTCCAGGTTCTGGGCGAGGCGCGCATGGTCGATCTTGTGGGGCTTCTGGGTTATTACACGCTGATTTCTCTGACCATCAACGTTTTCAAGATCCCTCCTTTGGGCGACGGCGCCTCGGAGCTTGCCGATGGCTGAACGCGAACTCACCTGGCATCAGAGCCCCCACACCACGACCGTCGCCCTGCCCAGGGGGGCCGCCGACTGCCATTGCCACGTCTTCGGCCCCGCGGCGGTGTTCCCGTTCGCACCAGAAAGCAAGTTCAAGCCTGCCGACGCCCCCTGCGAGGCGTTGTTCGCCCTGCATGACCAGATGGGGATCGACCGCTGCGTGATCGTGCAGTCAGGATGTCACGGCTTCGACAACCGCGTCGTGGCCGATGCCATGGCGCGCCGTCCGGGCCGCTACCTGGGCATCGCCTTGGCGCCCCCGGACGTGCGGGAGGCCACGATCCGCGACCTCGACGCCCAGGGGTTTCGCGGCGTGCGCTTCAATTACATGAGCCATCTTGCACCGGGCGCCTCGCCCGACGAGTTGCGCGCCCTGGCCCCGCGCCTGGCTGCGCAGGGCTGGCATCTTCAGGTTCACATGGAAGACGCGCTGATCGCGGAACTCGCTCCGGTCCTGGCGGCGCTGCCCGTCACGGTGGTGATCGACCACATCGGCCGCATAGACGCCTCGCGCGGGCGCGACCAGCCGGAATTCGAGGCGCTGATGCGGTTGCTGGAGCATGACCACGTCTGGTGCAAGGTGTCGGGGAGCGAGCGTGCCTCGCGGCAGGATGCCCCCTACGCCGATGCCACGCCATTCGCGCGCGAGATTGTGGAAACCTATCCCGACCGCGTGGTCTGGGGCACGGATTGGCCACATCCAAATTTCCGCAGCGATCCCCCAGACGATGGCGACCTGTTCGACCTTCTGCCGCAGATCGCACCGACCGACGCGCTTCTGGCGGCGCTGCTGGTTGACAACCCCCCAAAGCTTTACGGATTCAAGGAGATCGCATGATGTCGGATCGTCTCAAGGGAAAGGTCGCGATCGTGACGGGCGCGGGATGTGTCGGCCCGGGCTGGGGCAACGGGCGCGCGACCTGCGTGCGGTTCGCCGAAGAGGGCGCGAAGATATTCGCCGTCGATATGCGCGCCGACACGATGGAAGAGACGCTGACCCGCGTGCGCGATGCGGGAGGTGAGATAGAGCCGTATCTCTGCGACGTCACCAACCGCGCCGCCGTCGAGGCGATGGTCGCGGCCTGCATCGACCGGTTCGGCACGATCGACATCCTCGTCAACAACGTGGGCGGCTCGACCAAGGGCGGCCCGACCAACCTGGACGAGGAGGGCTGGGACCGCCAGATGGACTTCAATCTGAAGAGCGTCTATCTGACCTGCCGGTCCGTCCTGCCGCACATGGAGGCCAAGGGCGGCGGCGCGATCGTCAACACCTCGTCCACCTCCGGCACGCGCTATACCGGAGCCGCCCAGGTGGCCTATGCCTCGGCCAAGGCGGCGATCATCCAGTTCTCTAAGGTAACGGCGGTCGAATTCGCACCCAAGGGGGTGCGGGTCAACACCGTAGTGCCGGGGCAACTGCACACCCCGATGGTGGAAACCCGGCTTGCCGGCCAGCGCATGGGCGGCGACGTGGATGCGCTGTTGCAGTCCCGGATCAAGCGAATCCCGCTGGGCTGGATGGGTGACGGGCGCGACACGGCCAATGCCGCGCTGTTTCTCTGCTCGGACGAGGCGCGTTTCATCACCGCGACTGAGATCGTGGTGGACGGCGGCATGAGCGCGCGATGCGACTGAGACAATCACGGATGGCATCATGAAGCCAGCATTCGCAGGTCTGCGCGTCATCGATACCACGCATGTCCTCGCCGGCCCGTTCGCCAGCTATCAGCTCGGCCTGCTGGGGGCCGAGGTGATCAAGGTCGAGAACCCCTCCGATCCCGACCAGGCGCGCTTTCAGGGGACGGACCAGGACCTCGTGAGAGCCGGCATGGGCACGTCATTCCTCGCCCAGGGAGCAGGAAAGCGATGCTTGGCGCTGGACCTGAAGACGCCGGCCGGGCGCGACGCGATGGTGAGGCTGGCCGCCTCGGCAGACGTGTTCGTCGAAAACTATCGACCCGGGGCGTTCGAGGAGATCGGCCTTGGCTATGACAGGCTGTCCGCAGCCAATCCGCGTCTGATTTACTGCTCGGTCTCGGCCTTCGGGGCGAGTGGCCCCAGGCGGGAGGAAACCGGGTATGACAATGTCATACAGGCATTCTCCGGAATCATGGACCTGACCGGGTTCGGGGATGGTCGTGCCTTGAAGTGCGGTGCGCCGGTAATAGATTACGCGACCGGGCTGACGGCGGCCTTCGCCATTTCGGGGGCGCTGTTCCAGCGCGAGCGAGAGGGGCAGGGGCAGCACATCGACGTGTCGATGCTGGACGTGGCGATGACCCTCATGACGTCGCACTGCACAGATTTCCTGCAAAGCGGCACGCATCCGCGCCCGAACGGCAACGAGTTCGGCTTTGCCACGCTCGGCATGTATCGCGCCGCCGATGCCGACCTGATGATTGCGGCGTCGAACCTGCGTCAGGAACGGCGCCTGTGGACCGCGCTTGGGCGCGAAGACCGGGCGAAGCCGGACAACTTCGCCCGGATCGAGGCGTATGCCGAAGACCGTGCCATTCTGGCCGGGATCATCGGCGCCAGGCCGGCCGCCCATTGGGAGGACTTTCTGCGCAAGAACCGGGTGCCCGCGTCGCGCGTCCGGCGGATGGAAGAGGCTCTGTACGACGATCAGCTCCGCGACAGGGAGCAGAACCTTACGCTGAGCGATCCTTCTGGGCGGCTGGATGGCCTGCAGGTTGTCGGTCCGGCCTTCCGAATGTCTGGCCGCCGCGCAGAACCGCCCCTGCCGCCGCAGCCCGTCGGCGCGCAGAACGCCGAAATTTTGCGAGACCTCGGCCTGAGCGATGCCGAAGTCGAGGCACTATGTGTGGCGGGCGTCGTCAGGACAACAGCGAACGCGGAACCCTGACGCTTTGTCAGGCAGGGCTTAGCGAAGCTCGCTGCCCGGGCCAGAGCCGGACGATGTAAGCCAATTAAAAAGTGGAGCTTGATTGCCATGCCGGACGCCTTCATTTGTGACTACATCCGAACGCCCATCGGGCGATATGGCGGCGCGCTTTCCTCGGTCAGAGCCGATGACCTGGGGTCGGTGCCTATCCGCGCCCTTATTGAGCGCAACCCGCTGGAGTGGTGCAGTCTGGATGAGGTTTTCTTCGGCTGCGCCAACCAGGCGGGGGAGGACAACCGAAATGTCGGGAGGATGTCGGCGCTTTTGGCGGGCCTGCCGGACAGCGTTCCGGGGACGACGATAAACCGGCTGTGTGGGTCAGGCATGGATGCCGTGATGACCGCGGCAAGGGCAATCCGCGCCGGCGAGATCGGGCTCGCGATCGCAGGCGGCGTTGAGTCGATGTCCCGCGCGCCCTTCGTCATGCCCAAAGCCGGCGCCGCATTCTCGCGCGCGGCCGACATACACGACACGACCATTGGCTGGCGGTTCGTCAACCCGCAGATGAAGGCGCAATACGGTGTGGATTCCATGCCGGAAACCGCCGAGAACGTGGCTGAGGATTTCGACATCTCTCGGGAGGACCAGGACGCCTTCGCCCTGCGGTCGCAACAAAAGGCGGCTGCGGCTATGCGCAATGGACGTCTGGCGCGCGAGATCACGCCGGTTGCGATCCCGCAGCGCAAGGGCGGCGACCGGATCGTCGACACCGACGAACACCCGCGTGCCGGTACGAACCTCGAGGCGCTGGCCGCACTGAAGGCCCCATTCCGGCAAGGCGGGTCGGTGACGGCGGGCAATGCATCGGGCGTCAATGACGGGGCTGCCGCGCTAATCGTCGCCTCTGAGGCAGCGGCCACCCAGCAGGGGCTTACTCCCATCGCCCGCATTCTTGGCGGGGCCACCGCCGGGGTAGCGCCCCGCATCATGGGCTTCGGCCCCGCTCCCGCATCGCAAAAGCTGATGGACCGGCTTGGCTTGTCGGTGGATGATTTTGCGGTCATCGAGCTGAATGAGGCCTTTGCCTCGCAAGGGCTGGCGACGCTGCGGGCGCTGCGAATCGATGACGATGACCCGCGCGTAAACCGCAATGGCGGCGCCATCGCGCTTGGTCACCCGTTGGGTATGTCCGGTGCAAGGATCACCGGCACTGCGATGCTCGACCTCGAGCCGGGAGAGAAAAGTCTGTCGACCATGTGCATCGGGGTCGGACAGGGCATTGCCGTTGCCCTTGAATGTGTTTGACTTTCTTCGGCTTGAAGACTGACCGGAAGTTATGCAATCAACACGTTTGGTCACTTTCCGGTACGGCTCCTTTGGCTCGATAACGAGGTCCAAGCGCAGGGGACGCCTCTGCATATTGGCAAGGAGGAGCGAAGCCAGTGACATTCGGACTTACACCCGAGCAGACCGAATTGGCCCGCGCCGTGCGTCGCTTCGCTGAAGGCGAACTGGCCGCGGGTGCGCTGGACCGTGCCCATTCACGCGAATATCCATGGGCCTTGGCGGCGCAGTTGTCCGACATGGGGATGTTGGGCATCACGATCCCCGAAGCGGATGGCGGCGTCGGCGGAACCTTGATGGATGCCGTCATAACGATCCAAGAACTTGCCATGGTTTGCCCCAAAAGCGCGGACGTGGTGCAGGCCGGCAATTTCGGACCGATCCGCACTTTCGCCGAGTTCGCGTCCCCTGCACAGAAGAAACGCTGGTTGCCGGACCTGCTTGCTGGCAAGAAACTGATCGCGCTGGGCATGAGCGAGCCCGATGCAGGTTCCGCCGTCACAGAACTGAAATCCACTGCGCGCGAGGACGGCGATGGCTATCTTGTCAACGGCTCCAAGGTGTTTTCCACCCATAGCCCGCATGCCGACCTGTTCCTGATCTACGTGCGGTTCGGGCCTGGCATAAACGGCATAGGGTCCGTTCTGGTGGAACGCGGAACGCCCGGCTTCACGGTGGGTAACCCGGCGCCCTTCATGAGCGGCGAGGAATGGTGTCCGCTTTACTTCGAGGACTGCCGCATTCCGGCCGAGAACCTCTTGCTGGGTGAAGGCGGGTTCAAGAAGCAGATCTCGGGCTTCAACGTCGAACGGATCGGCAATGCGTCACGGGCGCTGGCGCTTGGGCGTCACGCCTACGAGGTCGCCCGGCGCCACACGATGGAGCGGACACAATTCGGGCGGCCGCTGTGTGAATTCCAGGGCTTGCAGTGGAAGTTCTCGGAAATGATCGTGAAGCTCGAAAGCGCACAGATGCTGCTGTACCGTGCGGCGCGGGACGGTGACGAGAACGGCTTGCCGTCGGCATTCAACACCGCCGCGGCCAAACTGGCGTGCAACGAGGCTGGGTTCGATGTGGCCAACGCCGCAATGCAGGCGATGGGCGCCTACGGCTATTCCAGCGAGAGCCTCGTGGAGTACTGCGTCAAGCGCACGCGAGGCTGGCAGATCGCGGGTGGATCGATCGAAATGCTTAAGAACCGTATTGCCGAACACGTGTTCGAGCGCCGATTCAGCCAGCGGCCGTGCTGATGACCGGGCGCACATGGCAAGAGGCCCTTCTCAGCCCGGCCAGCATTGCGCTTGTGGGCGTGTCGGACGATGAAGGAAAAACCTCGGGTCGTCCGCTGCGGTTCCTTCGGGCAGCAGGCTATGGCGGCAGAGTCTATGCCATCAATCCGACACGCGAGACGGTGCAGGGTGAACGCGCCTTAGCGTCTCTCTCGGACGTGCCGGAGGTGCCGGATCATGTCTTCATCCTAACCAGCGCGCAGCGCGCGTTGGACGCTTTGGAAGAGTGCGAGACGCTCGGCGTTCCGGTGGCGACGATCCTCGCCTCGGGTTTTGCCGAGGTGGGGCAGGCAGGCGAGGCCAACGCCGCACGCCTCCAAATGCTGGTGTCGCGAGGCAAGCTCCGGGTAATGGGGCCGTCCTCGATCGGTCTCGCTAATCTGCACAACGGCACGACGCTGACGGCCAATGCGGCCTTTGCGGAGACTGACTTGCCCAAAGGCGGATTGTTCGTGGCCTCTCACAGTGGCAGCCTGATCGGGGCGCTGATGTCGCGCGGCAAGCGCAAAGGACTCGGCTTCGCCGGTCTGGTCTCGGTCGGGGGCGAAGCCGACCTAACCATCGGCGATGTCTGCTCGGCAGCGCTCGATGATCCCGCCGTGACCGGATTTCTACTGTTTCTCGAACACATGCGTCATGCGGACAAGCTGCGTGCCTTTGCGGAAGAAGCCGCCCGGCGCGGCAAGCCCGTCGCCGTGTTCAAGCTGGGTCGGTCCGACGAGGCGGCCGAGTTGGCGCAGTCCCATACCGGCTCCCTTGCCGGCGCGGATGAGGTTGCGGATGTCTTCTTGAGGGCCTGCGGCATCGCGCGTGTGGCCTCATTCGAAGGGCTGCTCGAGGTCACACCGCTGCTGGCCCGAGTCCCCGCTGCTCAAAAACCGCGACGCGGGCGGGTCGGGATCATTACGACCACGGGCGGCGGTGCCGCCATGGCGGTCGATCATCTGGCCGGGCTGGGGGTCGAGATCGTGGCGCCAAGCGCCGAAACGCGCGCGCGGCTGGCGGAAAACGGAATCGAAGCCGGACACAACCGCATCCTCGATCTGACCCTTGCGGGAACACGCTACGATGTCATGCGCGGCGCGATCGAGGTTCTGCGCGAGTCGCCCGAGTTCGACATGGTTCTGGTCTGTGTAGGCTCGTCCGCGCGGTTCAATCCGGATCTCGCGGTGCAGCCCGCGCTCGATCTGATCGACGCGCCGGGTCATCCCTTCGCGGTGTTCATCGTTCCAGATGCTCCGGATGCGACCCGACGTCTGGCCGGTGCCAGTGTGCCCGTGTTCGAGGATCCCGAAACCTGCGCCGACGCTGTGGCCGCGGCGCTGCAACGGAGGGTGCCGGCCCTTCCACCGCTTTCGCCGGCCAGTGCCGCCACTACCGGCCGATTCTTGGACGAGGCAGAGGCCTATGCGCGGATCCCGTCCGTGCCTGTGGCCGACTGGGTCGCGCTGGATGTGGGTGCACCGGTGTCGGACCTTCCGTTCGGCTACCCCGTGGTCGCAAAGGTGCTGGACCCCGCGATCCCCCACAAGAGCGATGCCGGCGGCGTCATTGTCGGTATCGATAGCCGCAAGGCGCTGGCAAAGGCAGTGGGACAGATCCGAACCAATGTCCAAGAGGCTCTGCCAGGTCACTTCGTATCCCGCGTGCTGGTCCAGCGCATGCAGAAGGCCATCGGCGAGGTGCTTATCGGCATCCGCCGGGACCCGCAGGTCGGTCCGATCGTGGTGCTGGCCGCTGGGGGCGTTTTTACGGAGATTTACCGCGACTCTGTCATGCGGTTAGCCCCCGTCGATCTCGATATCGCGCACGAGATGATCGGATCGCTGAAGTTGTCCCAGATCCTCGCCGGGGCGCGCGGGCGTCCGCTGGGCGATCTCGACGCACTGGCGGAGGCCCTCGTGGCGGTGTCGAGACTGGCCGAACAGAAGGACATCGTAGAGGCTGAAATCAATCCGCTCCTGGTGCTGCCCAAAGGGGACGGTGTCGTCGCAGTGGATGCGCTGATCCGCGTGAGCGGCAGGTGATGGTGGGCGAGGTTCATGTCGTCCATAACGGCGACATCGCCGTTACGGCCACATACAACCCCCCAGTAAACGCAGGGTCACGCGATATCCGCAGAGAACTTCTGGCCGCGATCGAAGCGACCGACGTCGATGACGCCCTCATTGGAGCGTTGCTGATGGGGGCGGGCGCAGCTTCATCTCCGGATCCGACATCCGGGAATTCGACCTGGCGCTTGACCCGCTTCAGATGCCGCAAGTGATCGCGGCGATCGAGGGGACCGCGAAACCCTTCATTGCAGCCCTGCACGGTGCGGCACTTGGCGGAGGCTGCGAACTGGCTCTGGGGTGCGACGCGTACATCGCCTCTCCGGACGCGGTGGTCGGGCTGCCTGAAAGCGCGCTCGGGATCATACTGGCCGCTGGTGGAACCCACACTCTGCCCCGGCTCGTCGGCAGGGCCGAGGCGATCCGTCTGATCGCGGGCGCCACCCGCGTGCGCCCCGATGCCGCGCCGAAGTTTGGGGTGATCGACGCAGTCGAAGCCGGTGACGCACGACAGGCGGCGATAGCGATGACTTGCCGGCTGTCCGGAACGAAACAGCGCGTGATTGACCGGCCCGTGCCGTATGCGGACGATGCAGAGACTGTGTCTGAAAGGGCATCGCGCCGAGTGCGGCCCCACGTGCTCGCATCGGTCTACCATATGATGCAGGGTGATGCAGGCTGGAACGCTTCCGACTCTCGATGGACTGCATGCCGAACGCGAGACCTTCGAGAAGTTGCGCACCGCCCCCTTGGGCAGCAGGAGATCCAGCGACGCGCGCTTGCCTCGATCATTAAACAAGCCGCCGCTATCGTTGCTGAAGGCGTCGCCTTGCGGCCTTCGGACATCGATGTGGTTCGGGTGAACGGATACGGGGTCCCTCGCTGGATTGGTGGTCCGGTGCACTGTGCGCGCCAGCAGGACGCAGATTCACTGTCCGCGGACGTGGCCAGACCGAGCCGGAAGATTGGAGACCTTCGCCTGCTTGGCGTGGACATGGGAGGAAACGAATGACCAATCCGGAAACAGCGCTGGATGCCCTTTGGGCTCCGGAAAGCGTCGCGATCGTAGGCGCATCGGCGGATCCGACCAAGCCCGGTGGACGGCCCGTGGCCTACCTTTCGAAACACGGCTTCCACGGGGACATCTGGCCGGTAAACCCGCGTGTCGATGAAATCGCCGGTCGGCCCTGCTTTGCCAGTGTCGCCGATCTTCCCGGTGCACCCGACGTCGCCATCGTGCTGCTTGGCGTCGCGCGCGCCGAGGCGGCGGTGCGTGACCTGGCGGCCAAGGGATGCAAAGTTGCCATCGTTCTCGCGAGTGGCTTTGGCGAAGCAGGTGACGAAGGCCGCGCACGCCAAGATGCCTTGCGCGAGGCCGCGGGCGACAAGATGCGCCTGCTGGGGCCCAATACGATCGGCGCGATGGACCTTTCAAAGGGCATCGTGCTGTCCGCCAGCGGTGCGCTGGAATGCGATGACATCCCGAGGGGCGGGATATCTGTCGCCTCGCAAAGCGGCGGGATCCTCGGTGCGCTCCTGTCGCGGGGCTCGGCGGGGGGCATCGGGTTCTGCAAGCTGGCCTCGACAGGCAACGAGGCCGACCTCGACATCGCCGACTTTATTGCGGCCTATGCCGCTGACGAGGCGACCACCGTGATTGCGGCCTATATCGAGGGCATCCGCTCAGTCGACAAATTTCGAGCCGCAGCCGAATCCGCGCGCTGCGCCGGAAAACCGCTCGTGATTTATAAGGTCGGGCGATCCGAATCCGGAGCGCGGGCTGCGGTGTCGCACACTGGCGCGATGGCGGGCGAAGACAGGGCTTACGATGCTCTGTTCCGTCAGGTCGGCGCGATCCGCGCCCGGACCTTCAGTGACCTGCTGGATCTTCCCGCCATGTTGGCCAGCTGTCGTACGATGTGCGGAAACCGGGTGGCGATCCTGACATCCACGGGTGGCGCGGGCAGCCTCGTGGCGGACAACTGCGGTATACTTGGGTTGGACGTGCCCGAACTTGATCCGGCAACGGGCAAGACTTTGGCGGACCTTCTTGGCCAGGACCAACCGATGACAGGCAATCCGGTCGACGTGACACTGGCCGGGGTCGAGCCGACAATCATGACAGCCGCGACGGAGGCCTTGCTGCGCTCTGACGGGATCGATGCGGTTGCGGTGGTTGTCGGGTCCTCGGCACTGGCGCGTCCCGACGTGGCAGCCGGTGCAATCCGCGCCGGCGCCGCGGCCAGTAACAAGCCGTTGATCGCCTATGTCAGTCCGCACGCACCCCACATCCTCGATCTTCTGAATCGGGAGGGCGTACCTGCGTTTTCTGCCCCGGAAGCTTGTGCCACCGTCTTGAAGGGAGCGCTGCCGATGCCGCCGGCCGGTCGGCTGTTGAGGCCGGGGTCCGCTGTGGTGCCTGCCGGTCTCCCCAATGGCACTTTGAACGAAGCGGAAGCGCGTGCCCTCTTCGATGCTTTTGGCCTGACTGGAGCCAAAAGCTTCGTAGTCCAGACGGCTGATGAAGCGGCAATGGCTGCTGGCGAGCTGGATGGCCCCGTCGTCCTTAAGGTCCTGTCGCGTGAGATAGCGCACAAATCCGACGTCGGTGGTGTCCGTGTGGGCCTGGCTCCCGAAGCTGCGGGAGCCGCTCTGACCGCGATGGCGGAAAGACTCGCGGCGCAGGAGCTTCCCAAGCCCGAGGGATACCTCGTGCAGGCTATGGTGCACGGCGGGATCGAGATGATCTTGGGCTTGCGCCAGGACCCGCAACTGGGGCTCTTGATCCTGCTGGGTGCGGGCGGTGTTCAGGCCGAGCTGTCCAACGACAGCACCCTCCGGCTGCTTCCGTTGCGCGAAGGCGAGGCGCGTGAAATGGTGAACGAACTGACGATCACGCGCCTGCTCGAGGGATATCGGGGGGCACCGGCGCACGATATTGACGCGCTGATCGAAGCGATCGAGGCCTTGGCGTGCATGGGAGATGCGCTTGGAGATCGCCTGCTGGAGGCTGAAATAAATCCGATCTTCGTATTGGAAGACGGGCAGGGCGTCGCGGCGGCAGACGGCTTGGTGGTGCTGGGGCCGTGAATGGCTCTCACCCCCGGGAATGCGTGACCCGCCAGACTCCCTGGGCGGAAACGACTGGGGCTTCACCCACGAATGCAGTGGCTGTCAGAAAAACCATGCGTGCACTTTTCCGAGTAACTTGCGGCGTCATCTCAATAAGGTCGCCTATCCGTACCGGTGCGAGGAACTGATGGGTTAAGCTGATGGTCGCGCCGCGGATGGCGCCTGCCGCGTGACGCGCGGTATGGCCAAGTGCACGATCAGCGAAGGTCATCAGCATCCCACCATGCACAACGCCATTTCGGTTGGCATGTATGCCGCGCGCGATAAAGGCGAACTGCGTCTGGCCATCCACGACGCGCCGCCAAAGCCCGCCGACATGGCCGACAAATCCATCGTCGGGGTCGAGCGTCCAGCCTGCAGTTTGCAGATCGTGTTCCATGAATTGGTTGTGCAACGCCCTGACCGGACTGGCAAGTTGATTGCAAAAGGGTTCGAGACTGACTGTTTGTTATGCTCGCCCGATATATAACAAGTTGTTCGAGAGGGGCACGGCAGCGACCGTGGGCCCGAGGAGAAAAGCATTTCGGACCAGAGGAGGGGGAAAATGCTTGATCGCGATTACCGGGACATCGTCGCCGGGCTGGGTCTGACTGCGATCGGCGCCGCTGCCGCCCTCTACGCGCTGTTCAATTACAACCTTGGAACGTTCACCCGGATGGGACCCGGGATGATGCCGGTCTCTCTCGGCATCATCCTTGCCGTGTTCGGCTTGTTGATCGCCTTCCCAGCGTTGTCTCGCAGCGGCGACCTGCCTCCCCTTAAAATCAGGCCGATGATCGTGATGTCGATCAGCATATTCAGCTTTGCGCTGATGATCGAGTCAGTGGGTCTTGTGCCGGCCGTGTTCTTCACGACAGTGATCGCGACCTTTTCCGAGACGCGTGTGCCCTTGGTCTCGGCGCTGGTTCTTGGAGCCGGCATGACCTTGCTCACCTGGAGCCTCTTTATCCTCGGGCTCGGTCTTCCAATTTCATCGTTCGATTGGCCCTTCTAATGGAGCTGCTTGCGAACCTTGCTCTGGGCCTGGAAACGGCGGTCACGCCGACCAACCTGCTTTTCTGTTTTGCCGGCGTGTTCCTCGGGACCTTCGTCGGCGTCATCCCCGGCGTTGGCCCGCTGGCCGCGATCTCGATGCTGTTTCCGATCACTTTCTACCTCGACCCGACGGCAGCCCTGATCATGCTGGCCGGTATCTATTACGGCACGACCTATGGCGGTTCGACGGCATCGATCCTGCTGAACATCCCCGGTGCAACTTCGTCCGCGGTAACCTGTCTCGACGGCCATCCGATGGCGAAACAGGGCCGCGCCGGAGTGGCTCTCTTCATGACGACGATCGCGTCCTTCGTCGGCGGTTCGTTCGGAATCATCATTCTCAGCCTTTTCTCGCCGTTGATCGCAGAATACGCGCTGACATTTGGACCGGCCGAATACTTCGCGCTAATGGTGCTGGGTTTGATTGCGGCGTCGACGATTTCGAATGCATCGCCGTCGAAAGGCCTCGCCATGGTGGTTTTTGGGATGCTTTTCGCGACGGTCGGCACGGATAGTCAGAGCGGTGTCGGTCGTTTTACCTTCGGCTCGATGAGCCTGCTGGAGGGCTTCGGCATCAGCGCAATGGCCATGGGCCTTTTCGGAGTTGGAGAAATCCTGTCCTCGGTTGGGGCCACGCGAATCGCAAAAATCGACAGTTCCAGCGCCAAACTACTCAACATGTTGCCGAGTAAGGATGATTGGCGGCGATCCTGGCTGCCCGGTTTGCGCGGCTCGTCCATCGGATCCTTCATTGGCGCGTTGCCTGGAACCGGGCCCTCGATCGCGGTGTTCATGGCCTACGCGTTTGAAAAGCGGGTGTCGAAGACCCCCGAACGCTTCGGCCATGGCGCGATTGAGGGAGTCGTGGCCCCGGAGACTGCGAATAACGCGGCGGACCAGACCGCTTTCATCCCAACTTTGACGCTCGGCATTCCGGGCAGCGCCACGATGGCGCTGATGCTCGGCGCACTGATGATCCACGGCATCCAGCCCGGCCCGACGCTGATCGTAGAGCAGCCGTCCCTCTTCTGGGGCCTGGTCATGAGCTTTTGGATCGGAAACCTGCTGCTGCTGATCCTCAACCTGCCGCTCATCGGTCTGTGGGTGCGTCTGCTGCTCATCCCGTATCACTACCTCTACCCGGCAATTCTCGTGTTTCTGTGCATCGGCGCTTACAGTGTAAGGGCGAATCCGGCAGATGTGCTAATAATCCTCGGATTTGGTTTCGTCGGATATGCGATGCGCCTTGCGGATCTGCCGGCTGCCCCGCTGCTTCTTGGCTTTGTTCTTGGACCGCTTGTCGAGACCCAGTTCCGTCGGGCCATGGTTCTGGCCCGTGGCGACTTCACCGACGTAGTCACGCGACCGATCGCGGGAACGGTACTGGCTCTGGCCGCGGCGATCCTGGTCTGGACGCTTGTCAGTGCGATCATGCGGTATCGCAGGGGAATGAAAGCGTTGACGCGAAATCCCACCGGTTGATGCCAACAACGAGATGGGCGCACGACCCTTGAACCGGAGTCGCGCAGTGGTCGCCCCGAGACCACCACGACCTGCCGAACCGGCAGCTTAAAATGAGGAGGAGACGACATGAACAAGACCTTTGCAGCCACACTTGCCGTCACGCTGAGCGCGACCGCTGTCTTTGCACAGGACAGCTTCCCGTCGGGGCCGGTTACGATCATCGTCCCGTATGGCACGGGTGGATCGACTGACATGACGGCGCGACCGCTCGCCATCGAGCTGGAAAATATCTGGGGCCAGCCGGTCGTGATTGAGAACAAGCCCGGCGCAGGCTCGATGATAGGCACGACGGAAATGACGCAGGCCGATCCGGATGGTCACACTCTGCTGATCAATACCGCAGCGATTTCCACCGCGCCCGCGATCCAGACCGATCTGCAGTTCGATCCCGAAGCTGATGTCACGCCGATTTCGCTTCTGGTCACGAGCCCGTACGTGTTGGCTGCCGGCTCGAACGTGAAATCTGATGATCTTTCAGCCTTCCTCGAAGAGGCCGAGGAGCGCCCGATGTTCTTGGGCACAGCAGGACCCGGTAGTTCCAGCCATTTCATGTCCGAACTGTTGATCGAGGCGACGGATATCCCGGCGGATATCATTCATTTCTCGGGCGGTGGCGAGGCGCAGACAAACATGATGGGCGGCCACTCGGATACGTACATTTCCACCACCGCGAGCGTGATGCCCTACGTCAATGACGGGCGCACCAAGGCGCTGGCGGTTCTGGCGCCGGAGCGCTTCGAATTGCTGCCCGATGTCCCCTCAAGCGGCGAAGCGGGCGTGACCGGTGTGGACATCAACGGCTGGGTCGCACTGTTCGGGCCAGGTGGCATGGATCCCGAGCTTGTCGACCAGATCAACGCGGATTTTGCCGAAGCCATGGCGACCGACCGGATGCAGGAGCAGCTGGAAGCGAACTATGCCGTCGCCGGTGATCTAACACCGGAGGAATTCCGCGAAATCTACCTGCGGGATATTGAAACTTGGAAGCGTCTTGCCGAGTCGCGCAATATCGGCCAATAGGGCCTGCGCTCGGCAGCCGGCCCCGACGGGGCCGGCTTTTCCGGTTCACGCAAGCAAGCGCTTTGGATTGCCGCTCAACCATCCGTCGAGATTCTCAACCGTCTGGCAGTAAAAACTCTCGAAGGTTTCCTGCACCGAGTATCCCAGATGAGGTGTCAGAAGTGCGTTGGGCATAGTGCGGATACGGGCGTCCGCAGCAAGCGGTTCTAAGTCATAGACATCCACGCCCGCACCGCCGATCTTCCCCTTCGACAGAGCATCGACCAGCGCGTCATGATCGACCAGAGGACCTCGGGCAGTGTTGATCAACAGGGCGTGCGGTTTCAGCCGTTCGAGATCGTCGGCTCCGACGATTCCTCTTGTGGATTCGCCGAGAACCAGATGCAGAGAGATGATATCGGCGGTACGGAACACCGTGTCCTTGTCGGCGAAGGTGGCACCGCCGGCCGTTGCGCGGGAAGGCGTCAGGTTTGGGCTCCATGCGATCACGTTCATCCCGAATGCCTGGGCGATCGAAGCCATGCGCGACCCAAGCCGTCCCAAACCGATAAGACCCAGGGTGCGGCCATATAGTGAGCTGCCAAGCCGCGTTTGCCACGCACCATCGCGCATCGCGGCCGACTCTTCTGGAATATGACGCAAAAGGCTTATGATCAGCCCCCAGGCAAGCTCGACCGTCGCATAGACTCCATTGCCGCTGCCGTCGGTCATCATGATCGGAATTCCCAGTTCTGCCGCGGTTTGGCTGTCGAGCGTGCGGTTTCGCCGACCTGTTGCAGCGATTGCCTTCAGGTTCGGAAGGCTTGCAAGGATGTCGCCGGGGATGTCGGATCGTTCCCGCAGCAGGCAGATCGCATCATAAGGCTCCAATTCCTTGACCAGTTGGTCTTGTGGAATTGCTCGGCGCAAGAAGCTGATCTCAGCTCGATCTTCCAGTACGGACCAGTCGGCGAGGCGGTGCGCCACACCCATGTAGTCGTCCAGCACGGCGATGCGGGCCTTCCGGCCGGTGGGCAGAGGGCGGAACGCGGTCATGGTGGGATATCCTTTCCTTCCTTGCGGCGGTCGTGGCGCAGGATCAGCTTCACGATCCATGGGATGTTGGGCATGAATATGAAAATACGAACGAGGTGAAATGTCGTGATCAGGACGACGCTTTGGCCCAGAAACTCTGCGGTCAATGCCATTTCGACCGCGCCACCCGGCGCCGCCCCCAGAACGAGCGTCTTCCAATCGAAATCCGACAAGGCGGCTATGCCAACGGCGCTCAGACTGCAAAGCATCAGCAGAAGTAACGCCGTCGCCACGCTGAGCAGAGACGACTTCAACGACGATGTGACAATCTCTCGCTTGAACGTGGCGCCCAGCCAGGTGCCAAGCACGATCTGCGCGATGGCAAGGACCACGGGCGGATAGGGGGCGGGTCCAACACCGCTGGCTGCGAGCGCGGCGGAAACTGACATCGGGCCCAAAAAGTTCGGGTTAGGAACACGCAAGGCATGAAAGGCCCAAGCACTTGTCGTACCTATTCCGGCGAGAACGAGGATAGATAGCGGGTCGCTGAAATTGAACGTGATCGGCGCACGTGTCACGTCGGGCCATCCGTCGAGCGCATACATCGCGAAGGGCAGAATGACGACAACCATGCCAAGTCGGATGGTTTGGCCGAAAATCACGGGCGTCGGGTCGATGCCTGCTTCTGTGGCCATTGTCGCGGCCTCGACCGGGCTTGTCGGGGCACAGGATAAGAAAGCCTGCGCCAGCCCCATTCCGGCCAGCCGCGCCAAAACCAGTGCGACAATGAAGATGCAGGCACCGGTCGCCAGGGCGGTGCCGACGATCACTAACGCCAGGTCAGCCAACATGTTGAACGCAGCCGGCGAAAAGGCCAGTCCGACCTGGGTCGCCACGACTATCTGTCCGATGGGCCGCATCCTGTTTGGTACCGTCAGACGCGGCGCCGGCCCCATGAAAACTCCCGCGGTCAGCATGAGCGGTCCGATCATCCACGGCAGCGGTGCGCCGATGCGTTCGAAAGCCCAGCCCGCGCATGCAGAGATTGCGAATAGAAGAGCCAGCCCCACCATGGCTTTCGCGCCCTGCGCAGCGGGCGGGTGCGGTGATCCTGGTGCGGGAGGAGGAACGTTCATATACTAATTTCGGGCATCCGATGCCGCTGCCGGGCTGTCTCTCGCCTCAGGTTAGGCTAAGCTCAGCGGGTGTTAAGTGCCCTTTGATCGCGCAAGGCTAATCAGAAATCATGCAAAATCGCCGGATCAACCTTCCGCTGAACCCTCTTCGTTCCTTCGCGGTTGCGTCCCGTCACAAGACCTTCACAGCCGCCGCGAAGGAGCTTGGCGTGAGCCAAGTCGCCATCAGCCGGCAGATATCAATCCTCGAAGATTATCTGAATGTAAGCCTGTTCGAACGTGGCGTTCGGTCTGCAAAACTGACCGAGGTTGGGCGGGCTTTCGGGATTGAGGTTGCAGGTCTTTTCGACGAGTTGGAACGTGCCACGCAACGGATGATTAGCCACGAGACGGAAAGCGCGGTTAATTTGCGCGTGCATCCGACGGTCGCTCATCACTGGTTGATGCCAAAGCTCATGGATTTTACCCGCCGGTATCCCGACATCCGTGTCCGGTTCGATACGCGGGTCGAGCCGCTCGATTTTCGCGGCACGCATCTTGATGTGGCGCTGCAGCTTGGCAATGGGGACTGGCGCGACACACGAACCCGCATGCTGTGGGAGGAGCATGTCGATGTGGTGTGCTGCCGATCGTATCTCGAATCGATAGGCGGACTTGAGAAGCCCGAGGATGTGACCAAGGGAGAGCTGCTGCATTCACGCTATCGGCGACGTGCGTGGGAATTTTGGGCGCGCTCTCTTGAATTGGATATCGATTTCCATCGGGGCATGGATTTCGAGACTTCGCTGCTCAGTTATTCGGCAGCGCAGCAAGGGTTCGGTCTGGCCATCGGACAACTCGGGCTTCTGGACGACCTGATCGCCGAGGGCCATCTTGTCCGGCCGCTTGGCATGGGCATCCCCACCGGCGCCGCGTTTTACGTAATCTGGCCCACGACAGTTTCGGTCAGTGTGAAGACGAAACGTTTCATTGACTGGCTGCTGGACCAAGTTGGCCAACCGCGTGAATTCTTTAAGTCCGTCCCCCCCCCCAAACAGAACCTGAATTTGTCAGACCGTCGCTTTGCCGAGCCTGATCTCTACTTAGGTCAATGTTCGAACTCTGATGTTATGCTGACATCAGTTTTGGGAGGGAATGCGTCATCATGGCGAGATTGAGCGGAAAGGTCGCAATCATCACGGGAGCGGGGCAACAGCCTGGCGCGACACCGGGCAATGGTCGCGCTACGGCACTCCGCTTTGCCGAGGAAGGTGCAATCTGCCTCTTGGTCGACATCAACCGCGACTGGGCAGAGGAAACCCGCGACATGATCGGCGGCGGCGACTCGATGGTCGTGACGGCCGACGTGACTGAAGAGGCATCCTGCCGGGACATTGTTCGGCAGGCGCTGGACCGGTTCGGTCGGATCGACGTGCTGCACAACAACGTCGGACTGTCCAAGGGCGATCGCGCAACTCCAGACCTCGGGGCGGATATTTGGGACCGTATCATGACGCTGAACCTCAAAAGCATGTTCATGCTGTGCAAGGCGGCGTTGCCCTCGATGCGCGAGCGTCGGTCAGGATCCATCATTACGATCTCCTCGACATCGTCTTTGTCGATGCGGCCGACTGTCGCCTACAAGACGTCGAAAGGCGCGATCAACACTTTCACGCAGCATGTGGCCGCGGAGAACGCGGCCTTCGGCGTGCGCGCCAACGTGATCCTGCCCGGCCTGATCAACACACCGATGGCGATCGAGCGGCGTGCGGAAGAATCTGGCCGTTCGCGTAACGAGATCCGCGCGGAACGCGACGCCTTGGTGCCGATGGGCAAGATGGGCGAGGCTCGCGACGTGGCCAATGCCGCAGTCTTCCTCGCATCGGACGAGGCGAAGTACATCACCGGCGCGCTTCTGCCGGTCGATGGCGGCCTGCTGTTGAAGCGGGGGTAGCACATTTTGAATAATCCTTTGATGAATCTGGCGTGTGCTGCGGAACGATGGCGGTCCCGGCCATTGACCGATGCCGTTGCTCATGATGCCCGTCGCGCAGTCCTTGATTGGTTCGGCGCGCTTCTGCCGGGTTGCGTCGAAGGTCCGTCGGTTGCTCTGTCGCGTGCCTTGGTCGGTGCGCGGGGGGAAGGCAGCGCGGTGACCTATGTGGACGGAGCCTCGGGATCGCCGCGCCACGCGGCATTGCTGAACGGTACAGCAAGCCATACGATCGAGTTCGACGACATCTTTCGCGACGGCGGATACCATCCCGGCAGCCCGACGATTTCCGCGGCACTTGCGGTCGCGCAGGCCGAAGGCTCCAGTGTCGAGGCATTTCATCGCGCTGTGATCGGTGGGTACGAGGTGGGCTGCCGGATCGCCATCGCTCTGCAACCGAGCCATTACCGTAACTGGCACATTACCGCTACCGTGGGCACCATGGGCGCCGCCGTTTCCACCGCGATGCTCAAGGGCTGCAGCGCCGAAGGGATCGCCCACGCTATTGCCATTGCCAGTAGCTTTGCCGGCGGGCACCAGGAAAACCTGCAAGGGCAGGGGCAGACCAAGCCCATGCATTGCGGCCACGCCGCCGAGGCCGGTGTGTTGGCCGGGCTGGCGGCCGCCGAAGGCGTGACCGGGTCTCCGGGCAGCCTCGACGCGCCGCATGGCTATGCGGCCGCCACGAGCGACGGCACGGGCAACTGGCAGGCCGGGCTGGAGGGGCTGAACGAATGGACGTCGATCTCGCGGATGACGTTCAAGAATTACGGCTGCTGCGGCCATATCTTCCCGGCCCTCGACGGGATCAATGCCATGCGCGTCGAACACGGATTCGACCCCGGCGACATCGCCGAGGTCGAGATTCACGGCTATGGCCCCACCGTTTCCATCTGCGACCGGATGGACGTGCAATCGGCCCGCGATGCCCGATTCAGCTTGCAATATTGCGCCGCCGCTCTGCTTCACACCGGGGCAGTGCGGATGGCGGCCTTCAGCCCAGAGACGCTTGGCCGGGACGACATACGCGCGTTCATGGACAGGGTGATTGTTACCGAGGATGCCACGATCGCCGCCGCCTATCCGGCGAGACGTCAGGCTCGACTTGTCATCACGCTAAATTCGGGTGTGGTGATCGAGCATTTTCAGCCGACGCGGAAGGGCGATCCCGACGATCCCCTTACGGACGCCGAACTTTTCGAGAAATACGATGAGCTGACGGCCGGCGTGCTCGATGCTGGAGCTGCAGAACGCCTCCGCGACGTCATCATGACTGGCGACGAGCTTCCCGGCCTGGTCTTGATAAAGACCCGCCAACTTTCCGCTGCATGACCACGACAAGTTAAGGATTGGGACGACCATGAAGGATATTTCGGCAACGGCTCCCACTGCGGAGTTCATCGACGTTGAAATGCAGGGCAGGTCGGCAATCATCCGTCTCAACCGGCCCGAACTTCGCAACGCCATGAACGATCAGATGCGGCAGGAGTTGATCGCCGCCTTCGAATGGGCGGACAGGAGCCCGGAGGTGCGCGCGGTGGTTTTGACCGGTGCAGGAAAGGGGTTTTGCTCAGGGGGCGATATCGGGGGCATGCGGGAACGGCTCAACGTGCCGCAAGGCGACGTGGCCTACAACGGCTGGAACCGTCAGAAACAGACGCACCGCGGCGTTGCCGCGATCCACGGCTGTACCAAGCCGGTCATCGCAGCCGTCAATGGGGCAGCCTTCGGACTGGGCCTCGACATGGCGATGGCCTGCGATTTCGTCGTGGCCGTGGATGGCGCCAAACTCTCGATGAGTTTCCTCAAGCGCGGGCTCGTGTCCGACGGCGGGGGCATGTATTTTCTGCCGCGCCGCGTCGGTCTGTCTCGTGCGAAGGAGCTGATCCTATCGAGCCGCGTGGTGCTTGCGGATGAAGCGCTGTCGATCGGTCTTGTCGATCGCGTCACGTCAGCTGACGACCTGATCAATACTTGCATGGCTTGGGCAGAAGAACTGACGCAGGGGTCGCCCGCGGCCGTGGCTCTGACTAAGTCCATACTCGACAAGACGTTCGAGAGCTCGGACGATGAGGTCTTTGCCCTTGGTCGCCAAGCCCAGGCGATTTGCTACACGACGAAAGAGCATCGCGAGTCGATCGAAGAATTCTTGAACAAGGCGGACAGCAAGGCATAGGCGACGCTTTGGTGCCGGTGAGCCGACTGGGGCGGCGGTGTCTCCTGTGGCATTCTGAGTTCGAGGTTGCCCCAGACGGCCCCGCGGGAGGTCGAAGAACCGTTCCGGGCTCATTCAATCTGCACGCAGCGGCTCTACGGAATGTTCTCGGTCTGTGGCGCCCTTTCGCAGGCGGCGATTTACCGATACAGCGCTGCGGGCAGCCCGTCGCGAGTGAGTTGCCGAACCGTATGGCCGCGCCAACATCGCGCGTCTGAAGGCGTGTTTGGTCGCAGCATCAGGAGGCAAGAAGTGCACCAACTTTGATACAGAGCGCAATCCTGACCCAATATGCTTACAAAAATGAACCCCTTGGAGCGCACGAGTAGCTGGCTGGATCCGTCGTAGCTCGCATACAGCGCAGCCGTATCGGGCCATCGGGGTCTTGGTCATTCATGGGTTGAAGCGCCAGCTTTCGTTGCCGGTTTCGACGATGTCGCCGTGATGGCGCTCTGACCGCCGGACTCTGGCTTCGGGTGGCTGAAGATTGGGTGTCACTGCAGACGAATGTCGCCCGACACCGCGTCAGCCATGCCCTTTCGAACCTCGTAGCCGGCAACCGAGAGCGGCAATCGGTAGGTCACAGACTTGGCTTGCCTCGTTCGAGGCGCACGCTGATACGGTAAGGCCCTGTTTGGGAAAAGACGACAACGTCTCCTTCCGTCGCTTCAGCTGTTGCGAAGAAGCGCCTGACCCATCCTCTGGCGCGGAAGATCGACTTCGTCCGGTCGATGTCTGTCTTGGCAGGCTTGGGCCCGCCCCAATCGATTTCCAGATGGCGCAGTGCGGCCTCCTTCTTGCTGGAGCCCCCAATCACTTCTCGAGGAAATGCATGCATTAAGGGGTGACAACTTTATATGGTTGTTGCGGATATTTCCGCCGCTCAGGACGCTCTGCCCGAGAACCTTGTGCTTGCCCTCCGGCAATGGCGAAGCCTGTTCAGTTACCGCCGGGGTCCAACGAACAGGATTGGCAGACAGGTCGATGGCGGCGGACAAAGGTTTGAAATGGTCGACCGAGCAGCTCTGGGGCGGCGGGGTGAGGTCCCGCCTGATCTTGGCGGGCGACGTAGGGCGCGAGGGCCTGACTGACATCAGGCGACAGGGTGACCCATGTGACAGCACCGGACCTGTGCTCGTATGGGACAGAAGGTGCCAGCGGGATGTGGTCCGGTCGGGCAAGGATGCCTACGAAGTCGAGCATATCTGGGCCAATCACTACGAACGCTTCGAGGCATTTTTCCCGCAGCGGTCCGAGTTTGACAGCACTCGCAACTAAATCGGCGGACTCATCCTGCTACCCCAGAAGATCAATGCCAGTCTGAGCGACATGACATACGCCCAGAAACGACCGCACTACCTCAAGCAGAACCCCCTGGCGCAGTCGCTGCACGAGGACTTCTACCGCAATAATCCCGGGGCTCGGCGTGCAATCAAGGACACCGGTCTGCCGTTCGCGTCAGTGGAGGAGTTCATGCCAGAGGACCTTCGCAAGCGATCGAAGCTTTATTGCCAACTGGCGGATCATATTTGGTCGCCGTCGCGCCTATCGGCGAATACCTGCTAAGTAACGGCGAAACCGATGCGCGAGTTTTGACCCGAAAAACTTGGCAAAGCTCAACGCGGATTTTCGGACAGAGCAATGGCGGCATTGCACGCGACCCTCCGCACCAATCCCAGCATCACCTTGGATGGTTTTGGACAGCCCGTCCGGCGTTAGATACATGGCATCTATCTCTCTCGGCCGATCCGCAAGATGATGTTGATGGTAGCTACAAAAGGGACGAAAAATTGCACGCGTGCAGTTTGTGGCGTTACTCAGCGATGAGCCGCCATTCGGGGATGACGGTAAACCATTGATCGAGGAAGATCTTACCGTGCTGATCTTCGTCGCTGTCGGTCTTGCGCCAAGAAACGAGGGCAAACACCTCGGCATAGAACTCCTCTCCAGCCACACCCGGCGAGAAGCCTCTCTGCATCTTGCCGATCTGATGCAGCCCATTCTCGATCGGCGCAAAGACATGCCAAGGGTTTTGATCCCGCTGGTTCTCCGTTCTCTTGATCATGATGCGATCTCCGGGCTTCAGCCCGGAGATGACGGCCTTGGTTTTTTGCCGGCCCCTCTCGTCGGAATAGCACCACGGCCCATTCCAAGCCGGGAAAGACAGAAAGACATCTCGGACTGAGCAGGGGATCAGTGGGGCCTTGGCTTGAGATTTCAGTGAAGTTCGGCGCGGCTCAAGATCCAGCGGCGCGAGATGCTCAGACCTCTGAGCTGAGATCAACCGTCTCGTCGGCGCCATGAAGCCCCCGGTTGTCAGGCTCAGGCTGTATCGGGCCCGGGTGGCAGCAACATAGAAGAGCCGTCGATCTGCGCCAGTAATCGACAAGCTGTGAAGCCAGTCGCAATCGCAAACGACGACATTGTCGAACTCGAGGCCCTTGGAGCTGTGCGCGGTGAGCACCATCACGCCGTTCTGCTCGGGCCGCCAGCCATGCGCCCATTCGACGAACTCCTCGAGCGTCAGGCGCGGCGAGATCTCCACCGGCTGATCCTCAGCGGCCTCGCTTGTCTCGGAACTACCCTTGGGGTCTTCATCGGCCGCATCCATCTGGTCGCGCAGGTAGTCCCTCAGCCATTGTGCCACGGCACGCGCCCAGAGGCTTCCGTAATGCCCTTCCAGCCACCCGGCGACCCGCTCGATGTCCTCCGGCAGGAGCACTTGGCCGACGCGTTCCTTCTTCTCCAGCCACTCCCTGACCCGGACCGCTTCCTTCACGCGTGCCATGGGCACGAGCCCCTGGAGATCGCGCGAGACTTCGATCCCGGCACCCAGCAGCGCGCGCTCGACCACCGGGATATGCGCGCGTCGGCGCACCAGCACGGCGGTGGATGCCCAGCGCCATCTCTCCTTGCCTACCGCTGCGCGCAGGCGGAGCAGCTCGACTGTCGCGAGGGCCGCGTGGCTTTCGATGGTTCGATCGGCATTCCCAAGGATCGTAACCCGTCCGAGGTCGGGATCGCGCGGTCGGTGATAGCGGCCTTGCAGTGGATCATGGACCCGGTCTGGATCGATTTCGATCTCCCGGGTCTTCAGGCGATCGGAGCAATGGGAGATAATCTCAGCGGCACAGCGCAAGATGGCTCCGCTCGAGCGGTAGTTCCATGTCAGCTCGGGCATCTTTTTTGGCGTGTTGAACAGCCGATCGAAGGCGCGGATATGCTGCCCGCTGGCGCCGCCGAAGTCATAGATGTTCTGGTCATCGTCTCCGACCGCGATGAAGCGGACATCGACGAGATCGGCCGCACTGCGCGCTTCACTCGCGGCCTTCTTCTGGCTCTGCTGCGAGATCTCCTTGATCAGCGCGAAGGAGTCCTCGGTCACGTCCTGAAACTCGTCGACGAAGACCCAGCGGAAGCGCCGCAGGATGAGGTCCGAGAGATTGCCGCCGTCATCGCGTTGCTGGGTCAGCCGCGCGCTGGCTTGCGACAGTATGCGATTGAAGGCACTGGCCTTGCGCCCGTTATCGGCCTCGGTGTCGGTGAGTTCGACTTCTTCGCCGACCGCCTCATCCGAGAGCTCGGCGAAGGACTGGCCGAGCACCTGCAAGGCAAAGGAGTGATAGGTGTAGACCGAGACGACCGCGCCGCGTCGGCCCAGCGCCGACTTTGCGCGCAGGCGCGAGCGGATCTCTTCCGCGGCACGTCGGTTGTAGCACAAAGCCAGGATCTGGTCTGGCGGCACGCGCTCGACGCCGACGAGCCAGACGATGCGTTCCACCAGCACCCGCGTCTTGCCGGCGCCCGGGCCGGCCAGGACCAGCAGATCTTTCAGGCTTGTGTCGTCATGCACGATTTTAGATTGCTCAGGGTCGAGCCTGCTGCGTAGCTCGATCTGCCGCTGGACCGGGGCAGGGCGGTTTTCACGAACCACCTTCAACTCTTCGCTCTCGAAGAAGGTCGCGAGGCTCTCCTTGGATGGTGTCGCGAAGTAGGATTTGAGAAGCTCGGGCCCTTCATCCGGCGCCTCGAGCACCCGCCGGGCATAGCCGTCCATGAGGTGCAGCTGGCGGATCTCTTCCTCTTGGAAGGCCTCAACCCCGGTGCGGAACATATCCTGAGTGTAGGAGCGGACGGTCAGGTTGGTATCGCGCCGTGCGATCTCGACGCGGACGGCCTCGCTCTTGGTGTAGAGTCCGGCTGAGATGTCGAGCGCCTTGATCCGTGTCAGTAGCCGCAGGTGGCGTCGCACGAGACGCTCTGATGCGCCCGCCGCGAGCCCGGAGCCGTCCGGAGCGCGCCAAGTCCCTTCGACATCCATGTCGAAACTTGTCACCTCTTCAGCGAGGCGATCCGTTTCGATACGCAGGTGGCGCTCGTCGTCAGCGAGATTTTCGAGCACTTCGAACACGCGGGCGGTCTGTGCACGGTGCTGTTTGAGCCGAGCCCGAAGGTCGTCAGGCTCGAGCTCGGGTGCGAAGATCGTGAGCTGCTTCGTCAGATTGGCCGGAGCCACCTTGACGCCGATGAGTTTCAGCCGACGCAGTTCCTCGAGAAGCTGAAGAGCCTCTTTGGCGGTAAGGCGCACACCGTCCTCAAGCTCATTCTGAGCTTTCTGAAGAAGCGACGCGAGCGTGATCTGGAATGGCCGCGGCGCCTGCTTGGCGGGTTTCTCGTCTTCCTCGACCTCTTGGGTGTCGTCGAAGGTATCCTCCTCCGCCGCGGCCCGGGCTTCGAACAGGGCGATGATGACTTCGACCACTGCGTTGCTCTTCTCCGCCCAGGTCGAGACGAGGCGCGGCGCAATCCGTGCGCCGCCCAGCTTGATGTCGACGCTTGTATCGGCGTGCAGGAGATCGCGATGCTTTCGCAGGGCGGTTACGGCTTTGCGCACGATCTTCAGTCGGCCGGTCTTTCGCAGGCCGCAGATATCCGCGAGCTCTTCGAGATCGTCGGGGAGCTGGGGCTCCTCGCCTCTGGCGGCCTGCGAGAAGAGATGCTGGACGATCCGGGTCTGGATACGGGTGAGGCCCTTGGGATCGCGCTGTAGCGCCTCCAGAACCTGCCTTTTGACCCGGAGATGGGGAAATCCGGATTGGGCCCCCACCTTGCGAATGAGGCCATGGGCCTCGAGTTCATCGACGATGCGATCGACCCGTGATCTTTGTAGCTCCTCGGCGCGCTCGTAGGTCGAGTCCTTCAGAAACCCCAGCACATCTTCAGCGACCACTTGGTAGGGCAGTGAGATCGATGGGAAGCGGTTGGCCTTGCGCTGCACGCGGCGTTGGATGTCGAGCACATAGGCCAGAACAGCATCGATGTCTTCCTTATGGAGATGCCCCTGGGCGCAAAGACCAAGGCGGCGGTCATGCTCCTCGGTGTCGTGCAGGAGAATGCAGTTAGCTGGCTTCTTGTCGCGCCCCGCGCGCCCTGCTTCCTGGGCATAGGTCTCGAGAGAAGCAGAGGGTCCGGTATGGAGAACCAGCCGCACCCGCGGGCAGTCGACCCCCATGCCGAAAGCAATGGTTGAGACAATGACCTGTAGGCGCCCCTCGGCGAAGTCGCGTTCGACTCGCGCCTTGTCCTCCGGGCTGCGGTCGGCGTGGTAGAACTCTACGCTGTGGCCGAGGGCGTCGAGACTGGACGCGATCTGCTGAGTGTCTTTTCGGCTGTAGGTATAGATGATTGCCTGGCCACCTTCGGGCAACAGCTCCGGATCGCGAAGCATGGCGCTCAGCTGCTCGTGCGTTTCGCCATCACGGGGTAGCACGCGGTAGGTGAGGTTGGGACGTTCGGCCCCACCGTCGATCACCGCGAGCGACCGGCCCATGCCGGTCTTGAAGGCTTTCTGTATGTCTTTCTGGGTCTCTGGCCGGGCGGTGGCGGTCAGGCACAGGATGGCGGCCTTGTCGCTGCCACGGGCGCCGCACTCGGCGAGCCACTTTGGCGCGCGCCGATAGTCGCCGCGAAAGCCATTGCCCCAAGCTGGAATGCAATGCGCCTCGTCGAAGACCCACATGCCGATGCGCCGACTCTCGAGCGCTGAGCGTGTCGATTTGGAGCCGAGGCTTTCCGGTGCGAGGTAGAGCAGGGCGATGCGCCCCTCGCGGATGTCCGAGAGGATCTCATCGCGGTTTACGACATCAAGATCGCTGTGCAGCCGCGCGACGCCCGGCAGACCTTCCTCTTCTGCCTTGGCGGCTTGGTCCTCCATCAGCGCCTTTAGAGGCGAAACCACCACGGTGAGATCGCCAGTGCGCTCATGGTGCTCGAGGGCGGTCACTTGGAAGCAGCGCGACTTGCCGGTGCCGGTAGGGAGAATACCCAGCGCGGAGCGCCGGGCCAGGGCTGCGTCCATCACGCGCTGTTGGTAGGCGATGCCCTTCTCGTCGAAGGGCGGCTGAAAGCGCGGGGTCTCTCCCTCGGCCGGCGGAAACCACCGGTTCATGCTGTGAAGCGATGTCTCGTGATCTTGGCAGCGGCGGCAGCTGGGTTGGCTACATCGCCGCCTGCCCAGATCATCCAGCGCCTCCTGGAAACCCAGCTCCCCCTTCATCAACCACTCGGCCGGCGCCGGACGCTGGTCGCGATGGCGCACCCAGCTCAGGACCCAGGCCAGTGGCCAGCCGTTCTTCGTCTCAAAGGCGTGGAGAAGCTGGCCGTGCAGCCCGCGTATGCAGACCTCGCCCTGGAACATCCGGACGATCGTGTCGATGATCGGCTTGGCCCCCTCCAGATTATCACCTGAAGGAGTAGAAGCTCGCCCCAAGACGGCATCGAAGAAGGCTGCGTAGCCATTGTGGCTTGCGCCGAGCCCGCACAGCCACCGCAGGACCTTGATCCACTCGCGATCCATCGTCTCGAAAGCCAAGACCTCGGAACGAAGGAGGGCGATGGTCTCCAGTGTGTCCTGAACGGGATCTGCCAAGCCGGTCTGGGCAAGGTAGGGCTTGTTCAGCGCATGCGACTTGAGGGCGGGAAAGGCGAGAGGGCTGAGCCAGATCGTATCGACGAGCTGAAGGTCATCGAATGACCTCCCTGTCAGCGCTTCGAGCTCAGGGAGATCGTGGATTGCTGCATTGTGGCCGATCGCGAAGCGATGACGGCGCAGCTCGACCTCGATTTTCGTGGCCGGCAGTCCGCGCTTGTTAGAGGCCACCTCCGGCTCAGTGCTGGCAGGAAATGCGGCGGCATCACGAAGGCGAGCCAGACCCTTGGCGTCATCGATGATTTCGAGATCGAAGCCAACCGAGGCAGAAAGCAAGTCGTCGATAGATCGAATTGGCGGCGCCCATGTGGCGGCGCCACCTTTCTTACTGACTTCTTGAACGCCGTCGCGGAACAAACGCTTTAGCAAATGATACCTCCGGGGCGGGAGGAGACAGAAACTCCATTGCGAAATCAATCGAAAAGGTGTTTGCGACCAAACATTGCCAAGTCCCTGAGGAGGAGATGAAAGCACATAACAGCCTGCCGAAGAAGAGCGGACTCGGACGGCAGTCATGCAAGCCCGTGCGATCGAGGAGCGCAAGGCCATGGATCAGATAATCGCAAGCTTCTTTACGGAAGGCGGGACGCGTCCGGTGCAGTTGAACCACGAGGGCTTTGATGCTGTAACCGCCCCCCGACGGCATCGACGTGCCATGGTGGGATCGCAACAATCCATTTTGGGAGGCGGTCATGTCGGAGATTACCACGGTCGGATTGGATCTCGCGAAGAATGTGTTCCAGGTCCACGGTGCTGACGCCAGAGGCGGCGTGGTCTTTCGCAAGAAGCTCAGAAGGTCCGCGGTGCTGGAGTTCTTCAGTAAGCTGCCGCCCTGCCTGGTGGCGATGGAGGCCTGCGGCGGCGCCCATTTCTGGGGGCGGGAGCTGGCACGGCTCGGCCATGACATCAGGCTCATCCCGCCCGCCTACGTGAAGCCGTTCGTCAAGCGGCAAAAGAACGATGCGGCTGACGCGGAGGCGATCTGCGAAGCTGCGCAGAGACCGAACATGCGCTTCGTGCCCGTGAAGAGCGAAGAAACGCAGGGGGCGGCCAGCGTCTTCCGCGTCCGGGAATTGCTCATCCGGCAGCGCACCCAGGCCATCAACGCGCTCCGCGGTCACCTCACCGAATACGGTCAGGTCGTGCCGCAGGGCGCGACGAATGCCCGGCGCCTGATTGCGTTGGTCGCGGACGACGAGTCGGATCTGCCAGCGACGGCACGGGCTTCCCTGCAGGTCCTGACCGCAACGCTCGCCCAGCTCGACGATCAAATCGCGATCTTGGATGCCGAGATCACCCGCCGAGCCAAGGAGAACGAAGTGGCGCGGCGTCTGATGACCATTCCGGGCGTCGGTCCACTGATCGCCACGGCCATCGCCACGTTGGCGCCGCCGCCGGAAACGTTCCGCAAGGCTCGAGACTTCGCGGCATGGCTTGGCCTCACACCGCGGCAGCATTCGACAGGCG
>NZ_JALZ01000029.1 GCF_000521785.1 Roseivivax halodurans JCM 10272
CTCTGGTGGCACGGTCCGCCTGCGATCCTCAAAGGATGGATGGACCGCGTCTTCGTAAGCGGAGGCCTCTACACCAGCCGGATGCGCTACGGCGCGGGCTACTTCAGGGGACGACTCGCCATAGTATCCGTGACCACCGGCGCGCCGCGCGCCGCCTTCGGCCCGGGAAGCCGGGGCGGAGATTTCGAGACAATGCTCTGGCCGGTGCAATATTCGCTGCACTACATGGGCTTCTCGGTTCTACCGCCCTTCATTTCCTATGGAGTGCAGGGGCATGGCTACAGCTACGAAGACCAAGGTCGCTTGGAAGAGAGGCTGAGGGGAAACCTCACAGCCTGGACCTCCCACCTCGGAGGGTTGGGGGACGTCGAACCGCTTAGGTTCCCTGACTGGCCCGACTGGAACGAGGACGGCAGCGCGACCGGATAGCGGCGCCAACCAGGGGCTCGCACCGCGTTCCGGGTTCAGAGGGCAGGGGTCTCGTCTTCGGGCGCCGGCGCGGGAGTTGCGGCGCGCAGGATCGCCTCCTGGCGGCGCAGCGCGATGACCTGGGTCTCGTCGATCCCGTACCCGAGCTCCGACAGCGCCTCGAGCCGGCAGGTCCAGCGAAGTGCGGCGATCCGGTGCGCCTCCTCGAGCGCGTCGATCTGCGGCATGACCGGCTCTTCGATCGCGGCCCGAAGCTCGGCCTCTCCCATGTCGCTCCAGCGGTCCCAGCCCCAGTTGAGCGCCCGCAGCAGCGGGTCCGGGCAGTCGTCCGCCTCCGAGACGATGCGCTGGACCAGCCCGAAGAACTGCATCGAGAAATGGCGAGGCGGCTCCTGATCCTCGACGTCGATCCGGCACTCGCCCGCCTCGTCGAGAATGCGCGGCTGCGGCGCGCCGGAACTCTGCGCGCGATCGAGCGCCCGCATCATCGGGTCATGATGCGTGACGCTGTAGGAGATGCGTCCCTCGAGGCGCAGTCCCGCCTGGCTTCGGCTGAGCGAGACGCCGTCGCGCTCGAATTTCAGCGTGACGATGCCGGCATCGGCCCGCATCCGGGGACATGTCCGGATCCCGGCGTCGGCGAGCGCGGCGATCAGTCCGGGAAGATGATCCGCGCGTGCGGCGATCTCCCGGATCTCCTGCCGCAAAGCGATTTCGGCGGTCATGGATCTTGGTCCCTCATGATTTCCGGATCTCCCGAATAGTCGTGGCTCACCTTGGAAATGCAAAATCGCATTTCACGGCGACGGAACGTCGTCGCATTCGACGACCCGGACGGTGTTGCGGACCTCTCCGACCCCGCGGATATGCGGACGGCGCCAGGTCAGCTCCCCGTTCCGGGCCACGAAGAGATGGCCCCGCACCCAATGGGCGCGGCGCTTGCCGGAGGCCGTGGCGGCATCGCCCATCGCCGCGAGATGGTTTCGGCCCTCGGCGCCGAGCTTGATGCGAGTGACGGTCCGCTCCGGCAAGGGTCGGCCCTCGCGAACGGCCCGCCGTCGCTGCTGACGGCTGTAGAGCGGTTCGCCCTCTTCCCGGACAACCTTCTCTTCCCGGCGAAGAGCCGCGAAGGCGAAGAGGACCTGAAAAACGTGCATGGAGAGATGTTCCGACGTCTCGAGCCGGTCCTGAAGGGCTTTCGGGTTCGACGCGGCCATGTCCGTCAGCGCTTCCGGATGATCGAGGCGCGCCAGCGGGGGGCCATCCAGCGGAATACGCGTGGTGATCGCATCAAGCAGCAGGTCCCCGGATCCGCGAAGGGTCAGCAGCCGGACGGACAGACCGGCTGCGTCCCGCTCGACCATCGCGGCGATCCGGTTCTCGTCACCCGGATAGCTGATCTCGGCGTAGATCCGGTCGAAGGGAACAAGACCTGTTTCCATCGGAATTCCCGCCCGGATTGTGCTCTTTGCGATGTCAAAGAGCGCGCGCGTCGCGCTGCTCTCGAAGAGCAGCAACTGGGCGCCCTCGAGCCGGCTTGTGTAGCTCTCCACGACGGCCGGGGCAAAGTCCTCGAAGTCGAAGGGGGTCCGGCGAACCTTCTCGGCCAATGCCATGAGCTTGTCGTGGATCAACATTCGGCTCTCCTTTTCGCATTATACGATAGATCCAACAATTATTTTCGCAACTCAAAACATGAGGGTGGTAGTACCGAGTGTGCTCCTGTTGCGAGCGCGCCCGCTCCATAGCAGGCGCGCCCGAACCTTGCCTCGATACTCTTAAAACGGGTCGGACACTCCGAAATCTTCCGGGGAATTGAAGTCGCCGGGTTCCGGGTACGAACCGCCTGAGCCGCCGAAATCGCTGCCCCCGTCGCTGCCCCCGTCATCGTCGTCGAAATCGTTGGCACCGGGGAAGTCGATGAGGCCATCATCGGTTGTTCCGAACGCCGCCTCCGCGGATGCCAGATCGGCGTCCTCGTCTCCTCCATCGTCATTGAAATCGTCGGTCGTGGCGAAGTCGATGAATCCGAAGCTGTCGGCCCCGAACTCCTCTTCGGCGGCCGCGTTCGCGGCATCGGACGCGCGCTCCTCCCGGATATCGAGCCGAACGGATGCGCCCTCACTGACGGTCGGTTCGTCGGTTCCGAACAGGCTGTTCTCGAGCATTCCGGGGATCGCGGCCGGATCGTTCTCGCTCAGCACCTGGATGTTGCGGTTGAGCACGTAGCCCGGCGCGGGCGTAAGCTCCGGTTCATCAATGATGAAGTGATCGAGATCGGCCGCCTCGAACGCCCTGTTCTGGATCTCCCGTGAGGTCAGCCCGGACTCCAGGACGACGTCCGGGTTATCCGGTCTGGTGATCCGGTCGATGCCGGAGGTGGCCGTATTGAGGCCATCCGCCACCCGGTTTGCCCTGCTTGCCGCATCCCCGATGCCCTGGAGTGAAGGCGGAAGATTGCCGCTTTCGACCAGCGCGGTGCCGATGGTCTCGGCGAGGTCTTCGCCTAGCTCTAGGTTGTTGAGTTCAGCCATGACCGAGGTCTCCAATGTCATTCCAGAAACTCGCCAGATCCTCCATGCGAGTGCTCTCAGCCTTGACCTTGTCTCTGGCGCCAATCAACGTCAGTGCCGATATCGCGTCACACTGCGCGCAACTTCGCGCGCCGCATTTCCCGGAACGGTTTTCCCACATGGCCATGACCTCGGAATCATGTCCTGGCGGTGAGGCATGCGGAGACGAAATAGTCGCGTGGGATGAGGAGGTTGAGGTGGTCTACGCCATCGACGCCAGCTCCGATTCAACGCTGGCGGGAATCCGCCCTCAGATAGACGCGGTATTGGCGGATATGCGCGAGCTGACCGATCTCGATATCACGTTCGACGCCCGCGAAACCGGATCGGACTTCCGCGGCATCGGGATAATCGAGCTCTCGCGGGATCTCGCCCGCGCGCTCGACGAGGGGGCGGCACCGGGCCTACGGCCCGACGGGTCTTTGTCCCTGGTGGACATCCATGACCGCGGCGGGTGCATCGGCACGCTCTACTACTCGGATGCGGATGCGCCGGTCATCGTGCCCGAGCTGGGGGTCGTGTTTCTCAACGATCAGCTCACCGGCGAGGATCGCGCGCAATGCCTCTGGGAGGAAATGGCGGTGGTCTTCGGGCTCCGGAACGATCCACCGGAACAGGCCTCGCTGTTCGACGGGGAGAACTTCCGGGATGGGGAGGACGGCTTCGGGTATTCGAAAGAAACCGAGGCCATGCTCGCGGCGATCTACGAGATGGCGCGCCGGGAGACCGGGGACATTGCAACATTGACAAAAGAGCTGTGCAACGCGGAGTAGTTTCCGCGCGCACGTCTGTCGCGATTCAGATAGCCAGATCGGCGCCCGACTCTTCGCCCAATTCTTCGACCCGCTCGGCCATCCTGGCATTATGCCACGCAACCGCATCGAGGTCCGGATCCATCTCGAGCGCAGAGAGTAGCGATCCCGCTCTTGCAGTGTTGTCCGGGCAAGCGACCTCGACCCCCATGATCCGGTCCCAGCCTTCGCCGTCCTCGATCCCCTGGAAGTATGCCTGCATGGCCTCCTCGGAGCCGAAGAACTTGATCGAGATGCCCCCGAAGTCGTCCGGACCGATGGGCGCCCCTTGGCTGAACGCGGAGGTGTAGTCCCTGCCGAAGGCCACCACGGTCCGGAACGGCTTTTCGGACGGTGCCGCGGATGGTGCGGCCGGCTCCTCGGCCGCCTTGAGCGTCGCCATCAGAGCGGCCTGGTTCTCGAAACCGAGCACCTTGGCGATACCGTCGATCCGCTGCAGATGGGAGAGCTTCGAGACGCCGGGATCGGCCATCAGCTTCGACAGGGCGGATACGCGCGACCGGGTGAGATAAGTGTCCATTGGAGATCCTCCATAAAGGTCCGGCACCGAGTGCGCCCCGTGACTCGCTGGACCCTTGGGAAGGTTGTCCGTGCGACGGAAGATGCAGAGCGGTTTGGCATGGCTTTCGCCGGGGCTGCCCGGTTCGCTCCGACCGTCCCATGATCATATAAAGGCAAACTGAACTTGCAATGCGTTTTTCGCAGTTAGCATATATGCTCTCGGTAAACCCTGCTGGAGTCCGAACATGAGCTTTCTCGACCATCTTAGGAAACACCCGGAGGCGATGTTCCTCGCCAGCTTCGGCACCATCCTTGTCGCCGGAACCGCCGCCGCGGTCATCGGCGCGGCGCAACCCGATGGAGTGGCCGCCTATGTGAAGGCCGCCAACGGAATCCAGGTCGCGACCCCCGACAAGACCGCCGCGCAGATTGTCATGACCGAACACCTGCTCGGTGTGGGGCAGGGGATGCGTGACATCGCGTGGTCGAACCCCGAGATCGAAGCGCGGCTGGATGTTCTCGAGGCTGCTCAACCGGCCGACCTCCGGGACGGGCTGCGCGATGTCTGGGAGAGCGGCTACGAACAGGGCAAGAGTGGCCAGTGGTCCGACACCGCTCTCGACGGTTATCTCACGGCAGTCGAGATGTCGCGCGCCGAGATGAACAGCCTCCACGCGGCGGCGCGGGCGGCGGATCCCTTCGAGGCGTTCTCTCCGTCGATCGCCTCCGCGCAACTGGCCGCGGAACTCGGATCACCTTCGAGCGCGCCGTACCTTGCGCAGGCGGCCGAAAGCCTCCTTGTCACGGATGAGACCGCGTTCGACATCATCGCCAAGCGTATGAGCGCCGAAAGCCTGAACGACACCGCTCCGATCCGGCTCGCGGCCTCCGAGGTGGGCACCATGCAGATGCTGCCGGACGATCTGTTGTCGGCGTCAGCGGCCGCGCGGATCGTGTTGGATACTCCCGAGCGCGGAACGGGCATCGATCCGTCGGGTATCGTGTCGCCTGCGGAGCCGGGCCGAGCGCTCGAAACGCGGTCGCATGGGATCTCGCTCGACCGGCCCCGGATCGAAGTCCAGCTGACCCAGGACGGCATCGCGATCGCGGACCCGTTCGGAGAGGCCCCGGTCCAGGTGACGCTCGAGCGGCAGGCCATCCCGATCACCCTCGAGGCCGAGCGCAAGGCGATCACGTTCGACCCGTCTTACCTGACCGAAATTGCCGAAGATCCGTTCGGCGAAGCGCGGGACGCAGACTCCGACGTCGACGCCGGGCCCGAACTCTGATCGATAAGGGTGAATTCTGCGCTGAACTCGCTTATGCTTCCATTATGAAAAATGCCGTCACGTTGTCCGAGCATAAGGCACACCGCCGGGACGCCCGCATCGCTGCTGTCGCGGCTTTGCGCGAGGATCTTGCGACCTACGCGGCGCGCCATGGCGGCGCCTTTTACATCTTCGGGTCCGCCGCGCGTGGCGAACTCAGGCATGACAGCGATGTCGACGTTCTCGTCGACTTCCCTGAAACAGTCATGCCCGAGGCGCTGAGATACGCGGAGGACGCATGTCGGTCTCGCAGACTGCCCTGCGACGTTATCGACACGGCGACGGTGTCTGATGCGTTTCGCCAGAAGGCACTCGCAGCGTCGGTTGCCCTCCCTTGACAGACGCCCGCTGGCTCGAGGTCTGGGACGACGCCGAACGCGCCGCTCGCCATTTCCGAAATGCGGCGACGCTGTTCGACGAGGGCGGATTCGATCGCCCCGGAATGGACGGCTATCGATCCGAAATGGCGCTCATGCACGCGATGCAGTCCGGTCACACATTGCTCGAGAGTTGTCTGTTGCGCATTCTGAAGATCTTCGACGAAGAAAAGCCTGCAGGCGACAGCTGGCACGCCGATCTCTTGGCACGAGCGCGCAAGACTGTCGGGGCCAGGGCTGCCATTCTCGACCCGGAAGCTTTCAAGCATGCAGACGAAACGCGCCGTTTCCGGACGGTTGCGACGCGTAGCTACGACGATTTCCAGCTCGCCGGAGCCGAGAGGGCCATTGGCTCGGCTCGATGGCTCGCCGAGGTCTTTGAAGACCTGATCCGGGATTACCAGGCCCGGGTCGACCCGCCATCGGACGACCTCGATCGTTGACGACGGGCCGGCGTCAAAGCCCTTCCGCAAGACGCCGAACCGCATCCCCCAGATCGAGAGGCCGCTTCTCGTCTCCTCTCTGCAGCATGACCTGGCCGGCCTCCGCCTCCCGCTTGCCGATTACCATCTCCGCCGGGATGAGCCGCTCACGCGCCATCACGATCCGCCGCGACAGGCTTTCGCTCTCGGCAAAGAGCGCCGGCCTCAGCCCGGCCGCGCGAAGCGCGTCCATCGCCGCCCGCGCGGGCCCGAGCTGCGCGTCCGCGATGGGCAGCACCGCCACCTGGTCGGGCGCGAGCCAGAAGGGCAGGCGGCCTCGGTGGTGCTCGAGCAGGATCCCGATGAAGCGGCCCATCGACCCGAGGACCGCGTGGTGCAGCATCACCGGCACCTCGCGCGCGCCGCTCTCGGCGATGTAGCTCGCGTCCAGGCGCGACGGCAGGACCATGTCGAGCTGGATGGTGCCGCATTGCCAGGACCGGCCCTGCAGATCGCGTAGCGCGAACTCGAGCTTCGGGCCGTAGAAGGCGCCCTCGCCGGGCAGGAGATCGGGCTCGAGCCCGGCCGCGCGCGCCGCCCCGAGCAGCTGCGCCTCTGCCGCATCCCAGTCCTCCTCGGAGCCCGCCCGTTTCTCGGGGCGCAGGCTGAGCGCCACGTCGAAGTCCGGAAAGCCGAGATCGGCGTAGACCTCCTTCAGCAGGCCCACGAAGCGCGCCACCTCGGGCTCGATCTGCGCCGGCCGGCAGATGACATGCGCGTCGTCCTGCTCGAAGCCGCGCGAGCGCATCAGCCCGTGCATCGATCCCGAAGGCTCGTCGCGGTGGCAGATCCCGAACTCGGAGTAGCGCGCCGGCAGGTCGCGCCAGGAGCGGTGGCCCGCGTTGAAGATCTGCAGGTGGCAGGGGCAGCTCATCGGCTTCAGGGCCAGGTCGCGCCCCTCGGGTCGGGGCACCGCGAACATGTGCTCGCCGAACTTCTCCCAGTGGCCGGACTTCTCCCAGAGGTCTTGGGGCAGGAGCTGCGGGCTGCGCACCTCCTCGTAGCCGAGCGCGCGCATCTTGCCGCGGATGTAGTCCTCGAGGGCGCGGTAGATGCGCCAGCCGGCCGGGTGCCAGTAGATCATCCCCGGCGCGTTCTCCTCCATGTGGTAGAGGTCGAGACGCCTGGCCAGCATGCGGTGGTCTTCGTGTTCCATATCGGTGTCCTTGTCGGATGGAGACAGCCGGGACCCGCATGGCAAAACAAAACCCCGCGCGGATGCCCGGCGGGGTTGGGGTGGTGAGGATGTTAGATCAGCTCACGACCTGAGAACCCGCCTGATTGGCGTGGTGGTCGTGGTTGTGGCGAGAGCGATCCTGATCATCATGACGAGGATCATAGGGCGCGGGCTCGGGGGGATCAATGATAACCTGCGAAAGTTGAACCGGTCGATAAGTTCAAGTCGATTGATGCGAGCAAGCGAGATCAGGGGGCCCGCGTCGGGGACGAGCAGGCGGATCATCGCAGCTCTCCGAGCTCGACCAGTCGCCCGCGGAGCAACGGCAAGGCGCCAGCGACCTCCTCTGCGACCTCTTCGTCCGTGCCTCTCGGGAGATGGAACCCTGAGCCCAGCAGAGCCGCGCTGAACGCACGATAATCATGAACCCCAATGCCATCCATGCAGTCTTCCCGTCCGATCAGGCCATCCTGGTACGCACGGAGAAAGTCCGCCGTCGTCACGAGCTTTTTGGTCATCTGGTACCCTCCAAACCCGAATGTAGTACCGCAGCGCCAAGACGCGAAGTGCCGTAGTTAGCTTCGAATACGGATTTTTCTCGACTCGGCGGCGGTCGGGTGGGCGGCGAGCGCAACCTTTGCCGAGCACCTTGCCGTGCTCGGGCGGCGCTGGTCTTCCCTGATGCCGGGGCATCTCGGTTTTCTGTGGAGAACTGCATCGAACCAGCCTTCCTCCATGATGTGCGAAAAGACGATGAGGTTGAACTGGCTTATACTGCGCTGAACAACTGAGCATTCCTGCGAGGACTCCGCAAATGTATGACATACCCCCTGTGCGCATCACCAAACTCGAGCCTGGCGAGTATGGCCCCTTCCTGCTGGATTATGCGAAAGGAAAAGGGATGTGGCGCCTGAGGGCCCCAGACGACTTCCTTCGCCTGGTGACAGGCGGCGGCGTCAACGCAATTGACGCGCGGTACTTTACCGAAAAGCAGTCCAAAAAAATTATGGCCTCCATGAACGCACGCCTCGCGGAAATGGACCTCGTAAAGAGCCTGGAAGCTCCCATCGTCCCGGGTCTCAGGTTCAACGCGACAGAGATCGGGACATGGTCCATCGAGGGCGACTACCTGACGGCATTCTCCGCACTTGTGCCCGCGTTCAAGACCAACTCGCGCGCCGGGAAGCGCAGCGGCCACTACGACGATCGTATCTTTCTCACGAACGGCCAGGTGGTTTCCATGTTGCCAGACCTCGCCGCCGCGGCGCCGCAGATCGAGCGCATGCTTGATGCTCCCTTCCCGGAACACGATGGCCTGAACTGCTATTCGGCCAGGAACGGCGATGGCATTGCGAAAGGCGCCCTCCCGCAGCTGATCCGCTATGATCCGGCATTCGGCGAGTTCCGCACCGCAAAGTGGGCGGGCGGCGTCAACCTGGGGATCAGGTATGGCTACTACTACTGCGCCTTATCCGACCTTCAGGATTTCCGGGCTGAAATCAGCGGCTTCATCACCGCTTTGAACAAACGGTCGGAGGATGTCGAGAAGCGGTACGGCAAGATCTCGATCATCGTCGACGCAGGCCTCGATCTGACCCCTGAGGAGGACCATCAGGACGACATCACGTTCGATGCTTGGGGCCCCTATCTCAGGTTCTTGTCTCCGTACATTCCCGGATGGAGCAGCGTGATGAGAAACATGGATTTCATCTGGAACGCTGAGTGGAAGGCCTGGTGCTACCCGGTAGACGCAAACATCTACACGGACGCGGAGTTGATCGGATTGATCGTGGGCCTGCATAGGGCCGTTGGGCGCTATCGATCGGAAAGGTCGATGCGTGGAGACGGCTAGTGTGCCCTATGGCTCAGGGCTCCATCCCTGAGCCATAGATCTTGTTCCAGGCCTCGAACTCCTCGAGATCGAAGGTCTCGATTGTTTCGTCGCTCCACTGGATGACACCCGGCTCCGTCGGCATAACCTCGTATTCTTCCTTGACCTCGATCTCGCCGATGTCCTCGAACTCGCCCTCATCGACCGAGATAGCTTGGTCGAGCATCGCCTGAACGTAGAGTTCCGCCGCCTGCTTCGGACTCTCGGCGGCCACGCGCCAGTGGCTGTCATCGACCGTTTCGCGATGTCCCACCATGTAAAGCTTCATTGTCGGCATCCTCGTTCTTTGTCGGGTCAAGCTAATGCGTCTTCGAGAAAACGAAAACCGATTGCATCCGACACAGAGTGACAGCAATCTATTTTCGCATAACGAGATGAATGTCGAGGGGGCTGACATGACCGAGAACGCGGCACGCATCGCCGACAACCGCCGGGCCCGCTTCGACTACCACATCGAGGACGATCTCGAGGCCGGCATCATGCTGACCGGGTCCGAGGTGAAGGCGCTCCGCCTTGGCGGTGTGAACATCGCCGACAGCTACGCCGCGGTCGAGAACGGCGAGCTCTGGCTCGTGAACGGGTTCATCCCGCGCTACGAGCAGGCGGCCGCGTTCGGTGGCCATGAGGAGCGGCAGCGACGCAAGCTGCTGGTCTGCAGACGTGAGCTCGCCCGGCTGTGGAATGCCACCCAGCGCCAGGGCATGACCATCGTGCCGCTTTCGCTCTACTTCAACGAGCGCGGTCGGGCGAAGCTGAAGATCGGCATCGCCAAGGGCAAGAACAAGGCCGACAAGCGCGCCACCGAGGCGAAGCGCGACTGGGGCCGCGAGAAGCAGCGCCTGCTGAAGCAGGCAGGTTGAGCCATGGGTTACGACATCGTCTCCCCGATCCCGACGCGCGCGACGCGCGCCGCCAACGAGACCTTTGCCGAGAAGACCCGCCGCGAGGTGGGCCTCGAAACCGGCTTCGATCTCGGGCGGCTCTGCGAGATCAACCGGGGCCGCGTCCAGATGGTCGGCCCGCTCGACGAGGTGCAGGGGCGCGCGCTCGACATCGCGCCCGACGGCGCCTTTACCGTATATCGATCCAGCCTGCGCTCATCGCTTGGCAACCACATGATCATCGCCCGCGAGCTCGGGCATGTCCTGCTGCACTGGCCGAAGGTCCGGGCCGCGCATCCGGGCGCCGGCATGTACGTGCCTTGCCAGAGCGACGACGAGGCGATGCTGCGCTGCAAGTGGGAGGCAACCTGGTTCGCCCGCGCCTTCCTGATGCCGGAAGCCGAGTTCCGGGAGGCCTGGGAGCGGGGCGGACTTGAACACACGCGGGCCTTCTTCGCGGTGACCGCGGAGCGTGCCCGCGAGCGTGCGGCGCAGCTCGGGATCGAGTCCGTGCCGGAGCCCTGTCCACATACCTGAAAGGGCTGAAGTCGAAAGCGAACGCGACTGGGCCAGAGCTGCTCGGTCCGGGCTGCCGCAGGTGGCGTGCTCACGTACCCTACAAAAGAATCTCTGTAGGGTAGAGATTTCCAAAGCCATTGACGTGAATCGCCGTCAGGCTTGCGGTCTGCCGCGGTTCTCCAGCCATACAGACAAAAATCCAAAATTGTCTATAACAGCGCCATCTCGGACTTCGATTATGGGCTTCTGAACGCAAGCTCATCGTCGCCCGAGACGTCAGGCTCGAGTTCGGCCAGATGCGCGGCCACCGTCTCCGCGTAAACGACCGGATCGGCGAAGAAGATGTCGACACCGCCGGGCCGCGCCGCGGTCACCTCCACGACATGCGCCCGTTCGGTCCCGTCCGGCCCCTCGGCCGATGCGACATCGATCGCACCCGAGACCAGCGGGTAGTCGCGGAGAAGCCGTTCGACCGCCTCGCGCTGCCGCGCCAGCCGCTCCGGATCCGCGTCCTCGAGCTCCGACCATGGGGTACGTGCTTCGCGTCGGCGGTTGGCCGGATCGAGAAGAAGCGCCGGATCCTCGCCGCAGAAGAAGAGCGGGCTCTCTCCCGCAATCTCTCCGGCTACGACCAGGAACCGGCGCTCGTGGTGGGTGTCGCGGTTCGGATGAACGAGGACCGGGTCGGTGCCGTTGACGCGGATGTGGTCCTGGCTGATCCCGAAGCTCGAGCCCGGCGCCAGGAACCGCTTGCGGTTCGACGGATCGAGCATGTTCCGGACAGCAGCACCGAGACCGGCGCGGCTCAGCCGGTCCATTTCCGCCTGCACCTTGCAGGCCGGCACGATGACGGAGCCGCCGAGCGCCTCCTGGACGAATGCGTTGTGGTAAGGCGCCCTGCGCAATGCCATCGCGGCGGTCCGCTCCTCATAGGGGTCCGGGCCCCAGAGCGGGCCATCGCCGCGGAACGCGTGCAGCGAGCTGTACGGCTGAATCCGCTCACCGAGCGCGGAACTGAGCGCTGCGAAGAGCATCGCATCCGCGAGCCGGATATCCGGCTCCATCTGGTGCAGCGGCGGGATGTTGTAGTGGATCTTCATCAGGGGGTCATACCGGTCTCGGCCGGCGCCCGGTCCCGCGGGAAAAGTTCGATCTCATGCTCCGCCGCGATATCGCCGAGCCGCTCGGTGAGCCCGCTCACGCGACCTGAAATCGCAAGGCAGGCGTTCACCTCCTCGAGGATCTTCGGTCCGGCATCCGGATGCCGGATCGCCTCCCACGGGATGACCGCGACCTGCACGCTCGGATCGATGGCGCGGATGGCCGCGGCCTTGGCCTCCACCAGCTCGGTGCGCCCGTGCTTGTGCAGACAACCGCCCAGATCCTCGTCGGTGGTCCATGCGACCGCGAGATCGATGTCACCGACGATCGTGCGCGAACGCCCTATTTCAAAGAAGAGCTGACCTGTCGCGGCCTCGAAGCGGTATCGTGGCTCGAGTGCGTTGGGCATTGCTGATCCTTCCATTTTCAAGTCAGTTATTCGCATAGTATGCCAGCGCCGGGGAAACGCGAAGCGATATCCGTCTCGGGCAGGCGTTGTCAGCGTGGTGCCGAGGCAACATTACCGTGCGGGGGCAGTCGCGTGTCGTGCATCGACACGGACCGCCGCGCTAACGCTTTCTTGCGGTCGATCATCGGCGCGTTGAGGCTCGACGAGACACGGGAAGGAGAGATCGGCTGTGACCGAACGTATCGCTGTCCGGCTGGACCGGGCCGGCTCCGACACGCTGCTCGGACATCTGCGCCGCATCCCGAGCCAGGGCGGCGAGCTTGTCTCGTTCGCCTATGCGGCCGAGTGGCTCGCGCATCCGGACCGGTTCGAGATTGGCCCCGCACTGCCGCTCACGCCCGGAGAGCACTATCCGCCTGACGGTCGGATGTTCGGCGCCATCGGAGACAGCGCGCCGGATCGCTGGGGGCGTGATCTGATGCGCCTGTACGAACGCCGCTCGGCCGAGATCGAGGGCCGTCCGCCGCGGACGCTGCAGGAGGCGGATTATCTCCTGGGCGTCGATGATGCCTCCCGAATGGGCGCCATGCGGTTCCAGGATGAGGCTGCTCGGGATACGGGGGCGTCCGGGAACGCGGGCGCGCCGGGACCGGACGAGCTCGGCCGCCTGATGACCGCTTCGGACCGGATCCAGACCGACATGTTCGACGATGATGACCTTGCGGCGATCCTTGCGCCGGGCTCATCGCTGGGCGGGGCGCGTCCCAAGGCAAGCGTGACCGGCTCCGACGGGTCGCTGACGATCGCGAAGTTCCCCAAGGCAGATGACCGGATCGACATCGAGCTCTGGGAGGCGGTGGCGCTGACGCTTGCTGAGGAGGCCGGCCTGACGGTCGCGCCCTTCACCCTCAAACCCGTCGGTCGGCGCAACGTGCTGCTTTCGCAGAGGTTCGACCGGCGCGGGGAGGCCCGGCTGCCCTTTATCTCGGCGATGGCGCTAACCGGCCACAGCGACGGGGACGAGGATGCCAGCTATCTCGAGATCGCCGACGTGATCACCCGCTCTGGTGCGCGTCCGGAGCGTGACCCCGAGGAGCTCTTTGCACGGATCGGCTTCTCGATCCTGATCTCGAATGTCGACGATCACATGCGCAACCACGGCTTTATCCGGACCGGGACCGCGGGGTGGGATCTCTCGCCCGCCTACGACATCAACCCGGTGCCGCCGCATGCCAAGGACCCGATCCTGTCCACCTGCATCGATTTCGACGATCGCACCGCCGACCCGGACCTTCTTCTGTCGACCGCGGAAGAGTACGGACTGAAGCAGGCTCGCGCACGCGAGATCCTCTGCCGGACCGCCGGGGTCACAGGCCGGTGGCGCGAGATCGCACGGCGCTTCGGCGCGCGCGAGGCGGAGATCACCGAGATGGCCGGGGCGTTCGAGCACGAGCGCAGGAGCCGCGCTCTCGCGCTCTGACGGAGAAACGCGCTTCTACAAGAGCAGTGCATTTGACCACGCCAAAGAGGCGATGCGCCAAGAATGGCACGGTCTCCGGGTTCCGGCAGGATACCGGAGTAGTCAGGACTTGGCGTTGTTCACCTGGTCTCGAAGTCGCATAAAGAAGCCCGTCACCTGCTCGGGTGCCGATTGCTCTGCAATGCCCGCGGAAACCTGCTTCTGAGTCCAAATCCAGGTTACGGCTGGATCGTGAAGCATGGCCCAATGGCTGAACACCCGCTCCTCCACCGGCGCCGCGACATGAAGCCTCATCTCGACGTGGCGGTCGTCGCGCTGAATCCGGGCGAGGGTGTCACGCACCCTGTCTTCCGGTCCCTCGAGCCACTGAAGATAGATGTCCTCCCGACAAATAAGCGCGCCGGTGATCCCGTCGCGCTCGTTGGCCCGCCTTGCTTGCAGAAGAATCCCGTTCAGGATGGCCGCTTCGAAACCGAAGGGGCGGGAGCTGTAAATAGCTCGAAACAGAGGCATCGATGCGTATCTCCCGTGTGCGTATCGGCCGGGGAGTGATCTCCGCGTTCGGCCGGGTATATCGCCCAAGTGCCCGCCGGCACTCCAGCACTACACTGACAGCCGGGATGTCTACATCAATAACTTATTGGCGCGGACTGGCCGGTAAGCATCGTCTCGATGCGGTCGGCCCAATCGCGGTGTCCCAGCGTTGTCTCGCAGGCCGCGACCGCCGCGCGCCAGGTTTCCACGCTGAGGTCGGGCGCCTCGCCCATCGGCACCCGGACGATGTCGTCGGCAAGCCGGCCGACATTCATCCAGGGCTTCGAGGGAATGCCCCGCAGCCAGTCCTGGGCCGAAGGGATGATCCCGCCGCAATCCTCGCGGACATGCTGCTCGCCGATGAACCGTGTCGGGATCGCCTTGCCGGCGGAGTTCACCAGCGTGGTGCCGAAGAGCGCCTCCATCTCGAAGATGCCGAACGCGTGGTGACGCAGCGCGCGGTGCCGGAAGTTGGCCATCTGGCTCTTGGATCCGTCGAACCAGGAATGGATCTCGAGATAGTCTTCCGGTACGCCGCCGTACTTACGGGCCGAGGATTGCGCGTGATGGTAAGGGTGGGACATCTGGTTTCCTTGAGTCAGGACCGATATTCGCATACCGGGGTCAGGGCTCCAAGTCCTCTTCATCGTAATCATAGTCCTCGTCGTCATCGTATGATCCGGGCGTGAAGTCCCCGACCGCGATCTTGACCGCGTCCCCCTCGACCTCGAGGCGCAGAAACACCGAGCCGCCCTCGTTGTTGGCATAGTCGCCGAGGTAACTGGCATCGTGCTCGATCTGATCGACGAGCTTGTCGCGGAACGATGACCGGAAATTGCCGACCGAGCGCTGCTCGAGCGTATCGAGATGCTTCAGAAGCTCCTCTCCCGACATCGTCGCGCCGGGGCGCATCGCGACGATCATGTCATCCATGGAGCCCTCGTCGCCGCCGCCCGAGAAGCTGGCCTCGATGCTCGCGACCTCGAGCTTGTTCAGCAGCTGGGCGAGCCAGCGCTCGATGGAACTGGGGGGTGTGTCGTCAGACATGGGTATCGGCCTCCGTTTTTCGTATCACTGTGGGCAGGTCTCGAGTGCATTATCCCGCGCCAGCTGGACGAGCGCCCTGCGCGCGCATTCATTGAGTTCCGCCAGCCGGCTGATCGTGCGCGTCCCCCCTTTTTCGGCCTGTTTCGCGTCCGTGTCGGCGAGGCGGGCGGTCCAATCGGAGATGGTGAGCTCGCGCAGCGGCTTGGGCAAGGTGGACTCGATCGCCGCGAGGGCCCGCTCGGGGAGCCTCGGCTCACAGATGTTGCCGCCATAGGCATTCAGGACGCGGGCGAGCTTGTCCTTCAGGTTCGCGGTGTCCCGATTGATCGCCGAGATGTAGGCACGAACCTCCTCGTAGGGGAGCCCCCCGAGATAGGCGACGAGCTGGTCTGCGGCGCGCGACGCTTCAGGGCCGGGGGCGCCGTTGCGGCGCGCCTTGTGCTGCTGAAGGGTCCAGGCATAGCCCGGCGATCCTGCGGACGTCTTCACCTCCAACCCGGAGATCTCGGCGGTCGAGAGGATCTCGCCTGCCTCGGTCTCGATCGAGAAGATCAGCGTGAGCTCTTTCGGCTTGGCTTCCAGAACGTGACGCGAGTAGGAACCGACGCAATGCTCCTCGCGGCGGCCCTGGGTCAGCAGGGCCTCGGAGCTGACGAGCTCCCGGCCGACAAGCCGATCGATCGGCCGCCGGCCGACGAGGGCCGTCCACGCGATGTCCTTTTCCGTCGCCATCAGCTCGTTGCCGATCTGCTCCTGAACATGGTGCCAGCGTGTGTCGGCTTCGGACAGGGATTTCAGGCTCGCGCCATCGCCGATGACTTGGCGCAGCCTTAGCCCCACCTGGGTCATGGCGTAGGATCGATCGGCAAGGCTCATGAGGAAGGTGCTGAGGTAGACGGCGTCATCCTCCTCCACCGGCTCGTCGGACAGCACCCGGTGTGCCGCCGCCGAGATCCGGTCCATGTCGATGGCCTCGTCCCTGCGGAGCATGTCGACGAGTATGGCGCTGGCGATTGTCTGGGTCGTGCTGCGGATCGAGTCGAGCACATTGCCCATGCGCTTCCGCTGCAGCTTCAGCCTTTCGGTCGCCTCCTCCCAGTCGCCCGGCCTGATGCGGCTGGTGATCCGGTCGAAGGGCCGCTCTCCGACATTGAGGTGCGATGAGAAGCCCACCCTCACTTCGGAGAAACGCAGCGAGGCCTGAATGGCCGCAGGGGCGTCGCCTGATTGTGCGGCCGGCAGCTGGTCCATGCGGATGCGCCGGGCCATCAGGACCGCATGGTTGCGGATACTCGCGAGAGGCGGCACGCGCCGGGGATCCAGTGAGATCGCTTTGCGGGCCGCCAGGCTGCCCTGCTCATTGCCTGGTGCGAAAGTGAGCTCTGCGATGGCACGCTCGTAGCGGGCATAGATGCGCATCTGGGCCGCATCGAGTTCGAGATGCTCGCCCACAATCGGAGCCAGCTCGGTGCGCGCGTCGAGCGGAGCCCGGAACTTCGGCATCTGAACCATGTCCTCGGCCACCATCGGGTAGGTCTCGATCGCCTGCCTCCGCGCCTCCGTATCGCCCGATGTGAGAAAGTTCAGTGTATCGAAGGTCAACCTGCCTGCGAGGTTCGGGAAGGTCATGAACAGGGGGCGACTGGCCTCGGGGAGGGCGGTTCGAACAACCGATTGCAAAAGCTCGACCTGATGGGCCGGGAAGTCCTCGCTGATGCGCACGCTCTCGCCCGTCAGGACAGGCAGGACAAGGCCGGTGTCGATAGTGTCCTGCATGACGCCATAGGACATCTCTTCGAACAGTCGGTCGACGCTGGGTCCGGCCACGCCCGCGGCGCGGTCGATCTCGCGCGCCACCGTCTCGAGGTCGTCCGCGTCCACACTGATCAGCACCCCGGAAACCAGGCCGAGCTCCGGGCCATGACCGATGAACTCGCGTACCATCGGGTTCTCGCCACGGATGACTGCGAGGTCCTGGAGATGTGTAAGTGCGTCGGCGGAAAGGTGGAGGGCATCCGTGGGCATGGTCGGCATCCGTGTTGTGGTCCGGTCATCCTACTTAGGGTATGCGAAAATCGTTAATACGGATGTGGTGTGATGGACTGGATCAGCCGGCCAGAGCGGTCTCCCATTCCCGCGTCAGGCGCTCGCAGGACTTCTCGAACCACTCCGGTTCGATCTCGATGCCCAGGCCGCGGCGGCCGGCCCGCATCGCTGCGACGAGCGTGGAGGCCGAGCCGGCGAACGGGTCGAGCACAAGCTCGCCCGGCGCGGAGGAGTTGCGGATGTAGTGGTCGAGCAGCGACACCGGCTTCTCGGTCCGGTGGAACCTGGCCTTCGGCCTCTGGCAGGAAAAGAGCTGCTTGGATCCGGGATTGTTGATGGTCTTCGCGCGCCCCTTCCAGAGGTAGAGCGTGAACTCGAGATCCTTCATGTACCAGCGGTTTCGCGTCGGCGCGCCCTTGTGCCAGCCGAGGAGGTTGTGCAGCTTCCAGCCTGCGCCGGAGAACGCGGCATGCGCAGCGAAGATGTTCTTGTCGTTCGCCATCACGTAGGCATCGCAATCCGGCCGGCAGGCCGCGAAGATCGGCTTGGCCATCGCGCTCCAGGGAACGACCTTCATCAGCAGACCCGAATTGTCGTAGCGCGACCGCGAGAAGATGCCCGACATCACCTGCCCGGCATGGCCGCCGCTGGTGAGCTTGTAGGGCGGATCGGTGACGACAAGATCGGCCTTTTCGGGAAGGGATTGCAGAACCTCCAGCGCATCCCCGAGGATGAGCGTGCAGGGACCGATCGTTTCAACTACAGGCATCCGGAAACTCAATCTGACAAGGTTTGTCCACATGTTACCTGCCGGATCTGCGGGAAACGGTGCGAAAACGATTGTTATGCACATTTTTCCCAATAGAATTGAGTGAGCCGCGAAGCCACTTCGCAAAGCGAAAAATGAAGATAATTCAGGACCGGTCATGTTCTACAAGGATGAGCGTCTCGCTCTTTTCATCGACGGCAGCAGCCTCCACGGCGCCGGTCGGGCCCTCGGCATCGACATCGATTACAAGCTGCTGCGCGACGAGTTCGCCCGCCGGGGCCGCCTGGTGCGCGCGCACTACTACACCTGCGTGTCGGACACGGACGAGTTCTCGCCGGTCAAACCGCTGACGGACTGGCTCGGCTACAACGGCTTCACGGTGCTGGCCAAGCCGGTGCGGGAATATGTCGACGCAGGTGGGCGCAAGAAGGTCAAAGGCGCGATCGGCATCGAGCTGGCGACCGATGCGTTGCTCGCCGCGCCGCATGTCGATCACGTGGTGCTCTTCTCCGGCGATGGGGACTTCCGCAGCCTGGTGCAGGGGCTCCAGCGGCTCGGCAAGCGCGTCTCGGTTGCCTCCACGCTCAAGTCGTCGACCCCGATGGCCTCGGATGATCTGCGACGCCAGGCGGACAACTTCATCGATATCGACGACTTGCGGGACGTGATCGGGCGGACCGATCGCGCTGCCGGGTAAGGCGGTCGACATGGGGCACCCACCCGCCTTCTCCGCCCCCCGCCCGCGCCGGGGCCGCGGCTATGACATGCTGCAGATCTCGCTGGGGATCGCGATCGTTCTGGGTCTGATGATCGGGGGGCTGATGCTCTTCAAGAAGACCTACCGGGACATGACGTACAACGACATCGCAATTGCGACGCAGTACCTGCGCGGAAAGATCTGGACCGAGGCGTCGATGGGCACGGCGATCGCTGAGGGCGAGATCCCGGAGGTCTACTACATGGAGCTCCCCGGCTTTCAGCGCGTGGGCGATACGTTTCACCACAAATGGGCCGACACCGTCTCCATCCGCCATGCGGGGGCCTACGTCGTGGAGATGACCTTGAGCGGGCTCGACGAGGTCCAGTGCCAGTACATCGCCAAGCACGCGGCCGACTACCTGGACGGATCCTACCAGGGCTATCTCACGATCGGCGGGTCGATCTATTCCGACCCGGAGGATCCGGTGACCCGCGCCTCGATCTCCTCGGGCTGCGAGGCCGAGGCGGGCGCCGAGATCGGGTGGGTTTTCGCGACCTCGGAAACGCTCGCCGCCGCGCGGACCGGGCATGCCTGGGCGGACGGGCCATAGATTTTCGTCACCGGAATATTTTTTCGCATTGACGGTGGACACGGGGTTGGCTAAGCTGTTTGGGCATCAAGAGAGGACGTGTCCTCGCCAACCTGCCGACCCGGCGAAGGTGGCTCCCTCCCCGGAGGAGATGCGGGCAAGAAGGCCGCACCCCCATTCGGCCGCCAACAATCGGGTTCATTCTCGAGGCGCTTGCCTCGATCCCGAATTCAGTCGCGGCCATGGCCACGGCATACGGGTGCGGTCTTGGGAACGGCAGGGGGCCCTAACCTCCACGCCAGGCGGGTTCGAACCCCGTGGCACTCTCCATATTCCGGTGCGCCGGAGGCCCGAAGGAAAGACGATGACGCGCTTCCAGTAGATCCCTGACGAACAGGCTGCCGAGGACGGGACCTTGCGTCTCTACGCCGTCCTGCGAGGCGACCTGATCATGTCGGAAGGCAAGTCCAACGCTCAGGCGGGACATGCCTATGTCGATGCGCTTCTCCTTTCGCTGACCGATCCAGATCCCGAGATCCGTGCGCGTGCCGAGGCCTATGCCGCCTTGCGGCCGGGCACGAAGATCTGCCTCGATGGCGGCGGTCACGCCCGGCTCGAGCGCCTCGCCGATCGGTTCGAGGCAACCGGCATTCCCTGTGCTCGGATCGTCGACCAGGGCCATGTCGAGCCGCCGCATTTCGACGGCAGCCCGGTCCTGACCGCCCTCGGCGTCGGGCCTTTCCTGAAATCGGACACGCCGCGCGCGCTGCGCCGGCTCTCGATGTGGCGCGGTGGCGCCCGCGGGAGGTGCGCCATGAGCTGACCGCGTCGCCGCCCCGCGCGGCCTTCCCTCCTCTCCTTTGCACATTCATGAAAAACACGAAGATCGAAAGATAACCTGATGACACAGATCAAGAAAACCCTGCCCCTGTCCCCGATCACCGAAACCACCAAGGCCCGCGATCTTGCCTGGGAGCTGCGCTGCAACCGGGCCCACGAGCGTGGCCTCATCTCCCCCTGGCGCCACCTCTGCGGCGCGCCGGATCCGTTCTTCCGCGGTGAGCTCGGGCTCGAAGCGAAGGACGACTACATCGCGTTCCGCGACGCGCTGAAGGCGCATATCCGGTTCTTCGCGGCGGACCAGAAGCGCCTCTCCGCGCTGATGCGCCAGCCGGGCGGCAATTCCGCGGCCCAGGAAGACCGCGCCATGCAGGCGCGGGTCATCACGCAGCTCATCGAGATCCGCCGGGCCGGGAAGGCCTGGTCGAAGACGCGGGCCAAGGCCGCACGCACGGCGGCCCGAAAGGCCGATGCGGCCTGATGGGCACCCGTGTGGCTCGCCTCTCCTTCGGCCGGTTCGACTGGCTGAAGGAGCCCTGGTGCTGGATCCGCCGGCACCACGAGGTGTGCATGCCCTGCGCGCCGAGCGAGACGTATGTCGGCACGTATTGCCTGCGATGCGGGGCGCACTGGAACCATGCCGAGATGACCGGGGTGGATCAAGCCTGACCCAATGGGCAGCCGGTTCCGGACGCGCGCGCTGACACGAGGTGCGCGCGCTCCACGAGAAGGCAAAAGCGGCTCTGTGCCGGACACGTGCTGTGTTGATGGAGCCACGACGGAAGAGCGTGGCGCTGCTTTGATCAAACTCAGAGCAGCAGACACGGACGTACCACGCGAGCGATCGGCAAGCGCCCAAAAGCCGGCTCCACGATGAATTGCGCCTTGAGTTTCGAACCTATTCGGTCATTCTGGATTCGATTTTAGATATGGAGATTTTCCAATGCGCCTGATCGCATTCCCCGTCGTTGCCGCAGCGTTGCTCTCATACCAGTCTGCCGCCGCCCAGCCAGAATTTCTAAAACAAGCCGACCCTGCACAGCAGATCGCAGAAGCCTGTGGGAGCATAGATGTCGCAGACGCCGGTGCGGTCTATGATTGCCTTGCATTGAGGCCGAGAAACGCGGCGCTTGCCGGCATGCGTCCGACGGACGATTGTCAAAAGGTGGTTGACCAGCTGGCATTCATGGTCCGGGAGGCTGGGAAGACGGGCGCCGCAGTAACCACCGATCCAGCCGCGTTGCCATGTGAGAGCGCGGCCCAAGTCATCTACGATGCCAGTGGAACGGAGCCCTATTGGACCGCATGCATGGGCTATGATCCCGCCAGCAAGGTCGAGCATTTCGGAAGCTGCGTAATCGCCTATTACATGGGGCGCACTCGCCGAAGCGAAGAAGTCGCCGTTGAGACGTTCCAGGGTGCGGGATGCGACGAGCTCAAGTCGATCTATTACAACGGCGCCATGCCGGACGCCTACAAGGAGATGGTATGGCCGGATGGCCAAATCCGGAATCTTCCCGAAAACATCGAAGATATCGACTGCACCGACATTGCAACCATCAGCTTTAACTGAGCAATGAATGCACGAGGCGGGGGCGCGCCATGATTAGAAGTGTCGCCATCTTACTGGTCGCGCTTGGATTTTATGCGGCTGTGCCATCCCCGGTGCTGGCCCAACCCCAATTGGCGGCTTTATCCTGCGACGACATCCTTACCCGTATCGACTTGAGCGAGGAGGCCGGCAATGTGCGCCCCACATGTGAAGCCGTGGCGAACGCCGTCGCGGGCATCACCGGGGAGCTACCGGCTTGGACGGGATGTGTCGGACAGGCGGAGCTCGACCCTGCGGCTCATGCCGGGCGATGCCTCATTATGCGTTCCATCGCCGACCCCTCTCTCGAGCTACCGGATCCGGCCGATTGTGACGGCATCAGGCGGGCCTATGCGGATGGATTGGCGCAAGCGTCCATCCAGGGAGCGGCAAGCGAAGACGGGCTCGACTGTGACGCAGCCGCGGAGGCGGCGCTTTTGTGGTCAGCCGGGCGCTCGGATTGGCTGAGGTGTCGCAACTACAAACAGGCGAACGAGGCGAGCCATGCATTCAGTTGCTTATTTCATGACGACGAGCTCGTAAATATCGACCCGCGCAATGCATGTGCCGGCGTAAAATCTCTGTACGAGGAGCGCCTTCTCAATGCGTACGGAAGGCTCCCCGATGATTATCGGCCCCTGAAATGCTCGAGCGCGGACAAGATACTCGAAGAGGCACAGCAACGTATCGTTGAGCGCCAGGCCGAGCGCGCTCGCGCCGCCGAACTGACCGCCCAGATACGGGAAAGAGCCATGGCGAACAGGACGAACTCAACCGACGAGGGCGGGTTGATCGTGGCGGGGGCGATCTTGCTCTTGTTGGCCGCTGCGGCAAACGCGGACGCGGCTCCCGCAGCTGGATATCAGCCCACTCCGACATTCGGACCGGGGTCAAGCTCGTGTACATCCGGAATGGGCGCGGTCGACATGAATATCGGCTATATGCTGGGTTGCTGAAGGTCGCTCGGTCGGACGGCAAACAGTTCACCGACGCCAGGCCGATCCTTCATGGGATCCATGAACTCCGTCCGCTATCTCTACAGAAACGCAATGAATTCGCTACGGTCGCGTAGAGATATACCCCGATGCCAATCTGGTAACTCGACACGACGCCAAACCGCATCTCTACGCCAACGTAATCGTTTCGCTACAGATCTGTGAAGATAACCCGCGACCACCATATCTGGGCATCACACCGGAGGATAACGTGTTGCGGAAGAAACAATTCAAGACCAATCTCACGGCGGACCCATCGCGGCACCGACAAGGATGACTCAATGGCAGATGACTTCACATACGGGATGGTTCGGCGGCAGCTTGGTAAAGCGACCTCGGCGACTGCGCGCAAGAATGAGCAGATCGCTGACATGGCTGATCACATCGAAGAGCTGAAAAGCAACTACAACCATGCGACCGAGAGGAACTGGGAGCATCGTTGCCACATGCGTGCTCTTGAGGCCGAGCGGGACGTTCTTTTAGAGGCCCTCGATGTCGCCCTCGGAGGGAAGGAGAACAACCCGCTTCGTGAGGCGGTCAGCGATTCCGAGGATGCCCCCCGAATACCGGTTGGTCCGCGTGCGGGTCAGCCTGTCGAGCACCGGGATGAAATATACTTCGCTGCTTTTGCAAAGGAAGCAGCGAAGGCACCGTCGGCGTTCGAGATATTCAAGCGTCCTATGGACCTCATACGTCGTGGCAGCATATTCAGGTAACTGACCGCGGTCAGTCTTGTTGCCAAGTCCATCGTGTCCCGGCAACGTGGACGCATCCAGCACGGCGGGGACCGATGGCCATGAAAGAAGACATCCTCGAGCAGATCGTCGAGGAGTACCTGATCCACCGCGGCTACTTCGTGCAGCACAAATTGGCGGGGCAGCCCAGCAGGCGAACTTGACCGATGCGAGGCGTCGTCGCGTTCGTGATTTTCGGCCCGGCATGGGAGAATGACCTTCTTCAGAAAGGCCGCGTCTCATGATCACGTATTCCCCCCGCCTTGCCGTCCAGAACGCGAAAGCGGAACTTCTCGTCAATACGGTGAACACCGTCGGGGTCATGGGCAAGGGGCTTGCCCTCGACATGAAGACGCGGTTCCCGGAGATCCTCGAGCCTTACGAGCGGGCCTGCCGCGAACGGCGCCTGGCGCCGGGCACGTTCCAGCTGGTGAAGACCGATGACGGCCGGCAGGTGATGAACCTCGCGACGAAGCAGGAATGGCGAGACCCCTCGCGATACGACTGGGTCGGAGTGGGGCTTGTCTACATGAACAGGTTCCTTGTCGATGGCGGGCGCGACATTCGATCGGTCGCGATGTCGATGCCGGGTTGTGGCAATGGCGGTCTCGATGCCGCACGCGTCCAGCACATGATGCGCATCTACCTCGCGCGCAGCCTCGAGGCCGGGATCGAGATCGAACTGGCCCACGATGAGCTGGCCGCGATCGACGATCCGCTCTTCTTCGCGGGCGTCGGCTCGCGCGAGACGCCGGCCGCGATCCAGGCCTTGATGACGGAGATCGGCGGGCTCTTGACCGAGGACGGGATGCGGCTTCGCTCGGGCGGCGCGATCGGCGCTGACACCGCGTTCTGGACCGGCGCCCGCGCGGCAAACCCGGAGGGCATGGAGATCTTCCTGCCGAAACCGAAGCGCCACATTCCGGAGGGCATCGTGAAGATGAGCCCGGTCTTCGAACGGCTCGCGCTGAACTTCCATCCGCACCCGGACGGCATCCGCCCGAACCCGAAGAACCCCGACGACAAGAGGCACTATTTCCTGAAGTTGATGGCCCGGAACGGCAACCAGATCTTCGGTGAGGATTTCCGCGTTCCGTCGAGCGTGGTGGTCTGCTGGACGCCGAAGGGCGAGGCCGGCGGCGGCACCGGCCAGGCCATCCGGCTCGCGACCTCGGTCGGCATTCCGGTCATCGATCTCGGCCGGCCGGACCTCGCCGGCATCTCGGCCACCGAGGTGCGGGACATGGCGCGCGAGAGGGTTGCAGTGTTCCGGCAGAGCCGTGGACTTCCGAGGCTCGACAGGGAGAGCGTTCCAGTCCCGGTCTGATCGGTGCCGCGGCATTTGTCGGTTCACCCTTCCTGCAGTATATTCATCGCACAGGAGCCTGACGAATGACCCGGTTTGAAGTGATCCAGAAACAGCGCCGCGAGGCGCATGAAGCTGCCGCTCGGGCGACATGGGCAGAACTCCGCGCGGCACTGGGTGCCCTCGGGATCGAGTACCGTCTGTTCGGATCTTTGAAGAATGGAGACTTCATGGAGCATTCAGATATCGATCTGATGATCATGGGCGACCCCGATCAGGACACCGTTCGTCAGATCCGGCAAGCGATCGCCGCAGCAGGGCGGAGCCGGGATATCGACATCGACCTTCATTTTGCGCGGGACATGACGTCTGACTTTCAGGAGGCCCTCCTTGAACGCTGAATTTACCTCTCCCGCCCTGACCGCGAGTTCGAAAAAGCTTGAAGGCGCTTTCCGAGAATGGGATCGTCTTTCCGATTTCGTCGCAGAGAAGCCGCTGGAGACTGAAAGTGCGGCAATGCGCTGGTCGGCTGTGACCACGATCGCGTCGGCGCTTCACAATATCTACAACGGCTTGGAGGACGTCATGAAGACGCTGTGCAAGAGCGTCGACTCCTTCGTCCCGACAGGCTCCTCATCGCACCAGGACATTCTCGACCAGATGAGCAGCCCGCGAAAGGATGTCCGCCCGGCGCTCGTTGGCGAGGACTGGTATGCGGACATGAACGAGCTCCGGGCGTTTCGCAATCTGATCAGCCACAACTACAGGCGCGAGTTGCGCGGAGACCTGGTGATCGAAAACCTGAAGCGGATGGAGACGATCCTGCCTCTGTTCTTGGCGGCGATGCATGATCTGGATCGGCACCTGTCCGAACCGAATGGTGACGACCCCGTGCCGGGTCCCTACGACAGGTAAGCCAGCTTGGGGCGCCGGTCCCGGCCAGCGTCCCGCTCGCGTCAAGTGAAGAGGAAGTGGTCCTCGGTCAGGGCCCAGACGCCCGTTACGACGAACTCGCTGTCCTGATCGTCGAAGCCGGTCACGACCAGGCCGTCGCGCACCGCGGACAGTGACAGATCCTCGTAAGTGAGCCCCGCGACCCCGATGCGGATCAGGTCCTCGCCCGCGGCGAAGTCTCGGATGATGTCCTTGCCAGTGGCGGGCCCGAACTCGAAGATGTCCGCACCGACGCCGCCGATGAGGATGTCCCGGCCGGTACCGCCATCCAACAGGTCGGCGCCGGACCCGAGAGGAGATAAGGAGACCTCTTCCGAAGGACATAGGTGCGTAACGAAAAACGCATCCCGGCGGCCGGTATGCGTTGGATGATGCGGCAAGCTGGCGCGTTTAGGACGGGCTGGGTGCATTGTCCGGCTGGTCAGGCTGGATGAACTGCGACGGCTTGAGGAAGCGGCACTGGCCCGAGCCGATCTCCTGAAGGGTATTCACGCCGTGTTCCGCGTGCCGGAGGATCTCTACGCAGCGCTGGTTGCGCGTCTCGATCTCGGGAAGAACGGCGGTCACGCGCGCCACCATCGCAGTCCTGATCCGAATCTCCTCTGCCGAGAAATCGTCCCAGAGCTGCCTGTGAGTGCGCAGCTCGCGCTTGCCCCCGAGGCGCCCGAGGAGGCCGGGCTTCGACGCGACCCTGCCGTTGGTCACGTCTTCGGCAGTCCGCTCCGCATCATTCTTGATGGAGATCCCCGGTCTGACCACGCCGCGGAGAGACATCCTGCCGCCGCGGTCCTCGGGGGAGTCGTTCCGGATTGCCGAGACAAGCTCGGTACAGCATAAGACATCGTTCAACCACTGTCGGACCCCTCTCCGAAGTCGCTCGACGACATCATCCCTCTGTGCCTCGGCGAGGATGTCGAGAAGAGTGACGTTTTCATCGGTCAGGCCCTGGATTCGTTTCTGGATTGCCTCATACCAGAACGGCGACGGACCCTGATCCGAATAGTCGCGATCTGGCCCAAAGGCAGGTGCGTGATCGACCACCAGATCGGGATCAGACGTCGCATTGTCGACGTCTTTCACGGCATCGGAGAGCGTGTTCCAGATCTTCTTGATGTTCCTGCTCGTCGGGCCGGTGACGGCGTGTTCGATCGCGCGGAAGTCGTTTTGCAGAATGCCGATGACGGCATCGGAATACTCACGCAGGATGCGCTCGGCCGTATCACCGTGCCGGGTCATGACAGGGTCGGTTGCAGCGAGCGCGAGCATCCGCCAGTCCATGTCCACCGCATGCTTGAGATGATGGCTGGCGGCCCTCTCATGCTCCACCTCGAGGTAGCACTTCGCCAGTTCGAAATGCGTGAACTGGCGCGCATGCGGGATCTTCAGCGCATCGAGGTAAGTGTCGATCGCTCGTTCGTAATCTTCACCGAGGAAAGACGACGCGGCCGCCCTGCAGAGCGCGACTGCCTTGTTCTCGTCCTCCAGGTGAATGGCCGCCTGCCGGAAGGCGCAATGTGCGGCATCGTAGTCGACGGCTGACTTGTCCGAGCCCGGATGGTCGCCGATCCGGATCTCGCCGAGCGTGATGTGGTAGGCCGGGATGTGACGGAAGGCGGGGCCGTTGCCGTTCGCGATCGCGGCCTCGACGTTTCCCAGCGCATCTCCGACATGGCCCTTTTTCAGAAGCTCCACGGCACGTCGATGGCGCTCGTTTGCGAGCGTGATTTCCGGGTTACCGGTGTTCTTCTCGATCTCGCCGAGCTTCCGGTCGAGATTGGACAGGCGGTTGGCGATCTCGACGAACCCGGTGCGCATGTCTTTGCGCAGACCGTCGATCGCCCCATTCATGCGCTCGAGAACCTCGCCCTGCATTGCGATCGTGTCGTCGATCTGGCTCAGGCGGTCATCGAGCCTGCCGGTCATATCCCGCATGGCGTTGGTCTGTGAGCTTGCCAGGGCCATCAGTCCGGAATGCATCCTGTCGCTTGCGCGTTTGATATCCGACGAGATCATCATGTGGGAGTAGAAGCTCAGGTCAGACATGCGGGGTATCCATCGTGCGAAAATAGGTGATCGTCGTCATTCTGTTCGGGCGGTCCGATAAAGCAAAGCTCTTTCGGGACGCCGAGTTCGATTGGCCGGAGAATGCGGCGCAAGGATGACGCTCGGGACACGCGCCAGCATGGGCTGGCGATGCGCCACCTTCAGGCCGACCGCGAGAGCCGCGGGAGCCGCATCCGGCGCTCGGTTTCCCGGGGCGGAATGAGGCACTGCCCGGCCTTGTCCGGGCCGGACGCTTCCCCGGTGACGATCGCCCGCGCTTCCTCACCGGACAGGGTCTCGGTTTCGAGAAGGGCCACGGCCAGGCGGTTGAGACCCTCGAGGTTCTCCTCGAGGACCTGGCGAGACCGATCCATTCCGGCCGCCGTGATGGTCGAGATCATCCGGGCCGGCGGATTGTTCACGTCGAAGAGCGCGGGGTCGTTCGGGTTGACGACCACAAAGCCGAAATCGGACATGCCGTAACGCGTGACCATAGCCCGGGCCAGTGCGGTGGCCTGCTGGATGCCGGATGCGGCGCCGGTGGTGATCATGTCCTCGCCAAAGGCGAGCTGCTCGGCCATGCGCCCCGCCGCCATGACGCCAAGCCGCGCTTCGAGGCGCGCCTGGGTCTCGAAGACGCGGTCGCGGTCGGGCGATTGCAGCACGAAGCCCATCGCGGCGCCCTGCGGGGTGATGGTCACCTTTTCGACCGGATCGGCGTGAGGCGATAGGAGCGCGACCACGGCGTGGCCGGCCTCATTGATCGCGATGATTTCGCGCTCTTCCCCGAGAAGCGCGATACTGCCGCCGGATCTCGGCAGGAGTATGCGATCGCGCGCCCGGGTGAAGTCGAGCATCTCGACGATGTGGCGGGCGTTCCCGCCCGGCAGTTAGGGCGACCTCGTTGACGAGGTTCTCGAAGTCGGCACCGGACGACTGGAAGGCCATGGCGGCGATGGCGCGCAGGTCGACCTCCGGCGCCAGGATCATCTTGCGGGTCTTCACCTGCAGGATCTCTTCACGCACGTTGATGTCGGGCAGGGTCATGGCAATCTTGCGGACGATGCGACCCGGACGCTCCTCGGAAGCCGGAAGATCGCGCAGCACTTCGCGGAAGACATCTCCAATCTCGCAAACACTCAAAAAGGCCGTCGTCGCCTGCACCTTCGCCGATGGCGCTATGGAGACCCAGATGCGGATGTTTCTGCCGCGCGAGGCCGAATTCCGGAGCCTCGAGGATGGCAGCGTCCTGCAAATCCTGGCACCCATCCCGGGCGATGTCGTTCTCGTAGATCTCCTGACGCATGACGGGACGATGCCGCGGAAGCATACGGACTGGTGCGGCTACTGACTAATAAGTATCGCGGCCAGTCTGTCCTGGGCAGGCCAGCTTTCCGTCATTTTGGCGGCTTTCTTCATGCGATCAGGCCGCTCAGCTGTGTAGGTGAGGGAGATAAAAAAATTCCGGTTTCCAGAACCAGTGTTGTCTGGCCGCGTATAAATTCTTGTCAGGCTTTGCGGGGCGGAGGCGTCGAATTCGAGGCCGTTGGATCTCCCGCCCAAATTGCTCGAACTCCTTGCCCTCGGAAGTCTTCGGCCTGACTTTATTTTTAAGCTGGCTCCCTTGGACTACTAGCTCTACCACGGGATGCGGCCATGCTCGATAAAGTTCGATAAGTACGCTGACCCCATATTATCGGATCGGATAATTTTCCGAGCCGCGGCGGACTTCGCGAGCTCGTGCGCCCTTGCAGTGGGATCGCAGGGCCCACGTCCGGCCAAGCCTCACCGCCGCGATGGACCCATTCAAGCAAATTCGGGGCGGGAAGCGAGTTCTGCTTTATGGAGATGATCTTTATCGTGCGTGTGTAGAGCTCTATGCGGAAGGCGAAACATGATCAATCTTTCACGGACATTCCCGTGCGATAATAATCTGGACTTTGACCGTCCACGTGGTGTTCTGGATGCGAAATATAATAAGTCAATTTTGAATCAGGAAGCCGAGCTCCCAAGATCGCCGACCTGCGCAAGCTGCTGCACTTTCGGGACAGGATCGCAAAACTCCGGGCCGCATTTGGCTGACGACCGGTTTGTGAAATTCAGCAGGGACCAGTAGATCTCAAGGGTATCAGTGGAACCGGGGTGCGAGATGAGCGGGAAGAACACCGAAGATTTGGGTCCGGTAAGGGAGGACGCTGCGGTCACGGTGACTGCGCGGGACGCCGTCATGGCGCCCTTCCGCATGTCGCATCGCAGCGCCTTCGTCCATGAGGACGGGACCTGCATGTCATTGCGCGAAAGCCGGAATGCCTCGGGTGACAGGACGCATGTCGAGGCGCTGGTGACGGCGCTGTCCAGCGCCGAGGTTCCGGGATGGCGCCTCGAGATCTACAGCGGCGTGCCCGCGGATCCGGTCCCGGCGGAGAACGACGGGATGACGGCCGAGGTCTACCATGACCGCATGGATGCGGCGGTCGCCCAGCTGCGGGATGTCGGCGTCCACAATCCGGACGGGGTCCGCAACCTCCCGGCGGGATGGACCTCGGTGATCGAACGCGCATGCGCGGGGATCGCCGCACGCGTGGCGCTCCCGCAAGCCGGAGACGTCCACATTCAGCAGACGAAGGAGAAGTTTGGCACTTTGCGCTTCTACGTGTTTGCGGACGGGGGAGGGGAGACGTTCTTCGGCGACATCCAGCAGATCGCCGACTGGGCGGAAGCGGCGACGGAAGGGCGATGCTGCGTCACCGGAGCGCCCGGCGCGCAGGTCGGCCCCGGCTGGGTGCTGACGCTTTCTCCGGAGATGGCCGCTCTGAGGAATGAGGATATGTCCGCGTTCCACGACAGGCTCTACCCGCCGGCCCCCACACCCGGTCCCGACCTGACCGGCTGAGCTGTCGGGGGCTTCGGGTGCGCAACAATATTCGTAACTCATTCCAAAATACTTTTTCGCATATGCCGTTTGAGATTGTAAGACCGTCTATCATTCCGCCACAGACTTCAGGCTGGAGGCCGCCATGTTCCGTATCGCGACCGCCGCTCTCGTTCTTGGCCTCGGCTCGACCGCAACGGCTCACTCCCAGGATATGCGGTTTCACGTCGAGTGGGCGCAGCCCGGCGTGCATAAAACGGTCGACGACAAGTTCGGCGGCCAACGAAAACGGGTGAACTTAGTCCTCGATGAGGGTAGCTTCGAGAGCGCGCCGATTACGCTTACGCTCGATAACGAGGAATACGAGTTCCACCCAAGCTGCCGGCCGCACGAATGCGCCATGAGACGCATCGTCCTGCTGATCGGTGAGGAGGGCTCGGTCGACGTCCATCTCTACGACACCGAGACCGAGACCGAGCAGCAGCTCTTTGCGTGCCGCCGATCAATGTCGAGGGGCCCTGCGCGCGAAGCACTCGTCTTTCGAGCTCCCTAGCCTTCAGCCATGGCCCAGTCGATCCGGTGGGCGGGGCCACCATACATGCGGAGCCGGCCACGATAGCTCAGTTGCTTCCTGCCAACTCGCGGAGGCTGTCGAGAACCTCATCGAAGCGGTTCACGTAGATCAGGCGATCGCGCTCCGGAACCCCTACGATCTCGGCCTCGTAGTCCGAAATGATCCCGTCTAGGTCCTGCGCGATGTTTCCGATCGCGATCCGCAACAGCTCTGAGCGGCCCGAAGCGCCGAGACCTGAGTCTCGAGTTCCTGAACGCGCCCCGCTGCCGCCTCCTCCTCGTCAATGGATGCAGAGAGCTGCTCGCTCAGCTGATCGCGCGTTGCGGCCAGTAGGGCATCGAGTTCTGCCAAGGCATCGGCGTCGCGCTCAAGGCTCGCAATCCTGTCCGTGTACTCGGCGTTTTCAGACAGAAGCAGATCATTCCTACCTTCGAGATCATCGACCTGCCGCCGCAAGGTTTCGATTTCCGACCGCAGCGCGGCGACTTCCTCCTGGAACTCGGCGCGTACGCTCAACGGAAGAACTTGTTTGACGTCCTTCTCCAGCGCGATCAGCGTTTCCCTGATCCGTGGATCCCTGTCCCACTCGCTCTTAAAATCTCGGAGGCTCGCCGCCACCGTCGAGAGCTCCCCCTCTATACCGGGCACTCCGGGCCCCCCCAGGAGGGCTGTTCTCATCTCGCCGATCGCACCGTAGCCCTCCTCGAGACGCCCGTTTGCCGGAAGCATCCGATCCAAGCCGCTTTCCAGATCGTCGATCACATTGCCAAGCTCGTCCTTGAATGACCGCAGTTCGGTCACGTCAGAGACGATCCCACCTGTACCTTCCTGCCCATAGAGTGCTGTCTGGATGCGAAACACCTCGCCCGTGTTCCGCTTAATATCCGAGATGCTCTCGCCGTAGGTTTGGCTGAATACAAACATCCCGCCGCCGATCGACAAGGCGGAGGACACGACTATACCGAGGCAGGCGATGACGGCGTCGATCTTCATGAGGTCGGTCCTCGTCCCGGCAAACCGCAAGGACCCACGGTAGTCCTCCCCCTCGATGATTACGATTTACATATTCCGTGCAAGGCACTTTTAACGCGGATTGCGGCTGCCGTCGGAATAGCCACGCATCCACTCCCTTACAGGCGCCTAGCTCGATGCGACTTCAATGGGCGTCGGCGCATCCTGCGCGTCGGGCAAAAAGCGCGTTGGCGATCGCCCAGCTGAGCGCCACGATGCCGAAGACCGGTCGCATCAGGGCGCGCGCCACCGATCCGCCTTCTGAGAGCAGGATGATCAGAGCGGCGCCGATCATGGCACCGGGCACGGAGACCACACTCGCAGCGATTGGCCCGCCGGTGAACTGGCCCGATCCGGTCACGACGGCCACCGCCTCGACCCCGTTGTAGCGATAGAGCCCGTTCCGGCTGTCCCCCCGAGCAGCGCAATTCCGAAACCGGTGACCGCGCGCAAATCGTTGGGGTATCAGGAGTTGCCGTCTATCTTACAGAATAACCCGCTTCGGCACGAACCACCAGGTGAACCAGAACTTGGAAGCGAAAGCGTCCGTGTCGCTGATCAACAGCACCGCCGAATTCTTCGACGACACGCAGTACGGCATCGATATCGCCTGGCGGTTCTGAGCCCGGCTCGCTCGAAAAAGACGGCGCCCCGGCCCTCGTGTCCGGGGCGTTTTCATGTACGAGGACCGGTCCTGCCGCACCCAAACCGGCCTTGCGTGCGGGGCATGGTCCTGTAGCCTCGGCGCGATCGGAGGCCGCATGAAATTCTTCTCCAAGCTCTTCAGACGCGGGCGGCGCGACCCAATCGCTGCCGGCGATCCCGCTGAAGCGATGACGCCGGCGGAGAGGGCGCACGAGGAGAGAATGAAGCGCCAGGAGACGGCCGTTGCGCCTCAATCCGAGCAGACACGGCCCGCGCCGCCACCGCCCCGCCCGATAAACTGGGTGCCGCCCCGCGCCGTGCCACGCTATACCCCGCCTCGATCCGCCAGGGTTCAATGGCGAGATGGCTCCTTCCCGATGCCCGTGGTGGGCGAGTCGCACTACCAGGCCGCGCTGATCGGCCTCGTGGTCCCCAACAGCCGGTACGGCGTCGACATCGAGGCCGTCGCGCGCATCGCGCGGGATCCGTCCAACCCGCACGATTCCAATGCCGTGAAGGTCACGATCGAGGGCCGGCTTGTCGGCCACCTGCCGCGCGATCAGGCCGAACGGGTCTCGGCACAGATGGCCGAGGACGGCATCGCCGCCGCGAACTGCCGTGCGCGGATCAAGGGCGGGTGGCGCACCAATCAGCATGACGAGGGCCTCTACGGCGTCTCGCTCGGCATCAATAGCTGGGGCTGGATCGATTTTGGCCTCGGGAAGGCGCCGCCGACCCCGCCACAGCGACCGAAGCCCGCACCCGAAGGGCCTCTGAAAGGGTTGCGGGTCGTGATCGACGATGCGGAGACCGGTGGAGATCTGCAGCGCGAGTTCGCCGCCAGGGGCGCACAGATCATGGCCGCTGTGGGTAAGACCACCGACTATCTCGTTCTTGCAGATGATCACGGCTGGGATCTCGAGAGCCCGGGGCCGGGCGGAACCGGCAATGTCTGGACCGCCGCGAAATATCGCGACGAGGGCCGGAAGATCCGGCTGATCACGCTGAGCGAGGCGCGCGAGCTGGGCGCCTAGAGAGACCATGCATTCCCGTTTTTGGCAGCTTCTGGACGCGGCGTCGGACATTCAGGACTTCTGCGACCGCGAGGGCATCACGGTCGGGTTCTTTGGCTCGTTTGCCGATGGTACTTGTGACGGGAATTCCGACCTCGATATCCTGATCATCGACGGCTTCGATCCGCCCAGGCGCTTTCGCGTCGCCTCGCAGATCGAGGATATTGCGTTTTCTCGCGGGGTTTTGCCCGACATCGCCTTTCGCGACCTCTCACCGCATCTGAAGAAGACCTGCCGCTCGTTCCACGCCATCCGCGAGGAGCTGTAACCGTCACTCCGTTTGCCACATAACCCTGATTATCGGACTAATGCCTTGTAGCCGGGCACATTCTAGACTGGGTTGCGACAGACCCCCTATCTTGCTGACAAGCAAGGAGATTGGAGATGTGCCACACAGAGTTGGATTTGCGCGAGCGACGCGAGATCGAGGACTTGCTCAACGCGAAGGTGCCGATTGCCAAGATTGCGGCTCAGATCGGTCGGCATCGCTCAACGGTCTACCGCGAGATCAAGCGGAACCGCTTTGAAGATACTGAGCTGCCATATTTGAGTGGGTACTACGGTATGATTGCGCGACGGTATGCATCAGACCGGCGAGCGCGAAGACGCAAGCTTGTCCGTTTGGACGGTCTGCGCGCGCATGTCATCCGCCAGTTGAAGATTGGCTGGACGCCCGAACAGATCGCCGGGCGTCTTGGATATGGTGGTCAGCTCGAGCGCGTCAGCCACGAGACGATCTATGCCTATGTCTACAGCCCGGAAGGACAGTCCGAACAGCTGGCGCGCCATCTCCCAAGCCGTCGAAAGAAACGCCGGCCACGGCATGCCAGACGCTCCAGAAGCCAGGTATTCCCACCGGATCGATCCATTCATCAACGCCCGGAGCATGTGAAGACCCGGGAGAGCTTTGGCGAATGGGAAGGCGATCTGATGATTTTCGAGCGTGCCCAAGGCCCGATGAACGTCGCCTCGCTTGTCGAGCGAAAGACGCGGTACGCCGTCCTGTTTCGCAACAACGACCGCAGCTCCACGCATTTCATGAACACGCTCATGGATGTGATGGAGCCACTGCCCCAGCGCGCTCGCAAGTCGATCACCTTCGACCGCGGTTTCGAATTCCGCGAGTGGCGCAAGCTAAGGTCCGGCATCGGCACGGAAAGCTGGTTCTGCGATCCGCAGGCGCC
>NZ_JALZ01000030.1 GCF_000521785.1 Roseivivax halodurans JCM 10272
AGTCATGCGTTTGCCTGCCTTTTCCCTGCCGTTCTGTTCGGCGCCAACGGCCGCTTCGCGACCGGGTCCTCGACTACACGCCGTGAACTAGAACGAAAAGCGGGGGGGAATATCGTTTGCGCACAGCAGCTTCTGCCGGCTTCCTGCAGTCACTACCGCAGGCGGCGAGATTGGTCTCGACCGAGCCCTTCGGCCCCGTTGCCCAAGGGGCGCAAATTCACGACGCAGTTATTCCTTCACGCAAGTTGAACTGGATCCTCAGCACTGGAAGTTTTATGTAGAAACATAACTACATTGGAGGGTGTGATGACCATCACCACCGTTTCGAGCAGAGAGTTCAACCAAGACGCCAGCCGGGCCAAGCGTGCGGCTGAGCATGGCCCGGTCTTCATTACCGATCGGGGCCGGCCGGCCCATGTTTTGCTTAGCATCGAGGCCTACCGGAAGCTCACCGGGACCTCTAGAAATCTGGCGGAAATTTTGACCATGCCAGGCTTGTCCGAAATCGAGTTCGATCCCCCCCCGTAGCGAAATCGCAAGCCGGGCAGCCAATCTCGAGTGACGTATCTACTCGATACCAATATCATCTCCGAGCTCCGCAAGGTCGGAGATGGTCGTGCCGATCCAAACGTCACGCGCTGGATCGGCCACCAAGACGCCGGCAGTCTCTACATCTCTGCGCTGACCGTGATGGAGCTCGAGATTGGCGTTCTGCGCATCGAGCGTCGAGACACGGGGCAGGGCGCGCGACTGCGATCCTGGCTTGAGGAGCGCGTCTTGCCAGAGTTCGCAAATCGGACCTTGCCGATCGATAGCGCCGTCGCCAGACGCTGCGCGAGACTTCATGTTCCGGACCAAAAATCAGACCGCGACGCACTGATTGCCGCGACAGCATTGGTCCATGGGATGCATGTGGTGACGAGAAATGCTCGAGACTTCTCTGCGACCCATGTTTCACTGGTCGATCCTTGGATAGCTACCTGAGGCCTCGAAGCTGGGGAGAACATTTCTCAGAAACGCCAGGCCTATTTTGCAAAGCAGTATTGTGAGCTTGGACCGGTCGACATCGTCGATCCCCGGTCGGAAGAAATTGGGGCAGCGCTTGCAGAGGGTCGCTCGGCCGAGGCAATCGTCAGTGACCTGAGCCGGCTCTCCTATCCGAACTCTAGTAGTGATATCGGAGCTGGGCAATTTCGAGACGCTGGTCATCACCTTTACCGGCCACGCGATAGACCATCCTGTGCTCGTCGGTGATGCGCCGAGACCACCAGCCGGAGAACTCTCCTTTGAGCGGTTCGGGCTTGCCGGTGCCTTTGAAAAAGCTCCGGCTGGTCACCTTGATCAGCTCGTTCACCCGATCCAGTGTCTTACCGCCATCGCTGTGCTCCTGCCAATGCAGGTAATCTTCCCAAGCTTGATCCGAGAAGACGAGTTTCACAGATCGAGTTCACGCTCCAAGCCACCGTCGGCATCGAGTTGCGCTATGGAAGCCCGCAGGCGACGTGCGTTTTCCGGACTTTGCACCAGGCGCAGGGTTTCGTTGATCGAATTGTACTCATCCAGCGACATCATGACGACAGCTTCGCTGTTTTTACGTGTAATAACAATGGTTTCGCGGTCATTAATCGCCATATCCATCGCCGACTTCATACCTTTACGGGCGTTGGTGTAGGTCATGACTTGCATGTTCGCCTCGCTCAGAACTGTGAGATCCAGATGCATTATCTAGTACATAATTCTGTACATTTCAATGCGTCGCAACCCGTGTCCACAGCGGACCAAAAACCGGCCACTTGGCGGCGCAATACCAGGCCAATGGCGGGGAGCTACGCGTCATGGCGCGCGCGCCCAGATAGCTGGTGCGTGCCATGGCGCATGGCCCACAGGGCCGATCTTGCGGCGGATGATCAGGTTGGGGCTTCGGCCTGTCGGGCGCGGATCTGGGCAAGTCTGTAGCTCTCACCATTCATCTCGATGATGTTGACGTGATGGGTCAGCCGGTCGAGGAGAGCGCCGAGCGGTCATTCAAGCGAGGCCCCGCGAAGGACCGTAGAGAGCCTTGACTACTCGATGCCGAGCAAGGTGGTGAAACCCGTTTCTTGGTCCTCGTGCGGCAACATATCGACGCCGATGCGGGATCTCGCGCTCCTGACCCTTCGGTATTGGGACTGACCCGCTACCTCGCCTCCGGATCCGGGCCAGATCATTGAGGTTCGGAAAGACTCGCGGCGGAACTCTGCAGAGGCACGATCCAGGAATCGCTGGAGAACCGCGCGACCTCGACCGACGTCAGGTCGATCGCAGGATCGATGAAGTTCTGGAGGGGACGGCCGTTCAGGGATTTTCGGATCTCGGCGCGCACGGAGACGTCGGAATATCCGGCCTCCTGCCATCTTTCGGCAAGCTCACCGGCGAAGTGATGCACCATGTCCGCGCGCACCATCATTTTCCTCGCCTGTCGCGGACTAAGATAGGTCTCGGGATCGATGTACCAGTGTTGGCCGTCCGCCGTCACGATGAACCGGCCGTCCGCTTGCCGGTCATAGATCCGCATCCGCCACGAGAAGCGATGACCGTCTCCGGCCCAGCGGACTTCCGAGGCAAAGGCCAGAGAACGCAACGGCAGCGCGATCTGCACCGCGATCCACGCAGACATGGCCAGAAGGGTCACCCTTGGCAGGCGGCGAGTGGTCCTGCCAAGGGTGTCCGCTGGCGCAGGCAGCGTCTCGAACCATCCGAGGCACCACCGTGCCAGCCGATGCGGCCAGTCCGGGGCGAAGAAAATCGTCGTGGCCGCGAAGGTGAGCCAGGGGAAGATGCCAATGTTGAAGAGCCCAGCATTCGCCGCGTGGAACAACGCATAGACGCAAAAGGCAGCAAGCCTTGTGCGGCGCCACAACAGAAGCGGAGCGCCGACGAGATGCAGAGCCACCGTACCCCATGTTCCGGCAAGGATCAGCCAGTCATGGACGAAGAGCGCGCCCAGAGGGTGGCTGTCAGCCTGCGCCCGGAGCCACAATCCCAGCGGCTGACCGGCGAGCCAGTCGGAAGTGAGCTTCACCAGACCAGCGAAGACCAGCACGATCTCCATCTGCGCGCGGAGCACGAAGACGGCGGCATAGGGGACGCCGCTTGCAGTCGAACGCCGGAAGAGCCGGGCATCCAGCGAGAAGGCGCGGTGCGCCGGCAGCACGCACATCAGCAGCAGAAACAGCAGGACAAGGTAGAAGTGGTTGAGATATTCCGCCTTATCGAGAAGGAAGAAATAGCCGAACGTCACCGTGAGGACCACGATCGAGATCCGGTAGAACAGCCCCAGCATGACGCAGAAGGCCGAGCCACCCACCAGAAGCCAGGCGAGGTGGATCCAGGGTTCGGGCAGCGGGGTGATCCAGCCGAAACCTTCGTAGGTGAAGTGGATCTCCGGCGCGACCCAGTAGCGCCAGACGCGGTCGTACTTGACGAAACGCCAGCAATCCCAGACCAGAAGCGCCCCGAGCGCGATGCGAAAGGCGGCCAGCGACAGGGCGGAGACGGGCTGCGACAGTGTCACATGCGCTCTTCGTACCGAGGCGCGGATCATGTCGGACCTCATGCTCTCCTCCTCTACATGACTCATGGGATTAACGGCAAAGCCCCGGCGTTATTCCTGTGAAAGTCGGCGCGAAGGAGCGAAGAATGCAGCCCGGCAATCAAGCCTCGGTGATGGAGATCGTCTATGACGGCGAATGTCCCTTCTGCGCCTCCTGGGTGCGGATGGTCCGGCTGCGCGAGAGAGTGGGGGCGGTCGAGCTCGTCGATGCTCGATCCGGCGATCCACGCCCCGCCATGCTGGCCGAGGCAGGCTACGATCTCGATCGGGGCATGATCGTGCGTTGGCGGGGCCAAGTGTTCCACGGCGATGCGGCGCTGCATCTCATGGCGGTCCAGTCCGGCCCCGGCGGCGTGGCAAACAGCCTTCAGCGCCGTGTCTTCTCATCGCCGCGGATCGCGGCGGCGGTCTATCCCTGGCTCGTTCGGGGCCGGTGGCTCGCATTGCGCATGATGGGGCGGGGGCCGATCAAGGTGCAGAGGGAAAAGTCCCTTCCGAAGGAATAGGGAGAAGCGTGTCCCGTAGTCCTTTCACGACCCGCAGGGCGGACCAGTTCAGAAAAGGACCAGAGACCATGAAACGGACCCTCATTCTCGTGGCCGCGGCCGCAGCATTGTCGGCCGGCTGCTCGACAACATCCCTCGCGGACGATGATGACGGTTTCCGCCACCGTCCCGGCACCTTCGGCATAGAGACCACCCATGGCCGGCAAGATCTTGGGCTCTACCGCATCAACGATGACGACGACGATGGGGGCTGGCGGACCCGCGCCACGCTCCGCGGCCAGGGCTGGCGCGACGACGACGACCGCCGAGGCCATCGGGGGCGTTGGCACAATGACGACGACGACGATGATGATCGCCGCGGTCGCCGGGACGACGACGATGACTGACACGGGACGCGCCGAGCGCAGCTTATCCCTCGCGGCGACCGCAGGCATGGCCAAAAGAACAATCATCCCCCGGCTCGGCCCGATCTCTTCGCTTTTCGAGGCGAGGCTCGACCGCGACCGTGCGGATTTCTCCGAGGATGCTGGACCGAACCGGCACGGGGTATCGGGCGCCGGTGAAAACCGACGCGGAGAACGCCGTGGGCCGGAGGCGTCGACCGGCACGGAAGATCGCGAGCAGTGACGCCAGCGACCCGCCCGCTCCCGCATCCGGGGGCGGGCGCATCCCTTCGAGGGCTGACCGACGGGTGCGGGCGCCGTTCTTTCGGAGCGAGGCCCACCCACCGGTCGATCGCTCCTCGCGACACGGCCGGAGCTGGGAGGGCCGCTCTGGCCTCTCGGTCAAGAATGGCCCCCTCACGCCACGCGACCGGCTCACTGATCCGGCCACACCAAAAGGCGTGAGGCAAAGGATCGCTAGTGGTTTGCGCCCCGAGTCCACCCTTACCCGCCCGGTTCCGACAGAGCCGCGGCCTCTGCCTCTGCGTCCAGCGGAGCTCCGGCGCCGATGCCCGCGAGATAGGCGTCGAGGGCATCGAGCGAGGATGCCGGCGCATAGCCTTCGACGGTGCCGCCAGTTACCGCGGCGAACCGCACCTCCCAAGAGCCCCCGCCGTGACAGGCAACGGAGACATAGGTCTGCGCCTCCGTCGCGATCTCGAATTCCCGGCAGAACGCGCCCGAGGCATCGCGAAACGACGAGACCAAGGTGACATCGCCAACCTCCGTGGTGCCGCTCTCGCCGCTCCGAAGCCTGGAGAGCGGATAGGTCAGGCCAGCGCGCTCGACCCATGCGGAATCGAACGCATTCAATGCGCCCTCTTCACCGGTCGGCGCGATGATCCAGCCCGTGCCCAGCCCCACGGCCAGGGCGAGACTGGCTACAATCGCGGCAGGCCATGCGACAGACCTCGACCTTCCCTCCCGCGGCCGGCCGCCCCAGGCGACGACGTTTCCAGCCGCCTCGTTTGGCGGCTCTCTGTCGATCGTCGCGCGAACGCGTGCCATCAGGGCGTCGGGCACCGGGTCCGCCCGCTCTGCTTCGGCGGTCCGATCGAGCACCTCCCTTGTGCTGCGGAAGAGGGCGATCCGAGACGCCACGCGCTCGTCGCACCGGGCCGCCTCCACGACCCGCCGGGCGGTTGCGTCGTCCAGCGCGCCGTCGGCAAACGCCATCAAGGTCTCGTCGGTGAATGTCGCCCCGGCCATTCGGTTGCTCCTTGTCTGGATCGTCTACGTCCGCGTTATCGGTTTAGTCCGAGCTTTTCAGCCAGCGCCACGCGGCCCCGGGCCAGGCGGCTCATCACCGTCCCCTTGGGGATCTCCAGAACCTCAGCGGCTTCGGCATAGCTCAGCTCTTCGAAGCAGACGAGGCGGATGACCTCTCTCTGATCCGCAGGCAGTGTGGCCAGTGCGGCCTCGGTTTCGCGCAAGGCCAGAGATGCCTCGCTGGCGCGGGATCCGTCGTAGATCGCCGCCTCGGGCATCTCGTGCACGTCGACTTCGGTGCCCCGCGTGATCTGCCGGCGGGTCATGTCGATCCAGGCATTGCGCAGGATGCGGAAAAGCCAAGGTCTCACTGCGGTCGCCGGATCATATCCCCGCCGGCCCGCCATCGCCCTCTCGGCGGTGATCTGGACCAGATCGTCCGCAACGTCGCCCCGGCGGCAGAGGGACAGGGCATAGCGGCGCAGCGCCGGAACCGCCTCGATCAGGTCAGTCTCGAAACGATCCGTCATCCGGTTCAGGCTCTTTTCCGTACCAGCCGCGGGCTTACTGCGGAATAATGCCCGGAATCGCACGTATTCCCCGAGACATTCCGGAGAAGAACGGAAAAGCCATGACAAACAGGCCTCGAGGCGATGGGTTCAGTTGGCGCCGCAAGACCATGGTGGCGTTGGTCTTGGCCCTCCTCGTGCCGGCTCCGGCGGCTGTCCTGCTGCTGGGATCGGCGACCATCGTGCTTGCCGATGACGACGATGATGACGGCCGGGATGACGATGACGACGATGGCGGAGATGATGACGATGATGACGGACCCATACGGGTTCGCCGTGCGCCGGTGCCGGTCGCGCCCGCGCCACCACCGCCCGTCTTCGCGCCCGACGAGATCGTGGCGCTGTCCCTCAGTGATGAGGATCTGGCCACGCTCGTGGCGCAAGGTTTTGCGGTAATCGAGGAGATTTCGCTCACCGAGTTCGGAGAAACCTCGCGCCGGTTGCGCATCCCCGGGGGCACGACGCTGATTGCGGCGCGCGACATCGTGCAGGCGCTTGCGTCGGGCGAGGCCGCCGACTTCAACCATTACTACCGCTCCGAGCAAGGCTTCGACGGCTGCTCGGGGGCCAGTTGCCCGGCCCGTCGGTCGATCGCCTGGCCGGTCCAGTCCGTGCGGGACACCTCCTGTGGACGCAGCGCAACCATCGGTATGATCGATACCGGCATCAACGGAGATCATGAGACCTTCGCTGGGGCTGCGCTCGATTTGCGACGGATGTCTCCCGAGAGCTTCGATCCCTCCGGCGCCGTCCATGGCACGGCGGTCGCGGCGCTGCTCGTGGGCGACCCCGCGACGCGTGCAGCCGGCCTCGTGCCGGGCGCGCGGCTGGTGGCTATAGACGCGTTCCACCGCCGGGGATCGGACGAGCGGGCCGACATCTTCACCCTGATCGAGGCGCTCGACACCTTGGCGACCGAAGAGGTGGGCGTCATCAATCTCAGCCTCGCGGGACCCCCGAATGCCGTTCTTGAAGCGGTCGTGGAGCGTCTCGTGCGCGATAGGAACATCGTCGTCGTGTCCGCCGTGGGCAACGGAGGACCTGCCTCCGAGCCAGCTTATCCCGCCGCTTATGCCCCGGTGATCGCAGTGACCGCCGTCGACCGGGCGGGCGAGGTCTACCGCCGTGCGGTCCGGGGCGATCACGTGGACCTGGCCGCGCCCGGCGTGGATGTCTGGACCGCCGCCTCGATCAGCGGTGCACGCCAGAAGACCGGCACCTCCTTCGCGGTACCATTCGTCTCCGCCGCAGCGGCAATCCTTCGCGAGGCGCATCCCGATCTTCCCGCAATCGAGGTTGCCGCCCGGCTCCGCGATCTTGCGCGCGATCTCGGCGAACCCGGTCCCGACGCCATTTTCGGCGCGGGTCTCGTCGGTCTCGGGGCGCTCTGCGACGGGGCACGGGATGGTTGAAACCAGCTTGGCCTATCCAATGCTGTAGCCCGCCCCGCGCTTGGTCTTGATGAGCTGCTTGGTCTCTCCCTCGTCCACCTTCTTGCGCAGGTAGCGCACGTAGACATCGACGACCTTGGTGCCGGGATCGAAGCCGTATCCCCAATTGTTGTTCAGGATCTGTGTCCGGCTGAGGACGGTCCCGGCATTCTCCATCAGGTAGCGCAAAAGCGCGTATTCCTTGCGCGTCAAGCTGATCTCGCGGCTCCCGCGCCGCACCTCGCGTGACCGCAGATCGAGCGTGAGGTCCTCCACGCGCAGCACCGGCTCGAGGCTCTCGGGTGTGCCGCGACGCAGCAGGGCCTCGACCCGCGCGACGAATTCGTCGAACGAGAACGGCTTTGTCACGTAGTCGTCCGCCCCCGCATAGAGCCCGCCGATCTTGTCGGCGACCGCGTCCTTGGCCGTCAGCATCAGGACGCGGCAGGTATGGTTCTCGGTGCGGAGCTGTCGGCAGATCTCGACACCGTCCATGTCCGGCAGCATCCGGTCGAGAATGACCAGCGCGTATTCAGTGGACCGCGCCATCGTGAGGCCATCGAGCGCCTTTTCAGCGATGTCGATGACGTGCCCCTCGGAGGCCAGACCCCGGGAGACGAAGCTGGCGATGCGCGGATCGTCTTCAACGAGTAGAATTTTTGCCATGTACCCTCACGCGATCAAGGGAAAACGAAGGGTCACGATCGTCTCGTGGTCCGCGCTCTTGAGACAGATGCCGCCGCTGTGGGTGTCGGCGATCCATTTGGCAATCGGCAGTCCGAGGCCGCTGCCGACGGCAATCCTTTTCTCGGTCTGGTGACCGCGGTAGAAGCGGTGGAAGACGAAGGGCAGGTCGCTGGCGGGTATTTCAGGACCAGAGTTTTGGACGCTGACCACGGCATCCGGGCGGGCACAGCTTAGGGTGATGTTCACCGAAGCCCCTCGGTCCGAATATTTGACGGCATTGTCGAGGACGATCAGGAACGCCTGGATGAGGCGTTCGGCGTCACCCTCCACTTCGCAGGGTGTCTCATCGATTTCGGCATGAAGCAGCACGCCGGCCTCGGCGGCCAGAACGCGGGCTTCTGCGAGCGCGACGTCGAGCACATCCTGGAGGACAAGCGGCTCCATCTCGAACCGGATCGCGCCCACTTCGGCCCGCGACAGGAACAAGAGGTCCTCGATCAGTCGGCCCATCTGCTGAGTCAGCACGACGATGCGGCCCAGCGTCTCGCGGTATTCCTCGACCGGCTTATCGCCACGCAACACGATCTCGGCTTCTCCGCGCAGCACGGTCAGCGGCGTCCGCAGCTCGTGACCGATATCGGCCAGGAACAGCATTCGCATCTCGTCGAGCTTTTTCAGCCGGCCGTTCGCATCCTCGAGCTGGCTCGTCCGTCGGCCGATCTCGGTCTCCAGTCCCGACTGGACCTCGAGAAGCTGCCGGCGCTGTGCCTCGAGCTGCGCGGCGGTGACGTTGAACTGGTCCGCCAGATCGGAGAATTCGTCCTTCTGGTCGTAGGATATGCGATATGCCAGATCGCCGTCACCGATCGCCTGCGCTCCCGAGATCAGGGCCCGGATCGGTCGGGTCAGCGTCCGCGCCAGTATCGCACCAGCGATCAGCGAAACGGCCAGAGCGGCCAGGCAGATCACGATGACCAGAAGCGTCAGTTGCTGCTCAAGTCGGTTGGTCTGCGTCTGGATGAGATTGAGCTCTCTGGTCTCGCCTTCGATCGCGGCCGAAATGTACTTCTCGAGCTCCTCGTCCATTCGGTCCTCGATCTCGTCGCGAAAGAGCTCCACGGCTTCCTCCTGACGGCCGGCATCACGCAGGAACATCAGCCGCTGCGCCGTCAGGTCGATCGACTCGTAGAGCTCACGCATCGCCTCCACGCGCACCAGTTCCTCACGCTCTGCCTCCTTTTCCGTTGCCGAGCGCACGAAGCCGATTTCCTCCTCGATCAGGTCGGTCAGACGGTCGAGGCTGTCTTCGAGGCTGCCGCGGGCCACGTAGAAATCATCCAGTTCCGTCCGTCCGAGCAGGAGCATCTCCGCGATGTTTTCCGAGTAGCGGTTCATGTGCGCTGACAGGCGGATCACGGTGTCCATCTGCGCCCGCGCCAGTCGGCTGCGATCGAAATAATAGTCTATGCGTTCGATCGCGAAATACGTCGCCCCCGCCGTACTAAGCAACATGAAGGCCACGACCGCCTGGAAGGCGATGATCTTGGCCAGTATGCTCATCCATCACGCCCTCTCTGCGTTCGTCCGACGCAATCTTGCCCTTGCGGAACGTTATGACCCTCTCGGACGCCATGATCGTTTCTGGACGATGCGCCACGACGATGCGGGTCGGCGACAGCTTTTTCAGCGAGTCGTTCACTTCCCTCTCGCGCGCCATGTCGAGATGGCTCGTCGCCTCGTCGAGCAACAGAAGTCCCGGTGCACGGTAGAGCGCACGGGCCAGCAGGATGCGCTGCTTCTGGCCGCCCGACAGCACCGTGCCCATATCGCCGATCAGCGTGCCGTAACCCATGGGCATGGCGGCGATGTCGTCGTGCACGGCTGCGTGCCGGGCGCAGTCCTCGATCCGGGCGGGATCGGCTCCCGAGGCGAAGAAGGCGATGTTGTCTGCGATGGAGCCGGCGAAAAGGCTGTCATCCTGCATCACGACGCCGATCCTTGCCCGCCAGGTCTGTGGATCCAGGCGTGCCAGCGGTTCGCCATCGACCAGGATGGTGCCGGATGTGGGCTCCAGAAGTCCCGCTATCAGCTTCAGGAGCGTGGTCTTACCGCAACCGGACGGCCCCGCGAACGCAACGGACTCGCCCGGCGCGATCCGGAAGTCGAGCCCGTCCAGCACCAGCGGATCGTTCGGTCCGTAGCGGAACGACACGTCCCGGACCTCTATCCCGATCGGCGTCTGCCGTGCCGCCGCGGGGCGCGGATCGCCGGCGGGTTCGGGCGCGGTCAGCGCGATATCCGCGAGCCGTTCGGCATGCAGGCTCAGCATCCGCAACTCCACGAAGGTGTCGATCAACCCGCTGACGCGTCGCACGAACAGGTCCTTGTAGGCGATGAAGGCGATCAGCAGACCGACCGAGAAGACGTTCTGGAAGATCATCCGCGCCGCGAGATAGACGACGAGAATCCCCAGGAACCCGAGCAGAAGCCCGTTCGCCGTGCGGAAGACCAGGTTCAGCCGCTGCGTGATGAGCTGGCGGTTGGTGGTCTCGACCAGCAGGTTCAGCCAGTGCGCCCTCCGGTCCTGCTGCCCGTTGAAAAGCTTGATCGTCTTGACGCCGCGCATCGTCTCGAGAAAATGGCTGTCGCGCCGCGCCGCCCAGATGATCGCCTCCGCAGAGGCCTGCCGAAGTGGCATGTAGAACGACCAGCGCAGCAGGGCGTAGAGGGCCGCGCCGACCAGCGCCACGGTCGCGAGCGTCGGTGCCAGGACGAACATGACGATCAACGTGACAACGCACATGAGCCCGTCGAGGATGGCGACCACCAGGTCGGTGGTCAGGGTCTGCAGGATCGTGTCTTGGCTGTCGAAGCGCGACATCACGTCGGCCACGTGGCGCGTTTCGAAATAGGTCGCCGGTAGCGCGATCAGGTGCGAGAAGAGGTTGGTGCGCGCCTGCACCTTCAGGGACGCCCCGAGCGTGATCAGCATCCAGCTCCTCAGCACGCCGATTGCCGTCTGCAGGAGCAGCAACAGGCCGAAGGCGATCGCCAGCGTCAGAAGCAGGCCCCGGTCGGCCGAGACGATGGCCTGATCGACCGTCAGGCCCAGGAAGAGCGGCGCGAGGAGCGCGAAGATCTCCAGCGCGAAGGCCAGCAGCAGAAGCTGCGCCAGCGACCGGCGCATTCCCGTGATCCGGCCCAGAAGCGCACGGATGCGAATGCGCGGCGGGGCCGCCGCCGGCTCGAAGCCGCCGGTCGGCGTGAGTTCCAGGGCCACGCCCGAGAAGTGGCGGGACAGGTCGGCCATCGACAGGCGGCGCACGCCCTCGGCCGGATCGTGGATCGTCACGCCGCCGCGCCGCACCGCCTTGAGAACGATAAAATGGCTCAGGTCCCAGTGCAGGATGCAGGGCAGCCGCAGCAGCCGTAATTCATCGACCTCGAGGCGGACCGGACGCGACGCGAGACCGATCCGGTCAGCGACCGCGATCACGTCCTTGAGGGTCGCTCCCTTCAGCGAGAACCCGTGCCGGCGCCGCAAGGCACCGGGATCGGAATGCTGACCGTGAAAGCCCGCGATCATCGACAGGCAGGCAAGGCCGCATTCCGCGGCTTCCGCCTGCAGCGTCACCGGCAGTCGACGGCCCCAGCCGAACTGCAACCCTTCCACTCTCACGCCTCGGTCCGCCCGGTCAGCGAATGGAGCGGATCGAGGATCCACTGATAAAGGCGGCGGGTCTCGATCAGAATATCGGCACTCAGGGTCATGCCCGGTTGGAGCGGGGCCTCTGTTCCGTAGGCGGTCGCGTTCTGCGCGGCGATGCGGACGGTGACGCGATAGACCGGCTCCGCCCGGTCGGTCGCCGGGGCCGTGGCCCCAGCGGTGTCGAGCTCGTCCTGCCTGATCGTGGACCGGGAGACCGAGGCCACGGTGCCCTCGTAGAGCCCGAATTTCTGATAGGGATAGGCGTCATAGCGGATGCGGACCTCCTGGCCGGGACGCACGAAGCCGATCGCGCTACTGGGGCCATAGAGCCTTGCTTCGAGCAGCGCGCCCTGCGGCACCAGGGTCATCAGGGGCAGGTCGGGGCCCGCTCCGCCACCAGCGGAGGCGCGCACGGCCGTCACCGTGCCGGCATGCGGCGCCGCGATGACGATCTCGCGGGCGGCTTCGGCTTCGGCGATGTCCTGATCCAGCGCTGCCACAGCGCGGTCGATCTCTGAGAGTTGCAGCGCAGCACGGACCGGGGCCTCCTCCCGCGCAGCCTCGATCTCGAACCGCTCGCGCGCGAGCGTGCCGCGCTGGCGCTCCAGGATCTGCAAGGCCAGCGCCTGGTCGAGCGCCTCCTCCTCGGCGGCCCGCAAGGCCTCCGCCGTGATGAGATCGCGTTGCCTCAGATCACGCTGCCGCTCCTGCGTCTGCCGGGCCAGATCAAGCCGGGCGCGCTGCAGACCGAACTCGGCCTCAAGATCTTCGGCTGCCGCGTCCAAAGCTGCCAGACGTCTCTCCTGGGCCCCATCCTGACTGTCGAAAAGGGCGCGATAGCGGTCCCTCTCCGCCAGAAGGGCGTCACGTCGGACGCGCAGCGCGCGCACGACCTCACCTTGGGTGGCGCCCATCGTCTCGCTCTGGCGTTCGATGGACAAGACCGCCAGCGTCGCGCCGCGCTCGACCTCGAGCCCCTCGCTCGCCGCGACCTGGGTCAGGACCCCGGCTTGCGGCGCCATCACCTGGATCAGGCCGCCCTCGGGAGCGAGCGAGCCCTGGAGCCGCGCCTTTCGGGTGTATTCGCCGAACGTGACAAGCCCGATCACTCCGGCGACCAGAAGTGTCGCCGTGCCGGTTAGCAGCGCATGCGACAGCCGCGGGGCCAGCAACACATTCCCAAGCCAGCGGTCCTGCTGCTCGGCCACGGCTTCGGGCCGGAAGAGGGATGTGTCCCGGGCCTGCGCCTCGGTGGCGGGCCCGTCGCTCATGCCCCGCCCTCGTAGACGGTGTAGTCCCTGACCTCGAAGCTGACCTCGACGAGTTTCTTCGTCCGCCGTGTGCGCAGGAGTGTCCTGATGGCCGGGTCGAAGAAATCCTTCAGGATCGGCGGACGCGGGGACCGGAAATAAAATGTCGGATCGTCCACGACCGGTTGCGCGGCCGAAACCTCAAGCTCGTCCCGCCGGGTCACTGTCTGGATGACGCAAGGGACATGGGTGACACCGGCCATGCGCATCGCGACGGCGCGATGATAGCCGTTGTGGAGCACCATCCTGTCTTCTGAACGGATGAGTGTCAGGAAGTTCGAGCCGTAGCCCACAAACAGCCCGACGGCGCCCGAGACCGGCGCGAAGGACTCGCGCCCCGTGACCTGATCGGCACGCAACATGGCCGTTTCGTGGAACCTCAGATCGTTCGAGTCCGAGGAGAACACGAAGCGCTGATTGCCTAGCCGCATGATCTCGACGGGCGGGTCGCGGCGCTCGAACGGCTGGCAGAAGCGGAACAGATCCTTAGGGTCGGGGCGCGGATCGAGCTTCGCCGCCAACGCCTCGACAAAAGGCAGCGTCACACGCCGCTGCGACACGACGATCTTGTCAAGCTCGACCATGCCGAAGGTCGTGGGCATCCGGTCGAACGTGTTGCGGAAGTGCTCGCGCTCCGACAGGTCCTCGGCCAGCGACGCAAGCTCGGCGGGCAATTCCAGGCAGTCGATCTCGTCGGCGATGCCCGCCTCGGTCGTCTCCAGTTCGGCATAATGGTCGTTGGCCTCCCGCCAGGCATCCACCAGGAGCCGGCGGTCGAGGCGGTCCCCCCCGTCGACGGCCTTCCTGACATGGTCGAGAAAGTCGGCGAGGGTTGGCTGGCCCAGAAGCCATAACTCATCCTGGGTGTCGGCATCGTCCCTACCGGCAACGCGGCACAGTTCCGCCTCCAGTCCGACTTCGCTTTCGAAGGGCATGTCTTGCGCTCCTGCAGGGTGTCGCGCGTCCCGAAGACCTGTTGCCGGAACGCGCAGTGATGGCGTGATGTCGGGCCGCCTTTGCGGTGGCCTTACACCTCAGCTGCTGCTGTTGCCGCCGCTGTTGGAGTTGTTGCGATTGTTGCCGCTGTTGGAATTGCTGTTGCTGCCGTTGCGACGCCGTGCCTTGCGTTTCCGGCGGCGGCGACCCCGGCCACCGGCACCATAAACGCTCTCGAGTTCCTCGGTTTTTAGATCGCGCATTCGTCTTCTCCCAGTGGAAGGAACCAGGAATTGGCCCCTTGCGCCTAGAGATGAGAAAATCCCCGTCGCGGGGAAGCCGAAGCCGGGGAATCCCCCGGTTTCTTCGCATTCTTTAACCTGTCTCTCGGTCTTGCTTAACTTGGCAGGGTGTTTCATGCGAAACTGCGCCGTGGAGAGCCAAGACAGAGGCCGCGGTCATCTGCGGACGGGTGTGAGACCCAAACGATCCGCTTCGCGCACCTGAAACGCTGCGCGGATCGCCCAGTGCTCCACCGGCGCATTCGCGCCAACCTGTGAGCGCTACTCGAACCGCGACTATCGGTGGGATGAAGGGTAAGGGCGGTGGCCGATCCCCTCCATCATTTTCCCGCGGAAGACCTCGGCCGGGGTCTCCAGCCGAGGCATTTTCTGGGTGTGGTGTTGAGCTGATCGTAGAGCGTCTTCAGTCGTCGTCCGTCATTCTGCTGATGTCGTGCTTTCGGGGCAGCCTCCGGGCTTTGATGCTGTAACCGCCCCCCGACGGCATCGACTTGCCAAGGTGGGATCGCAACAATCCATTTTGGGAGGCGGTTACAGCATCAACGCCTCTAAAATGTCGCCTCAGGGGGTGGATTTCGTCTTTCACCAGAACGAAATTCTGGTCCAAGGCCAGTGATTGTCGAGACAGGGAGTTTTTCAACACCATCCGCTCGCTCCCGACCTTCGCCGCGCGAATCACGAGTGGCCGCTCTTTTGTCTGACATTAACAGTATTACCCATTCTGTTCAGTTCGACGCATGAGGGGGTCCCTGTACGGCCTGTGACAAAAGGGGCTGGCGCGGTTCAGAGCGCGTCACCGCCCCTCGCGATACTCCATAGACCAGCCCATTGTCGCTTGACCCTGACGCGTCCCCCACACCAAGCTTGCACCGATTATCTCTGGGATTAAATTTATGCGCAGATTTGCCGCTATCGCCGTGGCTGTTGCCGCAATTTCTTCAGTCTCGCATGCTCAGGAGGGTGCCTGGGTATCGCAAGACGGAGGAAATACCGCGCTGGTTTGCACGACGAACACCGCCGGTGATGGGCTTTGTTTCTTCACGATTTGCTCGGGCGGCCAGGCATTCATGGGCGTCTCCTACACCGACGGGCCGGCGCTGGCACCTTCCGGGGAACTCCGCGCCGATATCGGGCGCCTGTCCTATCTGATCGGCCTCCGGGACGCCTCCACCGCAAAGGCCCAGCAGTTCATCGCGCCCCTTTACGAGGGTGAAGGCAGCCGTATGGTAGATGCCCTGATGTCCGGCTCCAGCGCATCTCTGACGATTGATACCGTAGAGGGACAAATCCGTCACAACATCACGCTGAACGGATCTGCCCGTGCTATGCGTCCGATCCTGAAGGCCTGCCCGGACCCCGATCTCGAATGGGACCCCTCGGACGCGCCGGCCGGGTCCACCAACCAACCATCTGCCGGCGCTGAATTGGTCAGCGACCGCAACGAAATCGCACAAACTTTTCTTCGCCAAAACTGCGTCGCGACCGAGAGCGAACTCTTCGAAGCCGTCAGACAGCGTTGGGGGAGCATCGGGGACGCTCACGCCGCCTTGAGGATCTGGGGTGAAACCCCAGGTTTTTCGGACGATTACGAGATCCTGTCGCGCGACCCGTTCACCTACCGCTGGACGGCCGGCCCCTGCGCCAATTCCCTTCAGCGAGCCGCGACCGAGCCTCCGGCGTCGCCGCAGGGTGCCCGCGATCAACGCGTCGCCGAGGCAATCGATCGGGCGTGCTGGAGGGACGATGGCGGAACGATGGACCGCGGAATTTACACCCCCGACCTGGACGGCGACGGACGCGACGATCTCGTTCTAGATCATGCCGGCATCGCCTGCTCCCAAGGTTACCTGCCTCAGACGTGTGGCGCTCAGGTCTGCGAGACCCAGATCTTCTTCGGTTTCAACGGCGGCTACCGCGAGGGCCACACCATGCTGAACTCGGTGACCGAGGTGGTGCCCGGAACACCGCCCGGGCTGCGGATCATCGGCCATGGTGGCACCGAGGGTGTTGTGCGCTGGAACGGCCGCGAGTTCGCCGTTCAGTGAATCTCGGCCTTCGGCGCCGGTTTCGTCGTCCGCTCCACCTATGCCCGTCGGACCGTGTTCGGACTGACATCGAAGAGCCTTGCGATCTCAGCGATGCGACGGCCTTCCTCATCACGGAGGCGTCGCACTTCTTCCCGCTGGTGCGGTGAAAGGGCATTCGGCCGACCTCCGATCCGGCCCACCTTCCTGGCGGCCGCCAGACCTTCCCGCGTACGCTCCGAAATCCGTTCGCGTTCGAACTGGGCGATGGAAGCGAAAACGTGAAAGACGCGACGTCCAGCCGAAGTCGTCGTGTCTATATCCTCGGCGAGAGACCGGAAGCCTGCGCCCTTCGCACGGATCGCCTCGACGATGGCGAGGAGGTCTTGCAGCGACCGCGAGAGACGATCCTACTTCGTGTCCGTGACAACGTCGCCGGGCCGGAGCTGGGAGATCAGCTTGTCGAGCTCCGGCCGCGCCCGTTTCGATCCCGAAATCTTCTCGGAGAAGGCCTGTTCGACGCCGGCAGCGTCCAACGCGTCAAGCTGCGCCTCCAGGCTCTGCCCTTCGGTCGATACTCGCGCATAGCCCAGGATCATTCTTTGCGCCCACAAACCTTCCAAAACCATGACGGTTTTGAATGGAGGTTTTGGCACGGTCAAACCATTGATTGTAGTAGGGGCGTCCGGAGCATTCTAAAACGATCGTTTTTGCTCCTACAGCTTCTCTGAAGCTGACCTTGGCGCAGCTGCGGTGAATTGCAGCTAGCCCCGCACTCCTGTCGCTCAGGAGAACCGGAGCGACGGTTATTTAGGCGTCTCCTTTGGACACAGCAATCTTATAACAAAATATACGCAAAACGCTTCTTTGGCACTAGAAGCACATTCTATTATTCTGAATGTGGCGAGCATAATAATATCTGAACTTATGGCGATGGCTAAGCTCCAGATCACTACTAAGTCTGATCATATATATAATTAATAATTGCGATTAATATTCCCGCATAAGATTATTTATACAACCTCGAAGGTTATGTAAATGTAAAGAAAATTTTCTGTAAAAATAGTTAGTTATGTTGAATACCAATAAATTACATCGGCTCAAAATCCGTATTTACTAATGCACATCCAGATCTGATGTGGTGTGGCAGATAGTAGATAAAACTTTCAATTTTCTGCGGTCCAATGTACCTTCAAGGCAAGGTCCGAAAAAGGAGATAGCATGAAAGTTCACATTCTTGATGATTACTTCGACACGCTGAGACATCTTCCCAGTTTCAAAAAACTTGCCGATCATGATGTGACGGTATGGAACGATCATGAAAACCATATCGACCGATTGGCGGATCGCCTCGCCGATGCGGACGCTGTTGCTCTTTTTCGAGAACGCACCGAGGTTGGGGCCGAACTCATCAAGCGGCTGCCGAAGCTGAAACTGGTCAGCCAGCGGGGCGTCTATCCACATGTAAATGTACCAAAATTGACCGAAGCGGGCGTGATGCTATGTTCGGCGCGAGGCAAAAGTTGGGTCTCGACCGCGGCCGCCGAACTGGCATTCGGGCTGATCCTCGTTGCAGCCCGGCAACTTGACTCGCAGATCGCATCGGCCCGTGCCGGAAACTGGCAGGCGGGAATTGGACGCAGCCTTTATGGGCGCAAGATCGGGATATACGGATACGGCGAATTGGGGCGAATGGTGGCCGGCTACGCTAAGGCCTTTGGTATGGATGTCATCTGGTGGGCTTCCGAAAGAAGCCGGGAACGCGCGCTCAACGACGGAGAGACAGTTGCCAAAAATCGTGACGCTTTTTTCTCCGATACTGACGTCGTCAGCCTTCACCTACGGCTTGTGGAAGCAACCCGCGGAATCATCACGGCCAACGATCTTGGTCGAATGAAACCTAATTCCATTCTGGTCAATACGTCACGAGCGGGATTGGTCGAGCCGGGCGCGTTACGATCGGCACTGGATAAAGGTCGGCCCGGCGTGGCGGCGTTGGACGTTTTCGAGAAAGAGCCGGTTTGGGATCCGAAAAATTCTCTAATTTCGCACCCGCGAGTAATCCCAACGCCACATATCGGCTTCGTCACAGAAGATGAGCTCGATAGGCAATTTTCCGACATCTACGATCAGATCAATGCTTATGCCGAGGGAAAACCAATCAATATTATTAATCCGGAGGTGCAAAGGCCACAGAGCTGAATTTCTGTGCGCATGCTATTCGTTATGATCGGCGTGCGCACCCCGAGCGCGATTGAAGATCCGGAAGACCAGTAGGATCGTCGAGCACACCACTAGAATTCGCAGGACATGAAACGCGGTGACGATCTCGGCATCCAGATGCATTGCCCGCGCCGTGAGAACCATCTCGGTCATAGCTGCAGGCGCAAGCGCGAGGAACGAGGTCGTCCGCGACAATCCCGTAGCGACCGACAGGAGCCACGAGCCGAAAAACGCTGCGCAGATCATGAAGAGCGCAGCCGCGACTCCGGCGAGCGCCACGCGGGGCAAGCCACCGATCACCTCGCGCCGGAACTGACTCCCCAGCCATGCGCCAAGCAAGATCTGCGCGATGAGCAGGATCGGTTCGGGCGCACCGACATGCAGGATGTTCGTCACGCCCAGCAGGATCCCGGCAAGCATCGGGCCGATCAGCCACGCGTTCGGCAGAGGGCTCCGTTTCACTAAAGCCACGCCAACCAACGCCGGGATGAGGGCGGCCACCAACCAGATCATGCTTTGCGGATCTGGGCGCTCCGCCATCGCGCCCCCTCCCTCGGTTCCGAAAGCGGTGGCGAGGAACGGAACCACGGCCACGGTCGTCGAGACTCGCAGTGCATGGACCATGGCGACGGAAGAGGGGTCTCCCCCCTTCTGCTGAGCGACATAGGCCATGTCGGCCACACCGCCGGCGGCGGTCGAGAAAAAGGCCGTCACCGGTTTCGTTCGGGCGAGGTATTGAAAGCCGAACGACGCCAACATCGTATAGGCCATAACGTACAGCGTGGCAGCCACCATGGCCGGCAGGAGCGAAACCATCGTCATCAGGGTGGCGGGGGTAAAGCGGAGCCCCACGATCAATCCTACGGCCATCTGACCGCATTCGCGCCCATAGGGCATGGTCTTCAAGTCGAGGCCGGCAGCGGAAAGCACGCCGCCGACAAAGAAGGGACCGAGCATCCAGGGAAGCGGCAAGCCGGCGATGGCGAACGTGTAGCCCGCGATGGCGGCGATCGCATAGGTCGCCGCGATGCGGGGCAGGGCGGCGCGCCATTGCCGGAGTTCCGTTGCCCTGGTTGACTTCACGCCGTCCGGACCAACGCCATCAGATCCCCAAGATCAGACTGAGTCTCGAAGTCTGCGACCATCTCGACCACTCGATCGGCCCGCGAACGGTCCCAACCGGCAAATTCAGCATTCTCACGGAACTTGTCGGCCACCTCGTCATAGCTCATCGGGTTCGCGGGGCTCCCCTTGCCGAAATCGGCCATGCCGGACACGGTACGACCGTCCTTCATCTCGATGTCGATATAGGTGGTCATCTTGTGATACCCGGCATCTTCGGCGCGGTCGTCCACAACGAAATCAACCTTCTTGATCATCGCCTGAACGTCCTCGCGATTGACCACCTCGTCGGTAAATTCAGGAAGCCCGCCGCGTCCCTCGAGAAGCAGAATCGCCATGCAGAACTCCATGGAGAACTTGGCCTGCAGTTCGGTGGTGGGCTGATGATGGATTAGTGCGTTCGGCATATTCGAGTTTGTGCCGACCCGGACATGGGCCACGTCTTCGGCCTTGATGTCGTTGGCCCGGATCAAATCGAGCATCTCTGTCATCCCGGGATGGGTAAGCGACCCCGACGGATGCGGCTTGATCGAGACACCAGGATTGTCGAACGTCCACGGCGCACCGAGCTTGCCCCGGATCGCCGCGGGATCGTAGCCGCCGCCCGCGGCGCGGAAGAAGCCGCGCATCGCCTCGAGGATGTTCTCGCTCGCGGTCCATCCAAGTTCCGCGAATTCAGCCGCGACCACCCCAGATTCCGACGCGCGCCCGGCGTGAAACGGCTTGGTCATCGTGCCGAAGTTCTCTCGCAGCCCAGCCGACTGGCTGCCGGCAATCGACAGCGCGCGACAGAGGGTCGTTTGATCGAGGCCCATCAACCGGCCCGCAGCAGAGGCTGCGGCGAAGGTTCCGCAGGTCGCAGTCGCGTGAAAACCGGTGCGGTAGTGGCGCGGATCGATTGCCTCGGCAATCTTGCACTCGACCTCGACCCCCAGGTGGTAGGCCAGCATCACGTCGGCGCCGTTCGCCCCCCGTGCTTCGCCGACTGCAAGGGCCGCCGGCAGGGCGGGTGCCGTTGGGTGCGTCAGAAGGCCGTAGACCCGGTCCTTGGCCACCGCAAGCTGGGTGTCGTCGTAATCGTCCGCGTGGATGCCAACACCGTTAGCGAAGGCGGCGAAACGTGGAGCGAGGTTCCGGTTCCAGCCGAGCACCGTGGACGGCCCGTCACCTAGCGACTGGGCCGAAAGATGCTTGCGGACAAGCTCGCCCGATTTCGCGACTGAGCCCGACAGGGCAAGTCCGAAACCGTCGAGGATCGACTTTTTCCCGTTTTCGACGACGACCGCCGGAACGTCGTTGAGCGACGTGCCCCTCACGAACTCCGCAACCTCGGAGGTCATTCCGCTGCCCGCTTCCGTCCAGGCGTTCTCCGAGCTCTGGTTGTCGATGGCGTCTTTCATCGTTTTCTCCTGTATTAATTGGTCAATGCGGCTTTTGCCGCGCGCTCTTCCTCGAACTCCCCGCTACGAGGCGAGTCTCATTGCTCGTTGTCGCCTAACGAGTTGGGTCGCGAGCGAGATCGCCGCCTCGTAGGCCCCGGTATCGGCCACGCCCTTACCGACAATGTCATAGGCTGTGCCGTGAGCGGGGGTCGTGAAGACAGTTTCGAGCCCCGCAGTCACCGTCACGCCGCGGTTGAAGCCATGCATCTTCGTCGCGATCTGGCCCTGGTCGTGGTACATTGCGAGTACGCTGTCGTATTCGCCGGCGAAGGCCTTGAGATAGACCGTGTCGGAAGGGAACGGGCCCTCGCAGGCGATGCCCTCGCGCGCCATTTGTTCGACCGCGGGACGAATGAGATCAATTTCCTCGCGGCCAAAGAGTCCGTTTTCACCCGCATGCGGATTCAGCGCGGCCACGGCGATGCGCGGGCTCTCGATTCCCGCCGCCCGCATCGTGCGATCGCCCAAACGCAAGGCCCGGCAGATTGCCTCGTGGTTGATCTGATCGATGGCCTCGCGAAGGGAGACATGGCTGGTGACCCGGGTCATCCACTTGTCGCCGAGAACATTCATTTCGGAGAAGGGGCCGCTATGGCCGAGAAGATGAGCGAACATCTTGTGCTCGTCGGGGAATTTCCATCCGCCGTCGTAAAGGGCGCGTTTGTTCAAGGGCGCGAATGTCACAGCATCGATCTCGCGCGCCTTCGCAAAATCGATGGCGCGCGACAGTGTTTCGCCAGTCAGCCGCCCGGCTTCCGCGTCGGGCCGCCCCTGTGGCAAAGCGTTGGGATCGATGTTGCCCAAGTCGACCATCGGAACCGCGCCGTCCGGAACATCCTCGCTCGGTGTCGCGACAGCTTTCAGCTGAAGCGTGACGCCGGCCTCGCGCATGCCGCGGTCCATCACGCGCCGGTCGCCCACGATCACGAGGCGTACCTCCTTGGCGAAGCGGCCATCGGCCAAGATGCGGGCGGTCTGTTCGGGGCCAATCCCTGTCGGGTCGCCTGGCACAAGAGCGATTGTCGGAATGCTGGTCATGGTGTGGTCCTCGTCAGATGGCGGCGGCGATGGCCTTGCCGCACTCTTCCGTTCCCAAGGGGCCGCCCAGATCCTTGGTTCTCAGGGTCTCGTCGGCCAGAACACCCTCGATCGCGTCGGTCATGGCCGATGCGGCATCGGAATGGCCGAGATGGTCGAGCATCATGGCCCCGGCCCAGATCTGGCCGACCGGGTTCGCGATGCCCTGTCCCGCAATGTCCGGCGCCGAGCCGTGGACGGGTTCGAACAGCGACGGGAAATTCTTCGGCGGATTGAGATTCGCCGACGGCGCAATGCCGATCGTCCCGGTACAGGCGGGTCCGAGATCAGAAAGGATATCGCCGAACAGGTTGGATCCGACCACGACGTCGAAGCGGTCCGGATTAAGAACGAAATGGGCGGTCAGGATGTCGATATGGTACTGATCCACACTCACATCCGGACGGGTCTTGGACATTTCGGCCACCCGTTCGTCCCAATACGGCATGGTAATCGAGATGCCGTTCGACTTCGTGGCAGACGTGAGCTTCTTGCGCGGCCTCGATTGCGCTACGTCGAAAGCGAAGGCAAGGATCCGATCAATCCCCTGACGGCTCATCACCGTTTCCTGGATGACGATCTCGCGCTCGGTCCCGGCATACATCTTCCCGCCGATTGAGGAATACTCGCCCTCGGTGTTCTCTCGCACGACAAGGAAGTCGATGTCGCCCGGCTCGCGTCCGGCGAGCGGGCAAGGCACGCCGGGCATAAGCTTAACCGGCCGGAGGTTCACATACTGATCGAACTCGCGCCGGAATTGCAGCAGCGAACCCCAAAGTGAAATGTGATCGGGAACGGTGTCAGGCCAGCCAACTGCACCGAAGAAGATGGCGTCATGCCCGCCAACGCGATCCTTCCAATCCTGCGGCATCATCTCGCCGTGCCGCGCATAGTAGTCGCAACTCGCGAAGTCGAACTCGTCGAAGTGCAGGTCGAGGTCGAACTTTTTGGCCGCCGCCTTCAGCGCACGCAGCCCCTCGGGCATGACCTCCTTGCCGATGCCGTCACCGGCAAGGACCGCGATGCGATGGGTGTTCTGGGCCATTGGGCCTCCGTCTTGGTTGTTTTAACGTACCGGCGAGGTCACTCGCCCGTCGGTGTTTGCGAGCTGCCAGACGTGCGCCGTCGCATCGCCTTCAGGCCGCTTCCGATGAACGGGCTGGCGAGGCTCAACACGGTGAGCACGAAGAACAGGTTCGCGATCCAGCTATGGAAGAACATGGTCCAGTCGCTGTCGAAGATGATCATCGCCTGGCTCCAGTTGTTCTCGAGCAGGTAACCGAGAACGAGGCCCATCACGAAGGGCGCAGGCCCAAAGCCGTGGCGCAGTGCGACGAAGCCGACAAGACCGGAGATCAGCATCACCCAGACGTCGAACATCTGCTGCTGGTAAGCGTAGGAGCCGACAATCGCGAAACAGAAGACCGACGGCCACAAGAACGTTCGCGGGACCAGCGTGATCATGGAGAACAGTTTCGCGCCCGCAAGCCCGATAAACAGAAACAGCAGGTTGGCGACGAACATGGCCGCGAAGATCGCATAGAGGATCTCCGGGTTCTCGGTCATCAGGAAGGGACCGGGGCGGAACCCGTGCATTATCAGTGCCGCGAGGATGACGGCGGTGGTGCCGCTACCAGGAATGCCGAGCGCGAGGGTGGGGACCATCGCCCCGGAGGTGCCGGCGTTGTTCGCCGCCTCGGGCCCGGCCACGCCCTCGATGCAGCCCTTGCCGAATTCCTCGGGCGTCTTCGACCAGCGCTTGGCCTCGTTGTAGCCCATGATCGCCGCGACCGTGGTTCCCTCAGCCGGCAGGATTCCAACAATCGTGCCAATGCCGGTGGAGCGCAGGATTGTCCTCCAGACCTTCCGGAAGTCGGCGAGGCCCGGCAGCTTGATCGCCACCTGCTTGATCCGCTGAAGCGCCTTGTCCGGCGCGTCGGCCTTCTTGAGAAGCTCCGCAATGGCGAAAACGCCGATCAGGACCGGAACGAAATCGATCCCGTCATAGAGGAAGGTCGTGTTAAAGGTGAACCGCTCAACCCCGGTGACGAGATGAATGCCCACCATGGACACGAGCACGCCGAACATCCCCGCGATCAAGTTGCGCGGCGCGGACTTGCCTGAGATCGCCGCCAGCATCGAGAGGCCGAAAAGCGTCAGAGCGAAGTATTCCTGCGGCCGAAAGCTCAGCGCGACCGACGCCAGAAGCGGCGCGGCGATGATGAACGCCACGAGGCTCAGGAGACCACCCGTGACGCTGGAAACCGCGGCGATGCCAAGCGCGCGGCCCGCCTCGCCGTTCTGCGCCATCGGATAGCCGTCGAGAGCTGTCGCCACCGCGGGCGGCGCGCCCGGGGCATTGATCAGGATTGCCGTGATCGATCCCCCGAACGTGCCCGCGACGTAGAGCGCAGCCATCATCGAGATTGCCACCGTCGGCTCCATGCCGATGGTGAAGGGCAACAGCAACGCCACCGCCATGGTCGAACTGAGCCCCGGCAGGGCCCCGACCATGACGCCGGCCATGACCGAGAACAGGATCAATCCCAGACTTGTCGGCGTCATGATTAGCGATATGCCGGTAAGTATGGCGTCGGGGTTCATGGAAATCGCTCCGATCAGAACAGAGAGCTGAAGGCGCCGCGCGGGAAATTTACGCGCAGGACCTGCGAGAACAGGAGGTAGACGGCGAGCGGGAAGAGGGCCGCGTAGGGGACGAGGATCTTCCAGCGCCTTTCGCCCCACATCAGTGGCATGGCGACCGCGATGAGGATCAGCGCGGGCAGGGCACCGAGCCAGGGAAAGGCCAGCAGGAACCCCACGAGCGCCACGCCGGTGATCCAGACGATCATGTCTGGTCGGTCGGCGCGCTCCTCATCCAAGTCAATGCCGCGCTCAATCTTTCTGGCGTATTCGAACGGCAGGAATACCGTGATGGCCATGATCACGACCAGTACCAGCCGCGGAAACGTGGTCGGCAGGACGTTCTGCGCCAGGGATGATGGGACGCTGTCAAACCAGTAGGTGTTAACGTAGAGGAACGCACAGATCGTGATGACGACAAGCGCCACGATGAGATCTGGAATGTGTGTGCTCACGGGACCGGAGGGGGCACGCCCCCTCCGGTCCTCGGTATCAGAGTCGCTCTGGGTCATGGCCGATTAGCGGTCAGTCATGTCGAGGTTACGCAAGGCTTCGAGTGAAACCTGATACTCTTCCTGGATTTGCTCGTTCCAGGTCTCCGCGCCGGCGATACTTGCCTCGGGGTCGAGCCCGTTCTGCTCTAGATAGTTCTGAAACCTTTCGCTCTCCATCGAGTCCATGATGAGCGTCTCGATCTCAGCGACGATCTCCGGATCGGTATCGGCATGGACGAAGTAGCCCCGCGTGGTGGTCACCGAGACCTCGTCGTCGGACTCGTAGACCGAAGGCACGTCTGGCAGGACTTCGAGGCGTTCGGGATACAGCGCGGCCAGAGCACGCAACTCACCCGCCTCGATCTGGTCGATTGCCTCGTTCGCGTTGGCAATTGACGCCTGAACCGCGCCGGAGCGCAACGAGGTGATCATATCGCCGCCACCGCCGAAGGGGACCACGCGGACTTGAGCATCCGCTACATCGGCCCAGCGGGAAATGCCGATATGCTCCGTACCGCCGACCTGTGCGACACCCCAGGTCAGCGCTTCATCCTGTGAAGCGGCTTTGAGGTCCTCGTAGCTCTCGTAGGGGCTGTCGGCGCGCACCACGATGACGGAGGGGTCATCCATGGCCCGGGCGACGCCCTGCAACTGCTCCATCTCGACCGGGGAGTTACCGCGGGCGATGGTGTAGAGATGGGTCTGTGTCAGCGCGAAGATCGTATGTCCGTCCGCGCCGCGGCTAACCAGGTATTCATGCGCGGCCCTGGCACCGCCTCCCAGCTTGTAAACGACGCGGATGTCCTCGTCGATCATCGCACGCGCGGGCTCGACCCACATGCGCAGCGTGGTGTCCGTGCCACCCCCAGCAGACGAGTGAGAGACAACCTCCACGGTCTCGCACGGCCACTCCTCGGCCGCGCATTCTGACTGCGCCTGGGCAGCGATCGGCAGAACGGCGAACGCGCCCCCCATGATCGCCGCGGTGCGCAGGGTCACAATCTTGGATGGTTTCATCCTCTTTCCTCCCTCGATGATCTGGATCCCCTGACCGCCACTTACGGCGGTCAGTGCGTTCAGCGACGGCGTTCAGTCCGAACGCCGCCTCGTAGCGCCAGCCCTCCCGAAGCCGGATCACAACGATGTAGCAGACCCTAAGACATCAGAATAAACTGTCAACAGTTGACTATATTGCTCTACTCAAGAAGCCAATTACCTTACAACAGTATGTTATTAAAAGATATTTTCAATTTCCGCAGGCGACGATCGGGCCGGCGTCGGGTTAAATTCTGGTCAACACCAAACCCCAAAACGGAGAATCGTAGATTGTTGACAGTTAGCCGAACGTAGTGTGATCCTCCTTCGCAGGAGTTTCTCAATGGGCTGCGGTATGGGGAGCGAAGGTAGCGAGGCTCGCTCTTTGGCGGAGGGCCAGATCGGTATGAGCTGAAAACACGATGCTTAACCGAAGTTTGTTCGCCCATGGCATGGCTCGCAAAAACTGCGGCAGAAAATGATAAAGGTGTGGAAATGACTACGGTCACAGCAGCTGAAGCCACGCGCCGGATCCTTGGAGACGGGGAAGTATGCCTGCTAGATGTGCGCGAGGCCGGGCCGTTTTCTTCCGGGCATCCGCTGTTTGCCGTCTCGTGCCCATATAGCCGATTGGAGTTGAGGATCGGGGTGCTCGTGCCACGGCTGTCCACGTCGATCTTCATCGTGGATGGCGGAGACGGCATCGGAGAAGCGGCTGCACTGTCCCTAGAACGGATGGGCTACAGCGCTGTCTCGCGTGTCGAGGGCGGAGTAAAGGCCTTCGCGGCGGCTGGAGAAACACTCTACGAAGGAGTCAATGTTCCTTCAAAGGTTCTAGGGGAATTGGCGGAGGCTCATTGGCTTCCGGAAACCGTAAGCCCTTCCGATCTGGACGAGTGGCGCCGAGCGGGACGCCCAGTCGCGCTATACGATTGTCGGCCGCCCGAGGAAGTTGCAGAGATGGCTGTGCCCGGGGCGATATGTGTCCCGAACGGGGAACTGGCGCATCGTCTGCCCACGATCCCAAACACACCCATGGTGCTGACCTGTGCCGGTCGGACGCGGAGCATCATGGGGGCAATCGGAATCAGTCTGGTGGATCCGGAGCGCGACGTTCGCGTGCTTGAGAACGGAACTCAGGGTTGGGCGCTGAGTGACCGAGGCCTTGACCGTGGGGTCGCTCCCGCCCCGCTCCCCCCCATGCGTGGTTCAAATAGAGAGGCCACCGCAAAGCGCGCGACACGCTTTCTCTCAGATCAAACGATTGCCACAAGCTCGGCGTCAGAAATCGTCCAGATGCTCCACGACGCAGATCGGACCACGTATCTCTTTGATGTCCGCGGCCCCCAGGAGGCCGCTTCAGATCCTCTGCCGGCGTTCGATCCAGTCTGGTCAGGCCAAATCGTACAAGCGACGGACCGGTGGGTTGGCACGCGGAACACCCGAATTGTTCTCGCCGACGATCTCGGACTGCGCGGCGGCCTGGCGGCCTTTTGGCTTCAGGCAATGGGATTTGAAGCTTCAGTCGCGCTCGTGGACAATGCGCTGCGCGATCTTCTCCCCCCTCCGCGGCCCCGATCACCCATAAGCCCACTGCCGGAAAGATCAGCTCGTGACACATTGCGGGCAATGGAGCGCGGCGCACGCCTTCTCGATGTGCGCGGCTCTGATGCGTTCCGAAATTCTCATGTCGCCGGCTCGACTTGGACGATCCGGCCAAAACTAAACGCGTTCTGTACGCTCGATCATGTGATCCTGCTTGCAGACAACGCAGATGTCGCACGGCTTGCCGGCGACGATCTGCGCCGCTTGGGACGCGGAACCGTCGTCGAACTCGTCACCGGGGGATTTGATGCCCTCAAGGCGGCCGGAGCGCCAATTGAAACCAGCCCCCATCATCCGTCACCTACCGAAGCCCGCGATGTGACCTGGTTTGCTCGAGGCCGACATGATGGCAATCTTGCCGCCTCACGCCAGTATCTCGCCTGGGAGACAGGTCTGGTGGCTCGACTCAGTCCGGACGAACGGGCGCAGTTCGTCCTCTAACGGCATAAGCTCTTCTCTTAAAACTGTTGACAATTGACAGTTTTAAAGCCATCGGTTCGGCTATAAGACCAGCGCCGGGTCCTTTTGGGCCATTACGGCCCGACTGAACGGGACGCCCCCCTGCCGCCACTTGTCCGGGCGGCAACGGCCGGCGGCTCTTGAACGAAAGGAAAGCGCATGACTGATCGCAAGGTAACCGCCGAACTTGCCGACTGGATCGCGACGCTGAAGCATTCAGACATTCCCGAAGAGGTGCGAACCGAGGGCGTCCGGACCTTCGTAAACTGGGTCGGCTGTGCGATCGGCGGGGCCGACCATCCCTCGGTGGACGTTGCCCTCAATGCGCTGTCGCCATTCTCAGGATCGCCCACATCGACCATTCTCGGACGGACTGAGAAGCTCGATGCGATGCATGCGGCATTGGTCAATGGCATTTCCAGCCACGTTCTCGACTATGACGACACGCATCTCAAGACGATCATCCACCCGGCCGGGCCAGTGGCATCGGCGCTTCTGGCGCTCGCGGAGATGCGGCCTGTTTCCGGTCAAGCGCTGCTGACCGCCCTTGTCGCGGGTGTCGAGGTCGAATGCCGCATCGGGAATGCGGTGTATCCCGATCATTATGACCGTGGCTGGCACATTACCGGAACCGCCGGCGTGTTCGGTGCCGCCGCGGCCTGCGCGCACATGCTGGGGCTCGACCGGCAGCGGACTCAGTGGGCGCTGAGCCTCGCCGCGTCGCAATCCTCTGGCTTGCGCGAGATGTTCGGAACCATGACAAAGTCGTTCCATCCGGGCAGCGCCGCGCAGAATGGCCTCAAGGCGGCTCTTCTGGCCGAAGCAGGCTTTGACAGTTCGGAGCAGGGGATCGAGGCGAAACGAGGTTGGGCTAACGTCACCTCGACAAAGCAGGATTACAACGAAATCCTCGGCAATCTAGGCCAGCATTGGGAGGCAGCGCTCAATAGCTACAAGCCCTATGCTTGCGGCATCGTCATCCATCCCGCGATCGACGGTTGCCAGCAGATCCGCGAAGAGATCGGCGATCGCGTCGGAGATATCGAGCACGTGTCCCTACGGACGCATCCCCTTGTCCTAGAACTAACTAGCAAGACGGCCCCGAAAACCGGGCTTGAGGGCAAGTTCTCAGTCTACCATGCGGCGGCCTGCGCGCTGCTGCGCGGGGACGGCGCGCCGACGGCGTTCACTGACGAAGTGGTCAACATGCCGGAACTCGTCGAACTTCGAGGCCGGATTGAGGCTAAAACGGATCCGGATATGCACAGCGCCTCAGTGCATATCACAGTGACATTCAAGGATGACTCATCGCTCGAAAAGCATGTCGAACGGGCCATCGGAAGTATCGACCGGCCGTTGTCGAACGAACAACTCGAAACCAAATTTCTCGATCAAGCTAAGCTCGTCGTCGGTTCCGACGTGGCCGCGCAAGCTCTCTCGCAGGCGTGGAAAATCGACGGCGCGCAGACGCCGGCCCCCATCGCGAGGGCAACGGTTCCGCAGGCAAGCCGAGCAGCGGAATGAGGCCAAACAGCCCTCAACTCCGCATCGGCGTACTGGAAGGTGACGATATCGGGCACGAGATCGTGCCAGCTTCCGTAACAGTCGCGCGGGCGGCCGCTGCCCGCGCGAACCTTATCATCGACTGGATCGATGTCCCAATAGGCGCCCGCGCGCTCGAGACACAGGGCCACACGATGCCCGAGGGCACGCTCGATGTTCTAGAGGACCTCGACGGTTGGATCCTCGGACCGATCGGCCATCAGGCCTATCCCAAGACACCTGAGGCGATCAATCCGCACCCTATTCTGCGAAAGACCTTCGACCTGTTCGCCAATGTCCGGCCGACAAAATCCTATCCTGGGATCGGCTGCCTATTCGACGATGTCGACCTCGTTATCGTGCGCGAGAACAATGAAGGCTTTCAGCCGGACCGAAATCTTATCGCCGGCTCGGGAGAATTCCGGCCGACCGAGGACGTGACTATGTCGCTTCGAGTTATCACGGTCGAGGGCTCCAAGAAAGTGGCACGCGCGGCGCTTGAGATTGCGCAGAGCCGCGGCGGAAAGCTCACGCTGGTCCACAAAAACACCGTGTTCAAGCTCGGCTGCGGTATGTTCGTCGACGCCGCTCGGGAGGTCGCGGCGGAGTTCCCGGACGTAGAGGTCGACGAATGCATAGTCGATACATTCGCCATGCGATTACTTCGCGACCATAGCGCCTTCGATACCGTGGTGACCACGAACATGTTCGGCGACATCCTTACGGATCAGGCTGCCGGAATGGTGGGCGGCCTCGGCATGGCGCCCGGATTGTGCATCGGGCGGGGGGCCAAAGCGATGGCGCAGGCAACGCACGGATCGGCTCCGGACATCGCCGGAAAAGGGCTCGCCAACCCCTACGCGATGATAGAAAGCACGCGCATGCTTCTCGAGCATCTAGGACGTGTTCACCAGGTAGCCGAGGCGCAACGAGCTGCCGAACTGATGGCTACGGGTCTTACCGCGGCGCTCTCTAGCCCCGCGACGCGGACCTACGACATTAAGGGCACCGGCGACCAATCGGAGATGGTCGACGCCATTCTGGGCGCTATCGACAAGGCCGCGTAGGTAATCCGTCGGGAGGATCTAGCACCTGAGCGGCGGGTTGCACCCGCACGCTTGCCTGCTTGCGTCCTGTATCGTATCTTCTGCCGACAATTAACAGTTTTGGCACTACGATGCATAGCGACCACGACGATCTGTCCATCATTCGCACGGTATCTCTAACCAGTGCGCTCGAGCGTCAGCTCGAGCGACTGATCGTTGAAGGCGAATTGGGGCCGGGAGATCGCCTGAACGAGATCCAGCTGGCCACTCGCTTTGGTACGAGCCGGGGCCCCCTGCGCGAAGCCACTCGCAGCCTCGAAGCAAAAGGCTTCGTGGAAGTGATCCGCAATCGCGGCGTCTTCGTGCGGCAGTTGAGCATCTCAGATGCGATAGAAATCTACGACGTCCGGACAGCCTTGTTCGCGCTGGCTGGAAAGCTGCTGGCGGAGCGAATGTCCACCGGCATCGAACATATGCTTGTCGAATTGGTCGAGAAGATGGAGATCGCCAGCCGTGATGCAGATCTCGACGCGTATTATCCGCTCAACCTAAAGTTTCATGACACCATAGTCGGCGGCGCCGGCAACGAACTCATGGCCCAGGAATACCTGCGTTACGTCAAGAAGATGCATTTGTTCCGCCAGAAAAGCCTCATCCAGGGTGGCGGACTCGAGGTGTCGAATGAAGAGCACAAGGAGATGCTGGAGGCTCTTCTAGCGCGCGATCCCATCCGAGCTCGTGATACCCATTGGCAACATGTCGAGAATGCCAAGCAGCGCATGCTGTCCGCAGTAACTTGAGTGACCGCCAATAGGCTTCTCACCCCGGTTCCAAGCCATCCGAGGCACTTTCTGGGTGTTCCGTTGAGGCGGGCGCAAATCGCTTTCATATTGCGATTTGTGAGCGCCGCGAGCTGTGTGTCGCGGGGCAGGTACCGACGCGCACGCTTGTTCAGGTTCTCGACCGATCCTTTCTGCCAAGGCGCCTGCGGATCGCAGAACCATGCTGGTGGCGTCGTCGACAAAGGCCAGCAAAGTGCAGGCCGGGCCACGTTCTTCGAACCAGGCGTGATCGGAGCCGTCTATCTGCACGAGCTCGCCATAGCAGTCCCGACGCCGGCGCGGCTGGTGAAACGTTCTGCGCTGCTTGCGCGATAGCCAGATGCCGGCATCCTGCATCCATTTGCGCAAGGTCTCCCGCGACACCTTCAGACCATGGTCTTCTGCCAGTTTCTCGGCTGCGAACGTGGGCCCAAAGTCAGCGTAGCGCTCCCTGACCAGCGTCAGCGCAAACTCACGCACCGCGGGATCGATCCGGTTGTTGGACGGACGTCCGCGTGCCTTATGCCGGATTGCCGCGGGACCATCGGCCTGGAACGTCTTCAGAAGACGGTGAACCTGCCTTCGGCTCAGGCCCAGAACCGAGGCTGCCGCCACCGCAGACATCCGACCTTGCACCACATCACTCAGGACTTCGATCCGGTTCAGCTCGCGATCGCTCATGACCACAAATCCCACGGCCGCACTCCAATCCTGCCCATTCAGGGGAGTGTGACACTTCAGCTTTGCTCATATGAGACATTCTAACTTGGCGCTTACAGGCATCAGTCCGATAATCTATCTTATGTAATAGATAGATTTGTTAAGTCCTGAGTATCGGCTAGAGCTAAAGTTCGAAACTGGCGCTTACTCTTCAACAAAAGCGCGCAATCGAGCGACAAGCACCGCCCGTGAAGGTGTCTCAGTCTCACTGGCGGGGATGAGATTGTGATGTCGCAGTAACGGGCCCAGCTCGTCCGTCTTCCAAGCTACATAAAGGCCAGGAATCTCCGCTATCTGCCGTGCTGTCGCCACTTGGTGGTCGTTGCGGTGCTCACCGAGTGCGTAGCGGCGAGGCACAACCACCAAGGGCTTGCCCCAGCGCCGCGCCGACAGCATGGTACCTATCCCCGCATGAGCGACGACAACCCGAGCGGCGGTGAAGAGCTCCTCAAACTCGGCCGGCGTCAGTTGACGGCGACAATCGAGCCCATCCTGGTCGGCCCCGAAGGCGCCTACCTGCGCAACGATCTTTTCACCGAGCTCTGGGGCCAGACCCGCCAGTGCCCGGGTCAGCCGATCAAAAGGAAGTTGCGTGCCGACGGTCGCAAAGATCACAGGATCGCTCCAGCATATTCGGCCCCCGCGGCCTTGGCAACATGCTCCCATTGGGAGAGCCAAAGATGCGCAACGCGCCTCGCGAGCTTGCCCGACAGAGACATCTCTTCAGCATTAGCGATGCTGTCGATCCAGATCGTGCGCGCGCCCATGACCCGCCCGATAGCCAGCGCGATGACGCCTGGTAGCGCGCCAGTGGAGACGACCACATGTGGACGGAAACGGACCACGTGGCGGCCGATCATGAGGCTGGCTTTTAGGATATCCAATTTCGCGTTTCGGTTGCATTCAGGCACGATGGCTGCGGGTCGAGCATCGAATTGTTCAGGTAGGCCAGAAAGCGTGGTCAAAAAGAACAGCTCATGGCCGTCGAACGCAGATCGCATCTGCATCAGCTGCTGCCAGTGACCGCCGCCTGAGGCCACAAGAAGGATGCGCTTGTCCATAGTGACCGTCCCGTCATCAGGATATCAAAGTAAGCGAACTCGCCGCATATCGCTGTGTGAAACAAAGGAAAAGCTGTTCGGCCTCATCCTTATGTCGCTTTATCGACGTGGGAAAGAGGTCAAGGTTGTCTTTGTCAAACATTGCGGGCGTGGGCTGCCACTGCAAGTCGATACGCATTATGAATAGCCCCGTGTCTTGTGGACGCCTTCTTCGCTAATTTTGAGGCAAGGAGGCCATGATGAGCAGCAGCCAGTTCAGCGATGAGTTCAAGCGGGACGCGGTCGCGCAGATCACCGAGCGAGGCTACCCCGTCAGGGAAGTGTCTGACCGGCTCGGGGTCAGTCCGTATTCGCTCTACGCCTGGAAGAGGAAGTTCGCGAAGGCGTCATCGGGGGAGGCGGAGAAGGACACCGAGATCCGACGCCTGAAGAAGGAGCTGGCGCGGGTCTCGGAGGAACGTGACATCCTAAACTGAGGAGGATCAGGAAACGGTCCGGGGGACCGTTTCCCCGACGAAGGCCACCGCGTATTTCGCCAGGGATGCAAAGTGAGATACGCGTTCGTGGCCGAGCATCGCGGGCAGTTCTCCGTCCGGGCGATGTGCCGGTGTCTGCGCATTCAGCCGAGCTGCTTCTATGCGTGGGTGAAGTCGCCGCTCAGCAAGCGCGCCCAGGAAGATGCTCGCCAGACCGAACTGCTGAAGGAGGCTTGGGTCGAAAGCGGCAAGGTCTACGGGCACCGCAAGCTTCACGACGATCTTCTCGAACAGGGCGAAAGCGTCTGATCCTGCCCCGCTTGAGTGG
>NZ_JALZ01000031.1 GCF_000521785.1 Roseivivax halodurans JCM 10272
CCGGGACGGCCCCGTTACCGAAGGGTGAAGCCCTGATGGCCGTGCCCGAAGTTCACCCACATCCCCGGAACGCCCGGCGCTGCGCCGACGAGCGGCAGCATGTCGGGCAGGCAGGGCCGCGTGCCTATCCACGGCTGCGCGTCGATCCGCTGGCCCACATCGATGATCTCCGCGATCCGTCGGGCGCCCCGGTCGAGCTGGCGCGGCTTCGGCGCTGCCTCATGCGGCACGATTGCGGCGCCTGTAGCAAGTCTCAGACCGCCCCGCATCGAGGCCGCGACGATCCCGGAGCCCGTATCGAGTAGGGGGCGCCGCAGGGCGCGTGGGGCGCTGAAATGCGCGTGGTAGCCACGCTTCAGGACCATCGGAACCCGCAGGCCGAAGCGGCGCAGGAGAGCGGGTGACCACGGGCCGAGGGCGACGACGACCTTCTCGGCCTGGATGCGCGCCTCCGGGCCCCTTACCGTCCAGCCCGAACGGTCCTGCGACAGGGTCGATGCGTCGGCGACCATGATGTGCCCGCCCCGTTGGCGGAAGAGATCTGCATAGGCCGTGCACAGCCCGCCCGGATCGGAACAGCTCCAGCTTTGCAGCATGTGGACTGCGCCCGCGACGTCCCCGGCCAGCGCCGGCTCCTCGGCCTTGAGTGCGGCGGCGTCGAGCGTGCGCGAGGTCACGCCGTAGAGCCGGTACAACCGCTCTGCGTCCCGGGACGCGGCCTCGAGCCCGCGCCGCTCGCGATAGGCAAGTATCATCCCGTCGTGTGCGATCAGATTGCCTGCGCCCGCAGCGGCGATGAGCGGGGCATGATCCTCAGTCGCTCGAACAGTCAGTTGCGCGTAGACTTGGGAGATCCGGCGATGCCGTTCGGGCAAGGAATGGCGGTAATAGGACCAGAGCGCCGGGGCCATGCGCAGCAGGCCGGCGATGGACCAGGAGACGTCGTTGCCACGTCCGAGCAGATAAGACAGCAGAATACGCGGATCCCGGGGCAGGGCGTAGGGCTCTGCTGCTTCGGCCTGTATGACGCCCGCATTGCCGAAGCTGGTCTCTCGCCCAGGCGCGCTCCGATCGGCCAGCGTCACTACGTGACCGCGCGCCTGCAATTCGAGCGCAGAGCAGATGCCGATCATCCCGGCACCGAGAACAAGGATCTCAGCCATGAGATTTGGTAGAAGATTATTCTTTTGGCGGCAACGAAAGACGCCGGATCGCAGGGCTACGGCGGTATGAATTAAAAAGGCGCAACAGCGCGCATCTTCCGAAGTGACGTTGATGTAGTATGGTGCCCGGGGGCGGAATCGAACCACCGACACGAGGATTTTCAATCCACTGCTCTACCCCTGAGCTACCCGGGCACCGGAGAGGGCGGCGTCGCCCTCGGGTGGAGGCGGAGATAACCGAGGCCCCGAAGACTGTCCAGAGGGTCCGGGGCAGAAAATCCCAAGCTGACGTCACGGGCTTTCCCATCGCACGGGACGGGTGTAGAGCCCGCGTCATGCCTCTTGAGCCGACCTCCCTCGACCATATCCTCGACCACGGGTTCGACAGCGTCATCGACGTGCGCTCGCCCGCCGAATTCGAGGAGGATCACGTGCCCGGCGCGATCAACCTGCCGGTTCTCGACAACGAGGAGCGGGCGCGCGTCGGCACCATATACAAGCAGCAATCGCCGTTCCTCGCGCGCAAGATCGGCGCGGCGCTGGTGTTTCGGAACGCCGCGACGCATATCGAGACGCGGCTCGCGCTCCATGACGGCGGCTGGCGGCCGCTTGTCTATTGCTGGCGCGGGGGGCAGCGGTCGGGGGCGTTCCGCTGGATGCTGTCGGAGATCGGCTGGCGGGCCGAGGTCGTGAAGGGCGGCTACAAGACCTATCGGCGGCTGTTGACCGAGGCGCTCTACGAAAGGCCGCTGGGCATGAAGCTCGTGCAACTCGGCGGATATACCGGAACGGCGAAGACCGACCTTCTGGGGCATCTCGCGAGACGCGGCGTGCAGGTGCTCGATCTCGAGGGGCTAGCGCGGCACCGCGGCTCGCTGCTCGGCGAGCGCCCTGGCGGGCAGCCGGCGCAGAAGGGCTTCGAGACGGCGCTGGCGCAGGCCGTGAGGGCGCTCGATCCGACGCGTCCGGTGGTGGTGGAGGCGGAAAGCTCGAAGATCGGGAAACTCAACCTTCCGCCGTCGCTGTGGGATGCCATGAAGGTGGCGCCATGGATCGAGGTCACCGCGCCGGTCGCGGAGCGGGCGGCCTATCTGGCGGAAGCCTACGAGGACATCCTCGCCGATGGCGCGGCGCTCAAGGAAAAGCTGGATCCGCTGCGGCGCTTCCGGGGGCACGAGGTCGTGGACCGATGGTTCGGAATGATCGACCGGGGCGAGCGGCAGGCGCTCTGCGCGGCGCTCGCGAGCGAGCATTACGACCCGTCCTACGAGACGTCGATGAGGGCGGTGAACCCGCGGATCGTCGCCCGCGTCGCGGCAGAGCGGCTCGATCCGGCATCCCTCGAGGACGTGGCGGCGCGGATCGAGGCGGCGCTCTATTCGACCACGTCGATCTGACCGTCGCCCTCGGTGAGCCAGCCGACCTGCGCCGCTTCCGAATAGCCGGCCGCCCGCAATGTCTCGATGAGCCGCGTGACGTCCGCGGGATCAACGGCCGCCAGAAGCCCGCCTGCGGTTTGCGGGTCGAAGAGAAGCTCGATCCCCGGCGTTTCCGGCAGATCGGGCGCGACGAGGCGGTTCTGATCGTAGAGGGTCGAGCGTACGCCCTGCGCCGCGAGCTCCTCGGCCCCGTCGAGATGCGGGACCGCGTGCAGCCAGAGTTCGGCCCCGCCGCCCGACGCGCTTGCCATGTTCGAAAGATGCCCGGCGAGGCCGAAGCCCGTTACGTCGGTCATCGCATGCGCGCCGGAGAGGATGCGCGCCGCTTCGGCTTCGGAGCGGGCCATGCGCTCGAGCGCCGCGGCGACGACACGGCCCGGCGCCTGCATCTGCATCTCGGCGGCGAGGATCGTGCCGGATCCGAGGCCCTTCGTCATGATGAGGGCATCGCCCCGCTGGCCGCCGCCGAGGGTGATCGGCGCGCCGGTGCAGAGGCCGGTGATCGAAAATCCGATCGTCAGCTCGTCCCCGATGGAGGAATGCCCGCCGACGATATCCGCGCCCTCCGCGCGCAGCACGTCCTCGGCGGTCTGCAGGATCTCGTCGAGGGTGCGGGCGGAGAGGTCTTCGGAGAGACGCGGCAGAACCAGGCTCACGGTTGCGGCCTGCGGTTCGGCTCCCATCGACCAGATGTCTCCGAGCGCGTGGATGGCCGCAATGCGGGTCATCATCGCGGGATCCTCGACGAAGGCGCGCAGGTGGTCGGTCGTCAGGACCTGCCACGCGCCACCGACCTCGATGAGGGCGGCGTCGTCGCCGGAGAGCGGCCTGACATCGGCCCGCTGCGGCGGATGCAGGTGGGCGAGGGCGCGGTGCAGGGTCGAGCGGCCGACCTTGGCTCCGCAGCCGCCGCACATCGGCTTCGGTCCCATGGCGTCGCGAAGTCCGCGGGCGCGGGGCCAGGGCAGCTTCGGCTGATCCATCACCGGCAGGTCGCGGAACCTGTCCATGAACTTGCGGTCGATGCGGTCCTTCCATCGCCACACCCATGGGCCCGAGACCGAAAGACCGCTGCGCTCGCCGAAAGCCGCCTTCCGGCCGAGCGAGACGAGCTTGAGGTAATCGCTCTGCGGCTCGTAGCGACGGAACGCGTCGGTCCCCGTCGCGGCGCGCAGGTTGGCATGGAGGACCGGGGCCGCGCGCACCGCGTAGACCCCAGCCTTGGGGCGCGGCGCGTGGGAGAGATGGGCGCAGTCGCCCGCGGCGAAGACCGCCGGGTCCGAGGATTGAAGCCTTGCATTGACGCTGACATAACCGTTCTCGAGCGCCAGCCCCGAACGGGAGAGCCATGACTGAGGCTTTGCCCCTGCTGTGCCCGCGATGAACGCCGCCTCGATCTCCTGTCCGTCGCCGAGGGTGAGGCCGTCACCTGTCACGCGGGTGATCTCGGCTTTTTCCCACAGGCGCACGCCCGCCTCGCGCAGCGCGGTCATGATCCTGCGGCGCGCGGCGCCGTCCATGCCGGGTAGGGCGAGGCCCCGCTCGACGAGGTGGACGCGGCGCTCTGTGGCCGAGAGCCGATGCGCCATCGCCATGGCCAGCTCGGCGCCCGCGATACCGGCGCCGATCACCGCTGCATCGCCGGGGGCGCCGGCGTCGAGGAAGGCGTGCCAGTGCGCCGCGAAGGGGCCGAGCGGCTTGGCCGGCACCGCATGCGTGGCAAAGCCGACGAGATCGGGCATGTCCGAGGTCACGCCGATGTCGAGCGAGGCGACGTCGTACCCGACTGGAGCGCGCCCCTCGACCATCACCTCGCGGCGCATGAGATCGATGCCGTCGGCCCGCCCGAGCACCAGCCGCGCGCCGGCAAACCGGGCGAGCTTCACGAGGTCGATGTCGAGATCGTCGCGTGCGTAATGACCTGCCACATGGCCCGGCAGCATGCCGGAATAGGCGGTCGTCGGACCGGGGTCGATCAGCGTCAGCCGCACGCCGGGGAGAGGGTCCATCCCCCATTTGCGCAGCACCAGCGCATGGGTATGGCCACCACCGACGAGCACGAGGTCGCGCGTGAGGGGCAAGGGGGGCGTCGCGTGCATGAGCTCTCCTTCCGCGTCGCAGACGGGCTAAGCACGGCAGGCCCTTTCACTCAAGTCCCCGCGCTGCGTTCAGGCAGCGGAGCGCTTGCCGGGCCACGTGACGTGGGGTGCGGCCGCCACTGGCCTCCTGGCATCGCGCGGCGCCGGTGGAAAGAGACCAGGCTCAGATGGAGACCCGGGCGAGAAGGGCGTCGCGATCGATCTCTCCGGCGGCGCCCTCCAGCGACACGGCGCCTCGCGTGACCGCCGTGAAGCGGTCGGCAAGGCCCCAGGTGAAGTCGAAATATTGCTCGACCAGAACGATCGCCATCTCTCCCTCGTCGCGCAGGCGCCTGATCACCCGGCCGATATCCTGAATGATGTTCGGCTGGATGCCCTCGGTCGGCTCGTCGAGAAGAAGCACGCGCGGCCGCGTGATGAGCGCGCGGGCGATGGCGAGCTGCTGCTGCTGCCCGCCCGAGAGGTCGCCGCCGCGCCGGGTCCGCATGTCCTTCAGCACCGGGAAGAGCTGCCAGATCTGGTCCGGCACCCCGCGCTCGGCGCGGTCGAGGCAGGCGAATCCGGTCTCGAGGTTCTCCTGCACGGTGAGCAGGGGAAAGACCTCTCGGCCCTGCGGCACATAGGCGATGCCGGCCCGGGCGGCTTCGGTGGCGCTCGGATGGTTCAGAGGCCGGCCGCCGAGCGTGATGGTCCCGGTTGTGTAGGGATGCCGCCCGGCGATCGCCTTCAGGAGCGACGTCTTGCCGACCCCGTTGGTGCCCATCACCGCGGTGACGCGGCCTGCTTCGGCCAGAAGGTCGATCCCGTGCAGGATCTGGCTCTGGCCGTAATGCAGCGTGAGGTTCGAGACGTTCAGCATCGCTCAGCGTCCGAGATAGACATCGATGACCTCCGGATTTGCCGTGACATGGTCGAGCGACCCCTCGGCGAGGACGGACCCTTCGTGGAGCACCGTGACCTTGCAGCCGAGGCGGCGGACGAACTCCATGTCGTGCTCGACCACCACAACCGCGTGCCGCTCTGCGAGGCGCTTCAGCAGGTCCGTCGTATGTTCGCGCTCGGCCGGCGTCATTCCGGCGGCGGGCTCGTCGACGAGGAGAAGCCGCGGATCCTGAGCCAGAAGCATGCCGATCTCGAGCCATTGCTTCTGGCCGTGCGAGAGCTCGCCGGCGATGCGGGGCAGGTGCTCGGCGAGGCCGATCTCGGTGGCGATGGCCGTGATGCGCTCTGCACCGCTTGCGCCGGTGCGACCGAGCAGCACGTCGAAGGGGCCGCGTGGCGCCTTCAGGGCCATGGCGAGATTTTCCTCGACCGTCTGCGCCTCGAAGACGGTGGGCTTCTGGAACTTGCGGCCGATGCCTTCCCGGGCGATGCGGCTCTCGCTCATCTTTAGGAGCGAGACGTTGCGCTCGCCCCAGGTCACGCGGCCCTCGTCGGGCCGCGTCTTGCCGGTGACGATGTCCATGAAGGTGGTCTTGCCCGCACCGTTGGGGCCGATCACCGCCCGTAATTCGGGCTCGCCGATCTGGAAGGAGAGGTTGTTGATCGCGCGGAACCCGTCGAACGACACCGAAACGCCCGAAAGCTCGAGCAAGGTTTCGCGTTTGCGGGTCGGGCGCGTGTCCGGGGCGAGCGCGGCATCCGTCATTCTGCGGCCTCCGTCTTGCGCAGCGCGCTGGCATCGGGGCCGAGATCGCGGCTCCGCGACGGCGCGCGCCGCTCCGCAACGAGGTCGATCAGCCCGCCGATCCCCTTGGGCGCGTAGAGCGTCACGGCGACGAACGAGAGACCAAGAAGCACGAGCCACCAGTCGGTCCACTGGATCTCGTAGAATCCGAGGTCGATATCGGGCGCGCCTCCGCCGGTGAACCAGGACGACAGGAGCGACACCGAAGCCGCGCCGATCACCGCGCCGTAAAGCCGGCCCCTGCCGCCGATCGCGACCCAGACGGCGAGGTATATGGAAGCGATGGGCGCGATCTCGGCCGGGTTGATGATCCCGGCCTGCGGGTAGTAGAGCGCGCCTGCGAGCCCCGCGACGATCGCGGTGAGGGTGAAGACGAAGAGCTTGAAACCCTCCACGTGGTAGCCGAGGAACCGGACCCGCGCCTCGTTGTCCCGGATGCCCCTGACGACGGATCCCATCTTGCCCGAGACGACCCAGGCGAAGAGCAGATAGCCGAGCGCAAGGGCGACGGCGGAGACCCAGAAGAACGCGATGGAGACGACGCTCTGCGGCACGCCGCCGAGGCCCGGGATGTTCTGCAGTCCGGAAAGCCCGTTGTTGCCGCGCAGGCCGGATGCGTTCTGGAAGAGGTAGAGCGAGAGCGCGAGTGTCATCGCCTGCGTCAGGATCGAGAGGTAGACGCCCGTGACGCGGGACCGGAAGGCGAGCCAGCCGAAGACGAGGGCAAGAAGGCCGGGGACCAGAACGACCATCGCGAGCTGCAGGACCAGGCTGTCGGCGAAGGCCCAGAGCCAGGGGAACTCGCTTGCGCCGACGACGCCGAAGATCTGCGACGCGATGGCATCCTCGACCTCCTGCGGGGTTGGCGGGATGGCGGCGGAGGCGAGGCTGGCGGAGACGATGATCTCGGTTCGGGCATACATCAGCCACATGCCGATCGCGTAGCCGCCGAGCCCGAAGAAGGCCATGTGCCCCAGCGACAGGATCCCGCAATAGCCCCAGACCACGTCCATCGCTATGGCGACGAGACAGAGGCACAGCGTCTTGCCGAGGGTCTTGACGAAGGAGGTGGAGATGGCACCCGTGCCGGTCGCCTCGGCGAGGAATGTCACGCCGAGGCAGAAGGCGGCGAGAAGGCCGAGGAACCACAGAATCGACGGGTTGCTGCGGACGAGCGCTCTCATCGGGTCGCCTTCGCGCAGGTGTGGCGCCGCCCCGGGGCGGGTGGTCCCGGATTGCGTCTGCGCTGTGTGGCGCGGGGCGTGCGCCGATCCCGACCCAGCGGCGGGCGGAAAGCTGGAGTGGGGGCTCCGCCCCCGACGGCCCCCGGGAGTATTTTTGCCAAGAAGAAGCAGGGGGCATTGGAGGAGACGTTCGCCATGATCAATCTCCCGCCGCGCGGCCCTTGAGGGCGACGATGCCCTTGGGCCGAACCTGGATGAAGAGGATGATGAAGAGGATCATGTAGGTCTGCGCCGCGAGCGTGTTCGAGGGGTTGAACCACTCGATGCCCTTCTGCAATCCGCCGATCAGCGTGGCCCCGGCGAGCGTGCCCCAGACATTGCCGACGCCGCCGACCACTACGGTCATGAAGCTCTGCACGATATAGGCCGAGCCCATCTCGGACGTCACCTGCGCGTAAAGGCCGATGGCGACCCCCGCGATGCCGGCTATTCCCGAGCCGAGCCCGAAGGTCAGCATGTTGATGCGCCCCGGATCGATGCCCATCGAGCCGGCCATGCCCGGGTTCTGGGTCGCGGCGCGCACCTCGAGACCGAGGCGGGTGCGCTTCAGGATGTAGAGAAGGACGCATAGGAAGATCAGCGCCAGCACGAAGATCGCGATGCGGATATTGGCGATGGCGACGACGTCGCCCATGACCCAGGCGCCGCCGAGCCAGTCGGGCGCGGTTAGCGGGCGCGCCTGCGTGCCGAAGATGTTCTTGGCGAGCTGCTGCAGCGCGATGGAGATGCCGAAGGTCGCGAGCAGGGTCTCCAGCGGGCGGTGGTAGAGGTGCCGGATCACCAGCCGCTCGAGCGCGACGCCGGCAGCGAAGGTGACGGCGAAGGCGAGCGGCAAGGCGACCACCAGCGAGGCGGTGTAGTTCGGGACGATCTGCTGGACCACGTAGCCGGTATAGGCGCCCATCATGATGAACTCGCCATGGGCCATGTTGATGACGCCCATGACGCCGAAGGTGATCGCGAGGCCGATGGCGGCGAGGAAGTAGATCGAGGCGAGCGAGACCGCGTCGAGGCCGATATCGAGCACCTGAAAACGCGCGACGCGGGCCTCGATGGTGTCCAGCGCCGACCGGGCCGCCTCAGTGACCACAGGGTCGGGGTCTTCGTAGACCTCGTAGAAGACGTGGGACGCGACGGCCTCGGCCTGCGCTTCGGGGGTGACGAGAGGCGGGACGGCTCCCGAAGCCGCAAGCGCGGCGTAGGCCTCCGTCCGGCGGTCCGGATCCGAAAGCTGCTCGACGGGGATGCCGGCCACCGCGCCGTTCTGGATATTGGCGGTCAGCGCCGTTTTCACCTCCGCGTTGGTGACAGGTGCAGGGGCAAGGCCGTCATCCACGAGGCGGGAATAGGCGTCGGCCTCGGACAGATCGGGGCCGATCTCCAGCACCCGGGCGAGGTTGACGCCTTCGGGAAGGGTCTCTGCCACCTCGCTGCGGCTTGCTAGGATCCGGTTCAAGCCGGCGCGCGTCTCGATGTCCGTCGCGTCTGCCAGGTCCTCGATCGCGGCGACGCGGGTCTCGGTGCCCTCGCCGAAGCGCGCAGTGAGAAGACCGGCCAGACGCTCCTTGCGCGCCTTGAGGGCGGGGTCGGGCTCGCCCTCGATCGAGGCTCGCAGAGGCTCGAGCTGATCGGCGGCGGGGCGCCGGGCGAGGGCGTCGAGCGCGTCGACCCGCGTCGCCCGGTCCGGATCGGAGAGCTGGAACTGCACCAGCGCGCTGCCGATGACGCGGCGGACGCCGCCATTGGGGCGGATCTCCTCCAGCGCGGATGCAGGCGCGGTGCCGACAGGCTCGTCCGAGGCGATATCGCGCAAGGCGAACGTCTCGCCGTCCCGGGCGCCGTAGTAGAAGAGGCCGTCGCCGGCGTTGAGAAAGACCTGCTTGTTCGACCATCGATCCAGGAACCGCGCGATCCCGGGCAGACCCGAGGCCGCGAGGTCGTCGATCAGCGGGCCGACGCTGCGCCGACCGGGATCCGCGACCTCGTCCGCGTGGGTCTGTAGGATCGCCTGAAGCTGGCTGTCCTGGGCGACCGCGGGCGGCGCGGCGCAGGCCAGGAGAGCCGTCAGAAAGAGCACAAGAGCGCGCAGCATCGGGACATCCGGTCGAGAATGAGAAACGGGGGGACGGGCGCGGGAGGGAGAGGCCGTGCCCGTCCGGTCATGCGTCCGGGATCAGTAGTTGCTCTTGATCTGGACGCAGGTCTCGGTCTCGGTGTTGTACATCCCGCAGCCGAGGTCCTTCCAATCGGAGGTCAGCACGGCGCTATCCGGCAGGAAGTCGGTCCAGGCGTCGCCCGGCACTTCCTCGGTCTGGCTGATGATGTCGAACTGACCGTCGGCGCGGATCTCGCCGATGAGGACGGGTTTGGAGAGGTGATGGTTCACGTTCATCACCGCAGTACCGCCGGTGAGGTTCGGGAATTCCTGCCCGTACATCGCGTCCCGCACCGCGTCGACATCGGTGGTGCCGGCCGCTTCGACCGCGTTCACCCACATGTTGAAGCCGATGTAATGGGCCTCCATCGGATCGTTGGTTACGCGGCTGTCGTCGCCGATGAACTCGTGCCAGGCGGCGATGAATTCGGCGTTCGCGGGCGTGTCGGCGGACATGAAGTAGTTCCACGCCGCGAGGTGCCCGACGAGGTTCGAGGTGTCGAAGCCCGACAGCTCTTCCTCGCCGACCGAGAAGGCCACCACGGGGATGTCGGCGGCATCGATCCCGGAGGAGGCGAGCTCCTTGTAGAAGCCTACGTTGGCATCGCCGTTGATGGTCGAGATCACGCCGACGAGGCTGCCGTCGGCGGCGAGCGCCTGAACGTCAGACACGATGGTCGACCAGTCCGAATGGCCGAAGGGCGTGTAGTTGACGAAGATGTCGTCCTCGGCGATGCCGTTGTCCTTGAGGTACTGCTCGAGGATGTTGTTGGTGGTGCGGGGATAGACGTAATCGGTGCCGAGAAGGGCGAATTTCTCGATCCCCAGCTCCTCGAGGAAGTAGTCCACCGCCGGGATCGCCTGCTGGTTGGGCGCGGCGCCGGTGTAGAAGACGTTCTTGGAGCTTTCCTCGCCCTCGTACTGGACGGGGTAGAAGAGCAGGCCGTTCAGCTCCTCGATCACCGGCAGCACGGATTTGCGCGACACGCTCGTCCAGTTGCCGAAGATCACGTCGACCTCGTGCACGGTGAGCAGCTCGCGCGCTTTCTCGGCGAAGAGCGGCCAGTCCGAGGCCGGGTCGACGACCACCGCCTCGATCTCGCAGCCGAGCAGCCCGCCGGCCTCGTTCTGCTGCTCGACGAGCATCAGCATCGTGTCCTTCAGCGTCGTCTCGGAGATCGCCATCGTGCCCGAGAGCGAGTGCAGCACGCCCACCTTGATCGGGCAGGATGCGTCCTGTGCGGACAAGAGGCCGGCGCTGGCGAAAAGGGCGGCGGCCGACGCCGCGGTCAGTCGAGAGAAGGTCATCGTCAATCCCCGTTTGGGCACATCTGTCCCGCCGCCCGGCGCGCATCTCTCACGCTCTGGGCGCTGCCGCGGGCGCGGTGCGTCTGTTGTTCGTTTGTTGTGCGATTGGCCCCGTGGGCGCATCGCTTTCCCCACGCCGTTGTCCGGCGCTCTTCGGTTCTAGCGGGCGTCAGGCGCCTGCGGACATCGCGCAGGGGAGCGCAAACCGCGATGCGGTTCGACTTGCCGCCTTTTTGGGCGACTGATCGAGGCACCTGCTCAATACTTGATCGTGACCCGGGGTCAGTCGCAGCGGAGCGCGGCCTGTGCTGCGAAGGTGATCAGTCCTTATGCAGAATCACGGATGGCGCGCGATCCGTGGGCGCCCAGAACATGAAACAGATCCGCATTTTTGGACCCGGGACGTTGCAGCCCCATGTGATCCAATGCTTTGTAGGGGTCAAAGGAGACGGCAATATGGCGCAAGCCGACCAGAACTTCTTCAACGAGATGCTGAACGGCACCGACGTGCGTGCCGCTTACGAGAACCTCGATCGGTGGCAGGCCAACATGCCGTCCGATCTGCGGTCGTTGAAGCAGCACGAGGCCGAACAGCTTTTTCGGCGGGTCGGCATCACCTTCGCCGTCTACGGCGAGGGCGGCGATCCCGAGCGGCTGATACCGTTCGACATGTTTCCCCGCGTCTTCACCGCCGACGAATGGCGCAAGCTCGAGCGGGGCATCAAGCAGCGCGCCGCGGCGCTGAATGCGTTTCTCGCGGATGTGTACGACGGCCGCGAGATCATCCGTGCGGGCAAGATCCCCGAGCATATCGTCACCCGCAACGAGGCCTTCGAGAAGGCGATGGTGGGCATCCGCCCGCCCATGAACATCTGGTCGCATATCGTCGGCATCGACCTCGTCCGCACGGGCCGCGACCAGTTCTACGTGCTCGAGGACAATTGCCGCACGCCCTCGGGTGTCTCCTACATGCTGCAGAACCGCGAGATCATGATGCGCATGTTCCCGCAACTCTTCGTGGAGAACCGGATCGCGCCGGTCGATGGCTATGCCTCCGCCCTCTGGCGCACCCTGGCCTCGGTCGCGCCGAAGAAGTGCGAGGGCGAGCCCAATATCGTCATCCTCACGCCGGGGCAGTTCAATTCGGCCTATTACGAGCATTCGTTCCTCGCCGACCTGATGGGGGTCGAGCTCGTCGAGGGGCAGGACCTCTTCGTCGAGGGTGATTTCTGCTGGATGAAGACCACCGAAGGCCCGCAAAAGGTCGACGTGATCTATCGCCGGATCGACGACGCGTTCCTCGATCCGCTCTGTTTCCGGCCCGATTCCATGCTCGGGATCCCGGGGCTCATGAACGTCTACCGCTCGGGCGGGGTGACCATCTGCTCGGCGCCCGGCGCGGGCGTCGCCGACGACAAGGCGATCTACACCTTTGTTCCCGAGATGGTGCGCTTCTACCTTGGAGAGGCGCCGATCCTGGAGAACGTGCCGACATATCAATGCGCCAAGACGGACGATTGCAAATACGTCCTCGAGAACCTCGAGGAGCTTGTGGTCAAGGAGGTGCACGGATCGGGCGGCTACGGCATGCTCGTCGGCCCCAAGGCGGACAAGGCGATGATCGAGCTCTTCCGCGACAAGATCCGCGCGCGGCCTCAGAATTACATCGCGCAGCCAACGCTGGCGCTTTCGACGGTGCCGACCTTCGTCGAGGAAGGCATCGCGCCGCGGCATGTCGACCTGCGCCCATATTGCCTGGTCGGCGAGAAGATCGAGCTGGTGCCCGGCGGGCTGACGCGGGTCGCGCTCAACGAGGGCTCGCTCGTCGTCAATTCGAGCCAGGGCGGCGGCGTGAAAGACACCTGGGTTCTGGCGGAGTGATTTGACCATGCTGAGCCGGACGGCCTCTCACCTCTACTGGATGGCGCGCTACATCGAGCGCGCGGAAACCACGGCGCGCCTGCTCCAGGTGGGCGCCCGCAACGCGCTGCTGCCCGATATCGGCGGCGGCTTCCGCAACGACTGGGAGGCGATCCTGCAGGCCTCGGGCTCGCTCGAGATGTTCCGCGAGAAATACGGCGAGACCAAGCAGCGCAACCTCGAGACCTTCCTCTTCTTCGACGCGGAAAATCCCGCCTCGGTGCGCTCCTGCATCGAGCTTGCCCGCGAGAACGCGCGCGTCGTGCGCACGGGCCTCACGAGCCAGACCTGGGACGCGATGAACACCGCCTTCCAGGAGATGAAGGAGCTGCACCGCACCGAGCGGTCGAAGCTGTCGCTGACCGATCTTGCGGAATGGACGTCACGCGCCTGTGCCCAGGCCCGCGGGTCGATCCACGCGACCCAGCTGCGCAACGACGGCTACCACTTCATGAACCTCGGCTTCACGCTCGAGCGCGCGGACAACACAGCGCGCATGCTCGACGTGAAATATTACGTCCTGCTCCCGTCGCTCTCCTATGTCGGCTCAGGTCTCGACCAGACGCAATGGGTCACGCTGCTGAGGTCGATGTCGGCGCACCGTGCCTTCAACTGGACCTACAGGGGCGAGATCACCGCCGCGCGCATCGCGCATTTCCTCATCCTCAACCGGCAGTTCCCGCGCTCTCTCCTGACGGCGGTCGAAGACACCTTGGACCATCTCGATCACCTCGCCCGGGGCTACAAGAACCCGAGCCGCGCGCAATCGGCGGCCCGGTCCCTGCTTGCCGAGCTGGCCGAAGCGGAAGTCGAACACATCTTCGACGAGGGTCTGCACGAGTTCCTGACCCGCTTCATGGGCCAGAACGCCGGCATCGCGAACATCGTCCAGGAGACCTATCTGACAGGAGAACCGGCATGAAACTGCGCGTCCGCCACGTCTCGCGCTACGTCTTCGACGCGCCGGTGAAGCGCCTCGCGCAATCGCACCGCCTCTGGCCCGCCGAGACGCAGGGCCAGAGCGTGATCCAATGGTCAGTGGAGACCGAGAACGCCGTCACCGGCTCGGGCTTCCGCGACGGCGCCGGAGACTGGACCCAGACGGTGACGGTGAAGGGGCCGGTTTCGGAGTTCACCGTGACCGCGGAGGGTCTGGTAGAGACGTCCGACACCTCTGGCGTCCTGAGGGGGCACCGAGAGCGCGTTCCGGCGTCGGCCTATCTTACCGGCACGAGGATCACGGGCCTCACCGCCGAGTTGCGCATGGCGGCCGAGGCGGCTCTCGAAGGCATGGACGCGGCGTCGCCCCTCGACCGTGCCCATGCGCTTGCGCGCTATGTCAGCGATCATGTGGTCTTCGCTCCGAACAGGACCGAGCCCGCCACCACCGCCGCCGAGGCGCTCGAAGGTGGCGAAGGGGTCTGCCAGGACCACACGCACGTCCTGATCGCGCTGGCCCACGCTGCGGACATCCCGGCGCGCTACGTGACCGGCTACATGCTGTCGACCGAAGACAGCCAGGGCGCGGAGGCGAGCCACGCCTGGGCCGAACTTCACGTCCATGGGCTCGGCTGGGTCGGCTTCGACGCCGCGAACCGCTGCTGTCCGAACGAGTACTATATCCGCCTCGGTTCGGGGTACGATGCGTCCGATGCGGCGCCGATCCGCGGCATCGTCGACGGCGCCACGCAGGAAACGCTCGACGTTTCCGTCGCGGTGACCGACAGCGCAAGACAAAGCCAGTCGCAGCGCCAGCAGTGACAGCGGCGTCCGGCACGAGGGCGCCGCGGAGTGTGCGCACCCGACGGCCGATTGCGCGGGCGGGGCAGGGGCGTTACCGCTGGGCTCCGGGACGGCCTCGAAGGAACGGATCGCCATGACCTATTGCGTCGGACTGCTCTTGAACGCCGGGATCGTCCTGCTGTCGGACACCCGTACCAACGCCGGTCTCGACAACATCGCGACCTACCGCAAGATGTACACCTTTTCGGAGCCGGGCGAGAAGGTCGTGGCGATCATGACCGCGGGCTCGCTCTCGGTCACACAGACCACGCTTGCGCGCCTCGCGGAGGCGGCGGAGGACCCAGAGGCGGACGGAACGCGCTCGATCCTCAAGACCCCCTCGATGCTCAAGACCGCGGAACTCATCGGAAAAACCCTAGCCGACGTGCGGGCCGAGGTGTCGGACAAGATGACCCGGATGAAGCAATCGGCATCCGCCTCGCTCATCGTGGCCGGCCAGCGGAGAGGCGGCCCGATGCGGCTTTTCCTCGTCTATCCCGAGGGCAATTTCATCGAGGCGACCGAGGACACGCCCTATCTCCAGATCGGCGAGCACAAATACGGCAAGCCGATCCTCGACAGGGTCATCACGCCTGAGACCTCGCTTGCGGATGCCGAGAAGGCTGTCCTTCTGTCGATGGATTCGACCCTGCGGTCCAACCTCTCGGTGGGCATGCCGCTGGACCTCACGGTGATCGAGGCCGGCGCACTCGAGGTGTCGCGCCAGAGGCGGATCGAGGCGGAGGATCCCGGCTTCACGAGAATGAGCCGCGCCTGGTCCGACGCGCTGCGCGATGCCTTCCAGAAGATCGACCCAGTCTGATCCCACCCTTGAACTCCGGCACGAAACCGTTCCTAAACGCACGGGAAAACGCGAGGGAGGAACGTCATGAGCTATCTCGGTATCGATCTGGGCACGTCGGGCCTGCGCGCCCTTCTGGTGGACGAGACCGGGTCGCCCGTCGGTGCGGTCGAACGGCATTACAGCGTCTCTCATCCGCACTCGGGGTGGAGCGAACAGGAGCCCGCTGACTGGATCGCCGCGCTCGAAGGCGCGATGGAAGAATTGCGGGCGTCCTATTCCGAGTTCAACGACCTGCGCGGTATCGGCGTTGCCGGTCACATGCACGGCGCGACGCTGCTTGACGCCTCGGACGAGGTCATCCGGCCGTGCATCCTCTGGAACGACACGCGCTCGCACGAGGAGGCCGCCCGGCTCGACGCCATCGACGGCGTGCAAGAGCTTTCGGGCAACATCGTCTTTCCCGGCTTCACCGCCCCGAAGCTGGAATGGGTACGCGCGCATGAGCCCGAGAATTTCGACCGCGTCGCGAAGGTCCTGCTACCCGCGGCCTATCTCAACTTCTACCTGACCGGCGATCACGTCGCGGACATGTCCGACAGCGCAGGGACGTCGTGGCTCGATACCGGCGCGCGGGACTGGTCCGGCAGGCTTCTCGAGGCCGGGCATATGAGGCGCGATCAGATGCCGCGGCTGGTCGAGGGCAGCGAGCGCGCCGGTGACCTGCGTGGCGAGCTTCTCGAACGCTGGGGGCTGCGGGGCCCCGTGGTCGTTGCCGGCGGCGCCGGTGACAACGCAGCGGCTGCCTGCGGCATCGGTACGATGGAGGAGGGGCAGGGCTTCCTGTCACTCGGCACCTCGGGTGTGCTCCTCGCCGCGCGCGGCGGCTACCGGCCCGCGCCAGAGACCGCCCTGCATACCTTCTGCCATGCGGTGCCGGGGCAATGGTATCAGATGGGGGTGATGCTTTCTGCGACCGACAGCCTCAACTGGCTGGCGTCGATCACCGGGGCCAAGCCGGCGGACCTGACCGCAGAGCTCGGCGACGAGGTGCAGGCTCCCGGAGCCGTCCGGTTCCTTCCCTACCTCTCGGGCGAGCGCACGCCCCACAACGATGCCGCCATCCGCGGCAGCTTCACCGGTCTTTCCGCCGGTACCAGCCGCGCCGACCTGACCCGCGCCGTGGTCGAGGGCGTGTCCTTCGGTCTTCGCGACAGCTACGAGGCACTGAAAGCGACCGGCGCCGAGCTTCCCTCGCTCATCGCCATCGGCGGCGGCGCGCGGTCCCGCTACTGGCTGAAACTTCTCGCCTCCGTTCTCGACGTGCCTCTGGACGTGCCGAAGGACGGCGAATTCGGCGCCGCCCTCGGGGCCGCACGCCTCGGCCTCGTGGCGGCGACCGGACGTCCGGTCACGGAGGTCATGACGGCACCCGAAATCGGCGAACGCATCGAGCCCGATCCGGCGCTGACGGGCGCGTTCGATGACGCCTACGGCGCTTTCCGCAAGGCTTATGCCGGGATCAGGGCGGTCCAGTAGGCTGGGCGATCGCGGCGCACTGCGCCTAGGGCCGCAAGCTGCGGTGAGCGAGAACATCGGCAAAATTGTGGCGTCTGACGGGATGTCCCGACAGACGCCACGCGTCACCCAATGAAGACTGAAAACTCAACTGGTATAGACCACCCCCGAACGCGTAGGCGTCGCCCGAAATAGAGCCTGCCGGGCTTTTGTAATGCCGTCGACCAGGCAGTGTCAGGCATCGGACCAGCAGCAGTTGAAATGACATTACCTAAAAACTGCGCTCAAAAAACACCTTTTCGCCACCGAAATGACAAAATCGCGCATGGGTCTGGAATCATTCAGATATTCCGCAACGTCAGCTGCTTCTGTCTCACTCTCAGGTCGCATGTTGGAAGTCCGGTTCTTCCTATCCGGTAGAGCTGGCGCGAATCGCGATGAGTTACCGGGCGGCTGAGAGTTGCGGCCTTCCGGTCCATCATAAAACGCGCGGGCTGAACCATGTCATCCCAGCCGGTCTCCCGTGCTATCCCTCTGGATAGGTCCGCCATGCCTTCGCTCTGGTGGATTATCCCCGGGCGCTGTTCGCTGCTCAGGTGAACTCGGGTACTCCTCTCTCATGCGAAGGGCTCCGGCGACGACAGCCGGCCAGGTCGCCGATAACGCCTGATGACCGAAATCGGGCAGAGAGCTGGAGTACGTTAAGATGAGCCGCACACAGATCGCTTCGGAACTGCGCGACAAGAAACGCGAACAAGCGCGTGGCCTGCTCATCGAGACGTTTGTGGGCCTCGCCATCGTCCTTTGGGTCGTCGCGCGTTTCGCGACCGGCATCTGAAAAGAAGCCTGCTCACCGCCGTAAGAGGGCGGTTCAGGCCACGGCCCCGTACCCTTCGTATGGACCCCGTCTCGCTGAGTGAGTTCCGGTCGAGAGCAACAGCGGTCTTCGATGCGCTACATGCATCGAAATGCATGTCGATCATGCCCTCCTCGGTGCCACGATGCCGAGAAACCTCTATGAAGACCATCAGATAACCCTGAATCACACTGTCGTTCGGTGCGGCGCCGTCGGGGAAGCTCGTCCCGAGCGCGTGCAGTCTTTAGCCGTGGCGACAAGGGCGACGACGATCGCTCGCAGTGTTGGCGGAATAGTTCTTTAGGGTCCTGCCCCGGGGTATGATCCCTTCACGGAATGAGATTTTCAGAACGAGGGTCTTCCGGATGCGCGTCGGTGACGGTCTCCGAGTGCCGCTCACCGAGGAAATCTGCCAAGCCGCCCATGCCGTCGACATGGTTTGCGATGGTTCGCGCCGCCGCAAGGAGCGGGACGGCAACGACCATGCCGACCGCCGACCACAGCCAGGCCCAGAAGGAGACCGCCAGAAACACCACAACGGTATTCAGCCGCAGGTTTCGTCCCACGAAATAGGGGGTGACAAGCTGGCCTTCGACCGTCGTAATCGCGAAGTAGATTGCACTCACGATCAGCGACCAGCCCACCCAGTCGAACGACACAAGCGCGACAGCAGCCGCAATGGCGATCCCGGCGAGCGCACCCAAGTAAGGCACAAAATTGAAGAGAAACGCGATTGTTCCAAAGACAATCGGCGACGGCATTCCCACAAGCCACATTCCCGCTCCGACGGCGGTCCCAAGAGCGGCATTGATGACAGTAATTGTGAAAAGGTAGCGTGAGAGCTTGCGCTCGATGTCCTGGACCACTGCCATCGCTCTCCGCTTGTCGCTGAAGCGCGGTATGACATGGACCAGCTTTTCATAGAACATGTCACCCGAGGCCAGCAGGAAGAACAGCAGCACGAGGGTTAGGACGATCTGCGCCATCATACCGGGGATCAACGTCGCCAGATCGAACGCGTAGCCGCCCTGCGACGTCGTCACGCGCTCCACATCCTCGCCCGGACGGGCGAGTTCTCGAAGCCTGTCGGCGGCTTCGAAGACGCCGCTCAGGGCTCCGGACACATCGCTGGCCTTTTCGCGGATCTGAGCCGTGATCTCCGGCGCACGTTCGATCCATCCCGTGACCGGCAAGGACAGCGTGCCGAGTATTCCGAGACTTGCCACAAGAAGCCCGAGAACGACGAACGTTGCGGTCAGCGGCGCTGGAATGCCGTGACGTGCGAAGACCCGGCGAACCGGACTGAAGACCATCGTCAGCAGAAAGGCGAGGATGACCGGGACGAAGAATGACTTTGCGTAGCTCAGTGTGTAGATCGTGGCATAGATGAACAAACCTATACCGGCCCAGCGAGGGATCGACCGCATCCGACCCAGGATGCTCTGGTCCGGGTCGTCCGGACGGCGCGACACGTCGCTCATGAGGAATTCCTTGTGATGCTTGGCTGGAATCGTGGCGGACAACTTTGCGTTCTGCGCCCGAGGAGCCTTCGAGACGCCTGGCTGCCGCTGGGCGCGGGCAGTTTCCCGGCCGGTGCCGCCTATGCCGGACTGACCGTCATTCCGTCAGCTTTCCACGCGGTGCGTACCTAGGCAACGTAAACCCTCAGACGTCGGAACCCTGATCCTCATGGATACGGCGACACTGCCGCGCCGAAAGTCGCTCCGTATCGAGCCGGGTCGGCTGCAGGTGCCGGACTTCTCCCCGGTCGCGGACGACCCTGTAGCTCTTGCGCGCGCCACCGGGTTTCTGGCCGGTGCCAAGGACGATGAAGGTGATCTCGTTCAGCCCGGGCAGCCGCGTGGTGTCGAAATTGGGGGCCGCACGGGTCAGAATGCCCTGCACGGTGCCGAGTGAAATGTAATCTCCCATTTTCATCGGCCCCTGGGTTGTGCCGCTGAGGCCCGGCCCGGTCTGGTCGTCGGAGAGCTCGCGGCGATCCGTGACATAGGACGTCCGCGTGCCGTCCCCGTCGACATCGAGCGCGACAAGAACGTCCTGCACGTAGATCGGCTCGTAACCGAGGTTGCTGAGGATGATCTGGGCCTGCAATCCCTCGCCCGCTCCGCGGTTGATGCTGAGAGTGGGGCGCCGCTGCCGGAGCACGCCGGAAAGCAGCATCTGCAAATAGACGGCCCAGATCAGCGCCGTCGCGATCGCCGTCAGGGTCTGGATCACGGTGGAATTGTCGGCAAACCAGGTCATGGGCTCCTCGGCGCTCGCAGGATGTTTCGTCTGTTGCCGACGGCGCAGGCCGGGCCGCAATAGTCTCACCGTTTGACTGAAGTTGCCAGACGCGGTGCCCGGAGCGGTAAATAAGGATGCTCATCGCACCCATTTGCCGGAAACAGGCGCCACGAGAACAGAGAACGAGATGGATGTCCGGCAAGGCGCGGAGCTGAACAATGGCCCAGATAATCTTCACGGCCGAGGAACGGGGTGAGCCGGAAACCCGGCGGCGCCCGATCAGCCTCCGCCCGTATGTATCCCCAATGGAGCAACGGCACCCGTGAAGCTTCGAAGACCAGATGCTGGCGAAACCGGCGCGAACCGGCATCGAGGTGACGGAGAAATGGCGGTTCGCGCTGGATCGCTACTCGGAAACGCCGAAAGCCAAGGATGCGCGTTTTCCGACAGTCATCAAGAGCCCATCAAAACTTCGATGACCCGGAAACCATGACCTTTTTGCTACAAGCGTTCGACGCTGACCGACACGCCCATCGACACGAAGTCGCGCGCCTCGCCGGCAAAGCTGCCCGTGATCGGCGCCACCTGGCCGATATTCCGTGCCACGGCCACCGGAATGAGGTTCACCGAACCCATGGCTGCGTTCGTCGGGTCGAAGGCGATCCAGCCGCCGCCGGGAACATAGACCTCGGTCCAGGCATGCGTGGAGCCGCCACCCGATGAACCGACAAGGTCTTTGTCCGGATCGTAGAGATACCCCGAAACGAGCCGCGCGCCGAAACCGAGCACCCTGACCGCCTCCGCGAAGAGAACGGCAAGATCGCGGCACGTGCCTCGGCCTCGGTCGAGCGTCTCGAGCGGACCTTGTGTGCCCTCCTCGTCGCGAAGCTGATAGGCGATCTGGGCCGTGACGCCGTTGCTGAGATCCTTGAGGAGCGAGAGCGTATCCGTCGGGCGCTGCATGACGAACCCCTCCACCCACGCCGCGAGCCGGTTCGCCTCGTCGACATATTGGGGCGAGGCAAGTGCGCCAAGATCGGTCCAGTCCTCGTCGGAATACCGGAACGGATACTGCGCCGCGTGAGCCGAGATCGGAAAGACCGGCCAGGCGGGCGCGCTCAGCTCGATCGTCGCGCATGCTGAAATCCGCAGAACGTCCGACGACGTCGCGAATGTGGCGGTGGCGACCGCATTCCCCGCCACGTCCTGCGACCACTCGACCTGAGCCTGCGGAGAAATCTCGAGATCGAACGCGAGAAGCTTGAGATCATGCGTCTCGCGCGGACGGAGCATGAGCCTGTGCGGCCCGTGGGCGACGGGCCCTCGATATCGGAACTCGGTCGTATGCGTGATCGTGAGACGCGGCACCGTTTGCGCTACAACGAACTGCCGCCCGAGCGGCGACGGCCGGTGCTGCCACCGCCCGCGGGGACGGACGTGCGCCAGGCGGTCGTGCCTTTGCAACGCTTGCAGATGCGCTCGCCGAAGCCTTCGCTCCAGAACGCCGTCGTGCAGCTCAGGCAGATGCGTTCGGCTGCGACATCGCGCGCGCATGGCGCGTCGGCCTCGATCTCTATCGGATGGTTACTCATGCTTTTCGGCCCTCACAGGTCGCCGGAGGGGCCGTGTAACACGGCGCGTCCGTTAGGTTTCTGACTTCGCGGACTTCATGCGACGGCCCTAGGCTTGCGCTGCATAGCAGGACTGCCTTCACGTATTCGGTTATCGAAGCCCCGTAGGCTCTAGTGGGCGCCGCGATGGCCATTCTAAAGGTGCCGATCTCCGGGCGCGTCGGACTTCCCGCACGTTCATGCAGCGCGCAAGCATGTCGTGTATTGATCGACGGCCGGCCCCCGGACAGCGTAGCTCGCTTAAAAGATGTGGGGTTCAACTGAGCCGTTTACAAGCTCAGTCCATGCAGCCGCGGCCCACGGACACCCAGCTCCGCAAGCTCCGGACCGGCGATCCGCCACGATCGCAGATCATGTCGCACTGTGACGCAGCGTAGAGGTGCTTTCGGCAGCTGTTTCGGGCATGTCGAACCGCGCTGCGCGCTTGCCTTTGTCGGCGCGTCCACCATGTCATAGAGGTATTCGAATTCTATCTCGAACCTCTGTCTCCCTGACGGGCGCCCAGACTTTCGATTCAGTCTGAGAACGCCACCCTGCCGCATATCGCGGGCAGTCTCATGGAGACCTGAACATGACCAGCAAAGCAGTGACCGAGATCGGATCCGAGGGTTTGTCCAAGAGCACGTCCAGCGTGCCGGCGGACGTGAAGGCCGGTTTTCTCGTGCCGAACCACGCAGATCTCCTCCACCCCTTCATCATTCTCGCCGAGCCGGTCCACGGGCGGCAGGACATCCAGCGCAAGGCGTCGCCGTCGGAATCCAAGGCCGCAGAGACGGATCGCGTCGCGCGCGGCATCATCGCGGATGAAACCGAGAAACGCGACGAGAAGCTCCGCCGCCTGCGCGCCGCGCGGCTCGAGCGCAACGCGTCCGAAAAGCCCAAGATGAAACCCGGCAAACCAGGCAATACACCGGGACGCAAGGCATCCGCCGCGAAGTCCGCCAAGCGCTGAGCGGCTCACGATCCGGGGCTCTTTCCGCCTATGACGACGGGGCGGCTTTGGCTTTAATTGGCTTCTGAAATGGCGGTCTCGTCGGCTCGAAGCGGCTGGAGCGGCTATGCTGCCATAGGCAGTGCGTAAGGGCGCTCTCAACGCCTGTGCCCCGACCTAGGGAATCCAGCGCACGCATAACTCACGGCCCCTTGCCGGCGCGGGGGCCAGCGCCATCTCGCAAGAGAATGTTCCTCTCATATCTTTGGAAGCTGCGATTTTTCACGCGGCGCTTCTGGGTGCGCGCCGCGCTGATCTCGAGCTTCTCCTTCATCGTCGCGGCCTGCGCGCCATTGTCAGGCTTTCTGCCATTCGGACTCAACGACAGGATCGATACCGAAGCGCTGTCCCAGCTGCTGTCGATCCTCACGAATTCCATGCTGGCGGTGACGACCTTCTCGCTCTCGATCATGGTCACCGCCCATCTTGCGGCAGACGCCAACGCCACGCCGCGCGCCCACCGATTGTTGCAGGAAGACGGTCGCACGCAGACTGTGATCGCGACCTTCATCGGCGCCTTCGTTTACGCGCTCGCGCTCACGGTGATGCTGAACGCCGACCTGATCGCTGAAGGCGAGGTCGGTCTCGTCTATCTGGCGACCGTAGCCGTCCTGGGCGTGATCGTCGTCGCGATGCTGCGTTGGGTGGCACATCTCGTCGGATTGGGCAGCGTCGAGGAGACCATCCGCCGTGTCGAAGAGAGCGCGCGGAGATGTATCGATGCGCGAATTGACTCACCCTTCTTCGGTGGGCGCGAACTGACTTTTGTGCCAGACGACGTCACTGCGATCCGATCCCCGGCCTTCGGCTATGTCCTCAGTATCGATACCGCCGAACTGCAGAGGATCGTGGCTCAGCGCGACAGGAAATTTTATCTCGCCTGCAAACCCGGAGACTGGGTTCGGCCAGGAACGACCTTTGGCTGGATCTCGGGCGACGGTCTCGAGGCGGACGAGCGGTCCGCACTTGTCGCGGCCCTCGCGATCGGCGACCGCCGCGACTACGACAGAGACACGAGCTTTTCGCTTGTCGTCCTGACCGAAATCGCCGAGCGGGCGCTGTCGCCCGGCATCAACGACCCCGGTACGGCGATAGACGTGGTCGGCCGGCTCACCCGGCTGCTCTGGGCGATCCCAGTCGAGCGGGAAATGGCAGAGCCGACAGCGCCTGACGTGTTCGTGCTGCCGATCGACCTTTCCGAGATTATGTTCCGAACACTCGACCCAATCGCTCGGGATGGTCGGAATTTCGTGGAGGTTCAGATGTGCCTTCAGGAGGCGTATCGGACGCTCGCGTCACATGATCGCCCCGCGGCGGGAAAGATGGCGGCCGAACTCTCGAAACGACTGGAAGCCTACTGTCGCAACGAGGTGATGTTGCCGGAGGATGCCGATCGGATCGCAGACAGCGGCATCGGGCGATCGGAAGACTCCCATTGAACGATCTCGACTGAAGGGGGTCCGCAAGACCGGACCGTCGTAAGCGCAACGTGACGAGCGATGGTCATTCGTGGCGGATAAGCTCGAACGGGCAGTCGCAGAGGCACGCAGTCTGTTTTTTGACCGTCGTCTGAACCTCTACGAACGCGGAGTCCCCGACAGTGATGATGGCGAGCCGAAACTTCTCGACGCCAAGAAAGGTTTTCGGGCAGCGGAAGTCGAACTTGCGGTCTGGGGTTAAGCCGATGGGGGCATCGTTTTCGATCTCGCAACACCAGCGCGCGACGTGTCCGCCCTTCGCGACATGATGCCTTCGCTCACCTCGCCCGATGGCATTTTTGCCGAGGGCAGGGGGCGCTTGAGCGCTCTCATCTCGAACTCAAATTTCCAAGTGGGGGTGATGGTAGCGGAGGAGGCTACCGGTTTCGGGTCTCATGCAATCTCGACCCATCCCATATGTGCCTGTCGTGCATGAGGAAATCCTGAAATCTGTTCTCAGGAAGTCTCACGCGATCCCTTCCAATCCCATCGTTTATGATGGTAAGAATGATGGTAAGAATCGAGGGGTGACACCACATGGGAAAGCTGACCGCCCGCAAGGTGGCGACGCTTAAGACGCCAGGCTTCTACGGCGACGGCGGATGTCTGTACCTCGCGGTCGGCGAGGGTAACTCGAAGTCGTGGGTCCTCCGTACGGTCGTTCACAGCAAGCGGCGCGACTATGGACTCGGCTCCGTTCAGCTCGTGTCCTTGGCAGAGGCTCGCGAACTCGCGGTCGAGCTTCGGAAGGTTGCCCGGAAGGGTGGTGACCCGGCTCAGCACCTCAAGCGCGAGACGCTGACCTTCGAGGAGGCGACGCGGCGCTTCCATGCTGAATTGAGCAAGTCATTTCGCAGCGAGGGGCATTCGCAGCGATGGATCTCGGGAATGGAGCAGCACGCCTTCCCAAAGCTGAAGGACAGGCCACTCGAAACCATCACTAACAGCGACATCCTCGCCGTCCTCTCCGTGATCTGGGTAAGCAAGCACGATACCGCGAAGCGCATCAAGCAGCGCCTGGCCTCAATGTTCAACTGGGCGATCCACGCAGGCCACTATTCACAGACCAACCCGGTTACTGGAATCGAGAGTGCACTGCCGTCCATCAAATACAAGGCGGAGCACATGGCCGCGCTAGACTGGCGGAAGATGCCCGAGTTCATGGCGGAGCTTTCGCGCCGCCAAGGCAACGCCGCCCGATGCCTGGAGTACATTATTTTCACGCTTGCGAGGTCGAGCGAAGCACGAGAGGCGCAGTGGAAAGAGATTGTGGACGTCATTTGGTTCGTCCCGCCCCAGCGGATGAAGAGCGGCGTTCTGCACCGCGTCCCACTTTCTCCTGGGGCAATGAAGGTGCTCGAACAGATGGAAGGGCTGGGCCAGGATCTCATCTTTCCCAGCGCCCACGCTGGGCCGGGCGTGGAGAAGCCGCTGTCAGACACCGTATTCAAGTCGCTTATGGACCGGATGAAGTACTTCGACCTCACCACGCATGGTTTCCGAAGCACGTTCCGCGACTGGTGTTCGGAATACGCCAAGGTTGAGCGCGAGGTCGCGGAAGCAGCGCTGGCGCATGCCTTCGGTGACAAGGTCGAACGCAGTTACGCCCGGTCTGATCTGTTCGAGCGGCGCGGCGAGGTCATGGAGAAATGGAGCCGCTTCCTACTCGGGGAGGAAGCGAAGGTGGTGAAACTTGCCTGATCCGATTTCCTTAAACTACGCCGAAACTTCGGAGGTCTATTCCTCTCGTCAGTCAACGAAAGGTAGAAGGATGACTGACAGGATTATGCGCCGCCCCGAGGTCGAGAAGATCACCGGCCTGAGCAAAAGCACACTGTACCGGATGATCGCGCGTGGCGACTTTCCGGCACCGGCGAAGATTGGCGAGCGCGCTGTGGGCTGGCGCGCCCGAACGCTCCATACATGGCTCGAGTCAACTCAAGAATGCGACGCTAGATGATTAAGTCCCAGCGCCCCGAAAGTGCCATCGGTAGAAGCAAGGGAGGGTGGCGAGGTTTGTTCAATACACCACGGGATGAATGATGGCGGCGCCTGAATTTGAGAGCGCGGTGGAGTGGGTCGAGCAAGTTTCTCGGCCCTGGGTCGCCAGAGGCCAAATCATTGCACCACGCCTTGAGGCCGAAGAAGTAAGTCTGAGGTTTTTTCTTGGAGTATATTGGCTGCCAGACGATGACGGGCCATCCGCTTCACGTGAATCTGGGCGATTTGTGTGCTCAGAAGATGCAGCGCTAAAACTTCTGGCAATGTGTGAGAAAAGTCGTGCTGCGTTTGACCTTATTTCCGCCGTTGCCGCAGATTATCTGAACCGGGACGATGAGCTGCCTTCAACCTTAAGGCTTTTCGCAGCGCTTAAGATTTCAGATCAACTTTCCCCCCCAAAGCCGACTCGTAGGAGCCGAACCAATGCAAGGAACTTCTTCCTACTGATGTTAGCGAAGACCGTTGCATCCGATAAGGGACTGTCGCTTACCCGAGGCGCGGCCTCAAAGGAGGAAACAAGTGCTTGCGACGCGGTCGTCGAGGGCTTGAGGCGCAACGGTCATCACGTATCGGAGCGTGCGATAAAGGAGCTTTGCGTGGGCAGTGGAAAAGAAAACCGAAGGATCAGGGCTGAAATTATCGAGCTTCAATCCGCTTTCCAGTTCGCTTGCGACGCAGGTGTAATCCCAAAGCGGGTTTTGGACCGTGAATGGAACCGTGTCGGAGTTAATAAATTATCTCCGTCATGACTTAGGCTATGCCTCCGATCAATTATCAACCCATGGCAATCAAAGCCGAGGGTTGAGCACTTAGCCCGCGGCGCAGACCCGAGGGCTGAGATATGCAGACGACTTTCGTGGATAGTCACGCCACTGGCAATATGGGGTGCGCGCCCAAGCGAGCCGTTCCAACCGATCCCCTGCTCCGAGACAGGGAAGCGGCGACAATTCTCGGCGCTTCTGTTTCGACGTTCTGGCGTCGTGTTCAGGACGGCACCATTCCGCGTCCTCTGAAAATCGGTGGAATGAGCCGTTGGAAGCAAAGCGAGATCCAAGCCGTAATCGAAACCGCCGCTGCCAATCGCGAGGCCGCGTAAAAGAAACCCCCGCAACCCTCTTCGGGCGGCAGGGGCAATTTCTTGTGCAGCGGTGCCTAGAGATTAGCGAAGTCCGCCCGATCCTACAAGTGAAAATGGATCGAGCAATGAAGACCGAAACTGCAATCCCTCCCGCCAATACGCGCCGCATCTGGCGTGTCGCGGATCTGCCATCTGACCGTGTCGCAGCCACATACGCCGTGCAGCACGGTGACGGCTCCGTCACGCACCACATCCTTTCGAAGCGCCGCCGCCAGGTGATGGATCTCCTGATCGAGGCGCCCGTCTACTGTGCGTCGCCGGTGCGAATTTCGGACATCGTGCATCTGCTGAAGCGGGAGACCGGTGTGGCGATCCACACGGATTACTACGCTGGTGACCCGAACACAGGGGCAGGTGGGTACGGTACGTACACGCTTTTCTCGAAAGTGTGGCGCGTCGCCTGCCATCAGGTGGCGGCATGAGTGCCCGCAGGATCTCCCGGCGCGACCTGCAGGCTCGGCGGATTCGCTGGCAGACCGGAGCTTCCGAGGCCACCGCGCGTGTCATCGCCGGGCTCGCCTACGGGGGGTGCGACTGATGGGCGTGTTTACCAAGATCCGGAAGAACGACCGCGAGGAAATCCGCGTCATGCGGAATGACTTCAAGGGGCATGACATGATCAACGTCCGCGTCTTCTACGACGCGGGCGGCGAGATGAAGCCCGGCAAGCAGGGTATCGCGTTCAAGGCCGAACTGCTGAGCGACGTTCTGTGGGCGCTGAATGAAGCGTTGCAGATGCCGCCCGAGTGCGGGGGGACGCCGTGATGGGGGTCTACGCCCTGCATGTTGGTGACTTCGCGGATCACGACCTCGCCGCGTTTCCGGTCGATACGCGGGCCAAACGCCCGGCGGTCAAAGGCTGGCAGGATGCCAACGCGAGCAAGTCGCGGGCTTGGGCACGTTCGCCGAAGTTCGCTTCTGCTGACGGGCTCGGCATCGTCATGGGCAAGCCCTCGGGGATTGTAGAAGTCGATGTGGACGCCGTGGGCGATGCTTGGCTCGCAATGGCCGTGGAGCGGTACGGCGAGACACCGATCACGATCCGCACCGCCTCGGGTAAGTCGAAGCTCTGGTACCGGCACAACGGGGAGGGGCGCAGCGTTCGCCCCTTCTCGGACATGCCTGTCGATATCCTCGGAGATGGCTTCACCATCGCTCCGCCGTCGAGACGCGACGACCTCGGTGCCTCGTACACCTTCCGGACGGGCTGCCTGGATGATGTCGCGAACCTTCCGACCATCCCGGCGGGAGCAATCGACATGCCCGCTCAGAGGGCCGCAGGGACGGTCAGGAGCGGCGAGCGCAATGCAAGCCTCTGGCGCTGGTGCATGGCGGAGGCGCGCCACTGCGACGACGTAGAGGCGCTGATCGATGCCGCGGCAACATGGTGCAGCGCATTTCTCGATCCGCTTGCGACCAAGGAAGTCGAGGGCTGCGCGCGCTCGGCGTGGACCTACGAGAGCAGCGGCCGGAACTTCATCGGTCTGAAGAAGCCCCAACTCACGAACGGAGACATGATCATGGACGGTCTGATCGACCAGCCGGAAGCGTACGCGCTGTATCTGCTGTTCCAGCGCTGGCACAGAAATCGTCCTGCATTCGCGATTGCTCCGAGAGCCATGAGCGATGCGGGCTCGCCACCTTGGCCGCGTCGTCGCATCGAAAGCGCCAGAGATGTCCTGATCGAGCGGGGCTTCATTACCGAGGTTCGCTCTCCCCGAAAGGGTCGCCGCCAGTGTGGCCTCTACAGCCTCACTCCCCAATCCCTACCGGGGGGAGGGGTGTATAGTGATTGTGCCCAGATCCGGGCATTTTCCGGAGCCTCGGCATGACCGCCTCCTCCAAGCGTAACAACGCCGGGAAAACGTACACCGACGACAGCGGCAAGTTCGCTCCCGGCAACCCCGGTCGCCCCAAGGGCGCACGCCACCGCATCACCCGCGCAGTCGAAGAACTGCTGGAGGGTGAAGCCGAGGGCATTACCCGCAAAGCGGTCGAGATGGCGCTCGAAGGTGACACTACCGCCATGCGTCTCTGCTTGGAGCGGATCGCGCCCGCGAAGAAGGACGCGCCGGTCGAGTTCGACCTCCCCGAGATGACCACCGCCGCGGACGCCACCAAGGCCGCGCAAGCGGTGCTGCGCGCTGTTTCCGATGGTGAGCTGACCCCGAGCGAGGCGACGAGCGTGATGCACCTCGTGGAGAGCTACCGGCGCGCTCTGGAGACCGAGGAACTGGAACGCCGGATCGCGGCACTGGAGGCCGCCAAATGACCTGCATCTCGCAACAACTCAGCGTGCTTGAGGAAAGCGTCGGAGCAGGCGTCCAGCGTGAGCGACCGGGGACAACGGCAGGCGCGGTACTGGTGCCGCTCAGAAAGGGGGAGGCGACATGAAGAACATGGAGAGCCGCATCGCACGACTGGAAAGCGAGACGCCGAGTGTCCCGACGGTAGGCGCTATCATAATCCGCTCGGCGATCCGTCCCGGTTCAAGCGAACCTGTCAAAGCTTTTGCCTACCTTCTGAGCCGCGCAGAACCGAGCCGGCAGTTGCATATCCGCGATGGTGAAACCTTCGAGGAATTCAATGAGCGCGTGGAACGCGCTTCAAGCCAAGCAGAGACCAGCGGCAAGAAAGGAGAGAAATAATGTTCGGGCAAGGAATGTTCCTAAATCCCGCCAACGCTACTCCGGAGGACATCCAGCGCAAGCGCGAAGCTTTGCAAGCGATCCTTGATGGCGAACCGCGCCCGCAATCAGCAGGGGCAGGGCTGGCGCATGCAGCGGCCGACATTGTTGGCGCCTTTGGACAGCGAAAGCTCGATAAGGTCGAGCGCCTTGGGCGCGCGGGTGCAACAGCCGAGGTTTCGAACGCCCTTGGCAAGAATGCCAGCGCCTTTGGCGAGAGTGTCGGCGCCTTCGGTGCTGGTGGTGGCGCGAGCGGCTTTGGTGCGGGCCTGAGCGGTTTGTTTTCGCTCTTTGGCGGGCGCTGACCCGGGGCAGCACATAGGAATGTTGAGAACATGAACACCGAGCAATATAGAACCCTGACCCCGGAACAGCAGGCGGCGGTGATGCGTGCCGAAGCCAGGATGAGACAGGCGCAGCAGGACGCGTTGACGCGAGCTGAGGCCGGAACGAGGCAGGGACCGGGGCAGCCCGGAGCGACGGGGAATGCCCCCGCCCAAGCGCCCCAGAACCTCACGACAGAGCAGCGCCGCCGCCGCTTGCAGCTTCTCCAGGAGCAAGCACGAATTCGTGCCGCGCAGGGCAGTGGCCTGGACCAGGAAACGCGGAGGTTGCTTGAAGCCGCCCGAGCGACCGAGCTTTTGCAGCAGCACGGCGACCAGGCGGACCCCGCACAAAAGGGATGGGGCCAGACCTTCCGCGAAAACATCTTCGGCGACGACGCCCCGGATACGCAGAACTTCGGTGAGCGCGTCGGCTCGGCACTGAACAAGGCTGGCGAAGCCATGACCTTCGGCCTTGTCGGGGATGAGACCTCGGCAGCAGTCGAAAGCCTTGTGCCGGGCGTGAACTACGATGATCGGCGTGACCATTACCGCCAACAGGAAGAGGTTCTGGAGCGGGACAATCCGGGGCTTGCCTTAGGTGCTGACATTGGCGGCTCTGTGGCGGGCGCTGTGCTGCCTCTGGGCGCCGCCGGGACACTCAGCCGAGGTGCGAGCCTCATGCCGCGAGTGGGCGCCTCTGTGGCTGCTGGAGGCGCAGGCGGGGCAACCTACGGGTTCATGGAGGGCGAAGGGTTGTCCGACCGGACTACCGACGCGCAGACAGGCGCGAAGTTCGGCGCTGCGGCCGGTCTCGCCGCCGTGCCAGTTGGGGCCGCCGTGCAGCGGGCCGGGGATGCGATAGTCGGTAGACGCGCTATGGCGAATGCCGCGCGAAATGCCCCTTCCTCGGAAGAGCTTCGCGCAATGGGTCAGGCTGCATATCGCCAGATTGATGATGCTGGCGTGCAGATCAAGCCCGAGGCTTTCGAGCGCAACCGGCAACGGATCGTGGATGTTCTGCGGCGCGGTACCGGCTTCGATGAGTTGCCGGGGCCGGGAAGCCTCACGCCGAACTCGGCGCGCGTGAGTCAGATTATGGGTGAAGCGTCTTCCCGGATGGCGCAAGAGTCGACCGCAGCCCTGCCGTTCCGCAGTTTGGATCAGATGCGCAGGCAGGCCGGTGCAGCCGCTGGCAATGTCACGAACAAGACGGACCAGCAGGCCGGGATGACAATTATCGAAGGGCTGGACGACTTTATTGAAAACCTGTCTCCAGATGATGTTGTCGTGGGTGACGCTAAAGCGCTGAAAGACGCCATCCCGAAGGCCCGTGACCTATGGGCGCGGATGTCCCGGTCGCAGCAGATTGACGATGCCATCGCGCAGGAGGGTAACTACCTCTCCGGCGGGGCGAGCGCGATCCGCAATCAGTTCGCGAAGATCCTCCGCAATCCCAAGCTCTCCCGCGGCTTTTCCGAGGCCGAGAAAGCGGCCATGCGGCGCGTGGTACAGGGGTCGGCGCCCAAGCGGATCCTGGACCTGCTTGGCGGCGGGCTCGGACAGCTCACGCAAATCGGGGCGGGCTTCGGTATCGGCGGCCTTCCCGGCGCAGCCCTTGGCGCAGGAACGGCGACACTCGCCCGGAAGGGGTCGGAAGCCATTACCAACCGCAATGCTGAGATAGCGCGGGCCATCATCGCAGGCGGCAAGATGCGCGGCGGGCTGCCTGTGGCGAGCGAGGCGAACCGGCGGGTTATTGAAGCGCTCATTCGCCGGAAAGCCGTAGCGGTCCCCCAATGATTGCTGAGACCGCAGCAGATCACACATGGCTGAAGCAGGTTCTCTTCCACTTCGACACCACCCCGGAAGTGACCAGCAGGGCTGAGTACGAGCACTACATTGGGCAGCTTTTTCAGATGCGGGCAAGGGTGGATGGAGACGGGGACATGGGAGCCATCGCCATGGCATACGCGCTTATGCTCAGGCTCCAGGATTATGAGGCGACGGCACCCAAGTATGAGGACGTAGCCGGGCGCGAACCCGCTTGGTAGGACCTAAAGCGGTAGGAGTTGGGATCGGGGACACATGGGCATTCTCAATACCTTTTCTCTCGCCGCTCTCTGCCCGAGAACCGGGATGATGGGGCTGGCAATATCGAGCGCGGCGCCTGCCGTCGGCCAGCATGTACCGTTCGTCACGGAAATTGGCGTCTTGGTCCCGCAGGCGCTGACCAGCCCGTGGATTGGAGGGCAAGGCTTGAAGCTGTTGCGCGTGGGATTTCCGCCAGATGCGGTGATTTCGCAAGTGCTCTCCCAAGACCCTGAACGGCAGAAGCGCCAAATCGGCGTGCTGGATCGCACCGGACGCACCGCCACGTTTACCGGGAGCGCCTGCGATGGTTGGGCAGGCGAGGTCGAGGGAAACGGTTTCATTGCCCTGGGCAACACGCTGACGGGCGCGGAAACCTTGAATGCTATGGCCCGGACGTTCGTGAGAAGCAGCAGCCTGGATCTCCCGGAACGCTTGATGCGCGCACTGGAAGCCGGGCAGGGAGCCGGGGCGGATAGCCGAGGAAAGACCTCATCATCACTTCGCGTAGTGAGCCGCAGCGGGGAAATGGTTGTTGACGGGCGTGTGGACCTGCATCCTGATCCAGTGACGAGGCTCCGCGGCGTACTTGAACAATCAGGGCAACTTCGGTCGCGAGGTAAACGCGAGACCTTGGACGCGATGATCAGGATGGGATGAGCCGTCGTTTGGTTCCAGTTACGACGCCTTCGAACTTAAAGCAAGGTAGCGTGCCCCCGCGGAAGTCATACTCTCAGGTGCCTGCAGTTGAAAAATTCTTTCAGCCGAAAGGCTTAGAGCGCCCCTACGGGGCATCCGATGATTCTTCCAAGCTAGGCCGCCACTCAAATTTTCTGTTTGACCCGATTCAAAGTTCGGTTGATACGCGTTATGTTCCCCAGTTGGAGGGTCCGTCATGTTTGAGAATTTCAAGTCTATCTCACCGAAGGCCGTGGCACGCTGGTTCGTGAACCACACCGACCGCGATTCTGGTGAAGTGATGACCCAGCTCAAGCTCCAAAAGCTGGTCTACTACGCAGAGGCGTGGTTCTTGGCAAACTTCGATAGGCCGCTTTTGAGCGAAGATTTCGAAGCGTGGGCGCACGGTCCTGCGGTAAAGTCCCTGTACGCCAAATACCGGGGCCACGGCTGGGAACCTATCCCTCCCCAGCCGGGCAAGTCCGTGCCAAAAGAGCTCGAGCCCTTCTTGCAGGCGGTGTACGACGAATATGGCCAATACAGCGCTAAGAAGCTTGAGCGTATGACTCACGAAGAGACCCCATGGCTTGAAGCAAGAGGGGCGTTGCCGCCTGAAGCCGCTTCCCGCACTGTGATTCCCAAAGTGAAGATTAGAAATTTTTATGCCGCGCGGATCGAAAAAGAAGCCATCGAACAACTTCAAAATTAACAGTGGACAGCAGGATAGAAAGCCTGCCGTTATCGGGGACGACATCAGGCCAGTTGCTGACAGCATGGCTAGTGTCAATCTCCGATACTTCCAGAAATCGCAAGAGTGCTTCTCAAAGTGGCAGAAGCGCGAGCTTCAGGCGTTTTCAGGATTTGTGGAAAAGATGGCCACCAAGACTGAGGCTCAAGTTACGTCGATCACTCAAACCTGCCATAGCCACAAAGGTAAGCAGAAGAAGCCTCCTCCGGAAGTGAGTCCGGACGTAAAAATGTATTCGTTGGACGTCGGCCCCAAGCAACGAGTACACGGCTTCTTTGTTTCGGGGACATTCTTCTTGGTTTGGCTGGATCGAGAAGGTTCGATACTCGGGCACTGAGGGTGGCGTGGGTTACATAGTCCATCAATTCCTGACGTTTGCGAAGCTAGAGCTGCTGAACGACAATTTACGTGGACCACTACGAGCATGGGAACGCCGCTCTCATGGCCAGCCAAACCAGAACCCGCGCCGACTCGTGCCGGCTTTCTGGCGATCCGGACAGGTAGGCCAGGACCACATCGCGCAGTTGTTCGTTGGATGCGTTGTCCGGGGTGCAGTGGCCTACCAGTTCATTGATGGTCTTGTTCGCACTCTGCGTATTTACGCTAGGCATGAGTTGTTCGGACGCGACAAATGCGCCCCAGCTCTGGCCCTCAACCTGTCCTACGATGTACCCGATGCAAAAGCCGGCCATGACGGCATTCTCGGAGCGGCAAGCTTCGTATAGTTCGTTCCCATCGATTTGCTGCGCGCTGGCTTCGGAGGCGAACTGAACCGCGCCGGGTTTGCC
>NZ_JALZ01000032.1 GCF_000521785.1 Roseivivax halodurans JCM 10272
TCCACTTTTTCGGGGCAGGATCAAGGGCGTCTAAGAAACGCGGGGCTATTCATTAACAGCCCACGCCTTGTGAACGCCTTCTTCAATAGTTTTAAGGCAAGGAGGCCATGATAAAGCAGAGCCAGGTTCAGCGACGAGCTCAAGCGGGACGCGGTCGCGCAGGTCAACGAGGGGGCTGACCGCATCGGAAAACACCGCAGGGCGCCCGAAAAGCGGCGCGCGCCAGGTCATGTCCTTGTTCACCCAGAACAGCAGCGACCCCGCTTGCGCAGCGACGCGTTGCAGCTGGACCAGTTTGTCATGCGATAGAGGGCGGGAAGTGGCTCGCTCCTGAAGCTTCTCTTACCGTCACTACAAACATGTAGATCAGACCGATGTCCAGAAAACGGACCAGCTCAAGGGTTGTCACGTCCGGCCCCACATAACTTTAAGGATGCGCTTGTTCTCGCCATGGTGCCCCACTACCCGTTACCCCGATCAAATTTGAAGGGGGGCACGCCGGGCCTCCCAAATCTCCAATACGGATCTTTCCGAATGTCCTTGCCCCATCTTGGTGTCGTCCTCGTCACATTCAATTCAACCGGAGTGATCCGTGAATGCCTCGAAAGTCTTTTGGCCTCAGTGGGGGTGCGACTGTCGATTGTGGTTGTAGACAATGCGTCGACAGACGGCACGCCCGACCTTCTGCGAAAGTGGGCGCGCGGCGATAGCGATGCCGACATCGACGGGCTGCCGTTCGTTCTGAAGCCGACCGCAAAACCCGTGACGCTTCACAGAACCGCGTCCATAGAGGAGAGCGATCACAGCATCGCCCTTCTTGAGACAGGATCCAATTTGGGGTTCGCCGGTGGAGTGAACTACGGCATCGCAGCCCTGGCAGAGCTTGATAGCTGCGACCGGTTCTGGGTGCTTAACCCCGACTGCGTGTCACCACCGGGCACGGCAAGCGCCTTCGCGATTGAGCCTGGTCCGCCGGAGGGCTTTTCGATTATGGGCGGACGCGTTCTCTATCTCGACCGCCCAGACATGATCCAAATTGACGGGGGTACCGTCACCCGCTGGAGCGGAATCACCAATAATCTAGCTCTGTTCGCCTCGCATGCCGATACCCCACCTTCGAACCCTGCGCAGATGGATTTTATCACCGGAGCAAGCATGGTGATCAGCCGGACCTTCTATGAGACTGTTGGTCCGATGCGCGAAGATTACTTTCTCTATTACGAAGAAGTGGACTGGGCCCTGCGCCGAGACGATTTGCCCTTAGCCTACTGTCCAGATGGGGTCGTCTATCACGAGGGTGGCAGCGCCATTGGATCGGCCACTCACAACAGGCCAGCCGCCCCTTTCGCGCTCTACTTCAAGCACCGCGCTAGGATGATGTTCATGCGTCGGTTTTTTCCAAACCGTTTGATCTCTGCCCATATTTGGACGTTGGCGAAGGCGGGCCAATTAGCTGGAAAAGGGTACCGTAACGAAGCCGCTGCGTTGCTCGCGGGTGCGTTCGGGCGCAAGCCTCCCCTCCATGTCGCACACCGTTTGCCGGACGAACTGTGGCAGAACATCTTGGAATCAAAAGACTTTAGGACAAAAGAAGACACCTAATGAAAAAAGCTAAGAAGCGCGGCCTCAATCGCCTATCAGGTTTACGCAACCTGCTCGTCTCGATGCGGCGGACCTACTATGTCCGCGCATGGGGAATGGATATTCACCCCACGGTTCAAATGTCGCTGTCGGCCAAGCTCGATCGTACGTTCCCGCCGGGGGTTCACGTGGGCGCCCGCAGCTATCTCGCCTTTGACAGCCGAATCCTGACCCATGACAGAACCCGCGGCCTCTACCTGCATACCCGAATTGGATCGGACTGCTTTATTGGCGGCTCGAGTCTAATTCTTCCAGGCGTCGAGATCGGAGATGGATGCGTGGTCGGTGCCGGATCTGTGGTGACGAAATCCGTTCCGGCACGCTCACTCGTGGCCGGAAACCCTGCACGGATCTTACGCGAGAACATCGATGTAGGGCCCTACGGACGGTTTACCGACGCGGACACCAAAGAGGCGGAACTTGCAGAAGCAAATTTGACCTGAGTTCAGAAATCTGTGAATTAGAGCGTGTCGCGGCCGTTCCGATTAGGATATCCATACGGAATTGATGTTATTCTCTGTTGTCGAAACAGATGTGGGGCCGCAGTTGGGCCAGCCACATCCGATAGAGCTGCGCACACGCCCGGTGGCGTTCTTCGATGAGGGTCACGGCATAGCGAGGCGGCGCGTCACTTTCGGGTGGAGCCAATGTTCGTGAATGATTTGATCAACGTGCGGCGGGAGACCGTGTCGCTGTCACCTCGGTCGCAAGGCAACGGCGGTGGCCTGGTCATGTGAAGGCGCGCCGATGATCGAGACTTCCTTCATAGCTAATTCCTCCTGATCCGGTCCGGATCAATCTGGCACAAGCGCCGGCAGGAGGGCTACCCAGCCCATTGGCTGTTACGACATTTTCCCCATTTTACTCTGTAAACGCATGCCTTATACAGTGGAGCTAACGCATCTTACCGAGACACCCGCTTTGTCTTTAAACTAATACTTTCCACGCTGGCCTAACAGAACGTGGAGGAACCGTGGGCCAGAATTCATGATATCATTTATTTTCCGCGTTTGGCTGACGATAGAAAACGAATGGGTTATTGGTGTGGAGAATGACTAGAGCCTTCGATGTCGTACTGTGCCACCCAAGCTTTAGAGGTCCTACCAGCTACGACCGAACGGTAGGATGCCCAAGTGGAAGTTTTGAGGATGAACATATCTCGCGCCGAACCCGACATGTCGCCCAACCGTAAGCAAGATAAGCGTACTCGTTGTGCAGCCCCCCTGCACACCCTTCTCGATTGTCTCAGCTGACTGCGCCCCCAATGCCCAATGCTGCGATTGTCATCCCCCATTATTGCGACCACGAACGTTTGGCGCGTTGTCTTGAGGCTCTTGCCCCACAACTCGAAGAGCGTGTTGAGGTAGTGGTGGTGGACAACGCATCGCCCGAAACGCCGGTCTGCAACCACCCCAACATTCGCATCGTTGTGGAAACCAAGAAAGGCGCTGCAAACACACGCAACCGTGGCGTCTCCGAGACCACCGCCGAACGAATATTCTTTCTCGACTGTGACTGTATACCAGCCCCCAACTGGCTGGAAGCGGCACTGACTGTGGCAGAGCGCGCAGACCTTGTGGGGGGCACACTCACAGTCTTCGACGAGACCCCACCGCCCCGCACAGGGGCCGAGGCTTTCGAAACCGTCTTCGCTTTCAACAATCGGCGCTATATTGAGCGCAAGGGCTTCTCGGTTACTGCCAACCTTCTAACGACACGACGGGTCTTCGAGGCAATTGGCGGTTTCCGGCATGGGATGTCGGAGGATCTCGATTGGTGCCGCCGGGCAACGGAAGCGGGTTTTGCGCTTGCCCATGACGACAATCTGCGCGTGGCACATCCGACGCGGCAGGACTGGCCGGAACTCATGCGAAAGTGGCGACGGCTCACAGACGAGGCCTGGGGCCTTAAAGGGCGTAGCGGCGGGGCGCGCGCCAAATGGGTCCTGCAAGCCCTCGCCATGCCTGCCTCAGCGCTCGCCCACCTGCCGAAGGTGCTGACCCATCCTAATTTGAGCGCGAGCGAAAAACGCGCCGCAGCCTTGACCCTCCTGCGCTTGCGGCTGGTGCGTATGGGCTGGATGCTGCGCCAAGCCGTGGTATGATCAAGCCTGACCAAACCGATCAGCCCGCTGTCAGTCGCGCATCTTGAGCACTTTGGCCGGTACGCCTGCTGCTATGGCACCGGCGGGCACGTCTTTGGTCACCACCGACCCCGCCCCGATCACAGCCCCCTCGCCGATGGTAATCCCTGCCGTGATCACCGCCTTGGTGCCGATCCAGCAATCGGGTCCGAAGATCACGTCACGCTCAGTCATCGGCTGATCTGTGATCCGTGTGCCTGCGTGCAGGCCATAATCCGCAGCAGTGATGAAGCAGCTCGGTCCAAAGGTGGTCCGCGCACCGACTTCGATCCGCCCCGTGCTGCGCCCTGCCCAGAGTGCGCAATGTGCTCCGATCTGCACTTGGTCGCCCAGTAAGATGCGTTCTCCGTGGGCAAACGACACGTTAGGCGCAATCCGTACATCCCGACCTAACGCGATCTTCCGCCGCTCAGCCACATGCGTGTAGCCATAGTAATGCAGCATGCGGAAGGGATGCAGCCACAGCGCAGGATCGACAACCGATCGTAGGAGACGAGCAAGGCGCGAGGCTCTGGAGCGTGGTTTGGGCGGCATTTAAGTCTCTCCGGTGGCGGCCCGCGCCATGTAGATCTGCCGCCGGACTGATGTCCATTGCACAGCGAGGTTCCAGCGCGGTTCCGTGCGTTGTCCAGCGACATCGGGGACTGCCCCCGCGCTGTTTGATGTGTTGATAGGCGGGGGCGCCGGTGGAGGATCGCGGTGCCCACATCGCTGCGACTGGTGGCGGGGCTGTTCTATCTCCACCACGCCTTCAAGCTGTCGGACCAAGGGCTGACGCGCTCTCAGCTCAAGAAAACGGCCGGCGACGCTCTGTTTGCCATCCTCTGCGCCTGTGGTCACAACCTCCGGAAGGTCCTTGCCACCTTAGGGCGTTTTGGCTTTCCTGATCGCCGCCATCTTCGGCGCAATCAGAGCCAAACGCCGCATGGAAGCGGTGATGTTGCCGTCTGACCGAGTTGTGCAGACCAAACTACTTATTCAGGGATATAGTTCGGCAAGCGGGGCAGAAGCTCTTCCATCATTTCCTGAATACGGGCATCGGCAGTTGCCACGTCGCCGTCAATTGGTGTGGTGAAGCGTACAATGGCTCCGTCCGAACGGCTGCGGGTCAGACTGTCCCACATCACCGACATTTTCGCGGCAACGTCGTTGGTCATCCGCTTGCCGCGCTGCTCGAACCAGTAATAGACAAGTTGTTGCTCGAGCCCCTTCTGGATCACCGCGCGGTTCACCTCGAACGTGCCGTAAATCGTGCCGGGTACACTTACCTCGTGGTTCTCGAGCGAATAGATCTCCCAACCGCCACCCGGGAGGCAGACCTCAGGCGAATGAAGCCCCTCACCTTCCGTCTGTGTCTCATACCAAGCCGAGAAGAAGGAGACAGGCGTCCGCGGGTTGTCCGAGGTATAGAAGGTCTGGACGTAATCCGTCGCCCCGAGAACTTCCTCGACGTCCGAGGTCAGCGGTATTGATCTGCCCGACCAATCGCCGACGCTGGTCGGGAACAGAGCGAAATTCTCGCGCGAGATCTCCACGTGATCGGGGCGCGGGGCAGTCAGGAACGCAAGTGACACGATTCCCGTCATCAGCATCGCGACGATCAGCCCGCGCGACTTGGTCAAGCCGCCAATACGTTTCGCTTCCGACGGCAAACCGTCAAAATCGATATCGATTGTCTCGCGCAAAGACTTCGGGTTCCGCGTAAGGCGTTGCAGGAGAACGGCTGTTGCAAACAGTATTGCGATACACATCCCAAAGATTACCCAGCCCTCGAAGAAATGCAGGAACCCTTCGGCTTGCTCGATGCCGTAAAAATTTACCAAAATGCTGATCACGCCGATGCGGAACGAGTTCATCACCACCGTCACTGGCGCTGCCATGATGAAGAGCAGCGCCTTATGCCAGAACGGCCCGCGATATAGGATCGCGGTAAGATAGGAAAAGCTCAAAATCGGGAAAAGGTAACGCAGCCCCGAACAGGCCTCGGCCACCTGCAACTTGTAGATGCCCAGGTCGATGATATTGCCGTCGAGATAAACCGGGATGTCGGCAAGACGCACAAACCACACACCGAGCTCGGATGACACTCCTTGCAGGAAGATCGTCATATGCCAGTAGAGGATCTGCGGGAGCGGCAGCATGAATATGAGATGCAGAACCGGGAGTTGGTGACGCTTGCCGCGCTCCCACCCCATACATACCAGCACCACCCCACTGATCCAGATAATCATGCCGTAAGTGGCGAAATCGGGGATCGAGGTCAGGTTGGCCAGCACGCCGATCACAAGTCCCAGCGCAATGACAGCAAGACCCGGCCGGCGGTCAATCCGCCCCAGTTCGGACGGCGCCATGTTCGGCGTATCCCGCAACTCACGCAGAAACAGGTAAAGCGAAATCAGCGGTATTAGGGGACCGTGGCTATATTCTGGCGTCGACCAAGCTTGACCGAGCGAGACTATCCCAATCCAGAAAATCGGGACCGAGGCCAGGACCAAACCGCAAAACCAGACCCAGCCAGGGATTCCACGCGTGAGAGGCAGGGAGGATGTGGAAACCGACATGGCAATGCGTACTTTCAGATCAAACGTATGGGGCGCGAAGGCTTAGGGAGCTTTACACAGGAAGTTGCCATGAAAACGAGTCAGAATATCGTTAGTGACCCTGGCAGCCAGCCAGTCCACCCGCCTCGATTGTACGAACCTGGCAAAAGCGCCTGGAGATTGATGGGCTTGAGCCAGAGTTGAATTTTCCATGGCCTCTGGCCCCCTTCGGCATAAGGGCGGCACGCTCTTGCAGCACGATTTCGCAATCCAGACGAGGACCCTTAGGCAATCTGTGCTCACCAAAACTCAATAATACCCGTATCCGTACTCGCCCTGTTTCGACTCGTAGCGGCACTTGTTGAGCACCACCCCCAGCACAGACGTGCGCTCGGCCACCTCACGCTCGCATGTGTCAATCTCAGCGATCGAGGTCTGCCCCGCAGCCGCCACGATCAGGGCGCAGTCTACATTTGCAAGAAATCCGATGACATCGTCACCCACACCCAGAGGGGGCATATCGAACACCGTGATCGAGGGTGTAAGCTCGTCGATCATCCTGTTGAGTGCCGCCACGTTTTCCGGATCCTGCAAGAATTCAGCTGTACCGCTGCCCATAGGGCTAGAGGGCGCCACAATTAGGTTGTCGCGCAGTCGAACCATGTGGTCGACCACCGCCCCCTCGCCTTTCAAGACCCGCGTCACGTCGAGACCGCCAGGCAGGCCCAGAAGCCCTCCGAGGCTTGGCCGCCGCAGGTCAAGTTCAACCAGGAGCCCGCTCAGGTGGCTTTGCTTGGCAAGGCTCAACGCAAAGTTTGCGGCAACGGTCGATTTTCCATTCCGCGGCCCAGGCGAGACAATGGCCACACGGCGCCAACCCTCCGTTTGCATCCTTTGCAGCACACGCGTCCGGAGCCGGTCGAACTCGGCAGCGGGGGCGCCGCTTTCAAAGGCTGCAATGCGGTGGGCCCGCAGGTGCTTGGGCTTCAGCTCCACCATGGGGATGTCGGACCAGGCGTCGAGCTTCCGCTCGACCTTCTGAGGAGCTGAAGAGCGCGGGCGTTCCGGAGAAGGCTGGCCCTCCCGCGCGGCCCGGGCCTTGGCGATGGCAGACTGGATACGTTCCATCAGGAAGCTCCGGTGGAGGTGGACCCGGTCAGCGCCGGGATGTCGGGCAGGCGGTTGAGAATATTTCCGACAATCAGATCAAGCGGCTGATAGTAGGTGTCGATTGCCCAGAGCCCCGCGGGGATGACCGCCGCGGCGACGATAACCGCACCCGCAATCAGGACACGCCGGCGGCGAATTTCTTCTTCGGTCCGCATGTAGGACAAGGTCGCGATCGGGGTGATGTCGAGTGCCTGCTGGATCTCTGAAGACCGGCGGACTGTGGTGTTCAGGAGTTCGAGCAGAAGGACGAGGCCAAGTCCCGCCATGAGCCCGCCGCCGAAGCCTGCGATGGCAACCACGCGGCGGTTAGGGCTGTTGGGGGCATCGGGGGCAATCGCGTTCTCGATCACCGAAATCCGCTGCCCCTTCGACAGGGCCTCGATTGTATCACCGGTCTCCGCGCGAGCACGGCTTTCAACAGCACGATCATATTGCTGGCGGACGTTTTCCAGGTCACGCTCGAGCCCGCTCAGGGTGATGGCATTGTTGGGTGTTGCTTGGATCGTGCGTTGCAGCTCCCCCATCGAGGTACCAAGCTCGGAGCGGCGCTCTTCGAGAAACTCGATCTGGTTGTCGATATCGGCAATCTGGACATCAAAAGCACTTGTTGCTTCGCCTTCAGCGGAAGCCTCCCCGTCGGTGGCCGCCCCGGACTGCGCCGCAACAACCTCTTCGAGCGCGTCGATCCGCTGGGTCAGGATCTGCATCCGCGGATTCTGATCGCTCATCACCGCGGCGTTTGCGGCATATTCCTCGCGCAGGCCCTGCAGCCGGCGCGCCTCGGGGGTCATCTCCGCCTCGCTCTGCTGCAGCCCGATCGAGCCGGTCTCGGCGTAGAGCGTTTCAAGACTGCGCTTCCTGTCCCGCAACTGCTCGAGCTCCCGGTCGATTTCCGCCACACGCTCCTGCTGCGAGATCAGCTGGTTGCGGCGGAATTCGAGGCTCTCGGGCAGGGCATCGCGATTGTCCTCCTGGAACTGCGCGACCCGGGCACTGCGCTCCGCCAGCTCCTGATCGAGCCGATCGACCTCCTGTTGAAAGAAATCCAGGGTTTGGCCGGAGACCGTGGTGCGCATCTCGACATTTGCCTGCAGGATCTGGGAGACAATCTCGTTCGCGACCAGGGCCGAGCGCTGCGCGTCGGAAGCCGAAAAACTCACATTCACCAGCGTCGCTTGTGGCTCGGCGCGCGGCCCGCCTCCGCCGCTGGTTTCGATCGAGATGCGTGCGCGCATATCCGTGACGATATCGTCAGGCGAGAGCGCTTCATCTTCCGCGGCGGTATAAAGATCGAACCGGTTGGCCATGTCGAGCAGCCGATCACGCGCCAAGATCCGCTGACGGATGATCTGCAACTGCTCGATCGCCTCGGTGCGCACCGTGGAACTGGCAAGCTCGTCGGGGATTTGCTGGCTTTCGACCACCAGCAATGCCTCCGAGACGTAGCGCGGGGGCAGGATCAGCGCGATCGTCACCCCGAGCACCGTTCCGAGGATGGTCAGCAGAATGATATAATGAAGGCGCCGCAGCAGCAGCCGGGCGTAGAACCCCAAATCCATCTCGTTATACCCGTCTTCGTGCGTCGAGCAGCAGAGGCCCGTCGGTTGTTGTGTCTGCAGCAGGTCGCTTCGGCGCGCCGACAAGCAACCCATCGGCGATCACCTGTTCTACGGTCTCGGCATCGACCACAGGACTGTCTGCAGAAAACGCGTAAACCATAGCGATATCGCACAATTTGTTGACCAGACGCGGCACACCCTCCGTGGCGGTGTATACCGCCCTGCACGCTTCTGGCGTGAAGATCTCCGAGGTTGCGCCAGCCACCCGCAGCCGATGCGCGATGTAATCGGCCACGCCACCTGCGTCCATCGGCTTGAGATGGAAGTTCGCGGACACACGCTGCGCAAATTGGGTCAGGTCCGGAGCCGAGATGATCTCACGCAGTTCCGGCTGGCCGACGAGCACCAATTGCAGCAGCTCGTCCCGACCCGAGTTTATGTTGGTGAACATCCTGAGCTCTTCGAGCGCCTCGCGACTGAGGTTCTGCGCTTCGTCGAAGATCAGAAGGACCCGTTTTCCCGCGGCGTATTGCTCAATGAGATAGGATTGAAAGCGCGAAAAGAGATCGACATAGGTCTCGCCGGGCTCGGAGCGCTGGTCGAGCGCCAGCATTGCCCATCGCAGGATCTCACCCCGGTCGCCTTGCGTGTTGGCAACCATGCCGACCACCACATCATCCTCCACCGAGCGCAACAGATGGTGCAGCAGCGTGGTCTTGCCCGCTCCCACCTCGCCGGTGATGAGCGTGATCGGCGCCCGGGTCATCAGACCGTATTCCATCATCGCAAACGCTCCGCGATGGACCGGCCCCCAGTAAAGGAAGTCGGGATCGGGAACCAGCGAGAAGGGCCGCTCACGCAGGTTGAAGTGATCGATGTAGAAAGCGATGGTGGACACTCGTCAACAAAGGAACAGGCATGGAGCCCGTGACACGGCCCCATAGCATATGAAGACTTCGGCGCGATAGCAAAACACCCAAACCCGGCCACCGCCGGCCCACAGAACTTTACCCGCGCAGCTCACCTTCGCCACAATTCCTCTCCGAGAAGTGGTCAATCGCCAGAGAGTTGTGGTGATTGAAGACCTTCAGGTAACGAACTCTCCTTAAACGTGAATCTTTCCCCGAAATGGAAGTAGATACTGTTCAACGCCCTCAAATTAAGGCAAGGCTGCCACAAGTTGGACATTTTTCGGCGGCGATTACATACCCCACGAGAGCTGCAGGTTCTGCGCCACAAGACCTCGTGTTTTTTAGGAGTCTCGTACCAGTGTCTTTTTCCGATACGCCTTTACTTTTTAGACCATTAACGGGCTCTGAGAGCCTCTCCACTGCCATTGAGGTTCCGCCGGCCGGCTCGCGAGCCCGTCCCTATGCCCGCCGCTACAAACCGATGCTCGACATCAGCCTGGTCGTTCTGCTCCTGCCGATCGTCCTCCCGCTCCTGGTACTTTTGGCCGCCCTGGTGGCGCTCGACGGCGGCAACCCAATCTACTCGCAGAAACGCGTCGGCCGGGCAGGCCATGTCTTCCGGATCTGGAAGCTCCGGACGATGGTGCCCAACGCAGACATTCAGCTCGCAAAATATCTCGCCGAGAATCCCGAGGCGCGGGCCGAATGGGCGGTGAAGCAGAAGCTGACAAACGATCCGCGCATCACAAAGGTCGGATGCATCCTGCGCAAGGCGTCGCTCGACGAGCTGCCGCAAATTTTCAATGTACTGACAGGCGACATGAGTCTCGTGGGACCACGGCCGATGATGCCCGATCAGAAGCCGCTTTATCCGGGTCGCGCCTATTTTGTCCTGCGCCCGGGGATCACCGGCCCCTGGCAGGTCTCGGACCGCAACATGACCAGCTTCGCCGCCCGCGCCCAATATGACACCGTCTACTACAAGTCGGTCTCCTTCATCGGCGATCTGCGCCTTCTTATGGCCACAATGCGCGTGGTTATGCGCGGTACAGGCTGTTGATCTCGTCAGCGGCGGCGGTTGATCCCGCCGTCTCGGCTGACATCCCGGTCCAGATCAAGTAATCACCCCGTACTCACGTGCTCCTTTCGCGGGCCATCCTTGCTGGAGAATACCCCCTCCCATGCACCTTGTGCGCTCCATCCTGCTGCCTCTCGCGCTCGTTCTGGCCCTTGCCGCTTGCAAAAGCTCCGAAGAACGCGCGGAGGAATATTTCGAGACCGGGCTCGAACTGCGCGAGGCCGGTGACCTCGAGCGCGCCGCCCTCTCCTTCAGGAACGTCTTTCGCTTCGACGGGGCCCACAAGGAGGCACGCACCAACCTCGCGGAGGTGCTGATCGAACAGGGCAACCCGAACGCCGCCTTCTCGCAATATCTGCGCCTCGCGGAACAATATCCCAACGATGTCGGCATCCGAATCGCACTCTCGGAGCTCGCCATTTCCCAGCAGGCCTGGAGTGAACTCGAGCGCCACGGCAACGTCGCCATCGAAGCCGCCCCCGAACGGCCAGAGGTGCAAGCGATCGCGGCGATGATCGATTATGTCGAGGCCTCGCAAAACGACAGTGCCGGCGGGCGGCAGGACGCTGTGGAGCGCGCGAGAACGCTTCTGGAGACAGATCCGGATCTCACAAGCGCCCGCCAGCTGGTGATCTTTGGGTCAATCGAGGCAGGCGAGTTCGACGCCGCGCTCGACGCGATCAATACCGCCCTCGAGGCGGAGCCCGACGATCTCACGCTCAACACGCTGAAGCTGCAGGTGCTGAACACACTCGAGCGGCCTGACGAGGTCGAAGCGCTCTTGCAGGACATGTATGCCCGCTTTCCCGAGAACGAGGAAATCCGGCAGAACCTGATCGCCTGGTATCTCCAGCGCGAGGATCTCGGGGCAGTTGAAACGCTCCTGCGCGAGATCGCCGGGCCCCGCGATGCCGAAGGGGCGGTCGAGGATCACATCACACTTGTCCGCTTCCTCGCGCAGGCAGAGGGGGTCGAGGCCGCGCGCGCCGAGCTGAGCGAGTTGATTGAGGCCAGCGAGGGCAATACGGAGGCCGTCGACCGTTACGTCCTCCTCGACGCCGGCTTCGCCTTCGATTCGGGGGAGCAAACCGAAGCTGTCGATCGGTTGCAGGCACGCCTCGATGACGATGCAGAGACCCCCGTCACCAACGACATCCGCACCACGCTGGCGCAGATGCACCTCGTCACCGGCGACGAGGTGACCGCTCGTGCGCTGGTCGAAGAGACGCTGGCGGCTGACGAAAGTAATGTCGCCGCGCTGAAGATGCGCGCCGAATGGCAAATCGAGGCCGATGATCCGAACGAGGCGATCACCTCTCTGCGGACCGCGCTCGACCAAGCGCCAAACGATTCAGAGATCCTGACGCTCATGGCCCGAGCCCATCTGCGTGCGGGCAGCACCCAGCTCGCCGGCGAGCGCCTGGCCCTTGCCGTGGACCTCTCTGAGAACGGCCCCGCCGAGACGCTGCGTTACGCCCGCTTCCTGCTGGACCAGAACCGGGAAGCCGCCGCGCGCTCACTGCTCGCCGAAGCAATTGACGCCAATCCCGGCAATCTCGATCTTCTGACCGAACAGGCGCGCCTGGCGTTGAGTCAGGACGATACCGCGACCGCCCGCACCGCAATTGCCGCGCTCGAACGTATCGACAGCCCCGAGGCAACCGACCGCGCCACAACGCTCAACGCAGCCCTCCTTCTGGGACAGCAACGCTTCGATGAGAGTGTGGCACTTCTGGAGGAACGCGCCGAAGGCGATGATGCGCCTGGCGCCGTGGTGCTCGACGTGGTGCGTATCCGCCTCGAGGCGGGACAAGTTGCCGAGGCCCGGTCCTATCTCAGCACGCGCCTCGAAGAGCGCCCCGAGGATCCGACACTGCGCTTCGCAGAAGCGGTCCTGCAGATGGCCGCGGGCGAGACCGAGGAGGCCGAAAACGGCTTGCGCGAGCTGATCGAGGACTTTCCCGAAGCCCAGGCGCCGGTGCGTCTGCTCCACGGGCTTCTTGTCAGTGACGATCGCGAGGAGGAAGCGCGCGAGCTGCTCGCCGCCGCAGTGGAGCGCATGCCGGAGGCCCGTGAGCTACAGCTTATCCGCGCGAGCAATTTCGAGGCCGAGGGTGATCTCGAAAGCGCGCTCGACATTTACGAGACGCTTTACGAGCAGGAGAGCGACGACACGGTCGTGGCCAACAATTACGCAAGCCTCCTGAGCGATCTGCGCGAGGACGAGGAGAGTCTCGCACGCGCCGCGGATGTGGCCCGCCGCCTTGCGGATGCCGACGTGCCGGCCCTCCAGGACACCTATGGTTGGATCGCCTACCGGCAGGGCAATTTCGAGGAGGCGCTCTCCTATCTCGAACCCGCCGCGGAAGGGCTGCCCGATAATCCCGTGGTGCTCTACCATCTCGGCATGACCTATGCCGCCCTCGAGCGCTCCGAAGAGGCCCGGGAGACACTTCAGCGGGCCGTCGACGCTGCGGAGGGGCAATCACTGCCGCAGATCGACCAGGCGAGAGAAACACTGGAGGGGCTTTGACCCCTCCCTTTCCGTGACCCGCGAGGCACATTCTCCAGCAGAACTGCATCCTTCGGCGGCAAGACAAGCGATCCCCCCTGCCCCGCGAAGTGCGGGGCCGTTACGCTGCGCCAAAGTTCTCCTTCGAACACGTCATCGGGATACCGAAAAAATGCTTAGCCATATCAGACAGCTTCTCGTCGTGCTTGCGGCGCTCCTCGGGGCCACCGCGGCCCACGCGCAGGGCTATCAGGTACAGCCCGGCGACGTGTTGCGCGTCGAGGTGCTTCAGGACGACAGCCTCAACCGCAACGTCCTCGTCGCTCCGGATGGCAGCATCAATTTCCCGCTTGCAGGGTCGCTGCGCGCCGGGGGCCGCACGATCGGCGCCATCCAGACCGATCTCGTCACCCGGCTGGAGCCCAATTTCTCGACCCGTCCCACCGTGTTCGTTTCGCTCGAGCAGCTCGCCGAGCGTGACCCTCCGCAGCCAACACTTCCGCAGGAGGATCCGGTCGTCGCAATCTTCGCCATGGGCGAGGTCGCCAATGCGGGCCGCATCGAGCTTGTGCCCGGAACGCGGCTCCTGCAGGCGCTCGCGCAACTCGGTGGCTTCACCGATTTCGCCGCCAAGAAGCGGCTGCAGCTGCGCCGCTACGACCCGAGCCTGGGGCGCGAGAGGATCTATCCGCTGAACTATGATGCCATTATGTCAGGCCGCAGCCCCAACGGCACTGTCCTCATGCAGGAAGGCGACGTCATCCTCGTGCCGACCAGGACCCTGTTCGAATAATTCCCGAAAGGGATCTCACCACGTATGCTTCGCACCCTTTTCCTCCCGCTCGGCGCCGCAACCACCGCGTCGCTGATCCTCGGCCTGCCCGTTCTGGCGCAGGAGCGGACGCCGGACGGGCGGCTTCTGACCCTGGGCCTGACGACCGGGATCACCGCCTCGGACAATGTCGATCTTGACCCGGAGCCGACAGAAGAGGTCGAGGCAACAACCTCGCTCTCGCTGGGGCTCCTGTCGGCGACCCCGACGCAGCGCTTCGAGCTCGGCACAAGCGCAGGTCTGCGCGCGCTCTTGGTCGGAGACGAGGACGAGGATAGCTTCGCGCTCGACGACCCGAACGGCAGGTTCCTCTACACCCGTAGCTCACGCGCCGCGAAGCTGTCGCTGGAGGGCAGGTTCGACAGCCGGGAAATCACCTCACTTACCCCCCTGGAGCTGACCAGCGAGGATCTGGCGGACCTTGAGGATCTCCAGGACCTCGAGGATCTGATTGCGGCCAATCAGGTGCCGCGTGATGCGCGCCGGCTGACCTTCGATCTGGACGCCGCGCTCGAGACCCGGCGCGATAGCCCCTTCGGGATCACCTATTCGGTAGGCGTCTCCGGCGAGCGCTACAGCGACGCCCCCGAAGCCTTCGAGGAGGAAACCCGGGCCTCTGCCGGGCTCGGCCTGCGCTTCGATCTTGACGAGATCACCCGGGCCACGACCGATCTCCGCTTCGTAACCAGCAACGACCCGGAAGAAGAGGATCGTTTCTCGCTCGATCTCGGTCTCACCCGCACAATCGGGACCGATCAGGTCGGGGCGTCTTTCGGAATCGTCGAGAACGGCGATGCAACCCGGCTCAGCCTCTCGGCCAATGCCGCACGTGACTTCTCAACCGGCAGCGTCAGCGGGTCACTGGGCGTGACCCGCGCTGACAGCGGCAACCTTGCGCTGACCGGCTCGCTCGGGCTCACTCGCGAGCTTTCGCCCACCCAGGACGTGAGCGTCGACCTCTCGCGGCGCGTGATCCGGCTCGACGGTCTCGAGGAAGGTGAGCCCGACCGCGAGCGCGCCGTCTCGAGCCTCAGTGCCGATTACAGCCAGGCCGTCACCCGCCTCTGGCGCTTCGGCCTCGATGCGGAACTGACGCAGGCCGACGTGATCGAAGGGCCCGGCGGGAGTGACAGCTTCGGTCGGATCGGTGCAGACCTCTCGCGCCCGCTCACCGAGGATTGGCGCCTTTCCATGGGTGTCAGCCACCGGTTCGAGGAAAATGCCGATGGCACCGATGCCACCAGCAACACCGTCTCGGTCTCGCTGAACCGATCCTTCCGGATCTCCTATTGAGGCGTCCTGCGCCGCGCCACCGTCCATATCTTTCGATCGGCGCAAGCCTGATTGGTGTAGAACTCGCGATCTGGATTATCGGCTGGACGCTAGGAAACCCGGATCGGTTCAGAATCTGGGTGATCGGGCTTGCGGGGTTCTGGCCTGGCCTTCTTGGTGATTGGCACTCGAATTTTCCCCTCCAACCTCTGACAATGTTCCTAACTTACTGGCTGGTTCATTCCGGGCCCGGGCACCTTCTGGGAAATCTCGCCGTCCTCACCTGGTTCAGTCTCAGCATCGGACCGCGCCTGCGGCGCAGGGAAACCTGGGAGATCTGGATCATCTCGGTGTTCGGCGGGGCGCTTGCCTTTGGATATCTCAGCACCTCCTACTCGCCGGCGATCGGCGCATCAGGCGGCGTCTTCGGGCTGCTCGGCGCCTTTATAGTGCTTGATTTCCGCGCCGCCCGTGGCAGGAGCGGACTGGCCCGAGCCGGAGCCCGCACGGCAGGCATCTGCGCGCTGATCGTGATGCTCTCGTTCCTCGACTATCTCCTGCGCGATGCGATCCTCGCATGGCAGGCGCATCTCGGGGGATTTTTCGCCGGAGCGGCACTCACCTGGGCCATCTTGGCCAGGTCAGGGAAGACCCCAACCTGTTTGCGGTAGAGGCGAGGACGCCCGCGCAAGGAGGAGACCACGCCGGCATCTCGGAGGACGGTGGATACGGCTCGTTCATTCCGTCAGCCCCACGGGCTTACAACGCCCGGCTCAATGGCCTGCCCGCCTACGAGGCGCGACTGACGGATTGACACAGGCTATCCGGGCATCCCCGTCTGGGGCCGCTGGCCTATACCTACGGCATCGCCGCGGGCGGTAGGCGCGTCGCTAAGGCTGCCGGCTCGGACTCCACATCGAGAGACATTAGATCGGCGCGGGCGTGCCCAGCTGACGCTTTTGTGTTCAAGGGCAGGATCGGCGTCCAGGACGGCGCAGACCCTTGGCCTCAACAGCAACGGTCTGGCCCTGGTCGGCGATACGCGGGCGTCCCACTGCGGCCCGTACCTCTACATGGAAAACGGTGCGGCGCGTCTTCTGGTGAATAATGCCAGCGCGTCCGGTGCGCTACCGGCGCCGGCGGACGAATCCGTTATCATGGTCACGGGGCGCCATGATGTCGGATTGGGCGCCCCCGCGGTGGAGGTCTACGTGAACGGCGGCGCGGCCGTAGCGCTTTCGCGCTCTGATACGGCGACCGAGAACTCGACATCCAGGCTGCGCAATGGGTCGAGACGCTCCCTAACGACGTGGCAGTCGAGAGGTGGAGCGGATCGCGGTTTGGACCACGCACAGCGCGGAACACACGAAGCCGCAGACGGGCCTCGTGGCAGACCTTTCCGGCGAAGCAGATCACCGGAATGGCAGCGGGTTGGACGAAACAGGGTACGGGCCTTTTCACCGACCTCTGAGGGACGGGATTTACCCACCACCCCAGCGCCGAAGGCGGCGGACAACCCAGATGCGCAGTTTGGACATGGTGGCGAGCTGCACGGCGAAGAGCACGAGGACCGCGGCGATGGCGGGAACAGAGGGCAGCAAACGTCCCGCCCCATTGAAGTCCCAGGGAAGGCCGGAGGTCAGGGCGATCAGGGCCGCTGTAACCGCAAGGGGCAGGGCGAGCGGTGCGAGCCTCTGGCGTAGCCGGTAGCGGATCAGCAGAAGCGAGGCGGCAAAGCCACTGATCTCTCCGATCATCGCCACCGCGATCACTTCGGGAAGCCCCGCGCCCCGGACCAGAAGCCACCAGACGACGGGCAGAGTCGCCACGCGGAAGAGGTTGGCGACCATCGCGTTGCCGGTCTGCTGGCGGGCCAGGGCCACCAAGCTGCCGCCGGTCTTCAGCACACGGATCGCCTGCACCGCCGCGAGCGGGCCGAGATAGGGGATGAGCTCCGTATAACCCTCGCCTAAGACCGTTGTCACGAGCGCCGGACCGAACAGGAATACGGCGGCCATAAGCGTTGTCGCGCTCAGCATCGTAGCTTGCATCGCCGCCATCGCCAGCCGGTCGAAGTGCGCGGCGTCCGGCTCCGCCGACAGGCGGGGCAGAAACAGGTTCTGCAGGCTTTTCGACATCACGAGGGTGGGCGTCAGCGTCAGCGTCACCCCCATGGAGAAGATGGCGAGGACCGAGGGCCCGAGTTCGCGGGCGACGAGCAGCCGATCACCCTGGAAGACGCCGAAGAGCAGGGCATTGTTGATCAGCAGCGGCCAGCCGAAAGACAGGCTGCTGCGCATGATCCCGAAGTCGAACGCGATGCGGTACCGACGCTCGGCCACCAGGTGCGAGACGGTAGTCATCGCCACTGCCTGCAGCACGAGGACCACCAGCATCACCCGCCAGTCTTCGAGCCAGGCCACCAGCGGCCAGACCGCCACGAGCGTGAGCGCCATGGGCAGCGCGTTGAATGCCATAAGGGGCCCAAAGCGCATACGCCGGTTCATCCGGTGGATGTCGAAATGGGTAAAGCCGTTGATCAGCGGAATGAGTGCGACGGTACGGTAGGCCCAGGTCAGCTCGGGTAGCTTCAGGAAGGAGCCAACCGCCCCTGCCGCGGCGAAGAGGATCAGTGCCGAAAGCGCGCCGCGCAGGACGTGAAATCCCTGCAGCCCAGCCTGGAAATGCGGATCGTCGCCGCGGTCGGACTGGACGATCTGGACCTGGAGTCCGAGGGCCGCGGCCATCTCCACGAGCGTCATCACAAGCGCGAAGGTGGCCGCGATGCCGTAATCCTCGACCGGAATCAGGCGCGCGATCAGAAGGTTGCGGACGAGCGACAGCAGTGATGCGGTCGCGTTTCCCGCGAGAAGAAAGATAGCCTTGCGGAACATGAGCCCGGGCCAGTCAGACGCGCTGCAGGCGGCGTCGGATCCAGCGTTTGAGGCGGAAGACCGGGCGCTGCATCGTATCCAGCGCCCGGTCGCGTTCGGCAAGGAAGGCCTCGGTGAGCTCGGGCGGTGGCGTCGACGGATCGCGCCGGTCGAGCGTGTAGCCGAACCGCTCAAAATCGGCGTCGTAGATGCGTCCGATCCGTGCGATGTCCTCCTCGGTGGGTATGGCCTTTTCGGATTTCACGTCGACCAGCATGCCGCGGGCATTCTCGGGCGTGACAGCGCGGGGGCCGTCCTTGCGCCCGGTGAGAAGGTCGCACCAGTGCACCAGGCCGTCGAGGCCGTGCTCGAGATGAAAGATGGTCGCCCCCTCGGGCACCAGCTGATCCATCGGCAGCACGTGATTGTCGTACTCGAACCGCGGCGTGCCCTTGTCCTCGAGGCCCTTCAGCCACTCCGAGAAGCTCGTCTCGTCAGGGATTCGCTTCTCGACCTCACGCTGGAAGTGATAGGTCGAGACGGTGCGCGGAACCGGGTGGCGCACCACGGCGAACATCGCGTCGAAGAACCGCGCCGGCAGCAAGGTTTCGAGCGCCCTGACATCCACGTGTTGGGGCGACGTCCGCGTCCAAGGCGTCTCGTCGGGCCTGTCGTGGTAGAAACTGTCGTAGAATCCCAACGGCCCGAACCGGTCGATGAGATAATAGGCGATGGCCGATCCGCCGCATTTGGGCACATGAGCGTAGTATACGAGCCTGTCTGCGGCCTTGAATAGGGGCACTTCTTAAACTCCTTCGCATCGTCCGGCAGGGCAGGGACAGTCAAGGGTGAGCGCGCTTGCCGGCGCTATGCACGCGGCAGCGGAGGACATTTTTCCGAAACCGCTGCCGATCACGGCATATCCCCTGCCCGGCCTTCGACCGGAGCCGGAACCCCGACCCGTCCGGAGAGGCTCGGGCTCGCGCGCAGGTCCGCCGGGTCCTGCACGGACTGCGGGAGCGTGTCTCGGTCGTCGGGATCGATGCAGAGCAAGGCGACCTCTATCTGCTCCATGCGTTCACCCGTCGCTCAGACGAGGATCAGCGGACAGGCCTTGAGCCGCCGCCTCTTGGACCACCTGCGGACCGCCCTCTTCGGGCGACAAAAGGACGAAGACGTCTGCCCGCGCGAACCAAGCGTCCACATCGTCCACATAGGCCGCGAGTTCAACCCGTTTGCTCTCAGTCCGGGCAGCACGGCGTCCGGCGACGAGAACGGCTGGATATCCGGCCCGCCAGGATCGCTCGGCCATATCGGGCAGGCTCTGTCTCGGGCAGCCACAGTCCGAGGCCATCGGAACACGGGTCGGGATCTGTCCGCTTGCGGTTTGCTGCAATATCTTCAACGCAATTCCAGCCGGTAAGCAGCGCGGACATTGCGTTCGGCCGCGGCAAAGGTAAAGTGGTTTTGTGCCGTTTTCCATCGTTTTTGCCCGAGCCCGGGGGCACCTGCCCGGCTGAGAGCCGATGGCACCACCGGACCGCATTGATCCGTCGCGCGCGCTACATATCGGCGCCGCTCCGCATGCCCCATCTGGCAGTCCGCCCGCTCCTGTTCCGCCGACCGTGTCGGAGCCCGCCGCGTGCGTTGAGCACAACTTGTGTCACGACCGCATCTGTCGTTAAGAGCGCCGCGCGATGCTTTGCCATGACATGCGATCCGTTGCGCAGGAAAGCCGGAGGCCGACATGATGATCCAGGATGTACCGCCCACCGTCTTCGGAGTTGCCGCAATCCTGTGCGCGGTCGCGGTGCTCTCGGCCCTCGCGCTGCGCGCCGGGCACTCCGAGCGACTGCCGGCCATCGGGCTTATTGCGATCTTCGCGGGCATCACCCAGCTGCCCTTGCCGCCGTCCGAGGGCCTCGATTGTAGCGACAGCGGCGAGCCGCCCCTCTTGCGGCCGCTCAGGTTCGTCGACGCCATCGGTCGGCGGCTGGAGCGGAATCTCAGCGCTCTGGAATGGCTGCGCGAACTGACGATCTCGAGCACGGCGCTGAACCTGCATGCCTGCATCGTCATCGGCGTGGCGCTCGGGCTCTGCGTCGCACGGTTCCGGGCGGCAATCCTGATCGGCGCGGCGATGTCCCTGACCGCCGAGACGGCGCAGATCACGGGGCTGTTCGGCCTTTACGACTGTACCTATCGTCAGTTCGAGGTCGACGACCTAATCCTGAACACGTCCGGCGTCGCGATCGGGTATGCTCTTGCCCGCATGATGCGGGCCGGTCGCGTCTGGAGGGCTGCCAGGTAGGGGCCCCGCCGAAGGAAACATGCGCAAAAAATTGATCATTCTGATGCCGTGAGCCTACCTTCCATCCACGTGGATTTCGATGTCCTCACGTTTTGGGGGTATATCGTATCCGGATTAGACATGCTACCGCGGCAGCGCGGCATGACAGAGAGGCCGCGGACCGGAGTTCGACAGAGAGATGGCGCGCATATCCATTCATACCTTGCGGCTCCACGTCGTCCTCCTCGCCGTCCTGACCCTGCTGGTCCTGCCCGCCGCGACCGAGACCGCCTTTACCGCACAGCACTTGAAACAGCGTTTTTCAGCCGCCGAGCCCGACTCGGTAATTCGGCTCGGGGCAGGCCTGCACGGGGCTGCGGTACTAAAGGGCGGGGGCGGCGCGCCAGGGCGCCCCGTGACCATCACCTCTGCCGATCCGGCCGACCCCGCGCGCCTTGTCGGGTTGCACCTGCAGGACGTGGCGCATGTGGTCTTCGAGGACATCGTGCTCGACTACGTCTTCCGCCCCGGCGACGACATCAAGGCGCGCCCGTTTCGCGTCAGCGCCGGCCGCGACGTCACTTTCCGCCGGGTGATCTTCGACGGCGATCTTGCACGCGGGATGGACGCAACAGCGAACGGCTTTCCGGCAGGCTTCGGGCTGAGTGTTGACGGCGCCGACGGCATCGTGGTGGAAGACAGTGAGGTCCGCGGCTTCTGGCGCGGCCTGTCCATGCGCGAAAGCCGTGGCATCGACATTCGCGGCAACGATCTGCACAGCCTGCGCATGGATGGCATGAACTTTGCCCAGATTAAGGACCTGGTGATCGAGCGCAACCGTATCCGCGATTTCGACCGCTCGCCCGACTCCGCCGACCATGCCGACATGATCCAGTTCTGGACGGCGCATACCACCGAGCCGTCGCGGAACATCATCATCCGCGGCAACCTGATGAATTCGGGCGATGGCTTCTGGACCCAGTCCATATTCATGCGCAACGATCAGGTCGATACAGGACAGGCCGGTCAGGAGATGTACTGGCGCGATGTGACGATTGAGGACAACCTGATCATCAACGCCCATGCCCACGCTATCGTGCTCGGCGCAAGCTTAGGCGCGCGGATCTCGAACAACACGCTGGTACACAACCCCGGTTCGGACGGTGATCGCAACAGCCTTGCGATGTACCGTCCTCTTCTCACTGTCTCGCCTCTGTCGCGCGATGTGGTGATCGAGGGCAACATTGCCAACGAGTTCAGGCTTCCCGAGACGCTCCCCAAAAGCTGGACAGTGCGTGACAATCTCGCCGTGCAGGACATCGCCCGGATGCAGCCCGTTCATTATTCGACAGTCTTTGTCGGCGGAGACCCCGCCGATCCGGCGGCCTATCGCCCCCTTCCCGGCGGCGTCCTCGACGGCGCGGCACTCGGCGCACCGCTTGAGCCATGGCTACGCTAAGCCGGTCAACATTCGACGACGTGGCGGACCCTCCCCTTTCGCCGGTCTTCGTTCTGGTCTTCCTGTCGCTAGTGTTTCAGGTCTCCTTCGAGATCAGCTCGCTCTACATGACGGTGTCGCGTTTGCTGCTTCTGGTGCTGACGCCGATACTGCTGGTGAAGTTCCTCTCTGGCCGGTTCGGAAAGATCCTGACGACAGACTGGCTCGTCTTCGGCTTCCTGTTCTGGTTCTCGATCAGCACGCTGAAGAACAATACGGCGGTCTTTCTGACCTTCGCAGGCTCCAACATGCTAATCCTGCTGGGCGGATATCTCATGGGCCGGGCCTATATCCGCGGACCGCGGGCGTTTCGGCAGATGATCTATCTATACGGGAGCGTGGTCGTACTGACCCTGCCTCTGGCCATCCACGAGACGATCACCAGCACCATGAGTCTGGCCCGGATGATCGACCAGGTCCCCGGCATCTCCGCCAGCATCGACGTCGACTACCCGCAGCGGCGCGGGCTCTACCGAGTGCAGGTCACCTTCCCTCACCCGATCCATTACGGGCTCTTCTGCACGATCTGCTTTGCGATGGTCGTAGTCGGGCTCAAGGATCGCATCACGACTGCCCTGCGCTGGCTCTGGGGCGGAGCCATAGCGCTGTGCTGTTTCCTGTCGGTATCCAGCGGCCCTCTCATGGGCATTATGGCGCAGATAGGGCTGATCTTTTACGCCTTCGTCACGCGCGGCGCAAAGCGACCCTGGATCTGGCTTCTGCGGTTCAGCATCGTGGGCTACGTCCTGCTTGATCTCGCCTCGACGCGCCCGGCCTATTACGCCGTTGCCGAACGGCTCGCCTTTTCGTCGGGAACCGCCTACGCGCGCAAGCTGATCCTCGAGTTCGGTACCCAGCAGATCGCTCGCACGCCGATCTTTGGGTACGGCGCAGGCAAGCGCATACCATTGCCGCACTGGATGACGGGGAGTATGGACAACCACTGGCTCCTGCTCGCCGTGGTCTACGGCGTGCCAGCCTTTGCCCTGCTGTTCGGCGCCTATGTCTACACGATCTGGAAATCGGGCCGCGCCGGGCACGAAGCCGATCCGGAAACGCGCCACTTGCAGCTCGGCTGGTCGATCGCGACCGTCGGCATCATGCTGACGATCGCAACCGTTGCCATCTGGTCGGAGATTGCCACGCTGATCTTCGTTGCGTTCGGGGCCGGGGTCTGGATGGTCGTTCCACGCGACAACACCGCTCCCCCGGTTGAAACAAAAGAAGCCGCAGGCCGCCGCGGCCTGCGTTACACCCGGTTTCCCGCCAGAACCGCAAGCATCGCGACGCGCACGCGATCGGCCTGACAAATCAGGAACTCGCCGAAATGGACAGCAACCCCGTCGCCGCTCAGAAAAAGCGCTCCTCTCTTCTGGATTGCATTCGCGCCCTGGCAGTCATCATGGTCGTGCTTTATCATATCGGGCTGCAGGCGGGCTCCGGGCTCGACCCGGTGGCCACCTGGTTCCTCCAGTACGGGCTTCTTGGGGTCGACATTTTCTTTCCGCTAAGTGGGTATCTGATTACCAGTTACCTGCTCACCCACCATAACAAACGCGACGTCGGCGTCTTCTTCATGCGTCGGTTCTTCCGTATCGTGCCGCTCTACATGGCTGCCTTGGCGATCTATGCTTTGGGTAGCATTGTCACACGGACAAACCTCGACACGTTGCACAATCTCTGGCAGAATGCAGTCTTCCTGACGGGCTGGGTGATCTTCCACGGTGACCGGGCAGAAGTGCCGTATACCATCACCTGGTCTCTCTCGGTCGAGGAATTCTCTTACATCATTCTCGGCCTCGCGGCGCTGATCCTGCGGGGAAGAATCGGTCGCATCCTGATCGCCATGACCGTGGGAGCGCTGGCCCTTCGGTTCGCGATCAACCTAGCCGGCTTCCCAAATGTCTATTTCTATCCACCCGCGCGGCTCGATTCCGTCGCGCTTGGCGGTGCGGTCGCGTGGGCGCTGCACGCCCGATGCAAGATTCTGATCCCGCTCCTCGTCACGACTGTCGCTACTTGGGGGCTGATGCAGTTCGGCCGCGTGCCGTTTCACACGCTGCTATTTCTGCTCATCACTCTCATGGCCTGTCTGGTGATCTACATCATCGTGGTCTACCTGCCGTCGATGCGCACACCACTCATCTCCGCCGTGGCGGCGATCGGGTTCTACTCTTATTTCATCTACCTGTTCCACTACTTCAACATAGTCGTCCTAGAAGTAATCCAAGAGCGATTTGGCATGGGACTGTCCTTCTGGCCGCAATCGGTTCTGGTCCTTGCGATGACCTACTTCCAGGCTTGGCTGTCCTACCGGTTCTTCGAGGGACCGCTCATAGGGTTCGGACGCCGTCTCGAAACTAAACTCGGTCCGCGTCCCGCGCCAACGTCGGCAGAAGCGTACTAAAAGGAATAGCCCCGCGAGCGGTCGCTGGGACCGGGATCGAGAGGGATGGTCCGGCGGACATGCGTCAAGGCCGGACGCCCCCGCCACTCCGAATAATAGGGGCAACCAGTCGCGCTATGACGGGAATATGCGTTTTTCCGCTCATCCCAACCCTAGAGATTCATGTCACGGGTCCTGCATGCTAACGCAGACCCATGACAATACCAGCCCTACCAAGTTGCGAGACCGATACGCGGGCAGCCCCCGATAGCTTACCAAGGCGGTGGTGCGCCGCACCGTCCTATACGCCTTCTGGCGTGGCTTAAATGCCCGCCAGCGCAAGGTGGCCATCATAAGCGACGACACCCAGCCTCGCAACTCGGACGTCAGAACCCCATCGCCCCTTACCTGCATTCAACGCCGGAGCACAGCCTTCCGCGGTAGCTGGCCCGTCGCGGTGCTCATGGGACCGCTCTGCCCCGCGCAGCGGCCGCGCGCAGATCGCCATATTGCCGGCATGATAATCGACCAGCAAGCACTCTAAAAATGTATCCAAGAATAAGAAAATACTGCCTTATGAGAGTTGGCTAAACAGAAGAAATTTATAGGGGGTGCCTTTAGAGTAAATTTCTCCAACTAAATTTGGATTATTGCCATACATAGGCGTGCTGGCTCCCACGCCAGACTCTCTGGAGAGCCTTCTAAAAGAACTTATTTCACCGCATCTTTGCCGCAGACTTCACCAAATAAAGCCACAACCGCGACTCAACGTCTGAATCAAGCTGCCTTTGAGGGACAAGAAATGTACGATCATATCAGCGTCAACGATACGGACGACCTCTTGAACGCCCTCGCATCCGCCAAAGGCGGAGAGACAATTGTTCTCTCTGGCGGAAATTATGGAGAAATGAGGCTCAAATCTGGCCTCAATATGTCCTTGAACTTCCCGGAGACCGTTACCATCAGGTCAGCCGACCCTGAAAATCCTGCCATTTTCAATATGATGAACGTCCAAGGCGCGTCGAATATCACTTTCGATGGGATTGTGTTCGATTATAAATTCTCGGAGAGAGACCCGGTCTGGACCGCTCCATTTGGAGTTTATGATAGCAACGGGATAACCTTTCGTAATTCTATCTTCGATGGAGACCTAGCAGCAGGCGTGTCGCCCGAATCCGATAGCCACGGCTACGGATCCGGCCTGATTGTTCGCAATTCCGAGAATGTGACTCTCGAAAACAACGAAGTCTACGATTTCTGGAAAGGCTTCAAGATCCGAGAGAGTGAGGGCATCACTATACGCGACAATGACATCCACTCCATGAGAGTGGACGGCATAAACTTCGTCGATGTGCAAGGCCTTTTGATCGAAGGAAACCATATTCACGATTTCCACTCCATTCCCGGGGATCACGCCGACATGATTCAGGGTTGGAACGTGGGAACCGATACGCCGTCGAGTCATGTGACCATTCGCGACAATCGACTGGATATCGGCGCGGGCGACCCTACACATTCAATTTTCCTGCGCAACTATCTCGTCGACACCGGACAGGCCGGCAAGGAGATGTATTGGCGCGACATCGCCATCGAGAACAACATGATCTCGAACGGTCATGGCCACGGCATCACGGTGGGCGCGAGCATCGGGTTGTCTATAAGCAAGAATACGGTGTTGCGTGCCGACGGGGCCGAGGCGGACACATCGGGTGAGGCCGTCGGGATCCCGCGGATTTCGGTTGCACCGCAATCTCGGAACGTGATGATCGAGCGCAATGTGACCTCCGAAATTCTCGCCGGCGGCTCGCTTGAGGGATGGAGTGTCGCGGACAATCTGCTCGTTCAGGATCAGATGGCCGATGCCGACAATCATTACAGCATGGTGTTCGTCAGCAGTACGCTGGACTCGCGCGACTTCCAGCTCCTGTCGGGTGCCTCGGTCGGCTCGACCATGTCGTCCGGCGACGGTCCGAGGTACCACGCCTCGCCTGACGCCGAGAATTTGGCTGCCATGCATTTCGATGCCACCTACAGCACTTTGGGCGGAGCGCCGCTGCCGACGGGTACCGAATATTTCTGGACCTTCGGTGACGGCACCACGGCCACGGGCGCGGTTGCCCATCACGTCTTCAACGACCGCGGCACCTACACTGTCGGATTGTCGGTCCAGCTGCCTGACGGGCGCAGCTGGGCTGTCGAGCATGAGCACGCAGTAAGCGGGCCCGAACTCGCGGTCTACGACGGCAGCATCCTGAAAATCGCGTTGGACAGCGGGATAATCGCCACCGATCCCGCCGGGCACGGAACCGACGGTATCGATCTTGACACCCAAGGGGCTGCCCTGACGATCCCCCGCGACGCTCTTCCGCCCCTGTTCGGAGCGGAGGAATTCGCTCTGGCGATTGAGGTGAACCTTGATGCGGCCGGAGGTACGCTGTTCCGCCTAGGCCACGACCTGAACGCCTATTTCACCGAAGATGGCGAGTTGATAGTCAAAGTTGTCACCGATGCGGGGGCGGCGGCACTGGACAGCAGTGGGGTCTCTCTTGCTGACGGGGCGTCCCATTCCATCGCGCTGGAGCTCAAGGATGGCCTCCTATCGCTGTTGATCGACGGAACGAAAGCTGACTCTGCGCGTCTCGACGGGACACTTGCTAGCAGCCGCTTCGATTTTACTCTGGGCTCGCCCTGGCACACCAATGCCGATGGCATCGTCTCGGCCTTCTCGCTCACCACCCAGGAAAGCGCCTACGACTTCGGGGCGACGCCGCTCGAAACCATAGGAGCCGACGCCGCTCCGGAGACCAGCGAGACGCAAAACATAACGAGACCGAACGAGACCGCTCTGGAAGACGAAGCTTCGATCATGCCGTCTGAAAACATGGACACGGGCTCTTCCGAGATCGGCTGGAAGGACGCGCTCGCGACCTCGATGCCAGATGAGAAGACTTGGCAGCAGGTTCTGGACTTCGACACAGAATCGGCCTTCATCGCGTATTCCGAAGGAGGCCCCCGACAACTCGATACCGGGACGGTTGACAGGGGAGTTGGGCTAGAGCTCGGCGGCCCTGGAATCTCCAGCCAGATTTCCTACGATCTTATCAAGGACATGATGGAAGCCGATGCGTTTCACCTATCGATGGAAGTGCGCTCGGAGGACGACGACAGCAGCGGGGACCTCGTCCATTTCAGCGGTGTATTCTCAGTGTATATCAAGTCGGACGGGAACCTGATGATACGCATCCTCGACGAGGATGGCATCGTTTCGCGACACAGCACGGGAGAACTGGACCTGAGCGACACGGAAACGCAGGAGATCGAAATACTCTATTTCGATCGGACGCTTGCAGTGGAGGTCAACGGCGAGATGGAGATCGAGATGCTCATCGAGGCCGGCCTAGCGAGTGGCAATTCAGCCGGCGCCTTCTTCGGAAACCCGTGGGGGAGGGAGAATTTCGACGGAGTGCTGGAAGATCTCGATGCCCATTTCCTAGCAGCCGATCCCAGCCTCCTGCGCGACGACGCCGTCGGCATGGAGATTTCCGGCCAAGATCTCTTCGGAATCTGAGCCCGCGTAACCTGCCTGCCCCAAATCTTCCATTTGGCCGCAACAAACGCGATTGACTACCGCGCCTGCCCTTCCCCCTGGATTCAGCGCTAGGCCGATGCCCATGTCGGTTGGACCCGAGAGACACATCCCGGCCGGTCCCGCACAGATTTTCCGGCTGTCTCAATGTCGAGATCGATGAAGAGCCTACAATAAATTTCAGCCGCTATCGGACAAAACATCCACCGTTACGATCTCTTGATCTTGAACCTGCAGTCCCGCGGCCGAAAGACCGTCCAGCCAGGGATCAGCAGCCTGGCCCTTGAGGAACGCAAGCAACCCCAAGGCACTGGCATGAAAAAGGGCGCCCCCGTCGGGGAGCGCCCTTCTTGTTCTGTCGCCGATCCGTTGTGGATCAGGCCGCCTTGCGGCGACGGCGGGACGCAACGCCAAGCGCACCGAGGCCACCGATCAGCAGAAGACCACCTGCGGGCAGCGGGACCGCCGCCACAGTGAAGGCTGCGAGGTCGTAACCGTCACCGGTCCGGTTACCCGGCACGATCGTGGTGTCGGTGAAGCGGATGGCATCGAAGCTGCCCGCAAAGTTGATCGTCGAAACCGCGCTGGTGTTGCTCACCGAACCAAGGAGTTCAAACATCCCGGTACTGGTGTTGCGACCAAACACGTCAGCGGTTTCGGTGTAGTAGCGCTCACGACCGTTGGTCACTTCGAGCGCGGTCAGCGGACCGGTGAAGTTCGGAGCAATCTCGAACTCTGCGGTGCCACCGAGCCCGAGCGAAAAAAAGTCATTTCCCACGCTCTCACCGAGCTCAACCACGCTGAGATCGCGGCGGTCATCGGTTCCGCAGGTTACGCTGGTGCCACTGCCCAGTTCGCAATCTGCGGTTCTGTTTGTGATCGTCAGCGCACTGGCCGCGCTGCTCATCGCAACCGTCGTCACAGCGGCCATCAAAAGCTTATTAAGCATAATGGTTCCTCATATCCAAACACCGCGAACGAATCGAACACTACGTAAACGCCCCGGTTAAAGGATTCAAATAGGGGAGTGCCACATTTCTGTCCACATCTGGCCACAGAAAAACGCTCTGTTTCCAGCAATATACACCCTTTAATGGCATTTTGATGGCACCTGGTCTCGATTAAGTTGAGTCAGATGCAAGACAGGATCGGCAAGGACGACTCCGTTTCCCCCCGTGCCCTACATCATGCGCATACCAACGACCGAAAATGGCGCGCCCCTTACCAAAAACAAAAAACCGCCCTTTCACAAATTGATCCGCCATGGCGCGCGTCACGCAGCAGAGCCGAGGCTTCTCCTCGACAAGCCTTCTTCTGCCAGGACAAGCGGCCCCTTGGACATGGGGACAAGTGAGCCAGGCGGATCGCAGGACACAGACCCTGCCACAATACCCGCCGTGCCGCTGCCGCCAGCTGGCACGATGTTCCTGGCAGCGATGGGTCTTCTGGGATGGCTCGGGTGGCGGCGTCCTCTGACGCTCAGCAGGCGCGGATTCCCGCAGCGATCAGCTCCGCGCTACGCTGTTTATAAAGCCCGTTGATGCGGTAGCGGGCAACATTCAGATACCACGCGCGCACCGGCTGCGGATAATGCGCCGCAACAAGCCGCGAGACCTTTTCGAAGGTGACCTCATCGAGGGGCCGCCCCGGCGCGAGGGACCGTGGAAGCCGAAGATTGTTTGCGGCGCGACACGCAGGCGCCCGGCAGCATCGTACAGCTCGACATTCAGACATCTCCGGTAATCCGGACTTCCACACCCTCCTGCCGCAAGCTGCGAACCTCGCGCATGCGCTCGGCGACGCCGCCACCCCGATCGTCTGAGATCACCGCACGGGAGCCTCTACAGCCGCAGCCGCAGTCGACGGGGCGCCCCATGCCGCGATCAGACAGGCGCGAGCATCAGGATTCCAAAGCCATTGATCAACTTGAAGTTGCCTTTATCGATGATATCTCATATTAGTGTTATGATGATAACTTGCCATTCTTGACGAGGATAAGGTGATGTTCACCCAGAATTGAGGTCAATTTTGTGCGGAATCCCGGGTGTTACCCCAAGCCACACGCACCCGCGCCACATTTTTGCCGCAACTCTGAGATGTCCTATGATGGGCCGACGGTCCTGAGCTGCAGGTTAATAGGAGAGCCACATTGGGTTTCATCATTGTCTTCGCTGCTGCGATTCCGGCCTATCTTGCCGGAGGAGCTGCATTGCTGATGGGGGCAGGATGGCTCATGGCTCTGGCGGTGCTGTCGGGCACCGGGCTCGCGCTGGCGATCATTTTCACTCTCATTGCCCTCACACTCGATGCGCTGCGCCGCCCCCAGAATGAGGAAGAATTGGCTCAGCCCGTGCGCTAACGCAAAAGCACGCCCATAAGAGCCCCGCCCCATTGCCAGCCACCTGCCCTTAAGCAGACTCCGGCAAAACCGTATCACCCAAACCTACAGAAAACCGCTTTCCGTCGGGGGTGATGGTCACGTTACCTCACCCTCTTCAAGGTGCTGGCTCCATCGACGCAGCACGGTCGCGACCAAGATTGGCCGCCGATCGGAATCCGGCATGGGATAATGTCCCCTACCCCCTTGGCCCGTGGCGGGACTGACGTTCCCGGTTCGGAGGTGATCTCGGGGAAGCAGGCACACGTCCCCTGGGGCGGTTTGCGCCCTAAAAGTGACACCGCAGGCAGTGCTGAAGCTGTCCAAGACGCTTGAGGGGCCGATCCACGGGCGCCATCAAGGCCGCCCGACAAGATCCTCAGACGTGACTGCTTTCGGTCTGGATGGCCACGGTCTTGCGCAGCAGGGATGTCCAACCTGCATCTTGGCAAGCTCGGACAGCAAAACGGCGGGCCCTCAAGGACCCGCCGTTCATCGTTGATCTTGGTGTTGGGCCTGTGGCCTCACGCGGCCTTGTTGGCTGCCGAGGTCGCCTTGTCTGCGGCGCCTTGCACGTTTGCAGCGGCTTTCTGGCCCATGTCCTCACCGGCTTTGGACGCCAGCTCGGTGGCTTCGGTCGCCGTGTTCTGGCTCACGGTGGCGAAGGCCTGCGCCGTGCGCATGAAGAGATCCATCTGCTTCTGCGCGAAGTCGCTATACGCCTTGCCGTAATCGGCCGGCTCATCGCGGACCTGAGCCACCTCACGGAGGTTCGAGAACGCTTCCTTGGCGGTGCCGTTCGCGATGTCGGTCGAACGTGTCGCGGCATCCGTGGTGATCGCGGTCATGCGCTCAGCCGTCTGGCCCCAGGTCTTGAAGAGGTCCTGATAGCCCTTCGGATCAAACAGGTTCTGCATGTCGTTGGCTGCGGATTTGGTGTTCTGCTTCGTGGCCATGTCGGGTCTCCTTCCAGAGAAGATGATGTCTCGGTGGCGCCCTCTTGCGCCTCTGAAGCTCAGGTAATGCTGCAGTGCAGCATTTTCAAGGGATCGTTCCGATTGTGGGTAGATTTCCGCGATCGAGATCACCCTGGTGGGGGTTCTGTGTGAGCGCGCCTGAGCTGCTGGGCTGTGATTGGCATCAAACCGCGGCAGGATGTCCGGGACGGCGCTACGGGTGCGCGTCTCGACGGCCCCAATACAGCCCATTGCCAACCGATCTGGATACTTGCCTGGGGGAGTGGAGACGTGCCGCTACAATTGCGGCGCAAACCGTAGGGTTGCGAGGACCCCATCTCCGCTGTTGCGCAGGTCGAGGTCGCTTTCGAGCTCCATACAGACGACCTCGGCGATCTGCATTCCCAGTCCGAGTGGTTGAAGTGACGTCTGGAAAGCCGACCCCGGTATCCATGCAGACCAGTTCGCCGAGATCACGTTTCACGTCATGCAACCGCACACGGACGACACCTTTTTCGCCATCGGGGAAACCGTGCTTGTAGAAATTGGCGATAAGCTCGTTGAGATAGGTGCCCACCGCCGCAGCCTGCTGAGGCGACACGGCAACCGGCACCGCCTCGAGCTCGAGCGTGACACCTTCGGGCGCAACGCTCGCAAGATGCCCGCATATCTTCTCAATGAACGCCCCGAGATCCACAGATTGATGCTTATCGGTCTGATAGAGCTGCTCATGCAGGTGAGTGAGCGCGTCGATACGCGTTCCCACCATCGACAGCGCCAGCTTGGCATCCTCCGACGCGAAGGCCCGACGCTGCAAGCGGATGAAGGACGAGAGCGACTGAAGGGAGTTCTTGACCCTGTGGTCGACTTCCCGGCGGAGCACATCGGCGGTGCGAAGGGCTCTCCGGGCCTCGAGAAGCACCATGACCTGGCGGGATAACACGCGAAGTGTGTCCCGTTGCAGGGACGTGAGCTCCCCGGGTTCATAGTCGAGGGCGCACAGAGTGCCGAGGGGCAGCCCGTCCTCCGTCCTCAGCGGGGCGCCTGCGTAGAACCGCAGGCCGGGCTCGCCGCAGCAGAGCGGATTATCCTGCATCCGCGGATC
>NZ_JALZ01000033.1 GCF_000521785.1 Roseivivax halodurans JCM 10272
AGACCGCAAAACTCATGGTCTTCACGCTGGTTCAAGCCGCGGCCAGGAAGTGGCGGAGGCTCAAAGGCGCCAACCAGTTGCCTCTCGTCGTCGAAGGCATCATCTTCAACGACGGTGTCGCCAGCCGCGATGCCGACAAAAGCCGCGCCGCTTGATCAGCCCGCGTCACCCAGATTCCCGCATAGCTCCGTAAGCATCCGGCGTAGGCCGTAGGGGCTGGCTTTTCTTACGTCTCCGCCTTGGGTTTGCGAGGTCGCGGAGCCCATTTCTTGGCAAACCGGTCAAAGCTCTCGACAATGCTGTCAGTTTCGGCATCTTCGGGGTCGAAGTCTCCTCCCGACCACCGCACCATGTCCTCGTGTTGCTCGTGGTCAGGATCGGCGAGAGCTTCGAGGAACTCTTCGTAGCCCCAGGCGCCGCCGACATCCTCGGGCGGACAGGCGCCGGTGGCCTTCAGCAGCCGGGGATAGCTGACGCCCGGCGTGGCATCGTTTACCCGCTCGATCCGGATACTGTGGTCCCAGTCATCGCCGAAGTCGTAGACATACTGGATCGTCCTGGTGGCGGTGCGGTTGAGCAGCTTTTCCAGGGTCATCTTCTTCGCATCCAGGGGACCGTCGTAGAACCCTTCCGGGTCGGGCAGTCCCCAACCGGCATCACCGACGCGGAACTCGTAGAGATGGGTGTCCGTCCAGCCCATGGCCGCCTGAATGACCTCATGCAGCCGGTCGAGCCTGATCTTCAGCGGCACCTCGATATGGCGCATCGGCATTGGCTCGACGTCGTTCAGAATGATCCGAAGGCGGGCAATCAAAGTCATGCGGCCATTCTTTGCCGTGTCGGGGTCCAATTCCAAGGCAGGAGGTCTGGCACCTGAGACGCTGTCATGTCCGGCAGGCGGCTGAGAATATCGGCCAGCCACGCCTGGGGATCGATGTCGTTCATCTTCGCGGAGACAATCAGGGAATACATGAAGGCGGCGCGGTCACCGCCGCGCTCGGAGCCGGCGAAAAGCCATGACTTCCGGCCAAGGGCGATGCCGCGCAGCGCCCGCTCGGCCGCATTGTTTGTCAGGCAGGCCCGGCCATCGTCGAGGAAGCGGGTGAAGGCGTCCCACCGGTCCTTCTTGACCATGTAGGTGATCGCCTTGGCCACCGGGTTGTGCCTCGACATCGTGTCGCGCTCTCTCTGCATCCAGTCGTGAAGCGCCTCGACCAGGGGCTGCGACCGGTGTCGCCGGACCTCGAGCCGTATGCCGACATCCAGACCGTTGATCTCCCGTTCGATGTCGAAGATGGCATCGATCCGCTTGATCGCTTCCAGCGCGACGGGCGAGATGTCGTGGTCCGGCTTCTTCTTGCGGGCCTTCTCCTTGATGTCGGCGAGCTCGAAGAACTTCCGGCGGGCATGGCTCCAGCATAGCGCGCGGCTCACCGGACCAGGATCGCGGCTGTCGCAGTAGAGATCGTTGTAGCCGCCGTAGGCATCGGCCTGGAGAATGCCCTGCCACCCAGCGAGGTGACGGTTGGGGTGGGCCATTTCCCTGTCCTTGGAGAAGTAGAACAGAGCCGCGGGCGGCGCGCCGCCCGCAAACGGCCGGTCGTCCCGAACATAGGTCCAGAGCCGCGCGGTCTTCGTCCCTCCCTTTGCGAGAAGTGGCACGGTCGTGTCGTCGCCGTGCAACCGTTCGGCGCGCAGAACGTGGTCGCGGATCAAGGCATGGATCGGCGCGAGCGCGGCGGCACAGGCGCCGACCTGATCGGCCAGGGTCGAGAGGCTGAGCTCGACGCCTTCCCGGGCATAGCGTTCGGCCTGGCGATTGAGCGGCTGGTGCTGTCCAAACTTCTCGAACAGGATCATCGCAAGAAGGTTCGGCCCGGCCCATCCGCGCGGTGTTGCATGGAACGGCGCCGGCGGTTGGCTGATCGCCTCGCAAGTCCGGCACGTGAACTTCTCGCGGACGGTCTGGATCACCTTCCAGCGGCGCGGGATCACTTCAAGGGTCTCGGTGACGTCCTCGCCCAACTTCACGATGCGGTCGGAGCCGCAGCATGAACATGCGGTCGGCGCCTCGATCACGACCCGCTCGCGCGGGAGATGCTCCGGAAAGGGTTTGCGGGCCGGGCGGCGGCGCTGGAAGCCCGTGACGGAGGTGGTCTTTGCCGCCATCTCCGCGGCAAGCTCGTCCTCCGTGGCCGCAGCTTCGAGCTCCTCGAGCTGCAACTCCATCTGATCGATCAGGCGAGCGCGGGCTCCGAGCTATGGCCGTATTGCTCCCGTCGCAGCTTGGCGATCTCGAGCTTGAGATGCTTGATCATCGCCTCGGAGGTCGAGACCACCGCGCGGGCCTGCGCCAGCTCGCTCTCGGCGGTGGATGCACGCGCCTCCGCTGTCGCGACACGGGCCTCCGAGGCCGCGAGCGCGGTACGCAATCTGGCGATCTCGGAAGCGGCATCTGGCATAGCGGAAATTTACTACACGGACCTCGCGATGCCTACGAAAATAGGGCTCAAAGGCACGATTTATCCCGACTTTGCAGGTCGTTGCGTCCAGCGCGGATTGCGCCAATCGATCCCTTCCAAGAGGTAGCCCAGCTGGGCCGCAGAGACCTGAACAGCGTCGCCGCTTGCGCTTGTCGGCCAGATGAACTTCCCGGCCTCGAGCCGCTTGATGTAGAGCGACATGCCGACCCCATCGTGCCAGAGCAGCTTGACCAGGTCGCCCTTGCGGCCCCGGAAACAGAAGATCTCGCCGGCGTGCGGATCGCGCCCAAGCCCTTCCTGAACCTGTAGTGCCAGAGTGTTCATCCCACGGCGCATGTCGGTGACCCCGCCAGCGATCCAGACGCGCACCCCCGCCGGGAAGGCGATCATTTGCCTTCGAGGATCGGCAGCAGCCTGGCCAATGCGTCCGGGGCCACCGACGAGGACACGAGCAGGCGCCGTCCGTTCCGCAGGAGGATCTCGAGCTGGACGTCGGGCGCCGGCCGACGCGGCGGCGTGTCAGTGTCCATCTCCGGAGGCACTTGAACCTGCACGAAAGCAGGGCCGATCTCCGATGCGAGCTCACCGTTCCGATACTGTCGCCGCCAGACGGTCAGAAGCGAACGGCAGATGCCATGCCGACGCGCCGTCGCTGAGACCTGCCGATGTCCCCGATGGCTTTCCTCGACCACCCGGATCTTGTCCGCGTCGCTCCAGTACGACGCCGAGGCCCATCCTCGGCAGACAGGATCTCGATCTGGGGTGTGAACTTGAAGTCGAACATAACCTCGGACTTATCATCGCCCCCAGCGCCCCGTCAGACGGCCCCCGCCGAAGGGTTACTCTCAATCTAACGGGGGCGATAGCACTCTCCGAACTTACCGTCAGAGGCTCGGGGAGAGGTCTTTGCTTTCTTTGGTGGATAAGCGAGTTATCGGCGCCAGTACGAGCACCGCGTGTTCACCTATTTCTGCACGGAGTTGGTGCTGTACGGTGGCGAGAGAGCCGACGGCTTTCCGCCGAACAACACAGCAACCAAGCCGAGGTTGTCGACCACCCGCCAGAGCATCCACGTCAGTCCATAGACGAAGACCATCACCAAGATGAACTCCACTTGCCATGGGAAGGAAACCCGCGCGGCGATGTTGAGGCCGACGAGAACGATCGGAAAATGCAAGACATAGAACGGAAAGGTTCCACGGGTCAGATCCGCGAGAAGATCGCTGGGTTTTGACAGAAAGCGCACCGACAGCCCAAGCGCTGCGCAGCACCAAAGCCAGGCCGTCGCCGCTTCGACCGCGCAGAAGGCAACGGCGTTCGGAGGGGCAAGCCCCAGAGGCACCCAGCCCCCGGCTGCCAGCGCTTCACCGACAGCGTCATCCTCGGCAAGTGCGGCCGCGAGGAGCACCACCTTGACCGCGAACATCGCTGCAGCAGCCGCGAGGAGCCACCAGGCATGCCGCCCGCTCCAATCGAGAAGGCGAGCGCCGCCGGCCCCGACCAGAAAACCCCCAAGGAAGAAGAGCAGGTAGAAGACGAACTGGTAATTGTCGCCTGCGAGGGCTGGAGCATGTGGCTTTAGGACGACAATCGCGACGGCGGAGGCCAGAACAAGAGCCGACAGGAGGAACTCTGGCCGCACCATCCGCGCGGCAATCTGGCTCCGAAAGGCGAAAATTGGCCAGCACATGAGCGTGTAGACTGCGAGGTTGAACAGGAACCAGAGATGCTGGATCTGGCGCAGCACCGGCTCGGTCAGCCATGTCCACCAAAATGCGAGAAATGTCGCGGATTCGCCAGTCGCGGTGGCGACAGCATAGCCGCCGAAGACATTCAGGAACATCGTTCCGAAGATCGCGGGGATCAGGAGGCGAAAGAGCCTGCGGCCCATGAAGCGTGAACCGACGCCTCTGGACGTGACGAACCATGTGCCGATGCCGGCGATCAGAAAGAGCGACGGCAATCTCCAGCTGTGGCTCCAGTAGATGAACAACGTAATACCATCGCCTGCCAGCCTATCGTTCACGAAGCCATAAATCGCGACGCCCCAGTCGACGAAGCCCACGGCGACATGATGGGGCACCAGTAGCGCGAACAACAGCACCCTGAGCCAGTCGAGTTCGGCGCGGCGGACCATGCGAAGGACGCTCCCTTTCGAGTACAGCTCCCGTTCGAGGACAAGGAGGCGGCAAGGCCAGACCGGCGTGGGGCACCGATATGCCGGTCAGCCTACGGGCGTCCGTCGGACACGCTAAGGTTAATCGCCGGCACGCTCCGTAAAAGCTGCGTGAGGTCTGCATCAGATCCCACAGAGCCCGAATGGCGGATTGCCGCGAGCGTCACGTTGGGCCCGACATACGCTCTTCTTGGTCTCGAAGCGGGACGAGGGGCGGCGACCAGGCCCGGATCCGCACGTCTGCGTGTTCGACGATCAAGACGGCCATCTTCCATGGTAAGCTCTTCCCAGATGCCATGGCCGAGGGACAGATCATGGACTGGGACAACATTCGCTTCTTCCACGCCGTTGCCAAGGCGGGCAGCTTTTCGGAAGCCTCGCGGCGATTGAAGGTCTCTCAACCCACCGTCGGGCGGCATATCCGCCTGCTTGAGGACCGGTTGGATGCGGAACTGTTCCACAGGCTGCCGTCTGGCCTTGTCCTGACCGACGCGGGACGCAGGATCTTCGAAAAGGCGGAGGAAATGGCCTTTTCAGCGCAAGGCCTTGCCGATCGGATCGCAGGCACACGCTCGCGGATCGAGGGTCGTATCACCCTGACCTCGGCCGAGGGATTGGGGCAATCCTGGCTGATACCGATCCTGAGGGACCTGTCCAGTCATCACCATGGCCTCGATATCGATGTTACCTTGTCGAATGTTCGGCTCGACGTCGCGAAGGGGGAAGCTGACCTCGCGCTGCGGATGGGCGAGCCACATGACGAGAGCCTGATTGGCAGACAGATCGGATCAGTGCCCTTCAAACTTTATGCCTCGCGCCGTTATCTGGAGATGTTTGGCCATCCCGAGGACATATTGGAGCTCAGCGGCCATCGGACCATCGAAAGCGGCGGTGTGATCCAGAATGTGCCGCAGGCCCGGTACCTCAGGGAGATCGGGGCGCGGGCCCGCCCGGCCTTGAAGCTCGACAGTCTGCTCGCTCAGAAAGCGGCGGCAGAGGAAGGGATGGGCTTGGCGGCCCTTCCGACCTATGTCGCCGCGGCTTCGCCCAGCTTGATCCCCGTACTGCCCGAGAAGTTTCGTGTCTCGGTCCCGCTGTGGTTGTTGACGCGATCCGAGCTTCGCCGCTCAGCCCGCGTAGGGGTCGTCAGGTCTTTCCTCGCCGGCGCGGCGCGCAAAGGGTTCGACGGGATCCCGGGGGCCATTGCCGCGGCTTGCTCGACCGACGCTGCTTCTGCCTCACCCACCGGCACCACGCGCCTGTGATCCGGGGAGGGCCAGTCTCTCGACCTTCGGCCCACCGGCACCGTTCGCCCGGGGCAGGTCCCCCGCGCGGTCCATCGTTCGGTCACGCGCGCCTCGAGAACGGGTCCAGAGGCCGTTCAACTCTGAATACCCCCTGAACAAATGCCTTGATGGCGCCACGGCAGGCCGAACCGTAGCTTGGGATCGTTGAAAGCCTGCGCCCCGCGCGGGTTCCCTGCGGTCCCCCATCTCGGAGCAAATCCATGACCCTCGTCGAATTTCTCAGCAGCGTTCCACCTACCGACATCGAATTCATTCCGAACGGCAACGATCAACCGATCAGCAGTGAGGTGGACGGCCAGGTGATCGCCCTCCTGGTTGGCGACCGCACGCTCGTCGCTGACGCGCCGGTCCTGACCCTCGCCAACGACGACGTCTCCTTCGCCAATGCGGGCATCGCGCAGACGACGGGGGCCACCGCGACCATCAGCATCGAGGGTGAGAACGGCGCGGTGATCAATTTTCCCTCGGGGGTCATCACGTCCGAATTCACGGCGATCGACGTTCTCGGCGCGCTCGGTGACGTCATCAACGGTGGCTTGATCGCCGGCGAGATCAACGGTGTGCGCCTCGTCGGCGATGGGGGCGAGCTGGAGAACACCGGCGACATCGAAAGCGGCAGCCGGGCCGTCGAGATCATCGGCACAGATATCGAGATCCGAAATCTCGGCGATATCATCGGCACCGGCGACCAGAGAAACGGCACCGTCTATGCCAACTCCACGGCCGAGGACTACACACTCTTCAACGGTGTAACGGGCCGGATCGATGCGGGCTTCCTGAACGACGGCGCGGGCGTCTCGTTCGAGGTGGGCAACGAGCCGGGCGAGGCGGTCAACGGCCGTATCGTCAACGAGGGTTCGATCGCCGGCCGCGGCGATGCGGCTCTCGGCGACAACACCCGCGGCGACGGCATCCGCCTCTTCAGCAGTGTGTCGGGCGGTACGACCTATGAGGGCGATATCGTCAACAGCGGCTTTGTCACCTCCGATTTCGCGCGTGGCATCGAGATCCGCGACAATCTCGGCTTCGACGGCCGCATACTGAACACCGGCGCGATCTTCGGCGCCACGGATGGCATCTATCTCGGAGACGCAGATCATAACGCCCGGATCGTCAACGATGGCTTTGTCACCTCCAGCAGCCGCGCCGTGAACATCGACGGCTCGGACGTGGAACTCGTGAATCGTGGCCTGATCCTCGGCACCGGCGATCAGCGTAACGGCACCGTTTATTCCGACGCGACGGCAAATGAATACAGCGTCATCAACCAAAAAGCGGGCGTCATCGACGCAGGCGAGGGCAACAACGGGGCCGGTGTCGTCTATCAGATCGGTGACGTATCGGGCGACGTGGTGTCGGCCGAGCTGATCAATTACGGGTTGATCCAGGGTCGGGGCGATGGCGGCGGCAATCTTGCCGGCGACGGTGTACGCTTCTTTGCTGGTGCGAGTGGTGATGTCAAATATGCCGGCGACCTCGTCAACACCGGTTCGATCATCGGGCAAGAGGACGGCATCGACATCGGCGAAGAGGGCGCAAGTGTCAGATTTGTCGGCGATCTGGTCAACCGCGGGCTGATTTCCGCGGCGGATGACGACGGGATCGAACTGGACGACGGCAGCGCGCTGGAAGGTGACATCGTCAACAGCGGCGAGATCCGCGCGGACGACGATGGCATCTTGATCGAGGATGACGTTTCAGTGACCGGCGACATTCGCAACAGCGGGCTGATCGATGCCGGCAGCGACGGCATCTTCTTTGACGACGGCTCCATCCTGCAGGGTGATATCGTCAATTCCGGCACGATCCGCACCGATTCAGACGGGATCGAATTCGATCCCGATGCGACGCTCATCGGTGACATCCGCAACAGCGGGCTTATCGAGGCGGGCATCGACGGTATCAGATTCGACGACGACGCCAACCTGCGGGGCGACATCATCAATTCCGGTACGATCCGCGGTGCGGGCGACGGGATCGAATTCGATCCCGCCACGACCCTCATCGGCGATATCAGAAACACCGGCTTGATCGAAGGCTCCGGCGACAGCGGCATCGAATTCGATGTTCGGGCCGAGGTCATCGGAGACATCGTCAATCGGGGCGACATCATCGGCGACAACGATGGCATCGATCTCGACGCCGAGGTCGCCTTTGACGGAGATATCGTCAATCGGGGTTTGATCGAGGGCACCGTGTCGAATGGCATCGAGCTTGGCCTCGCCGTGGCCTTCGACGGAGACATCCGGAACGACGGCACGATCCGTGGCGGCTTCGACGGGATCGAGATCGGCCTGCTGGTGGAGTTCGACGGCCGCATCCTCAACGGGAGCAACGGCTTGATCGAGGGCGGCGTGAACGGGATCGAGGTTCAGGAGCAGACGAATGGCCCTCAGATCATCAACCGCGGAACCATCCAGAGCGACAGCCGCGCCGTGAATATCGACGGCGACGGCACCCATCTGCGGAACTTCGGAGAAATTCTCGGCACGAACGAGCAGCGCAACGGCACGGTCTACGCCAACGCGACTGCCGAGAATTACAGCATCGACAATCGCGGGCCGGGTGTGATCGATGCGGGCGCCGGCAACGACGGCTCCGGCGTCTCGCTGCAGACGGGCGAGGTGAACGGCGATGTCGTGGAGGCTTCACTGGTGAACGTGGGCACCATCCAGGGACGGGGCAATGCCGTCGACGGTAACACGATCGGCGATGGCGTCCGGCTGTTCAGTGATGTGCAGAATGCCGTTTGGCAGGGCGACATCGAGAATCGTGGCCTGATCAGTGGCTCCGAGGACACGGAGGCGGCTGTCGGGATCCGGATCGAGGACGGGGTCACGCTGGACGGAGAGATCCTCAACCGGGGCACGATCGTCGGCACCGCGGTCGCGATCGACGCCAGCGACGCAAGTCCCGACGTGAAAATCGTAAACGACGGAATCATCATGGGTGATGTCCTACTGTCCGAGGGCGACGACCTCTTTGACGGCGCGAACGGCAGCGTCGACGGCATCGTGTTGGGCGGCGGCGGGGACGATACGATCATAGGAGGCGCGTCCGACGACACCCTTTCTGGCGGGTCGGGCGACGACATACTGACCGGTGGCGCCGGGTTCGACACGTTCGTCTTCGCCCCGGGCGATGGGATCGGAGGAGGGGACGTTATCACCGACTTCGAGGGCGGAGTGGACCAGCTCGACCTGTCAGCCTTCGGTTTGTCGGGCTTCACCGACGTCGGACTTGGTCAGGCCGAGGACGGCGGGTTGCTGACGTTCGGCTCCAGCAATTCTGTCCTTCTGGCGAATGTGGACTCCAGTCTGATCGACGAGGGGTCATTCCTCTTCTGAGCCCTGCTGATAAGTGGTGAAATGAACCGGACCGTTCTAAGGATCGTCTGAACTACCGCTTCGGCTTCGCCGATTTCGGGGCCGGGGCGGTCTGGCAAGGGCACCTTGGCCGGTGACGCCGGCGATTTCGTCGGATCGGTCGGCCCGAATGGCCGGGATCGGCGTCCGATGGCAGGCTCCGATCTCGGCCAGCAGCCTTCGTCGGAAGAGGAACAGATTGCCGAGGGCGAACAGCGTGAAGAGCTGCGCGCGGTTCTTCGCCAGGTCGCGGTAGCGCGTCTCGGGATACCCGAACTGCCGCTCGAGCACCCGGAAGGGATGCTCGACGCGGGCCCGGATCATGCCGATGATCCGGTTGATGTCCGCGTCGACGGGATGCAGCGCGCCGCCCTTCGGTGCCTTGCGCATGACGCTCCGGAACTTGCCGGGGCCGGAGAACGCGGCCTCGCGCGTGGCGCTGACATAACCCTTGTCGGCCCAGACCGATGTCTCGTCGCCGTGCAGGAGCGCGTCCCAGACCCGGCTGTCGTGGACCCTGGCCGTGGCGGTGTCGAGGCTGTGCAAGATGCCGTTTTCGGCATCGACGCCGACATGTGCCTTCATGCCGAAGTACCACTCGTTGCCCTTCTTCGTCGACGACATCTCGGGGTCGCGCGCCTTCGCCTCGTTCTTTGTCGAGGACGGCGTGTCGATGATCGTGGCGTCCACCAGCGTGCCCGAGCGCAGCGTGATGCCCTGGTCGGCGAGGTGACGGTTCACATCGGCGAACAGCCGCTCGGTCAGCTGGTGCTTCTCCGGGAGGTGGCGGAGGTCGAGGATCGTGGTCTCGTCCGGGATCCGGTCGTCGCCAAGCTCGATGCCGGCGAAGTGCCGCATGGCGTCGCTGTCATACAGCATCTCCTCGGCCATCGGGTCGCCGAGCGCATACCATTGCTGGAGGACGTGGACCCGCAGCATCGTCTCCAGCGGCATCGGCGACCGCCCGCCTTTCGGCCCCACCCTCGGGTAATGCGGCTCGATCAGAGCCAGCAGCCGCGGCCAAGGCACAACCGCCTCCATCTCGGCGCTCGTGAACTGCCCCCGTTTCGACCGGACAGTCCGGCATGACCATGAAAGGCTCAAGCCTGTGCTTGAGGGCATGCTCATGTCCAACGACGATATTCGCCGGGTCGAGGTGATTATCGGCGTCGCGCGACGCCGATATTGGCCTGCCCATGAGAAGCTGCGCATCATCGAGGAGAGTCTTGTGCCGGGAGAGTCCATCTCTGCCGTGGCCGGGCGGAACGGCGTGGCGCCGAACCTTTTGTTCCGGTGGCGTCGGTTGATGGACGAGGACGAGCCATTGTCCGCCATCGGTTCGAGGACGATCGCGAGTGCGATGGCCGTGGGATCGAACGAGCCGGTGGTCGGCGCCTTCGAGGTCCGCAAGCTCGAGGACCGCGTCCGCGACTTTGAGCGCCTCCTTGGCCGCAAGACGATGGAGAACGAGATCCTGCGGGGTCCGAAGGGACCGTGGCCCCGGTGGGGCCGCGTAAGCCCGAAGGACATGGCCAAGGCGCAGGTAAAAGCGAGCCTTGTCCGGTCGACGCATGCGTCGACGGTCCGAGGACAATGGCGAGCGACCTGGCATCTGCCTTCGCCGCCGAAGAGCGGTTCCCGATGAGCCGGGTGGCCGAGGTTCTGGGCTTAAGCCGGTCCCAGCTCCATGCGCGGGTCTCGGCGCGCTCGAACCCTCGTGGCCCGTATGCCAAGTCATCCCATGCCGAGCTGCTGCCCTCGCTGCGCCGTCTCGTCGATGCCCGGCCGACCTACGGCTACCGGCGCATCGCCGCGTTGCTGAACCGCGGTCGGCGGGCGGCGAGGCTGGAGCCGGTCAACCGCAAGCGGGTTCTGCGCATTCTCGGCAAGTACGGCCTGACGCTGGAGCGCTGCACCGGCCGCCGGGAAGGGCGGACCCATGACGGCAAGGTGGCGGTCATGGCCTCGAACCTGCGCTGGTGTTCCGACGGCCTGGAGATCGTCTGCTGGAGCGGTGAGAAGGTCCGCATCGCACTCGACCATTGTTCTCGAACCGTCGCCATGGCCGCTCGGACCGATGGCGCCCCCATGGCGACCGAACAAGGTCTCGTTCATCGACGCCTTCGACCGTGAGATCGTCGCTCATGTCGCCGTGGCGGGCGCGGGGATCTCAGGATCGGATGTCCGCGACATGATGCTGGGCGCCGTCGAGCGACGCTTCGGGACCGATCGTGCCCCGCACCCGGTCGAGCATCTTTCCGACAACGGCAGCTGTTACACCGCCAAGGACACGCGCGACGTCGCCCTCGCCCTTGGCCCCGCTCCCTGCTTCACACCCGTCCGGTCACCGGAAAGCAATGGCATGAGGTTCACGGGTTCTCTCGGACCGGTGGCGTTAACCCGTTCACCCTTCGTGAAGACCCTCAAGCGCGACTACGCTCGCGTCACACCCTTGCCCGACGCCCGAACGGTGCTCGGCCTCGTTGACGGGACACACGTCTGCTTCTGACCAGTGCAAAATCAGGCTCAGAAAAGTCTTGCTAAGCAGGAGCCATCCACACAGGACGTTCAATTGAGCGGCGACGGGGCGATACCATATTTACCGTTCGCGGCACGTGATCTCAGCAGCGCCAATGCGGACGAAGCACCAATTCGCTGCACCGTGCATTAAGGTCCGCGTCCCTTTAGGCATGGCTAGGATAAACAGTAAGCGTCCTCATAGTGATCACCTGTCTATTCAGTACAGAGAATGCAGGGGATTTGAGTTACATCCGCCTGTCCGGGAGGATCGTCGAGCCTGTCAAAGATCGTCGATACCAACGCCGTGACGTCCTGTTTTACCATGCCGACGTTTTCCTCGAGCAGAGCGGCGAACGGATCCCAGTCGAAACAGCCGAACGGCCGAGTCTGTCCCTTCGAGCGCATCCAACGAGCGACGCCCTCTAGCGAGATCGTGGAGTTCACGAAGAGCGCCGCCGGCACGTCGAAGGCGAGAGTGTCCAAAGCCCTCTGCGCCTTGTAGGAGGCATAACCGCAGGTCAGCACGTGGCTGTCGGGTATCACCAACCCGCGGGCCTCGTGGGCATCGCGCACGCCGCGTATGCGCTCGGCCGTGTTGTGATCCGATCCACGACCGCCCAGGAACAGCAGCGGCCCCCTCGTGGGCCCGATCTTGTCGAGCAGCAGCAGCGCGAGATCTCGCGCGCCGCTGTAATTGTCAGAGATCACGGACGGCGCCTCTCGCCCCGGCAGGTCGAGGTTGAGCGTGCGGATACCGGCGGCGGCCGCCGTGCGCGTGATCCGGTCCGGATCGGTGGCACCGGTGGCGATGATGCAATCCACTCGGTAGCCGATCATCTCGCGCGCGGCAGCTACCTCGAACTCGGGATTGCGCTCGGTACAGGTAATGACGGGGAAGAGGCCACGGGCGCGCGCCTTCGCTTCGAACTGCTCGGCAATGGCCCCGAAATACCGATTGTCGTATTTCGGCATGATCATTCCGATCACGTTGGACCGGTCGCTGCGCAGGGCGCTGGCCTGAAGGTTTCGCGCGTACCCTTCCGACTCGGCGATTTCGATAACGCGTTTCGCCGTCGACTCGGCGATCCTCCGTTTTTTCCAACTTCCGTTCAGGATGGCGCTCACGGCGCTCGGCGACGCACCGGCAATCTGCGCGATGTCGTAAATGGTCGTCCGCCGTCCACCGAATTTTCCTTGCGATCCCGACACCTGGCCGTCTTCCCACTTGCTTCACCGATTGAGCATTGACGAAAAGCCAAGCCTCCTACAACATGCTACATCGGTTGAGCAACTAGCTCAATCGATGCAGCGGTGAGGAGACCGCAGATTTTGGGGAGGATTGAGATGATCCAGAGAACTTTCGCAGCGGCGTCGGCCGCCGCGCTCGCAACCGCGACCCTCGGCACGGCGGTCGCTGCGCAACAAGCCACCGTGGGCTTCCTGATGCCCGACCAGGCCTCGACCCGCTATGAGGAGCGCGACTATCCCGGCTTCCGCGACGCGATGGCCGAACTCTGCGCCGATTGTGAGGTGGTCTACCAGAACGCAAACGCCGACGCGCAGCTTCAGCAGCAACAGTTCAACTCGCTGATCGCGCAGGGCGCCTCGGTTATCGTGCTCGACCCGGTCGACAGCTCGGCCGCGGCGTCGCTGGTGAACCAGGCCAATGCGCAGGACGTGCGCGTCATCGCCTATGACCGTCCGATCCCGGACGTTCCGGCCGACTTCTACGTGTCGTTCGACAATGTCGGCATCGGCCGCGCCATCGCACAGTCGCTGGTCGATCACCTGCAATCGGAAGACGTGTCCGAAGGCTCGGGCGTGCTGCAGGTCAACGGCTCGCCGACGGATGCCGCCGCCGGACTGATCCGCGACGGCATCGACGAGGCGCTCGACGGCTCCGCTTACGAGACGCTGGCCGAATTCGACACGCCGAACTGGGCGCCGCCGGAAGCGCAGCGATGGGTTGCGGGCCAGATCCAACGCTTCGGCGAGGAGATCGTCGGCGTCGTGGCCGCGAACGACGGCACGGCAGGGGGCACTATCGCCGCGTTCAGCGCCGCAGGCACCGATCCGATCCCGCCGGTCACCGGTAACGACGCGACCATCGCGGCGCTTCAGCGCATCATCGCCGGCACGCAGTACAACACCATCTCCAAGCCGTCTGAGATCGTCGCGGAGGCCGCGGCCTCGATCGCCTACGCCTTCATCAGCGGCGAGACGCCGGCGGCCGAGACGACGCTTTACGACACGCCCTCGCAGCTCTTCACGCCGGAAGTCGTGACGCGCGAGAACATCGTGGAGATCATCTTCGACGGCGGCATCAACACGCCCGAAGAGATCTGCACCGCGGAGTTCGAGGAAGGCTGCCGCGAGCTCGGCATCATCGAGTGACGTGATCGGTCCGCCGGGTGGCTTACGCCGCCCGACGCCGCCCCCGCGGGGGGCACGGGAGGAGGAAAAGACAATGCCAGCGGATGCACCCGGGGACACGTCCCCGATCCTGAAGCTACGAGGTGTGACCAAGACCTTCGGCGCGGTGACCGCGCTCGACGGGATCGACCTCGACATTCACCGCGGAGAGGTCGTGGCGCTCGTCGGCGACAACGGCGCGGGCAAGTCCACGCTGGTCAAGATCCTGTCCGGCGTCCACGCCAAGACGTCCGGAACGATCGAGTTCAACGGCGCCGAAGTCTCCATCGACACGCCGGGCCGGGCGATCGACCTCGGCATCGCCACGGTCTTTCAGGATCTCGCGCTCTGCGAGAACCTCGACGTGGTCGCGAACCTGTTCCTCGGGCAGGAGGTCGGCCCTTGGCGGCTCAACGAGGTCGAGATGGAGGTGCGCGCCTGGAAGCTCCTCGGTGAGCTGGCCGCCCGCATCCCATCGGTGCGCGAGCCCATCGCCTCGCTCTCGGGCGGGCAGCGCCAGACCGTCGCGATCAGCCGGTCGCTGCTGCTGAACCCCGAGATCATCATGCTGGACGAGCCGACAGCCGCGCTCGGCGTGGCGCAAACAGCGGAGGTGCTGAACCTCGTCGAGCGGGTGCGCGACCGCGGCCACGGCGTGATCCTGATCTCGCACAACATGGAGGACGTGCGCGCCGTCGCCGACCGCATCGTCGTCCTGCGCCTCGGCCGCAACAACGGGACCTTCGGCCCGGAAGCGACGCAGGAGGAACTTGTCGCCGCGATCACCGGGGCGACCGACAACTCGGTCTCCCGCCGAGCGCAGAAGCGTGACGCCGTCACGGAAGGAGAAGTGTCATGAGCGACACGCAGAAATTCGACCGCGCCGACAGCCGGGTGCGCGCCGACGATGGGCTCGGTGGCGCGCTGCGAGGCTTCGTCGACCGGATGCGCTCGGGCGATCTCGGCGTTCTGCCGGTGATCCTCGGTCTGATCGTGATCGCCGTCGTATTCGGGACGCTGAACCCGGTGTTCATGCGGCCCGCTAACCTCACCAACCTTCTGTTCGATGCCGCCGCCGTGGGCCTGATCTCGCTCGGAGTGGTGTTCTGCCTGCTGCTGGGCGAGATCGACTTGTCCATCGGATCCATGTCGGGCGTCGCCTCAGCGATCCTCGGCGTGCTGTGGGTCAATGTCGGCGTGCCGTGGCCGCTCGCCATCCTCGCCGCGCTCGGGGCGGGCACGATCACCGGCTTCGTCTACGCCACGCTTCTGAACAAGTTCGGCATGCCGAGCTTCGTGTCGACGCTCGCCGGGCTGCTCGCGCTCTTGGGACTGCAACTCTACCTGCTTGGCAACTCGGGCTCGATCAACCTGCCGTTCCAGTCCTTCCTGATCCGGTTCGGACAGACCATGGTGATGCCGGGTTGGCTCTCCTACCTCGTGGCGCTGATCCCCGGGGCGACGATCTTCTGGTTCGGCCTCAAGACCCGGGCGCAACGGGCACAGGCGAACCTGTCGGTCCCGGCGCTGAGCGTGCTGATCGTGAAGGCGGTGGTGCTGACCGCGATCATCTTGGGCGCGGTGTGGTATCTCAACCAGGGCCGTGGCGTACCGTGGATGTTCCTGTTCTTCATGGGCCTTGTCGCGGGCATGGAATACGTGCTGACGCGCACCCAGTTCGGCCGCTCGATCTTTGCCGTGGGCGGCAATCGCGAAGCCGCGCGCCGCGCCGGCATCAAAGTGGAGCGCATCCGGATCTACGCGTTCATGCTGTGCTCGACCTTCGCGGCTTTCGGCGGCGTACTCGCGGCCTCGCGCCTCGCATCGGCGAGCCGGCAGGCGGGCACCGGCGACGTGAACCTCAACGCAATCGCGGCGGCGGTGATCGGCGGCACCTCTCTCTTCGGTGGACGCGGCTCGGCGTGGTCGGCGCTGCTCGGCGTGCTGGTGATCCAGGCGATCTCGAATGGGCTGACGTTGCTCAATCTAAGCTCATCGCTGCGCTACATGATCCTCGGCGCCGTGCTTGCCATCGCCGTGATCGTCGACAGCCTCGCGCGGCAGTCCCGCGCCAGCCACGGCCGCGCCTGACAGGAGACCCCGATATGCGACTAGACGGAAAGACTGCCGCCATTACCGGCGCGGCCTCCGGGATTGGCCTCGAATGCGCGAGGATCTTGCTGGAGAATGGCGCGCGGGTGGTGCTCGTGGACCGGGATGCCGAAAAGCTTGAAACACTGACGGCGGAGCTCGGAAAGAACGCAATGGCGCTGGAACTCGACCTTCTCGATCCGGCGCAGGTATCGGATCTCGGCCGCCGGATAGAGGACCTCGCTGGCCCGCTCGACATCTTCCACGCAAATGCCGGCGCCTATGTCGGCGGCGAGGTGGCGACGGGCGATCCGGATGTCTGGGATCGGGTTCTAAACCTCAACGTCAACGCGGCCTTCCGCTCGGTCCACGCGGTACTGCCGCGGATGATTCAGCGGGGCACCGGCGACATCCTCTTCACCTCGTCCGTCGCGGGCGTGATCCCGGTGACCTGGGAGCCGATCTACACCGCCTCGAAATACGCCGTGCAAGCGTTCCTGCACACCACGCGCCAACAGGTGTCGCAGTACGGCATCCGCATGGGCGCGGTGCTTCCCGGGCCGGTCGTGACTGCGCTGATCGACAGCTGGCCCGAGGCCAAGAAGGAAGAGGCGCTCGCAAACGGATCGCTGATGCAGCCGCGCGAGGTGGCGGAATGCGTTCTGTTCATGCTGACCCGTCCGCGCGGCGTGGTGGTGCGCGACCTCGTGATCCTGCCGAACTCCGTGGAACTCTGAGATGGGCGGCAAACGATACACGATCGGCATCGATGTCGGCACCGGCAGCGCCCGCGCCGGCGTCTTCGACAGCGCAGGCGCCCAGCACGGCGCCCACTCGGCCGAGATCGGCACACACCGCGCGCCGGGTGGCATCGTCGAGCAATCGAGCGCCGACATCTGGTCCGCCTGTAGCACAGCCGTGCGTGGCGCCGTTTCCGCCGCCGGGATCGCCCCGGGCGATGTGGCGGGGCTCGGCTTCGACGCGACCTGCTCGCTCGTCGTGCTGGGCGACGGCGGCGCGCCGCTGCCGGTGGGCGACACGACCGCGCGTGAGCGCGACGTGATCGTTTGGATGGACCACCGCGCGACCGACCAGGCTGCGCGGATCAACGCGTGCGACCACGACGTTCTGAAATACGTGGGCGGCCGCATCTCTCCGGAAATGCAGACCCCGAAGCTCCTATGGCTGCGCGAAAACAGGCCGGACGTCTTCAACGGCGCGTGGCAGTTCTTCGACCTGACCGACTTCCTTGGCTGGCGCGCCACCGGCGCGACCGCGCGTTCGAGCTGTACCGTGACGTGCAAGTGGACCTACCTCGCGCACGAGGATCGCTGGGATCCGTATTACTTTCGGGCCATCGGCCTCGGCGTGCTGGCGGACGAGGGCTTCGCCCGCATCGGCACCGACATCGTCCGGCCGGGGACGCCGCTAGGCGCCGGGCTGACGCCGGAGGCGGCCGACGAGCTGGGTCTGGCCCCTGGCACGGCTGTCGGCGCCGGCCTGATCGACGCGCATGCCGGTGGAATCGGCACGGTCGGCCCCGAGGAGGGCCCGGAGGCGAACCTTGCCTACGTGTTCGGCACCTCGTCCTGCACCATGACCTCTACGGCCGAGCCGGTCTTTGTGCCCGGCGTCTGGGGCCCGTATTTCGAGGCCATGGTCCCCGGCCTCTGGCTCAACGAAGGCGGTCAATCGGTTGCCGGCGCGGCGATCGCCCACCTCGTGCGACATCACCCATACGCCACGGCTGCCACGCAGGACGCCGAGGCCTCGGGCATGTCCCTTCCGAACTGGCTCGCCGACATGGCCGCCAAACGTGCGGATGGCGCATCGGCTGTCGTCCTGGCCGATGGAGTCCACGTGGTCCCGGAGTTTCTCGGCAACCGCGCTCCGTTCGCCGACCCTGATACGCGGGCGGTGATCCTGGGGCTCGGGATGGACGACGGGGTGGAGGGGCTCGTGGCGCTATACGTCGCGGGTGTCTGCGGCATTGGCTACGGACTTCGGCAGATCATCGAGGCGCAGGCGACGCGCGGCATCCGCATCCGGCGGGTCGTGCTCTCCGGCGGTGCCGGACGTCATCCAGTGGTACGCCAGCTCCTCGCGGGCTCCGCGGGCATCGAGATCGCGATCCCGGCGGCCGAAGAACCGGTCCTTTTGGGGGCCGCCATCCTCGGCAGTGTCGCTTCCGGCGAACACGCCGACATCCGGCACGCGATGTCGGAGATGACGCGGTTTTCGGACCGGTTCGAGCCCCCCGCTGACGCTGCATCCGCCCATGCCAATCGCTTCGAGATTTTCGAGAACATGCAGGCGCTTGCGCGTGATGCGAAGAAAGAGCGCAGGTTTCCGTGTAAAGGCTGACAGTCCCCAAAGCGGTTAAGTCAAAGGCTCTCATTGAGCTTCACGCGGGATGAGAATTACCTATGGCGTAAGGTGCCAAAGCACCAGGGAAGGAGACGGTTCGCTGCAAATGATTAATTTGAGAAACGAACTGATGTGGATCTTCCCGCCGCCACTTTTGACACGGTGATCTGGCTTATTTTGACCTAGGCATACCTTCACGGGGGCCGTCATAAACGGCCGCTCTATCCCGCGGTGAGGGCCTCGCTTCTCATCCTTTCGCTGCCCGGAGCACGAATGTCCGGAGTCTTAGCTGCGGCGCCGCATGGATGTCCGCCGCAACGCAGCGGCAGTTCTGCTGCGAGCGCGCGCAGCGAGAATCTGCCTCTTCCGCAGTGGGCTTATTTCGTTGAAAAACTCGCCATTGATTGAAGGGCCGTCGGCTGATTAAATTCCCGCAATGTGTGGGAGGAGCGGCGATGATGGGACCGCGGCAGGAGGTGCAACCCGCGCTGTTCTATGAGTTCTTGCTCGAGGATCTTGTCCAGCGCCTCCTTGAGGATCGCAACCTCAAGCGTCTTGCGACCGAGCTGGCGCTCGAGCTCACGGATACGATCTTCCATCTGCCGAACGGCGCGATTGCTGGTCACATCGTCATCCTCGTACTCGGCCACCGTTCTCCATCGCATGTGGATCGACGGCTCGACGTTCCGCTTCGGCAAGGAGGTCGTCCGGACCGCCTGAGCCCATCGTAAAAGGTTCGAGCCGGCACTGGGCTGCCGGTTCTTAGAGGTCCCGTCGCCGGGACGCGGACCCCGATGACGCCGGCAGGCTGCTCGTGACACGTCCTCGGACGTGCAGCACGCTTTTCAGATAGGCGCTCGGGGTTCACCTGGATGGCATGATGTGGCGGCCGCGCGCCGACCACGAACGGAAACATGAAACCGGCGACGTGTGACACTCGGGACTTGACCAACCAACTCCCATTACGGAAGCAGCCTGCTAAGCCTCCATGGCTATGCCTGAGTGTCCTTTCGAAACGGGGGCCAATTCAATGTACAATTAAGCGCCGCGCATCCAATTGAAAGATGCGCAGTTGCTTTATCGTCCATTTCAGACGTGATCGAGGGCTTTGCCCGGCCTTGCCCTTTTGGCATGCGTTTAGCTTTGGCCTGACATATATCTTCGCGGAAAGGTGTAAGCGTTCGGGTGCTGAGGCTGCTATGGTCGTATGCAGGAACAGACATCGATCACGCCAGCAGATTGGGCCGCGACATGCCTGCGAACGACCTTCCGATCCGTGACGTGCCTTCGTACCTTCGGGAACCGGGAGCCGACGCCTTGCCCTCTTCAGGTAAGCGCGACGCGTTGATGGCCGAGATCGCGGCGCTGCATCCTCGGGTCTGGCGTTTTTGCGTCGTTCTGACTGGTCGCAGGGATACGGCGTGGGACCTGTCGCAATCTGCCTGTACCCGCGCTATCGAGAAGCTTCACACCTTTAGGCCGGGCACGGAACTCGATCGCTGGCTGATGACCATCGCTCGCCGGGTTTGGCTAAACGAAAAGCGCGCAGAGAGCGCGCGCGGTGCGGGTCGACAGGTCGACCTCGATGCCGTCGAGATCGCTTGCGAAAAACCTTCGGCAGAGGCGAATATTTTCGCCGGAGAGGTGTTGGCTGCAGTGATGGCCTTGCCCGAAACCCATCGCGCCGCCGTGCTTCTCGTATATGTCGAGGGCTACAGCTATCGCGAGGCGGCGGACATGCTCGAGGTCGCAATTGGCACCATCATGAGCCGCTTGGCGGCCGCACGCGCGCGGATAGCCGGGCAGATGAATGAAGACGCGCACAGAGGGGCGGCAGTACGGACATGACGGCAGCCTGGTCGGACGAACAATTGACGGCTTTTCTTGACGGTGCCCTGTCGGCAGACAAGGCACGGGCGCTCGAACGGGCGCTAGACGCCCATCCTGCTCTCGTGGCACGGCTCGACGCGCTCACGATCGACATGGATGTCCTGAAGGATGCATTCGACGGTTTGCTGGTCGCGGCGCCTCGCGCCGCGTCGGCAGCGGATTCCACGCCGGCCGCGGACACAAAAACCGCGCGGAAACCGGCGAACGATCCACGCGCGCCGGTCTGGCTGGGTATGGCGCTCGCCGCGTCGTTGGCCGTGGGCGTCGTCTTCGGATCCGCTTTGTCCGGCGGGGAGCGCGAGGAGGACTGGCGCGACCTCGCCGCGGCCTACCACCTTCTTTACGCGCCCGAGACGCTCGCGGTCGTGGATGACAACGCTGAGCGGATCGGCCGGGAGATCGCACGCGCCGCCGTTGGCATCGATCGCGACCTGTCGCTCGGGACGTTGGCGGCACCTGACGGATTGAAGCTGAAGCGCGCGCAGATACTGGCCTTCGAGGGCCGGCCTCTGGCGCAGGTCGCGTACCTGACCGCCGACGGCCAGCCGGTCGCGCTGTGCATCATGTCGGGAGAAGACGGCTCGGACGAAGCCATCAGTGGGCTCCGCATGCGCGACATGGCGGCGGCGACCTGGACCAAGGGCGGCTACGGCTATCTGCTCGTCGGCGGCGACGACGCCAGCCTGCTGGAAGACGCTGCGCACGAGCTGTCCCGCCTTCTCTAGCACGGTCGCAGACCGATCGTCTCCCACTGTCTGAACAGAAACTTTTCCCCTCGGCCGCCCCCCTTGCGCACTGGGCCGCGCGTCTTCGCCCCGCATCGCCTCTTGGGTCGCACCGCCGCGAAACATGCGCACCGGCCGGGATGACCGATGCGCAGTTCCGGAACGCGGCCGGGTCAGACGAAGTCGAACGTGTCGCCGTAGATCAGCCCACTCTCAGCGAAGGCCAGGTAGTCCACCGCCTCGGGCGCATGCTGAAGCTCGGCGTCCTGCGTCAGGTCCTCTTGAACGAAGACGTCGAAGCCGTCTTCGGACAGGTTCAACGTCCGCGCCCGCGACGGATCGATTCCGACCTGGGTCGAGAGGTCGGCGAAGATGAACGGCACCTCGTCGAAATCGATGTTAAACCCCACGGCGCTGGCGACATGGTCGACGGAGATCCCGGTGGTGCCGGCCTCGAAGGCGTTCGCGTCCGAGACGCCCGCGCCCTGTTCGATGCCAAGCACGCCCACAGTCTCTGTGCCGTGGCTGCCGACGGAGTTCCGTCCCTCCTCCTCCTCCAGCGCGACCTCGACCCCGTCGGATGAAACGTTGCGGATGCGCGTGTCGACGAAGCTGCGGTCATTGAAACTCTGCACCCCAGCTAGCACCGCGGGCCGGTCGTCGAAGCCGTCGAACGCCACTTGCTCGAAGCCGGTCTCGGTGGTCGGTTCGACCTCGAACTTGCTGGCCGAGAGGATGGTACCATCGGAGAGAACGTGCGTGCCCTCCTCGACCACGATGAACGACACCGTCTCGCGGTGGCGGAAGCCGTCATAGCCGTCGGGCTCCTGCAGGAACAGATCGAAACCGTCGTCGCGCACGTCCGTGATCCGGGCGGTCACGGCGTCCCCGCCATTGATCGTCGCCACATGGGCGAAAACGACCGGGCTTTCGAAGTCGTGCTCCAGCGACACCGTAGCGCCGCGATGGTCGAGAACGACCGAGCCGACCTCGGCGATCGGCCGGGCGGTGTCGACGGTGCCCTCTGGCCCGGTGGCCAACATGCCCAGACCGCCATCCGTCACCGCCACGCGGAACTCCGAGAAGTTCCGTCCATCCTCGGAGATCGTGGTGATCGGCGCGAAGCTGTCCAGCTCGAAGATCGCGTCGGAGGCCAGCGGACCAGACTTCTCCGGCTGGCTGAAGCGGATGCGGTCCCCGGCCTCCGGCGCGAAGCCGATCTCGATATCGGTACGCAGAAAGTCCGGCGTCGCGTCGATCGTGACGCCGCGCGACGGGTCGTCCAGAAGCTGGGTCGTGTTCGGCACGAACCCCACATCCTGCAGCGCCGAGAACGAGATGCCTACCGTCGAGGTGCCTACGCCCAGAAGCGCCCCGAGCTCCAGTTCGATGCGCGCATCGAAATCGAACCCGGCCGCGATCTCGACGGGGACCGGCGCGCCGAGGTTGTCGCTGAAGAGGTTCGCGCGCGCCGTGGCCACGAGGTCGGTCTCGATGTCGAAGGGCGTGTTGTTGAGGAAGGTGAGATCCGCCACCAGCCCGATCTCGGCCAGCGCGCCGAAAATTAGATCGCCGTCCACCACGTCGGAGTTCAAAAGGTCCAGAAACGAGCCCGCGCGCCCGCCGAGAATGCCGGAACGCGCATCCACCGCTGGGCCGAAATTGAAGAAATCGATTTCGGTATCTCGCTCGACACCGTTCTCGGTTACCTCGTAGTTCAAGCTCAGGCTGTCGGGATCGACCCCGATGAGGTTGGCGAGGTTGTCCACGACCCGTTCACGCGCTGAGCCGTCAAGGACGACGCCGGCGGCGTCCTCGGCGAACTCGATCAGCCCGCCGACCCCGCCGAACTGGTCAAGGCTCTGCTCCAGGAAGCTCTCGAGCGCCTCCGTCGCGGAGCTTCCCAGCGCGATCAGCTCCTCGCCGATGTCGAGCGCGGTCTCCTGAAGGGGCGTGAACACCTCGTCGACGACAGTGTCCGCGACCTCCCTCGCATAGCGCTCCAAGAGCGATTGTATGTAGTTTATCACGCCAAGGATGCCGTCGCCGATCTGCTCGGCAAGGTCCTGCAGGAACGCGATTGAGGTGTCGAAGCCCTCGGTCACGCCGTCGACGGCGCTCTTGGTGATCGACTCGAAGATCGCGCCGGTCGCCGCGCCGATCCCGGCCAGCGCTTCGGGCGAAAGCTGCTGGAACACGCCCGCAATCTGCGGCGTGATCAGCTCGGAAGGCAGGTCTAGCACCCGGGCATATCGGTCGAGCGTCGCCGCCGACAGATCGATGTCGAGCGTCGCGACGTCCTGGAAGGCCGCGCCGATCGCCTCGAAATCAACGATCTTCGCGATGTCCTCCACGATCTCGCCAAAGACCGCCCCCTCGCCCGAGATCGCCTCGAGGTAATCGCCGCCAAGAGCCTCGGCCCACCCTTCCTCGGCGATGCGGCCGACCAGCGCGACGGCCTCGACGCGTTCGCCGATCGCCGCGACGGCATCCGACAGCGCCTCCACGGTCCGGTCGAGCTGCGTCTGGGCATTGCGGAGCGCCTGGCTGACAATGCCCGCCCCCTGCAGCGTGTCCAGCGCCGCGTCGAGGCGTTCGATCTGCCGTTCGATCCCCTGCAGAAGCCCGGGGTCGGCGAACCCGTCCGCCGCGGCCGCTTCGGCCTCTGCCGCAATCTCGGCCCCAACCCGCGCCACCGGCGATGCCACGGAGGCGAAGTTGTCCGCACGTACCTGGGTGTCGAAGACCCCGTCGCTGGCTGCGCGGCTCGCCTGGGCGGCAAGGTCGTCGACGATGCTGGTGAAGTCATTGACAAGGTTGATTGGGTCGTCGGCAAAGTCGCTGACATCGATCCTGTCGAGGGCCCCCTTGAACGCCTGGGTATTATTGAAGACGAGAACCGTACTGGCGGTCTTGAGGTTGTTGACAGCCTGCGTCACAGAATTTCTTGCTTCGACGATCGCGTTGAAGACCAGGTTGTCCGGATTCCCGATGGACCCGAGCGAAATGACCCCATCCCGGATCGATTCAAGGTGGACTTGTGTGTCGCGAAGGAACCGAAGATCGTCCCGGCCATCTAGCGACGCGTTGATAACGTCGCGCCCGAGAACGCCGCCCGCGTCCTGCGTGTGCGCGACCACCGACGAAATCTGGCGCGCTAGATCGACGTCGATCCGCCCAACGCGCTGAAGATCCTCGACCACCTGGTCGAAATTCGCGCTGACGGTGCCGATCGCCTGAGCGGCACGCCCGAGGTCAATGGCGGCCGCCTGGGTCAGATTCGGGAGGCTCGCCGTCACTTCCGCAATCCGATCGAGCCCGCCGCGCACCTCGCCGAGCGCGCGCTCCGCTTCGCCGCTGAGGCCCCTAAAGGCGCCGGTCAGCCCGTTGCCGATGGTGTTTCCAATTCCGCCGAAATCGATGGGCATTGTTTTTCTCCGCTTTGTCTGGGGTTAAGCAATCAAGAATCGGTCGCCGGCCACGGGGCCGTCGGGAAAAGGGTGTCATGCGTTTGGGGGGGGGACCGGTCGACGGCCGGTCGTCAGAGTGGTCTAAGGGTCATCGCGCAAGTCTCCCGGTTTCGGTGTCAGTGCTGCCCGATCCATCCGGGACGCTCACATGGGGAATACACGCAGCGACGCGGTAGTATTCGGTGGGGGGGGGGCGGCCTTGCGGGTCACGGCCGGACACAGGCGGGGGATGTTTGCTACAATTCCGACCCGGAATTTCCACCGAAACCTATTGGTAACCTACTGAAGGAAGCGTCGATCTCGTCCTTGCCACTTATATCTCCGCGCTGCGGTCTCTGCTCCCAAGGATTTCGCTGCGCTCTAGCCGAACGACCGGATCCACAGCTGCGATGCGGCATGAAGTTTTGCTGCACCGATTGTGTTGAAAAACTCCCTCGCCCTCAGACCACGGGTCCCGAACCAGAATCTTGTTCTGCCGCTGATCGATTTTGACACTCTAGAATTGCATTGCGGTCAGCTTTGAGAACGTGCGTTCTGAACATTCGGGCCGTTTCGAGCCCAACCGAGTTTTTTCAACACAATCCACCGAAGCAGAGTTTTCGCTGCGAGCGCGCGCAGCGAGAATTTGATACTTCCGCAACGGGCTCGAGTGCGGCCCAATGCTTATGCAGCAAGGGACGCGTTAAAGGCATCGCGGAACCGGTCATAGGTGGGCCGGGCTAAGCTGTTGATCTTGATCGGCGTCGCTCAACGCACCGACGTTGGCAGATCAGCAACCGTTGTTGATGCTTCCGGCGGCGAAAACTGACTGCGAGCCCAGAGTGCCGGCTGCTGCAAATTGGACGAATGGCGGCTTTGGGCATGGGTTCACCACAGCATACCCTTCAATGAGACGACAAGGTCGGAGAAATTTCCGCGAAGTAGACCGGTATCTTTCGGTTATTTCGCCTGAGCGGGCGACATTCGAAATTAAGGATATTATATAAGCCTGGCCTTATCGGCGAATTTATGCAGTTTTATGATAGTCTCTTTCTGTCGTATCGCAAAACGCGTTTCCCGCAGTTCGCGTACTTTATTGGCGATGGGCCGCGACCTTGCATCACGCAATCTTCACAGTTTTCATCGGAACGGGCATGGAATATCCGCTCTTCAGAAATTGTCCGCTCAATGGAGCAGGCCCCGAAACCTGTTCGGACCTCAAAGGGAGTTTCCCGATGAAGATTACGACCCTCGCCGCCGTGGCACTGGTGATCCCCGCCGTGGCGTTTGCTCATTCGCGCGAGAACATCCGCATCGTCGGTTCCTCGACCGTCTATCCATTCACCACCGCGGTGGCAGAGAATTTCGCCCGCGATACGGGCCAAGCTTGCCCCATGACAACGGGGTAAGAATTCGAGGGTCATGTTCCGGGACGTAACAGTACGGTGAGGCGCAAACGTTTCCATGGGACGCAATTCTGTGAGCCGGCAACAAACCTCGTTGCCAGTTCCGGTGAATCTGCCATCATGTGACCCTAGGTCAACATGGGTGGGGGAGGTCAGCTGCCATGGGATGTCACGGGGCGGCGGTGATGGTCTTTGCCGTCTTCGATACGTTCTCCGCCCGGCGCGCGGCGGCTGCAGAGGGCTGCCATGTCCCGGCAGGCCCTTCGGCCGCGCTGACCGGCGGCGCGCCTCCGCGGACGGGTAAGGATGACCTCCGGAGCGCCGCCGAAAGGGGCCCGGGGTCCTGGGCTTTCCGCGAGGCGGTGCATGTAGGGCGGCACCCGAACGTCTCCGCCGCGGTCCGGACGCGGATCTCCTCCCGGGGCGAGCGGCCATGGAGAGCGTCCTCCTCGTCCGGCGCCGCGGCTGGCCTGGCCCGGGGCCCGGCGGGACCGGTCCGATGGAGATGATCCCGGTCGCCACCTTCGGCGAGCTCGCCGACCGCGAGCCGCAATACGCCCTCGTGGGAGAGGTCGATCTCGTCGTGGTGCGCTGGGACGACGAGGTGTCGGTGTTCTACGGCCGCTGCCTGCATCGCGGGGCGTTGATGGCGGACGGGTTCGTCCGCGGGCGCAACCTGATCTGCGGGGTCCATGACTGGGATTACCGTCTCGATACCGGCGTGTCGGAATACGCCAACAAGGAGAGGCTCAAGAAATTCGCGAGCCGCGTGGAAGACGACCGCGTGCTCGTCGACGCGGACGAGATCGCGGACTGGGCCGCTTGCAACCCGCAGCCCTTCGACCGTTCGGCCTATCTGGGGCTTTATGCGGACCCGTCGCACGGGACCGAGGAAGAGCCCTATATCGCGCTCACCCAGTCCTATGCCCGCGACGGCCTCCGGCGCACGGGTGGTCACGGCGAGATCGGCGCGATGGGCGTCTCGCGGGGGGCGCTGCCCTCCTGGGACGACATCCAGATCCTGACCGCGCAGCTTCACCGGGCGCCGCTTCTCGATGACGCCCCCGTCGGCACCGACGTGGTGATCGGACCCGCGTCGCGGAAGCCGCTGCGGCTGAAGATCCCGCTCCTTGTCTCGGACATCTCGTTCGGGGCGCTGTCGGAACCCGCGAAGATCGCCCTCGCCCGCGGGGCCGAACTTGCCGGAACCGGCATCTGCTCGGGGGAGGGCGGCATGCTTCCCGAGGAGCAGGAGGCCAATTCCAGGTACTTCTACGAATTGGCGAGTGCGCGGTTCGGCTTTTCCTGGGACAAGCTGGACCGCGTCCAGGCGTTCCACTTCAAGGGTGGGCAGGGCGCCAAGACCGGCACCGGAGGCCACCTGCCGGGGCGGAAGAACACCGGCCGCATCGCCGCGATACGGGGTGTGCCGGAGGGGGAGGACGCGATCAGCCCCGCGCGCTTCCCCGACTGGACCGAGCCCGCGCAGATCCGCGTCTTCGCCGACGAGGTGCGGGAGCGCACGGGCGGCATACCCCTAGGGTACAAGCTGTCGGCGCAGCACATCGAGATGGACATCGATGCGGCCCTCGAGGTGGGGGTCGACTACATCATCCTCGACGGGCGCGGCGGCGGCACCGGAGCTGCGCCCACGCTCTTCAGGGACAACATCTCGGTGCCGACGATCCCGGCGCTCGCGCGCGCCAGACGCCATCTCGACCGGACCGCGCCGGACGTCACGCTGATCGTCACGGGCGGGCTGCGCACGCCGGCGGACTTCATCAAGGCGATGGCGCTCGGCGCCGACGCGGCGGCGCTATCGACCGCGGCCATGCAGGCGATCGGATGCATCGCGATGCGCGCCTGCCATACCGGCAACTGCCCCGTCGGCATCGCGACGCAGCGGCCTCACCTCGTCAACCGCCTCGTGGTCGAGACATCCGCCCGGCGTCTCGCCACCTTCTTCGCCGCGGCGACCGAGCTGATGCAGGTCATGGCGCGCGCTTGCGGGCACGACCATGTCGCGAAGTTCGAGGCGAGGGACCTCACGACCTGGAAGCGCGAGATGGCCGAGCTTTCGGGCATCGCGTACGGGGGCGTGCGGTGAGCGCCGCGGCGGCGATCTTGGCGCTGGTCAGGACGTGGCTCTGGATCGGGGCAGGGGTTGCCGCGCTGTTCCTGACGATCGGGATCGGGCGGATCGATGCCAACGCGCGCAACGCCTTCGTCTTCCGGACGCTGCTGGTTCCGGGCATCCTTCTGATCTGGCCGCTCGTGTTGTGGCGCTGGTGGTGCATCGAGCGCGGCAGCCCGTGGATCGCGCGGTATCGCCCGCCCTCGGCCCATGGCGCGGCTGCGGTCGCGATGGCGATCCTCGTTCTTGCCGCGCTCGGCCTGTCTCTGGGCGCGCGGCAAGACTGGCCGGCGGGATTCGAACCGCGGCGGCTCGCGGACGCCGCGCCATGAGCGTCAAGTACGTCCCCGTCCAGTGGAACCGCTTCAAATGGGGCTACGACGCGGTCCTTCTCGCGGGCATGGCGGTCTTCCTCTGGGCCTTCCTGCGGATCGACGCGGCCGTACTCGGGCACGCGCGCGAGGTCTCGGGCCCGATCCGCAACGCCCGCGCCTTCGGCGCCTGCGCCTTCGCGATGATGACAATCATCCTCTGCATCGGGCCGCTTGCGCGTCTCGACGCCCGTTTCCTGCCGCTACTCTACAATCGCCGTCATTTCGGCGTCCTGACCGCGGCGGTGGCGCTCTCGCATGCCTCCCTCATCCTGAACTGGTACTTCGCGTTCTCCCCCGCCGAGCGGTACCAGACGGTACTTTTCGCCAATACCAGCTATGCCGGCGGGGTCGCGGGCTTTCCGTTCGAGACTTTCGGGATCTTCGCGCTTCTCGCGCTTCTGATCCTCGCCGCGACGAGCCACGATTTCTGGCTGGCGTTCCTCACGCCGCCGGTCTGGAAGGGGCTCCACTACCTGATCTACCCCGCTTACGCGGCGGTCGTCGCACATGTCGCCTGGGGCGCGCTGCTCGATCGCGGGAGTGGCACCTTCACGTGGGTGGTGTTTGCCGGAGCGCTCGGCGTCGTGGTCCTGCACCTCATCGCTGCGCTGAAGGACCGAAGGGGCGTCCGGCCGGAGACATCCGACTGGATCGACGCAGGCGATCCCGCGACCATCGCCGAAGGGCGCGCACGCATCGTCATCCTGCCCTCGGGGGACCGGGTGGCGATCTTCCGCCACCAGGGGCAGCTGTCGGCGATCTCGAACGCCTGTGCGCACCAGAACGGCCCCCTCGGCGAGGGGCGGATCATCGACTGCCTCGTGACCTGTCCGTGGCACGGCTTCCAGTACGAACCGCGGACCGGGCGCGCGCCGCCGCCCTTCACGGAAATGGTGCCCACCTTCGCGCTCAGGATCGTGGCCGGTCGTGTGCAGGTCGATCCGACCACAGCTCCGCCCGGCACTCCGCAGGCGCCGGTGCCGATCCCCGGTGCGGTCACGGCATGAGCGAGCGGCCCTTCTTCGTCGGTTATGTGGGCCTTCCCCGGGGAAGTCGCGGCTTCGCCGCCGCGCTGGCGGTCGTACTGGTCCTTGGCGCGGGGCTCCTTGCCACAATGGTCGCGCGGTCGGTGGACGATCCCGGCCCCGGCGCGTTCCGCTTCGATCTCGGACCCCAGAAAGTTACCGGCATCGTCGAGCTGACACCGGCTCCTGTCCTGCACGTGACCGAAGGCACGAGCACGATCGCGCCGGGACATACCCTCATGCTTTCGGGGCAGGGCAAGAACGGTGCATTGCCCCGGGCCCGGGCGCTCGAAGGGCGGCTCGCCACGGCTTCCGGCATCCTGCTGACGCGCGGCACGCTCGACATGCTGCAGATCGGGGGCGGTGAGGCGGGCCTCGGCCCGGCGACCGGAGCTTCGGCCCCCGCGCTTCCCGCCCCAGAGCCGCTCGGACGGTGGGCGCTGGCGGGCGAGATCTGCGACGGAAAATGCGCGTCGGGAGCGATGCTTCCCGGCCTCGGGATCGCGCACAAGGCCTGCGCCAACCTCTGTATCCTGAACGGCCTGCCGCCTGTCTTCGTCTCGACCCGGCCGGTGGCGGGCGCGAGCTTCCTGTTGATCGCCGGCACGGCCGAGGCTCCGATGCCGCCCGAGCTCTACGACTGGGTCGGAGAATACGTGACGCTCGAGGGGCTGGTGCGGCGCCACGGCGACCTCCTTGTCCTGACCGTGGATCCCGCGACGCTGGAGCGCGCACCCTGATGCGGCGCCTCGTCGCCCTGTCTCTGGCGATCCTCGGCGGCGTGGCCGTCGCCTTTGCGAGCCGGTTCTGGGTGCTTCCCCTCTGGTCGGGCGGGCTCTTCGGGATCGATGCGCTCCCCGCGGAGGGAGGACTCGTCCGGCGCTGGCTGCAGGGAACTCCGTTTGCCCCGTTCGAGCTGATCGTCTGGCTGGCGGGCGGGGTCCTCCTGCTCAGCGCAACCGAGGCGCTGACCGCGTGGTTCGCGCCGCCAGGATCGACGGACGATATCCAGGAAGGGTGATCGGCGAGGCTTGCACATTCCCCGTGAAAGAACGGGGCAGTTTCCTTTCCCTTGCCGTCCGGATGCCTATGGGAATTGCCACCGATGCGGCGCGGCGCGCGGAAAGGTGAATTGCGGCCGAAGGGTCAGGCCGCAATTTAGTTAGCATGTATGAATGGAGTAACCGGCGGATTGGTTTGCCGCGCGACGCGTAGCGGGAATGAAATCGTCATGGAAGCGGATGCCGGCATCGGATGGACCGAATTGGACTTGTCAACACAAGCAGGCCACGCACTAAGGCGTGGCCTGTCGCCGTTTCAAACGCGGCAGCGAAAGATGGCAGTGTCAGTCGTCCATGCTCATGCCCGAAGTGGCCGCCACGATGAGAGCTGTCGAACCCTCGTTGCTGCCACAGATGCTATCAAGACGAACGCGCGCCGAAGACGCGCTCTGTCCTGAGGCAAGACGTTCGACGAGTGCGGCCGCAGCGGCCAGCTGACCCTGCTCGTCCATGTCGCCGAATTCCGCGCAGGTGATGCTTGTGATATCCATTTCCTCCTGCTGCGCGAATGCAGGTGCGGCCAGGGTCATTGCCATGCCGCAGGTCGCGAGGACCCTATTGAAAACATTCATCTGTCAATTCCCTCTTGGGGTGTGCGAGGCACGACCCGGTTTTCACTGTGCGACGAGTATCGCAATTCCAAGAATAACGATCGGCTCTTCGATATCCACGAACAAGTTCGTTACGAATGCTACATTCGTGCATTCGTGCATTCGAGATATCGGAGGTAATATATATTACGCGGCGGTGAAACGCGCGAAATATATGGCGTATACTTTGAAACCCTGGTCGAGATTAGCCTCGGGACCCATAGATTGGCCCGCTGAGGCACGATTCAGGGCTCGAAAAGCGAGCGGTGGCATGAGCAATCTCTGCTGGCTGACAGACCCGCAGATGGCGCGTCTTGCACCATGCTTCCCCAAGTCGCATGGCAGGCCCCGGGGCGATGACCGGCGCGTCTTGTCGGGAAATGATCGTCATCTTCATGCTGCAAGTGCATCGGTTGGTTGCCGAACGACCGGAAAGTCCCGCACTTCCAGAACCAATACCTGGCGCCGTGGACGGCGGCTCCGAGCCCGCCTTACCCATTCCCTGAACTGCACCTCATGGCGCTACTTAGAGTCTTAACAGGCTGCTGAAGAAGTCGG
>NZ_JALZ01000034.1 GCF_000521785.1 Roseivivax halodurans JCM 10272
ACCGCGGGGGCGCACGCGCAGCGTGCCGTTGACTGGCTGGTCGCCGCCTCGGAGACAGGCGCGAAACAGATGGAGGTGACCGATGCGGCGGCGTGATGATCTCGCGGTCCATAACGAGCGGGTGAAGCTCTATGTGACCATCTCGAACGCCGTGGGCCTTGCTTTCTTCGGGCTCGGCGTGGCGCGACCTCTGGCAGACGGCACCGTGCCGGTCACGGCTTGGGTCATCTGCCATCTCGCCGTCGCTGGCGTGATGGTTGGAAATGCTTATATTTCTTTGGGACGCCTCGAGACTGAAGCACAGGATCTGGACAGGGAGACGCGCAAATGACTGGTCAACTGATCCTCATCGCCATGGCACTGACCTTTTCTTTCGGTGGTCTTGTTTGGGCCCGCTGGTCCCAGAAGCGTCTGGAACGCGACGACCGCGCAGGCCACACGCCGGCCGAGTAACCTCACCACATCGCTTTGACCAAGACCCGAAGCCCCCGCCTTGAAAGAGGAAGGGGTTTCTTTTCGCGCAAGGCATAGAGATGCGCGATGAGCCTGACCGGACCGGAGACCTCCAACTATCGGAGGTCCGGTCAGGCGGTGTTGACAACATCGGCATCCTCGAGCTGCTGCGCCATGATTTCGGTGAAAGATAGGCCGGGGTTTGCCTCGGCCAACATGCCCACCTTCCTCCAGAACTCGGCCTGAGCATTGATCGAGCGGCACATGACGCCGCTCGACTGACTGCGGCCAGGCGCGCAACCCGCCCCCGTGGGTGGGCCTTGTGAGCGGAGAGATGGCAGGCGCTCCCGGAGGTCATGCCTGTTGCGGCAGCCCTGGATTTTCCAGTCGCATGACGCCACGGAATGGTCTACGTTGCTTCGCAGGCGCGCATTCAGCCTGGTGTCAGAGATACGGTTCCGCGGTGGATTTCAGGTTCGGGACATTCTGCCGTTAGACTGCCGCGATCTCGTTCTCGAGGGCCTGCAAATTTGTCTGTATGTTTTAAGCCGCTTTTCTGGGGCGTATTTCGATGAATTCACAACCGGGCTCACGACTTTTCTCCGAGCTTTCACACGACATGACGCGGCCTCGCGAGACCACCTTTCGTCTCGAGGATGTGTGGGCGATCCTGCGCAAGCGGGCTTGGATCGCCGCCCTGACGACTTTTATGGCGATCATCTATGCGGGTTACGCGCTGAGCCGTGCCGAGCCGCAATACGTTGCTTCTGCAGAGATGCTGATGGGGGGGCAGCCGAGCGTCGAGCGCAGCTCAACCGACCTTCTTGAAAGCCGTGCTTTGACCGATACGGCCATCAAGGGGGAACTTGCGATCCTTGAATCGAGCACATTGCTTGTCCGTGTCGCCAAGCGGCTGTCGCTTGACCAGGACCCCGAGTTCAACCCTGCGCTGCTGCCTGTTGAGGAACCGGGCCCTGTGGCCCGGCTGGTGGAGAGGACGAAGTCTTTCGTCAAGTCGTTCCTTCTGCCCGCCCCGTCGCAAGAGGCCGCGGGCTCGAGTGCCGGTGCAGCGCCGAGTAGTGCTTTGGCAGAAGCGGCAAGCGCAAATCAGGACATGCTCGAAGGCCTCGACGGGCCCGTCTCTACGCTCGCCCGCCAGAGTTCGGTGCGGCAGCTCGGCAATTCCTATGTGATCGAGGTAACCGTCGCCTCCAGCGATCCGACCAAGGCTGCTGGGATCGCGAATACCATCGCCGTTGAATATATCGAGTTCGTCGGAGATCGCCGGTTCGAGGCCGCGCAGCGTTTCACCGTCTGGCTCGAGACCCGCGTTGCGGAACTGGCGGCAAGCGTCCAGGACGCCGAACGTCAGGTGATTGCGTTCAAGACGCTGTCCAGCCGCGAGGTCGACAGCGCCGAACGGCTCGATCAGCAGATGGAGGAAATGACAACAAAACTGGTCGATGCGCGCACGGATCTGGCGCAAACCGAGGCGCTGGCGGAGAAGGCCCGCCAGCTGCTCGGCGGATCGAGTGCCGTCTCGGCGGCAAGCGTGCTGGCCGATCCGCTGCTTGATGATTTTGTCACCCGTCTTTCGGTCCTGCGTCAGGATGCCGCCACGGCCCGGGCGCGTTTTGGAGAAGAGAGTATACAGGTCCGGACCATCCAGCGCGAAGCGGAAGGGGTGCAGACCGAACTCACAACCGAGGTCGAGCGTGTGATCGAAGAGTTCGAGAACCGCTCGGAGGTTCTGCGCACCAATGTTTCGGCCATCCGCTCGGCTTTGAGCCAGCTTGAGCGGACGGGCTTTGAACGGTCGGCGGACCAGATCGAGCTCAACCAGCTCGAGCGCGTGGCTGATGCCAACCGGCGTCTTTACGAGGACTTCCTGGGCCGGTTCAAGGAATCGAGTGAGATACAGAACTTGCGCCGCGCCGATGCCGAGATCATTTCTTACGCTGCCCCACCGGGAGCGCCGGCCACGCCACGTAAGAAGCAAACACTTGTACTGGCGACCGCGGCCGGTCTGTTTGTGGGCCTGGGGCTCATGTTCCTGCTCGAGCTTTTGCCGAAGCGCTTTGTGGGCTCTGACCATGTGACACGCAGCACGGGGCTGAAGGTTTACGGTCACCTGCCCCGCCTGCCCCGTCGCAACGGCGTCCGAAACATCGCCCGCCTCGTGCGGAGCAAGGGTGGCCGGACGGCGATGGCCGCGCGCAACATGCTGCGGACGCTGGAGCTGGGCATCGGTCGACCAATGCGCTCGGTGACGGTGGTCTCGCAATCTCCGGGCGGCGACAAGACCAGTCTTGCCATGTTGCTGGCTTGGGCCGCATGCGAGCAGGGCAAGACGTGCTTGCTGGTCGATGGTGATCTCCGCGTGGCGGATCTGACCCGCCGGTTTGGTCTCAGTCAGCGACCTGGCTTGCTCGAGGTCTTCTACGGCGATGTGGCGGTGGATGACGCGATTTTCCACGACCCGCATCTCGGCGTCGATGTCATGCCGACGAAACCGTCAAGCCTTGATCCCGCGACAATCTTTGGCATGGAGCGGGCGGAAGCCCTCTTTCAGACCCTGATGGCACGCTACGACCTCGTGATCATCGACTCCCCCGCACTCAACGAGGTCTCCGATGTGGTCGAGCTGCCCCAAACGCTGGATGTCGGCCTCTACGTGATCCGCTCTGGCCGCACGCCTGTGCAACGTGTGCTCGACCGTCTGGGCCTCTTCAAGTCGATGCCGGTTCAGATGGAAGGCGCCGTGCTGTCGCGGTTGCAAGCAAAATCCGTTCGGGTCTGAGAGGGTACCATGTTCCAGAAAACGTACGAGGCGATGCCCTCCTCGCGCCGCGCGGATGCCCTCGCTGATACGCGCGCCCGCGATCTGATCACGGCCCTTGTCGTGACGGCGATCGGTACGGCCCTGGCTTGGGGTCTGGCCGGGGGTGTGCCGCCGATCGGGATCGACGATGCGGCAATCACCCGCTCCTATGCAGAGAACATCGCAAACGGTGCGGGCTACGTCTACAACGTGGGTGGTGAGCGGGTGGAAGGGTCGACGACGATCCTCTGGACCACAATCCTGACCCTGCTCTACCTTGCCGCCCCATCTCCCGAAGCGCCGATCCTGGCATTGTGCTTCGCCCTCGCGACACTTGCGGTTTTTGCCGCCTTCCGCATTGTCCGGCTGTTGACCTTACGCCTTGGCGGACGCGCGGACGCTGGAGTGACGATCCTCGCGCTGTTTCTTGTTGCGGCGCCGGGCTATTTCCTTTGGGCGGTCTGGACGATGATGGAGGTTGCGCTGTGGTCAGCGGGTCTCTTGGGGCTGCTCGCCCTACTTGTCGCTTGGGCGGAGGATGACGGCCGCGGCCTGGAGGGGCCTGGCCGAGTTGTGCTGCTGGTGCTGGCTATGGCGCTGCCGCTGATCCGTCCCGAGGGGGTCGCGGCCTCAGTCGGCCTTGTCGCGCTGACAGCGATCCTCGTGCCGACGTTCCGCAGCTTCGGCGCGATCACGGCGCTTGCTGCGATCGCGGTTTTTGCCGCTGTCACAATCTGGCGGATCGATTATTTTGGCCAGCCCTTCCCCAACACGTTTTACGCGAAAGTCTCCTCCGACCGTCTTCAGGATCTTGCGGACGGCCTGAAATATATGACGTCTTACGTGCTGGGGGCGCCGCTTGTTTCAGCTGGGATCGCGGCTTGGATATTCGCGAGCGTTTGGGGATTGGCACGCCTGCAGATGGCTGAGCCGGGCAGTCGCGGTTTGGTCGTGGCGGGGGCGTGCGTCTTCGGGATCCTGTCGGTCTACGCGGCGCTTGGGGGCGACCATTTTGCACTCTGGCGCTTTTTCCAGCCAATCTCGCCCCTTGTTCCGATCGCCTTGTCCATCGCTCTGGCGCTCGCCCTTGTCGCTCTGCCGCGTGGTACCGCCACCAGCTGGGCGATACGGCTGCCAGCTGCGGCGGCGGTTCTGTTGATCATCGCCCTGGGATGGCTGCACTATTACCAGGCGCGCTTCGATGTCAGAAAGGAATTTGCCCTGGTCGAGGATGGGCTGGCTTTCGGGGCGTATCTCAATGGCGTCACCCCCAGCCCTTCCATTGGTGTGGGACCTGCGGGCGGTATCGCTTTGGCCTATGAGGGCCGGATCTACGATCTGCTGGGCCTCAACTGGACGGAGATGGCGCACGCCAAGTCCGAGAAGGTCGGGATGCGTAACCACGCCAGCTTTGACAAGGATACATTTTGGGATCACCGGCCCGATGTGCTGGCGACGTTCAACCGGCCTTGCGGCGCAGACGGAACTCAAAGCTTCTGGGCCAGCAACGATGATGCCTTCGACGGTTTGTTTTCGGACGGGAGGTTCCGCGAGGCCTTTCTCCCGGTCCAGTTCCGGCAGGGTGATGTGTGCTGGCCGGGCTTTGCGAGCCATGACTGGCTCGGCCGAGTTGCGGGGGATGACAGCGTGCAGGCCCTGTCTTGGTCGGATGTTGAGATCTTGCGCTGAACGATGAGCGACCCGGTGGCATCGCTTTCCGAGGTGAAGGCCCGGCACGGCTTCTTCACCAATGTGGGGTCGCTGGTTTTTGCGCGGGCCTTTCTCGCTGCCTCGCAGGTTCTCGTCCTACCGGTCCTTGCGCGTCACCTGACGGTCGAGGATTTTGCGCTTATGGCGCTGGCGATGAGTGTGGTGATCTTCGCGGGGGTCCTGAGCGATGCGGGTCTCGGCCGGTCACTGATCCGCAGCCCGGTCTACAACCAAGCGGAATGGTCCACCGTCTTTTGGCTGCTGGCCGCTGTCGGTGGTGGGCTTTTTCTGGGTGTTGTGATCGCCGCCCCGGTCTGGAGCTGGATATTCGCGGCGCCGGCCCTGTGGCCGGTCCTCTCCCTGCTGGCATGTGTTCCGTTTCTTCAGGCGCTTTCGGCGGCCCATAACGCCGAGATCGAAAGGCGCGAGGATTACGCGTTGATCGCGCGGATACATTTGATTGCCGCTGTGGTCGGCCTGATGGTGGCTGTGGGACTGGCCCTGGTTGGTGCGGGCCTTTGGGCGCTGGTGCTGCAGCAACTGGTCCTCGCCGGTGTCCGTTTTGCCGGTCTGGCATTCTTTTCCAACTTCCGGCCCTCGCTTGTCTTCTCGCGCGACCTGATCGGCCCGCATCTGCGCTTTGCGCGTGATACGGTCACAACCTCCTTGCTCGCCACCTTGCAAGGACAGGCGGCAACCCTTGCTGTCGGCAAGCTTCTCGGCACCGGTGCGCTTGGCATCTTTGCGATGATGCAGCGTTTTGCACGTTTGCCGCAATTTGGGCTGGTCGGGCCCTTGTCGACCGTCATCTATGTCCGGATGGCGAAGGCGCAGGCGTCACTCGAGCGCCTGGTCGAGATCTATCTCGCTTCGACCCGGCTGATCGCTACGATCCTGTTCGTTCCACTGGCGCTCATCGCGGTGTCCGGCGATGCGATATTCCCGGTGTTTCTTGGGGCACAATGGGCGAGCGTTGCTCCTGTCTTCGCTCTGGCCATTCCAGGTATTGTGATTGAGGCGACGACAATCACCTGTCTTGTCTGTCTTTTTCGAGCCCTCGGCCGCACGGATCTGCAGTTTCGTCTGGTGCTCGAAGGCACGCTTCTTCAGGTGCCGCTGATGGTGGTCGCAGCGACCATCAGCCTCGAAGCCGCGGCAGCATCACTCACCCTCTGGGCTTTGGTCTATGTCCCGCGCGGCTGGATGCTTGCGCGTCGGCTGGTACCGCTTGCCATAAGGGACTGTCTGGCTGCGGTAGCGCGGCCCCTTGTCTGCACTTGTTTTGCGATTGTCGCACATCTCTACAGCGCGGACATGCTATGGCCTGGCGGGTTGGGTGAAATTGCCTCTGCCATTTTGCTGACCGTAATGGCTTTGGCGGTTCTCTTTGTCTGGGACAACCGAAACATTCGCGCGGCGATTGCCCTGCTCCGCTGATCCGTCTGGCAACAGGGCTCAGCCTGTGCCGCCATAGACTTCCCGGCGCGGTTGGGTGAGGCACCCCGAGGCAACGCCAGCATGGAATGCCGCGCGCATGATCCAGAAATGTGCATCCCCGAATCCCAGCAGCGTGGGCGGGACCCGAACGAGGCAGAAGGCCGCCTTGGCGGCGCTCGCAGACAGGGTCCGCCAGCGCATCTCCGGTTTGTGCTGCGCGATGCAGCTCCCGTAGATCGCGCCTTGCATGTTGCGTCGGCGGACCACCCAGCCGAAGCTCAGACGGGATGGCGCCACGGGTTCGCGCACGGTAGCGGTCTCGCAGATTGCCATGTGCACGCCAGCGCGATGCAATCGGAAAAAAAAGTCGACATCCTCGCCGCCGGTTCGGCCATAGCTCGGATCAAAACGGCAAGACGCCACACGGGGATCGGAGAGGTCCAGCAGAACATTGCTGGTATTCCCCGTCTCGACGCGGCCGGCGCGGGTGGTTGGCCGGTTCGAGTGAAAATCGTTTCGCCGCATCCAATCGGGTGCAGCAGGGGGATAGATTGCGACCGCAGGCCCAAAGACGACGCCGGCGCCGGACTCGCGCCAGCTGGCAAGGATGTTCCTGATCCAATGTGCGTCGGCACTTTCGTCGTCGTCGATGAACACCAGCGCCGCGCCCGAGACGGCATCAAGACAGGCGTTGCGCGCCAGGGAGATGTTGCGGGACGGGGCATGGATGTAGCGCGTGGCAAGACCCTTCGCTGCAGCATGCGCCTCGATTGCGGTCTTCTGGCGATCCGTGTCGTCATTGTCGGCGACAATCACGCTGAGTGACACACCCTCGGGGAGGGATTGTGACGCGATGCTGTCCAGGGTCGCGAAAATGCTCGCCCGCTGGAAGGTACATATTCCTATATCAATATGCGTCCTGCGCATTTTGGTTTGTGAACCATTCAGTCAACATTATTTGTGTTTTTACGAGTTTATGAAACACTCTGACGCAGGGTCGCCGTTGATCACCGGCGGCAGGCGATTGAAACAACAAGGTATCACGGCGTTCTTCCGTTCATCCGGTTTACCATCGCGTCAAACCTCCGACAATGTGGAGCCGACATGATCTACGGGAAGCTCTTCCCCCCCCTCCTGGCCAGCCTGTTGGCTGCAAGCATTATCGGCCTTACGGTCGACAGCGTCTCGCTCTGGCTGTCTGTCCTTGTCGGGTGGATCGCGTCGGTGCCACTGACCTTCGCTTGGACCTGGCTGCTGAGCCGGATCGAGAATAATGCTCGATCCGATGCCGGAAGCACTCTCCCTAGCGAGCACCCCCGAGCCGGCCTGAAAGAAAGAACGTGACGGTTCGCGCCAGAATCCGGACATCCGTCAGCACACCTGCGTTTTCGACATACCACACATCCATGCGCACCCGCGCGTCATAGGTCGTCGAGGACCGTCCCCCGATCTGCCACTCCCCTGTCAGACCCGGCCGGACCGCCAGATAGTGGCTTTTGTAGGGACCGTATTTTGCCAGCTCCTGCTCCGTAACCGGTCGCGGTCCGACAAGGCTCATCTCACCCCACAGGACATTGAAGAGTTGCGGCAGCTCATCGAGGCTCGTTTTGCGAAGGAAGTGCCCGATCCCCGGCATGATCCGCGGATCGTTCTCCAGTTTGTAGCAGGAATTCCATTGTTTCCGGGCCACCGGATCGGTCGCAAGGATCTCGGCAAGGATCTCTTCGGACTCCCGCCGCATGGTGCGGAACTTCATGCACCGGAAGGGCAGCCCGTTGCGCCCGATGCGCTGGTGACCAAAGAAGAACGGTCCACCCTCGGTCAGCCAGACAAGGGCTATGATCGTCAGGAAGAGCGGCGCGAACAGGACGATCATCACAAGAGCACCCGTGATGTCGAGCATTCGTTTGATGGCGTAGGATTGTCGGGGTTCACGATCGCGGTCGGGGCCGAACGGGGTGTCTGGTCGGACGGTTGAACTCAGGCCCGTTCTATAAATGTTCGCCGGGCCCCGGCCGTGCTTGGAAAAGCTCATGGAAAGCTCCGAGAATCGAAAAAGACTTCTTCAATAATATTCGTATGCCACGACCGGCATCCTCATACCAAGAATTTTCCTCATTTTAGCCTCATTTACCCAAGTCACGAGTGTCTGTGCGGGCAAAATATGAACGTGGCGTGATCTGTTTTACGAAAGGTCTTCATCGCCGCTCGCGCACGCCGTTTGGCGCCGCACCGCGTCTACGGTTTCCAGGACCGCAATCGAAGCGGCCAATGGCATGATCTGGCTTTCCTGACGCTGCGCCGCGATGCAGGCAGCGACCTCATCGGCCTGAAACCGCAAACCGCTGCCCCGGAATTGTCCTCTGATCGCACGCGGAGACCGGCCCGTGAGGCGCAGGCCGGCGGCGCGGATCATCGGCCAGGCACGCGAGCCGCGCAGCGCCTCCCTGAGCCGCGAGGCCTGCTCGGTCTCATTGCGGCGATCCGGCACGACCTTGCCGACTGATCCGCGGCCCGCCTGGATAAAGGGAGCGTCGAGTTCGGCCCACCCCTCGGTGCCACTGACCTCCAGCCGATTGCTGAGGCGCGTGGCATGGCTCGCGCATATCGTCGACAGGCCGGTCGCGTGTTGCATCACGATCGCCACGTCGCGCAGGCTTCCGGTCTTCGACAGGATCTGCCGGGCAGCGACGCTCTGGGGCGGACCGAGGAGGTCATGGACCGCCGAGATGCCGTAAACTCCGAGATCGAGCAGCGCTCCTCCCCCGCGGGCCGGATCGGTCAATGTTGCGGTTCTGGGAGATTCGACATTTGGAAAGCCCAAGGTGGCATTGACTTGCCTGATCTCACCAAGCCCGCCGTCACCCGCCAGCCGCCGCAGCTCGGTCATGGCCGGCAGGAAACGGGTCCACATTGCCTCCATGCAGAACAGACCCTCCGCCTTTGCCGTCTCGGCGATCCGCCGCGCCTGTCCGGCATCGAGCGCAAAGGGCTTCTCGCACAAAACCGGCTTGCCGCGTGACAGCGCCAGAAGGCAGTGCTCCATGTGCAGATGGGCAGGTGTGGCAACATAAATCACGTCCACATCCGGCCTCGAGACCAGTGCGGCGGCCCCCTCCACCGCATCGGCCCCGTATCTCTCCGCAAGCCTCCGGGCATGCTCCGGGTGGCGTGCCGCGACGCAGCTGACACGCCCGGTTGTCCCGAAGCGCAGGTCTGCAGCGAAGCGTTGGGCGATCCATCCGGCTCCGAGAAGCCCCCAGCGAAGACGGTTGCTCATGCACTTGCGGTGCCCAAAACACGTGAGATCCGTGCCGCCGAGCGCAACAGAACCTGCTCGCCAAGGCGGGCGCAGAGACTTGCGATGACGCTCGGCGGAGCGATGAAACAGCGCACGGCATCGACAATGTCGCGGGACTTCACCGCCTCGATCAGGCGCAACCACCGCCACCGTTTTTGGGTTTCGATTTCATGTATTTTCAGCATCTTACGTTCGGAAGTTGTCAGATCTGACCGGCTTGCAAGCTGTTGGTCGACCCGCACGAGACCCGCCAGATCCGCCGCCTCATGACGGCCGCTGAGCGACTCCGGACGCACAAGCGCGTGGTAGCCGAAAGGATCTGTGAGGCAGAACCGCGCCCCCGCCGCAAGCGCTTCGGCATAGAGCGCGTAATCCTCCCCGAGCCGCATGCTCTGGTCGTAACGCAGGTTGTGCCACTCGAGGAATTCTCGTCGGATCAATGGCTTGAGAAATCCAAGTTCGCCGCGACCGCCATGTAATCGGGTGAGGTTGCCTTGGATGAACTCTTCGAAATTGATCTTGACGCAGCCGATCTCGGTCTTGCTCCACAACCGCTCGCGCGGCGCGTCCGGGTGATGTGAAGGGACCTTAAACAGGTCGTCTGCCACAATATCCCAATTGCCGAGCCTGGCGATGGACAGCAGCTTTCCAAGCCGATCCGGGGCCATCTCGTCATCGGCATCGAGGATGGTCACGTAAGGCGCCCGTGCCAGGGCGAGCGCAGAATTGCGGGCTGCGGCGGGGCCGCTATTGACGGTCTGGACCACGATGTGGAGGTGCTTATGGACCTCTGCCAGGCGTTCGAGCTCAGCCCGTGTGCCGTCCGTCGAGGCGTCATCGATGGCGATCACCTCGACACGCACGCCGCGTTGACGCAATGCTGACGAAACGGCGCCGCCGATGGTGGGGGCTGCGTTCCAGGCCGCAACGATGACGGAGACTTCGGGTGTGTCGGCGCTCAAAAGCTGGTTTCCTGCGTTGCACAAGACCGGCGCGCATGCCGGGAAAAAGAATGTGAGCCAAACTTGGAATTGCTAGAAAACAGATGATTACTGATCAGTGGGGATGATAGGTCAGCTCTCATGGTCGAGGCAACCATCATCATAGCCGCCTGGAATGCGGAAGACAGTGTCGCCGATTGTATCGCTCACGCGCGAGGGCAGTCGCATGTGACATGCGAAATTGTGGTTGCCGATGATGCCTCTTGTGACGAGACGGCCGCACGGGCCCATAACGCAGGCGCCCGGGTTTTACGCCTGCCTCAGAACGGCGGACCCGCAGCCGCGCGCAACGCAGCCCTAGCAGCGGCGCAAGGGGATTGGATCGTGGTGCTTGATTCCGATGACCGGATCGAGCCCGGCCGGACGCGGCGAATGATCGACTTGGCATTGCGCCGGTCGGCTGATGTTGTTCTCGGAAATATCCGGCGCGTCGCTCGCTGGGAGGACGCGGAGTCCACCCCCCCCTTCATCCCCCCTGAGATCCCCGGGACGGCGGATGTTTTCGATCTTGAGAGCTATCTCGCAATGGACGACGTGCTGCCGGCCGGGCGTTCGGTCGGGTATCTGAAGCCGATCTTCAATCGCGCGTTTCTCGATCGCACTGGCCTGCGATACGATCCGCAGCTGCGGAACGGAGAGGATTTCCATATCATCCTGGCCTGCCTTGCGACAGGCGGCCGCGTCATCTTCGATCCGGTAGCCGATTATCTCTATCGCGCGCGACCGGGCTCGGTCTCCCACCGCATGAACCTCGATCATCTCGATGCGCTCATGGCGGCGGATATACGGTTCGCCGCACGGCATTCGGACCGGCTGACCGACCAATCGCGCGCGCTGCTGGCGCGCCGCCGGGGGGACCAAGCGCGGCTTGGCACCAGCGAGAGAGTGTTGCACGCGCTGAAGGCCGGCAAGGCCGGGCCTGCCCTTGCCAATCTCGCCCAACATCCTGGTGCAGCGGGCATGATCCTCGGCAAGCTGGCGGAAGCGTTGGGGAAGCGTGTTTTTCCGGAGCGATATCTCAAGTGAGCGAGCGACCTTTCCGGAAGCGGGACCGCTCCAAGCGGGCTGTCCATGCGACAATTCTCGTGCAACGTCGCCTCGACGATGCAGATAGCGGCTCGGCGGTCTATCTGCTGGGTCTTGTCGATCGTCTGATGACGGCCGGTTTCGCCGTCAACATCGTTGTGTCTCCCGCCGCGGGATTTGGCAGCATTCCCGTTTCGCGCCCGGCCTGCGCCATTGCCCAACGGGCCTGCCGGATTGTCTGGCCTGGCAGCCTTCGGATCGGCTCGGTCTACATATCTCTGCGCTGGCGTCCATGGCAGCGCGCGGCGCTCCGCAGCCTGGCTCATCTTGTTTGGGTGATATGTGGGCGGACGCACCTTGCGCGACCGGCCATGCCGAGTCTGATCGGATACACGCCGACCGACAAGGACACAGCGAAGATGGTGGACGCCGCCAATGCGCTCGGCTCGACCATCGCCGTGTCCGAATACAGTGCCCTCGCCCCGGTTCTGGCACGTGTTGAGGCGCCGGTGCGCGCCGTTTTGCTACACGATCTGTTCGCCCTGCGCGCCGAGTCCTTCCGCAAGCTTGGTCTTGCCCCAGACCATCGGGATGTGTCGCTTGAACGGGAGCTTGACTGGCTTGGCCCGGCTGATCTGCTGCTGTTCGCCTCGCTGTCGGATCAGCGCGCCCTGGCCCCCTGCTTGCCGGAAAAACGGCATATCTGGCTTCCGCCGAGGGTGGTTCCGAAGAAGGTGGCGGCGGACGGGCCTCTGCGCGCCGTCTTTCTGGGTGTGCGGCACGGCGGCAATATCGACGCGCTCGACCTTCTTCTGACGCAAGTCTGGCCCTCGGTGCACAATAGGCTGCCTGACGCGGAACTCTGGATCGTGGGGGAAATCGGCGCCTCGGTGCAAGGCCGGCATGCTGGCGTGAAGGTGCTGGGCCGGGTTGATGACCTGACAACGATCGGCGGCTCGAGGGCGGTCGGGCTTGCCCCGAACCGTGCGGTGAGTGGCGTCAGCATCAAGATCGCAACCTATCTCGAGCTTGGCATGCCGGTCCTGGCCATGCGCACGGCGGTCGAGGGCTACGGCCATCGGCTGGACGAGGCTGTTGTTCTTGCGGAGGACGAGGGTGAATTCACTGACCGTTTGATGGATCTTCTGTCGGATTCTTGCCAGCGCGAGGAGGCGGCACTGCAGAGCGTTGCGGCCGCAAGGGCAAAAACCCTCGCGGCGCCCGAGTTCGAGCTGTTCTGCGCCGACCTGATCGCGAAGACCCGCCCGGACGGCTAGTTTGCAGAGGGAGCGGGGGTGTCGACAATCTCCACCGACACCAAAAGCACATCCCCCGGGCCGATCCGGTCGTCGGGCCCGATCTCGACCACGTTGGTCGCCCCATCCGGGGTGGGGTTACTCCGCCGCAAGAGGTAGCTTGTGCGGGTTTCCGCCTCGTCGAAGACACCCGCGCCACCTTCCGTCAGAATGAGCTCTTCGACCACCGCACGGCGGACCGCCAGCGTCTCGAGCTCGGCTGTGGTCTGTTGGAGCTCGATTGTGGCGCCTGTTTCGCGTCCGGCCTGAAGGGCAACGATGTCACGCTGGTTCTCGCTGATCCGCTGCCGCGCGCGGTAAAGCGCATTCAGAATGTCCGTCTCGGTGCTCTCAAGGGTGATAAGGCTGCGCTGCGTGTCAGCAAGCCGATTGGCTGGGGCCAATCCGCGGGCCACGAGGGATTCAACATTCTCGAGCGTCTCGCGCGCCAAGTCGAGCTGGGCGCGTTGACCCTCGAGCTTGCTTTCGAGGCCCGCGACTTCGTTCAGCAAAAGAGCCTCAAGATCGTTTAATGCGCCCAACTCCCGGGCGATCTCGGCGCGCCGCGCATCAAAGATCGCCTGCTCCTGCGCCTCGATGCGGGCCAATGCCTGCGGCCCGTCGGGATGACTGAGCTCTGGCGGAACGGTCAGCGCCTCGGTGTCGGCGATCTCGGCCTCGAGCCGCGCCTCACGCATCTGCGCACGGGTGATCTCGCCGCGGATCTCGCGCAAGGTGCCCACCTCCCGGATGAGGTTCAGGGGTCGGTCGTCGAGCGCGTTGCCCAGCCCGCCAGCGAGCGCCAAGGCCTGTTGGGCGGTCAGGCCCGGTTGCGCCGGATAGGCCCCTGGCCCCCGGATGTCACCCAAGATGTAGAACGGGCGATAGGTCAGCACCTCGAGGGCGATGGCCGGGACATTTGCCATTCCACCCTGGACCTGAAGTTGGGCCGAGATGCTCTCGGACACGGCGGCCACGTTTCGCCCGTCCGCCTCCACCGATCCCACGATGGGGATCGAAAGCGTCCCGTCGGCCTGGACCGCGTATTCGCCGTCCACCACGTCCCATGAGACGAAACTACGTGTCGTCTCCTCCCAGATCACTGCGCGCAGACGCAGCCGATCACCGGCCCCAAGCAGATAATCAGCCGCGAGGGAAGGCAGCGGCAGGGCAAGGAGCAACAATGTTCCGAAGAACCGAACCATAAGCATTTATCCAAAGAGACGGCGACAGAGTTAAAATAATTTTCTTTCCGAAGACTAGACAAGATGAATGCGTCATGCACCGGTGTTTTCGTCCACAAGATCTCCCGCATTTCATCACGTTCCAATCCTATGCCCCAGATCACGGCGATTGTCGCCACATACAACAGGCAGCAATATCTGGCGGAGGCGATCGCCGCGCTCGAGGCGCAAGATCGCCCCCTCGATCACATCGTGATCTGGGACGACGGCTCCACGGATGGCACCGAGACTTTTGCACGGCGGCTGGAGGCCGGCTCGGGGGGGCGGGTGCGCTATCGCCGCAGCGCAAATGGCGGGAAGTCACGGGCGCTGAACGCCGCATTGGCCGAAACTGCAGGTGATTTTGTCTGGATCTGCGACGACGATGATATCGCCCTGCCCCATGCAGCAGCGACACTTGAGGCGGCGCTCACAGGCAGCAGAGCCGGTCTCGCCGCGGGACGGCACGACCGGTTCCGCGACGATCCGGTGAGCGGCCGGCGCGAGATGCTGGGCACGGGCTATTGGCCGGATCTCACCCGGGGCAGCATTCTGCGCCACATTCTGGAGGATGTGTTCTTCTTCCAGAACGCCACGCTGGTGCGGCGGGAGGCGCTCGAGCGGGTTGGGCCGTTCCGCGAGGATCTCGCCCGCTCGATCGACTACGAGATGTTTGTGCGCCTTGCCGCGCGCTATCCTGTGGCGATATGCGACGACATCTTGTTTCATCAGCGCAAGCATGACGGCGCCCGCGGCCCCCGCGGGGCCCGCCATACCGCCGCCGCGTCCGAGGCCGTCTGGTTGGAGAATGACCGTCTCATCTTCTCGGGATTCCGCGAGATCCTACCGCTCGATCTCTACGCAGCGATGTTTGATGGCCCGAACGAGGGTCTCAGGCGCCGTGCGGGCCTGCTTCAGCGGGGGACCGTTCACGCGCGGCGTGTCGATTGGGACGCCGCTGTGGAAGATTTCGAAAGTGCCGCTGATCTTTGCCCCGGGACCCCACTGACCGCTACCGAGCGCGCCGTGGTCATCCGTGCGATGAGTGGCAAACACGGCACCGGCGGCGCCTTTGCCGCGCCGCACGGCCCTCGCCTGCTGGCGCTGCGCGCCCGCTCCGTTGCCGGGCGCGGCATCGCCGCGGCGCTCGGGCGCGGGGCCGTCTGGCGGGTGCGTGAAAGCGCGGCGCGGGGCGCGGTGGGAGAGGCCGCGCGGGCCGCCCTCTTCGTCGCGCGTGCCGGAAGTCAGCCGGCAAGGGACACCCCGATCGCGCTGCACGAACGCACCCATCTGCGAGAGGCCGATTATGATTGGTGAGACCGCGCAGCCCCCCCACATCGCGTTCTTTGGTCACAATCCGGGGGATGCCGCCGTGAAGCGGCGGATGAGCGCCTTTTGCCGCGCCGGCTTTGAGGTCACGGGTGTCATGCCCCATCGCGGACCTCTGGAGCCGCCCGATTGGCCCCATATCGACCTCGGCGAGACACGCGACAACGATTATGCCGGGCGGCTGAAGCTGATCCGCCGCTCGGCGCGCCTGCTCGCCCCCCATATCGACCGTCTGCGATCGGCGGATGTGATCTACGCGCGGAACCTCGACATGCTGATGCTGGCGTATCGGCTGCGGCGACAGCTCCGCCTTGGTGGCGCGCTGGTTTATGAATGCCTCGACATCCACCATCGGCTGACGGGTGACGGCATGGCGGCGCGGCTGCTCCGCGGTATCGAGCGCCGGCTGCTGCGAGAATGCGCCCTTGTTGTGGTCTCCTCACCCCGTTTCGAGAGTGAGCATTTTGCGCGGTATTTTCCTGGCCTCGCCCCGGTTGCGCTGCTGGAGAACCGGTTGGTTGAGGGTGACGCTTTTGGCCCTCGGCCAGACCCCGCGCAGCGGCCGGGCGACGGCCCGCTCCGCATCGGCTGGTTCGGCAATCTCAGGTGCCGTCGCTCCTTCGATGTGCTGAGCGCGCTTGCCGCGCGCTGCGACGGGCGGGTCCAGATCGTGCTGCGCGGCTATCCTGCGCGCAGCGTTTTTCCGGAGTTTGAGGCGGAGGTCTCTGCCGCTCCGCACATGGAGTGGCATGGTCGCTATGCCGCGCCCTTGGACTTGTCTTGGATCTATGCCGACGTGGATCTCGTCTGGGCGGCGGATTGGTACGAGGAGGGCGCCAATTCACTATGGTTGCTGCCGAACCGCATCTACGAGGGGGGGTATTTTGCGACCCCGGCCATCGCCGTGCGCGGAACCGAAACGGCGCGCTGGCTGGTCGATCGATCCGCGGGCTTTGTCATAGACGAGCCGGTGAGCGCCTCGCTCGAGAGGCTTATCAGCCGATTGCTGAAAGATCCGGCTGAGATTGTGGAGGCGAGGCAAACGCTTCTTGGTCTTCCGCGCGAGACCTTCGTGGAAAGCCCCGAGATCATGCGTGCGCTTATCGACAGGGTGGCGCGCTAGGCTGCCGACCAATCGACCGGTTTGACCGGCTGCGGTGTGCTCTGGGGTGTATAGACATGGCCGAATCTCTCGGGATGCTGAATCGCCAGCGAGACTTCCGTGATGTGCAGGGAGAAGGCTCCTGCAAGACGCGGGCGGCGGCCGGCGGCGATCGCCTCAGCCATCTCCGCAATGCCGAGGGCAAAATCCATCCGCGCGCCGCGCCGCGCGGTCACGATGCGCCGCTGCGCCACCGGCGGCAATCGCCGCCCGCCATCGAGACCGAGGAGCTTCTGCGCCTGACGTCTCAGCCGCGTTTCGGGGATCGGGATCGATCGGACCGGGGCGCAGAAGTCCCAGGTCTCGGCCGTCTCGATGATTCCGTTCTCGCAGAAGACCCGGAAACGGTGGTCGTGAAGCGCGACGATACTGTTGGTCAGCCGCGCCACCACCCCTTCGTCGAAAGACAGACATGCGCAGGTGAAATCCGGTGTGGTGTATTTGGGAGGTGTGTCGGGGCCCTTGTCGGTGATCAGGCACGCCGCTTCGGTCACCACCCGTCGCACCGGCCCAAACATCGCCACGAGCCAGGTCAGGGCATAGCCTGCATGTTCGAGGGTGCACCCGGTGGCAAACTCGTCTTCGGCAGGCCAGGTGGCACCGGTCACGGTCTTCCAGTTGCGATAGCCCAACCGGTGGACCAGGCCGTCGTCGAGTTCCGCGTAGACAAGCCGAGGTTTGCCGCGCACCTGCGCGCGCACGGCCTTGATCAATGTCTGCGCGGCCTCGCCAAGTACGCTTGCCGGTGCGCAAACCAGGTGCCGATCGGCAGCTTCCGCCCGCGCCACGAGGTCTTCGGCCTCGGCGAGATCGAGGGCAAGCGGCTTCTCTGAATAGACGTGGCGCCCGGCCTCGAGAGCCGCGCAGGACACGGCATAATGCTGGTCGGGATTGGTCAGGTTCACCACGATCTTGACGCTTTCGTCAGCCAGGAGCGCGTCGAGCGAAGCGTAGGCCTCAATTTTGTGATACGTCGCGAACCGATCCTGCCGAGAGGTCTGGATGTCGTACACGCCGCACAGACGCAGATGATCGGACCAGTTCGAGAGCGTCGCCATGTAGAGATCGGCGACATAGCCTGTCCCGACAAAGGCGATGCCTGTCGGAGAATCCCCCTCAGCCTTGGCTTGGATCATACTGCTCTGCGCCCCCTGCGCCGACTATCCGTATGCTGGCCACCTGACGCAAGATCGCTGCAACTTGCGCGTTGTCATGGCCTACCGGCGGCGTTCTCCCGCACATGCGGCACTTTTTTGCTCAAATCAATATTCAATCTATGGAATAACATGCGTTCCGATCTTCACCTCTAAGTTCACATCTCAGGGACGTGATATGGGGTTCGGCACAGTTTCGGAGAATATTGTCCCCCTTCTGAACGACCGGGTTTAAGGCCGCAAACTTTCGCGGCGGCGAACTCTCGCCCCCTATCTTTACGTCGGCATGTGCTGGGCTCTTTCAGGCGGTATCAAGGCAAAAAAAATGCACTCGCTGCGCCGCAGAAGGACAGCGATCGAAGACTTCAAATCCGAGGACCATTCCAACTCGGCGGCACAGGCTGCCCGAGACAGGCCCCTCATGATCGGAGACACAGTCTATGATGACCCACGAGATGTCCGCTTCTCACAATACCGTTGGTGGTTCGCACGCGGCCGCCGCGGGTGATGGAGCCACGGGGGGCAGCGCCCTCCAGGACCTCACCGGATCGGGCAGCACCACTCTGGCCGACGCGATCAGCTCCCAAGAGATGTCGCTGAACCATGCCAAGATGCACGCACATACCGATGACAGCGAGAAGATGGCCGACCACATGGCCATGCTCGAGCTGTTCCCGCAGGCGGGAGAGCCAGGGGTGGCGGTGGCCCTGAATGGCGGGTCTTGGTTCGACCCGGACACATGGTCGACCGGGCGCGTTCCGGGTGATGGCGAGAGCGTCTACATTCCGAAGGGCATCTCGGTTGTCTATGACGACATCAGTGATGCCCGGCTTGACCGGGTTGGTGTCGAAGGTGAGCTCCATTTTGCGGTGGATACCGACACGCGGATGATGGTCGACACGCTGCTGACCAATACCGGCTCGGTCTTCACGGTTGGCGTCGAGGGCAACCCGGTGCAGGAGGGTGTCAGCGCCGAGATCATCATTCATCGCGACAATGGCTCCATTGACCGGTCCGAGGATCCGCTCGCGTTGTCAAAGGGCGTCGTCGCCCACGGCACAACGCGGATCGCGGGCCAGGACAAGGCCGACCATTTGAAGACAATGGTCGATCCCGAGGCTGGCGATACCGGACTGATCTTCGCCGAAGAGCCCGGAGGCTGGCAGGTCGGTGACAAGATTGTCGTCGCTGGAACGAAGCTCGACTCGATCGAGCGTTTTCAGGACGAGGTGGTCGCCGTGACCTCGATCGAGCGGCTCGACGACGGCTCGTACCGTGTGGGGATTGATCGTCCTCTGGAATACGATCACCACACCCCTGACGATCTTGCCGGGACCTCGTTTCAGGTGCCGGTCGCGAACTACACACGTAACGTGACCATCGGCACCGAGAGTGACCCGGCAGATTACTTTGCAGACGGCAAGACGGTTCCGGTGGACGAGCGCGGCCACGTCATGTTCATGCACAACAACGACGTCTCGGTGCAAAACGCCGAATTCTTCGAGCTCGGCCGTACCGACAAGCAGATCCCGACAGACGACGTGGACAACCCTGCCGGCCGTTACGCTCTGCATTTCCACCGCACTGGCGACCAAGTTGATGGTGAGGCGTCGCTCGCCGAAGGCAACGCGGTCTGGGGCAGCCCGGGCTGGGGCCTTGTCCACCATGATGCCCATCTCAACGTGATTTCGAACGCGGTCTACGGCGTCAACGGGGCCGCGATCGTTTCGGAGGCCGGGACCGAGACCGGCCTCTGGGCCGACAACATCACGATGAGCACCACTGGCGCCGGACCTGACGGCGTCTTCAATCCCGAGGACAGCGGCGATCCCAGCCATCCGGGACACCGATTGCAGTATCAAAACGACGGATACGGCCAGGGTATCGGCTACGCCTACAAGTCGCGTATGATCGAAAATATCGACAATGTCGCCGTCAGCTCTGCGGGGGCGGGTTATCTCTTCTGGCCCATGGGCACCGATGACGGCTCGGGCCGGCACATGGACAGTTCGGCTGCCGCGTTTGAGCGCAAATTCGGCTTCGATCCGTTCTACGGTCAAGACACCGCTGATGTCTCCACAATTCCGCTGCTCCGGTTTGAAGGCAACGAAGCGCTGGTCACACCGATCGGGTTTTCAACCACGGCGGACAAGCGGCCTTCGGAAACCGATATTCCAAGTGTGATCGACGGCTTTGTCGCCTGGGAAACCGAGATGGGCGTCGTCGGCTGGTATCAGAGAAACTACATCATCGAGAACAGCAGCTTTGTGGCTTCTGACGGTCCGGTGCTGACCTACGCGCGTCTCGGTCTGCGGGGCCACGAATTCACCGAACTCAAGCTTGTCGATAACGCCTTCCGCGGCTTCGACGTCGGAATCTGGGAAGACAACAACAGCCGCGATCCGAACTATGCCCATGTTATTCTCGGCAACACGTTCGAGGATAACGACATCGACATGAAACTCGATGAAAATGCCCCCGCCGACAAATATCTGATCGAGGATAACGGCCTCGACTGGCGGAGCCGTGTGGATCTTGATCGTTTCACCGCAGAGGTGGATTGGGCCGCCTCTGAGCTGACAATGGAAGAGTGGTACAGCCGCTTCACGGTTGCCGTCGACGTCACCGATTCGCTCGGAACGCGGACACTGGAATTCGGCTCGGGCAACGGTCGCTACGAAGGGGCGAGCCAGAAACAATGGTGGGAACAACACGCTGAAAATGTCGGTTACTATACGGATGGCTCGGGCTATCACATGGTTATCGACCTTGTCGTCAGCCATCGCATCACCGGGGAGATGGGTGTGATCGAGGTTCCAGTTCACTTGGCCTTCGTGAGCGATCCCTCCGATCTGCCGGCGGACGCGCGCGATCTTGGCCCCCTCCCTGAGGATTTTGGCACGTTCGAGCGGCTGGAGATCGCCCCCGTCGATGCGGTTGACCCCGTGGAGACGGAAGCTCCGGAGGATCAATCCGCTGCCGATGAGGGAGAGACTGAAAACGACGATACGGATCAGGAAACTGGGGAGACCGACGACACGGATCAGGAGGTAGAGGAAGAGCCCGAGGAGCAACCCGAAGGCCAGCCCTCCGAGGATGGCACCGCCGAACGCGATCTCGGCGCGCGAGAGACAAATGTCTTTGCGCCGGCCACCGAATGGACAATTGCCGCCGACACCGGGACCGGCAACGCTTTTGACGTTGAGGCCATTGTCACCTTCACCCATGACGAAACGGGCGCGACGATCCGTACCGGTATGTTTTATGCCGGGGAGGGGGAATACGCCTTCCGCTTCACCGGCATCGAAAGCGGTGCATGGAGCTTCAGCACCAGCTCGGATCTGGCGGCCCTCGACGGTCTGACGGGATCGGTCTCGGTTGCGGAAGATGCCGATGCGTCCGGTTTTGTCGTCGGATCCAACGGCAAGTTTGCGCAGCAGATGGGGGATGGATCGCTGCAGGCTGTGCTGCCGAACTTTGTGATGATCGATGCAGATCTCAGCAGCTATGCAGAAGATCCTTCGAAGATCGACGACCTGATCGAGACATATATCGACCAGCACGGCTTCACCGGCTTCCACATTCCCAATATCGGTGGCCAGTTCTTTGATCTTTCCAACACCGAAGGTGAGGCTGGCAGCGCCATCGGCAGCGAGCGGACAAACCCCGATCCCGCCACCTTCGAGGTGCTCGAGCGGATCATCACCGCCACACATGACGCAGGCGGAATTGTGCATTTCTGGCCGTGGGGTGACTCGCAGCGGGGCCAGACCCCCGATGAGCTTCCGGGCGGCGAGAACGGCGAGGTGCACCAGCGCCTTCTCGAATACATCGCCGACCGCCTTGGCCCCCTCCCCGGCTGGACCATGGGTTACGGGTTCGACAACGACGAATGGTCAACTCCCGACCAAGCCGCGGCGCGGACTTCCTTCTTCGAGGCGCAGACCGACTACGCTCATCTCCTGGGCGTGCGCTCGGAAGGTCCAAATGACGGCCTCGACCACAGAGGTGACACCGATTGGGCCATGGGGCAGGGTTTTGCCGACTTTGAACACCATGAGCCGGATTACGAGACCTATGTGGCCGCATTGGAGGCCGCAAACGGTGCGCCGGTCCAGAGCGGCGACCGGTTCCGCATCCGTGGAGAGGATGGTGACGGCAAGGACTATACGGCCGAGCAGACCGTGGACGGTCTATGGGCCTCCACGATGGCCGGGGGTGTCGCCAATATCTGGGGCAACCTCACGCGTCCTGACGGCACGATCGAGGCGTCCGGCAATGGAGGATCCTTCCCGTATTCTGCCGCCACGGCCGAACAGATCGCGACCTGGAACGAATTCATGGTCGACTCGGGTCGGTTCACACTCGACATGGTGCGCGCGAACGAGTTGACGGGTGGCGCGCAACGCAACCAGGTTGCGCTCTTCTCGGAGGAGACCGAGGGGCTGATCGTCTACGCAGAGGATACAGCAACAATCGAGTTGAACCTCTCGGCGCTGGAAGCTGAGGGCTGGAGCACAGCAAATCTCGTCGCTGTCGATACCGAGAATGCCTATGCCGAACTCGCTTTGGGGACGCTGTCGCTGAGCGATCAGACCGTCACCCTCGATGCCTCAAGCGATTGGGCCCTGTGGATCACCCCTGGAGAGGGGGACGTCACCGACCCCGATACTGGCGGCGGCATGGAGCCGGAGCCCGAACCGGAACCCCAGCCTGAGCCTGAGCCCCAGCCCGAGCCGGAACCTCAGCCTGAGCCCGAGCCGGAACCCCAGCCTGAGCCCGAGCCGGAACCCCAGCCTGAGCCTGAGCCAGACGATGATGGTGTGACGGAGGAACCGGACTCGCCCGCCCCCGGCGGTGACGACATCTCATATCGCAAGCGCTTTGAGGCCGAGGATCTGGCGCTCGAGAACTACAGCATCGAAGAAGAGGGGGGAGCTTCGGGTGATGGACAGCTTCGCTTGGTGTCCAAGGAGATCGGGACGGCATCCGCGTCGCTCGAATTCGACGGCGCATCGGGCAGCTATGATCTTGAGCTGAGTTACTATGATGAGCGGGACGGGCAGGGCTCCGTATCTCTGATGGTCGGGGATCGCCTCGTTGAGACCTGGGATCTCACCGGCGACAACGAAGCCTTTCGAACCGTTTCGGTGACCGATGTGTCGATTGCGGCCGGTGAAAAGGTGAGCATGGTCGGTCAGAGCGCAGATGGGGAACGCGCACGTCTCGATTACATCGAGATATCCCGCGAGGGCTCCGTGGACACGGGTCGCTATGCCCGCAGCATCGAGGTCGAGGCGATGACGCTCGACAATTATACCCTTGATGACAAGGCCAGCGCCTCCGGCGACGCTGTCGCAAAACTCGACTCAAAGAGCACCGGGGTCGCCAGCGCGAAGACGGTCTTTGAGGGGTCTGACGGGCTCTACGATCTGGGGCTCACCTTCTTCGACGAGTTCGACGGTCAAGGCGATGCGTTCATATTCGTCGACGGGCGTCAGGTCGGCAGCTGGGAGCTTGACGTCGACGACGACACCTACAGGACGGAAATCGTCAAGGACGTGGAGCTTGAAGAAGGGTCGGAAATCGAGATCCTGGGCTATAGCGACGCTGGCGAGCGCGCACGTTTGGACGTTCTCGAAATAATGTCTGCCGAAACCGACTCCCTGTTCTGACATCCGGGACACCGGAACCGCCGCGCCGGCACATCAAGCCGTGCGCGGCGGCATGGGGCGCTCGGGCCGTGTTATGTAGACGAGCCCACCCACCCCACCGAGCATCAGGATCAGACCGAATTCCATCCAAGCCAGGGCAAGGGCCTGTTCTCCCGCGACCCCGGTCATGCCGAGGAGCAGAACGAAGGCTGTTTCTCGAAGACCGATTCCGTTGATACTGATCGGCAAGGTCATGATGAAGATTGCGAGTGGCGCGATGATGAAGAATGTCGCGAAGTCCACATCGAGCGACAGCGCCTCAGACAGCATCCAGTAGAAGGTGACGTTGTTCACTTGCAGCAGGAGCGCCAGGACCCCGGCGCGCCAGAACAGAGCGGAATGGCCTTTGAAGGCTCCGAGCGGCTCCAGCACGGCCCGTGCCCGCGCACGAAGGGCCACCGGCAAGAGCGTATCAAGCCGCGCCGTTTTCTTGCCGGCTGTGCCGCCCATGAAGAGCGCCGCGAGCAATGCAACGAGAATGACCACCCCCCCCCCGATAGAGGCCAGGCGACCACTGCAAACTCCTCCGCGCCGCTGCCGAGCGCGAGGAGTGCGATCGCAGCGAAGAGGGCGAGCGCAAACAGGCCGAGCAGGCGATCGACGAAGAGAGAGATAAGCGCAAAGGACATCCGGGCGCCCGCACGCCATGCATCATGGGCGCGCAGCGCATCGCCCCCGATGACCGAGGGGAGGAATTGCCGGAAAAACATCGACGAGAGCGTCGAGCGGAAAAGGTAGAGATATCCCGGCTCTACACGTTCTGCCTTGAGCAAGACCCTCCAGCGCGCGGCGACGATCGCGGTGCCGACGATCTGGAGGCTGGCGGCCGCAAAGAGCCAAGGAAGTCGGACATCCGATAGGGTACGGAGCACTGGAGCGATATCCGTTGTGCCCACGATCCATCCAAAGAGCGATACCGATATCACGAGCTTCAGCCAGAAGAGCCGGGTCTTGCGGCGACGCTCCTCGGGCGTAGACAGGTCCATGGAATGCATCTCAAAATCCAACACTCAAATATCGCAAAGCTAGCAGGCGGCCTCAGCTTCACCAAGACCAATCGCCCGACACCCTGTGCTTGACAGCCTAGGGTGACATCGTCCTAGCTTTGGCAGCGGCGTCCTGCGCCGCGTTTCGAAAAAGACTTTCTCCGATCTCACATATTTCCGGTGATTTGCATGCCATTTTTTCGACAGGCGCACCCCCTCACCCCCGAACCTGCAGCCCATTTCAGGTGGCGGTAGGCGCAGCACATGGCCAGACCCGCCTACCGTCCTGATATTGACGGACTTCGCTCCGTGGCCGTCATTCCGGTTGTCCTGTTCCATCTTGGACTGGGATGGATGCCGGGCGGCTTTGTCGGGGTGGACGTCTTTTTCGTCATCTCCGGCTTTCTGATCACAACCATCATTTCCCGCGAAATCGCGGAGGGACGCTTTTCGATCCTGAATTTCTACGAACGCAGGATCCGCCGGATCTTCCCCGCTCTCTTTGTGGTCATTGCGGCCTGCCTGGCCGGGGCGAGCTATCTGTTTGCGCCTGAGGACCTTGCCAACGCGGCTCAGAGCGCGGTTGCCGCTGTGCTCTTCTCTGCAAATATCCTGTTTTTCCTGGAGGCCGGATATTTCGACACGGCGTCTTACGCCAAACCTCTGCTCCACACCTGGTCCCTCGGAATCGAAGAACAATTCTATATCGTGCTGCCGCTTCTGCTGATCGCGATCGCGCGGATGAAAGCGCGCGCGGCGCTGTGGATCGGCGGGCTGACGGCGGCCTCGCTCGGTCTCAGCATAGCGACCACCCAGATGGTCCCGACCGCTGCCTATTACCTTCTTCCCTGGCGCGCCTGGGAGCTCGGCATTGGAGCGATGCTGGCCTACCTGTCGATCGGGATGTTGTCCCGTCCGGTATGGCGCGAGATCGCGGCGGCGGCGGGCTTGCTGATGATCCTCGGGTCCGCGCTTGTGATCACGCGGGCGACACCGTTCCCAGGCGCTGCGGCGATCTTTCCGACCGTCGGGGCAGCGCTGCTGATCGCATCGGGGCGGCACGGGCCGAGCCTCACGGGGCGGTTGCTGTCGATGGCGCTGCCGGTCTGGATTGGCCGCCTGTCCTACTCCCTTTACCTCTGGCACTGGCCGGTGATTGTCGCCTTTGTCTATTCCGCCATGCGGATGCCGACCGGTCTCGAAGCCGCTGGCCTTTTTGCCGTGGCGCTTGTCCTGTCGTGGATCAGTTACCGGCTGGTCGAGCAGCCCTTCCGTCATCCGGCCGACGCCGCGGGACGGCGCCGGATCTTCATCATTGCCGGCCTCGCCGCGTCGGTGCTTGTGGTCTCCGGGGTCGGCCTCTATGCCGCGCGCGGATTGCCCGGACGCCTTCCGCCCGATTTGCGGGAATTGGCGGCCTTCTCACACGACCAGCCAGACTGGATGGGCGCGTGTTATCGAGGCAAGACCGTGGAGGAAACCTGGGCTGAGCCCTGCCTGTTCGGCGCGGAGGGCGCGCGGACGCGGGTTGCGGTCTGGGGCGACAGCCACGCTCCGACGATCATCCCGGCGATCGAGGCTGGGGCGCGCGCGGAGGGTCTGACGGTTGCGCTCTTTGCCCGCGATGGCTGCCCGCCGATCAAGGGCCTCCAGGTCTTCTGGATCGGCCAGCCGCATGATTGCTCCGCTTTTCTCGAAGAGACTTACGACAGGATGCTGAACGAGTCCGACATCGCTCTTGTCATCATCGCGGTGCGCGCCCCCATCTATGGGCAGGGATGGCTGCCCTATGGTCTGGCGGAGATCGATCGGGCGCCGTTACTGATCGGAGATTCATCCGCGCCCCTGCCGCCAGATGCCGACCGCGTGGCGTATTTTCTCGAGGGTCTCGACCGGACAGTCGCCGACCTTCGCAGCGCCGGGAAGGAGGTGGCCCTTGTCTATCCCCTTCCGGAGGCCGGGTTCGATGTCCCCATGGCCCTTGTTCGTGCGGGGGTACGGCGATCCGGCGCGGCGCCCATCGTGGAGCGGCAACAATACGACGCACGGGCCGCGCGTCTTGCAGAGGGATACGATGCGATCACCGCCCGGCACGGCGCGATGCGCATCCGCCTCGAGACCGCCTTTTGTCGCGACGGGGAGGACTGCACCTTGGTGTATGAGGGGATCCCGGTGTTTCGGGATTCCAACCACCTGACAGCGACAATGTCGGCGGCATTGTCGGACAGGTTCGAACTGGCGCTGGACACGATCTCTGGAGGGGGCCGACGTGCCGAATGACACGGCCTCGCAGGCGAATTCTCGCAAGGGCGACGAGCCGGCATCGGCGGAGCCCAAGAAGGACAAGGTCATCGAGGCGCTGGCCGGCGAAGGATCGGCGCTGAGCAAGTACCAGGCCTTCTTTGTCGGCAAGCGCGGGATAGGCGCTTTGCTGGTTTACGAGATCGCCGTGATGGTCGCCGCCCCGATGCCCGGCGCTTTGGGTTTTGTTCTGCGCAAGATGCTGTTTGGATACCTGTTCGATAAGGTCGGGCGGGGCGCTCGTTTCGGGCGGGGTCTCTCGCTGCGCTGCCCGGGCCAGATCCGGATCGGCGAGAATGTCGCGATAGACGACCATTGTGCACTCGACGCGCGCGGCGCGGCCGAGCGGGGAGACTTCACCATCGGAGCGCGCACGCTCATCGCGCGCGGAACGATCATGGTGGTCAAGCAAGCCTCGCTCAGAATCGGCTCCGATACATCCATCGGCAGCCAATGCTGCCTGAGTGCTGTCTCGGGCATCGAGATCGGCGATCACGTCATTCTGGCGGGACAATGTTATCTCGGCGGAGGCCGCTATCGGACAGCGCTTGATGCCGGGCCGATGGTGACTCAAGGGCTACACAGCAAAGGGCCGGTGGTGATCGGGAACGATGTCTGGATCGGCGCCGGCGCGCGGATACTCGACGGTGTTCGGATTGGTGACGGTGCGATTGTCGGCGCGGGAGCGGTTGTCACCTCGGACGTGGCGCCACGAACTATCGTTGCCGGGGTGCCGGCCCGGGAGGTTGGTCACCGGAGCTGACCCGCCCGCGACGCGTCATCGACAGCGCGGCCCACACCACAAGGCCCGCGATCAGGGCCAGGGCGCTGCCGGTTACGAAGCTGCCGGGAACCCATATCCGGAGCGCGATTGCGATACCGACAACGATTAGAGCAATCCGAAACATCACCATGCGGCGATCCTTCCGGCAGCCCTCGGCGCAAGCGCGGCCAGCGCGCAGATCTGCGCTTCGGTCACGCTCAGCAGCCAGCCCTCGACATGAACCGTGCGGCCTGACGAGAAATCGGCCCGGATGATCGGATCCCATGCCTTGGTCAATCTTGCGCGTGACGACGGGCCGAGACCGAGACCTGCCCGCAGCGCCGCAGGATCGCGCGCGACAACCCCGGCGCGGAGAACCGCGCGTCCAATCTCACATTCGGGCGGCTCCGGTGCCCCGAGCGCCGGATGCGCAGCCAGCCCCAATCCCAATGTGCTGACGATGAAGCCGCGTCTGTCCAACTCAGTGTCTCTCCTCAGAATCGGCCGCTTTGTGCGGCATCGCGGAAATGGTCTGCCATCCGTATCGAAAGCGCGCAGATCGTCAGGGTTGGATTGGCATAGCCGTGGGTCGGGAAGACGGACGAGCTGCTGATGTAGAGGTTGGAGACCCCATGTACGCGGCAATTGGCATCGACGACGCCGGTTTTTGGATCGTCCGACATGCGCGTTGTGCCACAATGATGTTTGCCGCGCGCCACGTGGTCCGGCCATGTGTAATCCTCGCGCAGGACCTCGGTCCAGACCCGGCCAAGGCCGATCCGGCCAATCTCGTGCGCCAGGATCTCCGTCGCCCTCTTCACGGTTCGCAGTTCCGTCTCGGTCAGGCGCCAATCGAGCCCAACCCGCCTTTGACCAAAGCGATCGCGTTCGTCGACCGGCAGCACGCGGCTTTCGGGATTGGGTGTCACCTCGAACGTGAGCCAGGGTGCAAGCCAGTCCCTCGCCACCAGATCGTTGCGGCCGCCCCCGATCCATTTGTAGACCGCATTTGTCGCGCCATCGAGATCCGTCAGCAGGTTTCCGATCTCATGTGAGAGGTAAGGTGGAGCCTCAAGCCTGCGGAGATGCCGGGAGAGGCGCACAAAGGATTCCTCACCCGGCGAGCCGCTGGCGGGGAAGAGATGACAGATGAAGCCGCCGATCTCTTCGCGCCGCAGCAAGGCTTCAGAAGAGGCGAGCGTGGCCATCAGCCCGCCGGTCTCGAAATAGCGCGGCGCCGTGTAGAGGTCGATCTCGTCCATCCCCCTCGACAAGAGGACACGCATTGCCGGACGGATCGCGGCGTGGTCGTTAAAAAAGCGCCCCACCAGATCGTTGCCATTGCCGAGCCCGGCATTCTGCACCCTGTTCGACAGAAACAGCAGGCGCGGAATTTCGATCCCGCCGGCGCAGAGCACGTAGCGCCGCGCGGAGACGCGGAACCGTGGCCCCTCGATACAGGCCACCCGGACCCCGGTGACATTGCCAGCCGCATCGTCCGTCTCGATTTCCAGAACATTCGCATGGAGGAAGACCCGAAGATTTCGGGCCGATTTCAACTGGTCTTCGTAGACCCATCCGAAAGCCGTTGGGGGACTTTCGTTGACCCCGATATTCTCCAGGAGGTCAGGATCGACCGATAACGGTGTCACCCCCAGTTTCTGCGCCCAATATCCAAAATCGTAAGGGTTGTCGGTCTGCAACTCGAGGTAGCTTTGCGCACGGGTGTAGAACGGATCGAGATCCGCCCGGGTGAGCGGCCAACCCGAATGCGGCATCCAATCGCGGCGTTCGAAGTCGATCGGGATCAAAGGCATGCAATTGCCGGCCCAGTGGTTCGAAGACCCGCCCAGGAAACGCAGCCGTGCCTCGTCAAGCGGATCGTACTGAAAACCAAGGTTCGGGCCGGCGTAGAGATCCTGGGTTTCGGCATCGTAGGTCATGCCCCCGCTCTCGAGCAGGACCACCGACAGGTCCGACTGCGCAAGCTCCAGCGCAAGGGTGATCCCGGCCGGTCCGCCCCCGACGATGCAGACATCGGCCTCCAGCAGTTCGTTATCCGGCAACTGCCGAGAATCGATCAACATTGCAGTTCCTAATGGCCGACACGCATATCTGACCCAAGGGAAGCGATCAGATCAAGCTCCAGATCAAGACTGCTCCGGGAGGGTAGCGGAGCGACTTGATATTTGCCCTCTTCGTGGTCTCTGCTATACGAGAATCACGGCACTTACTTCGCCTGCGAATATTCTGTTCTAAGTTCGAACATTCACTTTCCCGGATGTCATCCGGTCTAGGCATGGTCCATTTTTCGGATCGACATTGTCGGATGACGATCATTCAAGCGGCAGCGCGGCTGTCCCGTTTTTGAACCAAGGCTTTTCGTATGGTGACCTACTCCTCCTTCGAGACGAGCTTCGAGACCCCGGACCTTCCGGGATGGAGAATTTCCGATTACACCAACACTGCAAGCTGGATCGCCACCTCCTTTGTGCCCGGCAACGTCGTCTCGGCGGGTGGCCTGCTCGAGCTGCAGCTTGATGGCCGCGATGACGGGGGCAAGCCGTTTTCCGGGGGCGAAATTCGCCTCCTCGAGCAGCATTATTACGGCACCTACGAGGTGACGATGAAGCCTTCCGCGCAGGACGGCACGCTTTCCAGTTTCTTTCTCTACACCGGCCAGGCGTTCGGGACACCGACGAGCGAGATCGACATCGAGTTTCTTGGCAACGACACCACGGGTGTCCTGCTCACGGTTCACACGCCCGAGGGGGCCGATGGCGCCTTCATCGATCTCGGCTTCGATGCGGCCAATGACTTTCATACCTACACGATCGAATGGGCCCCCGATGCGGTCTCCTGGTATGTGGACGGCATTCTGCTCCGCGAGATCGAGAACCCCGAGATTGGTCTGCCGACGCTCCCGGCCTTTCCCCATATGAGCATCTGGACCGGCGACAACGCCTTCACGGGCTCACCCTACAACAGTGTGGTCACACACTCGCAATACGAAGACTTCTCCTACACACCTCGGACGGCGCCGGTTGCCATACACGATCGGGCCCATGTTGCGGCCGGCGGTACGATCGAGATCGACCTTCTCGCAAATGACGGGGTCATGGGAGACACGCCGCGCACCGAAACGCTTCTGGTGACAGAAGCACCCGAGCACGGGGTCGTTTCGGTTGATCCTGCAACGGGCCGTGTGACTTATACTCCGAACCCCGGCTATGCCGGGCGTGACACATTCTTCTATACCACGTCCGACGGCGCCGAGACCTCGAATATTGCCGAGGTGACAATCCTCGTCGACATCCCGATTGACGAGGAATTCACCTATGGTCCGGGGGGGTTTGTGTATGCGGACGATGCGCTGCGGGAAACGGCGCAGCCGGATTACGCGTCGGGGACGGCAACGGGAGGCGCGCTCGAGCTGACCCTCGGCGGGGGCAGCTCCCGCAATGCAGTCACCGATATCTCCGGCGGCTGGAGCCGCAGCTTCGACACCCTTGCCGGGCAGACCGGCACGCTCACGCTCAGCTACCGCATGGATCTCACCGGGGATCTCGATGCCGGTGAATGGGGGGAGGTTGTGGTTCTGCTCGACGGCGTCGAGACCGTGCTCACCCGCCTCGAGGCCACCGATGACGATGACGAGGTTCTCGGCACCGGCCTGATCGAGGCGGTGATCGATCTCGGCACACTTTCGGGCAGCAGCCACGTCCTGACGCTCGGCGGCTATCTCAACCAGCGCACCCGGCCCGACGAGGTGATCTCGATCGCCTTCGACAACGTCTCGCTGGCGCTCTCCTCGCCC
>NZ_JALZ01000035.1 GCF_000521785.1 Roseivivax halodurans JCM 10272
CCGACTTCTTCAGCAGCCTGTTAGTGATCGACAGCATCCGGCTGCAGCGCATCTATCAAGAGCGCGCATCGACGGGCGCCGGCATCGCGCCGAGCTTCAGCGCATGCTTGTCAGCTCTGCCCAGATGATGTGATCATTGTCTGGAAACCCGACCGCCTCTCCAGGTCATTGAAAGACCTGCTGACCCTTATGGCGAGGATCGATGCTGCCGATGCCGGGTTCGGGTCGCTGACTGAAGCCATCGACACGACGACGCCGGGAGGGCGGATGATGATGCAAGTGGTCGGAGCCTTCGCGGAAGTCGAGCGCGAGATGATCCGAGAACGGAGGTAGGATTGGAGCGTGATTGCAAGAAAGGTCGGCATCCTAATCGAAAGCCTAAGCTTTCTGACGATCAATCTCAGGAGATCCGCGACCACGCTGTATCCGGCCGGCGCCCGGAAGCGGATGTTGCGCGTCTGTTTGCTCTACACCACCCCACGATCAGCCCGCGTCCTTCGAGAGACACCCACATGACCAAGCAGCTTGAGCTCTTCCCGGACGATATCCGCATTGAGCGCATCGACCCCGACCGGAACATGCGCCGCTTCTATCGAATGCACATCCAGCCCGATCTCTTCGGTGGTGTGACCCTCATCAAGGTTTGGGGCCGCATAGGAACAATGGGCCGCCAGCGGACAGAGGCATTCGACGATGCGGGGCGGGCCGTGGACGCCCTCCTCGTGCATCTGAAAGCCAAACAGCGCCGAGGCTATGGACACGGGCCGTGAGTATTAGCTGACGCCCCTCAAGCGGCGACTGATCGAATTATACTCAATCAAATACCCGAACGCCGTGGAGGTCCCTGGCGTATTTCACAACTGACTGAGTGAGCATCGGCGATCCCTCATTTCAAAGCCGCAATGAAATCTTTGGCGGTTTGTAAAACTCCATTACACGTCGAGAGATCGTCCGTGATCAACTTTTCTTCTAAAAATTCCGCTCCATCCGAGGCGACATTCGCCGCCATCCGATCGTCATAGTAAACCGCTATGCCAATAATCTGTCGCCATACCTGATCGCCGATCTGACGAATCTGTTCCGCGCCAAGTTGATCCAGCCCCATTGCGCATTGTCACCAGTGGCGTGTCGAAACGACTATATGAATGTCGAATTTATCCTCGCGGTGGTCCAGCATCGCACTTTTCACTTGGACATTCACCTCGCGCAGCGCAGTGGTAAGCATCCAAGTCACTTGTTCATACTTAGCCAACGTGGCCTCTCGAGAGGTCTCGGCACTCGATATGTCGCGTGCCGTCACGGTGTTGGTGGAAAACGGGCCGGTTCTTCGGATGAACTCAGCAAGTAACCTGACCGCAATTTCGGGCTGCATCTCTCCGATGAGCAGGTCAGTGAAAATATTATCCTGAGGCTCTCTCAGTCGGCGGAAAAACAATCTCGGGTGATCTTTGCAAATGCCCTGCCAGGAAAAATCGTCAACGCGCAACGAAAGTTGTGGCAGAGCCTTTTCGTAGGCCTGTCGCTTCTCTCCAGGCTGACCATCGTTTGTCGCCATTCCTTTCCCTCCAACTGGACGCAGAACGGGGGTCTTGTTCATCGTAGATTGGCGGATTTCACGACAAAGAGCGGGGTAAGCCGGAAGGACCCGTATATGCGCTCACCTGACCCGAGCTCCACCCTGATCTCCTATTCTCCTGGCCTCTAGAAGCGTTGGAAAAACAACCTTTAGCGTAGTGCGTGACCTCCTCCATAAAACGAATATGTTGCCGAAGGCTAGGTCAAGCCCTGCATGGATCTTGCATCCACCGTCAAAGCAAGCATCGTAAACATTCCACGTTGCGCAGGCGCTGCAGGGGGTGGTGGGGTCACGGCTCTCCCTCGATCCGCGGGGCTTTTCAAGAAGAGCTAGCGCACCATCCTTCTGCCCACAGAGAGGAGACCTTCATGACAATCACAAGACTTGCACTTGCCGCAGCCGCGACCACCCTCGCCTTCCCTGCCATCTCAGCGACGCAGGACGAGTTGCGCGAGGCACTGGTCGGCAACACGTTTCAGGGCGACATGGGCGGAGGGGGGTATTCCAGCTACTTTGCCGATGACGGCACGTATTACGATACCGACACGTCAGGTGTCTACGAGATCACCGAGAAGGGCGTCTGCTACCCGGATACCGATTTCGGATGTTACCAAGCCAAACTCGATGGCACGGTCCTGGAGTGGATAAAAGACGGCGAAAGCGCCGGTACCGGAGAGATCCTGGAAGGAGACGCACTCGACCTTTCCGCGGAGTAAGAAGGCCAACATTACGGACATACTGCTCTCTGGCCGACCGCAACCAATCACATTTGGAGTTGCGGCAATGCCCGCAACGCAAACGCTCGCGGTTATGTCGGCCCTCTGGTCACGGCCGCTATTTTCGTCAACGACTTGCACAGATTACGGGTCATGCGCTCAGCGCCCGCGTGCGGCGTCAGCGGCGCAGTCTTGTCCTAGGCCGGGGTCATCATCTTGCGGCCTACGATGCATGATGTTGCCAGCACTCGAGGAGGCCCAAGTCAGGTCGGCGGCATAGCCCCTGTTACCAGAACGGCTTCCCTCGCGAGGGTTTTGAGCGACACTCAGTAACCCATTCCGGTGCCGTGAGCCGCTCTGCCGAGCAAATCCACCGGTCAGACAGCGATGTCGTCCTTGGCTCTTCGATTGGCCAGCAGCGTCCAGGTCTTCGCGGAAATGTCCGGCAATATTTCGGCGATAGGGCGCAGTTCGGGACGTCGCCTGGTTCTGCCGCGCCCCGTGACGTCGCTCACAGGCGCTTTGTGGCCTCGATTGGCGCTATCCCGGCAATGAGAGCAGCTCTCCCCGATGCCACACCCATCGGAATGGTCACTCGAAACTTGAGCCCTGTACATCACCGGCCTCCCGCCAAGATTGAGTTTCGCCAAACGTCATACGCGATATACGATAGTTACGCATCCTATGGGAGACTAGTTTCGCAACGGACGAGGGTAACGCAACGTCAGGCAAGGCCTTGCAAAGGCTCGGCTTTGAGCATCTGAGGTCCCCTTCCCCTGCCGGAGAGGACCTTCCGACCACCCCATCCTCCTGCTGTGACCCCGAAATCCCCCGGAAAATCAACTCACATGTCCCAGAAGTGCTGACGGAGACAATTGCTGACCAATACAGTTGCTAGCCTGCTGGGCATGGATGATGATCACCCGCACGTGGTCCGGGATGTCGATGGCATCCAGAATTGGGGCAGAAGGGCAGAATCTTGACTGAAGACGATCTGGAGCCGCTCTTTGAGGCTGTGAGGCTCATTCAGCACCGCGCAGCCAGCATTCCGACGCTGCATGACTGGCATACCGAGGCGGCGCAGCGGGCAGCAGAGACAGCCGGCGAATGTTCCGTGATCGCACGTGAGGCTTACGACGCTATCGCCTCGAATCAGGGTCTTCATACCTTCGACCAAAAACATGCGCGCCTGTTTCCGCCTGACAAAACCTTTCCTTCATGGCCAAAATGACCAACAGGCGCGGACGGCATGTCGGCTGGCAGGGGCAAGCTGAAAGATGATGACGGAAGCTAAGGCCGCCGAACGGCTGAAACGAATTGCAAGGTTAAAATCTCAAATCGATAAGGCAGGGGGTGGAGCCCCTACCTCCATCCTGCGCCGGATCCTCGACCGTGACTATCAGGCCCTCAATCCCGCCGACATTCCCTTGCACATCTGGGCGCGCCATGAGGAGGGTTCGTGACGCGGCCCGTCCTCTATTGTCCGCGCTGCAACAGGAAATTGTTCTCCGTCTATCTCATGACGCAGCAAGGCCCGATACGGGAAAGCTGGCGGCACACATGCCGCAATTGTGGGCCGATAGAAGCAATAGATGCGCGGCGGAAGCCGTTTTCTCTCTATGACGAAGGGCTATGCCCTGTCTGCGGGTGCGACCTGCACCCGATGCACGTCCTTACCGATACCCACCCTCGACGGGCGGAATACTGGTATGTTTGCAAGGAACACGGGACGTTCAAAACCGGCGAATTTCCACTAAAGGACGATTCCCCCGAATAGGGACAGCTCCCGGTGGTCGCACAGCCTTCTCCCCCGATCGGAGAGACGTGACTTCGTGCGGAAGTCCGGGCTGACTTCACGGGGGACCCGGCACGGGCAGTTGAGCCGGCCGATCTCGATCACCTCATGATCGCGCGCCCGTAGGTCACACCCGGTCCAGGCGTCGTGCCGAACCGTACCGTCCAGATGCCGAGCGAGACCAATCCGGCTGCGATTCCCTATTTATTGCGCCACTCTTCCAGCTTCGAGAACAGCTCATCGACCGAAAGAAACAGCAATCGATCGGATCGTAGGACGTCCCGTGTCACCAAGTTGCGCACCGTGTAGAACCAGCGATCGATCATCGCCCGCTCGAGGCGTTCGAGGCGCAGCACAAACTCTTGCTGCATACGGGGATGCGCGGCGTTCTGGTCACGAAGCAGCTTGTCGCGGCGCGGAGATGACATCTGGGCCATGAGGGGCGCTGGGATGTCGACCAGATAGGGGCCGATCTTGTCGAGGAGGACCCGTCCACGGACATGACTTGATACCACAAAATTTCCCCCATCCTCCCGCCGAACCTCCTCATACGCAAACCCGTTGGCCTTTGCTCTTTGCTCGAGAACATCCTTCAGCCCACCAACCTCCGCCAGATTGTGTGGAACAATTATTACAATGGCCTCGAGTTCGGTAATATCGACAAAAACCTTTGCCCGCGATTGCAACTGGTGACGCAGAAAATTATGAAAATAGCCCGTGGCCAATCCGGTCGTTGCCGAAACATCGAGCAGCGGCAATCCATAGAACTTGCTGATGGCATTGCTGGATGCGTTTAAGGTGGTATCCTGTCCGCTGAGCATTAAGCCGATTTTCTGGGATAAGCCGTTGTAGAGCTCCTCTTCGGTGAACGTATCGACGAGCAGAGCGTATTCATCTCTGAGGTAGTGGGAGATGGTTCTCGCTTCCGGGACTTTCGGGTTTCTGAACGCGACCGGAATCACCGGCTTACCCAGAGCGTGCATAAGGGTCAGCTCGTACATCGCGGAAGGACTTGCGCTCGAACAGTCGAAGATCCCAAGTTCACTTCTCTCGATCATCGAAAAGACCCGGTCGGTGATCGTGCCGATCGCTTCCCGAGAGGGATCAAGAAGAAGCGGACGGTACGGCCCGTCCGGATTTTGCTCCTGGTACTCGGTGATGATCCTCTGAATGACCGCAGCGATGTTCGGCAGGTGATCGTCAAAGCTCAAGCCCGCGCCATCGGTGCGCGGGTTTCCCATCGGACCGCCTATGAAGATATCGAGGGGTTCCCGTGTGCTTTCCATGATGCAATGCTCTCCATGCTTCAAACACTGTCGCGAGGTCTTTCGGACCTCGCTAACAAATTTGGCTAAACAGTCTCTTTTACGGTCTGTTAGATAATACTCAAAAGCCAGAAAATCCTAAAAATATGCGTAGCAGGGGGATGAGTGATGAGCAAACCAAACAGCGATCTCGGTCTCAACGAAGGAGACGAGACCTACCTTAGGAACCAATACCCGAAGATCGCAGACCACCTGATTTGGCCAGAACTCCAGGCAGAATTCCTCGACCACGAGGTTGCCGCAAAATCCCTCAAGACGGGATCGCGACGGCGCAGCTTCCTGGCAATCGCGCTCATCACACTCTCCTTATTGGCGACGCTCATCGCCACCTCCTCGCCTCTAGAGGTGTTCATCGCAGCGGATTCCGCACTAGCCAAAGGATTGATCGCCACCTCGGTCATACTTCTTGTCGTCGCCCTGCTTCTCGGAAAGGGGATACTCTTCGGGCGCAAGCGTGATGACTGGCTCACCCACAGGTTGATTTCCGAGCGTGTGCGGCAGTTTTACTTCCAGTTCCTCTTGGCGCATCTCGAAGAGATCTGCAGTACGAGCGTTTTGGATAGACAACGCGTTCTCGAGGGCAGAGCTAAGTCTTTGGAACGTGTACTTCGCCGGGTGCGTGCAGGTGCTTACCGCCAGACCGTTCGTGACGATACGACACTCAATGAAGCTCTTATGATCGACATTCCGGACTCTCAGCGAGGCAATCTGGATAGCGAACGTTACGCCGAGATAAAACGTTTCTGGGAAGAGCTTCGGTTTAACTGGCAGGCGGAGTATTCCACCAGTACGCTTGATCGGAAAGCAACACCGTTTCCCCTGTTTGGGTCTCTGGCAGACCAGGAACACACAGTGAAAACACTCGAATTTATCGCCACCCTTGGCATCGTAACTTTCCAGATGCTTGCCGTTTCAAGCCAGCTGCTGCTGTCAAGCTCTTCGGATCAATCGCAATTATTTGTATTGGGATCAAGCCTGCTTGCCATTTGCGTCGTCGGGCTGCAATCCTACAAGGACGGCACGGGATTGACAGAAGATTTGTTGCGAAATCGCGCCTATGCAACATATTGCTCGAAGCTAACTCGCGACTTCAAGATGGCTGAATTGAAAGATGATCGTTTCGCCGAGATTCATGCAATGAGAGAAATGGAGACGCTGGCTTATTTCGAAACGCGTGAGTTTTTAAACACTCACAGCAGGGCGCAGTTCTCTCTTTAACACCCCCCGCAACCCGCTCGGCGTGCGAGCGCCGCGCAACGTCGTTTTCCTTGGCTCGGCGGAAGATTTCTGCTTTGCGCCAAACAATCTTCTCGGTTAACTGCGCAAGGGCCGCGCGAGGACCTTGAGATGAAAACAGCATCGGCGGGCAATCCGCGGCCCAGGTCTCCGACGAGCGCCACCAGAAACGCGCCCCGCCACAGAACTTGATCGCAACAAGGCAGAGTGGCAGCGGTCTGAGAAATGCCAGCGCCTGGTCCCACCCCAGCGTCTTGCGTCACACGGCTCGCCCCGTGCCATCAGCTCCATGGAACTGGACTATATTCTTCGCAAGATCGAGCCCGACCGTGGTAATCTTCGACACGACCGTCCTCCTTTGTGGATCCTCGCTGATCCACCTTGGCACATCGATGCCGTCAGGGGGGCGGTCACCTCATCACCGCCACCCCAGTCTTGGGCGATGGAATAGGAGCTTACAGAGCGCCGAGCCCCGCAACTGCCATCGTCCCGGTAGAGAAAATCCGGCCTACGGGATTCCACGAATAGCGCAGGCCACCACAAATCGGGTATAGAATAGGTATTGAAACCACCCCCGAACAAAAACGGCCTCTCGCGCTGCAACGCGAGAGGCCACCACTCTTAACAGGAGCCATGTACACTCAACGATTTGGCAAACCGTTACTCGTTACCCATAGCGGGCCCGCCAAGCGGGACTTGGCGGGCCCCCGCTGCTGCCACCACCTTATTGTGGCAACACTTTGACCGACCCAAATGTTCGTTGATGTATTGCAACCACGGGAACACCCGAAGTTGCCTTCCGACACGAGCATTCAGACCAGATGATCAAAGCCAAAACATCAGATGACGGTCGCGAACTTCGCGATCACCCAGACCAGGACACCAAGGCCCACAAGCGTCTCGATGAGCAGGCCACGAGCTCGTTCGCGCTTCTTGGTCTGCAGTTCCGAAGCAATCTGAGAGCGGCTCATCTTAACTTACCCTTCCGGCAATCGTGTACAGAGTATCAGGCGTTTCAGCGAAGCCGGAGGATGACCCCCGCATGACCTCGCTCCCAACGAGATACGCAAACTCGCCTCGAGGATGAATTCTGCCCAAGGGTATTCCACCGGCCCGGAGGCATACCAATGTATCCGGCGGGATAGGCCTCTGGTCACAGCACAACGTGGCGACGCCCCGGAAGGCCCCGCCGACGGCGCCAGACCGCAGCTGATTCGCGTCAAATCTCCCGCTTTGGGAGAAACGACTCAGCACAAGATCGACCAAAGGTAGAAAACCGCTTACGGGCTTGAAAAAAGAATCGAACCAGATCAACGCGAAACGCGCAGCCCTTCGCTTACGCAGCGAAAAGATGACCCTGCGTAAGAGTTCTTCGATATTGTCTCCATGACTGCTGCTGGTGGGATTGCTGCGTAAACCCGGTACGGGTTCTCCAAAAATCAGTAGGCTCTATTACGAGCGACGCCAAGGCGTTCGGGGGTCGAGTATATTGTGCGGTTTCTAGCGCTTTTTTATATCACGTGCGGCGCCTGGCGAGTGATCGTCAGGCGTTAATTCTATTTTCCCCTCCATCAACCGGACACCAAACATCATTACAATATTTGGCGTGTGACAGAACGGCCGTCTGATCGCTCCCTCTGTGAGCAACGTGAGGGCCCAAATTTGCGCTGGGGCTAAAGCGACTATAACGCGCCCTGCATATCTGTCAGAGAGACCTTAAGACGTATATTTTGAAGCGCAGAAGCCAGTTTAAACTCTCTTGTATCACTCATCGCGGAATCCACTCAAGGCGCCTGAATTCCTATCCATATTTTTGTTGGCTCGAGACCATGAGGCTCTGTGTCATCTCCAACATCGGAGGGATTGGATCGACCTTGCGCATGATCGCCCCCGAACCCCATATATCAGACGCCCCCCCACCTCAATTGACCCGAATCCGGTAAATTCCATATTCGCCAGAAAACTCTATCTATTCCTTAGAGTCGGGCCAATGGCATTGGCCGCGCGCTGCGCTACGCGGGGGCTCCGCGCGCGGCCAATGCCAGGCATCGGGACAGCGCTCTTTCGAAAGTGCGCCCTATGGACCGAAGTTCAGCCTCTGGTCTCTCTTTCAAACGAGCTCAGTTCCGCGCGTATGCATCCTCGTATCGGACGATATCGTCCTCACCCACATAAGTGCCGGTCTGTACTTCGATGAGAACCATCGGCACGCGGCCCGGATTTTCCATCCGGTGCGCCGCACCGAGCGGGATGTAGATACTCTCGTTCTCTGTCACGAGCTTGACCTCGTCATCCACTGTCACCCGCGCCGTGCCCTCGACCACAATCCAGTGCTCGGAGCGGTGGAAATGGCTCTGCAGCGAAAGCGCTGCCCCCGGATGCACAAGGATACGCTTGACCTGAAAGCGGGGGCCGACCACGAGGCTTTCGAACCAGCCCCAGGGTCGGTGATCCTTCGGGAAGGAGACGGCCTGGGCTGCCCCCTTCTCCTTCAGCGCCGCAACCGCCCTTTTGACGTCCTGAGCGCGGGACATGTCGGCGACGAGAACCGCGTCGTTCATGGCCACAGCTATCACGTTCTCGAGCCCGATCCCGACGACCTCGAGCCGCTCGGTTTCGGATCTGAGGAGCGTGTTGCGGCACTCGATCGCTGTGGCGTGTTCGGAGGCAACCACACCGTCCTCGTCCGGACCACTCTCACGCCAGACCGCGTCCCAGCCCCCGAGATCGGACCAGGCCTCCCCATAGGGCACAACCGAGAGGTTCGAGGCCTTCTCCATCACCGCGTAGTCGATCGAGATGTCCTCGCACCCCGCCCAGGGGCCCGGGGCGAGACGCAAGAAACCCAGATCGGCCTGGGCCTCCTCGAGCGCGGCCCGCACCGGGCCCATCAGCGTTGGCGCATGGGCCTCGAAGGCTGCGATCATGTCGGCGGCGCGGAAAAGGAAGATGCCCGCGTTCCACTGGAAGTTCCCGGCCGCCAGCATGTCGGCGGCGCGCGCCTCATCCGGTTTCTCGACAAAACGCGAAAGCTTCACCGGACGGCCCGCACCATCCGGCGGGGCGGAGAGTTCGAGATATCCGTAGGCGGTCTCGGCATGGGTCGGCTGGATACCGAAGGTGACAAGATCCCCCGCCCGCACCGCCTCGAGCCCGCGCGCCACCGCGGCGCGGAAGGCCTGCGGATCGGGCACCACGTGATCGGACGGCGCAACCAGCAAGATCGCCTCAGGATCGCTCTCGGCCGCATGCAAGGCCGCGGCCAGCACGGCGGGTGCGGTGTTGCGGCCCTCGGGCTCGATCAGAACCGGTCCGGGATCGATGCCCACATTCGCCAGCTGCTCGGTCACGATGAAGCGGAAATCGGCGTTTGTCAGCACCATCGGCCGGGTGAAGGCCAGCATATCATCCTGCCCCGAAAGCCGCCTTGCCGACGCCTGGAACAGCGTCTCCTCCCCCATCAACGGCACAAACTGCTTGGGATAACTCTTGCGCGACAGCGGCCAGAGCCTTGTTCCAGATCCACCGCAGAGAAGAACCGGCGTCAGCGTCGTTTGGGCTGCTGATGCGCTTGTCACGTTTTCCTGGAGCATTTGACGCTCTTTCCTCTGGCGGCTGACACGGCCGACCTCGACGCGGTTTCGAGACCAAGACTTATCGCTATGGGCACCATGTTTCATCCACCTGGCGCGAGGAAGGACGTTGTGAGGCGCGAAAGTGACAAGGCACGTGGCGCACTGTCCAGCCTTTTTGCACCTCGATACAGAGCAGTCTGGACAGCCCAAATTGACGCTCTGCCGAGACCCCGAAAGCGAAACAGGCTTTCCGAATGCTTGCGCACAAACGCACCGAAGCTGTGATGGTCCTTCGTGGTTCACATAATCTCGCCATGGGCGCGGTCTCGCTTAGATCACTCATCCAACTCGAGATCTGTTAAGATACTGTAACGGCTAATAGATAATTGCGTATTGGTATGATTTTAGTTGTGCGCAAGGGCACAAACTGGTGATCCATCGAGAGGCTTTGCGTGATTTGCGAACGGCGACCGAAGCGCCGATCTGTTCGTCAGCGGAACGCGACACCGTGTTCCGGACCACTTACCGCCCCGGGGTGCAAATACCGGGGCCTCAGATCGGAGATCACCCATGAAAGCCATTCTCACGTCCCTCGCCGTCGCAACTGCAGTTGCTGTTCCGGCCCACGCCGCAACCACGACCGAAGCTGCACAGGTCAAGATCGAGCGTTACGCGCCCAATGCCGACGTCTCGGCCCTGACCGACACGCAGGTCGCATCGATCCTGAACGCGATCCACTCGCAGGACAGCCACGGCGAGCGTAGCTCGATCGTTGAATCCCTGCTGCGTCAGTACCAGTAAGTCCGATGAGCCGCGCCCTGCTTCGCAGGGGGCGGCTCCGAACGTCGAGGTCCGGAACCTCGTGTCCAGAGATATCTAGGAACTTGCGATTACACGCGGTCCACGCGCGGCGGCAGGCAGGCCCAGCGGATGTGGATCGGCATTGAAAATGACCCTTGGTGGGTAGCTTTTAAGTCATTGTGGTATAAAAATTTCTGCAGTGCGAGAAGACAAAGTCGGAGCCGAAAACTGACCCTATTTTCGCCGCCGTTATTGCAATGATCCCAAATAGTAAGAGGGTTTTCAGCTGGGGGCACGGTTCGACGCCGATCCACAGTCCCAGGTCCTCTCCTTGAAAATCTTGCCCAATCGTTCGGCAGGAAAACCTCCTCCAAAACCCCTGCGGCTCTGCGCTCCGCAGGTTGCGATACGTGCAGCCGCGTTCGGGGAGAAATCTTTGCGCGACCCTTCAGGAGTGAACAGCGCATAGGAAACGATAAGCGCTTTCCTTAACTCCGTCCTCCCGTGATTTTATCGTAAATCAAGAATTGGACCGTTAATCCATGATGATCAAAAAGCCCGGCGCAGCACGTTTCCGGATCGAAGAGGTCACACACCCATTACGCACCCTATCCGCATTACCATCGGCGTTCTGATCCGCCCGGGGCCCTGGTGACGGCGTAACCGCCCCTCGCCGGCATCAGATGTGCCAATGTGGGATTTTCGAAGAGGAAGAACCCTTCCTCAGCCACACGGTTACAATTTTATAGTATTTTATGCTTCCGAGCCTGAGCGCCACCAGGCGGCCTCCGCGCTGCGCGCCAAAACATCTCCTCTTGTGTCGATAAGGCTTGACCAAGGGTAAACAAATCTGCTCCCTTTGGAAGGTGTCGGTAAATTTGAGACGATGCGGGCGCGCATCGTATCTTTTGTAAGGTGAATTAGAGAGAACGGCGGGCCTTACCCGCTGATTAATTGGAGAAAGTTAGGGGGGACCGTCCTTCGGGTTGTATCGACCGCAACGTCATATCCCTGAAGGTTGCATAATAGATTGGATTTGAAACCGGGCTCATTCTGCATGGGCGCCGCTCCCATCAATCTGCGATACGGACCCACCATAGTCTTGGTCTTTTGAACCCGTCAGCGGGAAAATGAGGATGTGGCATGGCTATCAATTTCAATAATATCGGGACATTCGCAGGTACAAATGGCGGTCCCAACGTTCTCAGCAACCCAACCTCGCTGCAATTTGGACCGGACGGACGTCTTTACGTCTCCGAGCAAAACGGATCAATCAACGCCTTCACGCTGACCATCGAGAACGGCGTATATATTGCGACAGACCACGAGCTGCTCGTCGATGGAGCCGGCAACGAAGTTGTCAAGAATATCCAGAACCACAACGATGACGGATCGCTGTCCGGCCAGAGCAACCGGCAGGTCACCGGTCTTGTCGTGACAGAAGACGATCAGGGAAATGTGGTTCTCTACATTTCCTCCAGCGATCCGCGGATCTCGAGCAATGGCGAAGTCAATCTCGACACCAATTCCGGTGTCATCACAAAGGTCACCCAGAACGGTGACAGCTGGGATACCGTCGATATCGTCCGCGGCCTGCCCCGGTCCGAGGAGAACCACTCGACGAACGGCTTGGCGCTGAGCCCGGACGGGACCAAGCTCTACATTCAGAACGGCGGCAACACCAACAACGGCGCACCCTCCTCCTTCTTCTCCTATACCGCGGAATACGCGCTCTCGGGCGCGTTGCTGGAGCTCGATCTGGCCGATATCGAGCAGCGCTCGGTCCAGACCGATCCCGCCGGCGGACAAGGTGGGATTGCCCGAGACTACGTCTACGACCTGCCCACACTTGATGATCCGAACATCACCAATACCGATGGCGGCGGCGGTGAGGACGCGTCGGGAATGGACGAAGCCGGGCCATGGGGCGGCAATGACGGGCTCAATCAGGCCATCCTGCCGTCAGACGCCCCCCTTCGGATCTACGCGGACGGATTTCGCAACCAGTATGACATCGTCGTCGCGTCGGACGGAGACCTCTACACCGTCGATAACGGCTCGAACGGCAATCTCGGCGGCTATCCCAACACCGACACGACCGGCGAGGCGCTCAATACACCAAACAATGGCGGCCAGGGTGATCCCGAACCTCTCTTCCATATCGTCGAGGGCGGCTATTACGGTCACGCCAACCCCACACGAGCAAACCAAGACCAGGCCTGGACCGTCTACAACAACAACGGCACCCCCGACGGCAGCGTCGGAACAAATACCGTGTCCGATATTTCGGCGCTTGTGCCGGATGGGGTCGCCATCGAAGACGGATATCTGATCGACCCCTCACGTTTCGCCGCCGGCCCCGGCCAGTCGCTGGCCGATCTCAGCGAGAGCGAACGCGCCGCGCGCCTGATCGAAAGCGGCACACCCGTGAACCGTGACGGCCCCGACACCAATGCCCTGGCGACCGTCGGCTCCTCCAGCAACGGCGTCGCCGAATACGACAGCGGGGGACAGGCCTTCGGCGGCGTCCTCGACGGCATGCTGCTTGTCACGCAGTTCAACGACAACATCACGCTGCTCAACCCCAATGGTGACAATACCGGCATGGCCCCCATCATTGATGACGACGGCAACGTTCTGTCCTCAAACGGCGTCCTCCAACTCGGCAGCTTCGGCCTGACCGGCCTCGGCAATCCGCTCGACGTCACCATCGGCCCCAACGGCACGATCTGGGTCGCCGAGATCGGCTCCAGCGAGATCAGCGTGTTCGCGCCAAGTGACCTCGTCCTCCCCGACGATCCCGATTTCGACAATGACGGGCTCTTCAACGAGATCGATCCCTTCCAGCGCGATGCCACAAATGGCGGCTCAGCGCTCGTCCTGCCCAATCAGGAACTCTTCTGGAGCTTCGCCGCCTCCGGCGCCGGCAATGACTTCCCCGGACCGGATGGTTTTGGCGGCGGCCTGACGGGCGTCATGATCGACGGGACGACCGATTTCGAACAGGCGCTCCAAGCGCCCTCCGATCTCCCGAACCAGGATGTGAAGCTCGACAACGTGAAGTTCAACACGGCCGCCGGTGGCGGGGCCACGGTGGTCGAGTTCGTGTCCAACGGCGACCCCTTCACCGACAGCGATTCCGGTGAGTACCTTTTCCATACTGGCGCGACGATCGCGCCAACCGTCGAGACCTTCACTGTCACCTGGTCGATGTTCAATCCCGGTGAGGCGTTTGTCGGCCCGTTCCAGCAGATCGGTGGCTATCTCGGCACCGGCGACCAGAGCAACTACCTCAAGATCGTGGCCCTTCAGCACCCCAGCGGCGAGGTCCAGATGGTCCTCGAGGACGGGAATGCCGCGCCTGCATCAAACCAGCAATTCCTGCAGGCCGACGACCTGTTCGACGTCGCCGAGATCGACGCGGCTAAGATCTTTCTGTCACTTACGATCGATACGGTCGCCGAAACGGCCACCCCCTCGATCACCTACGAGACCGCCGGTGGCGGGACCACAACCGTCGACGGCAGCGCTCTCTCCATCGCGGGCACAACCGTGCTCGACGTCATCAAGGGGGATTATTCGGTTCAGGGCCAGACCACGGGCCTCGCCCTCGGATTGTTCTCATCGAATACGGGCCAAGACCCGGCCGATACGTTCCAGGCGGTGTTCGATGACATCCGCGTCACCGCGACCGGAGACGACACCGCACAGGTGCTCTACCGGGTCAATGCGGGCGGCGAGCAGGTCGCGGCGATCGACGGGGGGCCCGATTGGGCGGCGGATACGGCCACCACGCCGAACCCCTATCTCTCCGATGCCGGCAGCAACTCGACGACCGGCTTCCCACAGGTCGAGCCGGGCGCCAGCGTTCCGGCCACGACGCCAGGCGCCGTCTTCGATACGGAGCGTTGGGACGACGCTGACGGCACTGAAATGGCGTGGTCCTTCGACACGCCCCTGGCCGGTCTCTACGAGGTGCGCCTCTTCCTCGGGAATGGCTTCACCGGAACGTCCGCACCCGGCGAACGGGTCTACGACATCGCCATCGAGGGAGAGGTCCTGGCCAATCTCGATGACATCGATCTTTCGGCCGATTTTGGCCATCTGACCGGCGCGATGATCTCGAACATCGTCACAGTGACGGACGGCGCGCTCGACATCACGTTCCTGCACGGAACCGAGAATCCGCTCATCAACGCGATCGAGATCATCCAGCTCGGGTCCGCACCGCTAAGCGTCTCCGTCGTGAACGGACCGGTCAACGTGTCCGAAAGCGATGGTCAGGCGCAGATCTCGCTGCTGACCAATCAGACGGTGCCCCTCGACGAGACAGTCACCGTCGCCTACGAGATCATCCCCGGCAGCGCGACCGCGGCACTCGACTACACGGTGCCCGATGCCAACTTCGATCCCACAACCGGCATCTACAGCGGCACGGTCGATATCGCGGGGGGCTCCTCCGACGTCCAGATCCCCGTGACGCTCCTCTCCGACACCGATGTCGAGGGAGACGAGACCTTCACCTTCTCGATCACAGGGGTCAGCCCAAACGTGTCGATTGGCACTGGTTCGGCCACTATCACTATCGCCGATGACGACGCGGCTCCGGGACAGGTTCTGTTCCGCATCAACTCCGGCGGCGAGGAAGTCGCCAGCACGGATGGTGGTCCGTCCTGGTCGGCCGACACGGCAAATGCGCCGACGCCGTTCCTTGTGGCAGGCGGACCAAACGTCTTCACCAGCACCGCGGCTTTCACTGTCGATCCCTCCGACGTCAACGGCGCGCCGGCGGCAATCTTCGACACCGAGCGCTGGGACCCGCCCGCCGATGCCGAAATGCAGTACGAATTCTCCGGACTCGCGGCAGGCCAGTACACAATCAATCTCTACATGGTCGAGGGCTCCACTGCGCAAAGCGCGCCCGGCGAGCGCGTCTTCGACGTCGCCGTCGAAGGTGTCGTGCCAACGGTGTTTGACGACATCACGCCGTTCGACAGCTACGGCAATGCCGCCTTTGTTCTGTCCTACACGACGTCCATCACCGACGGCACACTCGATCTCGACTTCCTGCACGGGGCCGTCAACAACCCCGCGATCCGCGGTATCGAGATCCTCGCCGCCGGGAGTGCGGCGCCAAGCGGCGGTGAAGCCATTCTGGCGATCAACAATGCGCCCGGCCAGATCGACAACATCCAGATCTCGAATTTCGGCAACGGATCTTTTGTCCTGACCAACACCGGGACCAAGGACATCGCATCGGTTACGATCGACGTGTCCGGAGCCCTCTATCCCGACAGCGTCTTCGACCCCTTCGGCGTTGCGGGAGACACAACCTCAAAAGCGATGACCATTTCCGGCGGCAGCGGAACCGGCGTGACCGAACCCTCCGGCGGATATTATCTCGGCGCCGGCGGCGTGCTCGGATACGAAGGCGTGCAGCTCGACTTCAATCCCAACACCAATGGCGGCTTCAATCCGGGCGAAAGCGTCGCCTTCGCGGTCGACATGGACCCCAACTCCATCGCCGGGGCCCAGAAATCGATCCTCGATCCCGGTGCCGATCCCGCTTGGGACATTGGCGGCATCAGCGGCGCCGAGCTCATCGGTTCGACCTTCACCATCACCTTCACCGATGGCACCACCGCCACGGGCCAGCTGCAGGGTCAGACCGATCCCACCGGCACCGCCTATCAGGGCGGCTCGCAGGGCATCGCCTCGCAGGACAGCCCCGGCACCGAAGTCTCCCTGTCGGTCAATGGCCTCACCCCCGGCGAGAGCGGCAGCTATTCGGGTGGCGGCCCACAGGTCATCGTCGATGGTCCAGCCGGCACAACGGTACGTGTGGTGCTGACCATGGGCTTCATCCAGCCCGGCGAAAACCTTTTCCCCGATACCGCCGCGCCCGGCGAGTATCACGACCAGCTCGACGCTCAACTCGTCGCGCTCGCCAGCTCGGACTTTCCGGCCAACAACGCCGTGGACTTCCAATCGGTCGACGTGCTGCTCGCGGGTGGCCCGCAGGACATCACGTCGCTCTTCAACTTCGACGCCGTGGTCAACGGCGGTCCCCTCGGCGGTGGCGGATGGAACAATGACGTGGAGGGGCAGCTGCCCCTCGGCCTCGTCGTCAGCGCCATCGATCCGGCAAATGGCAACCTGCCCGCGGGCCCCGTCACCGCGCCGATCCACCTGACCTACCAGGAGGTGATCGAGGCCGATCTGTCACTCGACAAGACCGTCTCCGATCCGGCCCCAATCATCGGCGATACCGTCACCTTCACCCTGACGGTCGACAACGCAGGAGGCTCAGACGCGACCGGCGTGGCCGTCGAGAACCTTCTGCCAGCAGGTTACACGTTCCTCTCCGCCAGCGGAGACGGGAGTTTCGACAGCCAGACCGGGCTGTGGACGATTGGCGCCGTGGGCGCAGGTTCGAGCGCCACACTCGACATCGAAGTCACCGTCGAGGCGCTGCCGACCGATGACGTGGTCACGCTCCTCATCCGCGTGAATGCGGGCGGCGCGGAGGTCGCAGCGAGCGATGGCGGCCCGGCCTGGTCGGCCGACCAATCGGCTGTCTCCGCAAACGGTTCGGCCGCGCTCGGCACACCCTCCCCCTATCTCGTCGATCGCGGCGTGGCCGACGATGACGTGACCTACGGCTCCAACGCGCCGAGCGGCCCCGGTACAAACGCCACCGGCGCGCCTGACGATCTCTTCACCACCGAACGCTACAGCGCGCTCGCAGAGCCCGACGGCCTCGCCTACGCTTTTGAGCTCGACAATGGCACCTACGAGGTCGAGCTGTTCTTCGACGAGCTGTTCTTCGACAGTGAGGGCGCTCGGATCTTCGATGTCGAGATCGAAGGCAGCCTGGTCCTCGACGATTTCGACCCCTTTGCCGCCTACGGCAATGATACCGGCGTCGAGAGCTTCCGTGTGGTTGTCGAGGACGGCGAGCTCAATATCGACTTCCTGCAAGGCGCGGCCAACAATCCGAATATCGGCGCGATCCAGATCTCCAGCGTCGAGACCGTCGTGACGGGCGATTACGACAGCTACGCCGAGATCGTGGCATCGGATATTCCCGACCCGGATTCGACACCCGGCAATGGCTCGACCGACGAGGACGACGATGTGACTGTCGGCGTGACGCCGGTCACGACTGCCGATCTCGAATTGTCCAAATCCGTCTCGGATTCCACACCCGCGATCGGAGACACGATCACCTTCACGCTCGAATTGGCGCATGTCGCCGGGGTCGCCGCGACAGGTGTTGCCGTGCGGGATGTGCTGCCGGACGGGTTCAGCTATGTCTCCGACAGCGGCGCGGGCGCCTACGACCCGGCCACAGGCCTCTGGACGATCGGCGATGTGGACCGGGACGGCACCGCCACGCTCGAGATCACCGCAACCGTGAACGGCCCTGTCACCCCCGAGGCCGAGACCGTCCTCTACCGGGTCAATGCCGGCGGGGCGGAAGTGGCCGCGAGCGATGGCGGTCCGGCCTGGAGCGCCGACACGCAGGGCGCAAATTCCCCCTATCTCGTCAATGCAGGATCAAACAACGACTTCCCGGAGAACGGCTCTGCCAAGCCGGGTATCGACATCTCCGGCCTTGCGGGCACCGGGGTCACCGCCGAAGTCCTTGGCATCGAACGTTGGGACAATTCCAGCGATGCGGCGGGCGAAATGGCCTGGGCTTTCGATGTCGAAGCCGGCGAGGCCGTGCGCATCAATCTCTACCTCGCCGAAATCTTCACGGGGATCCCCGATGCCGACGGCAGCGGCGATCCCACGGGCGACCGTGTCTTCGACGTCAGCGTCGATGGTGTCATCCCGGCGGTCTTCGACGATATCGACCGCTTCGCGCTTGCCGGTGCGTTCGACACCGGCGCCATGCTCAGCTTCGAGACCGTCAGCGACGGCACGATCGATCTGACATTCCTGCATACCGGCGTCGAGAACACCGCCGTCCAGGGCATCGAGATCATCCGTCTGAACGACACCACACCCGTCACACCCGATTATGCGAACCGTGCCGAGATCGTTGCTGCCGATCAAGCCGACCCCGACTCGACGCCCGATAACGGCGTTGCAGGCGAAGACGACGACGCCAGCGTCACGGTCGAGGCCTCCGCGGGCGGTCGCAACGCAGCCACGATATCTGCAATCGTGGACGGCGCCGAACCCGGCACGGACGGTCAATTCCTCGTCTCCCTGGAGGACGCGGTCGCGGTTGATACAACCTTCACCTACGCGATCTCCGGCTCGGCCACGAACGGCACCGACTACACCGCTCTGACCGGCACCGTCACCATCGCGGCCGGCCAAAGTTCGGTCCAGATCGATATCGATGTCCTCGACGACGATGTGTTCGAGGGCGACGAGACGGTGGAGATCACACTCACCGGTGTGACGGAGGGTGACGATAACATCGATATCGCAACGCCCTCCGCCAGCCTCGACATCGTCGAGAACGAGGCCCCTGCCCTGTCGGGCGGTGCGCTACAGCTCGTCGTCACTCCAGGTGCAGGCCTGGATGCGTCGACCTTCAGCAACGGCAGCTTCACGCTGACCAACACCAGCACGGACGCGGATATCAAGATCACTTCGGTCAGCATCGACCTGTCGACCGGCATTCTTCCCGATATGGTGTTCGATCCGACGGGGTCCGGCGGGGACGCCACCGCCTCCCCCTTCACGCCAAACAGCGGCGCAGACTCGGTTGGCCTCGTATTGCCCGCCAATCCGGCCGCGGACCCGTTCTCGCAACCCCGCAACGGTGGCTTTGACGTGCTGAGCATGTCGTTCACCGATTTTGGACAGGGCAAGTCGTTCAGCTTCACAACCGATGTCGACCCCAACAGCATCCAGGGCGTGACAGGCGCCGGAGCAGCGGGTGCCGTGTCTGGCTACGAGCTGATCGGCGCCACGATCACCGTGACCTTCGACAACGGGACAACCACGCAAACCTCGGTCGGCAGCCTCTTCGACGAAAGCCTTGTCGGGGGCGGCGGCGGATCGCTCGGCGGCGCTCTGGGGACGGTCACCACCACCGATGCCATTGCGGCCCCGACCCTCAGCCTGATCGACGGCAGCGGAGACCTCGTGCCCTCGCTGCCCGGCCTCCAGACCAGCGTGTCCGGTGACAATATCACTGTCCTCGTGACCGGGACACCCGGCGCGACAATCAAGCTCCTGCAGATGGACAGCCGCCTCTTCATTGCGACCGGCGCGCCGGCCTTCGACGTGACGGCCACCGAACAGCCGTTCTACGCAAACGAAGCAATGGCGGGTAAGGCGCTGTTTGAGGGCACAATCGGCATCGACGGGACGCTCGAAATCCCGGCGACGCTTCTCACCACACAAGGCACTGGCGGGACACCGGAAGGTGGGCTCAACCAGTTCGTGGCCGTGCAGGTGGTGGGCGGGCAAACAAGCGTGGCGAGCACGCCTTTGACGGTGCGCAAGACGCCCCCGGTCTCGCTCGAGTTCAGCTACGCGGACGACACCTTCCGCAACACCAGCGAGCCCACCTACGCCGAAGGCGAGATCGACGGAGATCTCCTGCGTGTCGAGCTCGGTGGCGGGGATCGCCAGACCATCACCGATATGTCGGCCGGCTGGTCGACGACCTTCGAGACCGTGGCCGGGCAGCGCGCCACATTGGCCTTCGATTATCGCATTGCCATGGCCGCCTCGCTCGACATCGGCGAGACCGGAGAGGTTCTGGTCTCCGTCGACGGGCAGGAATACGTCATCGACGTTCTCGCCGCGGGCGACGACGACGATGTGGGTGAGGATACCGGCGTCCTGCAGGCCTCGCTCGATCTCGGCGTCCTCGGCGCGGGTCTGCACACGTTGACCTTCGGGGGCTATCTCAACCAGAAGACCCGACCCGACGAGATCGCCACGATCGAATTCGGTAATATCGACCTGTCCCTGTCCTCTGCCAATACCGGCGACGACGACGGCAATCTCTCCGTCACCACCGCAGATGTGTTCCTCGACGCCAACGAGACCGGCGCGGTGGATTTCATCGTCTCCGGTATCGACGCCGATGCCGCTGCAATCGTCACCATCTCCGACGGTGTGACCGAGGTCACTGGGGCCCTTTCGCAGGACGGCACGGTCACGCTCGACCTCTCGGGCCTGTCGCTTGGCGCCGCTGCGGTTTCGGTTATGGCGACCGATAGCGACGGCAACGTGGCCGAGGTCAGTGGGCCGGGCCTCACCCTGGTGCCCGCCACCGCCGATGACGATGGCGATCTGACCCTAGTCGCGCCTGACCAGAGCATCGATGCGGGCGAGATCGGATCCGTCAGCTTCACAATCAGCGGCCTCGACGCCGACGCCACCGCCGAGATCCGGGTCTCGGACGGCACCGAAACCCGCACCGCTTCTGTCAGCGCCGATGGGACGGTCACGCTCGACCTGTCCGGTCTCGCGGACGGGACCGCAGTGTCCGAGATCGTGGCCACGGACGTCTTCGGCGCCACCACCGTCGTGACCGGCCCGGATCTCGAGATCACAACCGCGGCGCCCCCGGCTCCGGATTTTGATTTCGACGACGGTCCGCAAGGGTTCGTCTATGCCGACGATACCTTCCGCGGCACCTCTCAGCCCGGCTACGCAACCGGTGAAGCCACAGATGGGGTGTTGCGGGTCGAGCTCGGTGGCGGGGACCGCCAGACCATCACCGACATGTCGGCCGGTTGGACGACATCCTTCTCGACCGTGGCCGGACAGAGCGCGGTGATCGATTTTGTCTATCGCATTACCACGGCCTCCTCCCTCGACATCGGAGAGGTCGGTGAGGTGCTCGTCAGCGTGGACGGGTTCGAATACGTGGTCGACGTGCTTGCGGCGGGCGACGACGACAATGTGGGTGAGGATACCGGCTTCCTGCAGGCCTCGCTCGATCTCGGCGTCCTCGGCGCGGGTCTGCACACGTTGACCCTCGGGGGCTATCTCAACCAGAAGACCCGACCCGACGAGATCGCCACGATCGAATTCGACTCGCTCGGGTTCACGCTCTCCACCGTCTCCGGGGCGGATGACGACGGTAATCTCGCCGTCACCACCGCGGATGTGTTCCTCGACGCCAACGAGACCGGCGCGGTGGATTTCATCGTCTCCGGTATCGACGCCGATGCCGATGCACTCGTCACCGTCTCCGACGGTGTCACCGAGGTCACTGGGGCTCTCTCGCAGGACGGCACGGTCACGCTCGACCTCTCGGGCCTGTCTCTCGGCGCCGCTGCGGTTTCGGTTATGGCGACCGACAACGATGGCAACGTGGCCGAGGTCAGCGGGCCGGGCCTCACCCTGGTGCCCGCCACCGCCGATGACGATGGCGATCTGACCCTCGCCGCGCCCGACCAGAGCATCGATGCAAGCGAAATCGGATCCGTCAGCTTCACAATCAGCGGCCTCGACGCCGATGCAACGGCAGAGGTCCGGGTCTCGGACGGCACCGAGATCCGCACGGCGTCTGTCAGCGCCGATGGGATGGTCACGCTCGACCTGACCGGTCTCGCGGATGGGACCGCAGTGTCCGAGATCGTGGCCATGGACGTCTTCGGCGCCACCACCGTCGTGACCGGCCCGGATCTGGCACTCTTCACCCAATCCGCGCCGCCGCCGGCGTCCGATTTTGAGACCGGCGCCGATGAGTTCGTCTATGCCGACGATACGTTCCGCGGCACCTCTCAGCCCGGCTACGCAACCGGTGAAGCCACAGATGGGGTGTTGCGGGTCGAGCTCGGTGGCGGGGATCGCCAGACCATCACCGACATGTCCGCCGGCTGGTCGACAACCTTCGAAAGCGACGCCGGACAGACCGGTCTGCTCGATCTCACCTACCGCATCGAAATGGCCTCCTCCCTCGACATCGGGGAGATCGGTGAGGTGCTCGTCAGCGTGGACGGTTTCGAATACGTGGTCGATGTGCTTGCGGCGGGCGACGACGACGATGTGGGTGAAAATACCGGCTTCATCGAGACGCAGATCGATCTCGGGCTCCTGTCAGCCGGTCAGCACACGCTCACGCTTGGCGGGTTCCTCAACCAGAAGACACGCCCCGACGAGATCGCCACAATCGAGTTCGATGCAATGGAATTGATCCTGCTGACGGACGACCTCTCGCTTTGACGGCGACCGGCAGCACGCATCGAAAGGGGGTAGAGGGGTGTGTTTCATTGGGCTGGACGGCAGGGAATGGGGGACACTCACGCGGCGTTAATGGTAGCAATCCCTCAGACGGAGCCTTGCCGCGTCCTCTGACACGTGTCGCAAGACACACGGCGCCAAACATGCGCCCAAAAGCGCCCGAGAAGCAGGCCAGCGAGCAATCCGGCCCCGTCGGCCAGAATGTCGGCCAGCTCTCCTTGCCGTCCAGTCCAGGGCTGAACCACCTCGATCACAACACCATAAACCACTGTCACAGGGAGTATGCCCCAGAGCAGCCGAGGCGCAAACGTGGCTGCGGGCAGGACAAGTGCTGCGAAAGCGGCAACATGATGGAGCTTGTCATTCCCCGGAACACCCTCCGATGGCGATAGCGGTACAAGGGTCAGAACAGCAACGATCCCGGCAAGCATGGCCGTAACGCTCAGCACGATCGTGTTGCGTCTCGAGAAATCAGGATACGCCAAGAAGTCAACATCTCATGAAAAACAAGGGCCATCACAGGCAGCCAGTCCTGCGACCAAGCACGGATCGGCCGGGCGATGCAAGCATCGTCAAGCTGTTTCGTTCCGGCATTGGCTTTCTTACTCTGAACGCCCGGAGGGGGAAAACCTGACGTCTCCATGTCCAGCCTCAGGGGAGTACTCCAGGTTGGCCGGAAATTGCTCCGCCGTTGACAGTTGTGCTCGCAGTTGGCTTCCCCGTAAGCTCGATCCCGCGGTGGTCTCAAATCATGAATTAGTAAAGATTTTCTGTGACCACCTCAACGCGTCACCCAGGAAATGCCCAACTGGAAGACGCCGGCAGAAGTCTTCAGGCAAAAGATACTGGAGCCTGACGGGTACGAGCCTACCCTTGGCCCGACAAAAGATCGCGGTGCAAGTAGCGCTCGAAAGGGAGGCCTTCACCCCAGACTTTATCTGCATGCGGGACTGCACAAGACAGGCACGACAGCCCTGCAAGCCTTTGCCGCCAACCATCGCGAGACATTCAGGGAGCGGAGCCTTCTCTATCCGGATCTGACGCCTTTGACACAAGAGCCGGTTGTGGCGTATCACGCCTTCGCCCACGGCCTCTCCGATACCCAGAAGAACCGCCTTCCGCTGGCTTACGCCAAGGCCATGCCACATCTTTGGCTGGGAGAAGCGCTCAAGGAAGATCTGGAGGTCTTCGTGAGTTCCGAAGCCCTCTGCCGGCAACTCACGGCCGAGCAGGGCCCCTGGCACCCCCGGCGCGAGGGTTATCTGGCGCGTCTCGCAGTGACTCTCTCAAACTTCGAGGTCATCCCCATCCTGGTCTTTCGCCGGCCAGACGACTTCGTCCGCTCGTTTTACCAGTAGAGGGTGGCTTCCGCCCGTGAGCCGCTGGATTTCACGTCTCATCGCGATTGGCTCGCCAGGCGAGTGCTTCAATACAACCTGACTGCGGAAATGTTCGCCGAGGCCTTGGGGAGCCCCGCTGCCTGATTTACGAGGATCTTCAGGGCTCTGGCCGGTTTTTCTCGGAGTTCTTATCCGGGATCAGGTCCGCTCAGACGCCATTGCGCGGATGCAGCGCCTCGTCGAGGAAGGTCTGGAAAGCGGAGACGGCAGCCGGACCATGGCCGAGATCATAGCCGAAGCGCGTCGCAGAGCTGGATTGCCCGAAGAGTGCCATGGCGACTAAGTCGCGCGGCTGAAGAGGACCTGATCGAGATCTGGCTCTACGGGGCCGAGCATCACAGCCCCGCCCAAACGGATCGATCTTCGTGGTCCGGGTTCGACACGAGCGGGAGGATTGGGTCTCCGACCCACGGTAGACGCCCCTCAACAAGCCGATCTCATAGTCATGCACCCGCCCATCGCTGGAACCGGCTGCAAGAGACGCGATCGTCAGCCTTCGTCGTATTCCCGCTGCGCCTTCATCATGCGTTGATGAAGCTTGACTGCGTGCGGCACATCCTCGTGGAGCGTGAGCTCCCCATTTTCGAGGATACAAGCCATGTCAGCGAGCTTTTTCACCTTTCCCATCGAGTGGGTAACCATGACGGCACCCGAGGTTTTCATCCGCTCGCGGAAAAGCGCGTCGGATTTTTTCGAGAAGGCCGCATCGCCCACAGCGGTAACCTCGTCGACGAGATAGGTGTCAAATCTGATCCCCATCGAAACGCCGAAGGCAAGACGTGATTTCATGCCCGAGGAATACGTCCGCACCGGCAGGTAGAAATGATCACCAAGCTCGGCGAAATCGGCAACGAAGTGTGCCAGATCATCTGTATCCACTCCGTAAACACGCGCAATAAAACGAGTATTCTGTAGTCCGGACATCTCGCCATGGAAACTTCCGGCGTAACCGACCGGCCAAGAGATGGTCCCGCTTGAGATGATCTCGCCCGAGTCAGGATCCATCGCCCCGGAGATCATACGCAGCAGCGTGGATTTGCCCGCCCCGTTGCGCCCGAGGATCGCAATGCACTTGCGCGGCGGGAAGACCGCGTTGACGTGATCGAGGACTGTCTTCCGCCGGCCGTCCATGACGAAGGTCTTGCACAGATCGCGAAGCTCGATCATCTGCGATTTCTCCCGCGCAGCTGGATCAGCGCCTGTCGCGCAGCGAATAATAGACCATCACGCCGATCGCCCAGGTGATGAAGAGAAACCCCGCCACCATGCCGAGCAGCGTGTAGCGCTGGGGGAACTCGGCGGTTTCGGCTAGAGTTGGCTGTACGTAGCTTGCAAGATAGCGCGACTGCCTCTGGGCCTCCGCCAGCGCGCTATCTCGGGCGGCGCGCGCCGAGAGGTAGGACTTCTCGGCAAATTCTTGGTCTGCGCGCAGAACTTCGAATTCCTCGATCAACTGCGAGTAAGCGCGGGTGCCCTCACCGTCTTCTTCCCGCACCTGCGAGCGCTCAGCTTCGATCTGGCTGCGGATCGATCGGATACGGCGCTCGATGTCAGCGAGTCGCGGATCCGAGGGGTTGCTTTCTAGGATCGAGCCACGCTCTACAAGCGCACCGGCTAGCTGCTGCTGAAGCGCGTTCACCACCCCCATCTGACCTTGGATATCGGCCTCGGGGTCGATGATGCCCGTCTGATTGCGGAAGGCAGTTGTCGCTTGTCGGGCGTCCCGCAGCCGCGCTTCGGAGCGTGCGAGCTCCTCCTCGGCGTAGCGCATTGCGTCAGCTCGGGCGATGGTCGAAAGCTCGTTAATCATTTCGCTCGACCGGTCGTAGATTGCCTCCGCCACGGTCTGAGCGTCCTGAGGATCGAAAGCCAGCACGCGCACTTCGATCAATCCGCTCCCACGATCGTAAAAAACTTTGACCATACGCTGCCAGTAGTCCCACAGCGCCTCGATCCGTGCATCCTCGCCGAGTGAGAAGAACGGATCTCCCTCAATGGCGTAGATCTCCCTGAGATCAACATTCTCCGACACTGCACGCACCATTTGCTGGCTGCGGATGTATTCGTACAGAATATCGGTATCCGAAGAAGACGATCCCGACAGTTCCGTCAGTCCACCCAGAAGCTCGATCGCGGATCCGACCTCCTCCGTGCGGACCGAAAAGCCGACGCGGCTCGCATACTGATCGTGCGCAATTGCAAAAAGGTAGAACCCAGCCACGAGGATCGGAGCCACAACCCAGACCAGGAACGTGAAGGCAATCGCGACATGGCGACGCTGGATGCTCGCTCCATGCGCCGGCTGGGGCACATGCTTTTCTACCTCTTGATGGCCGGGTGATACAGCCTTTTGCGGAGCCCCGGTGCTCCCCCGGGAACCGGGTTTCATCGGGGTTACCCGTTCTTTCAGAGAACCCGGAACGCTTCCTTGATTACCCTCGTCCGGTGATGCCGAGCGACGGGCCTGGTCTGCTTGTTTCAACTGAGCTATATCCTTGCTCTCGTGCCGGCTCGCCGACACAACTTGGCTTCGCTCCTAGCAAAGCCAACCACTCTATGCCAGAGACTAGGCATGAGCGATGTGCCCCTGTCTTTCCTGCCTAACACACCCGCACGCCCTCCCTCGCGCAGGTTCGCCACCTTCCGGGTGATCGTGGCACTCATGCTGCGCGAGATGTCAGCGACGCACGGGAGGACCGCCTTCGGATACCTTTGGGCCATCCTTGAGCCCGTCGCTGGCATCATGGTCATGACCGTCATCTTCTCGCTCGGCTTCAGATCGCCCGGGATCGGCACGAGTTTTGCGTTGTTCTTCGCCTCGGGCGTCCTGCCATTCACTGCCTACATGGATATGCATGGGAAGACGGCTCAAGCCCAGCGGTTCTCAAAGGCGCTACTGGCCTATCCCGGCGTAACCTTCATGGACGCAATCCTCGCGCGTGTAATTCTCACGGCGATGACGCAGCTTCTCATCGGTTTCATTCTATTCTCGGCAATCATCATTCTCTATGATCTCGACGTCATCGTCGATATCCCGGCCATGGTTCTCGCCTACCTGATGTCATTTTCACTCGGTCTGGGGGTTGGAACACTGAACTCATATCTGCTTACGCTTTACCCCTTGTGGGAAAAGGCTTGGGCGATCTTGAACCGCCCGCTATTTCTTGCTTCATGTATATTCTTTGTGTTTGACATGGTGCCCCTGCCCTATCGTGATTGGTTATGGTGGAATCCACTTATTCACGTGGTCGGCCAAATGCGTTCGGGCGTCTATGCCACATATGACGGTTCATACGTGTCGTACCTTTACGTTTTCACGATTTCAGCGGTCGCGCTCGCTACCGGACTCCTGCTGTTGCGGCAATACCACCGGGACTTAATCAATATCTGAAGCGAAATGATCTGGCGTTGTGGCCTGTTGAAAGCACCATTCAAAAACTATGCGACACGCGCTTTTACCGAAACAGTCAGCCCAGATACCGATCTCAAACCGCGCACATTCTTCAAGCGAGCGCCTAGAAAGCGCCGGTCATTTGAGCAAGCGCGACCACATAGAGACTGATCGAGTGTTCATAGCAATTCATGAAGTCCAAAGAATCTAAAGTAGACGTAGCGACTAAAACGAGGAAGAAATGAATGACGCGATTGGTCCGAATATGACATCCGCTTCGACTGGGGTAATTTTCGCAACCACAGGCGCTGACTATAATATCTTGGCTCGCCGTGCTGCAAGAACGCTTAGGCTATGTATGCCTGATGTAGCGATCGATTGGTTTACCGACGACGCGAGCCAGAGAGATCACGTCTTCGATACAGTGCATATACTATCCGATAGTTTCTTTCGACCAAAGATGGAAGCATTGCAGCGTTCTCGGTTCGATAGAACTTTATTTTTGGACGCGGATATCCTTGTGCTCTCTGATATAAATGAATTATTTATCGCACTTGAAGATTTCGACCTTCTCGCGGCGCACGCCGAGAAGGGAATGATCGGCGAGGCACCGCCTGGCGAACCTCCTCGGTGCTTATCACCTCTCAATAGCGGCGTACTTGCCATTAAGAAGTCTGCCTTGATGAAGGACTTCCTTATCAAGTGGGAAATGGAAGTACGAGATAAACTCGAAAGAAGAGACCAGCCAGCCTTGCGGCGTACTTTAATGCGGTCAAGGCTACGCTTTTCAGTTCTGGGTGCCGAGTACAATATGATGAAGCACTCGAACTTAGAGAACTGGGGACGGCGCCTTGGTGTACCTCGTATAATACACTCACCCCAATTACACAAAACTACACCCGGAAACCCAGAAGAACCTTTCCAATTAGAAGAAGCGCTAACTCCAGAGCTGTCTCGCTATGTAAGAAAACTGATTGAGTTAGATCAATCTCAAGAAAATGTGTCTGGGATAGTTATTTTATCGCCGCGGCAAAAACTGAATAGAAGATTGAGCAGGCAAGCATCAGAAATTAAACGACTTAAGGCCGAGAATGAGAAGATAACCAAAGAGAACGATCGTCTCCTCATAGAAAAGAATAGTAAATTTAGGAAGGTGGTCGCTCGCATGCTTCGTTTTGCCGGGCGGCAGCTGCGCAAGATAATGAACGCCAGGCGAGAGTAAGCTTTGATGGTTGGCTTGGTCTGCCCCCAAAAAAGTGGTCCTTCCTGAAGTAGACTTTCGAGCCAGATGGAGGACGAACGAATGTATCGACCCAGCAGAACCTGCTCAGGTTATGCCGCTAATTCGAACGTCGCGGCGGGTGTCTTCATTCCGAGCGCCTGATGCGGCCGACGGGTGTTGTAAAATGCGATCCAGTCGCCGATGATCCACCTTGGCACACTAGATGCCGTCGGGAGGCGGTCTGAACCGCCCCGGGTTTGCCGGAGGCTCCAACTCTTGAGTAGACTGGAGCCATCATGAGCAAGACGACGAACAAGTTCTCCCCTGAGGTCCGCGAGCGAGCGGTTCGTATGGTTCTCGACAACGGCGGCCAGCACGAGTCTCGCTGGCAAGCGATTGTCTCGATCGCCGCGAAGATCGGCTGTTCCGCCAACACGCTGAATGCGTGGGTGAAGAAGGCGGAGGTGGATAGCGGCACGCGAGCGGGCATCTCGAGCGACACGGCCGAGAAGCTGAAGGCGCTGGAGCGGGAGAACCGCGAGCTGCGCCAAGCCAACGAGATACTGCGCAAAGCATCAGCTTATTTTGCGATGGCGGAGCTCGACCGCCGGTCGAAGTGATGGTGTCGTTCATCGACATGCATCGCGGGGAGCATGGGGTCGAGCCGATCTGCAACGTCCTGCCGGTTGCCCCTTCCACCTACTACGATCACTTGGCCAAGCGGGCCGATCCGGCTCGGCTGTCGGATCGGGCGCGGCGTGACGAAGCACTGCGACCCGAGATCCGGCGCGTGTTCGAGGAGAACTGGCGTGTCTATGGCGTTCGCAAGGTCTGGCGACAACTGGCGCGAGAAGGAATCGATGTCGCCCGCTGCACCGTAGCACGGCTGATGAGTGACATGGGGCTTCAGGGCATCATCCGCGGCAAGCCGCATCGAACCACGGTGCCGGACAAGAAAGCGCCGTGCCCATTGGACAAGGTGAACCGGCAGTTCCGGGTCTCGGCACCGAACGTTCTTTGGGTCAGCGATTTCACCTACGTGGCCACCTGGAAGGGTTTTGCCTATGTCGCCTTCGTCATCGACGCGTATGCCCGAAAGATCGTTGGCTGGCGCGTCAGCACCTCGGCCCATGCGGGCTTCGTTCTCGATGCTCTGGAACAGGCGGTCCACGAACGCCGGCCGACGAAGGGGATGGGGCTCATCCATCATTCGGATCGCGGCTCCCAAGGCGGATTCAACCGGTCGTC
>NZ_JALZ01000036.1 GCF_000521785.1 Roseivivax halodurans JCM 10272
TCGGGCAGGACCGTGTGATTGGCGAAGGTCGAGCAGCCCATGTAGTGATGCAGCACGGTGCCGTCGTCGAGGCTGAAGCGCGAGGTGCCGTCGGGCATCACGCCCTTGCCCTGCGTGCCGCGGATCGCCTGGCAGAGATTGGTCTTGCCCGAGAGGCAATATTCGCATTCGCGGCATTCGGGGGTGTAGAGCGGGATCACGTGGTCGCCGGGCACGACGCTCTTCACGCCCTCGCCGACCTCGAGCACGATGCCCGCGCCCTCGTGGCCGAGGATCGAGGGGAAGAGCCCCTCGGGATCCGCGCCCGACCGGGTGAACTCGTCGGTGTGACAGATGCCGGTCGCCTTGACCTCGATCAGGACCTCGCCCGCCTTCGGACCTTCGAGGTTCACCTCCATGATCTCCAGCGGCTTTCCCGCCTCCATCGCAACCGCCGCGCGCGTCTTCATGATCGGTCCCTCCGATAATCCGTTTGCGGCGGAGACTGGGGCAAAGCCGAAGGTGCCGCAACCTGCGAATGCGGCATCACGGGCTCTCCGCGCGTCAGAATCGCGCCCAGATCCCGAGCTTCAGGCCCATGCTGCCGTCGCCGGCGAGGCCCCAGGTCCCGCCGATCTCCGTCGAGAGGGACCCGCGCAGCGGAACGACGAGGGAGGGGGCGAGCCGAACGAACCCCATATCGCCCGCGGCCCGTCCGGTCTGCACCTGCAGGATGAGTTTGCGATCCTTCGCGAGGTTGAGGCCCCAGGTCAGGTCGAGCTTGACGTCGAAGGGATCGCCGGTCACCGGCTGCTCGATCAGCAGGTCGGCCGCAATCCAGCCGCCCTCGCGTCCGCGGCCGAGAAGCAGCCCCGGCCGGACCACCTGCCGCCCGTCGATCTGGCCGATGCCGAGCTGAACCGCGGCCTTGAGCTCCGAGGCATCGGGGAGGGTCGGGTATTGGAGAAAGGCGACGGTCTTGCTGCCACCCGACACCGACCGGCCGAGATCGAGGCCGAGGGTCAGCTTTTCGGTCGCACCGTATTCGAGGTAGAGCGCATCGAAGCGCCCGGTCGGCGCAGTCGAGACCCAGGTCGTGATATCCTGTGGCCAGCTGAGCTGCGTGGTCAGCGAGGCGAACCAGGCGCCGCGCTCCTGCGGCCACGCCGCGGCACGCGCGTCTGTCCCGAAAAGCGCCAGTAGCGCCGCCAGCAAGGCGATGATCCGCATGACGGGGTCCCCCGGCCCCGATCCTTCGGTCAGCAAGGTTAAGGCTGCGTAAAGTTTCCTCCGTCGCCGGCTGGCCAGTCTGCCGCCCCCCGTGCATGATGCCGCGCAGGGCAGGAGCATCGGGAAGGGGTCGTTTCAGCATGGCCGGATACGTCGTGACCGTCGCACAGCAGAAGGGCGGATCGGGCAAGACCACGCTCGCCGCGAACCTCGCCACGGGCTTTTTGCGTCAGGGCCGCACGGTGGCGGTGGTCGACACCGATCCGCAGGGCAGCCTCGGACGCTGGTTCATGACGCGGCTCGAGGCAGGCGAGGGGGAGCCCGACATGGAGTTCTCCACCTCGTCGGCCTGGGGCATCACCTACGAGACCCGCAAGCTCGCCTCGTCCCATGACGTCGTCATCGTCGACACGCCGCCGAAGGCCGACAGCGACCTGCGTCCGGCGCTGCGCTGCGCCGACCTCGTCGTGGTGCCGGTGTCGATGAGTCACGTCGATCTCTGGGCCACCGAGGGGGTGCTCGATCTTGCCCGGCGCGAGGGGAAGGAGGCGCTCATCGTGCTCAACCGCGCCCGTGCGAATACCCGGCTCGGGGCCGAGGTGACCCAAAAGGCAGCGGAACTGATGGCCCGGATCGCCGTTACCCAGATTGCAAACCGCGTGATCTACGCCGAGGCGCTCGGCCGGGGACGCGGCGCGGCCGAAGGGGCCAAGAGCCCGGCCCGCGACGAAGTGGACGCACTGACTGCAGAGGTGGCGGAGCTTCTGTCGAGCGGCTAGACCCACCGCCAAGACACAGGAGCCTGCATGACCGAAGCCGACCCCCTCCGCGAGCTGATCCGCGCCGACGAGGCCGCTCGGGGCCGCACGATCTCGCGTCTCGGCTATTTCTGTGCGCCGTTCCGCCCGGCCCAGGGCCCCTATTCGGATCGGGTCATCAAGGTCTATCGCGGGCTCAAGGACGACACGGCTCTCGACCGCCTCGCCGCAGCGCACGATGCCTATGTCACCGCGCTGGCCGCGGCGGGCGTGCCTCTGCCGCAGACCGTCTTCCACCTGATCGAGCAGGCGGACGGCACCCGTGTTCCGGTGATCGTGCAGGAGGCCCTGCCGGACGACAGCCTGATGCGGCCGCGCATGCAGACAGCGGGCCGGCAGGAGACGCTGGCGATGATGGAGGCTGCAGGTCAGGTGATCGCGGATTTCTGGCACGCGGTCGACGGCACGGACGACCGCATCGGCTTCCATCCGTCGATCCGCAACTTCGCCATTGTCGACGGACGCGCGGTCTTCTTCGACACCTTCCCGCCGCTCATCCACTATACGCGCGAGGAAATGGGGCGGGTGCTGCTGCAATTCTCCGACAAGACGCTGATGCGTATGGTCGGCCCGCTGATGCAGCGGCGCGTGACGGGCATCCAGGACGAATGGTACTCGCCGCCCGCGACGCTGGTGGGGCTCGTCGGGTCGGCCTGCCGCCTCCGTCCGGAATATGCCGAGGATTACCTCGACTGGGCACGCGGGTTCGCCCGGCGGCGCATGGAGCCCTGGACCGAGGAGGCGCTCGCGGGGCTGCAGAAGCCCCCGCGCCTGCCAGGCTACTGGACCGGCTTCCGCCGCATTCTGGGGCTGCAGGGAGAGCCGAATGTCTGACACGCTGCCCGAGCTCTACGAGGCGCGGGTCAGGGACGGATCGCTGCAGCCGGACCCCGCGCAGCGCGCGGCGCTTCCCGAATTCGAACGGATCCGCGCGGAGCTCGACGCGCCGCGGAAGGGCGGGCTCTTTCGAAAGGCGCCGCCGCCGCCGAAGGGACTCTACCTCTGGGGCGGCGTCGGCCGCGGCAAGTCGATGCTGATGGACCTCTTCGTCGAGAGCCTCGACGTGCCGGCGCGGCGGGTGCATTTCCACTCCTTCATGCAGGAGGTGCAGCAGGGCGTGCACCGCGAGCGGCAGAAGGGAACCGAGGACCCGATCAAGCCCGTCGCAAAGCGGGTGTCGGACAGCGTGAAACTCTTCGCGTTCGATGAGATGCAGATCACCGACATTGCCGACGCGATGATCGTGGGGCGGCTCTTCGAGAAGCTCTTCGATGCCGGATGCGTGGTGGTCACGACCTCGAACCGGGTGCCGGACGATCTCTACAAGGACGGGCTCAACCGGCAGCTTTTCCTGCCCTTCATCGACATACTGAAGGAGCGCATGGTGGTGCAGGAACTCGCCGCCGAGCGCGACTTCCGGCAGGGGCGGATGGCCGGGACCGAGACCTATTTCACCCCCAACGATGCCGAGGCGCGGCAGGCGATCGAGGACATCTGGCAGCAGATCTCGGGCGGCGACGATGCCCCGAAGGAACTGACGGTTCAGGGGCGCACCGTGGAGTTGCCGCGCTACGCGAACGGGGCGGCGCGGGCGCGGTTCTACGATCTCTGCGGCAAGGCGCTCGGGGCGGCGGATTACCTCAAAATCGCCGAGGAGGTGGATATCCTCGTGCTTGAGAACGTGCCGAGCCTCGGGCGCGGAAACTTTAACGAAGCCAAACGCTTCGTGACGTTGATCGACGCGCTTTACGAGGCCGGAACGCAGCTGATCGTCTCGGCCGCGGCCTCGCCCGACTACCTCTATGTCGAGGGGCCGGGGGCGTTCGAGTTCGAGCGTACGGCGAGTCGCCTCATAGAGATGCAGTCGGACGAATGGGGGCAGGCCGTCCCGAAAAAGAAAACGGAGCCCTGAGGCTCCGCAAAGTCCACTGCCCGATCGGCGTTCCGCCTGTCGTTGCCGGCTTATGGGATCGTTGTCCCGTCACCGTCCCTTCAAGTGAGGACGACACGACCAGGTCCCGGACGCGATGCCCGGCTAGCACGTGCCTGCTTGTCTTTTGATCGTCGTCGTCCCCCAAGAGTGGTCGCGCTTTGGGTCGCTCTCACTCAAGTTGTCCTAGATATGCCACGGTGACGGAAATCCGTCAACATATAGTGTTGCACTCGATCTAGAGGCGAGCTAAAGACCGCGCCCTCAATATTTGGAAGCAGAAAGTCGAGTCTAATCAGCGTCTTGCGGCTGATCGGCGTCAGCTCTCAGCCGTTTTCGCGCAGGATGGCTCCCGCAAGGTAAAGCGACCCGCAGAAGAGAACGCGCGCATCCGGACGCTCCCGGGAGACGATGCGCAGGGCGTCGAGGCCGGTGGCGGCGGTTTCCGCCGGAAGACCGACGCGTGCCGCGATCCCGGCGGTCTCTTCTGGAGCGAGGGTGTTGGCCTCGCCCGGGACCGGCACGGCGATCAGGCGCTCGGCCTGTCCGGCGAAGGGTGCGAGGAAGCCGGCGACATCCTTGGTGTTGAGCATGCCGCAGACGAGGTAGGTCGGGCGCTCGGGAAGGGTGGCGAGATGTGCGGCGATCGCGACGCCCGCGGCCGGGTTGTGCCCTCCGTCGAGCCAAAGCTCGGCCGCCGGCGCGGTCTCGGCCAGCGGTCCGCGCCGGAGACGTTGCATCCGCGCGGGCCATTCCGCGCGGGTCATCGCCGCCTCGCAGGCCTCATCGCCGATGCCGAGATAGCGCAACACCGCAAGCGCGGCGCCGGCATTGTCGATCTGGTGCAACCCGGGCAGCGCCGGCATCGGCAGGTCGAGCAGTCCGGTCTCGTCCTGGAAGACGAGCCGCCCATGTTCGGTGTGCGAGTGCCAATGCTGGCCGCGGGCGAGAAGCGGCGCGCCGAGGCGTTCGGCCCGCGCCTCGATGACGTCCATCGCGTCCTCGACCTGCGGACCGACGATGCAGGGCGAGCCGCGCTTGATGATGCCCGCCTTCTCGCCGGCGATCTCGGCCAACGTCTCGCCGAGATATTGCTGGTGATCGAGCGCGACGGGCGTGATGACGGTCGCCGCGGGCTTCTCGATCACGTTCGTCGCGTCGAGCCGGCCGCCGAGGCCGACCTCGAGCAGCACGTAGTCGGCAGGCTCGCGCGAGAACGCGAGCAGAGCGGCACAGGTGGTGATCTCGAAATAGGTGATCGGGTCCGACCCGTTCGCTGCGTGCACCTCGTCGAGGAGCGAGGTCAACGCGTCCTCGGAGATGAGATCGCCCGCCAGACGGATGCGCTCGTGGAAACGCGCGAGATGCGGCGAGGTGTAGGCGTGGACGCGGTTGCCGGCGGCCTCGAGCCCCGCGCGTGTCATCGCGAGGGTCGAGCCCTTGCCGTTGGTGCCCGCGATGTGGATCACCGGGGGAAGCTCGCGCTCGGGGTGGCCGAGCTTTTCAAGCAGGCGCCACACGCGGTCGAGCGTCAGATCGATGATCTTGGGGTGCAGCGCCATCATCCTCTGCAGGATGTGGTCGGACGTGTTGCCCGTCATTCCTTGGCGCTGGCCTTCTTCGGTTCGGGCAGAGCCTGCGCCTCGGCGTCCTGCTCGCTCCAGTCCTCGACGATGCTCTCGGGCGGGGGCAACTCACCCCAGACGGCCGGAGGCATGTCCATCAGCATGCGCAGGAGGACGATCAGTTCGTCTCGCATCTTGCGGCGGTCGGTCACGCGGTCGAGCATGCCGTGCTCGAGCAGGTACTCGGCGCGCTGGAAGCCCTCCGGCAGTCTTTCGCGGATCGTCTGCTCGATCACCCGCGGGCCGGCGAAGCAGATGAGCGCGCCGGGTTCCGCGATCTGCACGTCCCCCAGCATCGCGTAGGAAGCCGTCACGCCCCCCGTGGTCGGATGGGTCAGCACCACGACATAGGGCAGGCCCTCCTCGCGGAGCATCTGCAGCGCCGCGGTCGTCCGCGGCATCTGCATGAGCGACAGGATCCCCTCCTGCATCCGCGCGCCGCCGGCGGCGGAGAAGAGCACGAGGGGACGGCGCAGCCGCACCGCCTCTTCGGCCGCCTTGATGATGGCGTTGCCGACGAACATCCCCATCGAGCCGCCCATGAACGAGAAGTCCTGGGCCGCGGCGACGATCGGCGTGCGCCCGATCTCGCCCATGGCGACGAGCATCGCTTCCTTCTCGCCGGTGGCCTTCTGGGCTGCCTTCATCCGGTCGGGATAGCGTTTCTGGTCGCGGAACTGCAGCGGGTCGTGGACCGGCTCGGGCACGGCGATCTCGGAGAACATGCCGCCGTCGAACAGCGCCTTGAAGCGCTTGCGCGGGGTGATCCCCATGTGATGCCCGCAATTCGAGCAGACATGCAGGTTGTCGCCGAGCTCTCGGTGGAACAGCATCGTCCCGCAGGCGTCGCATTTGGTCCAGAGATTCTCGGGCACCTCGCGCCGCGAAAAGATCGAGTTGATCCTCGGGCGGACGTAGTTCGAGATCCAGTTCATGCCGTCTTCCTGAGCCTGCCGCGTCGCGCCTCCACCTATGCCGGGCGCGGGGCAAATGCAATCACACCCGAAGTGCGAGCCGCGCCGCGCCCCAGCCGAGCAGGAGAGAGAGGAAGTCGAGCGGCAACGCACTCGCGACCATCTCGGCCTCCCGCGGGGAGAAGGGATACTGGTAGAGCGCCAGGCCGGACATCTGCCCCTGCATCGACACGAAGAGGAGAACGGTCGCGTTGTTGACGAAATGCAGCGCCATCGCCGGGCCGAGGGTGCCGCTGCGGGCGGTGAGGTCGGCCGCGACGAGGCCGAAAATCCCGGCCCAGAGCGCGATCAGCCAGGCATTCGAGCCGTACATGGCGGCATAGTGTCCGAGCGCGAAGATCACCGACGGCAGGACGATCCAGACGAGCGGCGAGCGGAACCGGGCGGCAAGCTGGCTCTGAAGGTAGCCGCGAAAGAAGATCTCCTCGCTGCCGGTCTGCACGAGGATGGCGAGCGCCGAGATCGGCAGGAGCATGGCCCAGGTGGCAAGCGGCAGACCCGGTGCCACAGTCTCGCCGGAGAGCGCGAGAAGGCCGAGGCCGATGGCGCTGAGCGTACTCGTGGCGAGAAAGACCCGGCCGAACTGGCGGAGCGCCGGTCCGGGCGGGCCGATCAGGCTCAGCGGACCGCGCTTTTGCACCAGCCGTGCGGCCCCGAATGTGGCGAGGCCGAGAATGCCCATCGAGAAGAGCATGGCGAGCAGGCCGAACGGTGTGTCGGCGCGGGCGATGCGCGACAGGGTGGGCCCCAGACCGTCCGCGCTGGTGAGCCCGATGATCACCAGGACCGCCTGCCCGCCGAGGAAGGTCAGCAGGGCCACGAGCGCGATGCCGATCACGAGCCGCCGGGCCGAGGGGCGGGCGCAGGCCGGGCCGGAGAGCTGGCGGTGTGGCGCATAGGTTGCGCGGCGGGGAAGCGAGGCATCGGTCATGCCGTGATAGCTAGGCCGGAGCCGCGACGGGGGCGAGGGGCGCGCGACGCCGTGGCGCGCTTTGCCTCCGCGTCGATCCGTCCTAGACCGTGCGTCCGGGGACAGGAAGAAGGACGGACAGATGCTGATCGTGATCTCGCCGGCGAAGCGGCTCGACTGGACGGAGCGCAGGATCGGGACGACCTCGCCCGATTTCGAGGCGGACGCGCTGCGGCTGGCCAAGTCGGCGCGGAACCTTCCGCTCAGGGATCTCAAATCGCTGATGGACCTCTCGGACGAGCTGGCGAAACTCAACCACGACCGCTTCAAGGCCTTCTCGGCGGAGCCCGGCCCGGTGGATCTGCGTCCCGCCGCCTTCGCCTTTGCGGGCGATACCTATCAGGGGCTCGAAGCCTCGTCTCTCGACCCCGAGGAACTCGACTGGGCGCAAAATCACCTGCGGATCCTGTCGGGCCTCTACGGCCTCCTGCGGCCGCTCGACGCAATCCAGCCCTACCGGCTCGAGATGGGTTCGAAGCTCAAGACGCGGCGGGGCCGGTCGCTCTACGATTACTGGCAGGATCAACTCGCTAAAGCGTTGAACGCGCAGGCCGCGGAGGTCGGGACGGAGTCCCTGATCAACTGTGCGAGCCAGGAATATTTCGGCGCGGTCCCGCAAAAGGCGCTGAAGCTGCGGGTGGTGACGCCGCAATTCATGGAGGACAGGAACGGCACGCCGAAGATCGTCAGCTTCTACGCGAAGAAGGCGCGCGGCGCGATGGCGCGCTTCATCGTGCAGCACCGTCTGACCGATCCCGACGCGATCCGCGCCTTCGACACCGGCGGCTATGCCTGGAGCGAGGAGCTGTCCGAGCCGGATCGGCCGGTCTTCGTGCGCCCGGCGGCCTGAGCGCCGTAGCGCCTGATCATCCCGAGCAGCGCATCCTTCCGCAGGGGCTTGGTCAGGTAGTCGGTCAGACCTTCGGCAAGGATGCTCTCTCGGTCGCCTTCCATCGCGTGGGCGGTCACGGCGATGATCGGTACGTCCGCGCCGCCGGGCATGGCGCGGATACGGCGCGTCGCCTCCTTGCCGTCCATCTCGGGCATGGAGATGTCCATGAAGACGAGATCGGGTCTTCGATCGCCGAAAGCGGCGACCGCTTCGATCCCGTTGGCGGCGAACCGTAGCGCAAGTCTCTGTCCCTCGACCATCTTGCGAAAGACCAGCTGGTTCGTGCGGTTGTCCTCCGCCACGAGAACGTCGAGGGGGGGCAGATCGCCCTGATCGAGCGATACGGGCGCAGGTGCGCGCGGGGAGGCGGCCGGTGGCGGTGCGGATGCCGACAGAGATTGCAGCGCCTGCAGCAGGGCGCGGCGCGGCGTCGGGCTCGGCAGGACGGCCTGCACGAGCGTTGTGTCGACCGCAGGTGCCTCGCCGCTGGGGCCCGCCAGCAGAATGATCGGCGCGCCGGCCCCCGATGTCCGGAATCGGCGGGCGAGATCCTCCCCGCGCATGTCCGGCAGGCCCCGCGCGATGATGGCGACGTTCCAGTCGCGCGCCGCCTCCAGAGCCTTCCGGCCGGTCTCGCAGGGCCGGCATGCGATGTCGAAGAAGCCCAGCTGCTTGGTCAGGATATCGCGGTTCATCCGGTTCGGCTCGGCAATCAGAGCCCGCCGCAGCGTGACGGGGAGCGTCTCGCGTGCGGGAGCTGGATCCTCGGCCAGCGGCAGTTCGAGCCGGAAGCCGAAGCAGGAGCCGCGCCCCTCGCGGCTCTCGACCCAGATCGTGCCGCTCATCAGCTCCACCAGCCGCCGCGTGATCGCGAGGCCGAGCCCGGTGCCCTCGAACCGGCGATTCTGGGCGTCCTCCACCTGATTGAATTCGCCGAAGATCTCGCCGAGCTTGTCCGCCGCGATGCCGATGCCCGTGTCCTCGACCGCGACGTGGATCGCCGCGCTGGCGTTCTCCACCACACCGGTGACCCGGATGAGGATTTGTCCCTGGAGCGTAAATTTCACGGCGTTCCCGACAAGATTGATCAGCACCTGCCGGAGGCGCGCCGCGTCGCCGAGAAAGCGGGTCGGCAGCAGCATGTCGTAGTCGATCAGGAGCGCCAGCTTCTTGTCCCGCGCTGCCGGCTGGACCAGCATGAAGACGTCGTGCGCGATGCGCTCGAGATCGAAAGCCTCGGAGCGGAGCACGACTTTCTGGGCCTCGATATTCGAATAGTCGAGGATGTCGTTGATGATCACCAGAAGCGACTCGGCGGAGCTGCGGATCGTCTCCGAATAGAGCCGCTGATCCTCGCTGAGTTCGGTCTCGAGCAGCAGTTCCGACATGCCGACGACGCCGTTCATCGGCGTGCGGATCTCGTGGCTCATGTTCGCGAGGAACGCCGACTTGGCGCGGCTCGCCTCCTCGGCCCGCTCCGTCGCCATCTGCAGCTCGTCCTGCGCGCGCTTGAGTTCGGTGATGTCGATCCTCAACCCGACGCGCCCGCCGTCGCTCGTCTGCTTTTCGTAGATCTGCAGCCAGCGCCCGTCGGAGAGCTGCTGCTCGACGCGCGTCTCGGGTGCACGGTGAAGGCGCAGGCGCTCGGCCAGCCATTCCTCCTCGCGCCCCAAGGCCTCCCTGTACTGGCCCCGGTCGAGCCCGTAGCGCAGGATATCCTCGAAGGCGGCGCCGGGCACGATGGCCGGGGCGCTGTCCGCATAGATCGTGCGGTAGGGCTCGTTGCAGGTCACCAGCCGATCCTCGGCGTCGTAGAGGACAAAGCCGTCGGGCATCTCCTGCACCGCGGACCACATCCGCATGAGGTCGGTCATGTCGATCACGAGACTGATCACGCCGCCATCGGGCAGCCGCCGGTTGAGGAACTTGACGAAACTCCGGTCCCAGAGGCGGATCGTGACCGGCTCAGGCCTTTCCGCCTCCCAGGCGGCAAGAACGCGCGCCCGCCATGCCTCCTCCGGGTCCGATTGGAGATCGGCGAGGCCCTCCTCCACCAGCAGATCCACGAGATGGGTGTAATGCGCGCCGATGCCGGCTGACGCGATCCCGTCGAAGAGCGCCAGGTAGGCCCGGTTCGCCAGTTCCAGTCGGCCCGTCGCGCTCCAGAGGCCGAACCCGTCGCGGATCGAACCCAAGGCCTGCCAGAGCTGCGCCTCGATCGTCGCGATCTTGTGCTGGGCCTGCCCGAGCTCGGCGCGGAACCGCATGTTCTCGTGTTCGACCGTGGCCACGCGCGCGCGGGTCTCGGTGATCTCCTCGGTGAGGGTGCGGGCGTGAAGGCCGAGCTTGCGGTTGGCGTCGGTCAGCTCGGAGCGTTTCTGCTCCAGAAGCTGTTCGGCGGCCAGCCGGGCGCGCCGTTCCTCTGCCAGCCGCTTGGCAAGCTCCATCGAGACCTCCGACCGTCCGACCGCTTTCTGCCGCCCGCCGAGTGAAGATCGATTTAACGCGGGCCGGGCTCGCGAAAGCGTTGCGCGCCCGCTGCGGCACATGGCACGCTGGCAAGGCATCGGACTTTGGGGAGGATGGCATGCCACGCGTTCTTTCGATCCCGACATCGGCTGGGATGGCAGCGTCCATGCGCCTCACTCTGTCCGCGCCGGTGGCCGAGGCCAATGTCGCGCTCGGATCCTCCGTTCCGGCCCGCCCCCTATGAGCGGCGAGACCGAGGCCGAAATCCGCTGGCGTGCGCTCGACCGCGAGGGGCGCGACACCTGCCGGCTGGTCCGGCAGCCGGGGGGCTGGATGCTGATTGGCCATGCGCGGTTCCGCGAGGCGGAAGGCGCAAGCGCCCTCGAATACGTCGTACGCTGCGGGCCCGGATGGGAAACGCTCGGGGCGAGCGTCTCCGGCCTTTGGCGCGATGCTCGGGTGGCGCTGTCGATCGGGCGCGAAGGCGAGGACTGGACGCTCGGCGGGGTGGTCCAGCCGCAGGTGCGAGGGGCGACGGATGTCGATTTCGGCTTTTCCCCGGCCACGAACCTCATGCCGCTCCGCCGGCTGCCTGAAATCGGCGGCATCGACGCCGCCGCGGCCTGGCTCCCCGACCCGGACGGCGCCCTGCAGCGCCTCGACCAGCGCTATGTGCGGGGCCGCGGAGGGCTCGTCCATTACAGCGCAGAGCAGAGTGGGTTCGCAACCGACATGCTGGTCGAGCCGAGCGGCTTCGTGACGCGCTATCCGGGTTTCTGGGAGGCCGAGCGCGCGGCGTGACTTGTCTCGCGCTCGGATCTTCTCCTTGACGCAAATATCCCCGCCGGAGGCTCACCGGCGGCGGCACTCACATCCGCTCGAAGGCGAGGGCGATACCCTGTCCACCGCCGATGCACATCGTCACGAGCGCGCGCCTGCCGCCGGTGCGCTCGAGCTCGTAGAGCGCCTTGACGGTCAGGATCGCGCCGGTGGCGCCGACCGGATGGCCGAGGGCGATCGCGCCGCCGTTCGGATTGACCGTCGCGGCGTCGAGGCCGAGCGCGCGGTTGACCGCGATAGCCTGCGCGGCGAAGGCCTCGTTCGACTCGATGACGTCGAAGTCCGAGGCGGATAGACCCGTCTTTTCGAGCAGCGCCTCGACCGCCGGGATCGGCCCGACGCCCATGACCTCGGGGCGAACGCCCGCATGGGCATAGCCGAGGATGCGGGCGCGGGGCGTCGCGCCGGCCTTTTCGGCCGCGTCCGCTGTCGCCAATGTCAGGGCCGCCGCGCCGTCGTTGATGCCGCTCGCATTGCCCGCCGTCACCGTGCCGTCCTTCTGGAAGACCGGTTTTAAACCGCCGAGCTTCTCCATCGACGTCTGCTTGGGGTGCTCGTCGGTCTCGAACAGGGCCGTGTCGCGCTTCACCCGCACCTCGACGGGTACGATCTGGTCGGCGAAGCGCCCCTCCGAGATCGCCCGGGCCGCGCGCTCCTGACTCTCCATCGCGAACGCGTCCTGATCCTCGCGGCTGATCGTGTGCTCGCTTGCCACGTTCTCGGCAGTGACGCCCATATGGCCGGTGCCGAAGGGGCAGTTGAGCGCGCCGAGCATCATGTCGAGCGTCTTGATGTCGCCCATCTTGGCACCCCACCGCTGGTCGGGGACAATGTAGGGCGAGCGCGACATGTTCTCGGCGCCGCCGGCGAGCGCGAAATCGGCGTCGCCCATCGCGACCGACTGGATTGCCGAGACGATGGCCTGCGCACCCGACCCGCAGAGCCGGTTCACGTTCATCGCGGGCACCGTCTCGGGAATTCCGGCCTCCATCGCCGCGACGCGAGAGAGGTACATGTCCCGAGGCTCGGTATTGATCACATGGCCGAAGACGACGTGGCCGATCTGCCCGCCCTCGATCCCCGCCCGTTCCAGGGCCGCTTTGGCCACGGTGGCGCCGAGGGTGATCGGCGGCGTGCCGGCGAGGCTGCCGCCGAAGGTGCCGATGGCGGTGCGGGCACCCGACAGGATGACGATGTCGTCGCGCATGGGAAATCTCCTCTGACCTTTGCACGCGACTATGGCGCGGTGCGGAAGGCTTGTCAGGAGGAACGGGACGTCAGGGCTGCGCGCCGCCGGATCGGCCCCAATGGATCGTGAGCGGACCGCCGGGCCCGAAGATCGGATCGGTGTCCGGGCGAGACAGGGCCGCGATTTCGGCCACATGCGCCTCCTCGCGCTCCTCCGGCGCGCGGATCACCGTGCCATGCGGCTGGTCCGCGGGATAGGCGCCGCAGATCTGGAAATCCCTGCTCTGGTCCATGCGGCAATGGCCGGTGCCCGCGGGCAGGACCATGGCATCGCCCGCATCGACGCGCAGGATCTCGCCCGAGGGGCCGCCGATCTGCAGATCGGCCCAGCCGCGCGCGACGGTCAGCGCCTCGTGCGCGTCGGGGTGATAATGCTGGTAGTCGAAGACTGTGGCGGTCCAGGTCTCGTGCCAGCCGTTGCGCTCGTAGAGCGCGCGGATCGCCTCTTCGCCGGCGTCCGAATGCACCGCGCCGCGGACCAGGACCACGGGCAGGTCTGCATTGTTCGGGCAGGTACCGTCGTCCGTGAAGGTCAGTGTGCGGGTCTCGGGATCGGGGTTCGTCTTGGCGAGCGTGGCCATGGGGCGCTCCTCTACGTGCTGTTGAGGCTAAAGCGCATCACCGGCAGTTCGCGTTCCCGCCGCCCGCGTCAGTCGAGCGCTTTCGTGCCGAGCTGCGAGCCCTCGAGAACGCGGACCTCCCGCTGCGGGAAGGGGATAGAGATGTCGTGTTCCTTGAACGCGTCCCAGAGCGCAAGGTAGACGTTGCCGCGGATGTTGGTGAGGCCGCCCGTCGGATCGCTGATCCAGAAGCGCAGGATGTAGTCGACGGAGCTGTCGCCGAAGCCGACGATGTGGCAGACCGGCATGCGGCTGGTGAGCACGCGCTCGGTCTTCGAGGCCGCCTCGATCGCGATCCGGCGCACGAGATGCGGATCGTCGCCGTAGGCGGTGCCGAAGAAGATGTCGAGCCTGACGAAGTCGTTCGAATGCGACCAGTTCACCACCTGCCCGGTGATGAGGTCCTCGTTCGGAATGAGGTATTCCTTGCCGTCCCGCGTGGTGATCGACACATAGCGGGCGCCGAGCGAGTTGATCCAGCCGAAGGTCTCGCCCAGCGAGATGACGTCGCCGGGTTTGATCGACTTGTCGAGCAGGATGATTATCCCCGAGACTAGGTTGGAGACCACCTTCTGCAGACCGAAACCGAGCCCCACGCCGATTGCGCCCGAGAGGACCGCAAGGCCCGTGAGGTCCACTCCGACGAGCTTCAGCGCGAGGAAGAACGCGGCCCCATAGAAGAGCATCTGCAGGACCTTGACCGCGAGGACCTGCATCGAGGGCGAGATGTCGTCGTTGCGCCGGATGCGTGCCGCCGAGGCCGTCGCAACGAACCGCGCCGCCGCGATCAGCAGCGCGAGCATCACGATGGCCTGGACGAGGATCCACAGCGACAGGCGCATCTCGCCGAAGCTTATGGCCACGCTGTCGAGGGCCGCCTGAGCGTCTTCGGTCAGGTTCAGGATCGACAGCGTGACCCAGGCCCAGGCGCCGTAACGGACGAGGCTGCGGACCAGCGGATTGACGATCAGCCGCGTCGCGAAGGCGATGGCAAGCCAGGCGGTGGCCAGCTCCGCGACGATCCCGAGGATGTAGGACCGGGACGGCCAGGTTAGCTCCCGCATGATCCAGACGATCGCCCACATCAGCGCGACGAAGACGATCATCCGGATGCGTCTGTGCATCATGACGAGAAGGCGCAGGCGCCACTTGGGCCAGCCTTCGCGCGTGCGCATCCATTCGTGCATCCTCGGCCTGACCGTGGCCGCAATGAGATGCGCGGCCAGGAAGACCGCGATGGCGATCCCGATCTGGTAGGCGTTCCACGGCCTGAGGAGCCCGGCGATGAAGAGCTGCGCCTGCGCCAGCAGCGCTTCGGCGACGGCGATCAGCTGGGCGGCGACATCGGTTTCGGGCGGATGTGGGTCCATGTCATGAGACTTGCGCGCGGAAAGCAGGGCGGCAAGTGCCGGTTGGCATTGGTTTGACCGGGATAGCGGCAGAAACCGGCTGAAGGAGGGCCATCAGGCGCGGTCGCTCACCATATCCGTCAGGGAGCCGCCATCGGCATCCAGACGGCGAGCGATGTCGTGTCGATGGCGAAGCCCGACGACATCACCCAGGCGGCCGCGCAGAGGAGCGTGGCAATCATGGCGGCGTTCAGAAGGTTGAGCCGGCTCGGCATGGGACTCCATCGCGGTTTGATCTGATCCCGCCAATATAATCGGGCTCGAAGAGGAATGTTCCTCCCCCGTGGTCGCAGCGGCAGGATGCCGCTGCCGACGCGCTTGCGTGTCGTGAGTCTCGGATGTTGCGGGAAATCGGCACTGGGTGTATCTCCGGTGCCGATGACACGGATTTTCGATATCGGCGACCGCTCCCGCCTCGAGGAGCGCTTCTTCGGCGCGACGCTGACGGTGCTCGCACGGCTATGAGCGTGCCCGGCCCGCCTGACAGCGGCGCCGACCCCAAAGTCCGAACTCAAGTCAGTCACGCTCCAGGAGAGGACCCATGTCCCCCAAGACGCTCTACGACAAGATCTGGGATGCCCACCTCGTGCACGAGGACGCAGACGGCAGCAGCCTGATCTATATCGACCGCCATCTCGTTCACGAGGTCACGAGCCCGCAGGCCTTCGAGGGTCTGCGTCTCGCGAACCGGAAGGTACGCGCGCCCGAAAAGACCATCGCCGTTCCGGACCACAACGTGCCCACGGATGTGGACCGCGAGAAAGGCATCGAGAACGAGCAGAGCCGCATCCAGCTCGAGGCGCTCGACCGGAATGCCAAGGATTTCGGCGTCCATTACTACCCCGTGTCGGACATCCGTCAGGGCATCGTGCACATCATCGGCCCCGAGCAGGGCTGGACGCTACCCGGCATGACCATCGTCTGCGGCGACAGCCACACAGCGACCCACGGCGCCTTCGGCTCGCTCGCGCACGGGATCGGCACCTCGGAAGTCGAGCACGTGCTCGCGACGCAGACGCTGATCCAGTCGAAGTCGAAGAACATGAAGGTCGAGATCACCGGCTCGCTGCCGCCGGGCGTGACCGCCAAGGACATCACCATGGCCATCATCGGCCGCACCGGGACCGCGGGCGGCACCGGCTACGTGATCGAATATTGCGGGCAGGCGATCCGCGAATTGTCCATGGAAGGGCGGATGACCGTCTGCAACATGGCCATCGAGGGCGGCGCGCGTGCCGGCCTGATCGCGCCCGACGAGACCACCTTCGACTACGTGAAGGGCCGCAGCCACGCGCCGAAGGGCGCTCAATGGGAGGCCGCGCTGACCTGGTGGAAGACGCTCCACTCGGATGACGACGCGCACTGGGACAAGGTCGTGACCTTCGACGCGTCCGAGATCACGCCGCTCGTGACCTGGGGGACCTCGCCCGAGGACGTGCTGCCGATCGACGCCGAGGTTCCGGCGCCCGAGAGCTTCCAGGGCGGCAAGGTATCCGCTGCGACCCGCGCCCTCGAATACATGGGCCTCGAGCCCGGCACGAAGCTGAAGGACATCGAGATCGACACGGTCTTCATCGGCTCCTGCACCAATGGCCGGATCGAGGACCTGCGCGAGGTCGCGAAGGTCATGGAGGGGCGCCGCGTCAAGGAAGGTATCCGTGCGATGATCGTTCCCGGATCCGGGCTCGTCCGGGCACAGGCCGAGGAGGAAGGCATCGCGCAAAAGCTGCAGGAAGCCGGTTTCGAATGGCGCATGGCGGGGTGCTCGATGTGCCTTGGGATGAACCCCGACCAGCTGGCGCCGGGCGAACGCTGCGCCTCGACCTCGAACCGCAACTTCGAGGGGCGGCAGGGCCGCGGCGGCCGCACGCATCTCATGAGTCCCGCGATGGCGGCGGCGGCGGCGGTCACCGGCCGCCTCACCGACGTGCGCGAGCTCACCCAAGACAGCGTCCCGGCCTGAAGGAGCCCGCATCATGGACAAGTTCGACCAGCTCACCGGGATCGCGGCGCCCCTGCCGATCGTCAATGTCGACACCGACATGATCATCCCCAAGCAGTTCCTGAAGACGATCAAGCGCACGGGGCTCGGGGTGAATCTCTTCGACGAGATGCGCTACGACGATAACGGCAACGAGGTCCCCGACTTCGTGCTGAACACGCCGCAATACCGCGACGCCGAGATCCTCGTTGCGGGCGACAATTTCGGCTGCGGATCCTCGCGCGAGCACGCACCTTGGGCGATCAAGGATTTCGGCATCCGCTGCGTCATTGCGCCGAGCTTTGCCGACATCTTCTTCAACAACTGCTTCAAGAACGGCATCCTGCCGATCGCCCTGCCGCAGGAGCAGGTGGATCTGCTGATGAAGGACGCCGAGAAGGGGCAGAACGCACGGATGACCGTCGACCTGGAGGCGCAGACCGTCACGACGTCGGACGGTGAGGTGATCCGGTTCGACGTCGATCCGTTCCGCAAGCACTGCCTCCTGAACGGGCTCGATGACATCGCGCTGACCTTCGAGAAGGCCGCCGCCATCGATTCGTTCGAGTCGAAGGCCGCTCAGGAACGTCCCTGGGTCTGACGCCTCACGTCGCAGGATTGTGTGACATGGCCGCCTCGCGCTCAGCCGCGGGGCGGCTTTTTTCGTTACGTCCAAAGCCGTGTTCCCAGCGTGCTAAAACGTTGGCGGACCGCAAAAATGGTGTATTGCATCGACACGTAATCGTGCCTGCAGACTGTTCCTGCGCGTTCTTCGCCGGTTGACTGTCGTCGCGGTAGGCTGAAATACGCCCAAAGTACCAATGAGCAGAAACACGCGATCCACCGACCGCGGCCGAGACGATGGGCGGCATAGAACCCTCTTCGATCGGGTAAGGGATTGAGGCCATGATACACCGCACGCTCGGTGCCACGCTTCGAGCGTTCCTGGTGGCGAGCCTTGTGGCCATGCCGGCCATGGTCCTCCCAGGCATCTCTTCCGACGTGACCCAGATGGCCGCGCTGCTGGCGCTAGCCGGAGGGATTCTGACCCTGGTCGAATACATGTCGACCTGTCCTTCGCTGACCGAGTTCCGGTCTGCGCCGCCATACAACCGGCTGCGCTTCGGGGCGCTTGCCATCATGGTGATCGTCAGCACCCTGATCGTTCGCAACGTCGCTTATCCGTCGGCGGCCGGCGAGGCGCTCGCCTCGGTCGGCGGGGTCCTCGGAGGGGCGCTGGATTTCCCGTTCTCGCCGGTGAGTTTGATCCTGCGCGACATGCCGCCCGACATACGTCCACGAACGATGGACGTAGCGAAAGCCTGTGCCGGATCCGCGTTTGTCGTCTCCATCATTGTGGTGGTCATCTTCGTGGCGGTGGTGCGGGTCCTGAACTGGCCGGCCCGCAGGCAGGCGTTCAATGTCTGGGTGAACCTTCCGCGCTTCGATCCGACCGCGGGGGGTGACGTGCTGCTCCGCCTCAAGAGAGACGCAGTCATTAACGTCTCGTTAGGCATGGTTCTGTCATTCCTGATGCCGGCGGCCATAAGATTGGCAACGTCCCTCTGGGGGGCTGTTTCGCTCGATGGGCCGTTGACTCTGGTATGGGGAATCGCGGCATGGGCCTTTCTGCCGGCCAGCTTGATGATGCGGGGCGTCGCCCTGATGAAGATCGCCGATCTTATCGAGGCCGAGCGCCGTCGCGTATATTCGCAATCCGGGCCGTTGCAGCCGGCCTGACCATCCTGGTCTGCGCCGCCTGGGTCGCGATGGCGCGGGCAGAGACGGTGCGTGTCGCCACGTGGCATGCGGATCTCACCCGTGAGGGGCCGGGGCTTCTGTTGAGGGATCTCGAAAGCGGCGAGGAGGCGCTCGATCCGATACTGGACGCCATCGTCGAGACCGCGCCTGACATCCTGCTGCTGACGCGGGTGGACTGGGATCATGAGGGAGCCGCACTCGAGACATTGACAGAGGCTCTCGAGACACGAGGCGCGAGCTTCTCCCATGCTCTTGCGCTCCGGCCGAACACCGGCCTTCCGACGGGCGTTGACGTCGACGGCGACGGGCGTCTCGGCACCGCGCGGGATGCGCAGGGATACGGCACCTTTTCGGGTCAGGGCGGACTGGCGCTGCTTTCGGTCTACCCGATCGACGCTGGTGCGGTGACCGATCTCAGCGGGCTCCTCTGGCGCGACCTGCCGGGCTCTCTGATCGCGGAAGATGACCCGGCCCGGGATGTCCAGCGCCTCTCGAGCACCGCGCATTGGGTGGTTCCGATCGACGCGGGAGGGAGCGCGAACCTCACGCTTCTGGCGTTCAACGCCTCGCCTCCGGTTTTCGACGGCCCCGAGGATCGCAACGGACGCCGGAACGCCGACGAGATCCGGCTCTGGCAGTTGCTCCTGGACGGCGCGCTCGAGGCTTCCCCGCCGCAAGGCGCGCCGGTCGTCATCGGCAACGCAAATCTCGATCCCGTCGCCGGTGAGGGCCGCCACGATGCGATCGTGGGACTTCTTGCGGATCGGCGCCTTCGCGACCCGCTCGACGGCATCCCGAGCGTCGACTGGTCCCGCCTCGGACTGGGAGAGCTCCGTGTCAGTTACGTTCTGCCCGGGCGGGATCTGGACGTGCTGGATGCGGGCTCCCGCGCGGTCGACGGCTCCGAACATCGCATCATCTGGGTCGACCTCTCGATCCCCGACTGACGGCGGCCGGTCTCGCCCCTAACCCGAGAGCCGTCCCCGGTTTCTTGACGCCGCGTCCAGGTTCGCCTACCCGGATTGCCGATCCGAACATGCGTCAAGGAGGCCGCCCCCCGTGTCCAACCCCTCGCTCCTCATCCTGCCCGGCGACGGCATCGGCCCCGAAGTCATGGCCGAGGTGCGCCGCATCATCGACTGGTTCGGTGACAAGCGCGGCCTCGCCTTCGACGTCTCCGAAGACCTTGTCGGCGGCGCCGCTTACGACGCCCACGGCGCGCCGCTCAGCGACGAGACGATGGCCCGCGCCCAGGATGCCGACGCGGTTCTGCTCGGCGCGGTCGGCGGTCCGAAATACGACACTCTCGATTTCAGCGTGAAGCCCGAGCGCGGCCTCCTTCGGCTGCGCAAGGAGATGGACCTCTTTGCGAACCTCCGTCCCGCCCAGTGCTTCGATGCGCTGGCCGACTTCTCGTCGCTGAAGAAGGACGTGGTCGCCGGTCTCGACATCATGATCGTGCGCGAGCTGACCTCCGGCGTCTATTTCGGCGAGCCCCGCGGCATCATCGAGGAAGGCAACGAGCGCGTCGGCATCAACACCCAGCGCTACACCGAGAGCGAGATCGAGCGCGTCGCCCGCTCCGCATTCGAGCTCGCCATGAAGCGCGGCAAGAAGCTCTGCTCGATGGAGAAGGCCAACGTGATGGAATCGGGCGTCCTCTGGCGCGAGGTCGTCACCCGGGTCGGGCAGGACTATCCCGAGGTCGAGCTCAGCCATATGTATGCCGATGCGGGCGCGATGCAGCTCACCCGCTGGCCCAAACAGTTCGACGTGATCGTTACCGACAACCTCTTCGGCGACCTGCTGTCCGACCTCGCGGCCATGCTCACGGGCTCGCTCGGCATGCTGCCTTCCGCATCGCTCGGCGCTCCGATGGCGAACGGGCGCCCGAAGGCGCTCTACGAGCCGGTGCACGGCTCGGCGCCCGACATCGCGGGGCAGGGCAAGGCCAACCCGATCGCCTGCATCCTCAGCTTCGCCATGGCGCTGCGCTATTCCTTCGACCAGGGCGGCGAGGCCGCGCGGCTCGAGAAAGCAGTCGAGACGGTGCTCGCGCAGGGCCACCGGACCGCGGACCTGCTGGGCGAGGAGGGCCGCGCGCCGATCTCCACGAGCCAGATGGGCGATGCTGTCCTGGAAGCACTGGACGCGAGCCTCTGAGCATCGAGGCGCCGGCCCGGCCGGCGCCCACCCAAGGGCAGAAAGCGGCGCGTTCGCCTTGTCTGTCTTGCGTCCTAACGTCACAGCTTGAGTGACGGACGCAAGCGGCAGGAACGACCATGGCCCCAAACGCAAAGGCCGCGCTGATCGCGCTTCTCGGCTTCGGTCTCTTCGCGGGCCACGACGCACTCGTGAAGGTCCTCGGGGCCGAGTACAGCTCCTTCCAGATCGTCTTCATCAACGTGCTCTTCGGATTTCCGCTGGTGACGCTCACGCTGATCCGCGATCGGGCGCCCGGACACCTGCGACCCATTCATCCGTGGTGGATCACCTTGCGGACCTGCGCCGCGATCGTGACGGCGATGTGCGCCTTCTATGCCTTCTCCGAAATCCAGCTGGCGCAGGTCTACGCGGTGCTCTTCGCCGCCCCGCTCCTCATCACCGTCCTGTCGATCCCGATCCTCGGGGAGGTGGTGCGGGCACGGCGCTGGGCAGCGGTGATCGTCGGCCTGCTCGGCGTGATCGTGGTGCTGCAGCCGGGAACCACGGAGCTCTCGTTCGGTCATCTCGCCGCGCTGGGCGCCGCGGTCGGGAGCGCGCTCGCCTCGGTGATCTCGCGCAAGATCGGGCAGGACGAGCGCAGCGTCGTGCTGGTGCTCTATCCGATGTTGGCGAATTTCGCGATCCTCGGGGCCATCCAGCCCCTCGTCTACAAGCCCATGCCGTTGGGCGACCTCGCCATCAACGCCGCGCTCGCGGCGTTCGGCTTCGCGGCGGCGATGCTCATGGTGCGCGCCTATCGCGAGGGCGAGGCTGTCGTCGTCGCACCCATGCAGTACTCGCAGATCCTGTGGGCGACAGCGCTCGGCATCCTCTTCTTCGACGAGGTGCCCGATCTGCCGACGCTGGCCGGAGCCGGCATCGTGATCGCGAGCGGTGTCTACATCGTGCTCCGCGAAAGCCGCGGAAGCACCTCGGAGCAGCGCCCGGTACTCCAGACGCGATCGAGATTCGACACCGCGACATGGCCGCGGATCAGCGCAGTCATGCGCATGACCAAGCCGCCTCTGCCCGGCGCGCCGGTCCGGCGGAAGCAGCGCTGAACGCCTAGTGTTCAGCGCGGTTCGGATCCGGATCCGGCTGTCGAAATGCCCTTGTCAAAGCTTCGACCCTCCGATATCCGACGCGCCACGGTCGGAGTGTAGCTCAGCCTGGTAGAGCACCGTCTTCGGGAGGCGGGGGTCGTAGGTTCGAATCCTGCCACTCCGACCAATTTCTTCAAACGCTTGCGTGTCTTGTAGGACAGTAGGTCGGACTCCTCCTGGATCAGTCCTCGGGGAACGCGTTCAGCCAAACCTCTTTGAAGAGGAGGCGCTTGTGCCGGTCCGAGGCGACGAGAAGTTTCGGTGACAGCTCGATGGAGCGAAGCTGGGACGCACCGAAGCCTTCGGGCACCGCGCCCTTCTCGAGCAACGCGTCCAGATCCGTGTTAAGGTTCGCTTGACGAAGACTGTCCTGGCCAGAGGGCGGAAGAAGGTAGTCCACCAGCTGCGCGGCCAGCGCGCGGTTCCGCGCCCCACGTGGCAAGACCGCGCCCCTCGACAGCATGAGAGTATAATCCGACGGCGCCACGATCCCGAGGTGAGGGTTCCGTTTGGCGAGCCCGAACGCATACGAGCCGAGGATGTTGTATGCGATAAGGTATTTGCCGCTCGATACGGCGTCCATGATCTCGGCCGAGCAACATGTCGCGACCGCGTTCGTCCGGCCGAATGCCTCGAGCAGTCCGCCAAACGTCGTGGCCTCGAGTGAGTCCGCATAGGCGAAAAGGAAGCCGAGACCGGACGCCTCGATGTCGTAAGTGGCGATACGTCCCGAATACCGCTCCGGCGCGTTCCGCAAGGTATCGAGGAGGTCGAACCGCGAACGTGGCACCTCTTCAGGCGGCACGAGGTCCCGGTTATAGACGATGACGGCAGGTTCGCGCGTGATGCCCCAGAGCTCGTCTCGCCAAGAGAGGTCAGATGGCAGCATGGCAGTCACTTCGGAGACATAGGATGCCGCGCAGGCCCTGTTCACGAACTCCACGAGCTGGTGAACCGCCGAGCTTATCACGAGATCCGCACCGGGCGAGCCGGCCTCGCACTCCTCGATGCTGCGGCGGTAGAGGGAGTTCGACAGCCATTGTTCGTAGAGGATCGCCGTATCAGGCCGTGTTTCCAGAAAGCTCTCGAGCACGGGCCTCAGGACTTCGAGGTCCGTCGTGCTGCGCACGCGCAATTCCCGGGCGGCATCCGCAGGACCGATCCTGTCGGTCAACTCCTGTGCCTTGGCTCCCGTGCCCCCGATCAGGGCGACGAGCAGGATCACCATGCGGATCATGCCGATGCCTCGGCCGGAAGGACGAGCCTTATCTCGAAACCGGTGTCCCCGTGCGCCGGGACAAGCCTTCCGTCATGATTTGCAGCGACCGCATGTGCGATGGCGAGGCCGAGACCACCTGCGCCTGCGGACGCGCCGTTGGAGAAACGGTTGCCCATCCGCGTCAGCACCGTCTCGCCGGGTCCCTTGCCGGCGTCCCGGAACCAGAGGTGCGCCTCGCCGCCGGCCCCGGAGACGCCGAATGAAATGGGCGGCTCACCGTGTCGAATTCCGTTCCCGAGGAGGTTCTTGCCCGCCTCGGTGAGGGACAGCCTGTCCGCATTGACCCACAGCTCACTCTCCGGAATGTCGAGAGAGACCGAATGCCCGTTCATCGCGATCTCGAGTTCGCTCGCCTCGTAGATCTCGAGGGCGATGTCGCGCAGGTCGAGTCGCTCCTTCCGGGCGGAATCGCCCCGGTGAATGACGAGCCCTTGGCTCAAGAGTTGTTCAAGAAGGCGGCTCAGCGCCACGGTTCGGTCCCGCGCCCGGTTCAGCAGCGCGCGTTGCTGGTCTGGATCGGTCTCGTCGGTGACTGCGTCGAGCTGGACGCGGATCGCTGCCAGCGGGGTGCGCAGCTGGTGCGCGGTATCGGCGATGAGGTCCCGGTTCGCGTCGAGTTGGCGCTGCAGCCGCGCGATGAAGCTGTTCAGCGCATCCCGGAGCGCGGCGACTTCCCGCGGGGCGGGTTCGGACATGGGACTGAGGTCGGTCGGCGTCCGGCGGGCCAGCGCGTTGCCGATGCGGCCGAGTGGGCGAAGCGTCGACAGGACCGCGAGCCACGCAAACACCGCGATCACGACGCCGGCCGCACCGAGAACGACAACGGCGTTCTGTGCGATGTCGAATGCGAGGTCCCGCCGCGCGTGCAATGTGTGGCCCACTATGACCTCGACGGGGCCGGTAAATCCCCGCTCGGCGAAACGGCGCGTGACCGAGACGTAGCGCGCGGGCTCTCCCTCGAAGGTCGCGCCGTAGAAGCCGGGCGAGCCGATGTTCCGGGCTCTCGGCGTCGCGGGACTGCCTGTCAGCGTGTCGCCGTCGAGGCCGACAACCCGGTAGTCGATCCGGTCCCTCGGGGCGAGCGCGAGCAGTTCGAACGCGGAGACCGGCATGTCGACCACCGGAACACCTTCGCGGATGGTGATCGACTCGGCGATATCGTTCGCGGCACCGACGAGAAGGCGATCGAACGCTTCTCGGGCGGCGTGGCGACCATAGGCGAGAGCGGCTATCATGACGACAACGCCGCCGATGGCGACCACCGAGCCGATCGCGAGCGCGATACGCGCCTGCAGCGACAGGGTCGTGCGCGGTGACGTCCTGTCAGTCACGCCGGGCGCTTTCGATCGAATACCCGAGGTTCCGATGTGTGAGGATTTTCACATCCGAGCCCCCGAGCTTCTTGCGGATCCGGGCGACGTAGAGCTCGATTGCGTTCAGGCCGACATCGGCATCATCGAATGTGAACAGGCCATCAAACAGCTTTTCCTTGGAGATAATGCGGCCGGTATTGCGCAGAAGGATGTTGAGCAAGGTCAGCTCCCGGCGTGTCATGGATACGAGTTTGCCGTTGAGGCGCACGGTCTGGGCAGACGGATTTAGGGAGATGTCGCCTACCACGATTTCGGGGGCCGGATCGTCGTTGGCCCGGCGGGCCAGGGCGCGGACGCGCGCACTGAGTTCGCGCAGGTCGAAGGGTTTCACCAGGTAATCGTCCGCGCCGTCATCGAGCGATCCGATCCGCGTCTCGACCGAGAAGTTTGCGGACAACATGAGGACGGGCGTCGGATCCCGCCGCTGGCGCATGGTGCGCAACAAGTCGCGCCCGTCGCCGTCCGCAAGCTGGATGTCGAGAATGACGAGTTCGAAGCTTTGCACCTGAAGGCACGTTTCGGCTTCGGCGGTCGTGTCGACCACATCGCAAGCAAAGCCTTCACGCGAAAAGTGAGCCGCAATCGTGGCTGCGACATCGCTGGCGTCTTCCACCAAGAGCACGCGCATACCGATCCTCCCCCGGTTCGACATCATAGGAGCGGGACCGGCCGGTGAAAAGATGAGCGGTTCGATGACAGCTTGACGACAGGCTTCGCCGTTAGGGTCCGCCGACGCCGGAGACCAGAGCCCGGCGTCCAGTGGAGGAGACTGACATGATCAAGACAACCCTCGTGGGCGGCGCCATCGCGGCCGCCCTTGCCTCAGCGGTGCCGCTTGCAGCGTCCGCGCAGGAATTCACCCCCGATCAGCCCGAATGCATCGCGCCGGCGGCAGCCGGCGGCGGCTGGGACTTCACCTGCCGCCAGGTCGCGCGCATCCTGCGTGAGACCGAATTGATCGACGGATCGATGCGAGTGCAGAACCTCTCGGGCGGCGGCGGCGGTGTCGCCTACGCGGAGGTGGTCAACAAGCGCAACGATGAGAACGACCTGATCGTCGCTGCTTCGACCGCGACGGCGACCCGCCTTGCGCAAGGCGCTTTCCCGGGCAACACGATGGACGAAGTCCGCTGGCTCGGAACGATCGGCGCCGATTACGGCGTGATCGGTGTGCGACCCGATTCCGAGATCGAGGATCTGCCGCAGCTCATGAGCGCGCTGCAGAACAATCCCCGCGACATTTCCATTGGTGGCGGCTCGGCGTCAGGCGGCTGGGATCATCTCAAGGTTCTGATCGCCGCGCAGGAGGCTGGCATCGAGGATCTGCGCGCCATCAAGTATGTGGCTTTCGCAGGCGGCGGCGAGGCGATCAGCCAGCTTTTGGCCGGGTCTCTTCAGGCCTATTCGGGCGATCTGTCGGAGGCGATGGGCTTTGTCGAATCCGGAGACCTGCGTGTTCTCGCAGTGCTTGCTCCCGAGCGGCTCGAAGGCGATTTCTCCGAATTCCCGACCGCGGCCGAGCAGGGGCTGGATGTCGTGGGCGCCAACTGGCGCGGGTTCTATGGCCCGGGAGAGATGAGTGAGGAGGCCTACGACTGGTGGGTCAGCCAGCTCGACACGATGTATGCGAGCGAGGAGTGGAAGGCTGTGATGGAGCAGAATGGCCTCGCCGACCTCGATCTGCATGGCGAGGAGTTCAACGAATTCGTCGCCGAGTCCGTGAGCGACATCGAAGAAATCTCTCGCGAGATCGGTCTCGTCCAGTAAGCGAACGCCCGTTTCGGCACCCCGCCCCGCCTGAGCAAGGCCGCGGGCGGGGTGCTCGCCGGGCCCATCCCGAAACATACATGCCGGAGGCTTATCATGATGAGTGATCGCGTTCTCGGCGGCGTCGGCCTCGCCCTCGCCGTGTTCTACGCCTGGGCGGCGACGATCATCCCCGAACCGTTCTCGTCCGACGCGATCGGACCGGACGGATTTCCGATGATCATTGCAGCCATCCTCGGTGTCTCGTCCATCTACTTCGTGCTGAAACCTGACCCCGAGCCGCAATGGCCGTCGCTCAATCGTCTGGCCGAGATCGGGTTCGCCCTGCTCGTCATGTTCGCCTATGCGCAGGTCCTGCCCGTCCTTGGTTTCGTCTTCGCGACCGTGATCATCACCGCCTACCTGACCTGGCGCCTCGGCGCCCGTCCGCTGACGGCGATCTTCAACGGCGTCGGCACATCGGTCGGCCTTTTCGTCCTGTTCGAGCTCATCTTCGGATTGTCGCTTGCCGACGGTCCGCTCGGCTTCTGAAGGGAACCCTCATGGACACGTTCGTTTCCCTCTACGAAGGCTTCGCCGTCGCTCTGACCTGGCAGAACCTTCTGCTCGCATTGCTGGGCTGCTTTCTCGGTACGATGATGGGCGCGCTGCCCGGACTCGGTCCCGCAAACGGCGTCGCAATCCTCATCCCGCTCGCCTTCACCTTCGGTCTCAGCGCGATTGCCGCCCTGATCCTGCTGACCTCGGTCTATTACGGGGCGATGTATGGCGGGCGGATCTCCTCGATCCTGCTCAACATCCCCGGCGACGAGCCGGCGATGATGACCTGCCTCGACGGCTATCCCATGGCGCAGGCGGGACGCGCCGGCGAGGCGCTCGCGCTCTCGGGCGTTGCCTCCTTCGTCGGCGCGTTCTTCGCTACCTGGGGCCTCGTCTTCCTTGCACCGCTCCTCGTGCAGATCGCGCTCCTGTTCGGTCCGGGCGAATACTTCGTGCTCTACACCTTGGCTTTCGCAACGCTCGGCGGCATCGCCGCGACGAACCAGGCGAAGTCCGCATTCGCGGCCGCGCTTGGCATCGGCATCGCGATGATCGGGGTGGACACGCAGACCGGCGTGCAGCGCTTCACCTTCGGAGAGGTGCATCTCTACGACGGCATCGATTTCCTGATCGCCATCGTCGGCCTCTTCGCCCTGTCGGAGGTCTTCGTGTTCCTCGAACATCGCGGCGGCCGCGAAGAGGGCAAGGACGAGGCCAAGATGAAGATCGGCCGCGTGACGCCGTCCTGGAAAGTCCTGCGCTACTGCACGCCGGCGATGATCCGGTCGACGGTCCTGGGGTTCCTGGCCGGTGTTCTGCCCGGGGCCGGCGCCTCGCTCGGCTCCTTCCTCGCCTACTCGGTGGAGAAGCAAGTCTCCGACCCGCGGTCCGAGACCTTCGGCAAGGGCGATCCGCGCGGGGTCGCGGCGCCCGAAGCCGGCAACAACGCCGCCTCCGGCGGCGCGCTGGTGCCGATGCTGGCGCTTGGCGTTCCCGGCTCGGGGACCACGGCAGTGCTGCTCGCGGTGTTGCTGACGCTGAACATCCAGCCGGGACCGCTCCTCTTCCAGAACAATCCCGACGTCGTCTGGGGCCTGATCGCGGCGCTCTTCATCGCCAACTTCATGTTGCTGGCGCTGAACATTCCGATGGTGGGGATCTTCACCCGGGTCCTGCTGGTGCCGACGCATATCCTGATGCCCATCGTGGCGATGATCGCCTTCATCGGGATCTACTCGATCACCGGGTCGACCTTCGAGCTGACGATGATGGTCCTGTTCGGGGCTCTGGGCTGGGTGCTACGCAAACTCGACGTGCCGCTCGTGCCAATCATCCTCGGCATCCTTCTCGGCAACGAGATGGAGGTGAACTTGCGTCGTGCGATGACGATCTCGAACGGGGAGTGGACAACGCTCTTCGACAGCTGGCTCGCAATCGTCCTCTGGACCATTGCCATCGTCGGGTTCGTGCTTCCGATCTTCCTCGGCAAGCGCGTGAAGAAGAGGATGAAGGAGGCCGAGGAAGAAGGCCCCCTCAGCGATTGACGACCGGTCCGGCCCCCGAGTACGGGCCGGACGCCACCATCTCCGCGAGACGCGACGCCCCTCCTTACGGCATCAAGCGTCTCGCGTCCCCGTCTCCCCAGAAGAACTATGTGCCCCGAGACCCGGCGTGATCGACGCTCGGCTTCGCACGGACACTGGCCTGCGTGGCGGCCGGCGGCACGAGGCCGCGGTCTTCGCGGTGCTTGCTTTTCCCGCACCGTTTCGGCGGTGGTTCGCCGGAGGCATGACCGGAAAGCCTCGCTTATGCTTGTCTGAAGAGACGCAGCGAGCTTTGTCGTGGTATGATCGATTCCATCCGGCTACGGGCGGACAACAAAGGCAGATCGTCCCCAGGACGGCGCGAGCAAGTTGAGGCATGCCCCTCCCGAAAGGCGGGCATATTGAGCAAGAGCAGTGACATGGAGCAGGATGTCGAGATTGTCGGCGTGACCGGCCTTTCCCGGGGTGCGCCGGAGCTTGGGGGCGTCACCGGGATCAGCGAATTCGAGGAACTCCGCTATACCGGACGCGAATGGGGGTTCGAGCGGCTCCATCAGGGCGAAGTGCGCCTTCTGAGCCGGGATGACGTGATCGAGATCATGGCGTTCAACGGCATCCGCAACGGGCAGGAAAGCTGGAGCCTCATGCGCATACGCGCGGGTAAGGGAAGTCGCCTGACGGGCCCGCTCTCGTGGAGGCGCGTCCCCAATGCCGATCAGTGGTCTCCCGCGCCGGTGGCGGGAGCGATCTTCACCAGCTGGATCAAGGTCGCGGCAGCGACCTTCACGATGCTGATGGCCAGCTATGCGATCTTCGTCTGGGCCATCGAGGGGTTCCTGTCGGGCGGCCTTGTGACGACCGCCTCCAGCGCGACCGGGTCGGTGCTCGTGATCGTGGCGGCCCTCTTCTATCTGGTTCGTGCGTGGCGGAAGATGGCGCTGGTGCGCAAGCTCGCCCGGATTCAGGCAGACGGTTCGATGTTCGTTGTGGGGCAACCGGAAGGTTTCTGAGCGCTGCCCCGTTGCCGGGCATCAGCCGGCGCTACCAGATGCGCGAGGCGCGCGCCGGCCGGGCTAATCCACCGGGATTCGCCCGGCCCGGACCTTGTGGGACCCGCGCGCAGAAGGCTTCACTGCCCGACCTCTGGGTATCGTGCCGGTACGTTTCATGGATCCGTCATGGAAACCTGACATTCGCAGGATCGCATTGCCGGGCGATTGCCCCGGCAGCGGATTTGGAGACATACACATGAAGCGTATTATGCT
>NZ_JALZ01000037.1 GCF_000521785.1 Roseivivax halodurans JCM 10272
AAGTTTCAGCCGAAAGGCTTTAATCCCTGATTAACCCAAAGCCTGCGAGACCTGATCGGAGACGATCAGGGACTCGCATGACCGACATTCTACAGGACCCCGACGACCCGGCTGCGCTGCCGCTCGCGGCCGATCGCGGACGACCGATGGCATCGCTCCTGATGGACCGCGCGTCGCTCGGAGCGGCGCCTCTCCTCGCCGCGCTGGCCGAGGCCGAGACCACGGGCGCGCCTCTCGACCGGGTGGTCACCGCCAACGGCATTGCCACCGCACGGCAGGCCCAGGCCGTCCGAGCGCGGCATCTCGGGCTCGTCGCCCTCGACCCCGCCGTGTCTCCGCCCGACCGCGCGCTCGAAGGGTGGGTCGCCCCGGAATACTGCCTTCGGCACCGGGTCCTGCCCTGGGCGGTCGTCGGGGACACGATGGTCCTCGCCGCATCCGACCTCGACAATCTCGAGCGCGCCCGGGTGGAGCTGCTGCCGCACTGGCCCCGCATCCTGCCTGCGCTCGTTCTCGAGAGCGACATCGAGAGCGAGCTTGCCGCGCGCCACGCGCCGCGTTTCGCGCGGGCCGCGGAATGCGCGGTTCCCGACGACCAGAGCTGCCGCGATCTGAACCTCGCGACCCCGGAGCGCCGGATGATCGCCGCCGCGGCGATCTTTGCCTGCACCGGCGCGCTCCTGATCGTGCCGAGCCTCTTCTTCGCGACCGTCACGCTGCTTGCGCTCGCCGCCATGCTGGCCAGTCAGGCACTGAAGCTCGCCGCCGCTCTCGCCGCTCCGCGGGAAACCCCGGAGCCGCCGGCGCTGATCGCGCCCTATCCTCTTGTCACGCTGCTGGTGCCTCTCTTCCGCGAGGCCGAGATCGCCGACATGCTGGTGCGCCGCCTGCGCCGGCTGACATACCCCAAATCCGCGCTCGACGTGATCCTGATCCTCGAGGAGGAGGATGCCGAGACCCGAGCGCTTCTCGGCGAGACCAAGCTGCCGCACTGGATCCGCGTGATCGAAGTGCCCAAGGGAGAGCTGCGCACCAAGCCCCGCGCGCTCAACTACGCGCGCCACTTTGCGCGCGGCGAGATCATCGGCATTCTTGACGCCGAGGACGCGCCTGCCGCGAACCAGGTCGAGCGCATGGTCGCACGCTTTCGCGCCGCGCCTCGGAACGTCGCCTGCCTGCAGGGCATACTCGATTATTACAACCCGCACGCCAACTGGCTCTCGCGGCTCTTCACGGTGGAATACGCAACGTGGTTCCGGCTCGTCCTGCCCGGCCTCGCGCGTCTTGGACTGGTGGTGCCGCTCGGCGGGACGACGCTCTACCTGCGCCGCGATGCGATCGATGCGGTCGGCGGCTGGGACGCCCACAACGTGACCGAGGACGCCGATCTCGGCCTGAGGCTCGCCCGGGCGGGATATCGGACGGAGCTCGTCGCCACGGTCACGCTCGAGGAGGCCAACAACCGCGCCTGGCCGTGGATCCGCCAGCGCTCGCGCTGGATCAAGGGCTACGTGATGACCTGGGCCGCGCATACGCGCCATCCCGCGGCGCTCCTGCGCGATCTCGGGCCCTGGCGCACCCTCGGCGTTCAGGTGCTCTTTCTCGGCTCGGTGGCGCAATCGGCCCTCGCCCCGGCGCTCTGGAGCTTCTGGCTCGTCATTGCCGGCCTGCCGCACCCGGTCGCGGACCTCATGGGCCAGCGGGGTGTCGCGGGTCTTGTCGGCTTTCTTCTCGCCGGAGAGGCGATCACGCTCGGCGTCGCCTTCGCCGCGCTGTCGCGCACGCCGCATTCGGGCCTGAAACGCTGGGTGCCGACGCTGGTCTTCTATTTCCCGCTCTCCGTCGCGGCCTGCTGGAAGGCGTTGATCGAACTCGTGTACCGCCCGTTCTACTGGGACAAGACCGTTCACGGCGCCTCGCCCCCCGACCACGATACCGCGGATCGGGCGCCTCACTGATCGCTGCGCGCCTCGCTGTCAAGTTTCAGCCGCGTGACGAAGGCCTGGCTGATATGGTCGCGCAGTGCTCCGGAAGCACCGCCCTCGTCCCGGCGCCGGATCGCATCGACGATCTTTGCGTGTTCGGCGAGCGCGGTCACCCCGCGCCCCTGCGCCGCCAGCGACGTCGTCGCCATCAGCGCCATGGAGCGGTGCACGAGGTCGAGCTGCTGCACCAGAAAGCGGTTGTGCGAGGCGAGGTGGATCTGCGTGTGGAAGCGCCGGTTGGCCCGGGCCAGGGCATGCGGGTCGTCGATCCGGGCGCGATCGGCCTCGACCATCTCCTGCAGGACCTGCACCTCTTCCGCGGTGGCGTGACGCGCCGCGAGCCGTGCCGCCAGCCCCTCGAGCTCGGTGCGGACGGCGTAGAGCTCGGCCATCTGGTTGTGATCGAGCGAGGCCACGATCAGCGATCTTCCGTCCCGCGTCAGCAGCGATTGCGTCTCGAGCCGTTGCAGCGCCTCGCGGATCGGCGTGCGGCTGACGCCGAAGCGGTCGGCGAGGTCGCTCTCGACCAGGCGGTCGCCGGGGCGGTAGACCCCGCTGTCGATCGCTTCGAGGATGAGCCCGTAGGCATCCTTCTGACTGGTCCGAAGGGTGGACATCGCTGCTCCTTTTCGTCGCGTGACCGGCAGGGTAGCCGCGACCCTGCGCCGCGATCAAGCACGGCGCCCCTTGGCAGCCGCCCCCGCCCGTCCTAAGCCCCATGCCATGCGCGATGACTTCTCCCATGTCGAGACCTGGGTCTTCGACCTCGACAACACGCTCTATCCGCCCGAGATGCGGCTCTTCGACCAGATCGAGGACCGCATGCGCGACTTCATGGTCCGTGCGCTCGAGGTCTCGCCCGAGGAGGCCGACCGGCTGCGGCACCTCTACTGGACCGAGCACGGCACCACGCTCGCAGGTCTCATGGCCCGTCACGCGATGGCGCCCGAGGCCTTTCTCGAGGAGGTGCACGACATCTCCTTCGACGCGGTGACGCCGGACGACGCGCTGACCGAGGGCATCGCCGCCCTGCCCGGCCGCCGCATCGTCTACACCAACGGCACCGCGCCCTATGCCCGCAACGTGCTCGCGGCCCGCGGCATCGTGCATCTCTTCGACGCCGTCTACGGCGTGACCGAGGCGGGCTTCCGCCCGAAACCCGACCGCGCGGCGTTCGAGACGGTGTTCGGGCTGGACGGTTTCGCGACCGAGCGGGCCGCCATGTTCGAGGACGATCCGCGCAATCTGGCCGTGCCGCACGCGATGGGCCTCAGAACAGTGCACGTGGCCCCGGAACCCGACCCCGCGGACCATATCCATCACCACACGGCGGATCTTGCGGGCTTCCTGGCCCAGCTGGCGTGACGCTGCGGCGAGATGGCCGTGGCGCGGCGCGCGGCGCGGCTTAGATTTCCGGCCGAGAAGGAGAGCAGCGATGGATCACGACATTCTCGTTTCCGGCGGCGGCATCGCCGGGCTCACGGCGGCGGCCGCCTTCGGGCGCGCGGGCTTCTCCGTGCTCTGCGTCGACCCCGCGCCGCCGGTGACGGAGCGCGACGCGACGGGATCCGACCTGCGGACCACCGCCTTCCTGCAGCCGGCCCGGGATTTCCTCGACCGCGCCGGCCTCTGGGAGACCTTTGCGCCCCATGCAACGCCCCTGCAGGTGATGCGGATCGTCGATGCCGGCGGGCCCGAGCCCGAGCCGCGGGTGACCAAGAGCTTCGATGCCGCCGACATCTCCGACCAGCCCTTCGGGTGGAACCTGCCCAACTGGCTGCTGCGCCGGGAACTCGTCGCCGCGCTCGGGCGCATGGACAACGTGGAGTTCCGCGCCGGCACAGCGACCGCCTCGCTCTTCACGCGCACCGCGTCCGCCAAGGTAGGGCTCAGCGACGGCACGAAGGTGCAGGTCCGCCTCGTCGTCGCCGCCGACGGTCGCGCCTCGCCGATGCGGCAGGCGGCGGGGATCGGCGTGCGGACTCAGCGCTTCGGGCAGAAGGCGCTCGCCTTCGCGGTGACCCATCCCGAGCCACACGGCAACGTCTCGACCGAGATCCACCGCACCGGCGGGCCCTTCACGCTGGTGCCGCTGCCCGATCACGAGGGTCGGCCCTCCTCCGGCATCGTCTGGATGGAGGATGGGCGCGAGGCGACGCGGCTCATGGAGATCGGCACAACCGAGTTCGAGGACGCGATGACCGCGCGGTCCTGCGGCATCCTCGGTCCGCTGACGCTGGCCTCGCGCCGCTCGATCTGGCCGATCGTCGCGCAGGAGGCCGACCGCCTCACGGCGGAGCGCGTCGCCCTCGTCGCAGAGGCCGCGCACGTGATGCCCCCGATCGGCGCGCAGGGGCTCAACATGAGCCTGCGCGACCTCGACAGCCTGCTAACCTTGACCCGTGATCACCAGGACGACATCGGCGGGCGGCGCATGCTCGACGCCTACGAGCGCGCCCGCCGCCCCGACATCGCTCTGCGGGTCGGGGGCATCGCGATGCTCAACCGCATGAGCCAGGCCGAATATCCCGGCATGCGCGACCTGCGCGCGCTCGGGCTCGAGGCGCTTTACGACCTCGCGCCCGTCCGGCGCACGCTGATGCAGCTCGGTCTCGGCACGAAGGCAGGCTGACCGTCCCTTCTTCTTGATCGAAATATTCCGGGAGCGCGAGGGCAGAGCCCTCGCTCGCCCGGCGGAGCCCGCGTCACTGGTAGGTGATCTCTCCGGTGACGTTGCGCCATTCGCCCGGCGAGATCATCTTGCGGTGCACGTAACGCACCGAATGCAGCGGGCCCTCGATCTTGTCGTGCCAGAACTCGATGAATTCGAAGAGCCGCGGGTGATCCGGAGCGATATCGTATTCCTGCCACACGAAGCTGTTGAGGACGCTCTTGAAATCGGGCATCCGGTAGAAGAACTCGGCCGTGGTCAGCCCGTAGCCCTTCAGCATCATCTCGGTCTCGGTCATTGCCATGAATCATACCTCGCGTTTGTCGGTTTTATGACAAACATGATGCCGGGCGATTCTTAATTTTCAACAAAAACAGTGTGTTAGCCACCAAGCCCCGCGGCTGCCAAATGGAAGGGGCGTGCAACCATTGCACCCCATATCCGGGCTCTGGTATACGCGACCCAACAAGATATAGAACAGGCATTGGCGGGACCCTCACGTGAACGATACGCCCGAACCCCCTGAGACAGAAGACGAAATTCCTGGCGAAGGCCCGAAGCCGCGGGGCGGACCCACGATCTCGATCCTCGAGGAAATGAAATCGTCCTATCTCGATTACGCGATGAGCGTGATCGTGAGCCGGGCGATCCCGGATCTGCGCGACGGTCTCAAGCCCGTGCACCGGCGGATCCTCTACGCGATGCACGAGACCGGCAACACGCACGACAAGTCCTACCGGAAATCGGCGCGTCCCGTGGGCGACGTCATGGGTAAGTATCACCCGCACGGCGACAGCGCGATCTACGATGCGCTGGTGCGGATGGCGCAGGACTTCTCGATGTCGCTGCCGCTGCTCGACGGCCAGGGCAATTTCGGCTCGATGGACGGGGACAACCCCGCCGCCATGCGCTACACCGAGGTGCGTATGGACAAGCCGGCGAGCTACATGCTGGCGGATATCGACAAGGAAACCGTCGATTTCCAGGACAACTATGATGGCAAGGACCGCGAGCCGACGGTCCTGCCCGCGCGCTTTCCGAACATGCTGGTCAACGGCGCGGGCGGTATCGCCGTCGGCATGGCGACCAACATCCCGCCGCACAATCTCGGCGAGGTCATCGACGCCTGCCTGGCGCTCATCGAGGAGCCCGATCTCAGCTCCGAGCAGCTGATCGAGTACATCCCCGCCCCGGACTTCCCGACCGGCGGGATGATCCTCGGCCGCTCCGGCGCGCGGAAGGCGTATCTTGAGGGCCGCGGCAGCGTCATCATCCGCGCCAAGACGCGGATCGAGGAATTGCGCAAGGATCGCTATGCCGTCGTCATCGACGAAATCCCCTACCAGGTGAACAAGGCCTCGATGATCGAGAAGATCGCCGAGGCCGCCCGCGACAAGCGGATCGAAGGAATCGCCCACGTGCAGGACGAGAGCGACCGCTCTGGCGTCCGCGTCGTGGTCGAACTCAAGCGCGATGCGACACCCGACGTGGTGCTGAACCAGCTCTTCCGTTTCACGCCGATGCAAACCTCCTTCGGCTGCAACATGCTGGCGTTGAACGGCGGCAAGCCCGAGCAGTTGACGCTGCGCAAGTTCCTGACCTCTTTCATCGACTTCCGCGAAGAGGTCGTCGCGCGGCGCACCGCCCATCTTCTGAGGAAGGCCCGCGAGCGGTCCCACATCCTCTGCGGTCTCGCCGTTGCGGTCTCGAACGTGGATGAAGTCGTCGCCACGATCCGCGCCTCCAAGGACGCCTCCGAGGCGCGCGAGGCGCTGATGACCCGCCGCTGGCCGGCCGAGGAGATCGCGCCCTATATCCGTCTGATCGACGATCCGACCCATCCAATCAACGACGACGGCACCTACAACCTCTCCGAGGCGCAGGCCCGCGCCATTCTCGAGCTGCGCCTGCAGCGCCTGACCCAGCTCGGCGTGCAGGAGGTGACCGACGAGCTCGAGGAGCTGGCCGGCAAGATCAAGGACTACCTCGAGATCCTCGGCTCGCGCGAGCGGATCATGGCCATCATCTCGGACGAGCTCACCGAGGTGCGCGAGCTCTTCGCGGTGCCGCGCCGGACCGAGATCGCCGACTGGGCCGGCGACATGGAGGACGAGGACCTCATCGAGCGCGAGGACATGGTCGTGACGGTGACCCAGTCCGGCTACATCAAGCGCACGCCCCTGTCGGATTTCCGCAGCCAGCGGCGCGGAGGCAAGGGCGTCTCGGGCGGCGGTCTCAAGGACGACGACGCGGTGACGACGCTCTTCGTGGCGAACACGCATACGCAGCTTCTGTTCTTCACCACCGACGGGATGGCCTACAAGCTCAAGACCTGGCGCCTGCCCGCGGGGGGCCGGACCTCCAAGGGCAAGGCGATCGTCAACATCCTGCCGATCCCCACCGGCGTCTCGATCGCCGCGATCATGCCGGTCGACCGGGACGAGAGCGACTGGGACGATCTGCAGATCGTCTTCGCGACCTCGGCGGGCGACGTGCGGCGGAACGCCCTGTCGGACTTCACCAACGTCAAGCGCAACGGCAAGATCGCGATGGAGCTTTCTGAAGGCGTGAGCCTCGTCAATGCGCGTATCGCCTCCGAGGAGGACGACGTGATGCTGGTGACTGACTCGGGCCGCGCGATCCGCTTCCCGACCACCGACGTGCGCGTCTTCAAGGGCCGCAAGTCCACCGGCGTGCGCGGCATCCGCCTGCACAATGGCGATCATGTCGTGTCGATGTCGATCATCCGGCACTTCGAGGCGACGCCGGACGAACGCGCGACCTACCTCAAGATGCGCCGCCTGATGGCCGGCGTCACCGAGGAGACAGAGACCGACGAGGACGGCAACACCAATGCCGAATTGCCTCAGGAGCGGTATGCCGAAATGTCGGCGGCCGAGAACCTGATCCTCACGATCACCTCGAACGGCAGCGGCAAGCTTTCGTCGTCGCACGATTATCCCGTGCGCGGACGCGGCGGTCAGGGCGTCATGGCGATGGACAAGGCGATGCGCGGCGGGACGGTTGTCGCCTCGTTCCCGGTCGAGATCGACGACCAGATCATGCTCGCCACCTCGCGCGGCCAGTCGATCCGCGTGCCGGTGGAGGGGATCAGCTTCCGCTCGCGCAACGCGGGCGGCGTGAAGGTCTTCAACACCGGTCAGGGCGAGGAAGTCGTCAGCGTCGCGTGGATCGCGGAACAGGCCGAGGATGCCGATATCGAAGGTGGCGAACCCGACGGAGACTGACGTTCCGTCACCTTCGACACCCGCGTGGAACATTTCCGCAAGAGCGTCGTTTCCGAATTAGTGTCAAATTCGCGTGGCCGAAGTCAGGCCGCGCGCTAAGGCAGGCTGGTATCCCCTCGACCGGTCCGCATCTACGGTTTCGCGCTGCACGCGCATTCGAGATCCTCGCTAGTCAGGGACGCCATGGATAATTGGGATGACCTCCGGTTCCTCGTCGCATTGTCGAAGACAGGCACGATGACCGCCGCCGCAAAACATCTCGGCACGAACACCGCCACGGTGTCGCGTCGGATCGAACGCCTTTCGGAACAGCTCGGCACACCCGCCTTCGTCAAGACGTCGGACGGCTGGAAGCCGTCGGACGCGGTGCTGAAGCTGATCGAGATAAGCCAGGCCTTCGACGGAACGTTGCAGAGCGTGATCAATACGCACGTGCAGACGCTGTCGAACGAGCCGGTCCACCTCAACCTCGGGTGCATCCCAATCGTGAGCAGCCAGGTCCTCTTTCCCGGCCTCAAGCGGCGGGCGGACATGCTGAAGGGGATCTCGATCACGTTTTCGGACCGGGTCTTCCGCGAGGGTCTGGGCGAAAACGACCTCGTGATCATGTACGGCCAACCCGACAGCGGCCGGATCGTGACCCGCAAGGCCGGTCAGCTCGGCTTCCGACTCTGGCGATTCCGGGATGCCGACTCTGACGATCAATGGGCGGGACTGACCGAGGCGCATGACGACTACCCTCCGATGCAGATGGGCCTCAAGCGCTTTGCCGGACCTCCGAAGATCCGCGTCGATTCGTTCGTCGCCCTCTACAGCCTGATGCAGCTGACGCGCCTTCCCGGTCCGCTTCCGGAAGTGCTGGCTGCGCAGGATCCGTCGCTGGTGCCGGTCGAACCCGGGGCGGCGCCGTTCGCAGCCGATTTCTGGCTGATGTTCCACGAGACGCGGCGCAGCGACCCGGCGATGCGGGCGGTGGTCGAATGGGTCACGGCCTGTTTCGAGGACGTGGCTCAACACGAGGCTCAGGTCGCTCAGGCAAGCTAAGGTTGACCGATTTGCAACGGAACAGCTGCAACGGTCGCCCCTGAGGCACAGCCGCGTTGCCGGAACGCGTGGAAACATGGGACCTTCCGGGCACGACCTGCCCCGGAGATCCCGACAATGCCAGTCCTGTCTTATCTGCAACCGGGCCTGCGAGTTGCGTTGGCCTTTGTGCTCGGACGCGCGGCATCCCGGATCGTCGTCGCGGACGCGCCCTTCTCGTTCGGCGCGGTCACCCTCGCGGCGCTCATGGTGGTCGCGGCGATCTGGCTCCTCTGCGACGTTCACACCCGCATCGTCGCTCTACTCGGCGTCGCGCTCTACGCGGGGTACACGCTGATGCTGCCCGTCGCGGAAGCCGGAAGCCACAGGACCGCGCTCGGCCTTGCGCTCGTGCTCGGCATCGCCCTGCCCCTCGTCGCGGCCAGCGGCGCGCGGCCCCGCAGGGCGCGTCACGACTGGTCGGATCCGATCTGAGCGGAGCTCAGTCGAGCCCGTAGAGATTGCCGAATTTCGTTTCCAGATAGCGCATGAGCGGCTCTTCCGAGGGCTCCTTGCCGGTCGCCCGGATGATCGTCTCGCGCGGCTCGTACAGCCCGCCATGCCGCTGCACATTCTCTCGCAGCCAGCCCGTTGCGCCCGAGAGGTCGCCCGAGGCGAGTTGCGTGTCGAGATCCGGAACGGCCTCGCGGAGCGCCTCGTGAAGGCAGCCTGCGTAGACGTTGCCAAGCGAGTAGGTCGGGAAATAGCCGAAGAGCCCGACCGACCAATGCACGTCCTGAAGCACCCCGTTGCTCGGCCGGTCCACCGCAAAGCCGAAATCCCGCTGGAACCGCGCGTTCCAGGCGTCCTCGAGATCGTCGACCTCCAGCTCGCCGGAGATCAGCGCGCGTTCCAGATCGAAGCGCAGGAGGACATGCAGATTGTACTGCAGCTCGTCCGCCTCGGTCCGGATGTAGCCCTCGTGGACGCGGTTCACGGTGCGGTAGAAGGCCTCGGCATCGGGCAGCCCGAGCGGGCCGAACGCCTCTTCCATCTGCCCGTGCAGCCAGGACGTGAAGGCGCGCGAGCGGCCGAGCTGGTTCTCGTAGATCCGGCTCTGACTCTCGTGCACGCCCATCGAGACGCCCTGGCCGAGCGGGGTGAAGAGGTACTCCTGCGCGATCGCCTGCTCGTAGGAGGCATGGCCGGTCTCGTGAATCGTCGAGTAGAGGCAGTTGAAGGGGTCGGTGAGGCTCGTCCGGGTGGTGATGCGCACGTCGTTTCCGGACCCGGAGGAGAACGGGTGCACCGCCTTGTCGAGCCGCCCGCGGGTCGTATCGTAGCCGAAGGTCTGGGCGATGCGCGCGGTCAGCGCCATCTGAGCCGCCTCGTCGAAGGTGCCGCTGAGCGCCGCCGGCGCCTCGGCCCCGCGCACCTGGTCGATGAGCCGGGTGAGACGCGGGCGCATCGCGCCGAACATGTCGGTCAGCTGCGCCGCGGTCGCGCCCGGCTCGTAATCCTGAAGGAGCGCGTCGTATACGTCGCCGCCGTCACTGAGCGCCGCGCCTTCCTCGCGCTTGAGGCGCAGCACCTCGCGCAGCGTCGGCGCGAAGGCGGCGAAATCGTCCGCCGCCCGCGCTTCGGCCCATGTACCTTGCGCGACGCTGGTGACGCGCGCGATCTCGGAGGCAAGGCGTGACGGCACCTTGACGGCGCGGTCGTAGGCGCGGCGGATATGGCGCAGGTTCGCGCGCTCCACCTCTCCGAGCCCGTCCGCAGCCTCGGCCGCCGCGAGCCACTCGCCGACGCGGGGATCGGCGCGGCGAGCGTGCAGCACGCTCTCCATCGCCGCCATCTCGTCGCCGCGCTGCGCCGCCGCGCCGCGGGGCATGACCGTCTCCTGATCCCAGCCGAGGCGGCCTGCGACCTGCGCCAGCGCGCCGGTCTCGCGCTCGAACGCGATGAGCACTTCGTAAGCTGTGGTCATGTCACCCCCGGACCGACTGGAATTTCGGGTATTGCGCGGCGAAGCGCGCGCGCAGGATCAGCACCCAGAGGACGACCGCGCCGATCTGGTGCACGATGGCGATGTGCCAGGGCGCGCCGTAGAGCACGGTGCCGATGCCAAGCGCCATCTGGACCACCAGCATCGCGAGCACCGCGTTGAAGCGGAACCGCGTGTCGGTGTTGGGCGACCGGCGCGCGCGGGTCCAGACGACGATACCGAAAACGAAGAGGAGGTAGCCTGCCATCCGGTGCATGAACTGAACGAGGCCCGCGTTCTCGAAGAAGTTGCGCCACACGGGCTCGATCTCGAGCGGCGTCGGCGGCAGGAAGCCCCCCGCCATGAGTGGCCAGTCGGTGTAGTTGCGCCCCGCGTCGATCCCCGCGACGAGCGCGCCGATCAGGATCTGCAGGAAGGCGAAATGCATGAGCCCGGTGGAGATCGAGAAAAGCCGCCCCTCGCGGCCCCGCCGCGACTGCATGAGCTCGCGGTCCTCGCGGCCGAGCTTGAACGTGTACCACGCGATGAGACCAAGGATCACGAAGGCGAGGCCGAGATGCGTCGCGAGCCGGTAGCTCGCCACGTCGACCATGTCGCCGCCGAGGCCCGAGGAGACCATCCACCAGCCGATCGCGCCTTGCAGGCCGCCAAGCGCGCCGAGCCCGAGCAGACGCCCGGTCCAGCCCGGCGGGATCTTCCGGGTGACGAGGAAGCCGAAGAACCCGACCGCCCAGACAAGGCCGATGACCCGGCCAAGCTGCCGGTGGCCCCATTCCCACCAGTAGATGAACTCGAACTCCGCCAGCGTCATGTTCGGGTTCACCAGCTCGAATTCGGGGATGCGCTGGTATTTCTCGAACTCGGCCTGCCAGGCGGCCTGATCGAGCGGAGGGATCGCCCCCGTGACGAGGTTCCATTCGGTTATCGAGAGCCCGCTGTCGGTCAGGCGCGTGAGGCCGCCGACGGCGATCATGACCATCACCAGCGCAAAGAGGATCATCAGCCAGATGCGGACCGCGCCGCGCGCGCCTCGGCGGCCGGCGTCGATCATGCCCCCTTTCGGGGCCTCGGCGCGGGGCTTGTCCTCTGCCCCGACCTCTTCGAAGAGCTTGCGATTGCCTGCCGGTTTACGGGCCATGTCCTGCTCCTGGTTGGTCGCGCGCGACCCTATGCGCCACCCCGGGGCGCTGCAAGTCAGCGGCCGCGTCCGGCCCACCGCACCATTTGACGCAGGACCCCGTGCAGGGTCTGCGCGTCTGACCGCGTGAGCGGCATCCGGCTCCAGAGATTGCGCAGGTTGCGCTTCATGCTCTCGGCCTTGTGCTCGGGGAAGAAGAAGCCGGCCTCTTCCATCCTCTCCTCGTAATGTCGCGCGAGGGCTTCGACCTCCGCCTGGTTCGCCCAGTCCGCGCCCGCCATCTGCACGGTCTCGTGCTCGATCTCGGCGGTGGCGCGACGCCATTCGTAGGCCGTCAGCAGCACGCATTGCGCGAGGTTGAGCGAGGCGAAATCGGGATTCACCGGCACCGAGATGATGGCGTTGGCGCGCGAGATGTCCTCGTTCTCGAGTCCTGCGCGCTCGGGGCCGAAGAGGCAGGCGACCTTCTCGCCGCGCGCGATCCGGTTGGCGGCCTCGCGCATCGCGGCCTCGGGCGAGAGCACGGGCGTCGTCAGGCCACGCGGCCGCGCCGTGGTCGCGAGCACGTAATGGCAATCGGCGATCGCGTCCGCCGTCGTCTCGTGCAGCTGCGCCTCGTCGAGAAGCCGCCCCGCGCCGCTTGCCATGGCGGAGGCCGAGGGGTTCGGCCAGCCGTCGCGCGGGGCGACGAGGCGCATCCGCTCGAGCCCGAAATTGTACATGCCCCGGGCCGCCGCACCGATGTTCTCGCCCATCTGCGGCCGCACGAGCACGAAGGCCGGCTGTCCCGACAAGTCTGCCATGATGTTTCCCGCTTGGTTCGGCGCTCTCCTATCCCCTCGCCCATGGGCCCGCAACCAGCCCCCGCTTTCCATTCGCCGAGCCCTCCGCTATCACCCCGCGACACCGATCCAAGGACGCGACCATGGCCCAGACCGAAGAGCCGCAACTCTACCTCGTCACCCCGCCCGCCTTCGACCTCGGAAGCTTTCCCGCGACGCTCGCGCGGGCGCTCGATACCCATCCCGTTGCCTGCCTGCGCCTCGCCCTCGCCACGCGTGACGAGGACACGATCCTGCGCGCGGCCGACGCGATCCGCGACGTCGCGCACGAGCGGGACATCGCGCTGGTGATCGACACCCATATCGTGCTCGCCGACAGGCTCGGCCTCGACGGCGTGCATCTGACGGACGGGCAGCGCTCGGTGCGCTCGGCCCGCAAGAGCCTCGGAGAGGACGCCATCGTCGGCGCGTTCTGCGGCACCTCGCGGCATGACGGCATGGGCGCCGGCGAGGCAGGCGCCGATTACGTCTCGTTCGGTCCGGTGACCGCCGGCGCGCTTGGCGACGGCAGCGCGGTCGAGCCCGAGCTTTTCGCGTGGTGGTCGCAGATGATCGAGCTTCCGGTGGTGGCCGAGGGCGGCCTCACCGAAGAGACGATACGCGAGCTTGCCCCCGTCACCGACTTCTTCGCGTTCGGAGAGGAGATCTGGTCGGACGAGGATCCGGCCGCGCGCCTCGGCCAACTCGTCGCCGCGATGCGCTGAGCCTCAGCGTTCGGAGGGCAAATGCGCGTCGCGCACCTCGGTCTCGAGGTGACGCGCGAGCGACTTTCGGTTCGGAAAATCGTCGACGGCGACCGGTGAGCCGAAGATCGCCTCGACATGGCCGTGACGGGGCTGGGCCAGCATGCGCAAGAGGTTCGCGCCGAACCCCATCTCGCCCCACCATCCGTAGAAGTCCCGGTCCGCGCCGCGCGGCGCATGGTAGATCAGCGTCACCGGCTGGATCTGCGCCCGGTGACGCAGCCCCTCGGCGAAGAACGCCTGGAAGAGCGTCGTCTTGAACGGCAGGACGCGGCAGCCGTCGGTCGAGGTGCCTTCGGGGAAGAAGAGCAGACGGTGCCCCGCCCGGAGGCGATCCTCGAAGATGCGCGTCTGCGCGGAGGCCTCGGCCGGATCGCGCCGGATGAAGAGCGTGCCGGTCGCGCGGGCGAGCCAGCCGATCCCGGGCCAGCCTGCGACCTCGGATTTCGACACGAAGTAGAGCGGCGTGCGCGAATTGAGCACGAAGATGTCGAGCCAGGAGGTGTGGTTGGCGACCATCGCCCCGGTGCAGGACATCGGCGCGCCGCGGCGCACCACGGTGAGACCGAGGACCCAGAGCGCGGCCCGGCAGACCCCGACGGTGATCCACGGCGTCACCGGGCGATGGAGCCCGAAGAGCGGCCGTTCGACCAGCCGCGCCAGCATCAGGACCAGAAGGCCGCCGAAGACGATGACGCCCATCGGCAGGCCGCGCGCGAGGCCGCGGAGCCAGCCGAGCGCGTCGGGCCCGGTTTCCGACGGTACGGCCCGCCCGGTCCAGGTGCTCATGCCCGGTCCCTGGCGTAAATGTCGCGGCCGCGCGGGGTGAGGCGAGCGGTGTCCATGACCAGGCAGACGTCCACGGTGTTGAAGGCGTGATCGACGAAGGCGCCCTCGCCCACCACGCCGCCGAGACGCAGGTAGGCCTTGATGAGCGCCGGGGTCTCTAGAACCGCGCGGCGCCGGTCGAGCGCGTCCTCGGGCAAGAGGTCCATGCGCTGGAAGTCCCGGCTGCGCACACGCAATTCCGGTGGCGCGAGATGGCGGTGATGCAGGTTCGACAGCGGATGCGCCAAAGCGTCCGGATCGGTTCCGTGAAAGCTCGCCACGCCGAAGAGCACGTCGATCCGGTGGCGCGCGACGTAGTCTGCAAGGCCCTGCCAGAGATGCATCATCCCCGCCCCGCCGCGATAATCGGCGTGAAGGCAGGAGCGGCCAAGTTCGAGCAGCCGCCGTCCCGAGGCGCGCAGGACCGACAGGTCGTATTCGTCGTCGCAATAGAACTGCCCGAAGGCTTCGGCCTGATCGTCGCGCATCAGGCGGTAGACCCCGACGACCGCGTCCCCCCTCGTCTCGTCGATGAGCATGAGATGATCGCAGGCGGCGTCGAACCGGTCGCACTCCACGCGCGCAGCATGATCGACGCCCTCGCCGGCGCCGCCGAGCTCGTCCACGAAGACGTCGTAGCGCAGTTTCTGCGCTGCTCGCAGGTCGGCCTCCGTCTCTGCCAGGCGGATGGTGAAGGACGGCGCACCCATCGTCGTCATGGAACCTCGATACATCACCGGCGCGCCCCCGGCGCCGGTGAGCGTCTTAGAAAACGCGGCGGGGGAATGCAAATTCGGTTCGGAATGACGCCCGTTAACACTTGTGTAACCATGGCCCACTAGCGTCTACTCGAAGACGGGAACGAGAGTGACGCGCGCGCCATCGATGACGATCTTGCCCTCCTCGCGGAAATTCACGGTGATCCTCTCGCCGATCTTGGACTGCACCTGGCCCGTGCCCCATTCGGGCTTGTCGGGGTGCTGCACCAGCATCCCCGGCTCGAGCATCGCGTTGAGATCGTCCATTTTTCCTCCGACAGGGATGCCGCGGCCCGGGATTGCGGGGGCGCCCGATGGAGGAGCGTAGCGCCGATCTCGCGCAGTTGATAGGCTCGCGCATCTGCCACGACCTGATCAGTCCGATCGGAGCGATCTCGAACGGGGTCGAGCTCATCTCGATGCTGCCCGGCACGGCGGCGCCGAAGGAAGAGCTCGAGCTGATCGAGAGCTCGGCGCGCGCGGCGGCGGGGCGGGTGAAGCTCTATCGCATCGCGTTCGGTGCGGCTGCAGCCGATCTGCGGATCTCGGCGAACGAGCTTTGCGGCGTTCTGGCGGAGGCGTTTCTCGGCGCGAGGATGGCTGTCACGATCGATGCCGAAGGCGACATGAGCCGGCCCTCGGCGCAGATCGGATGCCTCGCGGTGCTCTGCTTCGAGACCGCGCTGGTGCGCGGCGGCTCCGTGCGCGCGGTCTGGCGGCAGGACGGCTGGCAGATCTCGTCCTCGGCGGCGGGTCGACGGCCCTCTCTGGGGCATTCTGACCGGCGAGGACGGCCATGCGCCCGAGATCACGCCCTCGCTCGTGCAGTTCCGCCTCCTTGCCGACAGCGCCGCATCGATGGGACGCCGCGTGAGCGTAGCCGACACCGAAGACGCGCTTACGCTGACCGTCTAGCGGCGGACGGTACCGTCGCCCTCGACGATGTACTTGAAGCTCGTGAGCTGCTCGGCCCCGACGGGCCCGCGCGCATGCATCTTGCCGGTGGCGATGCCGATCTCGGCGCCCATGCCGAACTCGCCGCCATCGGCGAACTGGGTCGAGGCATTCCGCATCAGGATCGCGCTGTCGAGCCGCTCGAAGAACCGCGACGCCGCCGCGTCGTCCTCGGTCACGATGCAGTCGGTATGGCCCGACCCGTAGCTGCGGATGTGCGAGATCGCCCCATCGATGTCGTCCACGACCTTGGCCGCGATGATCATGTCGAGATACTCGCGGCCCCAATCGTCCGCCCCCGCGCCGATGGTGCCCTCGATCGCGGCGATGGTCGCATCGCCCCGCACCTCCACGCCGGAGTCAATCAGGGCGCGGACCACGCCCTGCCCGATCGTGTCCCACGCGTCCCGGTGAATCAGCAGGCATTCGGCGGCGCCGCAGATCCCGGTGCGGCGGGTCTTTGCGTTCAGCACCACGTCGAGCGCCTTCACCGGATCGGCGGCGGCGTCGAGATAGATGTGCACGATCCCCTCGAGATGGGCGAAGACCGGCACCCGCGCCTCGCGCTGCACGAGCCCGACGAGCCCCTTGCCGCCGCGCGGCACGATCACGTCGATCGTGTCCGTCATGCCGAGCATGTGCGACACCGCCGCCCGGTCGCGCGTCGGCACGAGCTGGATTGCGGCCTCGGGGAGCCCCGCCTCGCGCAGCCCTTGGACGAGGCAGTCGTGGATCGCCGCGGAGGAGTGGAAGCTCTCGGAGCCGCCGCGCAGGATGACGGCATTGCCGGACTTGAGGCAGAGCGCGCCGGCATCGGCGGTCACGTTCGGGCGGCTCTCGTAGATCACACCGACGACGCCGAGCGGCGTGCGGACGCGGCGGATATGCAGACCCGTGGGCCGGTCCCATTCGGCGATGGTCGCGCCGACCGGATCGTCCTGTGCCGCGATGGTTCTGAGGCTTTCGCAGATGCTTGCGATGCGTTCCTCGTCCAGACGGAGGCGGTCGGTCATGGCGTCCGACAGACCCTTCTCGCGGCCGAACTCGAGGTCCTTGGCATTCGCCTCCACCACCTCGGCGCGACGGTCCCAAAGGGTGTCGGCAGCGACGGTCAACGCACGGGCCTTGGCCTCCGGTGCGGCATAGGCGAGCTCCGCGGCGGCGTCCCGCGCGCGGCGGCCGAGCTCGTCCATCAGCTGAGGAATGTCGTGCAAGTCTTTCATCTTTCGACCTTTCCGCGGATGGCGCGAGACATCAGAGCGCCATATCGTCCCGGTGTACTAGCACGGCGCGGCCGGCATAGCCCAGTGCCTCTTCAATCTCGGCGGAGCGCCGCCCAGCGATGCGCCGCGCCTCTGCGGAGGTATAGCGCGCGAGACCGTGCGCGAGCACCCGCCCGTCCGGCGCGCGGATCGCCACCGGATCGCCGCGGCCGAACTCACCCTCGACGCGGGCGAGGCCCGCGGGCAGCAGGGAGCGGCCCTGTCCGAGCGCCTCTGCCGCGCCCGCATCGATGTGCAGCGTCCCGCGCGGCTTCATCGCCGAGATCCAGCGCTTGCGTGCGACCTGCGGATCGAGCTTGGCGGTGAACCAAGTGGCGGGCGCACCGTTCTCGAGTGCGGTCAGGGGCTTCAGGACCGATCCTTCAGTGATCGCGAGGGCGCAGCCGGCGGCGGTCGCGGTCTTGGCGGCCATCAGCTTGGTCTTCATCCCGCCCTTCGAGAGCCCCGATCCGGCATCCCCGGCCATCGCCTCGATCTCGGGGGTGATGTCGTCGATGACGTCGTAGCGATGCGCGTGCAGATCCTCGTTCGGGTTGGCGGAATAGAATCCGTCGACATCCGAGAGGAGCACCAGCCGGTCCGCGCCAACGGTCACGGCGACCTGCGCCGCGAGCCGGTCGTTGTCGCCGTAGCGGATCTCGTCGGTCGCGACGGTGTCGTTCTCGTTCACGATGGGCACGACGCCGAGCGACAGCAGCGTCTCGAGCGTCGCGCGCGAATTGAGGTAGCGGCGACGGTCGGCACTGTCCTCGAGTGTCACGAGCACCTGCGCGGTGGTGATGCCGTGGGGGGCGAGATGTTCCTCCCAGGCGCGGGCGAGACGGATCTGGCCAACGGCGGCGGCGGCCTGGCTCTGCTCGAGCGCGAGGTCCGCGGAGGGCAGACCGAGCACGCCGCGGCCGAGGGCGATGGAGCCGGAGGAGACCAGAACGACGTCGGTGCCGCGGGCGCGGAGGCGCGCCACATCCTCGGCCATCGAGGCGAGCCACTCGCGGCGCAAAGCGCCGCTGGACCGGTCCACCAGCAGCGCGGAGCCGATCTTGACCACGAGCCGCGCGGCGTCGATCAGGGCTGCCACGTCCCCTCCTCGCTTTCGCCGTCGGCGACCTCGGCCTCCTTGCGGCGGCGCAGGCGCTGGTCGTCGATGAGCGCGCGCAGCTCGCGCAGCACGTCCGTCAGCCCCTCCTTCGAGACGCCGGACATGAGGTGGACCGGGCCCGCCACGGCCTCCAGCTCGTCCTTCAGGAAGTCGCGTTCCTCGTCATCGAGGGCGTCGATCTTGTTGAGCACCGTCACGCGCGGCTTGTCGGCCAGGCCTTCGCCATAGGCCTCGATCTCGGTCAGGATCGTCTTGTAATCCTCGATCAGGGTGCCGGACGTGCCATCGACGAGGTGCAGGAGCGCCGCGCAGCGTTCGACATGGCCGAGGAAGAGATCTCCGAGCCCGCGGCCCTCGTGCGCTCCCTCTATGAGGCCGGGGATGTCCGCGACGACGAATTCCACGTCATCGACCCCGACGACCCCGAGATTGGGGTGCAGCGTCGTGAACGGGTAGTCCGCGACCTTGGGCCGGGCGTTCGACGTCGCAGCGAGGAAGGTGGACTTGCCGGCATTCGGCAGCCCGAGAAGGCCCACATCCGCGATCAGTTTCAGCCGCAGCCAGATCGTGCGCTCCACCCCCGGCTGGCCGGAATTGGCGCGGCGCGGCGCCTGGTTGGTGGAGGATTTGAAGCGGACGTTGCCCCAGCCGCCGTTGCCGCCCTGCGCGAGACAGATCCGGTCGCCGACCGCCGAGAGGTCATAGAGCACGGTCTCGCCGTCCTCGTCGAGGATCTCGGTCCCGACGGGCACGCGCAGGACGATGTCGTCGCCCCCCGCGCCGGTCCGCTGCGACCCCATGCCGGGGCGGCCGTTCTCGGCGAAGAAATGCTGCTGGTAGCGGAAGTCGATAAGCGTGTTGAGACCGTCGACCGCCTCGGCATAGACCGAGCCGCCCGAGCCGCCGTCGCCGCCGTCCGGGCCGCCGTACTCGATGTATTTCTCACGGCGGAAGGAGACGGATCCGCCTCCGCCCGAGCCGGAGCGGATGTAGACCTTGCACAGGTCGAGGAATTTCATGTCGCGGCTCCTGTGGCCGGTGTTTTCCGGGCGATAGAGCGGATCGTGTCCGGGCTCAAGGGTACGCGTGGCGCCGCCCGGGGCGTTTCAGCCGAGGCGCTTGAGGTAGGTCCAGGTCGGCACGACCGCATTCCGGGCGATCGAGCGCACCTCGGCGTCGCCGATATATTCGAAACCGTTGTTCGTCAGTACCCGCGCGGAGGCCGGATTGTCCTGATAGACCGAGCCAAAGAACGTGCAGTTGCGGAGCGGGTTGAGGCTGACAAGCGTGCGCACGGCGTCGGAAGCAAGGCCGGCCCCCCAGTAATCGGGCGCGATCCAGTAGCCGATCTCGGACTGGCCGCGGTCGATCGCCTTCAGCGAGACGACACCGGCAAGTGGCGCGCCACCGGACCGGCGTGCGTCGATCGCCCAGACCTCCTCGGTGCGGTCGGGAGAATGCGCGGTCTTGTAGAACTCTTCGACGGCGCCGGTCGGCAGCGGATGGGGGATCGAACGTGTCATGCAGGCGACCCGCGCATCACCGGCGAAGCGGCGGATCCAGGGAATGTCGGTCGGCTGGAGCCGACGCAACTCCGCGAGCTCGCCGGTAAGCGACGACAGATCCTCTGCGTTGTCGAGGCTCATGCCCCTCTCCTCCCAAGTCACCATATTTGCCCGATAGTCCCGCGTATGCCCGCCTTCCGGCACATGTGCCGGGCTGCGTGCATCGCGCCTCCTCAAACGTGCGAGGGGACCGGCGGTTTCCGCCGATCCCCTCCGATGCATGAAAATCGTGAAGGTCGGCTTACTCGGCCGCCTCCGCCACTGGAAGCACCGAGATGTAGGTGCGGCCCTTGAGGCCCTTGTGGAAGGTCACCGAGCCTTCGCCCGTGGCGAAGATGGTGTGGTCCTTGCCCATGCCGACGCCATTGCCCGGCCAGAACTTCGTGCCGCGCTGGCGGACGATGATGTTGCCGGGGATCGCGCGCTCGCCGCCGTAGAGCTTCACGCCCAGGCGACGGCCGGCGGAGTCGCGTCCGTTGCGGGAGGAACCGCCTGCTTTCTTATGTGCCATGGTCCGTTACCTCTCTCTTACTTCTGAAGGTCGGCGGCCTGCGCCACCCAGCCTTCTTTTTCCGCCTTGTTGCGGATGGTTTCGTCGAGCGCCTCGAGATCCGTCTCGGTCCAGGCTGCGATCTGGGCGAACGTGTTGATCCCGGCCTCGTTGAGCTTCTTCTCGAGGGCGGGGCCCACGCCGGAGAGCTGCTTGAGATCGTCCCGCGCGCCGGTCGCGACGCCGGACTCGGTCGTCGGCTTGGTCTGCGCCTGATCTTCCGAGGCACGCGCCTTCATGTCCGCCTGCTCTTCGCGGTTGGTCGTGTGCACCGACACGCCAAGCCCCGCGGCGCCTGCGGCACCCGAGCCGATCGCGGCCTTCACGCCGGTCTTGTCGCCACCCGAGGTCAGGATCTCGGTCACCCGCACGGTGGTCAGCTGCTGGCGGTGGCCCTTCGTGCGCTTGGAGCTGTGCTTCCGGCGGCGCTTGACGAAGTGGATGACCTTCTCGCCCTTCATCTGGTCGACGACCTCGGCCTGCACGGCCGCCCCGTCGACGAACGGCGCGCCGATGGTGGTCTCGTCGCCGCCGAGCATCAGGATCTCGTTGAACTGGACGGTCTCGCCCGCATCGGCGGCCAGCTTCTCGATCCGGAGCGTGTCGCCCGAGCGGACCGTGTACTGCTTGCCACCGGTCTTCATAACCGCAAACATGCGTGTCTTCCTTCGTATGTGCCGCGTCCTTCGGCCCCCGGGACATTCCCCCGGGCGTTCAGGATCCTGACGGATCCGCCCTCGAACGGCGCGCCCCTGGAGGGAGCGTCTGTTGAATTTGCAAACGCGAAACACGGGGCGGCGCACGCCCCGGTCCACGGATGCGCGTCGTTACGCATCATGGCCCCGCCTGTCAAGCGGGCATCCGGAACTCAAAGGTCGGTCTGCGCCATCTGCCGTGCCGCAGCAAGACCCATGGCATAGGAGATCTCGTTGTACATGTCGTTGAACCCGGCAAAGAGCGCGCGGTTGAGAGCCTCGCCCTCCTCGCTCTGGCTGAGATCGACGTACCGGCCGAGCTCATCCTCAGAGAGCGGCTCATAGGCCATGAGCAGATAGGCATAGAGCCATTCCGTCGTGTCCTCGCGGGTCCCGGGCTCCTGCGACCACACGTCCGCCAACATCTCGTCCTCGGGGATTTCCAGGGCGCCGCCGGCACCGAGGCCCCGGTAGAAGGCAAGACTGGCATTGAGCGCGCCGGTGACATTCTGCTCGATGAGATCGTTCGCCGCGACGAATGCCTCGAGCTGCTCGAGACGCGGTCCGCCGTCCCCGGCTATGTCGCGATACCGCTCGCGTGCGGCCTCTTCGACGGCCGGATCCACCATCGCCTCGCGCGCCTCGATCTCGAGCTCGATGACGCGGGCGCCGAGATCGCTCGAGAAGAAATCGACGAGCGGCTGCAGATCCGTCTCTCCGAGGCTTTCGGCGAAACCCGCGCGCACGGCCTGCTCCATGCGCTCGGCGTCGTAGATGCGCTCGGCGGTCTCGCGCCACTCCTCGTCGGCGCCGGAGGGCATCATGTCCCCCGCAAGCTCGTCGGCATAGGAGAGGCCCTCCTCTCGCATCACCTCGACCACCCGGCCGACGGAGAGGGCCTGCATCAGGTCGTCGACCGGTTCGGCAAGGGACGGCGTGGCGACCGCGACCGTGCAGAGCGCGGCAAGGGCATGGCGGAAAGGCATGATATCGGATCCCGTAACTGGTTAAGACGCAGGTAGGGCGCCCGCGCCCTGCCCTCAAGCGGTTGTGGCGCGGCGCGGTCGGCCGCGGCAGCTTCGACGGCACCGGCATGTCCCTCGGCGGCCCTCGAGCAGGCAAACGAAAGTGACTTCGGGCAACCCGAAGATTTTTAGCCGCAACCCGGTTGCACGCCCTCTACAGCTCCGTTACATCCCGCCGACACAGGCCGCGGAGAGGTGCCGGAGCGGTCGAACGGGGCGGTCTCGAAAACCGTTGACCCTTCACGGGGTCCCAGGGTTCGAATCCCTGTCTCTCCGCCATGAACACCGCGTCTACTTACCGAAATATTATTATATTACAGCTAGTTGAAGCTCGAAACGCTCTTCCGAACCGGCTAGAGCGCTCTCCAATGCCTGCATTTTGCTACACAAACTGCTACACGTGTCGCGCAGGAACGGAAGCATCATGAACATCATGAAGCGCGGGAAAGTGTGGAATCTGCGGCGCCGCGTGCCGAAACGCTACGCGCCCGTAGAAGAACGCAGCGAAATCTGGATCAGCCTTCATACGGACTCGGAGCGCGCAGCGCGCGAGAAGGCCCCGGGCGTCTGGGAGGAGCAGATCGCGGTGTGGGAGGCCAAGCTGGCAGGAAACGACACGACGGCTTCACGTCACGTCGATGCGATGCGCGATATCGCTGCCGCGAAAGGGCTACGTTACATGCCGATGGACAAGGTGGTCGACCTGCCGCTCGAGGCGCTTCTGAGCCGGATAGAGGCCATTGGCACGAAGGGACATCGTCCTGATCCCGTAGAGGCAGCCGCGGTGCTCGGCACGGCAAAGCACTCCATGATGACGGTCACGCAAGCTCTCGAGACCTATTGGTCGCTCGCCAAGGACAAGACATACGGGAAGAGCGCCGATCAGATCCGCCGCTGGGCGAACCCCCGCAAAAAAGCCGTGAGGATCTTCGTGACGGTCGTAGGGGACAAGCCTATCGACGAAATCACCGCCGATGACATGCTGGACATGAGGACGGCCCTGCAGGACCGCATTGAGGCGGACGCGATCAAGCCCCAGAGCGCAAACAAGGACCTGATTCATCTCGGGGATGTCCTGAAGACGGTCAATAGTATGAAGCGGCTCGGCCTCGTCCTTCCGCTCGGTGGCCTTACCTTCAGGGAGGCCGAACAAGAGGAACGGCCGTCGTTTTCGGATGCATGGATTCGCGATCGCATTCTAAAGGACGGGGCTCTCTCCCAGCTTGATCCGGAAGCCCGCGCCATTCTCTTGGGAATGATCAATACCGGTTACCGGCCGAGCGAAGCCGCCTGCGCACTTCCAGGGCAATTCCGCCTGAATGCGGACGTGCCACACCTGATGGTCCAACCCCGTATCGACAGGCAAATTAAGAATAAGAACTCGAAACGGTTGCTGCCTCTGGTTGGCGTAAGCTTGCAGGCCCTCCGAGATTTTCCTGAGGGTTTTCCACGCTACCGAGATGATAATTCGACCTTGTCGTCTACAATCAACCGATATCTTCGAGGGCATGGGTTGATGGAGAGCGATAGGCACGTCATGTATTCCTTACGCCACAGCTTCGAAGACCGCTTGCTACGGGCCGGTATCGATGACCGCATTCGGAGCGACTTGATGGGTCACACCTCGCATCGGCAAAAGTATGGCGACGGCGGCGGGCTCGAATTCAAAGCGAAAGCTCTTCAGAAAATCGCATTCTGACTCATGCCTTTGACCATAGCCTTCGCCCGCGCCGATGCCGACTGCCTCTCTTTCGCAGCCTCAAGTTCGGTCTCCAGCCTTACGAAGATTTCGAGATACGCATCGTCGGACTCCACGAGCATGGCCGCACGCGTCAAAGCCTGCTCGATCCGCGCAACCTGAAGATCGGTCGTGCAGGTGCGGCGCGGCTTCGGATAGGCGCTCCGGGCACGATCGTCAGCGTTGCACTTTGGGCGGCTCGATACGGTCAAAACAAGCGTCTTCGTTCGCGCAGGCGCGTCTACCCACGCGGGCGGTGATGATGGCCCGGTCGCCCGGGAGTGAAGTGTAAGCCGGAAAATCACGCGCCATCGCCTGAGGCGGTTGAAGCGTCGATCCTCGTTCCCGATCAGACCGAGAACCAATTTTGCCGTCTTGCATTCAAGCAGATACGCGCAAAAGTTTCCCGCTTAAGGGATTATCCACATTTCTTCCGAGACAGACGAAATTCATGGGCCGGGTTTAGAGATCGAAATCCGGCGTGTGGCTGTCATCTTCCCGGTCGGCATCGCAAATTCGACGCGCGTTCGCCGCTTCGGAAAGCTGTTTCCGGACGTTCTCACACCATTCAGGGCCAGGCTCATCGCCCCTGAGAGACAGGATGATGACCTCGTGGTCATGGGCTACGCGAATACACTCTTGCCCATTCCGATTAACGCCGAATGTCGTGAACCGCGAACCACCGAAAATCTCGAAAACCAGTTGTCGCGTTACCGCGAGCCATTCGGCTCGCGAGCCGGCGGCAGGCCGAGCATCTCGATCATATGGTCGATCCTCGAAGCCATCTCTGCCTGGGACGCCGCGTGCCGGGCGAGCGCTTCCGTCATGCGTCGTTCCACGGCCTCCAAGTCGTCCAGTGTCGCCGCCCCTGCCAACCTCGGTGCCGCCTCTCCCATCAAGCGGGACGCGCTGCTCATCGCGCGCTCGAGGCGGGAGAGCTGCTCGATGATGTCGTCGAGCCGGTCCGCCAGCGATCCGTCCGTCCGGCGCTCGAGGAGCGTCTCGAGGAGTTCGATCAGGCGTTCCATGCGGCTGCTGACGGGATTTGCGTCGGGTGAGGTCATTGCAGGTAGTCTCCAGAGTAAATGCGCAGTTTTTTAGGGAAGCCGTCGAAAGTGCGGTGAACGCACGGGCCGAAACGAGGTTGGACAGGGTGATCACGAGCCGGTTGATCAGGCGTCCGAGCAGAAAACGCCGCGCGCCGCCAGACGCCATCAGCGGCGTCGGGCCGTCGAGTAGCTCTGCGGGATCCGATCGGATAACGACTGGCCAAGGCTCGCTCCCCAGGCGGCGATTGAACTCCGCCCGGCGTCTATGCGCTTCGGCAAGCTTCGCTGGAGCCGCGGCGATCTCTTCCTGACGTGCTACCATGGCATCGAAAGGATCGGTTGCGTCCTCCACACCGTCACCGAGCGCGGCGCCGCCGATAGTAACTCGACGACCCCGCCCGTCGATCGGCCCGCATGTGATGTCGGCGCGCGACTGGCTCGTGACCGCCCAGCAGTAGGCGACCAAGCCCGCGTCGACATGCGCGACGATCTCGTCGCGCGTGGCGAGACCCGCCGCGGTCGCCTGGCGGCAGAGGGACCATGCCCGGTAGCGCGGATCGCTTTGATCAACCCCGACCCGCTCACCGCGCTCGGCCTGACGCATCAATTCGGCAGCCTCCTTGGCCATCCACCCTGGTGGCGTGACATGTCGCCGTCGCATCGGACAACGGGGGTCCGCCCAGCCGTAGGTGGCGTTGACGACATCCGTGTAGGCGTCCCACTCGTCGCGGCTCGCGCGCCCGGGCGGATGCGGGTTGATGCTCCGTAGCCGCTCACCGGGAAGTCCGACGGCACGAGGCAGGAGCACATTGACCTCGAGCCGTCCCAGATGCGTGTGCGTCGATGCGAGAACCGGCGGTCGCGCGGCGCCCGGCACGCCGGCATAGGCCATCTCGACCAGCAGTCGCAGAGCTCCACTCACGGCTCGAGGTTCGGAACCAACGCCTGCATTGAATGCCCGGACGTCGAGCTCATCCGCGCTGAAGCTCAAGACGCACGACCTGTAGCGAGACCGGAAAGGCAGAGCGTCGATATACGAACCGATGAGAGATGGAAAGCCGAGCAGAATTTCGGGTGCGGGATCCCGGTCGGTGAGCACCGATCGACCATTGATCTGTTTCCGCACGCGCGTGTCCAAGAAATAACCGATCACGCCAGAGGCCGGTCCGCTCTGATATTTGGCCCACGTCAAAATCATCGACCACTAGTCCGTCCGACACCGCCAGCCGCGACAGCGGCGGCGATGTCGTCGAGCCGTTCGGCGACACGGTCGAGGGCATCCCCGATAGGGAGGTGGTCGAGTGCGGGCTCGCATCCTGCGATGCTGTCCGAGATTTCCGAGAGGGCTTGGTAAGACGCCGTCAAGACGCGGATAGCATCGATCTCGATACGGTGCGACGTGTATTCCGAGCGTGCAAGAGCAGCGTCGACGAGATACGCCGAGATCGAGAGCCCGGCCGTCTCGGCCTTTTCGCGCACGATTTGCCATTCCATTTCGGTCGCGTGAATCCTTCGCGGCCTCGTTTCGCTTTCGCGGTTGCGGCGATGTCCCATTCGCTTTCTCCTGTCTTACGGGTCCGCTCGAGGGGCCTCGCTCCAGAGCGACAGATCCCGATCACGTCTCATCGGATTATCGGAACAAGATGACCTCGCAGGCGAGCTCTGCGTAGCGAGGCGATCTCCGCTGCCGCGCTCCCGAACGAAGATGCGAGAAGCGAATTCTTCAGATTTTCGAGCTCCTTAAAGAATCCGATGAGCCTGCCCAGCGATGGCATGGGCCAGTGCCGGATCATTCGCTAATTTTGCGATCCGGCCGCACGCGCGAGGGCACTCCATAAAGTATTTCGCGGGAAGTGGGCGGGCCAAAGAGGCCACACAATGCAATGGAGTGAGGTGCTCGGTGGCGCCGAACTCGGCTAGGGCGTCGGGCCGCGCGCCTGCGGCACCCGGGCGGAACGATGTGCTCGGCTACCCTCGCGCACGCCTTGCCGGCCTCGACACCCTTGCTCAAGCTATCGAGAATACCGTCGACGGACCGCAACTGTTCCTGCATCACGCGCCGCCGTCCGACCTCGCGTTCCAAGCACTGACGCTCTGCCGTCTCGAGCGCCTCAATCACCCTGCGGCGGATATCCTCAAGGACAAGCAGAGGCTCTTCGGTGGCATTAAGCTCGGCATGGATCCCAGCCACGATCGCGGCCTCCAGCTCCTGTGCCGTTGCGGTCCCCGGCCGCCGCTCAACATCGATCTTAACCGACCGCGAGATGCGGGCCAGCCGATCGTTGCCGGCCGCCCCCCCAAGGACCTCGCGGACCTGGTGGTAAGTGGGCCACTCACCATGCTGGTCGCGGAATGCAAGGATCGCCGTGCGGATTTCGGCGTCGGTCTTCGTGGGCGTCTTGGGCATAAATTTTCACTCCTCTGTTGGACAGTGACGAGGTATGCGCCAAGATTTCTCACGGAAGCGCGGCGGCGAGGTTATCCACATATCCTTTGCAGAGACCGTTCTCAGCATCGACAATTGATGATCAACGCATCTCGTTGATGCGGCTTGGCCTCCTCGTGGCGCGCGTAGATGCGCCGCGAGATTTCGCGGTAGATCCCGGTGCCGGTAACCTTCTCCAGGAGTGCGGCGCGCTCGGGCGTGTTGGCGCGCAGGAAGGCGTCGAAATCGCCCTGCGCCAGCAGGACGGTGCGGCGGAATTCCTCGTAGGCGAGCCCGGTGATCTCCGTCACGCGGTCACGCACGGCGTTGATCTGGCTTTCGATGAGCGTGTCGTCATCGACCCGGATCAGGGCCCGCTCGACGTTCTGCAGCCGCCCCTCGGCCTTGCCGCGGGCGCGCCGCGCGGTCCAGCTGGCGCGGTAGGTCAGCCCGTCGGGCGCACGGAACGTGACTTCGGCGAAGCCCTGAGCGGCGCCCCGGCGCAGGATGGCGCGCGGATCGCTCGACTTGATGAACTCGCCGGCGATGTCGGGCACGTCGTCGTTCACGCCCTGGCTCGAGAGCCGCGGGCAGCTGCCGTAGAACGCAAGGCACAGTGCATCGAGGATCGTCGACTTGCCGGCGCCAGTCTTGCCGGTGATCGCGAAGAGCCCCGCCGATTGACATTATGACAACCTGCGCGCTTCCAGCACTGGAGGTCGCCATGCGTCATGATCCCGCCAGCGGCGCCGTCGTCGTCATGCTCCGCAGCATGAGGATGTATGGCATGGCCCAAGCGGTCACCGATCTCATCGAACAGGGCGCGCCGGCGTTCGAAGCCGCCGTGCCGATGCTGACGCAGCTGCTGAAGGCGGAAGTGGCCGAACGGGAAGTTCGATCCATCGCCTATCACATGAAGGCTGCACGCTTCCCGGCCTACAAGGACTTGGCTGGCTATGACTTCGCGGCGGCGGAGGTCAACGAGGCGACGGTCCGCCAGTTGCATCGCTGCGAGTTCATTGATGGCGCGCAGAACGTCGTGCTCATCGGTGGGCCTGGCACCGGCAAGACCCATATCGAGACAGCTCTCGGAATCCAGGCGATCGAGCATCACCGCCGCAAGGTGCGCTTCTTCTCGACGATCGAGCTGGTCAATACGCTCGAGCAGGAGAAGGCCAAGGGCAAGGCGGGCCAGACCGCGGAGAACCTGACTCGCCTCGACCTCGTGATCCTCGACGAACTGGGCTACCTGCCATTCAGCGCGTCAGGCGGTGCGCTGCTCTTCCATCTCTTGAGCAAGCTTTACGAGCGCACCAGCGTCGTGATCACCACCAACCTAAGCTTCAGCGAGTGGGCGAGCGTCTTCGGAGACGCCAAGATGACCACCGCGCTGCTCGACCGCCTCACCCACCGCTGCCACATCCTGGAGACCGGAAACGACAGCTTCCGCTTCAAGGCCAGCACCGCCGCGGCCACTCGCAAAAGGAAGGACACCACGCATGCATTGACCCAGACGTGACCTCTTCCGCATAACTTAAAGGTGGGTCACTTCTCGATGGAAAACCCGGGTCACTTCCGCGTGGAAATCAACAGACGTGTTCAATTCGATGCGCATGCGCTGACCGGCATTGGCGGTCAGGAAATACTCTATGGAGTTATACCCGGCGATCGTGTCGCTGTAGCTTGCCCCGGACGTTCCGGCCGCGAATCGGACGTCCACCCGTCGCACTTCGTCTTGCGCGAGGGCCGGAGGGCTAATGAAGGCGCAGCCCGCGATCGCGATCGCCGCTATCGTTCGGATGAGATTTCGCATCTTCGTTCTCCCGCGCCATGCCACCTCTCCCATAAGAGTTCGGGGACAGGAGTTTTGTGAACAGTTGGACTGGCAGGCGCTCGGGTGGCACCAACAATGGTCCGAGACCGATCGGATAGTGATTCTCTATGGATCAGGTAGTGTCCCGGGAAATGGTG
>NZ_JALZ01000038.1 GCF_000521785.1 Roseivivax halodurans JCM 10272
TGATGGTCGAGTGGGTGAGTCTGGATGACCCCGCCCGTCACACGTCAGTCGTACGCCATCAATCCTTCTAGGACGATGTCCGGCGTGGCGGGGAAGGTCCGGATCCGCACGCCGCAGGCGTTGTAGATCGCGTTCGTGACCGCCGCCCCGGCGCCCGAGATGCCGAGCTCGCCGATGCCCTTCGCCTGGATCGGGTTGGCGTGGTCGTCACGCTCGTCGAGGAAGGTCACGTCGAGCTGCGGCACATCGAGGCTCGCCGGCACGTGGTAGTTCGCAAGATCGCGGTTCACGATGTGGCCTCGGCGCGGATCGTGGCTCGCGTGCTCATGGAGGGCCGAGCCGATGCCCCAGATCATGCCGCCCCAGCATTGCGAGCGCGCGGTGCGCTCGTTGAGGATGCGGCCCGCGGCGAACCAGCCGGCCATGCGCTTCACGCGTACCTCGCCGGTCCATTCGTGCACGGCGACCTCGGCGAAATGCGCCCCGAAGCCCGACGAGAACGCCTCCTTGCCGGTCTTGCCCGGCTTGATCTGCGCCGTCTCGACGATATCCGCGTCGAGCAGGTCCTCGAGCTTCTTCTCGCGATTGCCGCAGCGCGCGATGCCGCCCGACAGGGTCAGATCGTCGCCCTCGCAATCCATCTTCTTCGCGATCTGCTCGCGGATGGCCTTGCAGGCAAGGAAGACAGAGGAGCCGGAAGAGGCCGCGCCGAACGAGCCGCCGGATCCCGCTGCGGACGGGTAGGAACTGTCGCCGAGGCGAACTTCGACGAGCTCGACCGGAAGGCCCAGCATCTCGGCGGTGATCTGGTTCAGGATCGCATAGGTGCCGGTGCCGATATCGGTCATGTCGGTCTCGACGATGGCCCCGGTCGGGGTGAGCGTCACCCGGGCCTCCGACGGGAGCAGCATGTTCATTCGTGCAGCGGATGCCACACCCATGCCGAGGAACCAGTCACCTTCCTTGCGCTCGCGCGGCGCTTTGCGCTGGTTCCATCCGAATTCCTTCGCGCCGTCCTTGAGGCACTCCGCAAGCATCCGGGCGGAGTAGGGAACGCCGGTTTCGGGATGCGTTTCGGGGATGTTCCGCAGGCGCAGCTCGACCGGATCGAGGCGTGCCGTCTCGGCAAGCTCGTCCATCGCCGTCTCGAGTGCGAGCATCCCGACCGCCTCGCCGGGCGCCCGCACGGAGCCCGAGGGCGTGCGGTGGATGCGTGCCGTCTCCTGACTGTAGCGACGGTTCGCGCCGGAATAGAGGAAGTGCGTGGCCTGGTTCGTCGGCTCCGAGAAGCCTTCGTTCGGGACGTTTGACACTCGGTCGTGATGCCCGACCGCAGTCAGACGTCCGTCCGCATCGGCGCCGAGAAAGAGCCTCTGCGTCGTTTCGGTCCGCCGCAGTACGGAATCGAAGACCTGCTGGCGACTCATCACCACGCGCACCGGCTTGCCGAGATCGCGGGCCGCGATCGACGCCGCGACCGCCTCGGGAGAGATCCCGAGCTTCGAGCCGAAACCGCCGCCGATATAGGGCGAGAGGATGTGCACGTTCTCTTCGGCGATGCCGAGCGCGTCCGCCAGTTCCTTCACGTTGAACTTGATGAGCTGGCAGGAGCCGTGAAGCGTAAGCTTCTCGCCTTCCCAGACCGCGATGGCCGCATGGGGCTCCATCGCCGCGGCCACGTGCGCTGCGGTGTGATACTCGGAATCGACGGTGAACTCGGCCCGGTCCATCGCCGTGTCGATGTCGCCGTAATCTTCCTTGTCGGTCCATTCCGTGTTGGAGGCGTTGTCGGGATCGACCTCGGCCTCCTCTTCGGAATACTCGATCTCGAGCTGCAGCGCCGCGTCGCGGGCCGTCTCGAAATCCTCCGCCACCACGACGCCGATGGGCTGGCCGAGATAGTCGATCCGCTCGCCGAGCTGCTCCGGGCTCTCGCCCATCATGCCCTGCGCGGGGTTGCGGATCATCCGGTCGAGCATGTGCACGTCGACGACGCCGTCCATCTTGCGGATCTTCTCGTCGTGGACGCGCAGCACGCGCCCCTTGGTGATCGTGGCGCGCACCAGCACGCCATGCGCCATCTCGCCGACATCCACCTCGGCGGCGTAGGGCGCCTGGCCCGACACCTTGAGGTACCCTTCGGGGCGGGCGAGCGGCTGGCCGATCACGTTTTGGTTCGTCTCGTCGAGGAGGCGCGGTTGCACCTCGTCCATGCGGAAGGCCTTGGTCATGCCGCGTCTCCCATGTCGTAGTGATCCTGACCGGACAGCCCGGTCACGTCGCGCAGCGCGGAAATCAGTGTGCGTTTGGCGAGCGGCGCCTTGAACGCGTTTGATTCCTCGAGCCACGCATCGCGCAGCAGCACATCGGCGGCCTTCGCGAAGAGCTCGTTCGAGGGTTCGGAGCCGATCAGTTCCTTCTCGACCTCCGGGTCGCGCCACGGCCGCGTGCCGATGCCGCCAAAGGCAAGCGCGGCGTTCGCGATCTTACCGTCCTCGCCCATCTCGATGACGGCCGCGACGGAGACGAGCGCAAACGCGTAGGACGCGCGGTCGCGTACCTTGCGGTAGGTCTGGCGCGTGTTCGGGCTCGGAGCGGGCAGGTGCGCCGCGATGATGATCTCACCCTTGTCGAGCGCGTATTCCCGGTCGGGACGGTCGCCCGGCAGATGGTAGAGATCGTCGAGCGCCATCATCCGCGTTTCGCCGTCGGCGCCGCGAACCTCGACCTGGGCGTCGAGCGCGCGCATGGCGACAGCCATGTCCGACGGATGCGCTGCAATGCATTCGGGCGAAGTGCCGAGGATGGCGCACATGCGCGCGTCACCGCCCTGCGCCGAGCAGCCGGAATTCGGCTCGCGTTTGTTGCACGGCATGGCGGTATCGTAGAAATACGGGCACCGCGTCCGCTGCAGGAAGTTTCCGCCGGTGGTCGCCTTGTTGCGCAACTGACCGGAAGCGCCGGCGAGCAGCGCGCGGGCCAGAACCGGATAGCCGTTGCGGACCCGCGTGTCCCCGGCGAGATCCGAGTTCGTGACGAGCGTGCCGATCCGAAGGCCGCTGCCCGTATCCTCGATGTCCGAAAGACCCGGAAGGCGGGTAATGTCGACGAGATGGTCGGGCGTCATCACCTGGATCTTCATCAGATCAAGCAGGTTGGTGCCGCCCGCGATCACCGTGGAGCCCGACGAGAGATGGTGCGCCGCGTCCTCGAGATCGGTTGCGCGGGTGTAATCGAAGGGCCTCATGCGTCCTCCTTCGCGGTCTTGGCGATGGCCTGGCGGATGCCGGGGTAGGCGGAGCAACGGCAAAGGTTGCCGGACATGCGTTCGGCGATCTCCTCGTCGTCGAGCTCGCCCATGTCGGCGAGGGTGGGCGAGACGTAGGACGGCCAGCCGGCCTTGGCCTCCTCGATCGCGGCCTTGGCGGACACGATCTGGCCGGGCGTGCAATAGCCGCACTGGTAGCCGTCGCATTCGACGAAGTTCTGCTGCAGGCGAGCAAGCTCGTCGGGCGTGCCGATGCCCTCGATGGTGGTGATTTCGTCGTCCTCGTGCATCACGGCGAGGGAGAGGCAGGAATTCACGCGGCGGCCGTTCACCATTACGGTGCAGGCGCCGCACTGGCCGTGATCGCAGCCTTTCTTTGAGCCGGTGAGTTTCAGGCGGTCGCGCAGCGCGTCAAGGAGGGTCACGCGCGGCTCGATCTCGAGAGAGTGCTGCGTGCCATTGACGGAAAGGCTGATTTTCATGGGTGCTCCGGGTCGATGGGAGGGAAGGTGCGGCACGCCTCCGCGCCGCTTCCATAACCCGAACGCCGGTTCGGTGCGGCGGTTCCTGCCCGGAAACAGATCAATGCCCGGCGGGCAGGGTAACGTGGCGAAGGGAGGCGCCCGGTCAGCGTGGCATCCGCATCGGCCCATCCGGCTCGGCGCTCATCCAATCGGGCCATCCCACATACCGCTCGACGGCGAAAAGAGCGGCGCAGACGGCGACGACGACGAGCACCAGCATGACCCCCCTCGGGTTCGGCGGGTGCTGCACCCAGCGCCGCATCCGCAGGAGCCAGTGCAGGTTCATTCCGAGAAGCGGACCTTGCCGATATGAGGAAGGTTCCGGTCGCGTTGCGCGTAGTCGATGCCGTAGCCCACGACGAACTCGTCGGGGATCTCGAACCCGGTCCAGTCGGCCCGGATCTCGGTCTCGCGGCGCGACGGCTTGTCGAGCAGCGCGATGGTCTTCAGCTTGCGCGGGTTCCGCGACGCCAGAAGGTTCACCACGTGCGACAGCGTATGCCCGGTATCGACGATGTCCTCGACCACGAGGACGTCGCGGCCCTCGATCGCCGCCCGCAGGTCCTTCAGGATACGGACCTCGCGGCTCGTCTCCATCGCGTTGCCGTAGGAGGAGACCTCGAGGAAATCGACCTCCACGGGCAGCTTCAGCTCCCGGGCGAGGTCAGCGATGAACACGAAGGAGCCGCGCAGGAGGCCGACCACCACCAGCTGCTCGGTGCCTTCGAACTCCTTGCCGATCTCCTTGGCGAGGGCTTCGACCCGCGCTGCGATGGATTTGGCCGAGATCATCTCGTCGATGACATATGCACGCGTCGTCATGGGATTCCCTTGATTTTCCGCGCGCACCATACGACATGGTCGCCCACTGTCACGCAGATCACCGAGGCCGGACGCTCCATGACCACACATTCCGAGACCAAGGTGCTGCCTTACACCGCCGATCAGATGTACACTCTCGTGGCCGATGTGGGCTCGTACCCCGAATTCCTGCCGTGGTGCAGCGCCGCCCGCATCCGATCGACCGAGGATCATGGCGACCACACGATCATGATGGCCGACCTCGTGATCTCGTTCCGCGTGTTCCGCGAGCGCTTCGGTAGCAAGGTCACGCTCTGGCCGAAGGATTACGTGATCGACACCGAATATATCGACGGCCCGTTCCGCTACATGGAAAGCCGCTGGTCGTTCAAGGACGTGGACGGGGGCTGCGAGGTGTCGTTCTTCGTCGATTTCGAGTTCAAGAATGCCATGCTCCGCTCGATCATCGGGGTCGTCTTCAACGACGCCATGCAGCGGATCGTGCGCGCCTTCGAGCGTCGCGCCGCGGCCCTTTACGGCTGATCCGCGTTAACCTTGGATTGACGTGTCACAGGCGTGCCTTCGGTTTGCCCGATTTCGCGCGCATCCTTCTCTGCGACAGATCGCACTAGAGGAGGTTCGGATGATATCTGCGATCAGTTCCGGCAATGCGGGCTCGCAGGGTCCGCTGCGGATGGAAACCGGCGTTCTCGACCGGCAGGCCAGCGCTATCGAGGAATCGAAGGCGGCGGCCGAAAGGTTGCGACGCGAGACGCAGGCGATGGTCGAGGCCAATTCCGGCAAAGGCGCGGCGACGAACGCGTACCGCATGGCCCAGATCCTCGGCGCGCCTCCCGAAGAGCTACGGCTTCTCAAGTCCGGCTGAGCGCCTCGCGATCGAGAGCGGCTGCAATCAGTCGGAGGGCGTGTTCGGTGGCCGCCGCACGTACTTCCGCGCGACCGATGGCGCCGAACTCGATCGTCTCGGCCGAAATGCCGCCGGGGCCCGCGACCGCGAAACATACGCGCCCCTCGGGCTTGTGCTCCGAGCCGCCCGGGCCGGCGATCCCGCTGATGGCCACGGCGAACTGCGCATTCGCTTCGTGAAGCGCCCCTTCGGCCATCTTGCGCGCCACCTCTTCCGACACCGCGCCGTACGCGTCGAGCGCCGATGGCGTGACCCCGAGCATCTCGGTCTTGGCCTTGTTGGAATAGGTCACGAAACCGCGCTCGAAGATGGAAGACGATCCCGCGACATCGGTCAGCGCCGCGGACACCATGCCGCCCGTGCAGCTTTCGGCGGTCGTCACCGTCCAGCCGCGCTCCGATGCCGCAGCCCGGATGCGCTCGGCAAGCTCCCGGGTCACATGAGCACCACGTGGTAGAACGCGCCGGACAGGATCACGCAGACCGCCGCGAAAACGCCCGCGATCAGATCGTCCAGCATGACGCCACCCGGGCCGCCGAGCCGGTCGGCGCGGCCCACGAGCCAGGGCTTCCAGATGTCAAAGAGCCGGAAGGCGGCAAACCCCATGACCCAGCCCGGCCAGAGAGCCAGTACAGGAACGCCCGCAAAGGCCGCGCCGTAGGATACCGGAAGGAGCGCGACCCATTGGCCCGCGACCTCGTCGATGACGATCTCGCCCGGATCCTTCTCGTCCGATCCCTCCGTCGCCGCGCGCACGACGTAGAAGCCGCCAACGATCACGGCCAGTGTCGCGATCACGACCAGGACCACTCCGCCGAGTGCATGCAGCACCCAGAAGAGCGGCAGCGCCGCGAGCGAACCCCAGGTGCCGGGGGCGGGCCGCAGGTGGCCCACGCCGAAGAGAGTGGCGATGGTGCGGCTCATGATGCCACCAGCGCGCAGGTCGCCAAAGCCGCGATCCCCTCGCGCCTCCCGGTGAACCCGAGCCTCTCGGACGTGGTCGCCTTGACCGACACGCGATCGGACGGAACTCCCGTGATGCCTGCCATCGCTTCGCGCATCGCGGTTGCGTGCGGGCCGACCTTCGGCGCCTCGCAGATGATCGTCACGTCCAGATTCGAGATACCGAAGCCGCGGCTTGCTGCCAGATCCACCGCGTGCCGCAGGAAGATGTGGCTCTCGGCCCCTTTCCACTGCGGATCGGAGGGCGGGAAATGCGTGCCGATATCGCCCTCGGCCAGCGCGCCGTAGATGGCGTCGGTCACCGCGTGCATCGCGACGTCCGCGTCCGAATGTCCCGAAAGCCCTGCCTCGTGCGGCACGCGCACGCCGCAGAGCACGACCGCGTCTCCCGGTCCGAAGGCGTGAACGTCAAACCCGTTCCCCAGCCTGATGTCCATGCACTCGCTCCAATATCCGCTCCGCCCGGGCAAAGTCCTCGGGCGCGGTGATCTTGAGGTTGTCCTCGCACCCGTCGGTCACAATGACCGAAAGTCCTGCGTGGCGCGCGACCTCGACGTCGTCGGCCGCGCCTCCGGGATGGGTCATATGCGCATCGAGGATCGCCCGAAAGTGAAACCCTTGCGGCGTCTGCGCGCGAAAGAGACCTTGCCGGTTCACTGTGCCCGCCACGGTGCCGTCGGTCACACGCCAGAGCGCGTCAGTGACGGGCAGGGCGGGCGCCGCCCCCGGTCCAGTATCGAGCGCCGACAGAACCCCGTCGATCACAGCCCGGGGGACGCAGGGACGCGCGACATCGTGGATCAGCACGGTGTCGAGACCGACGGCCACCAGAGCCTCGAGCCCGTTCCGGACCGAAGCCGCGCGATCCGGCCCCCCGGCGACGATGCGCACATCGAGCCCCTCCGCAGCCGCCTCCGCCTTGACGCGGTCAGCCGGATGGATCACCAGCACCCGCGCGTCGAGATGGGAGAACGCCTCGAGCGTCCAGCGGGCCACCGACTTCCCCGCGATCTGGCGCCATTGCTTCGGCTCCGGCCCGCCTGCGCGGGCGCCGCGGCCGGCCGCGACGATGAGAGCGGCGTGACGCATAATTGGTCCTTCCGTTTCGCGCGTCATCTCTAGGCCTTGCGGCGGCAACGCGCAATCTCCGGGCGCCGAGTGATGAAAAATTGGGCAGACGATGAGAATGCAGCCGCAGAACGCCTTCCGGGAATTGAACGCCCGCGACCTGCGCGATAGCCCGGAACATATGCACAAGGAATAATCGCTTGAGCGTCACTCTCGCACAGACCCGACTGGACCTGCCGGTGCTCCTTGCACCCCTTGCGGGCATCACCGACCTTCCGTTCCGCTCTCTGGTCTCGAGCTTCGGCGCGGGGCTAGTCGTGTCCGAAATGATCGCGAGTCACGAGATGGTTCAGGGCAAATGGGCCGTACGCGAGAAGGCCGAGCTCGGGATCGGCGCCGCAAATACGTCAGTGCAACTCGCCGGACGCGACCCATACTGGATGGCCGAAGCGGCGCGGGTGGTGGAAGCGAACGGAGCGGCGGTCATCGACATCAACATGGGTTGCCCGGCCAAGAAGGTGGTCGGCGGCTATTCCGGCTCCGCTCTGCTGCGCGACCTCGACCACGCGATGACGCTGATCGAGGCCGTGGTGCAGGCGGTCGAGATTCCGGTGACGCTCAAGACGCGGCTTGGCTGGGATCACGACTGCCTCAATGCGGCTGATCTCGCACGCCGCGCCGAAGGCGCGGGAGTGCAGATGGTTGTCATCCACGGGCGCACGCGCTGCCAGTTCTACAAGGGGGCCGCCGACTGGGCCGCGATCCGCGCGGTGAAGGAGGCTGTATCGATCCCCGTGATCGCCAACGGCGACATTGTCGATGTCGGCACGGCGCGCGCCGCTCTCGATGCCTCGGGTGCCGACGGGGTGATGATCGGGCGGGGCGCGCAGGGCCGGCCCTGGCAGCTCGCTCGGATCGCCGCCGCGCTTGTCGGCAGCCCGCGACCCGACATACCTCAAGGGAACGATTTGATCGACATGGTATCAAGGCATTACGAGGAGATGCTCGACTTCTACGGCATCGATCTTGGTCTTCGCGTCGCCCGGAAGCACCTCGGCTGGTACATGGACGATGCCGGAACGCCCGCGGCTTTGCGCAGGTCGATCCTCACCGCCAGGAATCCGGGCGCCGTGCTTTCGGCGCTCCCAGGGGCTCTTTCCACGCCGCGCCGGGCCGCTGCATGAACCAGGCCACGGAGATTGCAATCTGGTCATCGCTGCCCGTTCCGGCGATCTTGATCGACGGGGCGGACCGCATCGCCGACATGAATCCCGCTGCGGAAGGGTTCATGAACAACTCGACGAAATGGCTGATCGGTCAGCCGATCTGGGACCGGCTAGCGGTTGATGCACCGCTTGAGGAAAGCCTGCTAAGGGCCCGAGACCAGGGCACTCCGCTATTCGTCAACGATGTGGATGTCGGTACCGGAAACCGAGCGCCCACGGTCTGTTCTCTGCACATCGCGCCGATTTCGGGACAGCCCGGCTGGATGGTTATGCTGATCTCGCCGCGCGAGCTTGCCGGGCGCATGACCCAAAGCCACTCGGTTAAATCCGCCGCAAAATCGGCGATCGGGATGGCCGAGATGCTGGCCCACGAGATTAAGAACCCGCTCGCCGGGATTGCCGGGGCGGCGCAGCTGCTGTCGATGAACCTTTCGACCGAAGATCTGGAGCTTACCGACCTGATCGTCGCCGAGACGCGGCGCGTCGTGAAGCTGCTCGAACAGGTCGAGCAATTCGGCAACCTCTCCGCACCCGAGATGAAGCCGGTGAACCTTCATGACGTCCTCGACCGCGCGCGGCGCTCTGCGCAGCTCGGGTTTGGCGCACATATGCGTTTCATCGAGGATTACGATCCCTCGCTGCCGCTTGCCTGGGGCGATCCTGACCAGCTTCTTCAGGTGGTCCTCAACCTCGTGAAGAACGCCTCGGAAGCTGCTGATAAGAAAGACGGTGGCCGCATCCGGCTCCGCACCTTCTACGAGCACAGCTTCCGGCTTAGGCGCGCTGACGGCACGGGACAGTCGGTGCCGTTGCAGATCGAGATCGAGGACGACGGCCCGGGCCTCCCACCCGACATCAAGGGCGACATCTTCGACCCCTTCGTGTCCGGCAAGGAGAACGGCACGGGCCTCGGCCTCGCGCTCGTGTCCAAGATCGTGTCCGACCATGACGGCTGGATTTCCGTAGACAGCGTGCCCGGCAGGACGCGATTCCGCATCTCGCTGCCGCGCGCGCCCCGCGATGCACAGGAGAATGACTGATGGATGGCACGGTACTCGTCGCCGATGACGACCGCACGATCCGCACGGTGCTGACCCAGGCGCTGACCCGTGCCGGATGTAAGGTGCACGCGACCTCGTCGCTCACGACGCTGATGCGCTGGGTGGCCGAAGGGAAGGGCGACGTGGTGATCTCGGACGTCGTTATGCCCGACGGCAACGGACTCGAGATGCTGCCCAAAATCCAGCAGGACCGGCCTGAGCTACCTGTTATCGTGATCTCGGCGCAGAACACGATCATGACGGCGATCCAGGCGGCCGAGGCCGAGGCCTACGATTACCTGCCTAAGCCCTTCGATCTACCGGACCTGATGAAGCGCACCGCACGCGCGCTCGAGAACCGCAACAAGGCGCCGCGGCGCGACGAGCCGACCCACGGCGCCGATGCCCCGGACGAGCTTCCTCTCGTCGGCAAAACCGCGGCGATGCAATCGCTCTACCGGCTCGTCGCCAAGGTCATGAACACGGACCTGCCGGTCCTCGTCTGCGGCGAAAGCGGGACCGGCAAGTCGCTGATCGCGAAAGCCATCCACGATTTCTCGGATCGGCGGACGCTGCCCTTAGTGACCGTGACGGCGGCGGACCTCTCTGATCTCGAAGGGCCCTCCAAGGTGCTCGCGCGGGTCAAGGGCGGCACGCTTCTCATCGACGAGATCGCCGACATCGAGGACGAGGTTCAGGGACGCATCGTGCGCATGATGGACGGCCCGGGAGAGCACGTGCCGCGCTTCATGGCGACGTCCCAGATCGACCTCGCGCACGCCATGGAAGAGGGGCGTGTCCGCCGGGACCTCTACTACCGGCTCTCCGGCGCGACGATCAATGTGCCGTCCCTGCGCGAACGGGTCGACGACATCGCGCTCCTGACCGATCACTTCCTCGCCCGGGTCGAGCGCGAGGGCGGTCCGAAGCGCTGGCTGTCGGACGAGGCGGCGGAACTCTTTCGGCAATATTCCTGGCCCGGCAACGTGAGGCAGCTCGAGAATTCGGTGCGGCGGCTGTCGCTCACGTCTCGGGCCGACGAGATCACCCGCGGCGAAGTCGAGCAGGTTCTGGGCAACCAGCCCGAGACGGGACCGATCCTGAAGGGCGGCGAGTCGGAGAAACTCGGCACGTCCGTCGCGCGGCACCTCCGCCGCTACTTCGACCTGCATGGAAACATGCTGCCGCCGCCGGGGCTCTACACGCGGATTCTACGGGAGGTCGAGGCGCCGCTCATTGAGATTGCCCTAGAGGCAACTGGCGGGAACCAGGCAAAATGTGCCGATCTTCTCGGGATCAACCGCAATACCTTGCGCAAGAAGATTACCGACCTCGATATTCGCGTGACACGCCGCCGCAAGTTGATGTAAAACCGCAACAGAACCGTGGCCCCCGGGCGCCAGCCCGCGGCGAGACCACAAGATATGGCGGTGGGCTGCGTGAGGCAGTCGAGCAAGACGAGGGTGGTTGTGGCCAGTCGGGCACGACGGAAGATCGACTGGTCGCGTCTCGAGCGGCTGAGGCGGCAGAGACGCGTCCAGAACGCGTTCACCCTGGGGTTGGTGATCCTCGGTCCGATTCTCGCCGTCGTGACCTATACCGTTCTCGGCCCGCTCGATCGCGGCGGATCGGACCCGACGACGCTCCGGCTCGTCCTTCTTGCGGATCTCGTCTACATCATCCTGATCGCCGGCCTCGTGCTCAGCCGCGTCGCGATGCTCATTGCCGCGCGCAGGGCGCAGTCCGCGGGTTCGCGGCTGCACCTCAGGCTCACGGGCGTCTTCGCGCTCATGGCGCTCCTTCCGACGATCACGGTGGCCGTCTTCGGAGTGCTGACGATCAATTCCGGCCTCGAGACGTGGTTTTCCACCCGGGTTCAGAACGTGGTCGGCGCCTCGCTCGAAGCCGCGGAATCCTACGAGGCCGAGCATCGCGCCGATCTCGACACCGATGCCCGCGAGCTTGCGGCCTTCCTCGACAACAACCGCCGCGCCGCGCCGCTCCTGACCGACGATCGTCTGCGGGAACTTCTGGCGAGCGGCCAGCAGCAGATCCAGCGCGGCCTGTCGGAGGCCTTCATCATCGACGGTGCCGGACAGATCCACGCCCGCGGCGAGGGCTCGTATCTGTTCTACTACGAGGAACCCGCAGCGCTCGATTTTGCACAGGCCGATGAGAGCGGCGTCGCGCTGATCCCGGACTGGGACAACGACGAGTTCCGGGCCCTCGTCCCGCTCGAGGCCTTCGTCGACCGCTATCTCTACGTGACCCGCAATGTCGACGGCGCGATCCTGAACCTGCTCGACGACACGCAGGAGACCGCGCGCTTCTACCAGCAGCAGGAGAGCGAGCGGGGCAGGCGGCTCTTCGATTTCGCTCTGCTCTATCTCGGTTTCGCTGTGCTCCTGATCCTCGCCGCGGTCTGGCTGGGCCTCTGGTTCGCCGAGCGTCTGTCGCGGCCCGTGGGGCGGCTGACCGGTGCGGCGCAGAGGGTCGGGGCAGGGGATCTCGACGTGCATGTGAAGGAGGACGAGGGCGACGACGAGATCGCCATGCTCGGCCGGTACTTCAACCAGATGACCCGGCAGCTCAAGCGCCAGCGCGAGCGCCTTCTCGAGAACACCCGCCAGATCGAACGCCGGCAAAGGCTTTTCGACAGCGTGTTGACATCGGTCACCTCGGGCGTCGCCGGCCTCGACGACCAGGGTCGGGTGACATTCGTGAACCGGTCGGCCGAGCGCCTTCTCAACTGGGAAGAGGAAAACCAGAACCTGCCGATTTATGTCGCCGTCCCCGAGTTCGGGGCGCTCTTCGAGCGTCTGACCTCGACCGGGGCTGAGGTGGTGCAGGAAGAAGTAAAGGTTTCGCGCGAGGGCCGGCTCGAGCACCTCCTCGTGCGCATGTCGATCCGCCGCCGCAAGGATGGCAGTCTCGAGGGCTACGTCGTTGCCTTTGACGACGTCACCGACCTCGTGAGCGCGCAGCGCCTTGCCGCTTGGGGCGATGTCGCCCGGCGCATCGCGCACGAGATCAAGAACCCGCTGACGCCGATCAAGCTCTCCGCGCAGCGGATCCAGAGCAAGTTCGCGAGCAGTCTCGCCGGCGAGGACGCCGACAAGGTCGAGCGACTGACCGACCGCATCGTGCGCCAGACCGACGATCTCCTCCGTATCGTGAACGAATTCTCGAAATTCGCCCGCATGCCCGAGCCCGAGCGCAAGGACGAGGACGTCGTGGCCCTGCTGCAAGGGGCGATCCTGCTGCAGGAGACCGGGCAACCCGGGGTGCATTTCAGCGCCGAGCTTCCGGACGGTCCCCTGCGATCGGAACTCGACGGCACGATGATCAGCCAGGCGCTCACGAACCTCATGAAGAACGCCGGCGAGGCAATCGAGAGCCTCCGCGAGGAGGGCGAGCCCGACGGGTTCGTCCCCGAGATCCGCGTGACCTGCACCTGCAGCGACGGCTTTGCCGAGATCCGCATCATGGACAACGGCATCGGCCTTCCGGAGGACCGAGCGCGGCTTTTCGAGCCTTACGTGACCACCCGCGAGAAGGGCACCGGCCTCGGCCTACCCATCGTCAAGAAGATCATCGAGGAACACGGCGGCACGCTGTCGCTCGACGATGCGCCGCCCTTCGGCGGGGCGGGGCATGCGGGGGCGATGGCGGTGGTCCGCCTGCCGGTGGCGGCCGGCCCGCCAGCCGCGTCCGGATCCGGGGCAGCCGGGACGGATACAGAACAAACGTTATCAGCAGAGGGGTAAGTAATATGGGCGACATTCTCATCGTCGACGATGAACGTGACATCCGCGAGCTGATCGGGGACATCCTCGAGGACGAAGGCTACACGACGCGGCTCGCCGGAAATTCCGGCGAGGCGATGTCCGAGATCAATGCAGAACCGCCGGCGCTGATCATCCTCGACATCTGGCTGAAGGACAGCAAGATGGACGGGATCGACATCCTGAAGACCGTCAAGCGCGACAACCCGGACGTGCCGGTGGTCATCATCTCGGGCCATGGCAACATCGAGATCGCCGTCGCCGCCATCAAGCAGGGCGCCTACGACTTCATCGAGAAGCCGTTCAACATCGACCAGCTGCTAGTCGTGATCCGCCGCGCGATGGAGGCCTCGCGCCTCCGCCGCGAGAACCTGACGCTGAAGCGGCGCGAGACCCACGCCGCCGAGATGATCGGCGACAGTCCGGCCTTCCGGGCACTGTCCTCCCAGCTCGAGAAGGTCACCCGCTCGAACGGGCGGGTGATGCTCACCGGGCCAGCGGGATCGGGCAAGGAGGTCGCCGCCCGCTACATCCATGCCCGGTCCTCGCGCGCCTCGGGACCCTTCATCACGGTCAATTGCGCCGGTGTCACGCCGGAGACCATGGAGGAGACCCTCTTCGGTCGCGAGACCCCCGACCGGGGCGTGGAGCCCGGTTTGCTCGAGCAGGCGCATGGCGGGGTCGTCTACTTCGACGAGGTCGCGGATATGCCGGCCGGCACCCAGTCGAAGATCCTGCGCGTGCTCGTCGACCAGCAGTTCCAGCGTGTCGGCGGGCAGGACAACGTGCGCGTCGATCTGCGGGTGATTTCCTCGACGAACCGAGACCTCGATGCGGAGATCGCCGAGGGCCGCTTCCGGCAGGAACTCTTCCACCGTCTCAACGTGGTGCCGATCGCTGTGCCGAGCCTCGAGGACCGGCGCGAGGACATCCCGACGCTCGCGAGACACTTCGTCGAGCAGTGCCACAAGGGGCAAGGCCTGCCGAACCGCGACTTTTCGGACGAGGCCATCGCGCTCCTGCAGACCATGGTCTGGCCCGGGAACGTGCGGCAGCTCAAGAACCTGGTCGAGCGCGTTCTGATCCTCGGCGACGGCACCGGCGCGATCGAGGCGCGTGAGTTGCCGCAGGAGGGGCCGCGCGACGGAGAGGAGGGGCGCGTCGTTCTTTCGGGAACGCTTGCCACCTTGCCGCTCCGCGATGCGCGCGAAGCGTTCGAGCGGGAATATCTGCTGACGCAGATCAACCGCTTCGGCGGCAACATCTCCCGCACCGCGAACTTCGTCGGGATGGAGCGGTCGGCGCTGCACCGCAAGCTGAAGTCGCTGGGCGTGGTGACGACGGCGAAGGGCGGCGCCCGGATTGCTGCGCTCGAGGAGGCCGAGGAAGAGGAAGAGCGCGCGGCCTCGTGACCACAGCGGCAAAGCCCGCCGGAGATTGACCCCCCGCGCGCAAGGTGTCAGACCCATGCGCCGGGGATACCTCGAAAAGGCGGTCCATGAAGGTCATCATTTGCGGAGCGGGTCAGGTCGGCTGGCAGATCGCCCGGCATCTCTCGGGCGAACGCAACGACGTCTTCGTTGTCGACAACAATCCCGACCTCGTGCGGCGGGCCACCGATACGCTCGACGTACAGGGCATCGCGGGTTTCGCGTCCTATCCGGACGTTCTCGACCGGGCCGGCGCGCGCGATGCGGACATGATCATCGCGGCGACCTATTCGGACGAGGTCAACATGGTCACCTGCCAGGTGGCACACTCGGTCTTCTCGATCCCGCGCAAGATCGCCCGTCTGCGGTCCCGCTCCTACCTGACTGCGATATATTCCGACCTCTATCGTCGCGATCACATGCCGATCGACGTGGTGATCTCGCCCGAACGGGAGGTCGCCGACGCCGCGCTCCAGCGCCTCGCGCTGCCTGCGGCATTCGACACGGAGACGTTCCTCGGCGGCGAGGCCCAACTCATCGGCGTGACGATCGAGGAGGACTGCCCGATCGTGAACACGCCGCTGCGCCAGCTGACGGACCTTTTCTCGACCCTGCGTGCGGTCGCGGTCGGTGTGTTCAGGGACCGCCGTCTCTTCGCGCCGGAACCGCGCGACCAGCTTTTTGTCGGCGACGCTGCCTATTTTGTCTGCCACAAGGACGACATCAAGCGTCTGCTCGAGATCCTCGGCAAGCCGTACCGTCCGCAGGAACGCGTCGTCCTCGTCGGCGGCGGCAATGTCGGCCTCATGGTCGCGCGTGAACTCGAGAGCCGGGCCACCCGGATCCGCGCCAAGATCATCGAGAAGGACCGCAAGATCGCCGAACGTGCCGCGGAAGCGCTCGAGAAGACCATCGTCCTGCACGGCGACGGCCTCGACGCGGCTCTTCTCGCCGAAGCCAATATCGAGCGCGCGGACGCGGTGCTCTGCGTCACCGACGACGATAAGACCAACATGCTCGCGGCCGTGCGCGCCAAGACCGCGGGAGCGAAGATGTCGATCTCGCTCATCAATGACCCGACGCTCGTGACGCTGATGGAGCCCCTCGGGATCGACGCCTTCATCAACCCGCGCGCCACAACCGTCTCGTCCATCCTTCGTCACATCCGGCATGGCCGCGTGCGCGCCGTCTATTCGATCGGCGACGGCGAGGCCGAGGTGATCGAGGCCGAGGTTCTCTCGACCTCGCCGATCTCAGGGCGGCGGATCCGCGACATCGAGTTCCCCGAAGGTGTGCTGGTCGGAGCGGTGAAGCGCGGCGACAAGATCCAGAAGATCACGGGCGGGCTCAGGATCGAGGAGGGCGACCTGATTGTGCTCTTCGCCATGGCCAAGGACGTGCCGGAGGTCGAACGGCTCCTGCAGGTCTCGATCGACTTTTTCTGAGCTGATGCGCGCCCTCGCCTCACTGCCGCTCCTGCTCATTCTGGTCGGCGTCTTCTCGGGCGGAATGCTGCTTCCCGCAGGGCTCGCGTTGTCCGAGGACAATTTTCACGACGCCCGCAGCTTCTTCTATTCCGGGGTGTCCGGCCTGATCGTCACGGCGCTCATCGGCATCGCGCTCGCGGGCCGGGAGCACAACCGCAGCTCGACGCGGCAGCTCCTCGCGCTTGCGATCGGCTACGTGATCCTTCCCGCGATCCTCGCCGTGCCGTTCTACGAGGCTGTGCGCACGACGTCGTTCCTCAACGCCTATGTCGAGATGATGTCGAGCCTGACAACCACGGGCGCGACGCTCTTCGCGCCCGAGCGATTGTCGCTCTCCGAGCATCTCTGGCGCGCGCAGGTGGGCTGGATGGGCGGGGCGCTCCTCTGGATCGCGGCGGCCGCGATCCTCGCGCCGCTGACGCTCGGCGGTTTCGAGGTCACCGCGGTGTCCGAACCCGGCCAGACCCCGGCGCCGGGCGCGGCCCACCGCGACAGGTCGGACCCGAGAACGCGGCTGACCCGGACCGTCGGCGCGCTCCTGCCCACTTATACCGGCCTTACCATCGTGCTCTGGGTCCTCCTCCTCACCGCGGGAGAAGAGCCGTTCGTGGCGCTTTGCCACGCGATGTCGACGATGGCGACCTCGGGCATCTCGCCGGTTGGGGGACTTTCCGAAGGCTCCGCGGGGCTCGTCGGCGAGGCGGCGATCTTCGCCTTCATGATCTTCGCCCTCTCTCGCCTGACCTTCTCGAGCGACACAAGCGCCGCACGTCGACAGGGTCTGAGATACGACCCCGAATTCCGGATGGGTCTTCTCATTGCGCTTCTGGTGCCGGCGCTCTTTTTCCTGCGACATTGGCTCGCGTCGTTCGACATCGGCGAGGAAGAGGACCTGACCGCGGCGGCGACCGCCTTCTGGGGCGGTGTCTTCACCACGATGTCCTTCCTCACCACCACCGGTTTCGAAAGCGTCGCCTGGAAGAGCGCACAGGACTGGTCCGGTCTCCAGACGCCGGGCCTCGTCCTCATGGGCCTTGCGATCGTCGGCGGTGGCGTCGCGACAACGGCGGGCGGGGTGAAGCTTCTGCGGGTCTTCATCCTGTTCGTGAACGGCCAGCGCGAGCTCGAGCGCTTGATCCATCCGAACTCGGTCGGGCGCTCGGGACTTCTCTCCCGCCGCACCCGGCGCGAGGGCGCGTTCATCGCCTGGGTCTTCTTCATGATCTTCGCGCTCACGATCATGGTCATCGTGCTGGCGCTCGCCGCTTTCGGTCTCGCCTTCGAGCCGGCCTTCGTGGTCGCGATCGCAGGGCTGACGAACACCGGTCCGCTGGTGACCTTCGGGACCGAACTGCCGATCGCGCTCGCCCAGCTCGGGGCAGGGCCGAAGCTCGTCTTCACCGCGGCCATGCTGCTGGGGCGGCTCGAGGTGCTCGCGCTCGTGATCATGCTGGCCCCCGATCTCTGGCGCGAGTGAGACACACGCTAAAGAGTTCGGAGAATGTTCTTGATTTCCGCTGGAACTCCGGAAATGCCCGCGACATACTCGGCTGGCCGAGGGTCGTGCCGCATTGCGGCGTCAACAAGAAAAAAAGGTTTTTTCAATGGCTTCCGACAGACAGAACCTGCAGGACGCATTTCTCAATCACGTCCGCAAAACCAAGGTTCCGGTGACCGTGTTCCTCATAAACGGCGTGAAGCTTCAGGGGGTGATTACGTGGTTCGACAATTTCTGCGTGCTTTTGCGCCGTGACGGCCAGTCTCAGCTCGTCTACAAGCACGCGATCTCGACCATAATGCCGGCCCAGCCGATCAATCTCTACGATTCGAACGAGGAAACTTGACCGAAACCGACCATGAGGTTCGCCCGACCCGTGCCTGGGTCCTGCATCCCGACATAAAGAGCGACCGCCAGCGCCGGGACCCCGACATGGCGCTCGAAGAGGCCGTCGCGCTTGCCGAGGCGCTGCCCGGCATGGAGGTTGTCGCGTCCGCCGTCGTGCCCTTGCCGCAGCCGCATCCCAATGCGCTCTTCGGTTCGGGCAAGATCGAGGAGCTGCGCGAGCGCATCCAGGGTGACGACATCGAGCTCGTCCTGGTGGACGGCCCGCTGTCGCCCGTGCAGCAGCGCAATCTCGAGAAGGAGTGGAAGGTCAAGATCCTCGATCGGACGGGTCTCATCCTCGAGATCTTCTCGGACCGTGCCGCGACCCGCGAGGGTGTGCTTCAGGTCGAGATGGCGCATCTCTCCTACCAGCGCACCCGGCTCGTCCGGGCATGGACTCACCTCGAACGCCAGCGCGGCGGGCTCGGCTTCGTTGGCGGTCCCGGCGAGACGCAGATCGAGGCGGACCGCCGCGCTATCGACGAACAACTGGTTCGCCTGCGCCGGCAGCTCGACAAGGTGGTGAAGACCCGCTCGCTGCATCGCAAGGCGCGCGCCAAGGTTCCGTACCCGATCGTTGCGCTGGTGGGCTACACGAACGCCGGAAAGTCGACGCTCTTCAACCGCCTGACCGGGGCGGAGGTGATGGCCAAGGACATGCTCTTCGCGACGCTCGATCCGACGATGCGCGGCGTGAAGCTCGAGAACGGTCCCGACGTCATCCTCTCGGACACGGTGGGCTTCATTTCGGACCTGCCGACCGAGCTTGTCGCCGCCTTCCGCGCAACGCTCGAGGAAGTGCTCGAGGCCGATCTCATCGTCCATGTCCGTGACATCTCGCACCCGAACACGCAGGAGCAGGCGGACGACGTGCATGCCATTCTTGCGTCGCTCGGCGTGGCTGAGGACACGCCGCATATCGAGGTCTGGAACAAGATCGACCAGCTTGCCCCCGAAGCGCGCGAGGCGGCCCAGACCCGCGCCGAGCGCGTCGATTCGATCTACGCGCTGTCGGCCTGGACGGGGGAGGGCATGGACGCTCTCTTGTCCGGAATCACGCGCATCATCGAGGGCGACAAGCGCCGCGCCTCCGTGCATCTCGACTTCGCCGACGGTCGCAAGCGCGCCTGGCTCTTCGAGCGTAACCTCGTCGAGGCCGAGACGCAGACCGAGGACGGTTACGACCTCGACGTGCGCTGGACAGCCAAGGAAGCGGCTCAGTTCGACAAGGTCTGAGCGCCGCCCGTTGGTGAGCGGGCGGGGCATCCCTATATCGGCGGGACTGAACACTTCGGAGCTGCCGACATGGGCTACGTGAAGACCGCGATGCTGATGGCCGCGATGACGGCCCTCTTTCTTGGGATCGGATACCTACTAGCGGGCGGGGGCGGCGCGGTCATCGCGCTCGTCATCGCCGCGGGCATGAACGCCTTCACCTGGTGGAACTCGGACCGCATGGTGCTCAAGATGCACAACGCGCGTCCCGTTGGGCCGAACGACCGCTCGGGCCTGAGCGAGATGGTCCGCGATCTCGCCGGCAATGCGAACATGCCGATGCCGGCGGTCTACGTCATCGACATGCCGCAGCCGAACGCCTTTGCCACGGGGCGGAGCCCGAACAACGCGGCCGTGGCGGTAACGACCGGCCTCATGCGCTCGCTCAGCCGCGAGGAACTCGCCGGTGTCGTCGCTCACGAACTTGCGCATATCCGCAACCACGACACGGCGATCATGACCGTCACGGCGACATTCGCCGGTGCGATCTCGATATTGGCGAACTTCGCGCTCTTCTTCGGCGGGCGCCGCGAGGGAGGGCTCGGGATCGTCGGGACGCTTGCGATGATGATCGTCGCTCCGCTCGCCGCGGCGCTCGTCCAGATGGCGATCAGCCGGACCCGCGAATACGCCGCGGACAAGGCGGGTGCCGAGATCTGCGGCAACCCGATGTGGCTCGCTGCGGCGCTGCAGAAGATAGCCGTCGGCGCGGCGCGGATCGACAACCCCGCCGCCGAGCGCAACCCCGCCACCGCGCACATGTTCATTATCAACCCGCTGCATGCGCACAAGCACGACAACCTCTTCTCAACGCATCCGGCAACCGAGAACCGGATCGCCGCGCTTCGCGAACTGGCCGGGCAGGGAGCGGTGCGCCCCGCGCCGCAACCGCAGCGGCCACGGAGCGGGAGCGGGCCTTGGGGTGGCGCAGGCGACACGCAGGGGCCTTGGGGCTGAGAAACGTCCGGACATAAAAAAAGTCGCGCGGGGATTTCTCCCCGCGCGCCGCTTGGTACCTCGGATCGGCTCCGGTCTCAGGCCACGTCGAAGCGGTCCGCGTCCATCACCTTGGTCCAGGCCTTGATGAAGTCTGTCACGAACTTCCCGCCCGCATCCGCGCAGCCATAGACCTCGGCCAGTGCCCGCAGCTGCGAATTTGAGCCGAAGACGAGATCCACGCGGCTGCCGGTCCACTTCTGTGCGCCGGTCTTAGCATCGATGCCGTTGAAGACCTGCTGGCTGTCGTCCGCCGCTTCCCACTTTGTGTCCATCGAGAGAAGGTTGACGAAGAAGTCGTTGGTCAACTGGCCCGGACGCTCAGTCAGAACGCCGTGCTTCTGGCCCTCGAAGTTTGCGTCCAGCGCCCGCATGCCGCCGACAAGCACCGTCATCTCGGGCGCGGTCAGCGTCAGGAGCTGTGCGCGGTCGATCAGGAGTTGCTCGGTGGGGACAGTGTATTCCGACTTGAGGTAATTGCGGAAACCGTCGGCGTAAGGTTCCAGAACATCGAAGCTCTCGGCATCGGTCATCTCGTCGGTGGCGTCGGTCCGACCCGGCGTGAAGGGCACGGTGACGTCGTGACCGGCATCCTTGGCCGCTTTCTCGATCGCCGCGGCACCTCCGAGGACGATGAGGTCGGCTAGCGAGATCTTCTTGCCGCCCGAGGCCGCGCCGTCGAAATTCGACTTGATGCCTTCGAGCGTCGACAGGACCCTGCCGAGCTGCTCGGGCTGGTTCACTTCCCAGTCCTTCATCGGAGCGAGGCGGATGCGCGCGCCGTTGGCGCCGCCGCGCTTGTCAGAGCCGCGGAACGTCGCCGCCGAGGACCACGCGGTGTAGACCAGTTCCTGCACCGAAAGACCGCTCGAGAGCAGCTTGTCCTTCAGCGAGGCGATGTCCGCGTCATCGACGAGCGGATGATCGACCGCCGGAACCGGATCCTGCCAGAGGAGGTCCTCGGCGGGCACTTCCTTGCCGAGGTAGCGGACTTTCGGGCCCATGTCGCGGTGGGTCAGCTTGAACCACGCGCGGGCGAAGGCGTCGGCAAACTCGGCGGGGTTCTTGTGGAACCGCTCCGAGATCGCGCGGTAGGCCGGGTCGACCTTCATCGCCATGTCGGCGGTCGACATCATCGGCACGACCTTCTCGTCCGAGCCGTCGACCTGCGGCGCCTTGTCCTCCTCGCGGACGTTCACCGGCGTCCACTGGTGCGCACCTGCGGGCGACTTGGTCAGTTCCCACTCGTAGCCGAAGAGCATGTCGAAGTAGGACATGTCCCACGTGGTCGGCGTTGGCGTCCACGGACCCTCGAGGCCCGAGGTGATCGCGTGCTTGCCCTTGCCGCTCTCGAAGGTCGAGGTCCAGCCGAAGCCCATCGCGGTGATGTCGCCGCCCTCGGGCTCAACGCCCACGCTCGATGCATCACCGGCGCCGTGGGTCTTGCCGAAAGTGTGCCCGCCGGCGGTCAGCGCGACGGTCTCCTCATCGTTCATCGCCATGCGGGCGAAGGTCTCGCGGATGTCGTTCGCCGAGGCCTGCGGATCGGGACGGCCGTCGGGGCCCTCGGGGTTCACGTAGATGAGGCCCATCTGCACCGCCGCGAGCGGGTTCTCAAGCGCCCGACCCTCGGCATAGCGCGTCCCCTCCTTGTCGGAGGTCGCAAGCCATTCCTGCTCGGAGCCCCAGTAGATGTCCTCTTCGGGCTCCCAGATGTCCTCGCGGCCGCCGCCGAAGCCGAAGGTCTTGAAGCCCATCGTCTCGAGCGAGACGTTACCTGTGAGGATGAAGAGGTCGGCCCAGCTCAGCGCGCGGCCGTGCTTCTGCTTCACGGGCCAGAGCAGGCGCCGCGCCTTGTCGAGGTTGCCGTTGTCCGGCCAGGAGTTCAGCGGCGCGAAGCGCTGCGAGCCCGAGCTCGAGCCGCCGCGGCCGTCGCCTGTGCGGTAGGTGCCGGCCGAGTGCCACGCCATGCGGATCATGAACGGGCCGTAATGTCCGTAATCGGCGGGCCACCATTCCTGGCTGTCGGTCAGGACCCTGGCGATGTCGGCTTTCACCTCGTCGAGGTCGAGCTTCGCAAACTCGGCCGCATAGTCGAAATCGTCCCCCATGGGATCGCCGAGCGACGAGTTCTGATGAAGGATCTTGAGGTTCAGCTGGTTCGGCCACCAATCCCGGTTTGACCGCACGCTGAACGTGGTGTGCTTGAGGTTGCCGTGGATGACGGGGCAGCCGCCGCCGTTCTCGATATCGTTCCCGTCCATGTCGGTCTCCATGCTCCTTAACAATGGCACAAATCCGGAAGGTGTAGACGCGCGCGCGAGACTTGTAGAGTCCCGCGGGGTCGTCACCTTGGAATCGTTCTAGCAAACCGAGAGAGATAGGGCGAACGCCTATTTTCCGATGGCGGCAATTTGTAAAACATATCGATTGGTCTGAGTTGGGGCGGTAGCCATAACAGGAACGCGACGTGCCGGGTTATGGTTAGGCTCCGGACAGGCGCAGTGCGCATGCACAAATCCATACGAAGAAGGGAACACGGGATGGAAACGCTACTCGATACGATTGGAGCGCTCGCGCTCATCCTCCTCATCGTGATTGGCGCAGGCGCGGGTTACCTCGCCGGGAAGATCGCGGGACGGAACATGGGTCTCTACATCCTCGTGGGTGTGGTCGCGGCCGTTGCCACACCATTCCTGCTCGCCGCACTCGGCATCGGGATCCTGGCGGCCGGCGGATTGCTCCTCTTGGCCGTGGTCTCTGCGATCGGTGCCATGATCGTGCTCGCGATCGTCAGGGCGATTGCGGGACGGCGGTAGAGCATTCCGGGCCGCAGCATCAGCGCCCCGCACGTGCATGTGGGGCGCTGCGCATGTCCCGATGATAGGCCACCGACGATCTGACCCGGTGTGACTTCCACCTATTGCCAACTTCGAGGGCAGGGGGTGCGACGCGTATAAGGAGAAACGTAGCACCAAGGGAGGGTCACATGCTGGACGCAACGATTGCAGAACACACCCAGGCGTTTCTCGACGAGTTCGGGGCGGCGCTGTCCCAGGGCGACATAGCCCGGGCGCGCGACATGTTTCAGGAAGACTGCTACTGGCGCGATCTCGTGGCCTTCACGTGGAACCTGAAAACCGTCGAGGGCAGGGATCAGGTCGAAGACATGCTTCGGCACCAGCTCGACAAGACCAAGCCTTCGGACTGGGCGCTCGCCGAGAACGAATTGCCGACCGAGGAGGACGGGGTGACCACGGCCTGGATCCGGTTCGGGACCGATGTTGGCCGCGGCTTCGGCCTCATGCGCCTTAAGGACGGAAAGATCTGGACGCTGCTGACCACGCTGGTCGAATTGAAGGGGTTCGAGGAGCCGGCCGGCTTCAATCGTCCGCTCGGTGCCAAGCACGGCTCCGGCAAACACCGCGAAACCTGGGCTGAGGAGCGCGCGCGCGAGGAGAAGGATCTCGGCTACACGACGCAGCCCTATTGCGTCATCGTCGGCGGCGGGCAGGGCGGCATCGCGCTTGGTGCACGGCTGCGCCAGCTCGGTGTGCCGACGATTATCATCGAGAGGAACGACCGCCCCGGCGACAGCTGGCGCAAGCGGTACAAGTCGCTCTGCCTGCATGACCCGGTCTGGTACGATCACCTGCCCTACATCAAGTTTCCCGAGAACTGGCCGGTCTTCTCGCCGAAGGACAAGATCGGCGACTGGCTCGAGATGTACACCAAGGTGATGGAGCTCAATTACTGGACCCGGAGCACGGCGAAGTCGGCGAGCTTCGACGAGGAAGCCGGAGAGTGGACGCTGGTCGTGGACCGCGACGGCGAGGAAGTGACGCTGAGGCCAAAGCAGCTCGTCATGGCGACGGGCATGTCGGGCAAGAAGCGCATGCCCGAATTCCCCGGCATGGAGCGGTTCAAGGGCGTGCAGCAGCACTCGTCCGAGCATGACGGGCCGGACCAGTGGTCCGGCAAGAAGGTGGTCGTGGTCGGGTCGAACAACTCGGCCCACGACATCTGCGCCGCGCTCTGGGAGAACGATGCGGATGTGACGATGGTGCAGCGCTCCTCGACCCATATCGTGCGGTCGGACAGTCTCATGGAGATCGGTCTCGGCGCTCTCTACTCCGAGGAGGCGGTTCGGAACGGCATGACCACCGAGAAGGCTGACCTCATCTTCGCTTCGTTGCCCTACCGCATCCTGCATGAGTTCCAGATCCCGGCCTACGAGGCGATGAAGGAGCGCGACAAGGAGTTCTACGAGGGGCTGGAGCGGGCCGGCTTCTGGCTCGACTGGGGCGACGATGGATCTGGTCTTTTCATGAAGTACCTGCGCCGCGGGTCGGGCTATTATATAGACATCGGCGCGAGCCAGCTCATCATCGAAGGCAGGATCAAGTTGAGGCGCGGTCAGGTGACCGAGCTGGACGAGACTGGTCTCGTCCTCGACGACGGATCGCATCTCGATGCGGACCTGATTGTTTACGCCACCGGTTACAACTCGATGAACGGCTGGGTCGCGGACCTCATGGGGCAGGAGACGGCGGACAGGCTCGGCAAATGCTGGGGCCTAGGCTCGGACACGACCAAGGACCCGGGGCCCTGGGAGGGCGAGCAGCGCAACATGTGGAAGCCCACGCAGGTGCCGAACCTCTGGATGCACGGCGGCAACCTGCATCAGTCGCGCCATTACTCCCAGTTCCTCGCGCTCCAGCTTAAGGCGCGCATGGAGGGCATCGCGACCCCGGTCTACGGACTGCAAGAGGTGCATCATCTGAGCTGACGAGAAAGTCGCGCCCGGACGAAGCGGGACGGGCGCGACATGAACGAAAGCGCGCATGGTACATGAAATGAGGGGCGAGACCGGTTCGAGCGACTGCCGAGGGCGTCCTCGGTGGTATCGTTCTAGGAACATCTGGGCGATCCTGACCCGCAAGTCGCTTGGCGATTCCGGTGACCTTCGACGGAAGCGGGCGTGTCAGACCGGACTGAGAGGTCCAGATTTATGTCACGACTTCGATCGTTGCGCGGAGCGTGCTCGGAATCAAAAGATATTGCGCGCAACAGACTGGTACGATTGACGAAAGTTCTAAATGAAGGATTTGCGACGTTTTCCAAATTTTCCTCTTGCGAGTCGGTTGGAGCATCCGTAGATAGCGCTTCACCGG
>NZ_JALZ01000039.1 GCF_000521785.1 Roseivivax halodurans JCM 10272
CGGTGTCTAGGGAAATCCCCGCCTCGCCGCAAGAGCCAATCGTCATGCCAGTCGCATGCGCGCACACGACGGGATCTAGAGGACGCAGGTCACATCGAGTGCCAGCGCTTGTAAGAGTATACGTCATGTTCAGGAATGAAGTGGCAGCCCGTAGGGGAATCGAACCCCTCTTTCCAGGTTGAAAACCTGGCGTCCTAACCGATAGACGAACGGGCCGCGCTTGGCGTGGGGCGGTGTCTAGAAAAAACCGCCCACCCCTGCAAGGAGATTCTTCACTGAAATTCGGATGCCCCGAAGTCAGGCGCGGGCGGCGTCCTCAAGGCGAAGCTGGGGGCTGCGGCGGCCCTGCCATTCGTTGATCTCGATCCGGCCTGCGAGATGGAAGCGCGCGCCGCCATGCTCGAGAAGGGCGGGCCCGAGAGGGCCGTCGAAGGCGCCGAACGCGATGGCGGACAGCGATGCACCGAGCCCGTCGCCGAATGTCAGGCGCAGATGCGACTCGCCTGCGCGCTTGGCGAAGCTGATCGTCACGTCCGGGAAGACGAAGCGGGGCGCGGCGGCACCCGCGCCAAAGGGGCCTGCCCGGTCGAGGGACTCGATCATCTCGACGTTGGCGGCTCCGGGCATGAGCACGCCGTCCAGGTTGAGATCGGCGGCGCCTCCCTGCCCCGCACCCTGCCGCGCGAGAAGGTCCGCGAGGCGCGCCATCGCGGATTCGAGATTGTCACGCGCCACGGTCAAGCCCGCCGCCATGCGGTGACCGCCGCCTTTCAGAAGAAGCCCCTCCGCAGCGACGCGCTGGATGCTTGCACCGAGATCCACGCCCGCGACCGACCGGCCGGAGCCCTTGCCCTCGTCCCCGTCGAGACCGATGACCACCGAAGGGCGCCCCGTGAGTTCCTTGAGGCGCGAAGCGACGATGCCGACGACGCCCGGGTGCCAGCCTTCGCCCGCGGCCCAGACGAGGGGCGCATCGAGGCCGCGGTCCTCGGCCTGGGCGAGCGCGGCGGCCCGGACCGAAGCCTCGACCTCGCGCCGTTCGGTGTTGAGCTGGTCGAGCCGTTCGGCCATTGCGCGGGCGGCGTGACTGTCGGTCTCGGAGAGAAGCCGGGCGCCGAGATCCGCCTGCCCGATCCGCCCGCCGGCGTTGATCCTGGGGCCGAGCACGAAGCCGAGATGGTGCGCGCTCGGCGCGCTGTCGAGGCGCGCGACATCCGATAGCGCGACGAGACCGGGCCGCTCGCGCCGCGCCATGACCTTGAGGCCCTGCCGCACGAGGGCGCGATTCACGCCCCGCAGCGGCGCGACATCGGCGACGGTGGCGAGGGCGACGAGGTCGAGCATGCCCATGAGATCTGGGCCTCGCCGTCCGGCCGCACGCATCTGCCGCCCGCATTCCACCAGCACGAGGAAGACCACCGCCGCCGCGCAGAGATGGCCGAGGCTGCCGTCCTCGTCCTGCCGGTTCGGGTTCACCACCGCGTGTGCCTCGGGAAGCGTCTCTCCCCCGAGATGGTGGTCGAGAACGACGACATCGGATCCCGCGGCCGCGGCGATGGGCTCGTGCGACAGCGTTCCGCAATCGACGCAGATTATGAGATCGTGGCGCGCGGCGAGGTCCTGCATCGCCGGGACGTTCGGACCGTAGCCCTCGTCGATCCGGTCGGGCACGTAGAGCGTCGCCTGTCGGCCCTGCTGGCGCAGCCAGTCGACCAGAAGAGCGCCCGAGGCGCCGCCGTCCACGTCGTAATCGGCGAAGATCGCGATCCGCTCGCCCCGTTCGACGGCTCGGCAGATTCGGGTGCCCGCCTTCTCCATGTCGCGAAGGGCGTGGGGATCGGGGAGGAGATCGCGCAGGGTCGGCTCGAGATAGGCGTCGCACTCCTCGGGCGCGACGCCGAGGCGCGCGAGGGTCTGGCAGATGCCGGGGGCGAGGCTCGAGGACTGGCCGATCGCCTCGGCGATGCGGGCGACATCCGCGCTCGGGCCGACCCAGCGGCGGCCGGTCAGAGAGGCGTCGATTCCCAGATAGGCCGGTATGTCCCGGTCGAGCATGCTGCCTGTCCCGCCTGCGTGATCGTCCCGGGCGCGTCTTGGTGCGCGCGCCCTTGTCTGTGCCAGAATACGAAAAGGAAAGGGCGGGGCCAACCGTCCGGCCCCGCCCTTCCGTCATTAGTGATGACGCTTAGCGCGTCGGGTTGCGGTAGGTCATGCGCCGGACGGAGCCGGTCTTGGACCGCATCAGGATGGTCTCGGTCGTCATGTAGCCGACCTCGCGCTTGATCCCGGGGAGGAGCGAGCCAGAGGTCACACCGGTCGCGGCGAAGATCACGTTGTCGGTGACCATGTCGTCGCGCGTATAGATCTTGTCGAGATCGGTGATGCCCGCCTTGGCGGCGCGGCCGCGCTCGTCGTCGTTGCGGAAGAGGAGCTTGCCGTAGATCTGCCCGCCCATGCATTTCAGCGCGGAGGCCGCGAGGACGCCCTCGGGCGCGCCGCCCGAGCCCATATACATGTCGATGCCGGTGGTGCCGGGCTCGGCGCAATGCATCACGCCGGCGACGTCGCCGTCGGTGATCAGGCGGATCGCGGCGCCGGTGGAGCGGACTTCGGCGATCATCTCCTCGTGGCGCGGACGCTCGAGGATGCAGACGGTGACCTCTTCGGGCTTGGCGCCCTTGGCCTCGGCGAGCGCGAGCACACGCTCCTTCGGGGACATGTCGAGGGTCACGACGCCCGTCGGATAGCCCGGGCCGATCGCGAGCTTTTCCATGTAGACGTCGGGCGCATGCAGCATCGAGCCGCGCGGCCCCATGGCGATGACGGTCAGCGCGTTCGGCATGTCCTTGGCGGTGAGCGTGGTGCCCTCGAGCGGGTCGAGCGCGATGTCGACGCCCGGGCCCGAGCCGTTGCCGACTTCCTCGCCGATATAGAGCATCGGCGCCTCGTCGCGCTCGCCCTCGCCGATGACCACGACGCCTGCGATGTCGAGCTTGTTGAGCTGCTCGCGCATGGCGTTGACCGCGGCCTGGTCGGCGGCCTTCTCGTCGCCGCGGCCGATGAAGTCGGCGGAGGCGATCGCCGCCTGCTCGGCGACCCGGGCGAGACCCAGGGACAGCATGCGATCGTTGAAATCCTGGGGCGCGGCCATGACGGGTCTCCGAAGTCCTGAACAAATATGTCCCGACCCCTCTACCCTGCCCCGCGCGCGTGGCGCAAGGCGCGCGGACCGCCCGGCGAATCCGCGCGGACCCCGGGCGGAGGTCGGCTCAGAGACGCGGTGTCCGGATCGCCTCGAGCGCTTTCGCCGCCAGGGTGTCGACGTCGCGGCTCATCGGGATCGCCCGGTCGATGACGTCGGCGAGCGGCATCCACGCGGCCTCTTCCGCATCGTCCGCGGCGACCGGTTCGCCCCGCGGCGCATCGCAGAGCATCGCGTCGAGTCTGTAGCCGGGCGTCACGTGATCGACGAACACGGTCCCGAGAGATGCCCTCACGGTCCCGGTCAGCCCGGTTTCCTCTGCAAGTTCGCGGATGGCGGCCTCGGCGACCGTCTCGCCCGCTTCGAGCTTGCCGCCCGGGAAACCCCATAGCCCCGCATCCGGCCGGTTCGCCCTCCGGACGAGAAGCACGGCCTCCCCGCGGATCACCACCGCAAGGGCCGCGCGGATGCGGGTATCAGACACGTTCGATGCGCAGCGCGACGGGTGTCCCCTGCACGACGCCGGTTCCCGCCATCGCGTCGATCGCCTGATCCAGGGCGGCGCGGGTGGTCTTGTGCGTGACGATGAGGACCGGTGCGGTGTCGGAGGTATGGTCGTACTGACGCATCCGGTTGATCGAGATGCCCGCATCGCCGAGCGCAGTCGCCACCTTGGCTAGCGCCCCCGGCTTGTCGGTCAGGGACATGCGTAGGTAATAGCTCGCCGGGGTCGCCGATTTCGCGGGCGTCGCCGGTTTCAGCGACGACGCCGCCTGCCCGAAGGTCGAGCCCCGATAGCCGCGGGCAATGTCGATCACGTCGCCCATCACCGCGCTCGCCGTCGGGCCCTCGCCGGCGCCGGCACCGCGCAGCACGATCTGGCCGACCTGGTCGCCCTCGATCACCACCATGTTGGTGCCGCCGTCGAGCTGGCCGAGCGCCGAGCGTTCCGGCACGAGGCAGGGCGCCATCCGCTGCTCGAGGCCCCGTCCGGTCATCCGGCAGGTGCCGAGCAGCTTGATCTTGAAGCCCATGTCGGCGGCCTGGCGAATGTCGTCGATCGAGACCCGGCCGATCCCTTCGAGCTCCACCGCATCGAACGCGACCTGAGTGCCGAAGGCGATGGACGACAGAAGCGAGAGCTTGTGACCCGCATCGATGCCGCCGACGTCGAGCTCCGGATCTGCCTCGAGGAACCCGAGGCCGTCGGCCTCGTCGAAGGCCTCCTGATAGGTCAGGCCACCGGATTCCATGCGTGTGAGGATATAGTTGCAGGTGCCGTTCATCACCCCCATGACGCGGGTGATCTCGTTGCCGGCGAGCCCCTCGGTCAGCGCCTTCACGACCGGGATGCCGCCCGCCACGGCGGCCTCGAAGCGCAGCGCCGCGCCGTTGGTCTCGGCGAGTTCCGCAAGCGCCTGGCCGTGATGGGCGAGCATGGCCTTGTTCGCGGTGACGACGTCCTTGCCGCGCTTCAGCGCCGCCTCGGTTGCGGCCTTGGCCGGGCCGTCCGATCCGCCGATGAGCTCGACCAGCACGTCCACGTCGTCGCGGCTCGCCAGAGCGACGGGATCGTCCTCCCAGTCGAAGGGCTGGAGCGAGACGCCGCGGTCCTTGTCGCGGTTGCGCGCAGAGACGGCGACGATCTCGATGCCGCGGCCGGTGCGGTGCGAGAGGAGCTCGGCCTTCTGGCGCACGATCTTGACCACGCCCGCGCCGACGGTTCCGAGACCCGCAATTCCGAGGCGCAAGGGAGAGGTCATGGGAAAGGCTCCTTCAGGATAAGTGACACGCGGCGCGCAGCGCTCCGACGAGCGGCTGCCTAGACCGAACGTGGAGCGGCTGCAACGTTCAGCCGTCCTCGGACCGGTCGATCCCGGTCCGCATCCGCGACCGTGTCTCGGGTTCCACGATCGGCCCCTGGAGCGCCGACGCTCTCCCCCTCAGCGCCGAGGCGCGGCTTTCGACCCCGGCCCGCAGCTCCGGTGTGGCGCGGGGCGGTTCGGCGGCAAGCAGCGTCTCGATCGGTACGAGGTCGGGATAGGGGGCGTTGTCGATGCCCGGCGTCTCGGCCGCGTCGATCTCTGGAAACGTCGTGCAGGCCGCAAGCGCAAGCCCGATACCGACGAGCGCCGGCAGCCGCATGTCAGGGCGCCTTCTGGATCGACTCGAGGTACTCCACGAGCGCCACGAGCTTGCGGGGTGTCGGTGTCTCGATCCCGTCGCCGCTGTCGTAAGGCACGAGGTCGCCCGACATGAGCGCGCCGAATTCCGGCATTCCATTCACATCCATGTCCGATCGCGCGTAGCCATCGACCTTCGACAGGACTTGGGCCCTCGGAAAGGATCCGCCGCGGCGCACGACAATGCGCGTGAGATCGGCCGGTGCAATGTTCAGCGAGCGCCCGAGCGGGCCATCACCGGTCGCATCCTCGCCGTGGCAGGCTGCGCAATACTCCATGAACAGCGCCTCGCCCTCCGCCGCGACAGGCATTGTCCCGAGATCCGGACTTTGAGCGGTCTCCTCGCAGGCTGCGAGAGCAATCAGGCCGATGGCCGCGAGGCCGGGACGAATGGCGCGCATGGGACAGGCTCCTGGGCTGGTGTTGCCACACCCTGTTTGCCGCCGGGCGCGGACAGGGGCAAGTGAATGTGCGGGAAAGCGAGGATGACACCGCGCCGCTGCCGCGCCAGTGTGGCCTCCGCACCAGACCGGGAGAGCCGCATGCCGTTCCACGCCACCATCATGTTCGTCGCCGGAATCGGTATTCCGATCCTCGCGGCGCTCAACGCCCAGCTCGGCACGCGGATCGGCTCGCCCGCCGCGGCGGCGGCGATTCTCTTCGTGGTAGCCTTTCTCGCGGCGGCAGCAACGACGCTCGGGACCGGTCCGGCGGCGCTCCTCCGCGCGCCGGCGCAGCCAAAGCACCTCTTCCTCGCGGGACTTCTCGTCGCCTTCTACGTGCTTTCGATCACGTACATCGCGCCGACCTTCGGGGTCGGCAACGCGGTCTTCTTCGTGCTGATCGGGCAGCTGGTCAGCGCCGCGCTGATCGACCAGTTCGGGCTGTTCGGTGCCCGTCAGGAGGCGCTGTCCGCAACCCGCGCGACAGGCATCGCGGTCATGGCGCTCGGCGTCTGGATCACCCAGCGGGCCTGAGACTGAGCACGCCCTGATCGAGCGCGACCTGCCGGTCCATCCGCGACGCCAGCTCCAGGTTGTGGGTCGCGATGAGCGCGGCGAGGCCGGTCTCGCGCACGAGCGTCATGAGGGCACCGAACACCCGGTCGGATGTCTCGGGGTCGAGGTTGCCGGTCGGTTCGTCCGCCAGCAGCAGCGCGGGCTCGTTCGCCATCGCGCGACAGAACGCGACGCGCTGCTGCTCGCCACCGGAAAGCGCGGCCGGGCGGTGATCCGCACGGGGCGCGACGCCCACGCTTCCCATCAGCGTGTGCGCACGCTCCTCCGCCTCACGCCTCGGGGTTCCGTTCGCGAGCTGCGGCAGCACGATGTTCTCGAGCGCGGTGAATTCGGGCAGGAGATGGTGGAACTGGTAGACGAACCCGACCTTCTCGCGCCGAACCGCCGTCCGGCGGCGGTCGGCGACGCCGGTCATGTCCTCGCCCGCGATCTCCACCCGGCCCTCGTCGGGGGTATCGAGCAGGCCCGCGATGTGAAGGAGCGTCGACTTGCCCGCCCCCGATGGTGCCACCAATGCGACGATCTCACCCGGAGACACCGAGAGGTCGACGCCGCGCAGAACCTTCACCTCGGTCGGAAGGCCGTGGTTGTACCCCTTCGACACCCCTGTCAGCTTCAATGCCTCACTCATAGCGCAGGGCCTCCACCGGGTTCATCCGCGCCGCGCGGCGGGCGGGAAAGATGGTCACGACGAACGACAGACCCAGAGACAGCGCCATCGCGGAGAGCACGTCGCCGAGCTGCAGCTCGGCCGGCAGTGCGTAGATGCCACGCACCGCGGGATCCCAGACGCCGCCGCCCATGATGTAGTTCACGAAGGAGAAGATCGGGTCGATATAGATCGCGAAGACGCAGCCGAGCACCGTGCCCGCGACCGTTCCGAGGATCCCGGTGAAGGCGCCGCAGATGAAGAACACCCGCAGCACCGCGCCCTCGGTCAGGCCCATCGTGCGCAGGATGCCGATGTCGCGGCCCTTGTTCTTCACCAGCATGATGAGCCCAGAGACGATGTTCATCGCCGCGATCAGCACGAGGATCGACAGGATGATGAACATCACGTTGTCCTCGATCTCGAGCGCTCGCAGGAACCCGCCCGAGGCGTCCTGCCATGTCCACGCATAGGCGTTCGCGCCCGCCGCCGCGAGGATCTCCGAGATCAGCCGCTCCACCTCCTCCGGTTCCTCGACCATCACCTCGAGCTCGTCCGCCGCTCCGTCGCGGTTGAAGTAGAGCTGGGCCTCCTCGAAGGGCATGTAGACCCGCGTGCGGTCGATGTCGTAGCGCCCGGCGGTGAAGATATAGCCGATCTCGTAGGCCTTGACCCGCGGCGAGGTGCCGAAGGCAGTCTTCACCCCGTCGGGAGAGATGAGGCGGATGTCGTCGCCCACGGTGAGATCGAGCTCCCGGGCAATGCCGGAGCCGACCGCGATGGTCTCGCCACCGAACGAGGCGATGTCGCCTTGCGCGGTCTCGGGATCGGCGATGCGCGGGATGGTCGCGAGATCGTCGGGTGAGATACCGAAGACCTCGATGCCCGAATTGCGGCCGTTCGCCGTGCCCATCACCTGCCCCTTCACGAGCGGGGCCACACGGGTCACGCCGGGCACCTCGCGGACACGCTCGGCCATCTCGGCATAGTCGGGAATGGACCGGTCCACCCGGCCCGTCGCGGCATCGCGCTCGCCGCCCGAATAGACCGTCACATGCGCGTTCGAGCCGAGGATCGTGTCGACGAATTCTGTCCGGAACCCCGAGCGCACCGCCAGCGTCGCGATCAGCGCAAAGACGGCGAGCGTGATGCCGACGAGGCTGATCCAGGTCATCACGCTGACGCCGCCCTCGGCGCGCTTCGCGCGCAGGTAGCGCCAGGCGATCATCCATTCGAAGGGCGCAAAGGGAGCGGGCTTGCGAGCCATGGTCGGGCCTTTCCGGATATCGGGAGCCGCGCCCCCGGGATCGGGCGAACCAGTGACGCCTCCGGCCCCGACATGCAAGCGGGCGAGCGGCAGCGGCCCGCTCACGATCCCGTCTCCTGCGGCAACGCGGCGCGGTCCCGTGCGTTGATGTGGAAACGGAGGCTTCTACCCTCCGGCAGGATCAGAACAGGAGCAGACATGGCCCATCTCCTCGTCATCGGTGCGAGCCGCGGCATCGGCCTCGAAACCGTCAAGCGCGGCCTCGAACTCGGCCACCGGATGCGGGGTCTCTCGCGTTCGGGTGTCCAGCTCGACGATCCGAACTTCGAGCCCTTCACCGGCGACGCCACGTCGACCGATGACCTCAAGGTCGCGCTTGCCGGTATCGACGCCGTCATCATGACGCTGGGCATCAAGGAGGGCGTGTCGATGCTCTGGAAGAAGGTCACGCTCTTCTCCGACGCGACCTCCGCCCTCATCCCGGCGATGGAGGCGATGGGCCCCGACCGCATCGTCGCTTTGACGGGGATTGGCACGTCCGAGAGCATCAGTGCCCTCTCGACGCTCGAACGCATGGGACATTCGGCCCTCCTCGGCGAGCCCTACAAGGACAAGACCCGGCAGGAGGACCTGATCCGCGCTTCGTCCCTGCGCTGGACATTCGCCCGCCCGGTCATCCTGACGAACGGCAAGCGCACGGAGAGCTACAAAGTGCTGACCGATCCGAAGGACTGGCGCATGGGCCTCATCAGCCGCCGCGACGTGGCCGATTTCCTCGTGAAAGCGGCGACGGACGAGTCTCTGGTCGGACAGGCGCCGGTCCTGACGCGCTGAGGCGCTTCGGCAAGACGCCGATATGATTAGCGAATGCCAACACTCGCTTTTCCATCCTGGTCGGGCAGCGCGGCTTGCAGATAGTCGCGCACGGCGACGCCGATGCGGTCGCGGCTGATCCCTTGCCCGCGGTCGCCACCGCGGCCTAAACAAGGAACATGACCACACCGCGCCTCACCCCGCTCGCCGCCTCCCTGCCCGCCGACGTGCCGTTCGTCGGCCCCGAGACCATGGAGCGCGAGGCCGGCCGGCCGTTCCGTGCCCGTCTCGGCGCCAACGAATCGGCCTTCGGCCCCTCGCCCCGCGCGATAGAGGCGATGGCGCGCGCGGCCTCCGAGATGTGGAAGTATTCCGACGCGACGAGCCATGATCTCCGCCACGCGTTGGCCGACCGGATGCAGGCCGAGCCCGACCAGATCGTGGTCGGCGGCGGCATCGACGGCCTCCTCGGCACCCTCGTCCGACTGACGGTGGCGGAGGGAGACGCGGTCGTGACCTCCGACGGCGCCTACCCCACCTTCAACTACCACGTCACCGGTTACGGCGGCGAGCTGCACAAGGTTCCCTTCCGGAACGATCGCGAGGATCTGCCCGCACTTCTCGCCCGTGCCGCCGAGACAGGGGCCAAGCTCGTGTACCTCTCGAACCCCGACAACCCGATGGGAAGCTGGCACGACGCCCAGACCATCGAGGCGGCGCTAGACGACATCCCGGACGGCACGCTCCTCGTCCTTGACGAGGCCTATGTTGAGTTCGCGCCCGAGGGCACCGCTCCCCGGATCGACCCCGAAGACCCGCGCGTCCTCCGCTTCAGGACCTTCTCCAAGGCCTTCGGAATGGCCGGGGCCCGGGTCGGCTATGCGAGCGGAGCGCGGGCGCTGATCAAGTCCTTCGACAAGGTCCGCGACCATTTCGGCATGACGCGTCCCGCGCAGGCCGCAGCGCTTGCGGCCCTCGGCGACGGCGGCTGGCTCACCGAGGTCAAGAACCGGGTGGAGACCGCAAAGACGCGTATTTCCGAGATCGCCGCGGCGAACGGTCTGGTCGCCCTTCCCTCGGCAACGAACTTCGTAACAGTCGATTGCGGCGCGGACGGTGACTTCGCTCGCGCGGTTCTCGGCGAGTTGGTCGCGCGCGGCATCTTCGTGCGCATGCCCGGCCGGCCGCCGCAGGATCGCTGCATCCGCATCACCGCCGGCCTGACCGAGGAACTCGACGCGCTGGAAGAGGCACTCCCGAAGGCCCTGGCAGCCGCACGGGTCCGTCAGACCGGCTGAGCCCTTTCCCGGCCGCCGCAACGCGTTAGACTTCGGCCGACCGAAGCCGACCCCGAGCGATTCCATGTCCTGCCCGCGCCCCGGACGTGCCCCCGACTATACCCGCGCCGCGCTAGCGATGGGTCTCGTGAACCTGCTCTGGATGCTCGGATTGATTTGGGCGGTTCTCGGCCTTCCCGCGGTGCTGCTGCTGGCGCTGATCCTGAACTGCCTTATCGACCGTTTGGCGGCCTCCCGCCGCATGTAACCGTCGGGTCTGCTCGCCATCAGGCACTCGGCGTCGCGCCCGCCACCCGGATCCGAGGAGCGCGCCGAAAGGCGCGGCGACGAGACCAGAGAGCGCGGGCCGCAAGGCCCGCACCGCTTTACTCTCCTAGCGGACCTTGAGGGTGGCGAGCCCGATCATCGCGAGGATCAGCGCGATGATCCAGAAGCGGATGACGATCTGCGGCTCCGCCCAGCCCTTCTTCTCGTAATGGTGGTGGATCGGCGCCATCAGGAAGACGCGCTTGCCCGTGCGCTTGAAGTAGAGGACCTGGATGATGACCGACAGCGCCTCGACCACGAAGAGCCCGCCGACGATCGCCAGCACGATCTCGTGCTTCGTCGCCACCGCGATGGCGCCGAGCGCGCCGCCGAGCGCGAGCGAGCCGGTATCCCCCATGAAGACCGCCGCGGGCGGCGCGTTGTACCACAGAAAGCCGAGCCCCCCGCCGAAGAGCGCCGAGCAGAAGATCAGGATCTCGCCCGTTCCGGGCACGTAATGGACCTCGAGATATTCGGTGAAATCGACCCGGCCCACAGCATAGGCGATGATCCCGAGCGTGCCGCCCGCGATCATCACCGGCATGATCGCGAGCCCGTCGAGCCCGTCGGTGAGGTTCACCGCATTCGCCGCGCCGACGATCACGATCATCGCGAAGGGGATGAAGAACCACCCGAGATGGATGAGGGTGTTCTTGAAGAACGGCAGCGCAAGGTTCCCGGTCAGCTCGGCCGGATGGAAAAGCGACGCCCAATATGCCGCGATCCCCGCGATGATGAATCCGAGCAGCAGGCGCATCTTGGAGGAAAGCCCGGCCGCGGTCTGTTTCGTCACCTTGGCGTAATCGTCGGCAAAGCCGATCGCCGCGTAGGCCGTGGTGACGAAGAGCACCATCCAGACGAACGGGTTGTCGAGCCTCGCCCAGAGAAGCGTCGAGGTCAGCAGAGCGCCGACGATCAGCAAACCGCCCATGGTCGGAGTGCCGGCCTTGGTGAAATGCCCTTCCGGCCCGTCGGTTCGGATCGGCTGGCCCTTGCCCTGCCGGCGCCGCAGGACGTTGATGAGCGGCGGGCCGAAGAGAAAGCCGAAGAGCAGCGCGGTCAGGAACGCCGCGCCCGCCCGGAACGTGATGTAGCGGAAGAGGTTGAACGCACCGCCCCCGTCCGAGAGCTCGGTCAGCCAGAAAAGCACGAAAGGTCTCCCATCTGTTCGGAGGCGAGGGCTACGGCGCGGCGGACGCGCTCAATCCTCGATCGCCACGGCCGCTTGGCCCAATTTCCGGATTGCGTCAACAAGGCGGCCAAGCCGCATGTAGTTGGAGCCCTTCACAAGCACCACGTCGCCGGCATCGAGATCCCGGCGGAGGCCTTCGGCCATCTCGGCCGAGGTCTCGGTCCAGCGGCCACGCCGCTCGGGAGGCAGGGCCTCGTAGAGGTTCCGCATCAGCGGGCCGACGCAATGCACCGTGTCGAGCCGCGCCATGAACGGCAGTTCGGCGATCGCCGCATGGAGCTCGGCTTCGGCATCGCCGAGCTCGCCCATGTCGCCCAGATAGGCGATGCGGCGCCCACGTGCGACCCGCCCGAGCCCGTGTTTGACGCTGCCGGCGGCCAGTACCTCCAGCGCCGCCTCCATCGAGGTCGGGTTGGCGTTGTAGGCGTCGTCGATCAGCTCGAGCGTCTGGGCGGTATCGACATTGTCGAGGCCGATCACCTCGCGCAGCCCGCGCCCCGCGGGGGGCTGCCAGCGGCCGAGATCGCCGAGCGCCGTTGCCCTGTCGAGCCCGAGAGCGTGGGCGGCCGCCAGCACCGCCATCGCGTTGACCGCGAAATGACGTCCCGGCGCCCCCACCTTGTAGAGCAGCGGCTGCCGCCAGGCGCGGCCCTCCGCGACCGTGACGTGGTCGCAGATGCGGATATCCGTCACGCGGTGATGGCAGGAGGCATGTTCACCGAAGGTCTTGACCTTCGCGCCGACCGCCTCGGACGCATCGACGAGGATCTGCGAAGTCGCGACATCGCCGTTCAGGATGGCGGTTCCCCGGGGCTCGAGCCCTTCGGCGATCGACGCCTTCTCGCGCGCGATACCCTCGAGACTGTCGAAGGCGGCGAGATGCGCTGGCGCGACCGTCGTGACGATGACCACGTGCGGCCGCGCCAGCTTCGCCAAGGGAGCGATCTCACCGGGATGGTTCATGCCGATCTCGATCACGGCGTAGTCGGTGCTCCGCGGCATCCGCGCGAGGGTCAGCGGCACGCCCCAGTGGTTGTTGTAGGAGGCCTCGGCCGCATGGCACCGCCCCTGCCCCTTGAGAACGTCGCGCAGCATCTCCTTGGTCGAGGTCTTGCCGACCGATCCCGTGACCGCAACCACCTTGGCCCCCGTCCGCGCCCGGCTCGCGCGCCCCAGCGCCTCGAGTGCAATCTGCACATCCTTCACCACCAGGAGCGGCGCGTCCTCGGCCACTCCCTCGGGGATGCGCGACACCAGCGCAGCGGCGGCGCCCTTCTCGAGCGCCTGCGCGACGAAGTCGTGCCCGTCGCGCTCCGCCGTCAGAGCAACGAAGAGGTCACCCGGGCGGATCGTGCGGGTGTCGATCGAAACGCCCCGCGCCGACCAGTCCATGTCGCAGGTGCCGCCGGTGGCCGCGACGGCCTCGTCCTTCGTCCAGATCGCGGTCATGCGCCTCTCCCGTCGAGCGCGGAGACCGCGACCGAGGCCTGCTCGGCGTCGTCGAAGGGATATTCCGTCTCGCCGACGATCTGCCCGGTCTCGTGGCCCTTGCCGCAGATGAGGAGCGCATCACCGGGCCCGAGCGCATCGACACCGCGCAGGATCGCCTCGGCCCGGTCGGCGATCTCGATCGCCTCCGGCGCGCCCTCCATGACCGCGGCGCGGATGGTCGACGGATCCTCGGTCCGCGGGTTGTCGTCGGTCACTATGACGAGATCCGCGTGCTGGGCAGCCGCCTGCCCCATCAGGGGCCGTTTGGCGCGGTCGCGGTCCCCGCCCGCGCCGACGATGGCGACGAGCCGGCCCATGACATGCGGGCGCAAAGCTTGCAGCGCGGTCTCGACCGCGCCGGGCGTATGGGCGTAGTCGACGAAGACCGTCGCGCCGTTGCCCCTGGTCGCGGACAGCTGCATCCGCCCGCGCACCGTTTCGAGGCGCGGAAGGACGGCGAAGGCCTCGTCGGGATCCGCGCCGCAGGCGAGTACGAGGCCGACCGCGACCAGCACGTTCTCGGCCTGAAACCCGCCGATGAGGTTCAGCGGCACCTGGCGCACGACACCCTCGTGGCGGATGCGCACCTCCTGCCCGCGGCTCTCGAAGCGCTGCGCCATGAGGCAGATATGGGCGCCTTCGTCACGGCCGACGGTGATGACCTCCTGCCCGCGCGCCTCGGCGATCGCGACCATGTCGACGCCGCGCGCGTCCTCGATGTTGATCACCGCGACGCCGTCGTCGGGCAGGACGCGGGCGAAGAGCCCGGCCTTCGCGTCGAAGTAATCCTCGAAACTCGTATGATAATCGAGGTGATCCTGGCTGAAATTCGTGAACCCTGCGGCGGTGAGCGACACGCCGTCGAGGCGCCGCTGCGCAAGGCCGTGCGAGGAGGCCTCCATCGCGGCGTGATCGACACCGGCCTTCGCGGCCTGCGCGAGAGCACGGTGGAGTGTGATCGGCTCGGGCGTCGTATGCTTGAGGGCCATGTGCCAGTCGCCCTCGACCCCGGTAGTGCCGAGATTGACGGCGCGCTGGCCGAGCTCCTGCCAGATCTGCCGGGTGAAGGTCGCGACGCTCGTCTTGCCGTTGGTGCCGGTGACCGCCACCATCGTCTCGGGTTGCGCGCCGAACCAGAGAGCCGCGGTCATCGCGAGCGCTTGACGGGGATCGGCGGCGACGACGAGGGCCGCATCGTGGCCTGCAAGATCCTCGGCGGCGAGCTGCGCGCCCTCGGCATCGGTCAGGATCGCGGTCGCGCCCATCCGCAGGGCGTAGCCGATGAATTCGGCTCCGTGAACGCGGGTCCCCGGCAGCGCGGCGAAAAGCACGCCGTCCCGGACCTCGCGGGAATCGACGGCAAGCCCCGTCACCTGCGCCTCGCGACCGCCCCGGGCGGTCAGGCCAAGCTCCGTCAGTGACTTTGTCTTACCGCTCACGCGCTGCCCCCGGCTCATGCGTCTCACCTCTCGACGTTTTGGCCTCGCTTATCAGGTGGGGCGAGGCTCCGGAAGGGCGGCAGTCGCGCCGACGTCCTGCGGGCGGCAAGACGTTGCGCAAGGCTCTGGACGGGCAAGGCCGCCCCCGTGGCTCGCGAGCCGACCGGGTTTCAGTCGCTGGCCAGGACAAGCCCCGTCTTCACTCCGAAATCCGGCCGCAACCCAAGCAGAGGAGCAACGCGCCCGATCATCTCGGCCGTGACGGGCACCGCGGTCCAGCCCGCCGTCCGCCGCGGCACCGGGCCGGTCGTCTCGACCGGCTCGTCGAGCGAGACGATCAGCACGTAGCGCGGATCGGTCGCCGGAAACATCGTGGCGAAGGTCGCGATCACCTTGTCGTCGTAATAGCCGCCGCCGCGCTCCTTCGGCTTGTCCGCCGTGCCGGTCTTTCCTGCCACGTGGTAGCCGGGCACCTCGCCGAAGCTGGCCGTGCCTTCGGTGACGACCTTGCGCAGCATGATCTGCGCAGCGCGCGCGGCCTCCGGGCTCATCACCCTCTCGCCCAGTTGCGGCCCATTCTGCTTGAGGAGCGTCGGCTTCACTGCGCGCCCTCCGTTGGCGATGGCCGCATAGCCCGCCGCGAGATGGAGCGGCGAGGACGAGAGGCCGTGGCCGTACGAGATCGTCACCGAGGACAGCTCGGTCCATTTCTTGGGCAGGAGCGGCTTGCCGCCCTGGGCCTCGGTGATCTCGAGCGGCGTTGCATCGAAAAAGCCGAGGCTCTTCAGGAATTCCTGCTGCCGGGTGCCGCCGATCTGCATGGCGAGCTTGGCGGTGCCCCGGTTCGACGAGTTGACGATGATCTCCTCAACCGACTGCAAGCCATAGTTCTTGTTGTGGAATTCACCGATGCGGAAGCCGCCGACCTTCATCGGCGGGCTCGTGTCGACCACGGTCTGCGGCGTGACCAGACCGAGGTCGAGCGCCTGCGCGGCGGCGAAGATCTTGAAGGTCGACCCGAGCTCGTAGACCCCCTGCACCGCGCGGTTGAAGATCGGGCTGTCGGAGGGCGAGCCCTTGGTCGGCGGCAAGGGGCGCGAATTCGGATCGAAATCGGGCAGCGACGCGATCGAGATGACCTCACCCGACCGCACGTCCATGAGCACCGCGGCAGCGCCCTTGGCGTTCATAAGCGTCATGCCGCCGGCGAGCACCCGTTCGACCGCGGCCTGCACCGTCATATCGATGGAAAGCTCGAGCGGGCGCCCTTCGCGGGCGGGATCGCGCAGCTCCTTGTCGTAGAAGCGCTCGATGCCGGCGGAGCCGACCACCTCGGCAGAATGCACACCCTCCTGCCCGAAGCGCGTACCGCCGAGGATGTGGCTAGCGAGCCGGCCGTTGGGATAGAGGCGCATGTCCCGGGGCCCGAAGAGCAATCCCGGCTCACCGATATCGTGCACCGCCTGCTTCTGCTCGGGGCTGAGGGTCTTGCGGACCCAGACGAATTTCCGCTTTCCGGTGAAGTCCCGCGTCAGCCGCTCTCTGTCGAGATCGGGGAAGATCTTGACCAGTTCTTCGATCGCACGCTCGGGCTCGATCATCTGCTGCGGATGGGCGTAGAGCGAATGGGTCTCCATGTTCGTCGCCAGAACCCGGCCCCGCCGATCGACGATGTCCGCACGCCCCGACACGATCGCGGCACCCGGCGCCTGGGCCCGCGGCTCCGCGGGTTCGGTCCCGGCAAGGACCCCCATCCGCGCGCCGACCACCCCGAAGGCACAGAAGAACACGAGACCCAGTACGAGCAGTCGGCTTTCGGCGCGCTGACGCGCACGGTCGCGCATCTGCTCGTGCCGGATGCGCAGGTTCTCGCGCTCGATGGCGTCGGGATTCTCGCCGTTCCGGCGCGCGTCGAGGATGCGGGCGAGCGGTCTGAGTGGCGTACGGATCATCCCTGGTCTGCTCCGGCACTGGTGATGTCCACGGGATCGCTCACGTCGACCCGGTCGGGCTGCGGATACGCGATCTGATCGACCTGCCCGAACTGCTCGGGACGGAACGGCAGTAGGCCGAGCCTGTCGAAGTTGATCTCGGTGAGGTCGCGCAGCCGCTCGGGGCGGTTGAGATAGGCCCATTCCGCCTTCAGCACCGCGAGCCGCTCGTGCGCGCGCCCGATCTCCCGCGAGAGGTGCTCCGACTCGGAGAGGGCCGCCTGCGTTTCGTAGTTTTCGCGGTAAGCCCAGAAGGCGAGGCCGATCACGGCCATCGCAGTCACGACGTAGATCAGGCTTCGCATCAGCGGTCCTCCTTCAGCGTGGGCATGGCGATGTCACGGGCCGCGATCTCGCCCGCGGGGGCGTCCGTCCGGCGGGCGAGGCGCAGCTTGGCCGAGCGCGCCCGCACGTTTCGGGCCAGCTCGTCCGCGTCCGGACCGATCGCCTTCTTCGACAGAAGCGTGAACTGAGGGTCCGGCTCATCAGTCAAGGGCTGGAAGCGGTTCGCGCGTCCGGTCTGGCCGGCGCGCATCTGCAGGAACCTCTTCACCATCCGGTCCTCGACCGAATGGAAGGTCACGACCGCAAGCAGCCCGCCGGACTTCAGCGCGCGCTCGGCCGCCAGAAGTCCCTCGTAGAGGGCGCCATATTCGTCGTTCACCGCGATGCGCAGGCCCTGGAAGGAGCGCGTCGCGGGATGCGACTGGCCCGGCTTCGGCCGCGGCAGGCACCCCTCGACGATGCGCACGAGGTGCAGCGTCGTCTCGATCCTGCCCTCGGCGCGCTCGCGCAAGATGGCCTTGGCGATCCGGCGCGAGGCGCGCTCCTCGCCATAGGTGAAGAGAATGTCGGCGAGAGCCGCTTCGGGCAGATCGTTGACGAGATCGGCCGCGGACGGGCCGTCCTGGCTCATCCGCATGTCGAGCGGGCCGTCCTTCTGGAAGGAAAAGCCACGCTCGGCGCGGTCGAGCTGCATGGACGAGACACCGAGGTCGAGCACGACGCCATCGACCCCGGTCGCGACCTCGTCCATTTCGGCAAAATTGGCCTGGACGAGCCGCAGCCGGCCCTCGTGCTCGGCAGCCCAGCCCGCCGCCATCTGATGCGCAAGCGGGTCGCGATCGATGCCGATGACCTGATCCGCCCCGGCCTCCAGCAGTCCCTTGGAATAGCCGCCCGCTCCGAAGGTGCCGTCGATCCAGATGCCGGAGACCGGCGCCGCCGCCTCGAGGATCGGGCGCAGGAGCACCGGAACGTGCGGCGCGGCCTCGGCCTCCATTCAGGCGGCCTCCTCTTCGTCGTCCTCGTCGAGCAGCTCGAGCGGATCGAAATCCTCGGGCATCTCGTCGAGATATTCCTCGGTCTTAGCCAGTTCCTCAGCCTCGTAGACCTCCGGCGCCCAGATCTGGAAAGTGTCGACGTTCGAGGCGAACTGCGCCTCGCCGGCGATGCCGATCTTCTCGCGCAGCCGCGCGGAGAGCACGATCCGACCCGTGTTGTCGATGGTCGTGGTGATGGATTGGGACGAGAAGAGGCGCTCGAGGATCTTGCGCTTCTGACTGCCGCGCTTCATCCGGCTGATGCGGTCCTCCACGGCCTCGAACTCGTCGACCGTGTAGCATTCGAGGAATTTGCGGCGGTGATCCCCGTAAACGATGACGAGGCCGGGGTCCTGGCCGGGGCTCCAGTCGGGGTCGCCGGCCTCGAGGACACGGCGATAGGAGACGGGAATGGAGACCCGCCCCTTGCCGTCGACCTTGTGTCGACTTTCGCCCCTGAACCTTAGCCTACGGCCCACGCCACCGGCTCCCTCACTCGCCCCCTGAAACGAAATACGGCGGGTTGATCAGCTGCCATTGATCAACCCGCCGCCTTGTCCCGCTTTGGCGGGAGGATCCGAGAGCGCGCGCCACCTGGGGGGATGTCTGCTCGCCCGCGCAGCTCGAATTCCGTCTTTTTGGATGAGAGCGGATGCCTGTATGAAACCTGCTCAGGTTATTGGAGTTTTTTGCGGATCGTTGCGTGTCCGTCTTTGTCTCCGTCCCTCATCGTGTGAGTTAGGTATGACATGGGACTGGATGGGTGACAATGGGAATTTCACCCCAAGCCACCCGATCTGGGACCCGAGCGTCGCATCCGACTAAATATGGGGGCATGATTCTCACGGAAATGAGAGCCTATGTGGTGTTAAGCTAGCTAGACACTCACAACATCTTCCAACTGACGCAGCTTTGCCGCGCCCGGAAAAAGTTTGCGAAAAGGGAAAATCACACGGCCCGGATGCGTGACCTTATCGCAACAACCGCCCCGACCCCGCCAAAGTTCCTGCCGATTACTCCGAATACGACGCAGAATCGCCTCGAATCCCGGCTGTTCCCAACGGCGACCAACATTTCCCATCGCCAATCCCATGAGATCCCATTCCGGGCACATGCATGCCCCCTGCTCTTCCCTCTTGCGCGTCGCGGGCGGCTCGGACTAGGCAGGCGGTGCCTCGGTCCGGATATGTCCGGTGAATAGGGAACGCGGTGACCTTCGGGAAATCCGCGACTGCCCCCGCAACTGTGAGCGGCGAGCGCGATCGGAACATGCCACTGGGATCCCATGGTCCCGGGAAGGCCCGACCCGCGCAACGACCCGCAAAGTCAGGAGACCTGCCAAGGCGATCACCCTACCCGTCGCGGGGCGCGGCTGCGGTAACGGTTCTTCCGTTGCGGTGACATCACTTCGCCGTCCGCGGGAGGGGCCGTTCGTCCTTTTCCAACGACCTGTCAGACCATGCGGCCCGGAGTGACCGGGCCCGCCCAGGGAAAGGACCACATTCCGTGACCCGACTTCTCATCACCGTTTCCAGTATCGCCCTCGCCCTGCCCGCCGCGTCGCGCGCGCAGGAGCAGGAAGCGATCGAGCTCGACCCGATCACCATCTACGGCAACCAGGCCGACCTGCCGATCTCGCGCACCGGTGCGAGCGTCGCGATCATCGAGGAGGACGCATTGCAGACCGCGCCCTCCGCGTCGCTGACGGACATCATCGCCGATACCCCGGGCGTCACCTTCACCCAGACCGGCGGACCCGCAGGCCTGTCATACGGCAACATCAACTATTCCCGCGTCCGCGGGCTCGACCAGAAATACGCACCGGTTCTCTTCAACGGGATCGACATCTCCGATCCGACCTCGACCGGAACGAGCTTCGACTGGGCCAATCTGATGCTTGGTGGCCTCTCACGCGCCGAGGTGGTGAAGGGCTCGCAATCGGCACTCTATGGCTCGGAAGCGGTAGCGGGGATTTTCGCTTTGACCGGGGCGGATGCCCCCGAGGCACCGGGCACCGAAGGGTCGATCGCGCTCGAGGCCGGCGCCTTCAACACCCGCCGCGCAAGCCTCAGCTACGGCGCCGCGACAGAGCGCGCAGGCTTCGCCGTCTCGGCAAGCCGCGCGCGAACCGACGGCTTCAGCGCGTTTTCCTCCGACGGCGAGGAAGACGGTTTCGCGGGCGGGCAATACAGTTTCGACGCATATTATAATGTGAGCCAGGATCTGCGGGTCGGGCTGACCGGGTTCTCGTTCGATTCGGAGTTCGACTACGATCCGAACCCGAATACCGGCGACACCCTCCAGCGCGGCCTGCGCGCATATGTGGAGGCCCAAACCGGTGCAGTCGCACACAGCTTCAACGTGTCGCGCTTCAGCATCGATCGCGAGACCCCCAACGCGTACTATACGGAATACGAGGGCGAGCGGGACGAGGTGAGTTACCTTGCGACCTGGGACACCTCGCCGGCGCTCACTCTCTCATATGGGGCGGACTGGACACTGGAGACGGCCGCCAGCACCACCGACGAGGAAATCGAGGTGATCGGCCTGTTCGGCGAGGCGCAATACGCGGCGACCGAGACGCTCGACCTCTCCCTGTCGCTGCGCCACGACGACAATTCACAGTTCGGCGGCTCCACCACCGGCCGCGCGGCACTCACCTGGCGGGCGGCGCCGGACCTCACCGTGCGGTCAAGCCTCGGCAACGGTTTCAGAGCGCCGTCGCTCAGCGAGCTCTACGGCACCTTCGGGGCCAACCCCGATCTCGACCCCGAAACGAGCCGAAGCTTTGATCTTGGCGTCGAGAAGACATTCGTCTCGGGCGCGCAAGTGACGGCCACCCTTTTCCACACTGAGGTCGACGACCTCATCCAGTATGTGGAAGAATACCAACAAGTTTCGGGCACGTCGGTATCGCAGGGGATCGAACTGTCGGGAGAAGTGCCGCTCGGTGACCGCGTGACGCTGACCGGAGCTTACACTTACACCGATGCGCGAAATGCCAACGACGATCCCCTGGAGAGGGTCGCGCGCCACGCGCTCGACCTCGGGCTCGCGGCTGACATCACGGACCGCATCCAGGCGGGCGCGTCGCTTCAGCACCGCGCGGACCTGCCGGACACGTTCGGCGCGACCGGCTTTTCTCGCCAGGAGGTCGACGATTACACGGTCGCGAATGCGCGCTTCGGATACAGCTTCGGCGAAGGACGCGAGGCCTATATCCGCGTCGAGAATCTCTTCGATGCCGATTACGAGGTGATCCCCGGCTACGAGACCAGCGGCCGCGCGGCCTATTTCGGTGTCCGTGCCTCGTTCTGATCTCTTCGCTGCCGCCCTGCTCGCAAGCCTTGCGGGCGGGGCCCCGGCTGCGCCCGAGCGCGTGGTCTCGCTCAACGTCTGCACAGACCAGCTCGCCTGGCTTCTCGCGCCGGATACCCTGATTGCAGTCTCGCAACTTGCGGACGATCCCCGCATCTCGGCCTATGCCGGGGAGATGGCCGAAGTCCCGCAGACCGCCGGATCGGCCGAGGAGATCGTGCTGATCGAGCCTGACCTCGTTCTGGCGGGAACCTTCACCACCCGCGCAACCGTGCAGATGCTGGAGCGTCTGGGATACCGCGTGGAACGCTTCGCGCCCATTACCTCGCTGGACGAGGCAACCCGGAACATGGCCCGGATGAGCGAAGTGCTCGGGCGCGAGGAGGAAGCTGCGGAGATGATCCGCAAATTTGAAAAGCGGCGCGCGGCGCTCGAGACGGGCGGGACCGGCAAACGCGCGCTTCTCTATCATGCGCAAGGTCGGACGTCCGGGACCGGAACCCTGACCGCCGACCTCCTTCGCGCCGCGGGGCTAGCCAACGTGGCCGAAGAGGTCGATCTCCCCGCGGGTGGTCGGCTGTCGCTTGAGGAGGCCGTGATGACGGATCCGGACCTTATTCTCGTCGCCGAACCCTATGAAGGGTTCGCATGGGCCACCGAACTCACGCGACACCCCGCGCTCGAGGCGACGGGTGCGCTGACCGAGCTCGGCGGCGGGGCCGACTGGACCTGCGAAACCCCGCGTCTGCTCGATGCGGTGAATGCTCTCAAGGAGGCCTCGGAATGAAGGTCGCCGCCCTGCCCCGCACGCTCGGCCTCGGACCGTCGGGACCGCTCGGCCTTTGCCTCGCCGCTCTGCTGCTTCTGCTCTTCGCCGCCTCTCTCCTGATCGGCTACACGGCGATCCCCGCGGGGAAGGCGCTTTCCGCATTGATCGGCGCAGGCGATTCTCTCCACGTCATGGTCATGCGGGAGATCCGACTGCCCCGCACGCTGCTCGCCGCACTGGTCGGGGCGTCGCTGGGACTGTCGGGGGCGGCCATGCAGGGCTACCTGCGCAACCCGCTCGCGGAACCGGGCCTCGTCGGCGTGTCGGGTGCCGCCGCGCTCGGCGCGGTGATCGCATTGCAGACCGGTCTCGCCGCGGCCTTTGCCCAGGCACTGCCGCTGCTCTCCCTTCTCTTTGCGATGGGGACCGTGGGCGTGCTTCTGCTTCTCGCCGGCCCGCGCGGCGGCTCGCTCACGCTGATCCTCGCGGGAATCGCGGTTTCCGCCCTGGCGGGGGCGCTGACGGCGTTGGTGCTCAATCTTTCGCCGAACCCTTACGCCACGGCCGAGATCGTCTTCTGGATGATGGGCTCCGTCGCCGACCGTTCCATGGACGAGGTCTGGCTCGCGGCCCCGGTGACCCTCCTCGGCTGGGCGCTTCTGCTCACCCTCGGACGTGGGCTCGATGCGCTGACCCTCGGTGAGGATGCCGCTGAGGCGATGGGCGTCTCGCTCGGGCGCCTGCGGCTGATGCTGCTGGCCGGGGTGGCCGCGTCGGTCGGAGCGGCGACAGCCGTCGCGGGCGCGGTCGGCTTCGTCGGCCTCGTCGTCCCGCATCTTCTCAGGCCGCTGACCGGCGCACGACCTAGCACGCTTCTGTGGAGTTCCGCCCTGGGCGGCGCGGCGATGGTGCTGGCAGCAGATCTTGCGGTGCGGCTGATTCTGCCCGACCGCGACCTCAAGCTCGGGGTGGTCATGGCCCTGATCGGCGCACCGCTCTTCCTGCACCTCATCTACAAGACGCGGAGGCAAGGATCGTGAGCGCACTCCTCGAGATCCGCGATCTGACCGTGCGCCGCGGCGAATGCCCCGTGGTGGACCATGCGACATTCACCATCGCGCCCGGGGAATGCGTCGGCCTCATCGGACCGAACGGCGCGGGCAAGACCACTCTCCTGCGCGCCGCGCTCGGCCTCATGTCTCACGAAGGTCGGAGCTCGCTCGCTGCTCTGTCCGCGCGCGCCCGCGCGAGGCAGGCCGCCTGGCTGCCGCAAGCGCGCGAGATCGCCTGGCCGGTCGAGGTCGAGCGGCTGGTGACGCTCGGACGCCTGCCGCATCTGCCCTGGGGCCACCGCCCCGGAGCAGTGGATCGCGCCGCGATCGCGGCGGCTCTCGCGCGGATGGGTCTGACCGGCTTTGAATCGCGCCGCGCCACGGAATTGTCGGGGGGCGAGCAGGCCCGCGTCCTCATCGCCCGCGCCCTCGCGCAGGAGAGCCCGCTTCTCATGGCCGACGAGCCGATCGCGGGGCTCGACCCCGCGGCGCAGATCGCCACGCTCGAAACCTTCTCGAACCTCGCCCGGGAGGGCAGAGCCGTCATCGCGTCGCTGCACGACCTCAGCCTAGCGGCGCGGTACTGCAGTCGGTTGCTGATCATGGACAAGGGCCGGATCGTCGCGGACGGCAGGCCGGAAGACGTTCTGACCGAGGACGCGCTGGCACGGGTCTTTCACCTGCGCGCCCGGGTGCATGCAACCGCGGACGGGCCTCTCTTCCAGCCGCTCGGCGTCGTGACATGAGCTGGCCCGAACGCATCGTCTGCCTGACCGAGGAAACGGTCGAGACGCTCTATCTCCTCGGCGAGGAGGATCGCATCGCCGGCGTGACAGGCTATGCGGTTCGGCCGAAGCGCGTCCGCCAGGAAAAGCCGCGCGTCGGTGCCTTCACGTCAGCCGACATTCCGAAGATCCTCGCGCTGGAGCCGGATCTGGTCCTCACCTTCTCGGATCTTCAGGCCGGCATCGCGGCGGAGCTGATCGGCGCGGGGGTCGAGGTCTTTGCTTTCAACCAGCGCGACGTCGCTGGAATCCTGCGCATGATCCGCACCCTCGGGCGCCTCGTCGGCCGGACCGACAGGGCGGAGGGTCTTGCGGCGGGCTACGAGGCCAGGCTTCGCGAGGTCGGGACTACTTCCCCGAATGCGCCGCGGCCACGCGTCTATTTCGAGGAGTGGGACGATCCGATCATCACCGGCATCGGCTGGGTGTCGGAACTGATCGAGATCGCCGGGGGCACGGATTGCTTCGGCCACCTCCGGAGCGAACAGGCGGCGAAGGACCGGATCGTGACCGCAGACGACGTCCTCGCGACCCGGCCGGACATCATCGTGGCCTCGTGGTGCGGCAAGAAGGTTCGGTCCGAGCGGATCGTCGCGCGGCCGGGCTGGAAAGACCTGCCCGCTGCGCTCAGTGGCGCGATCCACGAAATAAAGTCTCCGATCATCCTTCAGCCCGGACCTGCGGCACTGACAGACGGCCTCGACCGCCTGATCGAAATCGTGTCGAGATGGCGCGCGAACCAGTAATAAAAGCGCATCATCGGGGCGGACATGCCTCTTCCGGGCGTCGGGAGGAACCAGCGTGGTTTTTCAGCAGTCGCGCAACCTTGGCGTGAACCTCGTGCGCATACTCAACAATACCGCTTGACAAATCCAAAAATCTTTCGAGCCGCGGATATACAACACAGCGGAAGAGACGTGGCGTCACAATCGGCTTGAATTGGAACCCTCTGATAACGAACGACTTTACGCTTGCGCATGCTGCATGGCAGCATTGACGATATGGGCGTTGTGCACCTGCAGCATTGAAGCCAAGTTAGCGGCAACAGAGCAGAGACACCTTCCTGCGAACCAACGGAGTTTGCAATGACGACGCACACCGCATCTGCCGACACCCTCGGCGCCCGCTTCGAAACCCTGACCGCAAACTGGCGTACCGCGCTGGAGCGCCGCCGGGTTTACAAACAGACCCTGAACGAGCTGAGCGCGCTGAGCAACCGCGAGCTGGCCGATCTCGGACTGCACCGCTCGCAACTCCGCGGCATCGCCTGGCAGGCGGCATACGAGGGCTGAAGCCGGAGTTCCAAAGAAATTACGACTGCGCGTCAGAAACTTACTCGACCTGACACAAAGCGATGACGCAGCGCAGAAACTTTTCCGGGGTCGTAGGGTTATGCCTCCGGAACGCGCGTAAAGCGCAACATGTCGCTCTCCGGCCCCTCCGGCGTTCCGCGACATACCACCAAATTCGGGCAAGGAACCAAGTTTCTTTCCCACCAGAGCCGTAGGTCCTTCTCC
>NZ_JALZ01000040.1 GCF_000521785.1 Roseivivax halodurans JCM 10272
GCCGCCGGGGCCGCCGGCTTCCTGCCCAAGACGCTCTCGGCCAAGAGCCTCGTTAACGCCGTGCGCTTCATGGCGATGGGCGAGCAATACGCACCGCTCGACTTCATGCGCGCGCAGGCCGCGGAGGAGAACGACCACCCGCTCGCGCAGCAGCTCTCGCGCCGGGAGCTCGAGGTTCTCGAGGGTCTGACCCACGGCAAGTCGAACAAGGAGATCGCCCGCGATCTCGACATCCGCGAGCCGACTGTGAAGCTCCACGTCAAGACGCTCTACCGCAAGATCGGCGCCGGCAACCGTACCCAGGCGGCGATGATCGCCAAGGAGGCGGGGCTCTTCTGACGCCGCGATCTGTTCGGATAGAAACGCAGGCCCGCCCTCGTGGCGGGCTTTTTTCGTGTTGTCCTATCCGGGGGGATATACGCGGTGCCGATCGATAGCGGCGTCTATCCCGCCTCGTGGAACATGGAAGGAATGCGGACGGGTAGACAGCGGGCGAGTGTCAGGAGACCCGCCACGATGTCCCGCAAGATCGCCGTTCCCCGCCTGATCCGTCTGCCGATGCGCCAACTCTGGGCTATCCGCGTCTTTCGAGGCGGACGGGTCGCCGATTTCGGACGTATCCCCCGCTATGCGGGGATATTCGCTCTCGGGGCAGTGTGTATCTGGGCGCCGATCACGAGCTATCTAAAGACCGCACCGCTCCGCTTCACGTCGGGGCTTTCGTTGATCCTGCCGGGGGCGGGGGCATCGGCGTCGGTGAACCTCGACCGGATAGGGCAAGCATCGTCGTCGGCGAACTCCCCTTACTCCAATTCTTCAGTTAGCCCGACCGAGACCTACAAACGTCTTCTTGCTGCCCAGCGGATTGTGGGAGCGGCGGCCGCTTCCATGGACATGCATCCGCGCGATTTCGGTGAGCCGCGGATCGAACTTGTGGATCAGACGGGGCTCATCCACGTCAGCATGGTCGGAAACTCGCCCGAAGATGCGCAGGCGCGCGGTGAGGTCCTGCTCGCGGCATTCTTCTCGGAGATCGAAGCGCTACGGGCCGACGAGGCTTCTATCCGAGAGACCGGTGCGGGTGAAGCGATCGAAGATTACCGCCAATCAGTCCTCGCCACCCGGGAGGAGATCTCGCGCCTTCAGCGCGAGACCGGGCTCATCTCGGCCGAGCAGTTCGACACCCTCGTGGCCGAAACCGACGTTCTGCGCGAGCGCATGTCGGACCTGACCGCGACACTCGAGGAGAAGACCGAAGGCGTCTCAGCATTGCAGTCCTCTCTCGGAACGACGCCTCGGCTCGCTGCTGCAGCCCTTCGCCTCCACGCCGATACCGAATTCGCCGCTCTTGCGACCGCAATGTCAGACCACGCAGCGCTGCTCAGTCAGGCGCGCGGTCAATTCGGCGATAATCATCCTGAGGTCCGCTCCGCCCGCGCAGCATATGCTGCGACCGCTTCCGAAGCGGCGGCGCGTGCGGCGCAGCTGACCGACCTGTCGGGCGACGAGCTCGCCTCGCTCGATCTGAGCCATGTCGGCTCGCGCGCCGGGCTGCTTTCCCAACTCGTCACCCTCGAGGCAGAACGATCGGGCCTTGCCGCCGAGCATGCAGCGATGTCGGCGCGCCTCGCCGCCGCGGAGGAGCGCCGTATCGCGCTCATCGAGCCTGCGGCGCGTCTGGAAGATCTCAGCCGTGATTTCGAGGTCGCCGAGGCTGTCTTCGCATCCGCGATGGCCCGAAGCCAGAGCACCAAGACCGACCTCTTCGCCTCTTACCCGATGGTGCAGGTTCTCGAGGACCCGTCCCTGCCGACCGAGCCCTCCTCGCCGAAGCGCAAGCTCGCGCTCGCCGCAGGTGTTGCCGCAACGATGTTCTTCCTCATGGGCCTGATGCTCGGTTGGCTGCGCCGTCCGCTGATCGAACGGCTTGTAAACAGTACCCCGGATGTCTCCTCGGCACCCGTAATGGTCGCCGCGGAATGACCGTCCTCGCCCAGAACCCGGCCGAAGCTTTGGTCTTCAAGTCTCTGTGCTGGACCTGGCCGTTCTACTTCGTCGGCGCCCTCTACGTCGTGGGACCGGTGCTTGCCTGGCTACTCGGCGCGCTCGCGGTCCTGTCGCTCTATCTCGGACCCGCGATCCGCGACGATCTGCGCGCCCGCGGTCCGGTGCCACCCGTGGTGTGGTGCTGGTTCGCCGGAATGTTCGTGATGTTAGTCGCGCTGTGGGCGGGCCACGTGGGCTGGGACCTCGGTCTCAAGCAGACGATTAAGTCATCCGTGGGCTGGGCCAAGGGGTGGGCGCTTCTCGCGCTCTTCCCTCTTGCTGGCGCCGTGCTCCCCATCCGGCGCGAGATCTTGGTGCGCGGGCAATGCATCGTCGGCCTCTGGACGCTGGTACTGACGCCGATTCTCTTCGCCGCGCCCTACATCGGCCTGCCAGAAAAAGTCTTCACCTCGCCGCTCAAGGTCATCGGGGGCCCCGGGCCGGAGTATTTCTCCGTCTTTTTCTTCACCTGGGACCCAGGAAGCTGGACGCCACGGTGGCAATTCTACGCGCCATGGTCGCCTTTCGCGGCCCTGCTCGGGGTGCTCCAGGTCTGCTTCGCGCTCGAAGAGAAATCTATTCGCTGGAGATCTATCGGCATCGCTGCCGGGGTCACGATGATCCTGCTGTCAAAGTCCCGGATGGGCCTGGTCGGCCTTGTTGCCTGCACCACCGGTCCGCGGCTCATGCCGCTGATCCTCCGAGGCTGGGCGTGGCAAGCGATGGCAGCGGCTGCCGCCTCTCTAGCCGTCGTGGGCACCGCGCTGGCGCAGGCTGTAAAGGACGGAATCGGTGCGTTCAAAGGCGCGCGCGCCGACTCGACGCGTGTGCGCGAGACATTGCAGCGCATCGCCGGGGAGCGGTGGGAGAATGAGGCCTACTGGTTCGGCCACGGCACCGTCCAGCCGGGCGCGCATGTCGTCGAGTACATGCCGATTGGCAGTCACCACACTTGGTGGGGGCTCTTGTTCGTGAAAGGCCTCGTCGGATTTATGGCATTGCTCGTACCGCTTGCTTGGCAAACATTGCTGGCGCTCATCGACGCCGCGCGCGGGCCACGCGGCGCGCTGCCGTTGTCGATCGTTATGACGATTGTGCTGCTCAGTTTCGGAGAGAACCTCGAGATCGAGGCCTACATGTTATGGCCGGGCTTGGTGACCTTGGGCATACACGCCGCTGAACTCCACTCGGAACGCCCTGCGTCTGCATAGGGACCGTATTTGAGTAGGTTTTTGAGCCGTCCGAAGTCTGAGATGATGCTCCGTGTGGGGTCACGCGACCGTTCGGGCTGAGCTCACTGAGGCTAAGGTTGCGCTTGGCCTCAAGCTTTCGGGAGCTTATGCGACCAAGTGCCTACGCCGCTTCGTCGTCAATCCCGCTCTTTACGATCTCCTGACGCGCGTCGATCCTGTAGCAAGTGTACGGCGGGGTCAGGTGTCAGTTGGTGGTCGCGGAAACGATCGGCAATCTCAAACGCTCAGGTTTATTGTATCGCATAGAACGGAAGTTCACGGAGATCGCAGCGAGGCTCGTTTATGTCCACACTGCCTAACCCGGGCTGTTGCAGGATGCTGCACAGCGCATGGATGTCCGTTTTGGTGACTGGGCTGCAGCGATAACGGTTGTGGCTAACGGCAAGTTAGGGCCGGCCGCTACCGACCGGCCCACCTTCTTAGAGCTCCACCGCCTCCGCGATGGCGAGTGCATCTTCAAGCTCGACGCCGAGATAGCGCACCGTGCTATCCATCTTCGTATGGCCGAGCAGGAGCTGCACTGCGCGGAGATTGCCAGTTTTGCGATATATCTGCGCCACCTTGGTCCGCCGCATGGAGTGGGTACCGTAAGTGCTCGGCTCGAGACCGATAGATGTCACCCAGTCCCGCACGAGGCGTGCGTACTGCCTTGTCGAAATATGCCGGCGTTCGTGAAAGCGACCGGGCCAGAGATGCTCGGACCCGATCATCAGCGGAGCCTCGAGCCAAGTCGCGATGGCTCTTCGCGTCCCCTCGGTGATCTCGAAGCTGACCGGCCTCTGGGTCTTGCTCTGGACGATCGAAGAGCGGTGCTTGACCTGTCCGGCCGCGTAGACGTCAGCGACCTTCAGCTTCACCAGGTCGCATCCGCGCAACTTGCTGTCGATGGCGAGATTGAAGAGTGCCAGTTCGCGAAACCGCTGAGCGATCTCGAGGCGGACCCGGATCGCCCACACATGTTTCGGTTCGAGCGGACGTTTCTGGCCGATGATGCGGCCCTTGTTCCAAGCGGGACGGCAGGCGCGGATGGCTGGCAGGTTTGTAGTGGGCATAACGGTTCCTCCGATCCACCACGCCCGCCACGTCTTCAGCATCATGCCGACGGCCAAACATATCAAACCCTCCGCGCTGCGGTGACGTCACGACGCACCGAGCCTGCGGCGCAGCCGCAAGACGGCTTCGAGCCCTCAGCAGACGGATAGCGTCGATAGAGCGAGACGAGGCTTCCCACAGAGTGTACAGCGGGCAGGGGCTCCGGGACGTTTCCGACGAGAAGCCGGCTGACAGGCTTAGACACGATGACCGAATCCGCGGACAGCATAATTGGCATATATCGGCGGCATGGCGCCGCTTGGGCTAAGGCGCGCGGCACCAAGCTGACGGAGGGCGTTTGGCTCGATCGGTTCATCCGCATGGTGCGCCCGGGTGCTTCTGTACTTGATATCGGATGCGGATCTGGCGAGCCGATTGCCCGACACGTGTGCAGCCACGGCCATTCCGTGACCGGCGTGGATGCATCGCCGGAGATGATTGCTCTATTCGGGGCAAATCTTCCAAGCGAGACGACTGAACTGGCCGATATGCGCTCGCTGAACCTCGGCCTGACATTCGGCGGACTGATTGCCTGGGACAGCTTCTTTCATTTGACCCCTGAAGATCAGCGTTTGATGTTCCCTGTCTTTCGCCGCCATGCCGCAACGGAGGCCCCGTTGTTATTCACCAGTGGTCCCGCTTTCGGCGAAGCGATTGGCACTCTCGAGAGAGAGCCGCTCTACCACGCGAGCCTGGACCCAGATGAATATCGCCGGCTCCTCAATGAGAACGGCTTCGATGTCGTGGCCTTCGTTGCAGAGGACCCCGCCTGCACCGGGCATAGCGTCTGGCTTGCGCGTCGTCTGGCTTCCTGACCTTGCCGTACGATCTTCCCAGATGGGCGCGAGCATCTTAGCAAAGGTCAGCTCCGTCCGCACAGGGGGCCTTGATGGATTGCCAGATTACGCTGCAAGATACCTTGGATGGCTGGTTTGGGGAAGCTGCGTTGCCGCGATAGCCTACCCGGTGAATGTCCGGAGAGGTGAAGGATTTCCGATGCGGGCCGGGGTGTGACGATCCCGCACGGCGCTCGGGCGGCCCGCGTTGGAAATCCTCCCAAGGTGGAAGCCGCGGTGGCCAGGCTCTGTCTATGGGGAAAGTGCGCTGAGGCCTCCAACGACGGTGGGGATTGCCCCATAGCTCGAAGGAAATTGGCGGCCTCCAGAAGCGCCCTGACCCCCACGAATGCTGACGGGCGGGAGCAGGCGTCGAATTGGATCGGTGGCTCGCGGGCAGTCCACGGCTTGAGGCAAGCCCTGGGCGGTCCGGAATGAGCAAGTGCTCCCGGGTGGTGTTCTCGACAGTGACGGGCGGTTCGTCATGCGGCCTGCTCCCGTGGCGGTGCGCGCGACAGCGGCTTCTGGCCACGTCGGAAGATCTCGACGATGCGCATCGGGGCACCGCAACAGGGGCACGGCTCGCGCAGGGTATGCAGGGCAGGCTCCGTCGTTTCCCGCGCTTCCGGTTCGGGTTGCCGCTGCCCGAGCAGGTCGCGGATGCGGGCGATGGCCGCCTTGCGGGTGGCGCCGGCCAGCAGGCCGTAGTGTCGGATGCGGTGGAAGCCATCGGGCAGGACGTGCATCAGGAACCGGCGGATGAACTCGTGCGTGGCCAGCCGCATGACCTTCTGCCGATTGCCGGACTTGACGCGGTAGTCCTTCCAGCGGAACGAGACAGTCTCAGCGTCTGCGCTGACCAGGCGGTGGTTCGAGATGGCCACGCGGTGGGTGTATTGACCGAGGTAGGCGAGCACGGCCTTGGGGCCGCCGAAGGGCGGTTTGGCGTAAACGACCCACTCGACCTTGCGGAACGGCGCGAGCCAGGCGGCAAAGGCATTCGCCTGTGCCAGCCGTTCCAGTTCACCGTAGAAGGCCAAGTCACCGGCACGATGGAGAGCCAGCAGCCCGTCGAGGAACAGGCGCCGGAAGAGGCGCGACAACACCCGCACGTGCAGGAAGAACCCTGGTTTGCAGGCGACCCAGCGGGTGCCGCCCGGTGACAGGCCCCCGCCGGGCACGATCATGTGGATATGCGGGTGATGCGTCAGCGCTGACCCCCAGGTGTGCAGCACGCTGGTCATGCCGATCCGGGCACCAAGACGTTTGGGATCGGCCGCGATGGTCATCACCGTTTCAGCGGATGCCCGGAACAACAGGCCGTAGACGGCCTTCTTGTTCCAGAAGGCGATTTGCGCAATCTCCGCCGGGAGGGTGAAGACCACGTGGAAATACTCGACGGGCAGCAGGTCTTCGGCGCGTGCCGCCATCCAGTCCCGCGCGGCCGGGCCCTGGCACTTCGGACAGTGCCGGTTCTTGCAGGAATTGTAGCCGATGTGGCTGTGGCCGCATTTGGTGCAGGCCGCCACATGCCCGCCGAGCGCCTCCGTTCGGCAGGCTTCGATTGCCGACATCACCTTGAGCTGGCTCAGGCTGATATGCCCGGCATTGGCCCGCCGCCATGCAGGGCCGAACCGTCGAAAAACATCAGCGATCTCCAGCCTGGGCCGGGGCACCCCGGCACCCGGTCACTCCAGGCTTCGCTTCACGGTCTGGTCCTGCAACTTCGCTAACATCTCGTAGGGGCTGACCGTGTCGCGGATCGTCTTGGTGGCGACATGGGTATATTGCGCCGTCGTCGTCAGCTTGGCATGGCCGAGCAGAACCTGGATCACCCGCACGTCGGTGTTGGCCTCGAGCAGGTGGGTGGCGAAGCTGTGTCGAAGGGTATGAAGGGTGGCGGCCTTTTTGACCCCGGCCATCCTCTTGGCCGACGTGAATGCCCGGTTCAACTGGCGCGGCGAGATAGGGCTGATCTTTGGCTTGCCGGGGAACAGCCAGCCCTCGGGTCGTGCCTCGCGCCAGTAGTCACGGAGGAGCCCGAGCAGGCCCGGAGACAGCATGACTTTGCGGTCCTTCCGCCCCTTGCCCTGCTCGACGTGGATCAGCATCCGGTCGCTGTCGATATCGCCGATCTTGAGGTTGCAGACCTCGGCTGCCCTGAGGCCCGCACCGTAGGAAATGCTGAGCGCGGCGCGATACTTCAGGCCCGGCCCGGGCGCCGCCATCAGGATGTCGGACACCTCTTCGACGCTGAAGACGATCGGAAGCTTCCGCGGCTGGGTCCGGAACTGCATGTAGCGCTTCATCTCCTCCCGCCCGCAGGTCATGCCGAAGAAGAACCGCAGCGCGACGATCCGCACGTTGAACGTCGACGGTGTCACCCCGGTGTCTGTCATGTGGAGCTGGTAGGCCCGAAGATCCTCCGGCGTGGCCGTGTCCGGGGATCGTCCGAGGAACTTGGCGAAATCCTTGATCGCCCGGATGTGGGCCTTCTGGGCCTTGTCGCCCATACCGCGGATACGCATGTCCTCGATCATCCGCTCACGCAGCGGGGTCGTTCTCTCCTCCGTCATGGGAACCCCCTGTCTGTCGATTGAGAGGTCCCAATCGTCAGGCAGGTCTGCCCATTCCCAAATGCACGACGATCAGATCACTGCCCGACGCAGCAATAAGCGCCAATGCCGCGGAGCGGCTTCGTCCATGGGCCGTTCGCGTCGGTCCACAGGCTGGACGATGTGAGAGTTTGCAAAGTCCGCTTCTGCGCAATGCGGTCGTTCGCGCCGAGTTCAGCGATGGTTCGCTTACCTCCATCGTGCGCTAAGTAGGCTGTTTTGCGACTTTGCGCCAAGGAGGCTGGAGACCCAGGGGCGTAGTGTTGGTGCGTGTCAGGGCAAACCTAAAGTTAAGCCGCCAATGTTCGCTGGGATAAAACAGTGTCCAATTCGAGCTCCCGCAACCATCGTTTCCGACCCGGCCCTCGCCAGTCGCGGGGGCTTTGTCGTCTCCGCTTCCCCCAATGCCAGAATACCGGCCAGATCGCCGCTGAGCTCGATCCGCATCCCGTCCCGCGCGTCCGGGTCCCCCAGAGACACACCTCGCCCAGAAGATCGCGCAGCATCGCATTCGTCGCCTCCATCTGGTCGCTGCCCGTCAGCAGATCCTCCAGCCGTGCCACCTGCGACCGGTAGGTCGCCTCCAGCTCTGCCGGACCGGCGGGATCCTCATGCAGCGGTCCGAGCAATGGACCGTTCAGCGTGGTCGCTACCTGACGTTGGAAACGTTTGCTCCCGGCCGCGATGATGTCATAGGCAGCCTGCTCCGCGGCGTGACTGACCAGATCGGCCTGCCTCCACGCGCGAGGTCCACGGCGAGCGACACCGCGACAGGGAACATCGTCCGCCTGAAGAGTTACAAGAGGCGACCAATCCTGGCGGCAGTATCCTTCAGCTCGGTTGCTGCGCGCGTTACGAAGGTATCGGAAAACCTGCTTAATGGTCCGAAGACCGACAGCGTATATGCAAGTCGCCCTGTTCGCGTCCGCACCGGGACGGCGACTGCCGCGATGTCGGGTTCGACGTCGCCTCGGTTCACCGCGATGCCGTCGTCGCGGATGGCTGCCAATGTGTCGTGAAGCGCTTCAAGTGTATCGCTCCCGCCGGATGCCATAGAGTTTGCCACGACGGTCTGTCGTTGCGACCGCTCCAGATCGGCCAGCCAGATCCGACCTTGTGCGGATGCGAGCAGGTCCAGCGACGTTCCGACCTTGATGCCTACGGTGATGGGGCGATCCGCCTCCACCACGATCAGGCAGGTCGGGCCCGTCCGCCCGAGGCGGCACAGCATCACAGACTCGGACAGGCTCGCCGTCAGCGCCTCCATGAGCGGTCGCATCGTCGGAAGGACCGGGTTCGTTTCGGATGCCAATCGGCCGAGATCGGACAAGGCGTAACCGAGACGGTACCTGCCGCGGCGTACCGGAACGATCGCACCGGTCTCTTCGAGGGTGGCAAGGAAGCGGTGAGCGGTCGCCCCGTTCAGGCCGAGCTCGGATTGAACGATGTTTGCCGTGATCTCCGGCCGCTCCGGCGAGAAGAGGCGCAGGATCTCGAACCCCTTGAGCAGGGACCCGTTGAGTTGGGTCGACATGTCCGCCCTCCGTGTTGACCGCATGTGCTCAGTGGTACATAATGAGATTTATATCTCAAATAAAGATATTTCCTGGAGGAGGAAGGCGAAATGGAGATGAAACCGGTACATGATCGCTCGGTGTCTGCGGGTGCCGAGATCCTGTCACGGCTCTCCGAAGTCGGGGTCGACGCCGTCTTCGCCAACTCGGGAACGGATTTCCCGCCCGTCATCGAAGGGATCGCCGAGGCGCGTGCGCGTGGATTGCCGCTGCCGCGCTTCGTGACGATCCCGCACGAGAGCGCCGCACTGGGCATGGCGCATGGCTACTACCTGGCCAGCGGCCGCGCGCAGGCGGTCATGGTCCACACCAATGTCGGCCTCGCGAACGCGTCGATGGGGGCAATCAACGCAGCCTGCGAACAGATCCCCATGATACTGATGAGCGGGCGCACGCCCACCGTCGAGAAGGGGCGTTTCGGCGCTCGGACGGTGCCGATCGGCTGGGGCCAGGAAATGTTGGACCAGACGGCGCTCGTCCGCGAGGCATGCAAGTGGGATTACGAGCTTCGCTTCCCCGAGCAGGTGACCGACGTGATCGATCGCGCTCACGGGATCGCGATGTCCGGTCCGAAAGGGCCCGTCTACATTTGCCTTCCCCGCGAGGTGCTTTGCGAGAAGATCCCAGCAACGGACACCCGGCCCCAGATGCACCCCGCGACGGCCGCCCCGTCGCGGGACGATCTCGAGCGCGCGGCCCAGCTTCTGGTCGACGCCGAACACCCGGTCATCTTCGCCCAACGGGGCGCGGGCGATGCGCTGGGGTTCGGTACGCTCAGCGAGCTCGCGGCGGAGTGGGGGATCCCGGTCTGCCAGTACTGGGCCGTACAGCTGGCCATGGCGACGGATCACCCGATGGCAGCAGGGCCGGATCCGAAGCCGCTTCTCGAGAAGGCCGACGCGATCCTCGTGATCGACAGCCTCGCCCCGTGGTCGCCCGCGCAAGCCGAACCGAAGCCCGAGGCGCAGGTGATCCATCTTGGACCCGACCCGTTGCAGGCGCGCTCGGGCGTGAGGAACTTCCGCTCCGACATTTCGCTTGTCGGGGATGTCTCGCCCTCGATCCTCGCTCTCAAGGAGGCAATGGACAGACGCCTGACGGGCCGGCTCGCCCGGAACGAGGCGCGCGCCGCCAGGGTCGCGGAGGCCAATCTTGCGGAGCGTACCTCGCGCGAGCGTCTGGCCAGAGAGGATAGAAAACGTCCGGCCTTGACGAAGCGCTGGGTCAGCCATGCGCTCTCCGACGCACTCTCGGGGAGCGATGCCGCCGTATTCTCCGAGCTGGGGTGCAGGCTGCCGTCGATGACGCTGACCCATGACAAGGCTTGGTTCGACGGGCCGCATTCGGGAGGGCTCGGCTGGGGCTTCCCGGCCGCCCTCGGATTCAAGATGGCGGAGCCGGGGAGGACGGTGGTCGCGACCATGGGGGATGGATCCTACATGTTCGCGAACCCCGTCGTCTGCCACCAGATCGCCGAGGCGATGGGCCTCTCGATTGTCGTCATCGTGCTCAACAACAGCGAATGGGGAGCGGTGCGCGAGTCAGTCGAGGGAATGTATCCCACGGGTTATGCGGCACGCGGAAACGAGATCCCTCTGACAGGGCTGGCTCCATCGCCGGATTTCGTCGGCGTGGCTCAGTCGAGCCGGGCCTGGGCGCGTAAGGTCGCGCGCCCGGGCGAATTCGAGCAGGCGCTGTCCGAGGCGCTCGCCCGGACCCGGGCGAACAAGGGCCTCGCCCTGATCGAGGTAACCATCGGGCGGGACTGAACCGCTCCGACAGTGATTTTCTGGGAGGACAGAACATGAATATCAGTCTGATGATCGACGGCGCGGATGAACCCGCTTCGGCCAACGCAACGTTCGACCGCATCAATCCGGTGACGCGGGAAGTCGCGACGACCGCGCCCGCCGCGCAGGAGTTCGATGTCGGACGCGCGGTGGCGGCAGCCGACAACGCCTTTCCGGCATGGTCGAAGACGCCCCCGTCGGAGCGGCGCGCGCTTCTCAACAAGGTGGCCGACACCCTCGAGGCCATGGCGGGAGAATTCACCGAGGCCTACGTTGCCGAGGTCGGCTGCACGGCACCCTGGGCTGGGTTCAACGTGATGTTCGGGGCGAAGGTCCTGCGCGAGGCAGCGGCGATGACCACCCAAATCAGGGGCGAGGTGATCCCGTCCGACAAGCCCGGCACGCTGGCCATGGCCGTCAAGAGGCCGGTCGGCGTGCTGGTCGGCATGGCACCCTGGAATGCGGCAGTCATCCTCGGCGTGCGTGCGGTCGCCATGCCCATTGCCTGCGGCAACACCGTCGTTCTGAAAGCCAGCGAGAAATGTCCGCGCGTGCACATGCTCATCGGCGAGGCATTCCGCCGTGCCGGGGTCCCGAATGGCGTGCTGAACGTCATAACTCACTCCGCCGAGAGCGCTCCCGGCGTGGTCGAGGCCCTGATCTCACACCCCAAGACGCGGCGCATCAACTTCACGGGCTCGACCCGCGTCGGCAGGATCATCGCCGAGATCGCCGGGCGGCACCTCAAGCCGTGCCTGCTGGAGCTTGGGGGCAAGGCACCGCTGGTTGTGCTCGATGACGCCGATATCGACGGGGCGGTCAACGCCGCCGCTTTCGGGGCCTTCATGAACCAGGGCCAGATCTGCATGTCGACCGAGCGAATTATCGTCGACGAGAAGGTCGCCGACGAGTTCGTCGAGAAATTCACCGCCAAGGCGGCGGCGCTCCCGGTGGGCAACCCGACGGAGAACGTCGTTCTCGGGTCGGTGGTCGACTACGACACGATCGAGCGGGTCGAAGGCCTGATCTCCTCGGCTGAGGACATGGGCGCCCGCGTCACGACAGGCGGCGTGCGGAAGGACAGCACGATCATGCCCGCCACGATTGTCGACCGCGTGACCCAGGCGATGCCGCTCTTCTCCGAGGAAAGCTTCGGCCCGGTGGTCTGCGTCGTCAGGGCGCGCGACACGGAGCACGCCGTCGAGCTCGCCAACGACACCGCCTACGGCCTGTCGGCAGCGGTCTTCGGCAGTGACATCAACCGTGCTCTCGACGTGGCGGACCGGCTTCAGTCCGGAATTTGCCATATCAACGGGCCAACGGTGTCCGACGAGGCGCAGATGCCCTTCGGCGGTGTCATGGACAGTGGCTATGGGCGCTTCGGCGGCACGGCTGGCGTGGATGCATTCACCGAAACGCGCTGGATCACGGTCGAGCAACCGGGCCAGCACTATCCGTTCTAATCTTTAGCCGGGCAGCCGGCCTCCTCCGGAGATCGGCTGTTCGCTACGCGGTGACCAGGGGGCAAGCGCCTCGACGGCATCGCGCGCGCCGCTGATCCGATCGCTTCAAGCGGAAGCGTCTCCGTCGCTTTCCGTCCGATACGCCACCACGTTGTCTTCGGCACATCCTTCGATCAGATCGTGAAGCACGTCAAAGAAGACAGCCCGCCGTTCGGCGCCGATCAACCGGTCGAGATGCGCCATGTGCTCGCGCGCCTGCACTTCCATCCGGGCGAATGTCGTGCGGCCCTTTTCGGTCAGGTAGCTTGCGTAGTTCCGTCGGTCTTCCTCGACCCGCTCGCGCCGGATCAGGTCCATGTCTTCCAGCTGCCGGAGCGCCTTCGCGACGCTGGACTTGTCGCGGCCGATGCTGAGCCCGAGCTCGCTTTGGCGAATGCCCGGATTATTCCTGATCATCGACATCATGCTGAAATAGCCGGGCTTGAGTTGATCCGCGCCAAGCCGCCGCGCGAAGTCCTCGAAGGAAGCCTCGTAGGCAAGGCGCAGATGGTGGCCGGCGAACTCGTCGAGCAGTCCGAAGACCAGTGAGCCGTTCTCGCGGGCATCTGCCTGCCCTTCGTGCCGTCTTCCGGTCATGCGGGCTATCCCTTTTCGCTTCGGTCCCTTTCGGCTGCTAAACGTCACGGGGCGATCGGTCCAGATCCGTCCACCCGATCTGGGCCATCGCGTTGTCGAGCTGCGCCGCCAGGGTCTCGATGTACCGCGTCGGCCCCTCGGCTCCGAGGGCCGCGACGGAATACAGGAACGGGCGGCCGACAAACGCGAAGTCGGCGCCGGCCACGAGAGCCTTGAGCACGTCCTCTCCGCCCCGGAGCCCGCCATCGACGGCCAGCGGAAAGTCTTCGGGGACAGCTTTGCGGATGGCAGGCAAGGCGTCCCGCGTCGCGGGGGCGGAATCGAGTTGTCGGCCCCCATGGTTCGAAACCCAGATGGCGTCAGCGCCGAGATCGGCCGCCTGTGCCGCATCGGGCGCCGAGGTGACGCCCTTGAGGATCAGCCGTCCCGGCCATTGCTCGCGGATGCGCCGGAAGAGCGTCCAGTCGAGCCGGCCCGAGCTTTGTCCTGCCATCAGTTTTGCCAGCGACTGGGCCCCTGTTCCGGGCGCAGCATAGCGCTCGAGGTTGGCGAAGCGGGGCGCGCCAGCCCTGAACGTGCGAATGGCCCAGGCGGGGTGCAGCGCCAGGTCCGCGGCCATACGGGGCGTGGCTTTGAGGGGCAACGAGAAGCCGTTGCGCACGTCGCGGAGCCTTATCCCGGGGCGCGGCACGTCCGCCGTCACGACGAGCGTCTCGTAGCCTGCGTCGCGCGCGCGCCTGATCAGGTCGTCGGTGATCTCTTCGGATTTACCGACGTAAAGCTGGAACCAGCCAGACGTCGGGGCCGCGGACTTCAGACGTTCCAGCGACACTGTCGCGGGCGTCGATGCAACGTAGGGTATTCCCGCGGCCTCGGCGGCGCTTGCCAGAATGAGGTCGACTTCGGGCCACGCCAGTCCCGCCAGACCAATGGGAGGTATGCCGATCGGCATCGCCCATCGTCGGCCGAGGAACGAACGCTCGGTGGGCAATGCGCGATCGCTGTTCACCAGAACCTTCGGCTGGAGCGTCTCCCCTAACCACGCTGCCCGGTTCCGTGCGAGCCCGGCCTCAGTGCCCGCGCCACCATCGATGTAATCGAAGGCGAAACGTGGCAGCTTGCGTCGTGCGCGGCGGCGCAGATCGTCGGCGGAAATGACGCCAGCCATCAGCCTTTGCCCCGTCCCCTGGAGTGCGGGCCGGCTGCAAAATGCTCTAGCGCATCCTGATCCACGTCGAACCCGAGGCCCGGTTGATCGGGCAGTCTCAGTGTCTGACCATTGCGCTCCGGCAGATTGCGGAAGACCGCGTTACCCATCTCGACCGAGATCAGGTGCCACTCGACGAGGCCTCCGTTCATGAGGCCTCCATGCAGATGCATGTTGTGAAAGGGAAACGCACCACCGTTCGCAAGCGTGACCTGGTGGGCTTCGGCCAGGGCCGCGACCTTCTGCGCCACGGTGAAGCCGCCGCAGATCACCGCGTTCGGCTGGATCACGTCGACTGCGCCGCCCTCGATCAAATCGCGGAAGCGGAAGAGCTGACCTTCGTTCTGGCCGGCCGCGACGCGAGTGCCACGCGAGCGGATCTCGGCCATCTGGCGCACGTCGTTGCCCCGAACCGGCTCCTCGAAAAAGTCGATGCCCACGGGGCGGAGACGTTCGGCCAGCCAGAGTGCGGAGGCCGGATCGAGATTGCAGTTGGCGTCGACGAAGATCGAAGCGTCGTCGCCTATTGCCTCGCGCACTGCTGTCACCCGGGCCACGTCTTCGGCAAGAATGTCGGCAAGGTTCTCGCCTTCGGACTGGCGACGCAATGCGTGATGGCCGACCACCATCTTCAACCGGCTGACACCGTCTTGCACCAGGTACTTGGCGGCATCGGCCAGCTGCTCTCGATCGAACTGGCCGAAGCCGAAGGTTACATACAGCGGGACCTCCCTCCGGGCGCCCCCGAGAAGCTGCCAGCAGGGAAGGCCGGTCGCTTTGCCGAGAATGTCCCACAGGGCGAGATCGATGGCCGACGCGGCATGGCTGCCGTAGCCGGTCTGCCCGCGCGGCGAGACCGTCCAGTAGATCGCCTCGGCGATCTTTTCCCGGTCGAGTGCCGACATGCCTCGCAGTTTATCGGACAGAAGTGTGTCGACGATCGTCGCGATCACCTCCTCGTCCGTGATTGCGGTGTAGCCGTAACCCGTCACGCCGTCCGCCGTCCGGACCTCGACAATGACGCACGATAGCGACGCCTTCGCATGTACCGGTCCGACGTCGAGCTCCGTCGGGATATAGGCCGGGTAGGCGCGCACGTCCGTAATTGTCAGGTCCATTATCGGCTCCTCCTTTTTCTCGCCAATTTGGTGGCACAAGAAACTGTTGACAGCAAGAGCAATTGGAGAGAGCTTCGACCCCGGAGGCAAGCGGGCGCCACGTCCGCTTCGAAAAAAGGGAGGAACACCATGCGTCCGATCACCCGGATTCTCACTACCGCCGCTCTGCTGGCAGCCGCTTCTGCGCCGGCCTACGCCGATTTCCCGGAAAAGCCCGTACGGTTGATCGTGCCTTTCGGCGCCGGTGGCGGAACCGACTCGCTCGCCCGCGCCGTGCAGGCAGCCATCGACAAGCACGATCTGCTTTCCCAGCCGCTCGTCGTCGTGAATGCTGACGGGGCGGCCGGTACCATCGGCACGCGCCAGGCGCTTACCGCCGAGCCCGACGGCTACACCATCCTCCAGATCCATCAGGAAATGTTCTCGGTTTCCGCCGCTGGCCGGGTGGACTACACGCCCGCCGATTTCGAGCCGATCCTGCAGGCCACAAGCTCCTGTACCTTTGTCGCGGTGCCCAAGGAGTCGGACATGCAGACGTTCGATGACCTTGTGGCCCGAGCGAAGGAGGGGAACCTCAAGCAGGCCGACGCCATCGCGAGCGCCACGCACTTTCCTTCGGCGCAATTGATGGAAGCGATCGGCGCCCGCTGGACCATCGTGCCGACAGGTGGCACCTCTGCTCGCTTTGCGTCGCTCGAGGGTGGTTTCAGCGACTTCGCCCTGCTGTCGACGCCTTGGGTCGAGCGCGGAAGCGAGGATCTCCGGGCGCTTGCGATTGCCGGTCCGGACCGGTTCGAGACGCTTCCCGACGTGCCGACGCTGCATGAACTCGGATACGACGTCGAGGCCTGCCTGCTGCGCCGCTACTGGGCGCCCGAGGGCACACCCGAGGACGTCGTCGCCACCCTCGCCGACGCGATCGAGGCCGCACTGAACACCGAAGAGGTGCAGGAGCAGATCGACGCCTCGGGCGAGACGTTGGCCATTCTCCGCGGCGATGAGCTGCAGCAGAAGATCGACGAGGAGTACCAGTCCTTCGTGGATATCGCGGACGTGGTGCGCGGCACGTCGCAGGATTAAGGAACGGTCCGCGCCAACTGATCTTTAGAACGGGAGGAGGGTCATGCTGCGCTCGACGATACGCGGCCGTGAAGCGGAGTTGGCTTTCCTTCTCCTCGTGGTGGGTGCCGGCGCGATGGGGCTGTACATCGGCCTCACCACGCCGGCCTCCCAATGGGAACCGCTGGGTGCGGGGGCCTTCCCGACCGTGCTTGGCGGGCTGACCCTTGGACTGGCGCTTGTGAAGGCGGCCGGGCTGCTCGCAGCGCCGGCGGACGAAAGCGGGAAAGGCCCGGGCGGTGCGCTCTGGCGCATAGCAGCGGCGTTCGGCCTTATCGTGCTCTATGTCGCCGCCCTCGTCTTCCAGCTCTTTCACTTCGTGGTGGCGACGGGGTTCTTCTGTTTTGCCTTTTTTGCGCTGCTCGCCCTCGAGAAGCGTCCCATGCGACTGATCGGAATGGCGGTTGTCTCGGTGCTGCTCGCCATTGCCGTCTTCGGGATATTCACCCGGTTCTTCTTCCTAAATCTGTGAGCGACATCCATGGTCGAAGCGTTCCAGCACGTCTTCACAAACGGGCTTCTCTGGGTCCTGATCGGGACGGCATCGGGAATTTTCATCGGGTCGATCCCGGGCCTGTCGGGCGCGATGATCATCTCGCTTGCGCTTCCCATGACGTATTTCATGGACGGCCCCGACGCACTGCTTCTCCTCGTCTCGATGTATATCGGTGCGACGACCGGGGGACTGATCAGCGCCACGCTGATGCGCATGCCGGGCACGGAATCGGCGATCATGACGACGCTCGACGGATATCCGATGGCGGCGAGGGGAGAGCCGGGGCGCGCGCTTGGCCTTGGAATTCTCGCATCGTTCGTCGGGGGCACTCTGGCCTGGATTGTCCTGGCACTTCTCTCGCCGCCGCTCTCGAAGATCGCCGTCCGCTTCGGCCCCTACGAGATATTTGCGATGACGGTTGTCGCCCTGAGCCTGATCGCCGCCGTCTCGCGAGGCAGCCTCGTCAGCGGGCTCCTCTCCGCGGCATTCGGCGCACTGGTTTCGCTCCCCGGCGTCGACCCGGTTTCCGGGGAGCTTCGGATGACATTCGGGTGGCATGCGCTCGACAACGGACTGACGCTCCTGCCTGTCATCCTCGGGGCGCTCGTCCTCAGTCAGCTCCTCGAGGACTCTGGTGATCCGACACCCATCACGAGGGACCGAACGCCGTCCCGTGCGGGAGGTGTTTCGATCCGCGGGCGCGACCTTCTCGCTTACGCGTGGAGTTTCGTTCGCTCCGGCCTGACCGGAACCTGGATCGGGATTCTTCCAGGAGTTGGCGGAACGACAGCATCCATCGCGGCCTACTCCCTCGAGAAGGCCGTCTCGAAGCACCCCGAACGTTTCGGGGAAGGTGCCGAAGAAGGCATCATCGCAGCCGAAACGGCAAACAACGCGGGGACCGTCGGATCGCTCGTGCCGTTGATCACGCTCGGCATTCCCGGCTCGGTCATTACCGCCGTGCTGCTTGGAGCGATGGTGATCCACAACCTGAACCCCGGCCCGCTGCTCTTCGCCCACAACCCGGAGATCGCCTATACCGTGATCGGCGGAGCGCTCGCGTCGAATGTCGCGATGCTGGTGATCATGCTGCTCGCGACCCCGCTTCTCGCTCGGCTGATGTACGTCAACAAGGCCTGGCTCCTGCCGCCGATTGTCGTGTTCTGCGTTATCGGCGCCTTCTCGGTCTCGAACCGCTATTTCGACGTGGGCGTGATGGTGGCCTTTGCCGCGATCGGTTTCCTGATGAACCGGGCGCGCATCCCGACCGGACCTTTCATTATCGCCTACGTGCTGACCCCGATGGCGGAGGAAAGTCTGCGTTCGGGTCTCGTCCTCTACGGGGGGAGTTTCCTGCCGCTTCTGACGCGACCGGCACCTGCTCTGTTCCTCGGCATCGCGGCGGTTTCGGTCGGTGCCGCTCTCTGGGGCGAGGTTCGGTCGCGGCGGCAGGGGCAACTCTCATGAAGCACATCGGGCTGATCGTTCCGCCGGCGGCTGGCGAAGTGCCTCCCGAGGCGAGCTGGATGTATCCCGACATTCACTTTGAGGCGCGGGGGCTTGGCCTCCGCACGATGTCGGAAGACGGTTATGCCGGTGTCGTGGACCGAACGATTGACCTTGCCCGGGATCTGCGGAGGTCGGGCGCAAAGGCTATTTCGGTGATGGGCACATCACTCAGCTTCTTCAGGGGCAGAACCTTCGAGCAGGAGCTCATCGGGAGGCTCGAGGACGCAACGGATCTACCCGTCGATACGATGGCATCGGCGGTTGCCAGGGGGCTTCTTGAACTCGGCACACGGCGGATCGCCGTTCAGACGGCCTACCGCGCTCCCGTGAACGACATGCTGAGGACCTATCTCGGGGAATGGGGGCTTCAGGTGATGACACTCCGTTCCCTAAACATCGAGGCGATTGACGTTGTGGCAGACGTGACGGCAGCAACCATGATTTTGGAAGTGCATCAACTTCACGAAGAGGCGCCCGTCTGCGACGGCATTCTGATTTCCTGTGGCGGACTGCGCATGGCGGAGACATCTCCGCGGCTTCGGCGCGATCTCCGGAAACCCGTGGTGAGCAGCGCCGAGGCAGGCCTCTGGGGCGCAGTTGGGCTCCTTTCGCCGGATCGCGCGGAAGCGGCGTCCAAAGTCTTCACGGCGCCCCCGCCGCACTGACCCTCGAACGAATGTCAGAGAAGCCCGGGGAAAGGCACGTAGCCGCATCGCTTGACGTCGATGAGGTAACGGGGGGTCGAGACAGACCGATCAGCCGCGATATTCGCTTGGCGATTTCCTCAACACGCGGCGAAACACCCGGGAGAAATGCGATGGGTCGTCATAGCCGAGATCGTAGGCAATCTGTTGAACCGGCTTGATCGTATAGGCGAGTTCGCGGCAGGCTTCCATCATCACGGCCCGGTCGATCCATTCCGAAGCTGAAACGCCCGAATACCGTCGGCAGAGGCGCGAGAGGTGCGCCGAGGAGATGCCAAGAGCGGAAGCATAGTCACCGACCCGCCATCGCTTCCGCAGGTTGTCGGCAACAAGCGCCTCGAACGCCTCGATCATCAGATTTTGTCGTCCGGAAACTCCGTCGACGTCCCTGTGCAGCAACTGGTCGGCGGCAAGGCAGGCTATTTCGCATCCCAATGCCCGAAGCATCGCTATCCGGACGGGGCTGCTCGATTTGTGCCAGTCGTGAAGCCGGCGGAAAACGGAAGCCAGCGCATCCGTGGCCGGGGCCACGGCGGGAGAGGCGAGGCGCTTCAGAACCGTATCGTCGTTGTGGCAAATCCCCGGCAGCTCTTCTGCGGGAAGTGACAGGACGTATCCGTGCATTCCGTGCTGGAAGCGGAACCCGTGGACATGGTCCTTCGGAATGTTCAACAGGACAGCGTTCGAGACGTCATGGCGCGTATCGTCGAGCCACATCGAGAAGCATCCTTCCTGAACGAGCAGGAACTGATGCAGCAGCGGGTGCCGGTGCGTCCGTATCACCCATTCGTTCTGCTCGGCTCGGTCTCGAATCGTCTCGCAATGTAGGACGTCGGGAAACCGGGCGTCTTCGCCGTAGAGGGCGAACGACCTTATTCCCTGCTGAGATGTTCGATTCGTCCCGGTGATGATCGTCTCGCTCCATTCAATGCCGGGGCAACTTGCCTACGATCAGGCTCGGAGGAAACTAAAACATGCGCACCCAAGTCTGCATTATCGGCGGCGGGCCGTCCGGCCTGCTCCTCAGTCAATTGCTGCACCGCGCCGGGATCGACACGGTGGTTCTCGAGCGGCGCTCGCGCGCGTATGTTCTCAGCCGGATCCGGGCCGGAGTTCTCGAGTGGGGCTCGGTAGAGCTGCTCGACGAGGCCGGCATCGGCGATCGGATGTTTCGCGAGGGCCTGCCGCATACCGGGACGTACCTGTCGGTGCGGAACCGGGGCTTTCGCATCGATTTCGACGACCTCGTCGGCAAGAAGGTCATGGTGTTCGGGCAGACGGAAGTGACTGCCGAGCTCTACAAAGAGCGGGATGCCATGGACGGCGTGGTCATCGACGAGGCCGAGGGCGTCGCGCTGCACGATGTCGACAGCGAAAAGCCGTACGTCACCTTCACCAAGGACGGCCGCGAGCATCGTGTCGATTGCGACTTCATCGCCGGCTGCGACGGCTTCCACGGGCCCAGCCGCAAGACGATCCCCGAGAACGTCCGGCAGGAGTTCGAGCGGGTATATCCCTTCGGCTGGCTCGGGATCCTGAGCGAGACGCCGCCGGTGAGCGAGGAGCTCATCTACGCCAACCACGAGCGCGGCTTCGCGCTCTGCTCCATGCGCAACCAGAACCTCAGTCGATATTACGTGCAGGCCCCCGTCGACGATGACCTGGAGGCGTGGAGCGACGCGCGCTTCTGGGACGAGCTGCGTCGGCGTATCCCCGAGAGCGCTGCCGACAGCATCGTGACCGGCCCGTCGATCGAGAAATCCATTGCACCGCTTCGCTCCTTCGTGGCCGAGCCGATGCGCTGGGGGCGGCTCTTCCTCGTGGGCGACGCGGCGCACATCGTGCCGCCGACAGGGGCGAAGGGGCTGAACCTCGCACTCGGAGACGTTCGCTACCTGAACGATGCCCTGCGCGCATTCTACCTCGATGGCGATGATCACGGCGTGGAGACGTACTCGGAAACCGCCCTCGAGCGCGTCTGGAAGTCAGAGCGCTTTTCCTGGCAGCTGACGACGATGCTCCATCGCTTTCCGGAACAGAGCCCGTTCGACCAGCGCATGCAGGAAGCGGACCTCGCCTATCTGGAGGAATCGCGCGCGGCGCAGACCAGCCTTGCGGAAAACTATGTCGGACTACCCTTCTACGGGCGGCCGTCGTAACCCCACGAGCTTGCGACCGCGGGTCGGAGGGAAGTGTCTCGCAAGGTTGCCATTCATGAAGGAGGAGGAAGAATGAAACTCAAGCTGACAGGAATACTTGCAACCGCGGTCTCGGTCCTTGCCGCAAGCTCCGGCGCATCGGCGCAGGAGCATGTCTTCAAGCTGCACCATTTCCTCGGCGCGAACGCGCCGGCGCAAACCGACATGCTCGAGCCCTGGGCGAGGCAGGTCGAGGAGAATTCCGGCGGCTCGGTGAAGATCGAGATCTACCCGTCGATGACGCTCGGAGGTCGGCCGCCCGAACTCATCAACCAGGCCCGCGACGGCGTCGTGGACCTGATCTGGACGGTGAACGGCTATACCCCCGGCCTCTTCCCGCGGACCGAAGTGATAGAGCTGCCCTTCGTCTACGAGAACGACCCCGCCGCAGCGAACCTCGCGCTCGCCGACATGTACGACGAGTATCTCGCGGAGGATTACAAGGGCGTCGAGCCGATGTTCCTGCACGTCCATGCCGGGCAGGGGATCCAGACCGTGGAGACCGAGGTGCGCAGCCCCGCCGACGCCGAAGGGCTCAGCTTGCGGATCCCGACCCGCACCGGGGCCTGGGTGATCGAGCAGTTGGGCGCGACGCCGATCTCGATGCCGGTTCCGGACCTGCCGCAGGCGCTATCCAAGAAGGTCGTCGACGGCGCGCTCATTCCGTGGGAGATCATTCCGGCGCTCAAGATCCAGGACCAGACCCAGTACCAGATCGAGGGCCACGACAAGACCCGTTTCGGCACCACCACGTTCCAGGTGTCCATGAACAAGGCCCGCTGGGACAGCCTGCCGGAGGACGTCCAGACGGCCTTCCGCGACGCCTCGGACCGTGACTGGCTGGCCGAGGTCGGGCAGATCTGGCGCGACATCGACGAGCGCGGGATCCAGGTCGCGGTGGACGCCGGCAACGAGCACATCACCCTCACCGAGGAAGAGACCGCGGCCTTCCAGGAGAGCCTCGAGCCGGTGGTGCAGCGCTGGATCGACGATGTCTCCGGACAGGGCATCGATGGCGAAGCCATGGTCGAGGAAGCGCGCCGTCTGATCGGCGAGAACGCGTCCGGGTCCGGCAGCTGATGGCCTTCGACGAAGCGCAGACCCGCAGCGGCGCCGCCGCTGCGGTCGCCCAGGCCGTCACGGCCTGGGCGCTTCTGGGCGGCGTCGTGCTGCTCGGCATCGTCGTGATCAATGTCCTGTCGGTCGCGGGCGGCATCGTCGGCACCACATTTCCCGGCGATTTCGAGCTGACCGAGATGGGCATCGCGATCGCCGTCTTCGCCTTCCTGCCCTATTGCCAGCTGATGGACGCCAACGTGACCGCCGACATCTTCACCTCCGGCCTGCCGGAGCGGCGGGTCGCCGCGCTCCGCGCGCTCGCGGCGCTGATCGCCATGGCCTTCGCCGCGATCCTCCTGTGGCGGATGTATCTCGGCATGCTCGACCAGAAGACCTACAATTACATGACCACCATCCTGCAGGTGCCGGTCTGGTGGGCCTTCGTGCCGATCCTGGTGTCGCTGGCGCTGCTCATCGCCGCCTCGATCATCAGCCTCGCCGAGAACGCGGGCGAGGCCCGCCGATGACCGATCCCGTCACGCTCGGTATCATCGCCCTCGTCGCGCTCGTGCTGCTGATCGCGATCCGCATTCCCATCGCCTATTCCATGATCCTCGTCGGCGGGGTGGGGATCGCGCTCGTCAACGGCCCGCAGCTGCTGCTCAGCCAACTCAAGACGCTCGCCTACGGGCAGTTCTCGATCTACGACCTCTCGGTCGTCCCGATGTTCATCCTGATGGGCGAGCTCGCCATCGTCGCGGGCCTCAGCCAGGCGCTCTTCCGCGGCGCGAACGCCTGGCTCGGCTGGATGCGCGGTGGCACCGCCATGGCTGCAATCGCCGGCTGCGCGGGGTTCGGCGCGGTCTGCGGCTCCTCGCTCGCCACCGCCTCGACCATGGGCAAGGTCGCCCTGCCGGAGCTCCGGCGCTATAATTACGACGGCTCGCTCGCGACCGGGGCGCTCGCCGCGGGCGGCGTGCTCGGCATCCTGATCCCGCCCTCGGTCGTGCTGATCGTCTACGCGGTGATCGTCGAAGCCAACATCGTCACCATGTTCGCGGCGGCGCTGATCCCCGGTATCCTCGCGGTGATCCTCTTCATCCTGACCATCGCCATCGTGGTGCTGATCAAGCCCGACGCAGGCCCGCCGGGCGGCGCCGCGACGCGCGCGGATTTCGTGCAGGCGACGCTCGGCCTGATCCCGGTGATGGTGATCTTCGGGATCGTTCTCGGCGGCATCTACGCCGGCTACTTCAACCCGACGCCGGCCGCGGCGGTGGGCGTGTTCCTCGTGGCGATCTACGCGCTCGCGCGCGGCGAGTTGCGGCTCTCCACGATGACCGAGGCGCTGAAGAACACGGCCCGCACCTCGGGCATGATCTATCTGATCCTGCTGGGCGCGGAGCTCATGAAGATCTTCATGTCGCGCATCGGTCTGCCGCAGCAGGCGGCGAGCTGGATCGCGGAGTCGGGCATGGCCCCGATGCTGGTGATGATGCTGCTCCTGCTGGCGTTGATCCTGCTCGGCTGCCTGATGGATTCGCTGTCGATGATCCTGCTGGTCATCCCCTTCTTCTGGCCGATGCTGGTCGAGATCAATGGCGGCGCAATGGCCACGGCGGAGACCTCGGCCTACGGCATGAGCACGGACGATCTGAAGGTCTGGTTCGGCATCCTCGCGCTCATCGTGGTCGAGCTCGGGCTGATCACGCCGCCGGTAGGGATGAACGTCTTTATCATCTCGGCGCTCGCCCGGGACATTCCGATGATCGAAACCTTCAAGGGCGTTCTGCCCTTCTTCGTCACGGAGCTCATCCGCGTGGGGCTGCTGCTGCTGTTCCCGGCCCTGACGTTATGGCTGCCATCGGTGATCGGGGGCTGACCGGGACGGCTCTGCCGCGCGAAGAGGAAGGCCCTTCCTCTTCGCGCACCCTGTCCGGCGTCCGTCACTAGCTCTCCCGCAGACCTTCGGTCGCGAGGACCTCGTT
>NZ_JALZ01000041.1 GCF_000521785.1 Roseivivax halodurans JCM 10272
TGTGATAGCGCCGCCGCGGCTTCGCGCTCCCGTTCATCCGGGCGTGCAGGTTCGAGCGGGCGACACCCAGGGTCTCGGCCACGACCTTCACCGGGAACCGCCCTTCGGCTGCGACTGCGCGAGCCAGGTCCGTTTTTTTGAGCGCGTCTTGTCCAGCGCCTCCTTGAGGATTTCGACCTCGAGCGTCTTGCGGCCGAGCTGGCGCTCGAGCTCGCGGATGCGATCCTCCATCTGCCGGACGGCACGATTGCTGGTCACATCGTCATCCTCGGACACGGCCACGGCTCCCCCGTCCAGCATCAGACGGCGCCAACGATACAACAGGTTCGGAGCCACGCCATTCCGGCGCGCGACGACAGAGATGCTGGCGCCGTCCTCCAACGTCTCCTCGACGATCCGCAGCTTCTCCGTGGCAGGCCAGCGGCGCCGACGGCCACCATCGGTGATGATCTCTATCTCAGACATAAGCACGTGCTCAGGCATATGCCTAAGCCTCCATGGCTATGCCCAAGTGTCCGGTCGAAACGGGGGCCAGTTCACATTGAGCGTGAAGCCGTCGCGCAATGCCTGCTACACACTTGCTACACAATTTGCCTCACGCGAGACACGCGGTTAAACTTTAAGTGCTTGTTATAATGTATAGAAAACTGCACAAATAAGTTCGAGGAAGGACTGTCTCTCCGCCACTTTCCAGAACTCGATCAGCCCTACGGAAATCGGGCGATCGTCTGGAAGCCCACATCTTCAGTTACGAACTCGAGCGGCGCGTTACGTAGGTCGAAAATGATCTGTACGGGCGCGGTCTTCGCGAGCGTCTCGGCCCGCTCACTTCGGAAACTTGCGAGGGCGAGCCCCGGCCGGCGTGATGGACTAACTTCTGAGATTCCCATTCAAAAAACGAAACGAGCGCCGGGAGACCCGTCGTGCTTTCGGCGCGGCGGCCGAACCGGCCGCCACGAGGTGTCTCGACGACCCCGGGTCAGTGCGCGACGGCGCCGGACCCCTTGCCTTCGTCCGGCCGCGTCATCGCGTCGACGGGCGTCTCTTCGTTCTCGTCCCAGTCGACCGCCTCGGGCTCACGGATGAGCGCGTGCTTGAGCACTTCGGAGACGTGCTCGACCGGGATGATTTCGAGCCCTTCCTTCACGTTGTCCGGCAACTCGGCGAGGTCCTTCTCGTTCTCCTTCGGGATCAGGACTGTCTTGATGCCGCCCCGGAGAGCTGCGAGAAGTTTTTCCTTCAGCCCGCCGATGGCGCTCGCGTTGCCGCGCAGCGTCACCTCGCCGGTCATCGCCATGTCCTTGCGGACCGGGATCCCGGTCAGGACCGACACGATCGCGGTGACCATGGCGAGACCCGCCGAGGGTCCGTCCTTCGGCGTCGCGCCGTCGGGAACGTGCACGTGGATGTCCCACTTCTCGAAGCTCGGCGGCTTGACGCCGATGCGCGGCGAGATCGAGCGCACGTAAGACGAGGCAGCGTCGATCGATTCCTTCATGACGTCGCCGAGCGTGCCCGTGGTCTTCATCCGGCCCTTGCCCGGCAGGCGTAGCGCCTCGATGTGCAGAAGGTCGCCCCCGACCGAAGTGTAGGCGAGGCCCGTGACGACACCGACCTGGTGCTCGTCCTCGGCCAGGCCGTAGCGGTGCTTGCGCACCCCGAGGAAGTCGGGAAGGTTGTCCGCCGTCACCGTAACGGTCTCGACCTCCTTCTTGACGATCTTGGTCACCGCTTTCCGGGCGATCTTGGCCAGCTCCCGCTCGAGGTTCCGCACGCCGGCTTCGCGGGTGTAGTAGCGGATCGTGTCGACCAGCGCCTGATCCTCGAGGACGAACTCCGACTCCTTCAGGCCGTGATTCTTGATCTGCTTCGGCAGAAGATGCCGGCGCGCGATTTCGGCCTTCTCGTCCTCGGTGTAGCCAGCGAGCGGAATGATCTCCATCCGGTCCAGAAGCGGCCCCGGCATGTTGTAGGAATTCGCGGTCGTGATGAACATCACGTCCGAGAGGTCGTATTCCACCTCGAGATAGTGGTCGACGAAGGTGGCGTTCTGCTCGGGATCGAGCACCTCGAGCATGGCCGAAGCCGGATCGCCGCGGAAGTCCTGACCCATCTTGTCGATCTCGTCGAGCAGGATGAGCGGGTTCGTGGTCTTGGCCTTCTTCAGCGCCTGGATGATCTTGCCCGGCATGGAGCCGATATAGGTCCGGCGGTGGCCACGGATCTCGCTCTCGTCACGCACGCCGCCGAGCGAGATGCGGATGAACTCGCGTCCCGTGGCCTTGGCGACCGATTGGCCGAGCGACGTCTTGCCCACGCCCGGAGGGCCGACGAGGCACATAATCGGCCCCTTCAGCTTCTTCGAGCGCTGCTGCACGGCGAGGTATTCGACGATGCGTTCCTTGACCTTGTCGAGGCTGTAGTGGTCGTCGTCGAGCACCTTCTGGGCGCGGCCGAGGTCCTTCTTGGTCTTGGACTTCTTGTTCCACGGGATCGACAACATCCAATCGAGGTAGTTGCGCACGACCGTCGCCTCGGCGGACATCGGGCTCATGTTCTTGAGCTTCTTGATCTCCGCATCGGCCTTGTCCTTGGCCTCTTTCGAGAGCTTGGTCTCGGAGACGCGCTTCTCGAGCTCCTGGACCTCGTTCTGGCCATCGTCGCCGTCGCCGAGTTCCTTCTGAATGGCCTTCATCTGCTCATTCAGGTAATACTCGCGCTGCGTGCGCTCCATCTGGCTCTTGACGCGCGTCTTGATCTTCTTCTCGACCTGCAGAACGCTCATCTCGCCCTGCATCAGACCGTAGACCTTCTCGAGCCGGTCGGACACGGCGAGCGTCTCCAGAAGCTCCTGCTTCTGGTTCACCTCGATGCCGAGATGGCCCGCGACGAGATCGGCGAGCTTGGCCGGATCGGTCGTCTCGCTGACGGTCGACAGCGCCTCTTCGGGGATGTTCTTCTTGATCTTGGCGTAGCGGTTGAACTCGTCGGCGACGGACCGCACCAGAGCCTCGATGGCGGTGTTGTCACCGGGCATCTCGTTCATGTACTCGGCACGCGCCTCGAAGAACTCCTCGTTCTCGAGATATTCCGTGATCTTCACGCGTGCCTGCCCCTCGACCAGTACCTTCACGGTGCCGTCGGGAAGCTTCAGCAGTTGCAGCACGTTGGCCACGACGCCCGCGGAGTAGATCTGCTCCGAGGTCGGATCGTCATCGGCGGGATCCACCTGGCTCGCCAGAAGGATCTGCTTGTCGTCCTGCATGACCTCTTCGAGCGCGCGCACGGATTTCTCGCGGCCCACGAAGAGCGGCACGATCATGTGCGGGAACACCACGATGTCCCGCAGGGGCAGCACCGGATAGGACGAATTGAGAGGCTGTTGCATGAGAGTTCCTTGTGCTCGGCAAGACGGCCCGGCCCCGGATACGGCGGCACTGGTCGTCTCCTGTCTCGGATAAAGGATTTGTAGCCGAGGCTACCGCTTTTCAAGCTCTATGCACCAGAGCCTTTTTGCGTGATCTGCCGGGGATCGGTGGAACAGGGCTCAAGAGGCGGTAGCCGACGCCGGGAGAACCCCCAGATGTGGCGGGCCTTTGGTCGCGGGCGACACATATCGGGTGCTTGATGTCGCCTCGTCAACGGCGCGCCCCGAGCAACGGGAGCGCGCCGTGTTAACGATTTGGTGTCCGATCACTCTGCGGCGGTGTTCGACGCGGTCGCCACCTGCTCGAGGAACGGATAGTCCACGTAGCCCTCGCGGCCGCCGCCGTAGAAGGTGTCCTTGTCCGGCGTGTTGAGCGCGGCGTTGCGCTCGAGCCGCTTGGCGAGGTCCGGGTTGGCGATGTAGGGCACGCCGAACGCAACGAGATCGGCATCGCCGCTCTCCACGCGGTCGATGGCGAGATCGCGGTCATAGCCGTTGTTCGCCATCCACGTGGTGCCGAGCCGGTCTTTCAGCGACCGCAGGTCCACGCTGTCCGGAACGGCGTCGCGCGATCCGCCGGTCTGCCCCTCGATCACGTGCACGTAGGCGAGACCACGATCCTTGAGCGCGTCGACGAGCGCTTCGGCCAGCGCCGCCGGATCGCTGTCCGTCGCGTCGTTCGCAGCGGAGAACGGCGACAGCCGCAGGCCGGTGCGCGCCGGGCCCCAGACGCCCTCGACGACGTCGAGCACCTCGAGCAGCAGCCGCATGCGGTTCTGGTAGGAGCCGCCGTAATCGTCGGTGCGCTTGTTCGAGCCGTCCTTCAGGAACTGGTCGAGCAGGTAGCCGTTCGCGCCGTGCACCTCGACCCCGTCGAAGCCGGCCTTCTTGGCGTTCTCGGCGGCCTTGCGGTAATCCTCCACGATGCGCGGCAGCTCGTCGAGCCGGAGCGCGCGGGGTTCGGAGACGTCCACCATCTTCTCGCCGTCGAAGGTCGGCGCCTCGGCCCGGATGGCCGATGGCGCGACCGGCTGCTTGCCGTCTTCCTGTAGCGAGTTGTGCGAGATGCGTCCGACGTGCCAGAGCTGCATGACGATCTTGCCGCCGGCCTCGTGCACGGCGTCCGTGACATTCTTCCAGGCCTCGACCTGCGCGTCGGAATAGATGCCGGGCGTCCAGGCGTAGCCCTTGCCCTCGGGCGAGATCTGCGTCGCCTCGGTGACGATCAGGCCGGCATCGGCGCGCTGGGTGTAGTATTCGACATGGATGTCCATCGGCAGGTTGTCCCCGTCGCTGGCCCTGTTGCGGGTGAGCGGAGCCATGACGATGCGGTTCTTGAGTTCGATGTCCCCCGCCCGTGCGGGGTGGAACAGCTTGGGCGTGCTCATTGCGGCATCCTTTCTGCGGCTGCTGCGCGGCCCGGAAGGCCGCCTTCTCTTTGACCGTCCTGACCTAGACATTTCATCGCGCACGACCAGTCGTGGAGTCGCTTCATTACGCCGGTGCCGTCATGTCCGCGACGGTCTCTGGGCTTAAGTTGCTGTCATGACGCGCTTTCGTGCTTCAGCCGCCGGCGACGGAGGCGGTGCACACGCCGCGCGCGCATCCGCACGGACCTGCCGGGAACCAGAGGGTCTCAGGCGCGAAGGGCGTCGATTGCTCCCCGCAGCCAGGTGGCGTCGAACCTCGCGGGCACTTCGATCAACGGAACGGAGGCCTCCCGCAGCGCACGGCGCTTGGCACGGTCGCCCCGCTCGGCCCTGCGGCGATCGGATCGCGTCTCGCCCCAATGTCCGGCGCCCTGGTATTCGACGACCGCGACGGCTTCGAACGATGCGTCGCAGATCACGAAGTCGGCCCGACGCGCGTTGATCGTGAAGTACTTGCGCCGCGACCGGCAGCGCAGGATCTCACCGTAGGAGACCTGCGGAAAGACGCTCCAGCCTGGCGGGCACGCGGCTTTCAGGGCCGCGAAGACCCGTCGTTCCCCGGCGCCGAGAAGCGGCCGCGCCTCGAAGCGCGGCGCGAATACGGCGCGGAGCATGGCCGCAACCAGGAGCGCGAGAAGCGCCGCGGCGAGATAGGGCAGCGCTTCGCCGAGCGGCACCACGCTTTGAAGGAAGTCTGGAATGTCCGGCACGTCTGATCTCCGGTGTGTTCGCCCGGCCCCTAGACGGCAATTACGGGCCTGTCACCCGGGCGGCGGCCCGTCGCCGGTGTTGCAAAAGCATCGTTTTACTTTCACAAGCCGGCACCCTAGGACCCGGCGTCAATCGGGGTGCACGAGCGGAGGAAAGTCATGCGCATCGCCATTCTCGGAGGGGACGGCTTCGTCGGCTGGCCCACCTGTCTGCATCTGTCGGCGCAGGGACACGAGGTCCATATCGTCGACAACCTGTCCCGGCGCTGGATCGACACCGAACTCGGCGTCCAGTCCCTGACCCCGATGGATTCGATCCAGGAGCGCTGCCGGATCTGGAAGGAGGTGTCGGGCGAGACGCTGCACTTCCACCTTCTCGACCTCGCGAAGGAATACGAGCGATTGAAGGGCTGGCTCGTCGAGCACAAGCCCGACGCCATCATCCACTTTGCAGAGCAGCGCGCCGCGCCCTACTCGATGAAGACCGACCGCCACAAGGTCTACACGGTGAACAACAACGTCAGCGCGACGCACAACCTCCTAGCCGCGCTGGTGGAATCGGGTATCGACGCGCATCTCGTGCATCTCGGCACGATGGGCGTCTACGGCTATTCCAGCGTGGGAGCGCCGATCCCCGAGGGCTATCTCGACATCGAGATCGACACGCCGAACGGCAAGAAGGAGCAGGAGATCCTGTATCCGACGCGGCCCGGCTCGGTCTATCACATGACCAAGTCGCTCGATCAGATCCTCTTCCAGTTCTACGCCCAGAACGACGGGCTGCGGATCACCGACCTGCATCAGGGCATCGTCTGGGGCACCCATACCGACCAGACCCGCCGCCACGAGCAGCTCATCAACCGCTTCGACTACGACGGCGATTACGGCACCGTGCTGAACCGGTTCCTGATCCAGGCGGCGATCGACTATCCGCTCACCGTGCACGGCACCGGTGGTCAGACCCGCGCCTTCATCCACATCCAGGATTCGGTGCGGTGCATCGAGCTTGCCCTCGAGGACGCGCCCGAGGCAGGCGACCGGGTCAAAATCTTCAACCAGATGACCGAGACGCACCGCGTGCGCGACCTTGCCGAGATGGTGGCGAAGCTCGCCGGCGGCCGCGTTGCCTACCTGCCCAATCCGCGCAAGGAAGCGGCCGAGAACGACCTGATCGTGAAGAACGACCAGTTCCTGTCGCTCGGCCTCGACCCGACGACGCTGGCCGAGGGGCTCCTGTCGGAGGTCGTCGACGTCGCCAGGAAATACGCCCACCGCATCGACCGCAGCCGCGTTCCCGCCATTTCGGCCTGGACCAAGGATCTCGGCAGCCGCGTCGAGCGCGACCCCGAGGGCAAGGCGCTCAAGTCGGTCTCGTGAGCGCGCTTCGGCCCGAAAGGAAGGCCCGGTCCGACCGGGCCTTCGTCACACTGGTCACCAACGCCGATTTCGGCCGGGGCGCGGCGGCACTCCTGCAGTCTCTTGCGACGACGGGAACGGAGGCCGACCGCGTCGTGCTGCATACCGAAGCGGTGCCCGAGGCATCGCTCGCGCTGCTCCGGGACCGCGGCGCGCGGCTGGTCGAGACGGACCTTTTGCCGACGAGCGCCGCGTTCAACGAGGCCCATGCCAAGGACCGGATCCACGGGCGCAACCCCTTCACGAAGGGCGAGAAGCCGCCCTTCCACACGCCGCTCGACAACTTCGCCAAGCTGCGTCTCTGGCAGCTCGATTACGCCTCGGTCGTCTTCCTCGATGCCGACACGCTCGTGCTGCGGCCGATCGACCGGCTCTTCGGCTACCCCGAGTTCTGCGCCGCGCCGAACGTCTACGAAAGCCTCGCCGACTTCCACCGGATGAATTCCGGCGTCTTCACCGCGCGGCCGTCGGACGCGACCTTCGAGGACATGCTCGCCCGCCTCGACGCCCCGGGAGCGTTCTGGCGGCGCACTGACCAGACCTTCCTGCAGGACTACTTCCCGAACTGGCACGGCCTGCCAGTCTTCGACAACATGCTGCAATACGTCTGGTTCAACCTTCCGGAGCTCTGGGACTGGCAGGCGATCCGCGTCCTGCATTTCCAGTACGAAAAGCCGTGGCAGGACCACGCCAAGGCGGATCGGCTGCGCCCTCTGATCGACCTCTGGCGCGCCTTCGAGCGCGGCGAGACGCCTGACCTCTCCGCCCTGCCCGGCCCATGCGGGTAGCGATCACCGGGGCCACCGGCTATGTCGGCCGCTTCCTCGTCGCCGGAGCGCTTGGCGAGGGACATTCGGTCACGGCGCTGACCCGGGCGGCGCCCGGCGGACCGGTCGGGTACCTGCCCTTCGACCTCGGCAGCCCGCCCCCGGATCTTTCCGGCTTCGACCTTCTGATCCACGCCGCCTTCGCACATGAGCCGGGCCGATACCGCGGCGGCGAGGGCGACGATCCGGACGGCTTCATCGCGCGCAACCTCGACGGCACCAGACGGCTCTTCGACGCCGCCGCCGCAGCGGAGGTACCGCGCATCGCATTCCTCTCCTCGCGGGCGGTCTTCGACGGGCTCCCCGCCGGCACGTCCCTCTCCGAGGACCTCGCGCCCGCGCCCGCCTCGCTCTACGGACGCGCCAAGCTTGCGGCGGAGGAGCATCTCGCTGCCCTGCCCGTCACGGGCTGGTCCCTGCGCGCGACCGGAATCCTCGGGCTCGAGCCGTCCGACCTTCCGCGCGTTCGGCCGGCGCCCTGGCGGAAATGGGAGACGCTGCTGAGAGACGCCATCGGCGGGCGCGCGCCCGAGCCCCGCCGCGGCAGCGAGGTGCATGGCGCCGACCTCGCCGCAGCGCTCGCGCTCATTCTCAGGCACGCCCCACCGTCGAGGCCCGTGCACGTCTCGGACGTCCTTCTCGACACCCGGGAAATCCTCGTCGAAGCCGCAAGGGCGCTCGGTCGCGATCTGCCCCTTCCGCCGCCTTCGGAGGCTCCGGTCAGCGTTCTTGACTGCGGAACGCTCCGCGGGCTCGGCTGGCGACCGGGCGGACGCGCGCGTCTCGCCGAGGAGATGCCCGCACTGCTGGCGGCCTACGGCCTCACCTGACGCCCGCCCCTTCTTCTTGGCGAAAATACTCCGGGAGCGCGAGGGCAGAGCCCTCGATCCTTGCCCCTGGGTCAGGCCGCGCGTCAGACTGACGCCACGACCTCCTGCCGCTGCGATCCGAGGCCCTCGACCGTCAGCACCATCACGTCGCCCGGCTTCAGGAATCGCTGCGGCGACATCCCCATCCCGACTCCTTCGGGCGTGCCGGTGGCGATGACGTCCCCCGGGAGAAGCGTCATGAACCGGCTCATGTACGAGACGATCTGCGCGACGCCGAAGATCATGTCCGAGGTCGAGCTCGACTGCACGGTCTCGCCGTTGAGCGCCAGCGAGAGCGCAAGGGACTGAGGGTCAGCGATCTCGTCCGCGGTGACGAGGTAGGGGCCGGTCGGCCCGAAGGTCGGCGCCGACTTACCCTTCATCCACTGCCCGCCGCGCTCGATCTGAAACTCGCGCTTCGAGACGTCGTTGATCACGCAATATCCCGCGATGCGCGAAAGGGCCTCCTCCTCGGACACGTAGGAACATTCGGCGCCGATCACGACGCCGAGCTCCACCTCCCAGTCGCATTTCCGCGAGTCGCGGGGGATCCTGACGGGATCGTAGGGCCCGGACAGCGCCGAGCTCGCCTTCGAGAAGAGGATGGGTTCGGCCGGCTCCTTTGAGCCCGTTTCCGCGGCATGCTTTGCGTAGTTGAGCCCAATGCAGAAGAAGTTCGGGACCCATGCGAGGCAGGAGCCGATCCGGTCCGGCGCGTCCACCACCGGGAGGCTCGCGACGTCGATGGCGCGGATCTCGTCCAGCGCCGCCAGCGAGACGGTCGGCCCAGCCAGATCGGGCGCGTGGAGCGACAGGTCCCGGACCCGGCCCTCGGCATCGAGAAGGCCCGGTCGTTCTTGGCCCGGAGAGCCGAAGCGAAGCAATTTCATGTCATTCTCCCGATTGTAAGTCGCGCGGCGGTCGGGCCGCGCTCTCTTCCGCCTCGATCGCCGCGCGGATGTCCTCCGCCAGGTGACCCAGGTGAAAATCGATAGCGCTCCGCGCCGCCGCCCCGTCGCGCGCCTCGATCGTGTCGAGGATGCGGGAGTGGTCGGTCACGACGCGCGCGCGATTGCGGCGCTGCGCTGCGGAGAGAAAGCGCGCGCGCCAGAGCCGGGCGAGATAGGCGCCATGCGTCTCGGCCAAAGCCGCGTTGTGAGAGGCCCGCGCGATCCCGGTGTGGAACCTCATGTCGATCTCGAAGATGTCGAGCGGGTCGGCGATGTCGAACCTGGCATCCATGGAGGCCGTGATGCGACGCAGGTCGGCAATCTCGGCAGCGCTTGCATGCCGGCAGGCGAGTTCCGCCGAGAGCGTCTCGAGCGCGAGCAGGACCTCGACCCAGTCCGAGATCTCGCGGAAGGTCGGCTGCGCCACGACCGGGCTCCGGGAGGGGCGCAGCATCAGCAGGCCCTCCTTGGCGAGGATTCGGATCGCCTCGCGCATCGGGGTGCGGCTGACGCCGAGCCGGGCGGCGTTGTCGCGTTCCTTGACCGCCGCCCCCGGGGCCAGCACGCCGCGCAGGATGTCCCGGCGCAGCTTTCGCGCGATCTGCTCTGGCAGGGTCGGTTCCGGAATGGACGTCCCCCGGGCGGCGGCGTGCGACATGTGCCCCGGCCCTCAGACGCGGCCGATGGAGGGCATACGGCGCGGACCGGCGCGCCAGCCGGCCCGTCTGACGCCAGTCGCGCGACCGGTCCCGCGCCGCACCCCGGCGATCAGATTGGTCCGGCTCATGGTCTCGTCCTCCGATGCACCTCGGCGCAGCTCAGTGGTTGTCCCGCGGCAGATCCTTGACGATACGCTGGTAGGCCGTCGCGAGCTCGAGGCAGCCGCCGTCGCCGAGCTGGCCGACATGGGTGCGGTAGATCTCCTGCCACGGCGTCTGGTGCGTGATCTCGGGCTGCGCCCAGCTCTCGCGCCGCGCCTCCCATTCGGCCTCGTCCACCAGCGCGTCGAGCCGGCTCTCGTTGAGGTCGAGCCGAACGCGGTCGCCGGTCTGCAGGTAGGCGAGCCCGCCTCCCACGACGGATTCCGGAGAGGCGTTGAGAATCGACGGGCTCTCGGATGTCCCCGACTGGCGGCCGTCGCCCACCGTGGGCAGGTGGTTCACTCCGGCGCGGATCAGTGCATCGGGCGGCTGCATGTTCACCACCTCGGCCGAGCCGGGATAGCCGACGCAGCCGACGCCGCGGATGAACAGCATGCTTTCCTCGTCGATCGCAAGGCTCTCGTCATTGATTCGGTCGAGGTAATCCTCCGGACCCTCGAAGACGACGGCGCGCCCCTCGTAGACGTTCTCCTCGCCCGGGCGGGACAGGAAACGGCGGCGGAAATCCTCGGAGATAACGCTCGTCTTCATGAGCGCGCTCTCGAAGAGGTTGCCGGACAGCACCTTGAAGCCGGCATTCGCCCGGAGCGGCGCGTCGTAGGTGCGGATGACCTCCGTATCCACGCTTTCGATGCCCTCGAGCGCCTCGCCTAGGGTCTTGCCGGAGGCGGTGCGACAGCCCCCATGCAGGCGCCCGGCGTTGGCCAGCTCGCCCATCACCGCCGGCACACCGCCGGCGCGGAAGAAGCTCTCGCCCAGGAATTCCCCGGCGGGCTGCATGTTGAGCAGGAGCGGCACGTCGTAGCCGACCTTTTCCCAGTCGAAGACGTCGAGCGCGACCCCGGCGTGCCGCGCGATCGCCTGCAGGTGCGGCGGGGCGTTGGTGGACCCGCCGATGGCGCCGTTCGTAACGATGGCGTTCTCGAAGGCCTCGCGCGTCAGGATATCCGACGGCTTGAGGTCCTCGTGCACCATCGCGACGATCCGCCGCCCGGTCTCGTAGGCCATCGCCATGCGCTCGCGGAACGGCGCGGGGATCGCCGAGGCGCCGGTCAGCGTCATGCCGAGCGCCTCGGCCATGGCGTTCATCGTCGAGGCGGTGCCCATCGTGTTGCAATGGCCGAGCGAGGGGGCCGAGGCGCAGGCGCGTGCGATGAACTCGTCGTAGTCGATCTTGCCCTCGGCCAGAAGGCGGCGCGATTCCCAGATGATCGTGCCGGAGCCCGCGCGCTTGCCCTTCCACCATCCGTCGAGCATCGGGCCGCCGTTGAGCGCGATGGCGGGCAGATCCACCGTGGCGGCGCCCATCAGCATCGCGGGCGTGGTCTTGTCGCAGCCGGTCGTCAGCACCACCCCGTCGATCGGGTAGCCGTGCAGCACCTCGACGAGGCCGAGATAGGCGAGATTGCGGTCGAGCGCCGCGGTCGGGCGCTTGCCGGTCTCCTGGATCGGATGGACCGGGAACTCCATCGGAATGCCGCCGCCGTCGCGGATGCCCGCCTTGATCCGGTCCATCAGGAAGACGTGGATCTTGTTGCAGGGGGCAAGGTCGGAGCCGCTATTGGCAATGCCGATGATCGGCCGGTTCCCCTGCAACTCGTCGCGGGTGTATTCCTGGTTCTGGTACCGCTCGAGATAGAGGGCGGTCATTCCCGGATTGTTCGGGTTGTCGAACCATTCCTGCGAACGGAACGTCTTGCGGGCGCGCGTGTCGGCCAAGTCTCTCTCCTCCCCATCTTCGCAGCGCGCGGGAAGGATCACAGACCCGGTCCCCGCGGCGCTTCGTGTCCTGTCATCTGGTATACCAGACTTCCTTCGATGGAAACCGGGCCCTCGCCTGGGCGTGCTCAATCCATGAGATCCGCAGGCTTCGGACATCTTTGATACGCGCCGGGCGGGGACAGATCGGGCGGTGTGACGGGCGTAGCTGCCTCTGCCGGCTAATACCAAAGGATGTGCCGCTCTGCGACATTAGGACTGGGCGAAGAGGGGTCTCGTGCCCGATAGTGTCAGATGCCAAACCAGCCCGAGGAGGTATTCATGGCCTGGACCAAGCCTGTCATCCGCGAAATCGAGTGCGGAATGGAAATCAACATGTACGGCCCCGAAGAGGACGGCGTCCTCTTCTGAGCGACAACGCGTGCGGGAGGCCAATGTGATGTCGTTCCGCGCGCACATCCTAGGGGCAGCCGCCGGCGGTGGCCTGCCCCAATGGAATTGCGGGTGCGAGAACTGTACCCTCGCGCGGGCCGGACACATTCCGGCGCAAACTCAGTCTTCGCTTGCCGTGACCGGCAACGGCACCGACTGGGCGATCCTGAACGCCTCGCCCGACATCCGGCAGCAGCTTTCGGCCGCCGTGCCGTTGCACCCGACGGGACTGCGAGAGATGCCGCTCAGGTCTGTCCTGCTGACCAACGGCGACATCGACCATGTCGCCGGGCTTCTGACATTGCGCGAGGTCCAGCCGTTCAGGCTTTATGCGACGCGCAGCATCCACGAGGCGCTGGCGGCCAACCCGATCTTCGATGCGCTGCGTTCGGATGTCGTCGACCGCCGCGAGATCGCACTGGAGCAACCGGAAGAGATCGCCCCGGGCCTGACGGCGACGCTGTTTCCCGTTCCGGGCAAGGTACCGCTCTACCTCGAGGGCGAGACCGTCGAGACGGACCTCATCGGGGAGCAGACGGTCGGCGTGGAGCTTCGCGCGGAGGGCCGTACCGCCTACTACATACCGGGATGCGCCGCGCTCACGGCAGAACTGAGGATACGGCTGGGCGGCGCGGCGACGCTCTTCTTCGACGGAACGCTCTGGACGGATGACGAGATGGTCCGCGCCGGCCTCGGGCAGAAGACGGGCAAGCGCATGGGGCACATGTCGATGTCGGGGGCGGACGGCTCGATCCGCGCCTTCGACGGCATGGACATCGCGCGCCGCATCTTCGTGCACATGAACAACACCAACCCCGTCATGCGCCCCAACTCGTCCGAACGAGCCAAGGCAGAGGCGGCAGGATGGACCATCGGACAGGACGGAATGGAGTTCGCGTTATGACCCAGACCCGCGAGGACTTCGAAGCGCGACTGCGCCGGATCGGCGCCGAGCGCTACCACGACCTTCACCCGTTCCACGACATGCTGCATGGCGGCGGCTGCACGCCGGATCAGGTGCGCGCCTGGGTCATCAACCGGTACTATTACCAGCATTCGATCCCGATGAAGGATGCCGCCTTCATGTCGCGCGTCGACGACCCCGAGCTGCGCCGCAAGTGGCGGTCGCGCATCGAGGATCACGACGGTACCGACACGAACGAAGGGGGCATCAGGCGGTGGCTGCGGCTCGCCGAGGCGGTGGGACTCGATCCCGACTACGTCGCATCCACGCAAGGCGTTCTGCCGGCGACGAAGTTCGCCGTCGATGCCTATGTCCGCTTCGTGCGGGAGAAGACGCTGCTCGAAGCGGTGGCGGCCTCGCTGACCGAGCTCTTCGCGCCGAAGATCCACGCCAACCGGATCGAGGGTCTTCTGAAGCATTACGACTTCGCCGACGATTCCTCGCTGTCCTACTTCCGCACGCGCCTGAAGGAGGCGCCGAAGGACGTCGCCTTCGGCCTCGGCTGGGTGCTCGACCACGCCGACACGGCCGAGAAGCAGGACGCCGCCGCGAACGCACTGATCTTCAAGACCGACGTGCTCTGGTCGCAGCTCGACGCGCTCCACTCCGCCTATGTCGCGCCCGGGCGTATCCCCCCGGGCGGCTGGCAGCCGGGTACGGGCCTTCTCGACGCGAGGGCCGCGTGATGGAGGGCGGCGCCATCCCCTACCTGCCGCGCGGCGTTCGGCTCCATCACGATCGCGTCCGCGAGGCGTGGGTGCTTCTGGCGCCTGAGCGCGCGATCATGCTCGACGCGGTCGGACACGCCATCCTCTCGGAGATCGACGGCGAGCGGTCCTTCTCCGAGATCACCGAGGCGCTCGCCGTCACCTACAACGCGCCGGCCGAGGACATCGCGAAGGATTCCGCGGGATTCCTCGGGGCCCTGCGCGAGCGCAGATTTCTGGAGGTCCGCTCATGACCGTCCGCCCGCCGATCGCCATGCTGGCCGAACTGACCCATCGCTGCCCGCTCTCCTGTCCCTACTGCTCCAATCCGGTGGAGCTGACGCGCGTCGACCGGGAACTCGACACCGACACGTGGAAAAGCGTCCTGCGCCAGGCCGCGGATCTCGGCGTGCTGCAGCTGCACCTCTCGGGGGGCGAGCCCGCCTCGCGGCGCGATCTCGAGGAGCTGGTCTCGGCCGCACGGGACGCCGGGCTCTACACCAATCTCATCACCTCCGGGATCGGCCTCTCCGAGCGGCGGCTGAAGGCGCTCGACGACGCCGGGCTCGATCACATCCAGCTCTCGCTGCAGGGCACGAACCCCGAGATGGCCGACGAGATCGGGGGCTATGCCGGAGGGTTCAAGCGCAAGATGATGGTGGCCGACTGGATCGGCGCCATCGGCTTTCCGCTGACGCTGAATGCGGTGCTTCACCGGCGCAACCTGCACCAGCTGCCCCGGGCGATCGAGATGGCGGTCGAGATGGGCGCGCGTCGGATCGAGGTCGCGACGGTGCAGTTCCACGGCTGGGCGCTGAAGAACCGCGACACGCTGATGCCGACACGGGCGCAGGCCCGCGAGGCCGATACAATCGTGGCAGAGGCGCGCGCGCGACTGAAGGGCACGCTCGTCATCGATTACGTGCCGGCGGATTATCACTCCGACTACCCGAAGCGCTGCATGGGCGGATGGGGCACGACGGGCCTCAACATCGCGCCGGACGGCAAGGTGCTGCCCTGCCACGCGGCCGAGACGATCCCGCATCTGAGCTTCGACAATGTGCGGGACCGTCCGCTGCGCGACATCTGGGATCATGGCGCGGCCTTCGACGCCTATCGCGGGACCGACTGGATGCAGGAGCCGTGCCGGTCCTGCGATCGCGCCAAGGTCGATTTCGGCGGTTGCCGCTGCCAGGCGATGGCGATCGTCGGAGACGCCGCCGCAACCGATCCCGTCTGCATCAAGTCGCCCCACCACGGCGCGCTCGAGGCGCGGGCTGCGGCGCACTCGGAGGCAGAGGCGGATCTGATCTACCGCTCTCCGCCTCTCCGGAGCGTCGAACCCGCCGAATAGGAGAGCCTCGGAGCCGGGGCGACGTTGTCAGATGTCGTGTTCGTCGTTGACCGTCCGACAGGACCAGCGGCCGATATTCCAGTTCGGATGCGTCTCGACCCAGCGCGCAAGCTCGATCTGCGCGCCCATCATGCAGACCTGCGGCGTGATGTCGGTATAGAGGAGACTGCGCTCTCGGCAATCGGTCGGACTTGCGGCAAGGCAGGTGACGAAGATGAGTTCAATCATGAGACCCTCATGAGTTAGCGTGTCAGTCCTCCCTTGTGCGCTCTCGTTACCAGACGAATGGTTGCCGGATCGTTGGCCTTCCGCCCTTGCATGCCGGTCTTTCCGAACCGCATGCTCAAAACTTGCGCGGACAGTTCCATCGTGCCCGATATATGAGCTTTGGCGCGAAATAGGTCCGGTCTGCCGGAGGACCAGAGCCCCGGCAGATCAGAATGACCCAATGCATTGGGATCGCACGACAGAAAGGTGACGCAGCGGCAATCACCCCGTTCGCGCCCTTTTGGACTCAGTCCGGAGCGACCACGACGCCCCAGGGCTGCTGTCCCACCGGAACCGACTTGATCGCTTCCTGGGCCGCGACGTCGATGACGGTGATGTCGTTCGAGTTGCCGTTCGTGGTGAGGAGGTACTCCTCGTCCGGAGTGAAGGCGAGCTGCCAGACCCGCTGCCCCACGAGGATGTACTTCACCACCTCGTAACTTTCGGTATCGATCACCGCGATCCGGTTGGCGGGCCCGAGCGCCACAAAGAGCCATTTGCCGTCGGAGGTCACCTTGGCGCCCACGGGCTGGAGCCATTCGGGCAGCACGCCCGGCACCTCGAACTCGATCTTGTGCACCAGTTCGGGCGCGTCGCCCTTCATGTCGATCACGCTCACCGTGCCGCCGATCTCGGATGTGACGAAGAGCGTCTTTCCGTCATCGGTGAACTCGGCGTAGCGCGGGCGCTGGTCGACAAGCACGTTGTGCTTGATGGCGTAGTCGCCGGTGTCAATGAAATGCGCCATGTTGGTGGTCTCGGAGGTATTGACCACCCAGCGCGTGTCGGGGCTGATCGCCATGCCCTCGGGCTCGACACCCACCGGCACCTCGGCTTCGACGGTGTGGCTTTCCGTGTCGACCACGGTCACGAGGTTGTCGTCCTCGTTCGCGATATAGAGCGGGCTTCCCGACGGGTGCAGCACGAAGAGCTCTGGATCGGGGCCCGAGGGCAAGGTGTAAAGCTCCTCGTAGGTCTCGGTGTCGAACACCCGGACAGTGTCGTCGTCGGAGGCGCAGACGTAGAGCAGCGCTCCGTCGGGGCTGATGGTGATCCCGCGCGGGCGGTTGCCGGCGTCGAACTCCTCGATCACCGCCCAGGTCTCGCTATCGAGGACCGTGACGGTGTTTCCGCGCTCGTTGCTCACGAAGACCTTGTTCGCCGCGGCGGGGGCGGCCGCGAGAAGAGCGGGGAGGCAGCAGGCGGAGAGGAACGCGAGACGCATGGGTGATGACTTTCACTGGAAGGCGGTGCAGGTGGATTCCGGCTCGTCGATCCCGAGCGTGTCGAGCGGCGAGCTCTGGTGAAGGAAGCCGTCCTGCGGCGAGACACTGGCGGTGATCCGGCCGTCATAGAGCAGGATGGGCTGCCGCAGCTGGCCGTTCCACTGGCGGAACGAGACCGGCACTCCCTTGAAGGCTGCCAGTTCGAATTCGTCGCCGAGCGCATAGTCGCGGATGGCGTCCGCATCGGCGGACCCCGTGCGGGTGACGGCTTCGCCGATCACCCTGAGCGCCAGCCAGGTCTGGTAATCCTCCTCACGCACGTAGCGCCCGGCGAGCGCGTCGAACCGTGTCTGGAATTGCGTCGCGCCCCAGGCTTCATGCGCGCCGTGGAAGCTCACCGGCCGCAAACCCGCCGACCCCATTACCGGCCGCGGGTCCCAGAGGTGGAACGGCAGGTAGGGCGCGAAATAGCCGGTCGCGTCCGCGGCGACGACGATCTGGTGGTCGGAGGCGTCCTGCGTGAAGACCGGCAGCTGGCGCTGGACCATGACATGCCCGGTATCGGTGCGGCGCGCGCCGCCGGTATCCTCGTAGATGCGGTCCTCGACCACGCGCGCGCCGAACTTCTCGGCCGCCCGGCGATAGGCCTCGCCCATGGCGCGGTCGGCCTCGTTCGATCCCTCGATGAGAAACCAGCGCGACCATTTCTTGAAAACGGCGAATTGCGCGACCGCATCGGCCTCCATGGCGTAGGACGGCGCGACATGCAGCACGTTGGCGCGGCAGGCCTCGCCGCGCAGCGCGTCCCCCTCGGCGAGCGCGTTGAGGACGAGAACCTCCGGCCCCGCCTGGTTCGCAAGGCGCAGCAGGTCTTCGTCGCGGGCGAGGATCACGACGAGATCGATGCCCTCGTCGAGCAGCGCGGCCAGCGCGGCGTCGGCCTCCTCGGGGGGAACCGCGACGGTTTCGGTCTCGTAGGTATGGCCGAGGAACTGGCCGGTCGTGCCATTGTCCTCGGCCGCCAGCGCGGCGCCGGCAAAGCCGAGATCGTCCGGCCGCTCGTCGTAGCGGGAGATCGGCGCGAGCGTAGGATAATCGATCCGCAGGACGGCCGTGCGGACCTCAACCGCCTGGGCCGCAACGGACCACGACGCCATGACCATTCCAGCCAGCAGCATGCTCCAGAGCTGTCGCATCTCGTCCTCCCGCGACCGAAACGCCAAAATCTCGACTAAGCGTGACAGAGACCCCGCCTGCGCTTAACCGATACTTAAGGCGCAGTTGCCGCATCCCGCCCCCGTCGTAGCATCGCTGCCGGTCCGGCGACGCACCAAAGGGCCCATGTTCTGTGAGGAGATCGACCGAGATGCGCCATACACTTCTAGCCGCCGCCGTGGTCCTGCTGCCCTTTGCGGCCGGGGCCGACCCACAGCAGGTCGCGCTTGCCACCGAGCTCGCGGCAAGCCCCGAGGAGGTCTGGACCACGATCGGCAACTTCCACGACATGAGCTGGCATCCCGCGGTCTTCGCGACCGAAGGCGAAGGTGACGCCACCCCCGGAGCGACGCGGGTGCTGACCCTCGGCGAGGAAGGCGGGCCGACGATCTCGGAGACGCTCGATGCCCGCGACGAAGCCGGAATGAGCTATTCCTACCGCATCACCGAGGTCGATCCCGCTGTTCTCCCGGTGACGGACTACAGCTCGACGCTTGCCGTAACCGCGCGTGAAGACGGCGGAGCGTCGGTGACCTGGACCGGGACTTTCGAACCCTCGGAGGGCGCGAGCGATGAGGATGCGGTCGGTGCGATCGCGGGAGTCTACCAGGGTGGGCTTGATGCGCTGACGGAAAGGTTTGGCGCAGCGGAATGACGCAAGGGAGGCCCGTGGCGCCGCTACTCCGCCGCGGGCTCGCCCGGCATGGCAGGGATCTCCTCGGTCGGGTGTCCGGCCGAGGACCAGCCGTCCGAGCCTTCTGGAAACCAGTAGACCGACGAATATCCACGCTCGATGGCGCGCTTGGCCGCGTTCCACGACATCCAGCACTCCGGCAGGCAGAAGAAGAGGACCGGATGCGTCCGGTCGCCCTCCGTCAGGGTTTCAAGCGCATCCGTGAAATATGCCTCGGTTGCGGGCGCGATGTCGCCGTACCCCGTGTTCGGCAGCCACGCCGCCCCGGGGATGGAAAGGCGCGGCTTCTCGCGCCAGATCGTGCCTTCTGGCAGGTTCTCCGGCTTCGGCGGGCGCGGCAGGACGTCGACGAAGACCGTCTCGCCGTCCCGCCAGAGGTCATACGCCTCGTCCACACCGACGACCGTCGCGCCCTGGAGCGTCTCGGGAACGGGCGCGCGGTACTCCTCCATCCTGTAGCTGTCGGGCTCGGCCACCTGAGCGAACGCTCCGGTCGGCAGCGCCACGGCGAGAAGGACCGCGAGCGCCCTGCCCCTCATTGCGCCTCCGCCGTCAGCATGGCGGTTCCCATGTCGTTCAGGAGCGGCACACCCGCTTCGGTCAGGATCGCGTCGATCTCGTCCTGATTGCGGCGGATCAGCGAATTGAGCTGGCGCTGCCAGACCCGGTCGCTCATCCGCACGCCCATCGTGATCCGGAAGAAGAGACGCGGCGGTAACTCCTCGGCGATGAGGGGGATGACCTTCAGCCCGGGATATCCGTCCTTGACGAGCGGACCGGCGAGCGGCCCCCAGAGCACGGCGGCATCCGTCACTCCGGCCGCGAGATCGTCGAGAAGATCGACCGCTGGAGATTCGTAGCGCCGGTCCACGACAAGCGCATAGGCCTTGGCCGAAGTGATCAACCCGTTGCGCGCGAGATGCGTTGCCGGCGGACTGCCTGCGATGATGCCGATGCGTGTCCCCTGGAGCGCGGGATCCGACAGCGTCTCCACATCCGAGAGCGGTCCGTCCTCCGGCACGACAAGCGAATAGGCCGAGGTGAAGTAATGGTTCGTCGTCAGCACCATCTCGGCGCCCTGCGCGTATCCGATCACCACGTCGCAGCGGTTCGCGGCGAGCGTGTTGCGGATGAAGCCCGTTGCCATCGGATACCAGGTGTATTGCAGCGGCAGGTCCAGCTCGGCGGCGAAGAGCTCTGCGAGCGCGTTCTCGTAACCGGTCCCCTCCTCGTTCGACATCGGCGAGTTGGCGGGATCGGCGCAGACGCGGAACGCGGTCTTCGAGACCAGATCCGACGTCTGCGCCTCCGCCTCGCGCGTCAGGGAGGAAAGCGCGATGACAGGGATGGCCGCCAGGGCGGCGAGCTTAGCTGCCCATGCAGGCATTCTCGTCTTCCTGGATCGTGTCGGATTTCGCTTCCTTCTGGGCCGGACGGCCGCGCCCGATGGCACCGGTTCCGTGGGCCTTGAGGTAGACGTAGATGTCGTCGAGATAGCACATGACGTTCGGGTTGTCGCCGAAGGACGGCATCACCTGGTTCGACGATGCGTTGACGTTCTGGCGTCCGTTCACCACGACGTCGACGAAGTCGTAATAGTCCATATCGACCGCGGAATTCTTCAGCGCCGGAGCGTAGCTCGACCCCTCCCCGTCCGGGCCGTGGCAGACATGGCATTCCGCATGGTAACGCCGGAAGCCCGAGAAGGTGAGCCAGTCGACCGTCCCGTCCTCGGCGACGTTGAAGGTCGGGATGTCGTCTTCGGTGAAATATCGTCCGTTCTCTTCGTACGCGGCGGTGACGTTGTCCGCCTCCTCGTCCTGGGCCAGCGCCGGAAGGCCGACACAAAGGGCGAGCCCGATCGACAAGCTACAGGCAAATTTACTCATGGTGGTCCCTGTGGGTTGGTCCGTAAGGGTGGGCCGGCGCTGCGTCTGCGCGCCGGCCCGTTCGGGACGGGCCCGGGATGGGGCCCGCCGGTTCACTCTCAGTCGGGAAGGGTGAAGACGGTCAGCTGACCCCCGAGCGCGGTGTAGTCGCTGAGAGCGGCGTAGCCGCCCACGGCACCCAGACCGTCATTGGGGTTGGTGAGGCCTGCCGCGAGGCCGATGCCGGCCCAGCCGCCGACACCCGACAGGATGCCCACATACTGCTTGTCGTTGAAGCTGTAGGTCATCACGTTGCCGATGATGCCGGACGGGGTCTTGAACCTGTAGAGTTCGTCTCCCGTCTCGGCGTCCACGGCCTTCAGGTAGCCTTCGAGCGTGCCGTAGAAGACCACGTCACCGGCCGTGGCGAGAGCGCCCGACCAGACCGAGAACTGCTCGGGGATCGACCACTTGATCTCACCGTTGATGTTGTCCCACGCAACGAAGTTGCCCATGCCGCCATGGCTGTCCGGCGCCGGGTACATCGCGAGAGTCGCACCGACATAGGGCTGGCCGGCAGTGTAGGCGACGCGGAACGGCTCGTAATCCATGCAGACATGGTTGGTCGGCACGTAGAACGTCTCGGTCTTCGGCGAATAGGCTGCCGGCTGCTGGTCCTTGGTGCCAAGCGCCGCCGGGCAGATGCCGGTCGAGTTCACGTCCTCGCCGTTCTGCTCGGTCGAGTACTGCGCCACGACCTCGGGACGACCGTAGGTGTCGGATTCCGGGTCCATATCGACGCCGGTGGTCCAGTTCACCGCCGGGTCGTACTTCTCGGCAACGAGAAGCTCGCCCGAGACGCGGTCCATCGTGTAGGCGATGCCGTTCCGGTCGAAGTGGGTCAGAAGCTTGCGCTCTTCGCCGTCGATCTCCTGCTCGGTAAGGATCATCTCGTTGACGCCGTCGTAGTCCCATTCGTCATGGGGCGTCATCTGGTAGAACCACTTGGCCTCGCCGGTGTCGATGTCGCGGGCCATGATCGTCATCGACCAGCGGTTGTCACCGGGCCGTTGGGCGGGGTTCCAGGTCGAGGGGTTGCCGGTGCCGTAATAGAAGAGGTTCTCCTCCATGTCGGCTGCGTACCAGCCCCAGGTGGTGCCGCCACCGATCTGCCACTGGTCGCCTTCCCAGGTCTTGATCGACGAATCCGCGCCGATCGGCTCGCCGAGATGCGTGGTCTCCTCGGCGTTGACCAGCATCTCCTCGTCCGGACCCATCGAATAGGCGCGCCATTTCTGCTCGCCGGTCTCGATGTCGTAGGCGGTCACGTGGCCACGTACACCGAACTCGCCGCCCGAGATGCCGACGATGACCACGTCCTTGACCGGAAGAACGGTCGCGGTGTTGGTCTCGCCCTTGGTCGGATCGCCGTTCACGACGCTCCACTCGACCTCGCCGCTCTCGGCATTGAGCGCGACGACCGTGGTGTCGGCCTGATGCAGGAAGATCTTGCCGTTAGCATAGGCGACGCCGCGGTTCACCGTGTCGCAGCACATGACCGGAATGACTTCCGGGTCCTGCTTGGGCTCGTACTTCCACTTAATCTTGCCGTTCTCGTTGAGATCGAGGGCATAGACGGTGTTCGGGAAGGGCGTGTGCACGTACATCGTGTCGCCGATCACGAGGGGCGAGCCTTCGTGCCCGCGCAGCACGCCCGTCGAGAACATCCATGCGACCTGAAGGTCACCGACGTTCTCGGAGTTGATCTGGTCGAGTTCGGAATAACGCTGGTTCTTGTAGTCGCCGGTCTGGATCGCCCACTGGTTCGGATCGTCCATCTGCTGGATCAGATCGTCGTTGGCGAAGGCCGCGCCGGTCAGCGCCACGACCGAAACGGTCGACAGGGCCATTAGCTTCTTCATTGGTACCTCTCCCTTGGATGTGACGATCGACCCCTGCAGACGGCCCGTTGCCGTCTCCTCCTACCGGTCGCTCGCCCTGATCGTTCGGCCCGCCCACGGGATGCGAGATCCCGCACGGACCCGTCTGTGATGTCAGGAAACCGGCGCCTCCCTTCGCTGATGGTGACGGTTCCGGGCGATCCGGACCGCTTCGGACGGCCCCGCCGGAACACTCGAAAAATCCTTGCCGCTCGACACTTCACGCATGCGCGCGCCCTGCCCCGTTAGAGGTCTGGAAGCGCTCGGCATGCCATCGGGCGTGATCGCCGGAGAAGCTCGAGACGAAGAAATAGCTGTGGTCGTAGCCGGCCTGCATGCGGATTTCGCCGGGCTGCCGGCGCCCCGCGATGACGGAGGCGAGCGCCTCGGGACGCAGGAGGTCGAGGAACTGGTCCGACGTACCCTGGTCGATCAGGATGTCCGATTTCCAGCCATGCTCCTCCAGCAGCACCGACGCATCCCAGCAGCACCACGCGGATTCGTCCGCGCCGAGATAGGCGTGCAGCTGCTTGCGCCCCCAATCGGACATCGTGGGGTTGGCGATCGGCGCGAAGGCCGACACCGAAGCGTAGCGGTCGGGATTGCGCAGCGCGATGGTGAGCGCGCCGTGACCGCCCATGGAATGCCCGGTGATCCCGGCCGGCCCGCTTACCGGAAACTCCGCCTCGATCAGGGCGGGAAGTTCGTCGACGATGTAGTCGTACATCCGGTAATGCGGCGCCCACGGATCGCAGGTCGCGTTGACGTAGAATCCCGCGCCCTGCCCCAGATCGTAGGCATCGTCATCCGCCACACCCTCGCCCCGCGGCGAGGTGTCGGGAAACACCACCGCGAAGCCGAGCTCGGCGGCATGCTGCTGGAAGCCGCCCTTGGTCATCGCGTTCTCGTGCGTGCAGGTCAGGCCCGAGAGATACCAGAGCACCGGAACCGGCCCGTCCTCGGCCTGCGGCGGCAGGTAGATCCCGAAGGTCATCGGCACGCCGCAGGTCTTGGAGACATGGCTCACCACCTGCTGAACGCCGCCATGGGCCCGGTTTTCGGAGACGAGATCCATCACTCTCCCTCAGAACGTGACGACGGCGCGGATGGACTTTCCCTCGTGCATGAGGTCGAAGCCCTCGTTGATCTTCTCGAGCGGCAGGGTGTGGGTGATCATCGGATCGATCTCGATCTTGCCGTCCATGTACCAGTCGACGATCTTCGGAACGTCCGTGCGGCCCTTGGCGCCGCCGAAGGCCGTGCCCTTCCAGACCCGCCCCGTGACCAGCTGGAAGGGCCGCGTCGAGATCTCGGCCCCCGCCGGCGCGACGCCGATGATGATGCTCTCGCCCCAGCCCTTGTGGGCCGATTCCAGCGCCGTGCGCATGACGCCCACGTTGCCGGTCGCATCGAAGGTGTAGTCTCCGCCGCCGCCGGTCAGCTCGACGAGATGCGCCACGAGATCGCCCTCGACCTCCTTGGGGTTCACGAAGTCGGTCATGCCGAAGCGCGTCGCCATCTCCTTCTTGTCGGGATTGAGATCGACGCCGACGATCTG
>NZ_JALZ01000042.1 GCF_000521785.1 Roseivivax halodurans JCM 10272
GCCGCCGGGGCCGCCGGCTTCCTACCCAAGACGCTCTCGGCGAAGAGCCTCGTCAACGCCGTGCGCTTCATGGCGATGGGCGAGCAATACGCACCGCTCGACTTCATGCGCGCGCAGGCCGCGGAGGAGAACGACCACCCGCTCGCGCAGCAGCTCTCGCGCCGGGAGCTCGAGGTTCTCGAGGGTCTGACCCACGGCAAGTCGAACAAGGAGATCGCCCGCGATCTCGACATCCGCGAGCCGACTGTGAAGCTCCACGTCAAGACGCTCTACCGCAAGATCGGCGCCGGCAACCGTACCCAGGCGGCGATGATCGCCAAGGAGGCGGGGCTCTTCTGACGCCGCGATCTGTTCGGATAGAAACGCAGGCCCGCCCTCGTGGCGGGCTTTTTTCGTGTTGTCCTATCCGGGGGGATATACGCGGTGCCGATCGATAGCGGCGTCTATCCCGCCACGCGGCCCATGAATGGAATGTGGACGGGTAAATACTGGGCAAATACCAGGAGCCACCCGATGTCCCCCAGGATAGCCGTTCCCCGCTTGATCCGTCTGGGCCGCGCGGAGCGCTTCCGTTGACGATCGTGCTCCTGAGTTTCGGCGTGAACCTCGAAATCGAGGCCTACATGCGGTGTCCTGGACTGGTGATCCTGGGAATTCACGCCGCGGAACTTCGCTCGGAGCGCTCCGTCCCGTACTCACATCTTCCTATGCCTGAGCGATCGGAAGCGAGCGACGCGACCGGGTTCGCGATCTCGTCCGTGCCGTGGTCAGGACGTCGGCGCCGAGTTGCTTGAACAGGGTCACGGTCGCTCCTCCGGCACCGCGCGTGCCGGAGGTGACGAGGGCCCGCTTGCCCTCGAGGGTCAGGAAGGGGCTCACGGGACGATCTCCAGTTCGGCAATCTTGTCTCCGCGGAGGACGAAGAAGTAGCGCAGGTCGACCGGGCTTCCGGGGAAGGTGCCGACGAGATGGCTGGTGACGATCGTGCGCCTGCCGTCTTCGGCGACGTCGAAGGGCTCGACCTTGTAGGTGTATTGCGTGGAGGCGTTCGCCATCCACTGCCGGATCGCGTCGCGGCCGGTGTAGGTGTTGCCTTCGTCGACGACGGTGGCGTCCTCGGCGAAGCATTCCGAGATCGCCTGCGCGTTGCCTTTCTTGTCGGCGGAGAAATAGGCGGCGATCACGTCGGGAAGTTCGATACTCATGGTGGGTCTCCTGGGATGGGGGTCAGCGGCGGCTGCCGATCTCGCCGCTCGAGCTCTTGGTGCGGGTCGGGATCTGCGCCTTGGGCACGAAGGTCAGGGCGGCGACGGCGTCGACCTGTTCGGGCTCTGCGATCCGGTCGCGGCCCTCGAAGGACGCGTCGAGGAGCATGCGCAGCGACCTGTTCGGCTCCATTGGCAGGAAGGAGATCATGCAGACCTCTTCGAGCGCGGCCGATTCCGCCACCTCGACAAGTTCCTCCTTCAGGTCCTCGCGCGTGTAGCTGATGATGTAGTTGTAGTCCTGGTCGAGCGTGTAGAGCTTGTGCTCGCGCATGCTCTCTGGGACATCGCTGTCCTTGAAGTTCCAGAGGAACTTGGCGGGGCCGCCCACCACGGGGCCGCCGAAGATCAGCTGCCTGGCGATGAGCGCATCGAGGATGCGATAGGCCTGAGCGGTCTGCTCGGCGCTGATGAACACCTGATAATACTGCATGTCTTCGTCTCCATTGCTGTGTGAGACGAAGTTAAGCCTTTGACACAATGCGGATAAGCGGGATTAATCCGGACGTGGAGCTTGGGATTTCGGGACAATGGCCACCTACAAGCTGGCAGACTTCGACGCGGTCCTGGCGATCGCCCGCAGGGGATCGTTCCGGGCGGCCGCGCTCGATGTGGGAATGTCGACGAGCGCGCTCAGCAGCGCGGTCTCGAAGCTCGAGGCGCAGCTGGGCGTGCGGCTCTTCAATCGCACGACTCGCAGCGTCTCGCTGACGGGGGCCGGGCAGCGCTTCGTCGATCAGGTCAGCCCGGCGCTCAAGGACATTCACCACGCGCTCGACACGGTCCGGTCGCAGCAGGAGACGCCTACGGGCATTCTGCGCATCAACACCTTTGCCACGGCGGGCCGGGAGATCCTGGCGCCGCTTGTGCTGGAATACCTGCGGCGGTTCCCCGGCGTGCAGATCGACTTGGTGACCGAGGGCAACCTCGTGGACATCGTGGCGGACGGTTTCGATTTCGGGGTGCGCAGCCAGACCCTCGTGCCGAGCGACATGATCGCCATCCCGCTCGGGCCCGCGCGGCGTTACGCGGTGGTCGCGACGCCAGCCTATTTCGAGGGCCAGGAGCCGCCGCAGGTGCCGTCCGACCTGTTGGCGCATGCCTGCATCCGGACGCGTCTGCCGAACGGCGCGCTCTTTCGCTGGCAATTCGAAGCCGAGGGTCAGCCGGTGCAGGTCGACGTGGAGGGGCCGATCACGCTGGACGAGGCCAGCCTCGCGCGCATGGCCGTGCTGGATGGCATCGGCATCGGGTTCTTCATGGAAGCAGATGTGCGTGACGACATCGAGGCGGGGCGGCTGGTGCGCGTTCTCGACGCCTGGACGCCGCCGCTGGCGCCGCTCTGCCTCTACTATCCCAGCCGGCGCAATCCGCCGGCCGCCTTCAAGGTCTTCGTCGATCTCGCACGGGAACTTACGCGCTCCTCGCGGGAGCGTTGAAGAAGACAGCAGCGTTTCGCGCGGCTTGCCCAAGAGAAAGGTGCCACAGGGATTTCCCCCGGCGGCATGGACCGCGGTATCGGTCTCACCGGGCGGCGCGAGGATCGACCCCCGGCGATTTTCGAGCACGCCAGGCGCCGGGGTGAGACGGGGTGCCACGACCGGTCTCCTCGCGGTCAGAGCCTGCGTCTTTCGCGCCAGATCAATACTGCCAAAGACGAAAGGGCCAAGGTTGCCATTCCGAGCGCCGCGACCAGCGCGAGATCGTACCCACCGGCGCGCCACAGCAGCGCTCCGGCCTGCGGGGCGACGGCGGCGCTGACCAGAAACGGCACCGCCATGAACCCGGCAATCATGCCGAAGGCGCGGCGGCCGAGGACCTCGGCCATCACCACCGGCTTGAGGATGCTCACCACGCCGTAGCTGGCTCCGAAGAGCAGGGCGAAGGCGAAGCCTGCCTGCGGCATTCCGGGCGTCACGAAGAGCAGCACCGCGATGGCGCATGCGATGCCGACGAAGGACATCGCCGCGACGGTCGATCCTCGCACGCGATCCCCGGCCGCCATCATCGCGAGGCGCCCCGCGACCTGCATCGGGCCGAAGAGGGAGGCCGCGAAAACCGCCTGACCGAGGCTCAGCCCGCGATCCGTGAGGATCGGCATGACATGCGAGATGACCATGGCGCAGGTGAGCCCGATCAGCGAGTAGGCGACAAGGATCAGCCAGAATTCCGGCCGCGCCCGGGCCGCGCCAAAGGCGGCGCGATCGCCGGATTTGCGGTCGGGGCTGTGGTGCGTCTCGGGGCAGCATTCGAGCATCGTGGCGCCAGCGAACATCGCGGGCAGACCGACGAGAACGACCGTTGCGGCGAAGCACATCACCGCGCCGCGCCAGCCGAGCGTTTCGGCAAGGAAGGCGCCGGCGGGATAGGCCAGCGTCGAGGCGAAACCCGCGACCAGCGTGATCCGCGTGATGCCCCTGCGGGCGCGCTCGTGCGTGGTGCGGGTGACGAACGCGAAACACGGCTCGTAGAGACAGCAGCCCGCGGCCACGCCCAGTCCGAGCCATGCGACGAAGAACAGTGCATAGCTCTGCGAGCCGGCCAGCAGCAGCAACGCGGCGGCGCCGAGGGCGAGCCCGCCGGTGAGCAGCCAGCGCCCGTTTCCCGCGTCGACCATCCGCCCGGCGAAGGGCGACACCACCGCCGCCATCAGCGTGGCGCACATGAAGGCGAAGGCGAGCCAGCCCTTGCCGTAGGGCAGGGCCTGTTCCCACGCCAGCAGCAGCGCCGCGAAGATGTAGTAGAGAGCGCCGTAGCCCACCGTCTGCGCCAGTCCGAGCAGCCAGAAGGCCAACCTTTCGGCGCGCTCCGGATGGGCCTGCGCGAAGCCATGCGGATCGACTCCGATCGCGGCAAAGGCGCGGTCGATCCCGGCCGCGAGGATCTTCATCACACCGCCTTGGTCTGATTGACCCGTTTCGACAGCGCTTCATGGCTTTCGACACGTTCGGAGTACCGGTCGACGAGGTAATCCTTGATGTCGCGCGTGAGCAGGGTGAACTTCACCAGTTCCTCCATCAAGTCGACGATGCGATCGTAATAGGGGGAAGGTTTCATTCGGCCGCCCTCGTCGAACTCGTCCCAGGCTTTGGCGACCGAGGATTGGTTGGGGATGGTGAGGAGCCTCATCCAGCGCCCGAGGATGCGCAGCTGGTTTACCGTGTTGAACGATTGCGAGCCGCCGCAGACCTGCATCACCGCCAGCGTCTTGCCCTGCGTCGGGCGCACCGAACCGAGCGACAGCGGGATCCAGTCGATCTGGCTCTTCATGATGCCGGTCATGGCGCCGTGTCGTTCCGGAGACGACCAGACCATACCTTCGCACCAGCTCACGAGGTCGCGCAGCTCGACGACCTTGGGATGCTCGACCGGCTCGGAATCCGGCGCGGGCAGATCGCGCGGATCGAAGATGCGCACCTCCGCGCCAAGGCGCGTCAGGATGCGCGCGGCTTCCTCGGCGGCAAAACGCGAGTAGCTGCGCGGGCGCAGGGACCCATAGAGGATCAGGATGCGCGGCGCATGGTCGCTGTGACTGGCCGGAAAGAGCGCCCCGGCGTCGGTCGGCGCGAAAGCGGCGTCGGAGATCTGCGGTGTATCGGTCATGTGAGGCGTCCATTTTCGTCGATGACCATCTCTCCGTCTTCCTTGAACAGCGGGCCAGGCGGAAGCCGATCGAGCAGGTCGAACACGGTCTCGGAGGGGCGGCAGAGGCGGGTCCCGTTGGCGGTGCAGACGATGGGGCGATTGACCAGGATGGGGTGAGCGAGCATCGCTTCGAGGAGGGCCTCATCGGAGGCGCCCTCGTCGAGGAGACCGAGGTCCTTGGCCGGCGATTTTGTCTCTCGCAGCGCCTCGCGCGGGGTGAGTCCGGCGGCCGCAAAGAGCGCGAGAAGCTGAGGCCGCGTCCAGCCTTCCTTCAGATACTCGATGACCACCGGCTCCGATCCGCTGGCGCGCAGGAAGGCGAGCACGTTGCGCGAGGTGCCGCAGTCAGGATTGTGATGGATGACGATCATCGTTCAGTCTCCATGTCCGGTGTCGGGAAAGCGCGCCCGGGTCCGGTTGGCGAAGGCGACCAGCGACAGCATCACAGGCACCTCGACCAGGACGCCCACAACGGTGGCAAGCGCGGCGCCGGAGTTCAGTCCGAAGAGACTGATGGCGACCGCGATGGCGAGTTCGAAGAAGTTCGAGGTGCCTATCATCGCGCATGGCGCCGCGACGCGGTGCGGCACCCGAAGAAGCCAGGCAGCGCCGTAGGCCAGCGCAAAGATGCCGTAGCTCTGAATCAGGATTGGCACCGCGATCAGCGCGATCACCGCGGGGCGCGAGAGGATGGTCTCGCCCTGAAGACCGAAGAGGATCGCCACCGTGGCGATGAGACCGATCATCGAGAGCGGCTTGATGCGTGCCGTGAAGTCCGAGATCGCCTCCCCCGTGCCCAGTGCGCGGCGGGTGAGCAACCCCGCGAGGAGCGGCAGGACGACATAGAGCAGGGTGGCCAGGACCAGCGTGCTCCACGGCACGGAGATCTCGGTCACGCCGAGCAGAAGCGCCACGATGGGCGCGAAGGCCACCACCATGATGAGGTCGTTCACCGAGACCTGCACAAGCGTGTAGGTGGCGTCACCGCGGGTGAGCTGGCTCCAGACGAAGACCATCGCGGTGCAGGGTGCCGCGCCGAGCAGGATCAGCCCGGCGATATACTGCGCCGCGTCCTCGGGGGCGATCCACGGGGCGAAGATGTGCTCGAAGAACAGCACCGCGAGGAATGCCATGGTGAAGGGCTTGATCAGCCAGTTCACGGCCAGCGTGACCAGAAGGCCCTTGGGTTGCCTGGCCACACCCGCGACGGAGCCGAGATCGACGCTGACCATCATCGGGTAGACCATGGCCCAGATCAGCACCGCCACCACGAGGTTGATGGAGGCGATCTCGGCCGAGGCGATGGCGGCGACCGCGCCGGGGGCCACAGCGCCGACGGCGATGCCGAGCGCCATGGCCAGCGCGACCCAGAGGGTCAGAAGTCGTTCGAAACGGCCCATCGGGGCCGGGGCGGCGGTGTCGGACATGCAAGGGCTCCGCGGCAGGATGGTGCGTGGATTCGTCATTTCGCGTATTCGCGAATTGATTGCTGAGTAGGTCGGGCGCACCTGGCTTGTCAATACTCCTCAATTCGCGTAATTACGAAATATGGATCAGAGCTTTGCGATAGATGCGTTCGGCGCCCTTGCTCACGACACCCGACTGACGATCTTCCGCCTGCTGGTGCAGCGCGGCCCCGGGGGTACGCCGGCGATGGAGATCGGCAGGATCCTCGACCTCAAGCCGTCAACCCTGTCCGGTCATCTCGCCACGCTGAAACGGGCGGGATTGGTCAGTACCGAGCGGCAGCATCGCGAAGTTCGATACGCCCCCCGGTTCGATGCGGTGAACGGGCTGGTGCGCTTCCTGCTCGAGGATTGCTGCGGCGGCGACGAAAGTGCCTGCGCCGGGCTCGCGCATTCCGAGGCATGAACTCTGCCGCAGCGCCGGGCTCTTGCGGCTCGGCGACGAGCGCGCGTCGCTCCCCTCGAGGCTACGCGGCCTAGGTCAGCCGGTCCATGCACGTGGCCAAGTAGCCGTACGGATCGAACACCCGTTCGGCGGCCGCGGTGAGCGTGCTTGTCACGGTTACGGGAGGCCCCGCTGCGTCAGCAAACTGCTCCGGTTTCTTTGACGCTCCACATCCGAGATCTCTACGCTGACGCGACATCGGCACCGAACGAGAGGTGCCGATCGTCACCGCTGTCCCGGTGCTGAGCTTCGTTCACAGAGCCGATAATACGCTCTGCTGGCCACCCTCGTGAAAAAGCTACCGACATATTCCAAGCTCGTGCAATCTCCGAGCGGGCCGAGGATTGGCGGCCGGCTATCCCGCATGGAGACGGGCATGGAAAACCTGAAGAAATTTGCTGCAGAACTCATCGGAACATTTTGGTTGACCTTCGGGGGGTGCGGTGCGGCGGTTCTTGCCGCAGCGTTCCCGGAGGTGGGTATAGGATTGCTCGGCGTCTCGTTGGCGTTCGGGCTGACCGTATTGACGATGGCCTATGCGATCGGACACGTTTCGGGCTGTCACCTCAATCCTGCAGTAACGATCGGCCTTGCGGCGGGCGGGCGTTTTCCCGCCTCGGGGATCGCGCCCTACATCGTCGCCCAGGTCGCAGGAGCGGTCCTCGGAGCCTTGGTGCTCTACGTCATTGCCAGCGGCGCTGAGGGGTTCGACGCGGCGGGCGGGTTCGCAGCCAACGGCTACGGAGCTCACAGCCCAGGCGGCTACTCGATGACGTCCGCCTTCCTGATCGAGGTCGTGCTCACCATGATGTTCCTCTTCATCATCATGGGCACCACCCACGGTCGAGCACCGGTCGGGTTTGCGCCGCTGGCGATTGGGCTCGGCCTGACCTTGATCCACCTGATCAGCATCCCGGTCACGAACACCTCGGTCAATCCGGCCCGCAGCACCGGACCGGCGCTCTTCGCGGGAGGCTGGGCGATCGGGCAGCTCTGGATGTTCTGGCTTGCACCGATCATCGGCGGCGCGTTGGGAGGCCTGTTGTACTCATGGCTCAGCCCCACTCCAACCGAACCCGTCGTAGGCGGGATCCCGAGCCAGGGCTGACAACGCTCCCCCACGCTCGGGGAGGCAGGCCCGCCGCCGACACGCGGCGGGCCGATGAAATGGGTTTAACGCAAGCGCCCGGCATCCAAAGACTGCAGAAGAACGCGAGAGCGGCCCAACATAAGGTGCCATGCTCCAGCCGTGACCACTCGCGCCAGGAAATCTGCGCGGTGCAGACCGGTGTGGCGCAGCGGCTGAGGAAAGAGAACGAACAGCTGCGTGAAACCATGTCCGATCCTACCAGCTGGCCCCTGATAGTGAGAGTGGCCGCTTCGGGAGTGAGGGTTGTGGCGGACTCCGTCTGATGGAACGTTCCACGCGCGAGCGGGCGGAGCACCTGACCACCGCTCGACACCCAGCGACCTCCTCGATCCACGTGACGCCGAGGTCATCGGCGGCGTTGGCCGGCGCCCGTTGAGGATGCGGGCTCATTCCTCTCAAGCGTGTAATCAAACCTTCAACAGCAGTCACTAGGCCCTGTCTTCGCCCATTCTGTCATGCATCGTCCCCACTGACGCCGCTGATGCGCAGCTTTCACAACCCTCTCCGCTCTGAGCCCTTCTAGCGGCGCCGTTCCGCTCCTTGATCACGCGTGCTGTCCCAATCTTCCCGCGAAGTGGGTCAGGAGTCTGTGCTTGAGGATCTTGCCCGTCGCAGCCGCAGGCAACGCGTCGACGATCAGGATGCGGGACGGACGCTTGTAGCCGGTGAGCCGGCTCGCCACATAGTCCGCGAGCTCCTCAGTGGTCGCGGCGCCCGGGGATGTGATCTGGCAGAAGGCCAGCACTTCCTCGTCGCCCTGCACCGTTCGCCCGATCACCGCGCATTGCACCACCGCGGGGTGGTCGTTGAGCGCCGCCTCGACCTCGGGCGGATAGACGTTGAAACCGCCACGGATGATGAGTTCCTTGGAGCGGCCGACAATGTGCAGGCGCCCCTCGGCGTCGATCCGGCCGAGATCGCCGGTGCGCATGAAACCGTCGCTGGTGATCGCCTGCGCGGTCGCCTCGGGATTGCGGAAATAGCCCTTCATGATGTGCGGCCCGCGGGTCTGCACCTCGCCAACGCCGGGCTCGTTCCCGACGCTCTTGTCGAGAAGGATCTCGACGCCGGGCAGGGGCGGACCGACCGAGATGTCGGGATCGCCGATCGCGTTCCGCGTGCCCGAGACGCCCGCCGTCGTTTCGGTCATGCCGTAGCCGTTCTGCAGCGGCAGGCCGTAGAAGGCCTCGGCCTTGCGCTTCCAAGCGGGATCGAGCGGCGCGGCGCCGGACGAGACGTAGCGCAGGCGGTCGGAACCCAGCCGTGCATGGCCGTTCTCGGCCGCGTAGGACATCAAGAGCGCATGCATCTGCGGCACCGCCGGCACGACCGTCGCGCCGCGTCCGAGAGCCTGGTAGAGGGCCTCGGCCGAGAAGCGGCGAGCCAGCTCGACCGTGCAGCCGGTGAGCGCCGAGGCCATCAGCATGGAGGCCATTCCGAACACATGCGTGAGCGGCAGCGCGCCGTAGACATGGTCCGCCGCCGTCAGGTCCCGCAGGTCGCGCGAAGCATGCGCCGCGAAGATCAGGTTGCCGTGGGTCAGCATCACGCCCTTGGGGTCGCCGGTCGTGCCCGTGGTGTAGAGGATCACCGCGACCTGACCGTTGCCCTCCTCGACGGGCTCACCGGCGCCGCTCTCCGTTGCAGCCAGGTGAACCGCGCCGAAACCGGTCTCCACGAGGGACGCGCCCGCCGCCTCGGCGTGCGTCGCGGCCTCCTTCGAGACATGGCTGGTGTAGAGCGTCAGGCGCGGCTCGGCATGGGCGGCGATGCGCGCGATCTCGTCCGCCGACATGCGCGCGTTCACCGGCACCGCCCAGGCATTGAGCCGGCTCGCCGCCATGACCGCGACCGCGACGGCGAGGCAGTTCTCGGCCACCACCAGCACGCGGTCGCCCGGTTCGACGCCGTTGCGAGCGAACAAGTCCGCGCCTTCGTCGATCAACGTTGCGTAGCCCCGCCAATTCACCGCGGTGCCGTCGGTGTCGACGAGCGCGATAGCCTCCGGGCGGTCCGCGACATGCGGCTCGATCATCTGGTGAATACGTGTGAAGTCGGTCATCTCGGTCATTCCTCCCCTGCGGGTGCGGGTCGCAATCGTGCGAGCGCGGTCTGGGCTTCCTCCTCGAGCGCGGCGGCAATGGCGGCGAACGGCTCGGAGCGGTCGACGAAGCCGAGCGCCTGTCCCGCCGAGAGCATTCCGTGCGATGTGTCCCCCGACCGGTACGCCTCCCGGCCGATGCGGCCCGACACATGAGGCATCAGCTCTTCGATCCCGATATCGGGTGTCTCCCGCTCGAGCCGGGCGACGATCTCGGTCGTCTCGTTCTTCAGCGTGCGGATGGTATTGCGCACGCTCGACATGGTGAGCGCCGTGTCCCGCTCGCTCGCGGCGACGAGCGCGTTCTTGTAGCCGTCGTGGGCATTAAGTTCGGCAGAGGCGAGAAAGCGCGTGCCCATGACGACGCCCGCCGCCCCGGTCGCTAGGGCGGCGACGATCTGCGCGCCGCTGCCGATGCCGCCGCCGATCAGGTAGGGCACGGTCAGCCGCCGCTCGGCCAGCGACAGGTTCACCATCGAGCCGACCAGATCCATGCCGGGGTGGCCGCCGCATTCGGCGCCGACGATGGCGACCATGTCGACTCCGACGCTCTCGGCCTTCACGGCGAACCGCACCGAAGGCACCTTGTGGAGGATCGTGACGCCCGCGTCCTTCAGCAGCGGCACGTAGGGCTCGGGGTTGCGGCCCGAGGTCTCGACCACCTCGATGCCCTCGTCGATGATCAGGCGGAAGACGTCCCCGGTCTTCTCTCCCGGCACCAGCTTGGGCAGCATCGAGACGTTCACGCCGAAGGGCCTGCCGCCCGCCAGCTCGCGGCAGCGGGCGATCTCGGCTCTGAGGTCGGCGGGCTCGGGAAAGCTCGCGGCGGTTATGAAGGGCAGCAGACCCGCGCGCGCCGCGGCGGCGCAGTATTCGGCATCCGAAAGCCACATGAGACCGCCGGCAACGACGGGCAGGCGCAGTCCGAAGCGCCGCGTCAGCGGGGTTGCGAGGGCCGGGTCCGCGGGGGTCATGACGTGCCCCGGAGCGCGGCGAAGTCTGGGCGGCGCTTCTCGAGGAAGGCGCCGATGCCTTCCCGCGCCTCGGGACCGGCGACGGCCGTTGCCATGGCGTCCCGCTCGGCATCGAGCTGGGCGGCGAAGGGCGTGTCCTCGGCGCTGGCGATCAGCGCCTTGATCCGCGATTGAGCGGCGGCGGGTCCGGCCGCGATGCGGCTCGCGAGGTCCATTGCCGCGGTTAGGGCCTCGCCCGGATCGCAAAGTCCGTTGATCGCGCCGAGCTCGGCCAGCCGCTCGGCTGCGACGGGCGCGCCGAGCAGCAGCATCTCGGACACCAGCGCTTTCGGCAGCCGCTCGGTCAGCATCGCGCTGAGACCGCCATCGGGCGTGAGCCCGGCGCGGACATAGGCCGCCGTCACCTGCGCGCCGCGTGCCGCCACGACGAAGTCGCAGGCAAAGGCGAGCGAGGCTCCGGCTCCAGCCGCGCCCCCCCTCGACGGCGGCGATCCACGGCACTGGCGAGCCGCGGATGCCGCGGACGAGATCATGCAGCGCCTCGATCCGGGCGTGGCGCTCGGCCTCGGGCAACTCGCGCCGCGTTGCGAGGAGGTTGAGATCGCCCCCCGCGCAGAAGAAACCGCCCGCGCCCCAGAGCGTCACGGATGCGATGTGCGGCTCCCGGGCGAGCTCAATCGCATCGGACAGCGCCGCGTAGAGGTCGTCCGAGAGCGCGTTGCGGCGGGCGGCGTTGTCGTTCACCACGACAAGTCGGTCGCCGCGATCCTCGATGCGTGCGAGGCTCATGCGTCGCCTCCCTGCTCCATGCGGTCGCGCGGCACGCGCTTGAAGACGCCCGTTGCGGTGGCGATCAGCGCGCCATCGTCCGCCTCGAGCCGGGCCTCGATGAACAGGAGCGACCGACCGCCGCCCGTGACCCGACCGGTCGCGGTGATCCGCTGGCCCACATGGGCGGGGCCGACGAAGTTGGTCGCCATCGAGATGGTGAGAAACGGCGCGCGCCCGGTGTCGTCCACCGTCAGGCTGCCGGTCGCGCCCATGGCGTTGTCGAGGATCATCACCGCGATCCCGCCATGCAGCACGCCGTGCCGGTTCGCATGCGCTTCGGTCACGTCGAGGAAGCAGCGCGCCCGGCCGTCGCCTTGCGCCACGTCCAGCACGTAGCCCAGCGTGCGCTGCGCCCCGGTCTCGTTCTCGATCAGCGCCATCACTCAGGCCGCGCTCAGCCGGATGAAGCGCTCGAGATGGTGGTCGGTGTCGCCGAAGCGGTGATCGACCATGGTCAGGCGCTTGGCGAGGTGCCCGAGCGCGTATTCCTCGGTCATGCCGATGCCGCCATGGAGCTGGATCGCCTCTTCGACCACCAGCCGGCCTGCGCGGCCGATCAGGTTCTTGGTCGCGCTGACATGCCGCTCGCGGGTGACGCGGTCGGCGGCCAGATGACCGGCCAGGTTGATGACGGCCGAGCGGGCCTGCTCGATCTCGATCAGCACGTCCGCCATGCGGTGCTGCAGCGCCTGGAACTTGCCGATGGGCTGGCCGAACTGCTTGCGCTGCTTGAGGTAATCGACGGTCAGGGCGCGGATCGACTCCATCAGGCCGAGCGCCTCGGCGCAGATCGCGCAGGTGGCGCGGGCGGCGGCCTCCTCGATGGCCGGGAAGGCGTCTCCCTCCGCGCCGATCAGCGCGTCCCCGGGCAGGGAAACGCCCTCGAGCGTCACCTCGCCGGCACGTCCCCCGCCGTTCAGCGGGTAGTCGCGGGTTGTCAGGCCCGGCGCATCGGCGGGCACTAGGAAGAGCGAGATGCCCTCTGCGTCCCGCGTCTCGCCCCCGGTGCGAGCCGAGACGACGAAGGCCTCCGCCGCGCCGGCATGCTCCACAACCGTCTTGCGGCCATCGAGGCGCCAGCCGGCCCCATCCTTTGTGGCCTTGGTCTCGACATGGTCGAGATCGTAGCGCGCGCCGGGCTCGGAATGGGCGAAGCCGAGGATCGCACCGCCGATGATGTCCTCCACGCGCGCCTTCTGCGCCTCGCTGCCCCGCGCGGCGATGAGCCCGCCCGCGAGCACGCCCGAGGCCACGAGCGGCTCGAACGCGCCGGCGCGGCCGGTCTCCTCGAAGACGACGGCGAGGTCGAAGCCCGCGCCGCCGAAGCCGCCGTCGTGCTCGGAGAAGAGCGCGCCGATCACGCCCATCTCGGCCAGCCCGCTCCAGAGCGTCTCGGAATGGCCCGCCTCGCTCTCGGTGGCCTCGGCCAGCATCTCGGGCGACACTGTGTCGGCGAGGTAGCGCCGCAGGCTGTCCTGCAGCATCTGACGTTCTTCGGTCAGCTGGAAATTCATGTCAAAGCTCCAGGATTGCCTTCGAGATGATCTGGCGCTGCACTTCGTTGGAGCCGCCGTAGATCGAAAGCTTTCGGTTGTTGAAATAGGCCTGCGTCGCGGGCAGGGCGTAGTCCGGCCCGACGGGATCGACGTTCGATCCCTCGTCCAGCGCCTCCGAGACGAAGGGCAGGGCGTAGGGGCCGACGGCCCGGCGCGTCAACGCGTTGATCTCCTGGCGGATGACGGTGCCCTTGATCTTGAGCATGGAGCTTTCCGCCCCCGGCGCCTGGCCCGCCGCTGCGGCGGCGATTGTGCGCAGGTTGGTCGTCGCCATCGCCATCAGGTCGATCTCGACCTGCGCGAGCTTGGCCGCGAAGAACGGGTTCTCGATCAACGGCTTGCCGCTCGACTGCTCGAGCCCGGCGATGCGCCGCAGGTTCTCGAGCGCCGTCGTCGCGAAACCGACGCCGGCGATGTTGGTGCGCTCGTGGGTCAGCAGGTACTTGGCGTAGGTCCAGCCTCTGTTCTCTTCGCCGACGAGGTTCTCGGCCGGGACCTTCACGTCCTGCAGCCAGACCTCGTTGACCTCGGCCTCGCCGTCGATCAGCACGATGGGACGGACCTCGACGCCGGGGCTGTCCATGTCGATCAGGAGGAAGCTGATGCCTTCCTGCGGCTTGCCCTCCTTGGAGGTGCGCACGAGGCAGAAGATCATGTTCGCGTACTGCCCGAGCGTCGTCCAGGTCTTCTGCCCGTTGACGATGTAGTGGTCGCCCTCGCGCACCGCCGTCGTCTTGACCGCGGCGAGGTCCGAGCCCGCCCCCGGCTCCGAGTAGCCCTGGCACCACCAGTCGTCGCTGTTGAGGATCCGCGGCAGGTAGTGGTCCTGCTGCGCCTTGGAGCCGTACTTCATCAGCACCGGCCCGAGCATGTTGAGCCCGAACGGCACGATGCGCGGGGCGTGGGCGCGGGTGGTCTCCTCCTCGAAGATGTGGCGCTGCACGGCGTCCCAGCCGGTGCCGCCGAACTCGGCTGGCCAGGTGACGCCGAGCCAGCCGCGTTCGTTCAGGATGGCGTGCCATTCCTCGTAATCGGCCTTGGTCAGGCGCTTGCCAGACGCAACCTTGCCGGACAGACGCGAGGGCAGCTTGTCGTTCAGGAAGGTCCGGACCTCGTCGCGGAACGCCTTCTGGTCGTCGGTATAGGTGAGATCCATGTGTCCCTCCCTCCTCAGAAAATCTCGAACAGGCCGGCGGCGCCCTGGCCGCCGCCGACGCACATCGTCACGACGCCGAGCTTCGCTCCGCGGCGGCGTCCCTCGATCAGCAGGTGACCCGTCATCCGCGCGCCGGTCATGCCGAAGGGATGGCCCACGGCGATCGAGCCGCCGTCGACGTTGAGCCGGTCGTTGTCGATGCCGAGCCGGTCGCGGCAGTAGATCGCCTGCGAGGCGAAGGCCTCGTTGAGCTCCCACAGGTCGATGTCGTCCACGGTCAGGCCGGCCCGCTCGAGCAGGCGGGGTACGGCGAAGACCGGGCCGATGCCCATCTCGTCGGGCTCGCAGCCGGCGACGGCGAAGCCGCGGAAGCGCCCTAAGGGCTCGAGACCAGCACGCTCGGCCTCGCGCGCGTCCATCATGACGAGCGCCGCCGCCCCGTCGGAGAGCTGCGAGGCGTTCCCGGCGGTGATCCACTTGCCCTCTCCGCGGACGGGCTGAAGCTTTTGCAGCGCCTCGAGCGTGGTGGAGGGCCGGTTGCACTCGTCCTGAGCGATGGTCGCGGCGACCTCGGAGACCTCGCCGGTCTCCTTGTCCTTGACCACCTTGGTGACCTCCATCGGTACGATCTCGTCTTCGAAGCGGCCCGCCTCCTGCGCGGCCGCCGTGCGCATCTGGCTCTGGTAGCCGAGTTCGTCCTGCGCCTCGCGGCTGATGCCGTAGCGCTCGGCGACGATGTCGGCGGTGTCGATCATCGGCAGGTAGAGGTCGGGCTTGACCTCCTCGATCCACGGATCGCGCGAGTTGCGCGGCGGGGGCTGCACGAGGCTGATGCTCTCGACGCCGCCGACCAGCACCGCCTTCGCGCCTTCGGAGGTGATCATGTGGCCGCCCATCGCGATGGCCTGAAGGCCGCTGGCGCAGAAGCGGTTCACCGTCGTGCCGGCGACCGAGACGGGAAGGCCGGCCCGGATCACCGCCTGACGGGCGATGTTGCCGCCGCTGACGTATTCCGGGTAGCCGCAGCCCCAGATCGAGTCCTCGATGAGCGCGGGGTCGATGCCGGCGCGGTCCACGGCGTGTTTCGCCGCGTGGCCGGACATCGCCGCGCCGTGGGTGATGTTGAAGCTGCCGCGACCCGCCTTGCCGATGGCGGTGCGGGCGACGGAGACGATGACGGGATCGGACATCTGTCCTCCTTCCTAGCCGTTGAGGCTGGCGAAGTTGCTGTTTTCGGAGACGAGCCGCTTGAGGAGCGGGGCGGGCTGCCAGAAGAAATCATCCTCGCGGGCATAGTCTTCGATGTCGCCGAGCAGTGCCGGAAGCCCGGTCTCATCCGCCCAGAACATCGGGCCGCCGCGCCAGCGCGGGAAGCCGTAGCCGTGGAGGAACGTCACGTCGACGTCGAGCGGACGGCGGGCGATGCCCTCCTCGAGAACTCTGGCGGCCTCGTTCACCAGCGCGGCCATGTAGCGGCGCTGGATCTCCTCGTCGGTGAAGTCGCGCGGGGTGACGCCGTGCTCGGCGCGAGCCTTGTCGATGAGCTCGAGGACTTCGGGATCCTCCGCCCCGCCGCGCTTGCCCTCTTCGTAGATGTAGTAGCCGCGCCCGGTCTTCTGACCGTGGCGGCCGAGGTGGTAGAGCGCGTCGGCCCAGGTCGGGACGATATCGCGCGGATCGCGCGTTGCGGCGCGGCGCTGGCGGGTGGCGTAGCCGATGTCGAGCCCGGCAAGGTCGCCCATCTCGTAGGGGCCCATCGGCCAGCCGAAGGCCTTCACCGCGCGGTCCACCTGGTAGGGGCTCGCCCCGGCGAGGACCATGCGGTCGGCGGCGGCGCGGTACTTGGAAAGGATGCGGTTGCCGATGAAGCCGTCGCAGACCCCGGCGCGCACGGCGGTCTTGCCGAGGCGCTTGGCCAGCGCGAAGGCCGTCGCAATGACGTCGGGCGCGGTGCTTTCGGGCACGACGACCTCGAGCAGCTTCATGACGTGGGCCGGCGAGAAGAAGTGCAGGCCGATCACGTCCGACGGCCGCGACACCGACGCGGCGATCTCGGTCACGTCGAGATACGAGGTGTTGGTCGCCAGCACCGCGCCCGGCTTCATCACCCGGTCGAGTTCGGCGAAGACCTGCTTCTTGACGTCCATGTCCTCGAACACCGCCTCGATGGCGAGATCGGCGCGGGCGAGCGCGCCGTAATCCGCAGCGGTGCGGAAGGCGTCCGAGAGGATCGCATCGCGCGTGCCGCCGTCGAGCTTGCCGCGCTTCACCGCGCCTTCGAGGTTTCGCGAAATCGTGGCGGCGGCTTTCTCCGCGGCGGCGTCGTCGCGCTCGATCAGCGTCACGTCGAGCCCGCGAAGCAGGGCCGCGGTGGCGATGCCCGCGCCCATCGTGCCGCCACCGATCACACCCAGTTGCGAGACCTCGCGCGGCGCGACACCGTCGAGCTCGGGCAGCTGGAAGACTTTGCGCTCGATGAAGAAGGCATGGATCAGCCCGGCGCGCTGGGGCGTGTCCATCATCTCCGAGAAGATGCGACGCTCCTCGGTGATGCCCGCGGCGATGGGCATGCGGGTGGCGGCCTCGACCGCGTCGATCGAGGCGAGGCGCGCCACCTCGCCGCGGTTCTTCTTGGACCAGGTCTTACGGGCGGCTTCCAGCGCAACGGTGTCGTGATCTGGGCAGGGCATCTGCCCGACCGGACGGGTCCCGGCGCCGGCCGTCACCAGCTCGCGCGCATAGGCGAGGCCCGCCTCGCGCGGATCGCCCTCGGCCAGCCTGTCGGCGAGGCCGAGCTCGACGGCCTGCTCGGCAGGGACAGTTCCGCCGGCGGGAATGATGTCGAGCGCCGCGGCGACGCCGATCAGCCGTGGCGTGCGCTGGGTGCCGCCAGCGCCCGGGATGATGCCCAGGTTCACCTCTGGCAGGCCCAGCTTCGCGCCTTTCATGGCGACCCGGTAATGCGCGCCGAGCGCCACCTCGAGACCACCCCCGAGAGCCGCGCCCTGAATGGCGGCGACAACGGGCTTGGGGCTGTCCTCGATCCGCTGCACGACCTCGGGCAGCCACGGATCCTTCGGCGGCTTGCCGAATTCCGAGATGTCGGCCCCGCCGATGAAGAGCTTGCCGGCGCCGAGTATCAGGGCGGCCTGCGCCTGCGGATCGTCCGCCAATCGGTCCATCGCGTCGCAAAGCCCTTGCCGCACGGCGCGACCCAGCGCGTTCACGGGCGGGTTGTCGATGGTGATGACGGCGATGCCGTCCTCGACTTCGTAGGAGACCGGGTGCGTCACGGGTCGTTCCTCCCTCTCATCAAGCGGCGCTTCCGCCGCATAGTTCATTCGCCGCCGCGGCGACGCGTTTTCATCCGCGCATCGTCAGGGTCGACCGCTGGCCCATGATCCGCTCGAGTTCCTGGACCGCGGCGTTGAGCCGGGGCCCCACATCGTCGCGCATCCGCTCGACGCTCAGGTCCTTCGGCATGGCCCCGCAGGTGAAGATCACCGGCTCGGACAGGTCGCGCGACTGGAAGGGCCGGGCAACAGCGTGGATGCTCGGTGCGAAATATTCGGCCGGGTCGGTGATGACGAAGCCCTGCGCCAGCAGCTGGCCCCAGGCCTCTAGCCGGATCTCGCCGGCGCGCTCGCGCGTCAGCCCGCGGTCGCCGGCGATCCGGTCCACCGCACCCTCGAAGGCCGTCTCGGACAGCGACGCGAGCAGCGCGTGCCCCGAGGAGGAGCCGTGGAACGGCACGCGGTGCCCCACCTCCAGCCAGAGAGAGGAGACATCACGCGGCCGCCATGTCTTCACGATCAGCAGCTTGCGGTCGTCGCGCACGAGCAGCAGCGACAGCGTACCGGTCTCGTCCGCGGCGCGCTGCATGATGGGCCCCGCAAGCTCCACGAACGAGATCGAGGACGAGGCCACGTTTCCCAGGGCCAGCAGCGCCGGACCGGGCCGGTAGCGGTCGTGCCGCTGCGCGTGGTTGAGGTAGCCGAGGGCCTGCAGCGTGAAGGTCAGCCGCGAGACGGTCGACTTCGGCAGCCCCGTCCGCTGCGAGATTTCCGCGTTGCCGAGGCCGTCGTCGGAGGGCCGGAAGGCGCGCAGGACGGCGAGGCCCCGCGCCAGCGTCGTCGCGAAGCGGCGGTCGGTCTCGGGTTCGGGCGGGCTCTGGATCTCGGAGATGTCCTGCATGGCGGGTCTCACATCGAGGTGGGAATGAGCAGCGACAGGATCGGGAAGGCCATGATGAGGGCCAGAACGATCACGTCGACGCTCAGGAACCGCAGGATACCCGAGAAGATGCGGTCGATCGGGACCTCCTTGCCGACGACCCCCGAAATGACGAAGACGTTCAGCCCGACAGGCGGCGTGATCAGTCCGATCTCAAGCAGCTTGACGACCACCACGCCGAACCAGATCAGGTCCCAGCCGTAGCTCTCGACGAAGGGCACCATCAGAGGGAGCGTGAGCACCATGATCCCAATGGGATCGAGGAACATGCCCAGCACCAGGTAGATGACGGCGATCGAGACGAGCACCATGACGACCGACAGGTCCGCCTCGGTCACGTAGCCGACGATCTCCGAGGCGACGCCGGTCAGGGCGATGAAAGCCACGAAGATCTTCGCGCCGGCGGCGATGAAGAAGATCGAGGTGGTCTGCACGGCCGTCTCGCGGAGGCTCTCCCAAAGTGCGGAGAATGTCAGCTTGCGCTGCGCGAAACCGATCACCAGCGCCGCGGAGACACAGACCGCGGCAGCCTCTGTCGCCGTGAAGATTCCGCCGTAGATGCCGCCCACGATGATGACGAAGAGAACCACGGCCGGCCAGGCATCGATGGCGGCCTGGAGCCGCTCGCGCCCGGTGATCGTGCCGGTGAAGGCCGGGGCCGCCGCGGGATCGCGCCGCACCCAGATGTAGATCACCAGCACGAAGCCCGCGAGCGACAGGATCCCCGGGATGATCCCCGCCAGGAAGAGCGCGGAAATCGAGGTCTCGGTGAAGATGCCGTAGATGATGAAGAGGACCGACGGCGGGATCAGCGAACCGAGCGTCCCGCCCGCAGCGACAGAAGCCGTCGCCAGCCGTTTGTCGTAGCCCATCCGCAGCATCTCGGGCGAGCAGATGCGCCCCATGGTCGAGGCGCATGCGATGGAGGACCCGGTGATCGCCGAGAAGCCGCCGCAGCCCATGACCGAGGCCATCGCCACCCCGCCCGGCACCGAGGCCAGCCAGACGCGGGCGGCATGGTAGATCTTGGTGGTGATCTCGGCCCGGTAGGCGATGTGACCCAGCGCCACGAAGAGCGGGATCATCGACAGATCGTAGGAATGGATCAGGTCGAAGGAATTCGAGAAGACCAGGCTCGTCGTGGGCGTGACGGCCCGCTCGGGCATGAAGGTTCCGGTCCGGAAGGCGAAGATCACGAAGGTGCCGATGCTCGCGACCGCCGCAAGGGCGAAGGCGATGGGCACCCGCAAGCCGAGCAGCAGGATGACCGCGGCGAAGGCGACGAGGCCGACGAGAGTTCCGTCCATCGTTTAGACCTCCGGTCCGTGGCCGGTTTCGGCCAGCGGCTCGCCCCGGCGCATCGCGCTCAGGTCGTGGACGAGCATGAGAGCAAGGCGGATCCAGCAGAACGAGATGCCGATCAGGAAGATCACGCGCCCCGGCCATTTCGGCAGATTGAGGTCGCCGAAGAAGTATCCGCCGGAGGTGAGCGCATGCGTCATCTCGCGCCAGCCGGCCCAGATCAGCGGCGCCAGGGCCAGCAGGCCGAAGAACGTCCCGAAGACAATCAGCGCGTCGCGTCCGCGCGGCGGCAACCGGTTCGACACGAACTCGACCACGATATGCGCCCGCTGCGCGGTGGTCGCGGCCAGCGGCAGGATCACCGCCGCGACCATGAGCTCGCGCACCATGACGATGGCGTCGGGCACGCCTGAGTTGAAGACGGCGCGAAGGATCACCGAAAGCGTGATCAGGAAGCCAAGCCCGAGGACGGAAACCACGGACAGATCGACCAGCAGTCGCTCGACACGGCGCAGCATGGGGCACCTCGCGGAAAATGAGGGGAAAGGGGCGGTGGTCGGGCCGCGCGCCGGTCGCCCGGCGCGCGGCATTCACGGAGGGCCGGTCAGCCCTCCTCGCGCTCCCAGGGATAGCCCTGTGCGTCCCGTTCCTGAGTGTATGTATCGAGCAGCGACCGGTACTCCTCGAGGATCGCCTCGCCGTCGAGACCCATGCCGGACACCTGCTCGACCCATTCGTCGATGTACTTCTTGCCGCCCTCGACGAGCTTCTGACGCTCCTCCGCGGGAAGTTCGATGATCTCGACGCCGGCCTCGCGCATGGTCTCGATCGCCGCTTCGTTGTCGGCGGTGATCAGGCGGCCCAGCTCGTCGGACATGCTCTTGCCGGCCTCCAGCAGGATCTCCTGCGCCTCGGGATCGAGCCGGTCGAAGGCGTCCTTGTTCATGAAGACGCCGAGCGCGCCGGTCTGGCCCCAGTTCAGCAGCGTGTAGCTGTCGATGACTTCCTGCTGCTTCAGCGCGGCGGTCGCGTAGGAATAGGTTTGCGAGCAGTCGATCAGCCCGCTGTCGAGGCCCTGATAGGCGTCGTAGATCGCCATCGGCACGAGGTTCGCCCCCATGTCGCCGAAGGTGTCGCCATAGGCGCCCACGCCGCGGATCTTGAGGCCGTCGATATCCTCGACCGACCGGATCGCGGCGCCCTTGCAGCCGATATGGACGGCCGAGGTCGTGAAGGTGCCGAGATAGACGAGGTTCTGCGATGCGAGGTGCTGCTGGATGCTCTCGTTGCCCCGCATGATCTCGTCGGTGGCCTTCATGCCGACCCAGGCGTCGGAATTCTCGAGCGGCATGTCCGCGATGCGGTAGGGTGCCATTTCCTGCGGGAAGTACACGGCGATGATCGTGCCCATGTCGGCCACGCCATCGGCGATGCCGGACAGCGCCGCGTCCGCCTTGAAGAGGGCGCCGCCCCACTGGATGTTCAGCGACAGGTCGCCGCCGGACAGCTCCTCGACCTGCTCGGCGAAAAAGTTGAGCGATTCGCCACGTGCGCCGCGATTCGGCCCGGCCTCGCCCACAAAGAGCTGCTGCGCGCTCGCGGTGCCCGCGCCAAACATCAGCGCGCCAACAAGGGCATACTTCATCAATTTCGTCATAGGTCTCCTCCCAGTTCCACTATGCGGAATTCATTTCAACATTATCGAACTGCATCATGCGGCGTGGGTCAAGCCCTTAGAGCCTTGTTGCGCCGGGAAGCCTTCGGAACAGGCGGTGCATTGCCAATGGCGCCGATCGGGACGGGTTCTGTCGAGGTAAGGAACGGGTGAAAGCCGGAGGGCAGGGCGATGCGTCGGCAGGTACTGTCCATCGGGTGGGCCGTCACAGATCTACTGACCTTTTTTGAAAAGTGTGCTGCTCTGCTTCGCTGTCCGTGTGATCGTGAGAACAGCGATGTGTGATGGCCAGCCACTCGCACGTTGATCGACGCTCTGCGGCGTCAATCCTTCGGTCAGCGCCATGCATCAGTAGACACTCGCGATGTCCGATCCATAGGCTGCAGGCTCATGCCCTCGCGCGACTGGTCAGGCCAGCGAGAGCTTTATCCGGAGAGCTTCGATCGTTCTCGTTCCGGTGAATTGCTCCACCCTCCGTGAGTTTCGCAGGAACTTCATGCTTTGGAGCCGTTGCTGTGACCCCCGATTTTCCTTCCATCTGACGATAGAATTTGGCCCAATAAGAGGACCGGAAGATAAAGAGATCGAAGTTCAGCGAAGAGCAGATCATCGCGATTCTGCGGGAGCAGGAAGCGGGCGCGAAGACTGCTGACGTCTGCCGCAGGCGCGGGATCAGCAGCGCGACGTTCTATTCCTGGAAGAGCCGCTATGGCGGCTGGATGTGTCCGACGTGAAGCGGCTAAAGGCGCTCGAGGAGGAGAACGCCAAGCTCAAGCGGCTATATGCGGATGCAATGCTGGACAGTGAGGCGGTCAGTGAACGGTCCGGGGGACCGATTGTAGCGAAGAACGGCGTGTCATCTCATTGGCGCCGATCGGTCGATGATCCGGTATTGCGCCCGGCGGCCCGAGGATGCCGCGCTCCGGGATCGTATGCGCGGCCTTGCCGGGGAACGCCGGCGGTTCGGCTATCGGCGGCTCCACGTTCTGCTGCGCCAGGAAGGCCTCGTGCAGAACCGCAAGCGAACCGAGTGCATCTATCGCGAGGAGGGATTGTCGGCGAAGCGCAGGCGGGCGCGCAAGAAGGCCACTGGCACGCGCCCTCCCTCCTCGTGGAGGCCGTGCCGAACGCCCGCTGGTCGGTCGCCTTCGTGCATGACCAGCGCACGTCCGGACGGCGCCTGCGCATCCTGACCGTGAACGACGACGTCACCAAGGAATGCCTGGCGGCCGTCGTCGACACGTCCATCAGCGGGCGCAGAGTGGCTCGGGAGCTGTCTGGCCTCGTTGCCACCCGCGGCTCGCCCGACATGATCGTCAGCGACCAAGGCACGGAATTCACCTCGAACGCCATGCTCGAATGGACGCAGAAGACCGGCGTGCCCTGGCATTTCATCGCGCCGGGAAAGCCGATGCAGAACGGGATCTGGTTCCATCGGGGCATTCGATCCCCCGGATCGAATGCTGATCCCTCCTCACCTTCAACGGCCGAATGCGCGACGCGCTTCTCCGGTCTTAGGTAGCAGATGCACCAAGCCTTGCTTTTAAGGCGGAGCGAGAACATAGTGTGAACATCATTCGCTTTGCGAGGCGACGATGGCTCAGCACTTCCTGCTCTCGGCGGCGGCCCGAACCCTATCGCTTAGAGCGATCTATTCGGAGGGGGAAGAGGTCGCGTATCGGCGGTTCTGCCGCCTGCGCTGGCCGGATACGGAGGGAGCTCCGGTCTGCCCTCTCTGCGGCTGCATGGATATCTACGAGGTGACCACCAGGCGACGGTTCAAGTGCGCTGCCTGCTATCGCCAGTTCAGCGTGACCTCCGGCACGATCTTCGCCTCACGCAAGCTAACCTTCGTTGATCTGCTCGGCGCGATCTGCCTGTTCGTGAACGCCTCGAAGGGCCTGTCGGCGGTGTAGCTGTCCTGGGATCTCGACGTCCAGCACAAGACAGCCTTCGTGCTCATGCACAAGCTGCGGGAGGCGCTGGCGGCGGAGACGCGGGAGGTGCAACTTGAGGGAGAGGTCGAGATGGATGGGGCGGCCTTCGGTGGACATGTCCGACCCGCCAACGAACGGGAGAAGCGCGTTGATCGACGGCTGCTGGCGAACCGTAGCGACAAGCGCCGCGTGGTGGTCGTGCTACGGCAGCGCGGCGGTCGGACACTGACACGCTCATTCTTCGGTGAAGCCCAAGCGCTTGAGTTCGCAAGGAAGAGCGTGGCGCCAGGAACGATCGTCTCGGCCGATGAGGTCACGCACTGGGACCGTCTCGAACCGGACTTCGACATGCGCCGGGTCAATCACTCGGAGGCCTACAGCCGGGACGGCACGCATACCAATCTTGCCGAGAGCTACTTCTCGCGGCTCAGGCGCATGA
>NZ_JALZ01000043.1 GCF_000521785.1 Roseivivax halodurans JCM 10272
CGCGATTACGCTAAGTGGTGTAGCCGATCGCTACGAGGTCGGCATGCAGATGCGTCAGGGGCCGGCGTTGCTAGCGCGACTTCGCGGACTCTGTCTTCAGCCAGCCGGCGAGCTTGTCAGCAAAGGGATCGATCTTGCTCGGTCGCTCGGGCACCGAGAAATTCGGCTCGATCGTGCCTACTCTCAGATACCTCTTGATGGTCTTCCGCGAGAGCTCGGTTCGCCGCGCGATCTCTAGGCTCGGCAGCTTCTGACGAAGCGCCAAGCGGCGAATGACGTTCAAGAGTCCCATATGGATCACTCCATTACCCTCGTCGCTCGCAGCGATCGGGAGAAGGCTCACATGGGTCAAATCTCAGTGGAAATCAGGCGACAACCCGGGTCAGTTCCGCGCGGATATCAACACCATGTGTTACCGTCGGTGCCCGGCGAGCCCCAGAACAATAGCGATACCGATTCCGATGGCGGCGCCCACGGCCCAGGTTCCGGTCGCGACGGCGGTTCCGGCTCCCACGGCGACAGCGACGGCGATGGCAGGTGCCTTGGACATAACGGTGGCTCCTTCGTCTTGCCTTGCTTCGGCGGAGGCTCCGGAACAACCATATCGCGAACCGGAAGCACTCGACAACCGCGCGCGTGATGGATCGATCCGACGCGCCCAGTCCGATCTATCTCCCGTGCAAGGTCACTAAGAGTCTGTCACTCAAAAGTTTTGTGAAACTCACAATCTCGCGATTCTTTGCCGGTCTTGGCACCGCAACGGCAGGGTTCTGCGAAATTCCCACTTGCCCATACAACTTAGGGTTTTACCCAGCGGCAATCGGTTTCTAGGCTCGCCTCAGATTCGCGGAGGGAGTTCATACCAATGATGCATATCCGTAGCACGTCATGTTCCTACAGCACCGCCTATCTCGGATTGCGTGATCAGATCATACGAGGCGACTACAAGCCGGGCTCGCGCCTTGGCATATCAGTGCTCGCCAACGAGTTTCGTATGAGCCCGACGCCGGTGCGCGAGGCGTTGTCGCGACTGGCCCAGGAAGACATAATCGAAACGCGTCAGCAGCGCGGATTCTTCATTAAGGAATTCAATCCGGACGAGATCGCTGAGCTTTACGCGCTCATTCATCTGAACGTCGCGTTCCTGATGCGACGCACCGCGTCGAACGGCGCGCTGCCCACGGTGGCCGACGAAATCACAGACATCTTCGCGGCCGAGACGGCAACCGCTGCATCGAGGCACGTCTTTCGGTTTCGCGATCGGCTTGCCGACTACGCCGGGTCACCGAACGCGGCGCAGACCCTGCACAACCTCTTCCTCCGGACGCACTTCATCCGGGTAGTGGAGTTCAGCAGCCGCCAGCGCCACGCAAAAATGAAAAGCATCGCTGTCAGTATCGCGAGAGCGGCCCGTCGCGACGATCGGCAGACCTGTTTCAGGGCCCTCGACAGGCTGTTCCTGCAGCGGGCGGAGTGGTTCTCGACGGTTACCAATCAGGCCTTCAACCTAGCGGCACAGATCGGCAAGGATGGCAGCGTCGAGCGGGAACTGAAAGTCGCTGAATAGGGCGCCGGAAGCGCTATTCGCCATCATCACACGCCCAATTACCCCTTCCTCAGAGACGCTCATTTCGGTGCCTAAATTGGACACTTTAGCGGGCGCCACCTGATACGTCGGGTGCGAATTTTTCACTTATAGTCAAATATTTGTCCACTTTTCCGGGCGAAACACGAGGTCCCGTCTCCGAATAATATATTTCTCACCATTTCGTTGCCTGAACGTAAGGCGGCTTGCTATCGATATACGTGTCGCGAACGGCTGAAACCCGGGAATGAGTTCGGAGATCAGAATCGCGGCGCAACACTGAAATCGGAGTAAGCAGAGATGAGCATCAAAGCATCTGCTCTCGACACGCACGTGTTCGACCTTCACGCCGACGACGACCTGGACCTGTTCGCAGAAGAACTGCCCGAGCAGGTTCAGCTCGTGTCCGACTGCGCCAGCTCGGCCAGCTCGGCCAGCTGCTGCACCTGCACGGGCAGCTTCGGCAGCATGGGTTCTGTCGTCAGCTGCGGCTGATACGGAATTTGTCCAGCGCCGGAGGCAGGCCCGCCTCCTGTGTCTGGACAGGTCGGCAGGCGTAGCGCGCCTGCCGACTATCCCCCGACAGACCTGACGATCCATCGGTTCTCTTACTGCAATCCCCAAGATAATCGATCGGACCGGTCCCGACAATCCCTGAGCGGCGCAAATCCATTTCGCGCCGGTCGGTTCCCTGTTGCCGTCGCCCCGCTTTCGGTCGCGGCACAAACAGATCTGGGAGATCGCGACATGACCATCGTCATCGAACTGCCCGCGACGCTGCGCCCCTATGCGTCCGGTGAATCGCGGGTCGCGCTCGACGGACAGGACTCCTTCGGCGAGGCGCTCGATGCGCTCGTCACGCGGCATCCGCGCCTCAGAAAGCGGCTGCTCACATCGTCGGGCGCGATCTACGATTTCGTCGGCGTTTTCCTGAACGACCGCCGGCTCGCCCGCGACGACATGCCCGATCTCACCCTCGCGGACGGCGACGTGGTGAGCTTCGTTCCAGCGATGGCGGGGGGCTGAGCCATGGCCATGGATGGATCCTCACCGCCGACCCTGCCGGAGCTGACGCAGGACGAAACGCGCCGCTACGGCCGGCAGCTCGTCCTGTCCCAGATCGGGCCCGACGGACAGCGCCGCCTCAAGGGAGCGCGCGTGCTCGTCGTCGGCAGCGGCGGGCTCGGCTCGCCTGTGCTACTCTACCTTGCCGCGGCGGGGATCGGGCATCTCAGCATCGTCGATTTCGACATTGTCGACATGAGCAACCTGCACCGGCAGGTCCTGTTCACCGACGCCGAGGTCGACCGCTCCAAGGCAGAGAGCGCGGCCGACCGCCTGCGGTCGCAGAACCCGCACCTGTCCCTTGCGGTGCACGAAGCCCGCATTGACGCAGACAACGCGGCCGAGCTCGTCTCCGGCCACGATGTCGTCGTGGACGGCACCGACAATTTCGCCGCGCGCTACGTCATCAACGATGCCTGTGTCCGTGCGGGCGTGCCCAACGTCTCGGCATCCATCCTGCGCTTCGAGGCGCAGGTCTCGGTCTTCGACCCCGCACGCGGCGGCCCCTGCTATCGGTGCGTGTTCCCCGCCCCGCCGCCGGCGGGTCTTGCCCCGTCCTGCGCCGAAGCCGGCGTGGTGGGCGTCCTTCCGGGCATCGCCGGGACGCTCCAAGCGAACGAGGTCATCAAGCTGGTCTGCGGCATCGGCACGCCGCTCGCGGGGCGGCTTTTGACCTTCGACGCGCTCGACGCCCGGTTCCGCACCTTCGAGGTGACGCGCGACAGCGGCTGCGTCGCCTGCGGCGATGCCGCGGACCCCGCCCGCCCCCTCGGCCTCGACCCTGAGGCGACGCCGGCCACCTGCGACGCCGCTGCGATCCCGGAAATGACGGTCGAGGCGCTGAACCGCAGTCTCGCCGACGGGACCGCCCCTCTGCTCGTCGATGTGCGGAGCGAGGCGGAGCGCGCGATCGCCGCCATTCCGGGCTGCACGGCCATGCCGCTCGACACGATCGAGATCGCGGCGGACGTGCTGCCCACGGGCCGGACGATCCTGTGCATCTGCCACAAGGGCGGCCGCTCAATGACCGCGGCGCGCAACCTGCGCGAGCTCGGCTTCGACGATGTCGCGAGCCTCGCCGGCGGCGTCGACGCCTGGGCGGCCCGCATCGACCCCAGCGTCGCCCGCTACTGAACCCCGAGGCCGCGGCGGCGCGGCCTCTGTCACCGATTGGCCCCGAGGGCCGAGATCCGAGGTTACGCCATGCCTGTCTTCTCCAAGCACCGCCTTCCGCGCGACGCGGGCGACAGCCGCCGCGGCGCCGCGCTCGATCCAGCGCAGTCGCGGCCCCTGACGGACCTTCGGGTCGCGGCCACCGGGGTCCGCAAGACCTACAAGAGCGGCGATCGCGAGATCCGCGCCCTGAAAGGTATCGATCTGCACGTCGCCAAGGGAGAGTTCCTGGGTGTTCTCGGCCCCAACGGCGCCGGCAAGACGACGCTGATCGAATGCCTGGAGGGCATCCGCAGCCCCGATGACGGCGACGTGCGCATCCTCGGCGCCGACGCCGCGGACGCGCGCGAGATGAAGGCGGTGCGCGGCCGCATGGGGATCGCGCTCCAGCACTCCACCCTGCCGCCGCGCCTGACGGCGCGCGAGCTTCTGGGGTTGCAGGCGCGCCTCTATGCCAGCGACGTGAGGGTCGACCGGATGATCGACCTCGTCGGGATCGGCGACAAGGCCGACCAGAGGATCGAGCACCTCTCGGGCGGTCAGCAACAGCGGGTCGCCGTGGCCATGGCGCTGATGGGCGATCCGGAACTTCTGTTCCTCGACGAGCCGACATCGCAGCTCGACCCGCACGCGCGGCTGGCCCTGTGGGAGGTGCTCTATGCCCAGCGGGACCGGCGCGAGGCGTCGGTGATCATCACGACCCACCAGATGGAAGAGGCGCAGCGCATCTGCGACCGGGTGGTGATCGTCGATCAGGGTCGCATCATCGCCGAAGGGCGCCCCAAGGACCTGCTGCGCCAGCATTTCACCGCGCGGAGCATGACCTTCCTTTTGCCGATGGCCGCCACGCTCGATCTGCGCGCGCTGAACGCGCGCTCCGCGCCTGCCGGAAACGGCCTCAAGCGCGTCACGCTCAGGACCGAACGGCCGAGCGCGACGCTGGTCGAACTGGGCCAAACCTTCGGCGACCAGCTTTCGGATCTCAGCGTCGAGGATCCGACGCTCGAGGAGCTTTTCGTGAAACTCACCGGGACCCCGCTTGAAGGAGAGGCCGCATGACCCTGGCACGTATCAGAGCGCTGTTCTCGATCCAGCTGGCGGAGACCCGACGCGATTTCGGCGCGGTGTTCCTGAGCCTCGTCTTTCCGCTGTTCTTCGTCCTGCTGCTGAGCGGCTCGGTCCTGCTGTCGCCCGACTTCACGGTCGAGTTCGGGGTCGTCAACGGTGACACCAACGCGGAATCGCGCGCGTTCGCCGATGCCCTCGCCTCTCAGAACGTCGCACTGCGCACCCTCGGCGCCGACGAAGCTGCCTCCGGCCTTGACAGCGGGGAGCTGTCGGCCGTCGTCACCTTCCCCGACGGCTGGCGCCCCGGCGGCGCAGAGCCGCTGCGGCTCGACAGCGGAGAGACTTTCTCGGGCTTCGCGCAGACGGCGGTGGACGCGGCGCGGGCGCGCGTCGGCCTCGCCGACGACGGCAGCATCGACGCCCGCGTCGTCACCCAGGCCCGGAACGCCGAGTTCAACTTCATCTACCCCGGCATGTTGGCGCTCGCACTGGTGCAGCTCGGCCTCTTCATGACGGCGACGCCAATCCTCAAGGCGCGGGACCGCGGCACGCTGCGCTACCTGCTGCTCACTCCGCTCACCAAGACCGAGATGGTGTTCAGCCAGATCGCCTTCCGCCTGGCCGTGGCCGTTGTGCAGATCAGCATTCTGCTGGGCGTGGGCAGCTTCATCGTCGACCTGACGCTTCTGCAATGGGTCCAGACCGCCGGCCTCGCGCTCATGGGTGTCGTGATGCTGATCGCCGTTGGCTACGCGCTCTCGGGCCTCGCCAGCAGCACCGAATCCGGCATGGCCCTGATCATGATCGCGAACTTCACGCTCATGTTCGGCGGCAACATCTTCTGGGATCCCGAGGGCTCCACCGTGCTGATGGCGATCGCCCACGTGCTGCCGGTCAGCTACCTCGCCGACGCCTTCCGGCAGGTCATCACGCATACCGACGGGCTGTGGCCGCTCTGGGTCGATCTCGTCGCCATCGTCGGCTGGACCGCCGCGATCCTGATGCTCGCGACCCGCACGTTCTCGTTCGACATGCGCAGCGGAGACACCACCCAGCGCGCCTGACATGCCGCGCCGCGCTAGGTGCGCGGCGCACGACCCCGACGACCCGAGGAGATGGACCATGACCGACGCCCCCGTGACCACCGACCCCAACTGGATCTTCCTCAAGATCTATCTCGGCGAAGCGGTCGACCGCATGGACTGGATGATCGCCGAGGTCGCCCGGCTCTCCGCCCGCCGCGACGATCTGCGGAAGTGGTTCTTCCTGCGCTATATCGACAAGGACGGCATCCATGTCCGCCTGCGCGTGCTGCCCACCGACGAGGCAAGCGCCGACACGATCCGGGCGGACCTGATCGACGCCACCGCCGACCGCCTCAGCCGCATCCACGCCCAGCCGCCCGGCGATTACGCGCCGATGGTGTCGCTGCCCGGTTTCGAGGAGCAGATCGAGCAGGTCACCGCCGCCCACAACGACGTGCGCGTGGTCGAGGCCGCCTACGAGCCCGAGCACGACAAGTTCGGCGGTGCCGCCGGCATGCCCATCGCCGAGACGCTGTTCTTCCGCAGCTCCGAGATCGCCGCACGGCTGATCGAGCTCGACGCCGACGGCGCACTGTCGCGCAAGAGCCTGATCCCGCGCCTCATGCACGAGACCTTCGAGGCGTTCCGCCCCGGCACCGACCCCGCCACCTTCTGGCGCGAATATTCCTATTACTGGCTCGGGGCGCGGACACCCGCGGCCGAGGATTGGCGCGACCGTTTCGCCGAGAAGGCCGCCGACCTCGCCGACGACGGGATCTCGCCGCTGGCGCCACTCGGCGCCGCGCAGGGCGAGTTCGATGCGCTGGTGTCGGACTGGCGCACGGCGCTGGACGCCGCCGCCGCGGATTACGCCGCGCTCGGGGGACAGGCCGGGATCAATGCCGAGGTGCTCGCCTTCACCTTCGCACACCTGATGAACAACCGCCTCGGCATCGCCAGCCTCGAAGAGGCCTACATGGCCGCACTGGTCGAGCAGGCGGCCGAGCCCGGGAAGGAAGCGGCATGAACCCGGTTCTCGACCTCGACATCGATCATCTGCGGGCGCGCTATCCCTTCCAGCGCCTGCTGATGCCACAGGGCGGGCTTCTGTCGGGTGCAAGCAAGATGGCGCCCGACCGCGGATCGCCGGACCTGCACGTCGCCGTCACCGACATCGGCAACATGACCAAGGTCTTTCCGCACGTCATCAAACCCGACGGCAATGACGTCGTGGACGAGCCGATGGGCGGCGCCGGCGCCGATCTCGAGGAGGAGATGGCCTGGCTGCGCGCTGTCATGGAAGGCGCGGAACGCTACGCCAACATGGCCTATGACAGTGAGGACGATTTCGTCGTCGCCAGCGGCAACGAGGTGGGCGATCTGGGCATCGACCTCGACGCCATCGCCCGCTGCTCGGACGCCGAATATGCCGATCCGGCCTGCCCGTTCAATCCGCCCGACAAGTCCCTGCCGATCCGCTGGACCCGCGGCTGGTCGCTTACCCACGAACGCGAGCGCTGGGTGCCGACGGTGATGACGCATCTCTACGCGCGCCCCTCGCGGAACGAGCGGTTCTGGCAGGAGATCTCGACCGGGGTCGCCGCGCATGTCGACCTGTCCTCGGCGATCGTCTCGGCGCTCTGCGAGGTCATCGAACGCGACGCGCTGGCGATCCTGTGGCTGGCGCAACTGCCGCTGCCGCGGATCGAGGTGCCCGTGCCCCGTCCGCCGGCGCTGGCGGACAATCAGCGGATGCTGGACCAGAGCCTCGTGCGGCAGCATTTCTTCGACGCCACGAGCGACCTCGAAGTGCCGACCGTCTATTCGCTGCAACTGGTCGAGAACCACCCGAAGCTGGCGCAATACGTCAACTGCGCCACCGGCTTCGATCCGGCGACGCTGGTCGCCAAGACGATCCGCGAGGCCGCGCCGGCCCGCCCCGTCCTGCAACAGCAGGCCAACATGCCCGAGAACTTCGACGATTACCGGGCCCTCTCGGACGGCGCGGGGATGCTCGGCCGCCCCGAATGGCGGCAGGCGTTCGACTTCCTCACCCGGTCGCCCAACAGCATCGCCCTCGGCGACATTACCGCGCCCGAGGCCGAGCGGCCGGCCGATCAAGTCCGCTACATCCTCGACCGCCTCTCGGCGCAGGGCTTTGAGGCGGTGATCTGCGATCTGACCACCGACGAGCTGCGCGACATGGGCATCTGGGTCGTGCGCGCCGTGATCCCCGGCCTCATGCCGATGAGCGTCGTCCAGAAGGGCCGCTTCCTCGGCACCCCGCGGCTTTACGACTACCCGCGCCGCGCCGGGTTCGGCGCCCTCGCCGAAGCCGACATCAACCCCCTACCACAGCCGTTTGCATGATGAAGACACTGTATCTCACTCTCGGACCTTTCGGTGCCGCGGTCGCGGATCGCGCCGCCTGCCCCGAAGACATCGTCCGGCCGTTTCCGCACGACGCGGCCGACATCGCCGCCGCGCTCGACACGCTCTTCGCGGAGGCCGACTTCGTGGCCGTCGCCGCGTGGCGGCCCGACGCGGGCGGCTTCATGGCCGTCGAAGAGGCCGCGCGCCGCACCGGAACGCCGTGGAGCCTTGCGGTCCTGACCGGCACGCATCTGTCGGTCGGCCCGCTCACGCATCCGGGCCGTCCCAGCTGCTACGGCTGCCACATCAAGCGCGCCGGCACGCATCACCGCGCGCCCGGCCGCCAGACAGTGCTCGAGCAGTTCTACCGCAAGCACCCGAAGGCGGGGCCCGAGGGCTTCACCCGCCCGATGGTCGCGCTCGCCGCCAACGCGCTGAAGGGCGATGCGGCGGCGGGCCTGCACCAGGCAGGACGCCTGCGCATCGTCGACGTCCTGACCGGACAGGTCACCGTCACCGAGGTCCTTCCCGTCCATGGCTGCCCGAGCTGCTTTGCCGACCGGGCGCAGGCGCAGCCCGGCGCGCGCTTCGTCCGCGACCTCGCCCCGGCGCTTTCGGAGATCCTGAGATGAACCAGATGAACAGCATCAGCGCCGACGTGATCGGCGGCAGCTTCCTGAACGATGCCGAACTCGCGCTGCCCGAACGCCCGCGCGTGCCGCCCGAGATCCTGATGATCCCCTATGGCGCGCACGGCCTTCTGTTCGAGGGCGGCGACGGCAACCAGATCATCTCGGGGCGCGGCGCGCGCAGCTTCATCCCGCGCCTCGTCGCCGTCCTCGACGGCACGCGCACCCTGCCCGAGATCCTCGCCGCGTTTCCGCGCGTCGACGATGCGAAGGTCTTCGGCGCGCTCGCGCTGCTTTACAGCCGCGGGCTGCTGGAGGACGGCCCCGGCGCGGCGGTGCCCGAGGCGCTGGAGGAGACGGCGCAATTCCTCGGCCGCTACATCGACGCCACGCGCGTCAACGGCAATCGCGGCGCGGCGCTGGACCGGCTGGCCGGAACGCGCGTGGCGCTGGCCGGGCGCGGTGCCGCGTGGCTGGCCGAGGCGCTGGACGGCGCGGGGCTGGCCGCGCTCGACACGCCCGCGACGCCGGCGGACCTCGGCCCCGACACCGGCCTGCTGCTGACGCTCTTCTCCGGCCCCGAACCGGACGCGCAGGACTGGCTCGATGCGGCATGGAATGCCGGCATCCGCATCCTGCACGCGCATATCGGCGCCGAGACGGCCGAGATCGGCCCGCTCTTCGTGCCGGCCGCCTCTGCCAGCCCGACCTGCTTTCGCCGCCTGCGCCCCGAGACCCCCAGCGGCACGCCGGTCGATCCGGGGTTCTGGGCCGGCACCGTGGCGATGTCGGCGCAATCCCTCGTCAGCCGGATCGGCCGCGTGGAGCTTTTCGATCTGTGCCATGTTCACCAGGGCACGGCCTACGAGAGGTTGCAGCTCGCCCGGCTTCCCGGGTCCGAGGCGGCCGGGCTCGGCCATGTCGCGCCGCCCGAGACCGATCCGCACAACGTGGTCTGGCGGCTCCACAACGCCGCGAACGCGATGCCCCCGCGCGAGCTTCTGGTGCCGCGCGACCACCAGATGCACTACTCGGCCTCCAACATCTCGACCGCGCAGGAGAAGCCGGACCCGCATCACGGCGCAACGCCGATCGCGCTGCCCGAGGACCGCCCGCTGACCGATGGCGCGCGCGATGGCCGGCTCGACCTGCCGACCCTCGGCACGATGCTGCGCCATGCCGCCGGCTACGACGCGGACGGCACCCGCATCGCCCCGAGCGCGGGCGGCCTCGGCTCCGCCAACCTCTATCTCGTGGCGCGGGACGTGCCGGGGCTGCCGCGCGGCGCGATGTGCCATTACTACGCGCCGGCGCACCGGCTCGACTACCTCGGGACGGTCACAGACGAGGAGCTTTCCGGCGCGCTTGGCGCCAGCGCCGAGGATCTGCCCGCCGCGCTTCTCGTCGGCGCCTCGGACACCGACAAGACGCAGAAGAAATACAACAACTTCGCCTTCCGCTTCGCCCAGCTCGATTGCGGCGTGGCGCGGGCCTACCTGACCGATCTGGCCGGCCATTACGGCCTGCCGGTGCGGGATTATCCCGGCCTGCGCGACCGCAGCATGGCGCTTCTGCTGAAGCTCGGCATCCGCGCCGACCAGGAGATCGTCGCCTTCGCCGCGGGACTGGGCGTGACGGCGCACACCGCGCGCCGCCCCCTGCCCGCGCTGCGCCCGTTCCAGGCGGTCACCCAGCTGATCGAGCTGTCGGCGCAGGACGGGCCGGTTTCGGCCCCGGCGGCGATCGTGCCCCCCGCGCCGGTCTGGAGCGCGGCAGACGATCCGGGGCGTGTGCTGCGCACGCGGCGCTCGCGCCGGGTCTTCGACGGCGTCCCGCTCGGCTCGGCCGAGATCGGCCTGCTCTTCCGCGAGGCGCAGGCCATCGGCGACATTCTCGAGGCGACCGGCGCACGCCGTCTCAGCCTGGAGTTCTGGGGCATCGCCGCCCGCACGGACGGCACCGCCGACATCCTGCGCCCCGGCCCGGACGCGCCGCAGGTTTTCCGGCCGGGCGTGGAGTTCGAACGGCTCGCGGATCTGACCATCCAGCCCAAGCTGATGGAAGCGCCCTTCGTGCTGCTCGTGACCGGCGATCTGCACGACGCCGTCGCACGGGCCGGTGCGCGCGGCTACCGCGACCTCGTCGGCCGTGCCGGTGCGATCGCGGGCCGGACGCTCACTGCCGCGTGGGCCGCGGGCATCGCGGGCTGCCCTTGGGGCGGGATGTGCGAATCCGGCTGGGGCCCGCTTCTGGACATCGACCGCTACACCGACTGCCCGCTCTTCGGGATCAGCTTCGGCCGCACCGGGGAGGACACGCATGGCTGACATCGCATTCACCGACATGGCCGAACCTGCCGCCGCGCCCTGCCTTGCCTTCAAGCCCGGCGTGGCCAAGGTCAAGCGCAAGAACACGACGGTGCTGGTGTCGCCCGAGGACGGCCGCTCGCTGCGCATCTCGAAGCCGGCCGAGGCGCTGATCCCGCTGCTGGCCGCGGGCGCGGACAAGCCGCGATTGCGCGAGGCGCTGGCCGACCGCTACCCGACGACGCCGCGCATCACGCGGCAGCTCGACCGCTTCCTGACGCAGTTGCGCGACGCGGGAATGCTCGAGACCGGCACCGCCGCGTCGGCGGCCGACCGGTTCGACGAGAAACCGGTCGCGAAGATCGCGCTCGTCGATGTCGGCCCGGCGGCCGAAGCCGTCGCCGGGGCGATCCGCAGCGTGCCGCCGCGGCTCGCCTGGCTCGCGCTCGCCGCGCTCGTCGGCGGCGCGGTCCTTTGTATCGGGCTTCTCGCGTTCGACGCGCGCATGCCGCACCCGTCCGATTTCGTGTTCGACTTCCATGTCGCCGGCGTCCTGATCTACGCGCTGATCGGCGTGCCGCTGCACGAGTTCGCGCACGCGGTCGCCTGCCGCCTGATCGGGGCGGAGGTCGGCAAGGCCGGCATCGTCGCCCACGGCTTCACGCCGGGACCCTATGTCGAGACCCGCGGCGTCTACCGCATCCGCAACCGCTGGCACCGCTTCGCCGTTCCGGCGGCCGGACCGGCGACCGATCTCGTCGCCGCCGGCGCCGGCGCCGCGATGGTTCTGCTGGCGGCGAACGCCGATGGCGGGCTCGCCCATGCGGGCCAGACGCTGATGCTGACGGCGCTGCTCTTTCTCGCCTTCAACACCAACCCGTTCATGCCCAGCGACGGCAGCCACATGGTCGAAGCCGTGCTCGACGATGAAATGGCGCGCAAATCGGCGCTGCGGCTGCGCGGCTCACCGCTCTCCGACCGGCGCGACGTCGCCTTCTACCGCGCCTACGCCTCAAGCCACCTGCAGGGCATCGCCTGCCTGCTGTGGTTCTGGTGGTTCTGACGCGCGCACCCCGGGAGGATGCCATGACATTCGAAGCGAGATCACTCCAACGGCCCGCCCACGCGGCACGCCCGAGCGTCGTCGCCCCCTTCGCGCTCCTGCGCGCGGCGACACTGCCCATGGGTGCCCTCGACCGCCTGCGGCTTCCGCAAACCGAGAGACTTCTCGCGCGGATCGCGCAGGCGCAGGCGCGGATGGAAACCGTGCGCGCCAAGGTCGAGGCCGCGCTGCACGGCCTCGTCCCGGCGCTGGAGACGGAAAAGAAGCTGCGCCACGCGGCCGTGAACCTCAAGCGCGACGTGCACAACGGGCGCGGCTCCAAGCTGTCGGACGAGGTCATCGCCGAGATCGCGGGCCGCCTCGGGCACGGGCACGCCAGCGACGCGCTGGAGGACTGGCGCGGCGCGGCGCGCGATTATTCCGGGGCGCGCACCGCGCTGGACGAAACCGTGACCGAGGAGACCCAGAGCGTCCTGCGACCGGCCCTGCGCGCCGCGCTCGACGTGCCGCATTTCGCCCGCGCCGTGGCGCTGTCCAGCCCCCGCACCGCCCGGATGGCGGCGAAGGAAAAGAAACTGCCCAAAACGGCATGGCCCGACAAGCTGGAGCGCTCGCTTCTGGGCTACATCGCACGGGCCAGCGCCAAGACGAGCCCCTTCTCGAGCTTCATGTCGGTGTCAACGATCGCCGTCGACGCGGCCTCGCCGGCGCCGGCCCCGCAGGCGCCCGAGGCGGACTATGACAGCATCGCCGCCGCGAACCGCGGGATCGCCGCGCAATTCGAGCGCCTCGGGCGCGAGACGGCTTTGCGCGCCTCCGGCGGCCGGTTGACCGTCAACCCGACGCTGCGCTCGGTGCGAAACGGCCGCTTCGTCGCGCTCTGCAACGAGGACGTCACCATGGCGGGCCGCGGATGGAGCGAGCAGCGGCTCGCGCAGTTCCGCCTCGGTGCGGCCCTGGGCGAGACCCTGACGCCGGGCCTGTCGGACGATTGGGACGGCTGGGCCGGACGGCTCGCCGCGGCGGGCGTGCCCCGCGACGACACGGGCAAGATGATCTCGACGCTCCTGTCGCGCGGCGTTCTGACCGCGCAGCCGGTGATCGACGCCTTCACGGGCGATCCGTTGGATGCGCTGGCCGCGCACTGGCGCCACTGCGGAGACGACGCGCTGCACGCCGCCGCCTCGGACCTCGACACGATGGCCGACGCGGTAGACGGCTTCGGCGCGGCCGAGGGCAACGACCGCCTTGCCCGCCTCTCGCGGGTCGAGGAGACGGCCGCCGACCTGCGGAGCAGACTTGCCGCCGGCGCGCGCGCCCCCGACGCCCTGACCAACGCGGTGACCGAGGATTGCTGGCTCGGGAGCGCCGACGGAACCCTCGGGGCCGATCTCATGGAGCCGCTGTCCGACCTCGAGGACTTCCTGTCGTCACAGGTCGCCGTGGCCCCGGCCTACACCCGCCTTGTCGAGGCTTTCGTGGAGACCTTCGGCGCCGGCGCGTCCTGCGATACGGTGGTGGAGTTCCTGACCGGCGCCGCGCCGCACCTTGTCGACATCCCCGAATTCGGCGCGCGGGTCGAGGAAACCCCGCCCGAGGCGGCGCCCGAAGGCGCGCGCATCCCGGTCACGGCCCATTTCCAGATCGCGCACGATGCGACGCGCGGCGATACGCAATTCGTGATGAACCGCGTCTTCGACGGAGCGGGCTGGCTCGCCGCGCGCTTCACCCGCGCGGACCATCCGCAGGCCGACCGCCTGACCGGCGCACTGGAAGGCTGGCTCGCCACGGTCGCGGACGGGGCCGAGCCTGTGGATTTGCCGGTCGCCGCGCATGCGTCGGACCTTCAGGCCCACCGCCGCGTCACGCACCGCGCGCTCGGCTGGCCGGGCGAACCCCTCACGCTTGGCGAAGAGCGCATCGTCGATCCCGCGGCGCTCCGGCTTCACCACGACCGCGCGACCAACCTTCTGTCGCTCACCGACGCCGGGGGGCGCCCAATCAGCCTGCAATACATCGGCAACACCTTCCCTAATCCGACCTGGGGCGTGCGCTATGCGCTGTCGATCCTGTCGCGGCCCTTCGCCGTGGCCCGGCCGAGCGTCGATGTGCCCTCGCTGGCCTCGGACGTTCCGGTTCATCCCCGCCCCGCACGGCGCCACGGCAAGGTGGTGCTGACCCGGCCGGGCTGGTGGGTCTCCTCGGCGCATATCCGCGAGACCTGGCTCGACGGCACGCCGGCCGAACAGCTTGTCGCCACGGCGCGCGACTGCGCCCGGCACGGCCTTCCGCCGTGCTTCTACGCACAGATCCACGTGCCGATGCAGAACGCCTCGCTGGTCAGCCAGGACATGCTCGACGCCAACCGAAAGCCGATCTGGATCGACACCCGGAACCCGTTCTGGCTGGCCATGCTGGAGCGGCTCGCCCGCAAGGCGGACTGGCTGGTGCTCAGTGCGCCCTGCCCCGGCCCGGACGCGCTCTGGTTCGAGGTCGCCGGGCACAGACACGTCAGCGAAATCCATCTCGAGATGCTGGTGCGCGCCGGACAGCGCCGCCGCGCCTCGGACTGAGAAAGGAGACGGCCATGACACTTCACGACCCCGAGATCGCCCTCAAGGCCACCGAACAGCCGGACGCCACGCCGCTGGTCGTCATCGACCGCGTCTCGCGCGCCTACCGCAAGGGCAAGGTCGCGGTGCCCGTGCTTGAGCGGCACGCGATGACCATCGCGGCCGGCGAAATGCTCGCGCTCGTGGGCGCGTCCGGCTGCGGCAAGACGACCCTTCTGAACCTGATCGGCGGCGCGGACCGCCCCGACGCGGGCGAGATCACGGTGGGCGAGACCCGCATCACCTCGCTCTCCGATGGCGCGCTGACGGATTGGCGCGGCCGGAACGTCGGTTTCATCTTCCAGTTCTACAACCTCCTGCCCGCCCTCTCGGCGCGCGCCAATGTCGAACTGCCGCTGCTGATCCACGATCTGCGGGCCGCCGAACGCCGGGCGCGCGTCGACAACGCCTTGAACCTCGTCGGCCTCGAGGACCGCGCCGACCACCGCCCCGAAGAGATGTCGGGCGGCCAGCAGCAGCGCGTCGCCATCGCGCGCGCCCTCGTGACCGATGCGGACCTGCTGCTCTGCGACGAGCCGACCGGCGATCTCGACCAGGATTCCGCGACCCGGATCATGGAGCTTCTGAGCCTTCTGAACGAGGAATTCGGCAAGACCATCGTCGTCGTCACGCACGATCCCAACGTCGCGGCCTATGCCGCCCGCACGGTGCGCCTGACGCGCCCCGAAGCCGTCTGAGGGAGGCCCGAACCGATGCGCCTTGTCTCGCTCATCCTCAGAAACGCCGCCCGCAGCCGCGCCCGGGTCGCGTTCACGCTCGGCTCGGTGGTCGTGGCCTTCCTGCTGCTCGGGCTCATGCTGCCGGTGCTGCGCGTGTTCGACAGCCGTGTCGACTTTGCCGATGCGAACCGCCTCATGGTGCTCAACAAGGCGTCGATGATGCGGCCGCTGCCGATCAGCTACGGCGACCGGATCGCCGAGCTCGACAACGTGTCGGACGTCGGTCACTTCACCTATTTCGGCGCGTCCTACCGCGATCCGGGCAACGAGATCCCGGCCATCGTCACCGATCCCGCGAAGTTCCCCGACCTGGTCGACGAGGTCGCCTTCCGGGACGAGGGCACGCTGTCGGACTGGCAATCCGACCCGTCGAGCATCGCCGTCGGGCGCGAACTGGCCGACGAATACGGCTGGCAGGAGGGCGACCTCGTGCCGCTCTATTCCTCGATCTACACGCGGTCGGACGGCAACCCGGTCTGGACCTTCAGGGTCGGCACGATCTTCGACGGCGCGACCGAGGATTCGGTCACCAATTCGGTGGTGATCCCCTACGGCTTCTTCAACACCGAACGCAGCCGCGGCAAGGACACGGTGGGCTGGTATGCCGTCCGCATCGACGACGCCAATGCCGCCGAGGTGACGGGCGAGGCCATCGACGCGGTCTTCGAGAACTCGCCGAACGAGACCGCGACCACCACAGAACGCGCCTTCGCCAAGAGCTTCCTCAACCAGATCGGCGACTTCAAGACGATGATCGGCGCGGCGTTGATCCTCGTCTTCTGGACGCTCGTGTTGATCACCGCGAACGCGCAGATGCAGTCGATCCGCGAACGCTTCGGCGATTTCGCGGTCATGCGCATCCTCGGCTTCCGCAAGCGCCGCATCGCCGGGATGATCCTGTCGGAGAGCCTGTTGATGATGTTCGCCGGCGGCGTGATCGGCATGGCTGTCGCCGCCGTCGCGGTCGCCATCGTCGCGGCGAACGGCGAGGCGCTTCTCGCGCTTCTGAAGCTCGACTGGCGCGACTGGGCCATCGGCGCGGGCCTCATGGCCGGCACCGGGCTGGTCGTGGCCGCCGTGCCCGCGACGCTCGCGGCGCGCCAGAAGATCACCGACGGACTGGCGGAGGCCCTGTGATGAAGACGTTCAAACGTATCCGCACTGCGCTTGTCATCTCGCTCAGGGGGCTGGGGCGGCGCTGGTGGGCCTCGCTCAACTCGGTCTTCGGCACCGCGGTCGTGGTCGCCGTCATGGTGGCGATCCTCGCCATCGGCGCGGGCTACAGCGAGGCCATGAAGATGGCCGAGGTCGACGACGCCTACATGATCCTCAAGGGGGGCGTGCGCTCGGAGATGGAAAGCACGCTCGAAGGGCCGGACGTGCGGCTGATCGAATCCGAACTCGGCGGCGACGCCGCAGCCGAGGTCTATGTCGTCACCTCCATCGAGGACAGCGAGGGCGAGCCGGTCAACGTCGCGCTGCGCGGCATCGGCACGGGGTCGGTGGACATCCGCCCTGGCTGGACGCTGAGCGCCGGTCGAATGCCCCGAGAAGGCCGGCGCCAGATCGTCGTCGGCAAGCGCGCGCAGCAGCATTTCGGCGGCCTCGCTTTGGGCGACGCAATCCGGCTCGGCTCGGCCAGCTGGACGGTGGTCGGCATGTTCGAGACCGGCGGCTCGCTGACGGAATCCGAGATCTGGGCCGGCGCCACACCCGTTCAGGACGCCTTCGACCGCCCCGACGCCTACCAGGTCGTCATCGCGTCCCCGCAGGACGGCGAAAGTCCTCAGGACATGCAGACCCGCATCAATCGCGACGACCGGCTGAGCGTGTCGGTGGTGAGCATGGCCGACTACTACGGCGAACAGGCCCGTGCGATGGAGCGGTTCGTGTCGATCCTCGGATACGGGATCGGAAGCCTCATGGCGCTCGGCGCGATCTTTGCGGCGCTGAACACGGGCCTTGGCCACATAAAGACCCGCGCCAAGGAAATCGCGACATTGTCGATCCTCGGCTGGACCCGCAGTTCGTTGACCGTCGCCCTCGCGATTGAGACGGTGCTCATGACGGTCCTCGGCGGCCTCATCGGCGTGGCGCTGGTTCACCTGATCTTCGACGACCGGCTGATCTCCACGCTCTTCTTCGCCGAGGACTTCACCCAGATCGTCTTCGACTTCGAGGTGACGGCCGCGATCCTGTGGCAGGCGGTCGCGATGGCGCTGGTGATCGGCCTGCTGGGCTCGATCGGCCCGGCGATGCAGCTGCGCCGCCTGCCGGTCGCGCAGATCCTGCTCCAGCGGCGCTGAGGGAGGCACGACATGATCACGCTGTTCGGCCAACCCGCCAGCGCCGCCAAGGCGCATTTCGACGGCACCCACCGGACCCGCGCACCCGAGGAAACCTTTGCTGACTACGCCCGGCACATGCCGGCGATGGGCATCACGCGGATCGGCAATGTCACCGGACTCGACCGGATCGGCTTTCCGGTCTGCGTCGCGGTCCGCCCGAATGCCCGCGCCCTGTCGACCAGCCAGGGCAAGGGGCGCAGCCTGGCCGCCGCCCGGGTCTCGGCGCTCATGGAAGCGATCGAGACATGGCACGGCGAGCGCCCCGAGGGCGAGATCCGCATCGCGAGCCATGCCGAGTTGTCGCGCGAGGGCCCGGTGCCGCCGCTGCGCGATTTCCCGGTCCGGGCCGATGCGCACCTCTCCGAGCGCCACCCCATCCCGTGGATCCGCGGCTGGGACTTGATGGCCGAAGCGCCGGCATGGCTGCCGCTCGAGACGGTGTCGACCAATTTCGTGGAAGGCGGCAACCGGCCCGCCTTCCTGCGCTCCACCAACGGGCTCGCTTCGGGCAACCACATGCTCGAAGCGGTGGTGCACGCCCTCTGCGAGGTGATCGAACGCGATGCCCTGACGATGTCGGGGCTGAGCGGCACCCCGGTTCCGGTCGATCCGCACAGCGTGCCGGACCCGGAACTGCGCCAGCTTCTGGACGAACTGGCCGAAAAGGCGGTCGCGGTCTTCCTGACGGACCTGACCTGCGACACCGGCGTGCCCACCTTCTCGTGCGAGCTCATCGACGATCCGGAAAGCCCGGCCTGGCGGGCGCTGCCGCAGGTCGACGGCCACGGCACGCACCTCGACTACCGCGTGGCGCTCAGCCGGGCGGTGACCGAGGCGATCCAGGCCCGCGCCACGGTGATCTCGGGCAGCCGCGACGACCTGTTCCCGCAGGATTATCGCGACGCGGTCAGCATCGAGGACCAGCTGGCCCGCGTCGAGAACCGCAGCGCCGCCCCTCTCGCGACCGTCCGGAGCGACGCGACCGCGAGTTTCGAGGGCGACCTCGCGCTGCTGCTGGACCGCCTGCGCGCGGTCGGCGTGCGGCACGTGCTGGCCTGCGACCTTCGCCGGTCCGAGATCGGCATCCCGGTGGTCAAGGTGGTCGTTCCGGGGCTCGAGCCGGTGCGCACCCCATTCTATCAGCCGGGCCCGCGCGCCCGCGCGGTCCTGAAGGAGGCCGCATGACCGGACCGATCCTCATCTTCCTCGGCCCGACCCTGGCCGTCGACGCCGCGCGCCCGCATCTCGACGCCACATACCTGCCGCCCTGCCGCATGGGCGATGTGTTCCGGGCGCTCGAGACCCACCGCCCGCGGGCCATCGGCATCGTCGACGGCTATTTCGAGGCGACGCCGGCGGTATGGCACAAGGAGATCCTCTACGCGCTGTCGCAGGGTGTGGCGGTCTTCGGCGCCTCCAGCATGGGCGCCCTGCGCGCGGCCGAACTTCACCCGTTCGGAATGGAAGGCGTCGGCGCGATCTTCGAGGACTTCGCGCACGGCGATCTGACGGACGACGACGAGGTGGCGGTGGCCCATGCCGAGGCGGCGGCGGGCTACGCGCTCGCCTCCGATCCGATGGTCAACCTGCGCCGCGGGCTGGACCTCGCGAAAGGCGCGTCGGTGATCGCCGAAGACGACCGGACGCGGATCGTTGCCGCGATGAAGGCGCTGCCGTATCCGCAGCGCAGCTGGCAAGCGGTCTGGGCCGGCGCGGGCGACCTCGCGCGGGACCGGCTTCGGGCGTTGCGCGACTTCGTCGAAGCGACCGATTGCGACCTGAAGGCGCAGGACGCGCGCGCGCTTCTGGACCGGATCGCGGAATGGGACGGGGCCGGCCGCGCGGCGCCCAAAGCCGATCATTTCGACTTCGAGCCGACCCTCTTCTGGGAGGAACTGGTGCGGCTCAACCGCCCCGAGGAGGCGACCGGCGGTGACGGCGGGCAGCGATTGCTCGATCATGTCCGCGTCTCGCCGGGCCGGGAGGCCGCGCTGTCGGGGGCGCTTTTGCACCATCTGGTCACGGATGCCGTGCGACGGCTCGGCGTCACGGTTCCGGACGACCGCGTGGTTCTTGCCCGCTTCCGCCGCAAGCGGGGTCTGACCTCGCCTGCGGCCCTCGGGACCTGGATGGCCGACAACCGGATCGACCAGGCCGGGTGCCTCGACCTCGCGCGATACGAGGCGCAGGTCCGGGCGCTTCTCCAGCGCACCATGCCGAGCCTCGGACCGGATGTCGCGGCCACCCTGCGCGTGGCCGGAACCTACCCAGCGGCAGAGGCCGGCGCGCGGCGCACCGAGACGCATCTTGCGCGTGCGGGCATCGACGATCCCGGCCCGGACCACGTGGACGCGCTGGAGCCGGTGCTGGCCGACTACCAGCGCCGGACCGGACCTGTTCACACCGACCTCGACACCCACGCGGCCGAGCTTGGCTTCGGGTCGACGCGCCACTTCCTCCGGGCGCTGATCGGCGCCCATCTCGCAGCGGAATCCGAGGAGGCCGACGATGACACACCTGCCAGACAGCAAGCGTGAGGCGCCGCGCAGGACCGAGCGCACCGGCGGGGCCTTCCGCAGCTATTCGGAAGCCGAACGGGCCCGAATGCGCGGTATATTGCAGGACATGGGCACGCGCACGTCCTCGGCCGGGGCCGCGCCCGGCGGGCCGTCCCCCGATGGTCCGGCCCGGCCCCGGCGCGGTCTGCGCCGCATCGGTTGGGCCGCGCTTGCGGGTGCGGCGGTCGCGGGGGTCTGGGCGTTCGCGCCCTCCCCCGACAGGATCGTCGCGACCGCCGAAACCCGGCTGGCCGCCCTGACCGGCCCCGCCGAGCCGCCGGCAGACCCGGCCCACGCGCAGCTGGCCGACCCAGGCGCCACGTCCCGGGACGCGGCCGCACCGCCGCCCCCGGCGGCGACCCCAACCCCGACGCTCGAGGCCAGCGGCAAGGTCGTCGCCCGCCGCGAGGCGACGCTGTCGAGTGATCTGACCGGCCGGCTGGCCGAATTGCTCGTCTCCGAGGGCGACAGGATCGAGGCCGGCGACCCGGTCGCCCGTCTCGATGCCGAAGCGGCCGAGGCGCAGCTTGCCATCGCCAGCGCCAACGTCGCGGCGGCCGAGCAGGAGCGCGCCGTGGTCGCCGCCGAACTCGCGGCCATGGAGGACGACCTCGCCCGGACCCGGACCCTCACCGAACGGGGCGTTTCGTCGAAACAGGCCCTGAGCGAGTTGCAGGGCCAGCACGCCGTGCTCGAGGCGCGCGCCGCCTCCAACGACAGCCAGATCGACGTCCAGCGGCGGCAGCTCGAAGCGATGCGGCAAGACCTCGACAACACGCTGATCCGCGCGCCCTTCGACGGCGTGATCACCGAGATCACCGCCAATGTCGGCGAGATCGTCTCGCCCGTGTCCTCGGGCGGCTATACGCAGTCGGGCATCGCCACCGTGGTCGATCCCGGCTCCATCGTCGGCGAGGTCGACGTGAACGAGCAGTTCCTCTCGAAGGTGCGCCCGGGCCAGCCGGTCGAGATGACGGTGCCGGCTTGGCCCGACCGCACCTTTTCCGGCTCGGTCGACCTGATCACGCCCGTCGTCGACGACAGCACCGCCGCGGTCGAGGTCACGGTCGTCTTCGACGACGTTCCCGCCAGCGTGTATCCGGGAATGCGGCTCGATGTCGCGTTCCTCTCCGGCCCCGAAGAAAGCTGATCCGCGCCTTCCGTGGTTCGGACTATCCCCAGAAGGAGACCTGACATGATCTTCACCCGACGAAGCCTGTGCTGCGCGTTGACTGCCGCCCTCGCACTGTCCCATGTCGCACGGGCGGCTCCGCAGCTGGATGACATGGACACCTTCGAGACTGATCGCATCACCATCGACAGCACGCCCGGCCCGGGACCGGACGTGATCCTTCTGCCTGGCCTCGCTACCCCGGGCGAGGTCTGGGACGGCGTCGTCGCGGATCTCGACGGACGCGCGCGGACCCATGTCGTGAACGTCAAGGGGTTCGGCCACGGCGACGGAGCCGCCAACGCGGCGGGCGGCCTGATGGCGGGCGTCCTGTCGGACATCGCCGCCTTCGCACGCGACCACGGGCTCGACCGGCCGGCGCTCGTGGGGCACAGCCTCGGCGGCACGCTTGCGCTGCAGGCGGGGATCGAGACGCCGGATCTTTACGGCAGGCTCATGGTGGTCGACGCGCTGCCTTTCGTGGCGCTACTCTTCGATCCCGACGCGACGAAGGACAGCGTCGAGGAACAGGCCGCCTCCATGCGCGACCAGATGGCCGCGGCGCCGGCCGGCGCGAACGCGGAGGCGACAGCCGAGCGCTATGCAATCGGCGAGGACGCACAGAAGCGCGTCGCGGAGTGGATCGCGGCCTCGGACCCGCAGACCGTCGCGCAGGCCTTCTACGAGGACATGCAGACCGACCTGCGGCCCGCCCTCTCGGACATCGGCCCGCCGGTCCATCTGATCGTGCCGGTGCCGCCCGAGGCGGAAGGGCGAGACCTCCCCGCACAGTATGAGTTGCTTTACGGCGACGTGTCCAACTTCACGCTGCATCCGGTCGAGGATGCTCGCCACTTCGTCATGCTTGATCAGCCAGACAGGATGACGGCGCTGATCGAGGACTTCCTTAAGCTCTCTGACTAGGGGTCTTGCATCACACAACGGGTAACCTCGGCAGACCAAAGCATCGTCCCCGGTATCATCATTATGCGTGCATTTGGGATGGCGCGACGCACCGTCGTCCCCTCGGCAGCCTCGCCGACTTGGCGATCAACGGCGCTTGGAGAGGGCCAGACAGTCCACGATATGAGGCTCGCGGCCAACGACTTCGACCTCCTTCACAAGAAGCAGGCCGAGAGCTGATCGCCCCGGGGCGGCTCCGGCCGCCCCTATGCCGCCCAGCACCGCGGCTTCGCCGCCGTCGCCCCATCATCTTTCCGAAAATATCCTCGGGGGGCGCCGAAGGCGCGGGGGCAGACAGCCCCCTCTTATCCACAAAAACCGGGGACAGTTTTGTGGATAGGGCGCCAGGTCCGACCTCGCGCCGCTTGCCGGGTCGCCCCGCCGGCCATCGAGGCCGGTCGCGACGACTACGAGGGAAGCCCCTAACAGGCTGCTGAAAAAGGC
>NZ_JALZ01000044.1 GCF_000521785.1 Roseivivax halodurans JCM 10272
CGGCCTTTTTCAGCAGCCTGCTAGACCTTCACTCATTTGAGCACCTCCGTTTCATGCCCCTGAGTAGCGGCGGACTTCCCGCGGCGCTTCTCCGAAACTGCTATTGTGAGCTTCGGGCGGTTGGCGGCGCGAACGAAACAATGCGGAACCTCTTCGAGCGCATGAGGCTTTGCCTGTTCGCTGCTGCGAAGGTCGGTCGGACTTTGTTCCGTGACGTCATGGAAGATCCGTCCGAAGGTGCCGAGGCTGTTCCAGCCGGTCTCGAACGCGATTTCGATGATCGGCATGTCGGTGTCACGCAGTAAGGACTTTGCGCGTTCGATACGGCGGGTCAGCAGATAGCGGTGTGGCGGAACGCCGAAGGCTACTTTGAAGGATCGCGAGAAGTGCGCCAGTGACATACCCGCAACTGCGGCAAGCCGCCGGACTGGCCAGTGCTCGGCCGATGCCGCGTCGATATGATCCTTGGCGCGCAAAAGGCGTCTCAGGAGCGCCGGGTCCGTTTCTTCTTTCATGTTCAATGAATACCGGTGCGGAGCCATCGCGTCGACAGCTATGCGCGCTTCGCACCTATTTGGACAAAGTGCAGCATAGGTCAAGTTGGGGCTCGATCCAAGCTTTCGCCGCGCGCTTCTCGAACGACCGCTGTCGGCTTAGCGTAAGATTTCACACTCTCCCGCAAACGACCCGAAATAGCTGCAGTAGCACGAGGCGCCTTTGCCGAATGGAGCCGCTTATCGCGGCAGGAATTGTTCCTCCCGGCTTTTCGGGACCGCAGTAGGACGCGCTCCTGGACCTTCGTCACCAGTCTCGGAACGGCTCCCGTGTATTTCCCGGTAGCTTCGCAAGCGCAGCTCTCAGGGCGAACAGCGCATCGCGCCACTGCCATGCAACTGCGGACTGTCGCATAGCGCTCGATCCGAGCTGAAACCGTCAAGGCCAACTTCCCGTGCCTCAAGATGCATACAAATGCAAATTGAGAGGAGACGTTTATGGCCCATCTGGCTTCATCCTACGAGTCCTACGAGACCTTCCTGAACGGTGCTGATGCCATTTGGACCGTCGACCTCGGCGCTCTGAACAGCTCTGGAGTATCCGGTACGGCAATCGTCGCCACCAGCACCGACGAGGATGGCTCGAGCTACCTCAACGTCGCCATCAGCGGCACCGGCCTCACACCCGATCAGGTGCATGCGCAACACGTGCATGGACGGTTCGATGCGAGCGGCAATCCCATCGACTCGGTGTCCCCCACACTCGCCGACGATGCCGATCTCGACGGCATGGTCGAGGTGCTCGAGGGCGTGGGCAAATACGGCGACGTGCTGTTGCCGCTCGTCTCGCCCGAGGGCGGTGACATGCCGATGGCCGACCGCAACGGTACCGTGTCGTTCCTGCAATCCTACGACCTCGATGATGCCGCGAATTTCTTTAGCCCGGTGACCGGAACCGACTACACCGCCGACGACATCATGCCGCTCGCGTTGCGTGAGATCGTCCTGCACGGCGTTCAGGTGCCCGACGGCCTTGGTGAGGGAACCGACGGCGAAGTCGACGGCGGCACCAACGGCTATACCGGCATCCTGCCCGCGGCCGCGGGTGAGATCGAGAGCGCTACGCTGGACGAGGCGCTGGCCATCCTGGGCGAGCAGCGGGCTACCGCAAGTGCCAAGTTCGTGCTCGGCGGCGGACGCGACGTGATCGACACGGGTGTCGGCGACGACACCGTGTTTGCCGGTTCGGGCGATGATGAAATCGCCGGAGGCAGCGACAACGACATGCTCTTCGGCGTCGGCGGAGACGATCTGCTTTACGGCAACGCAGGTGACGACACCATATTCGGCGGTCTCGGCGAAGACACGATCTATGGTGGCGACGGCGACGACGACCTTCGGGGCCGTCAGAACGACGACGTGATGTATGGCGTCGGCGGCGACGACATAATGCAGGGCAATGGCGGCGACGATGTGATGCTCGGCGGTGGCGGCAACGACACCATGTTCGGCGGCTCGGGCGACGACGCGATGGAGGGCCGGATCGGCGACGACAAGCTCTTCGGTGTCGACGGCGACGATAAGCTGCAAGGCAACGACGGCGACGACGTCGTCTTCGGTGGCTCGGGCAACGACACAGCTTTCGGCGGAAGCGGCGATGACCTGATGAGAGGCGGCGATGGCGACGACAAGATATACGGGGTCGATGGCAACGACGACATCGCAGGCGGTACCGGAAACGACACGCTTGCGGGCGGGTCTGGTGACGACACCGTCCTTGGCGAGGACGGCGACGACCAAATCAACGGCCTGTCCGGCAACGACCTGCTGGTCGGCGGGAACGGCGCCGATATGATTTTGGGTGGCACTGGGCTCGACATCATCGGCGGAGGTGCCGGCGATGACACCATTTCCGGTGGAGCAGGCGCTGACGAGTTCCACTTCGACGCTGGCACTGGCTCCGACATCATCTTGGACTTCACCCAAGGTGACGACGTCATTTCCTTCCTCGATGACGGCGCAATCGCATTCGCCAACTCGTCCGAAAACGACACTCGGGGTGACAGCGACCTTGCTGCCGCGGACTTCGATACGATCTCGACTGTTGCTGATATCGATACCGGTAACGACCAGCAGGTTATCTTCAGCACCGGCGGACTGGATGATGCCATGGCGGCCAGCGGCGCAGATGTCGAAGCCTACCTTGCGGTCAATGATGGCGAGGATAGCTACATCTACTATGACGAGGATTGGTCGGATACGGCCGGTCGGGAGTTGGTGGCGACGCTTGAGGACGTCAGCACGGCCCTGACCGTCTCGGATTTCGACGTCTACTGATCACCTTCAGCCGCTGTCCCAAGAACAGGGTCTGTGGCTGACTCTTTCGGGTTTCGCTCCGCCACCTCCGGGCGGAGCGCGCCACCTCGCCGCGCTTACGTAGAGGAAAGTGCTGCTCAATGGCTAGTTCGGCGTGGCACCCGAGCCTGTCAAGCGTTGCGCGGACACCGGACAGGAACGTCCTCGCGCGCTACTTCAGCGTCTGACGGAGCTCGAGCTGACGCAGGTTACGCGCGCGCCTTTCCCCCAAGTTCGACAGCAGAATCGATAAATAGTTGATTTCATTATGGCGGGGTGCGCCATTTTGTGACTACAGGCTGACGATCATGCGGGCTTGGGTAGGCTCAGGGTGTCGAAGAGCTCCAACTGTTCAGGGGTTGCGGTGGAGAGCCCGTCGACCGAACGCTCGCCAATTTTAGCCTGGTGGCGTTGAAGGCGGGCGAGCAGATCGAGCGCGGTCCGCGGGCTGGCGTTGTGACCGTTTGCCTTCAGCCTCATGCGCATGACGCGATAGAGAACAAGGGCAAGGAAGCATATGAGAGCGTGGGCGCGAATGCGGTCAGGCAGACGGTGGTGGACCGGTGCGATCTCGATATCGGACTTGAGGACGCGGAAGCCGCGTTCGATGTCAGCCAGCGCCTTGTAGCGTGCGACGGCATCGGCTGGCGTGAGATCGGGAGCATTGGTGAGGAGGGTCAGCTTGCCATCGAAGAGCTCGGCCTCGGTCACGGCGGTGTCCGCGACGCTCCAGCTGAAACGATCCGCGTTGAGATCAGCCTTGATGAAGCGCGTCATCTCGGCTTCCGCCACGGCCCGCGTGAAGCGGCTGTAGGCCCCACGGTCCGAAGCCCGCCGTCCGCGCGCGGTCTTTCCGCCATCCTGGGCGTCGAGCTTTCCGACCATTGTCTCGGCCATCGCCTCGAGCTCCGCGATCCGGGCCCGGCGGCGTGCCGATCGCTCTGCGGCCCGTATCGGGTCGTGGGAGATGATCAGACGGTGGCCGGCGAAGCTGCTTTCGGTGAGGCCGTCCTGCCCGAAGTGGAGGCCGCGGAAGGTCGCGACCAATTCGGCGTAGCGGCGCGCGGGGACGGCGAGGATGAACTCGAGCCTGCGGCCGTCCCGGTCGGCCAGCGCAGTCAGCTCCCCGATGTTGTCGAGGCTCAGAAGTCCGCGATCGGCGACCAGGATGACCCGCTGGATCGGAAAGCGCTCCAGGACGGTTGCCAGCATGGCCTGCAGCGTCTTTGTCTCGGCCACGTTGCCGGGGTGGACCGTGTGCATCAGTGGCAGGCCCTCGGCGGTCTGCACGACACCGAGGACGAACTGCCGAGCAATGCTGCCGGTCTGCTTGTTCATGCCGAAGGCCCGCAGGTCTTCGTCGACCTGCCCCTCCCCATGGATGCGCACGGTTGTCAGATCATAGAAGACGACCGCGAGATCGTGGTCGACCAATGGCCTGATCTGCTTGGCCAGCTCGGTCTCGACCCGGTCGGCGTGATCCATCAGCGCATCCATGGCGCGCAGGAAATGCTGATGGGTGACGGTGTCGGGCATGGCTGGCATCGCCACGGTCTCCAACCAGCGCAAGCACCCAACCTTGCTGTCGGGCTCGCAAAGCCGATTGAACACCATCGCCCGCACCAGCGCCTCGACGTCCAGCTTGCGCTTGCCGGAGCGCAGAGCTCGGCCGAGCGCGCGGTCGAAGCCGAGGTCCTTCCAGAGCTCGTTCAGGGCAAAGACGTCTCCATAGGCGCGGGCCGGCGCGTGGGCGATCTCAAGTTTTGCGGGCTCGTCGCGCCCGGCGGCCCGACAGAGTCCGCGGATCAAGGCGTCGAGATGGCCGTCTTCCGTGCCGTCGATACGCCCAAGATTGGCAACAACCCGGTGCCGCGGCTTGCCTGCCTCGTTGCGGTAGGACTCAACGACCTGAAGGTAGCGTCGACCACCGCTCTCGTTGATGCGTACGAACATACCTACAAATTATACGTGTTCCATCAATATACCAACGGAAATATCAGCATTTTCGTGTGACTACACGGCACCCCGACCCTCGCACTCCTAACCTATTGAATGGACTCGAAACGGGGGCGTAAATCGGATCCAATCCAGGCCGATTTTGTCGAACTTCGGCTTTCCACGTTCCGCTTCACCGCAGCTCGGACCGATGTGCCACCCTCGGTCTCGATCCCGCGCCGCTCCATCGCCGCGATCGGCCTGCTGTGACTCACAATTCTCATCCACCCGAAGCCGAAGCTGGCGGGCAGCTTGGTGCGAGCACCCCGGTGGAGCTATGGAGAATGCGCGCAGCAGCATGTGCCCTTTACCGGGAAACAAGTTTATGGATCCACAGCAGGATATTTTTGACTGCCAGAAAGCCAAAGATGTCACCAATCGTGTATATCGAAAGAATGAGCATCGCACCGGCGGGCGAGACCATACTGTCAAAGACAAACATCTGACCCACCGAATTCAGCAAGGACGATACGATCCCGACAGTGTAGAGCGCCCGCCAATCAATCGGGCTGCCTGGTTTTGCATAGGCGGGAGCCCCAAGTTGGCGCAAGCTTTCAAAGACAAGCGGCGCGGAGATAGCGCCAATCAGGATCGACAGAATGATGACGGGGATCAAATTCTGCAACGTGGCGGGGTCAGTAAAGAGCCATTCGGACAGAGCCGCTCCGAGGATCAGGCCGGGCAGCGCCGTCCAACGGAACAACCAAGCTGAAACCACACGTACCCCGTGCGGTAGGTACAGCAGACTCGCAAAAACCGTCGCCTCGGGAAAAATATAAGATTGCAGCGGTGTGACAACGCCGGCGGTTACAGCGTGCGCGAGCACGTAAAATCCAGCCGTCAAGACGATTGAAACCAGTGCCCGGCCGACCGAGGTGGGCGGGGACAACAACGCGTGCCCAATCGTAATCATTCGATCGGGTCCTTCGGGCGTTCAGCGTAGGCAAGTGACTGCCCCTTCGACACATCCTCAACTGAGAAAAGAGAAAGACGCTCGGCCTCATCGCAAGCGCTCGGAGTGAGAGCAGTCTCGCAGATCTTCAGCGGAATAATTGGCACGTGCCCTCTCTGTCTCACTGATCCCGATACGGATCGGCGAGAAATGGCGCAAATCGGTGTGTGTTGCGCTTTATTTCTTTGAAGATTTTTCCCTGTTAATCAGACGTCAAAACGCGTTCGGCGAACTGAATAACATAATCAAAAAATAGTTAATGTCTGCGAAATGGCGCGAACAAGTCAAGTTTATGAAATCGCAACTGAGAGTCATTTTGCGGCCGGTAGGCGCTGCTGTAGCGGAGCCGGCGCGCCGTTTTCAACGGCAGTAAACAGGAGGTCTGCAAGCGTGAAAGGGAAATTTCAGTCAGGGTTCGAGGCGAAATTTGTCCCGCGATCGGGTTTGGTGACCGCTGCGTATGACCAGATCCTGCCCGGGTCGTTACGTCTCTGGGCAGCTCGACGAAAATGGGCCAGGGTGTTTCCCAGCCCATCGATCTCGGCTTCGGCGCAAGGTTTCAGTTCCAGAAGCCTTCGTCGACGCCTTCGCGGTCTTCAAGTTGCTCTTCGGTGAACTTCGTCACGTAGCCGTAGGTTTGATCGTCCACCGGGACGAGCTTCATCTCGTCGACATTGATCATGACATGCTTGTCGCCCATATGGAGGAAGCCGCCGACCTCTGCCACAATCCCGGTGACCTGACCGTCCCTCGTCAACACGATGTCCTCGATCTCGCCAATGAGGTCCCACTCCTCGTTGACGCTGTCGAATGTCGTCCCCTCGTCCCATGTCATCGCGGGCGCTTCACCATCCGCATCGACGGTGTAGACATTGCCGCCGGTGATATCGCGCGTACGGATGAGGTTCGCACTGTCCATGTTCTGCATGTCAGCGCCCGACTGGTCCGTTTCCATTTCGGTGCCGACGGTCTCGTTGGAGCTGTCGCTCTGAGCCATTGCGGTCGTTGCTGCGAGCGTCATGGCGATTGCGGATGCGGTCGTGCGGATCATGTCTTGTCCTTTCGATTTGCATTCACCGAAAAAACGGCAGCTTTCCGCCGTCGTTCCATTACAAGCTCTTAACGTGGAGAGCGGTGGTGAATGGGTGCCGTGGGCTGCGATCCGGGTAAGGGGTGTCTACAGCGGATCGGGCTCAATCCGCGTGCGCATACCGAACCCCGACCACAAAGCTCGGGCGCGGTTCGGGTGACCGAAATAGGATCATATGTGATCCGAACCGATGCCCTCTGAGCGGGGACGTCACCTCACTGCGGTTTCGGGCCGGTTCGGGAAACGGAACGGGAGGCGCAAATGTGCTTTCCAGGTAGTCTTGCTATCGATCCGGCCGACCCCGTGATGCTCGGTCCAGGCGATCCAGATCTTGGTCAGGTCTTCTTCAGCCGCGCGGCCTGGTCGCCATCTCACTCTTCGGCAATCCGGCTTTGCGACGTAGTTTGGCTTTGATCTTGGGTTTGGATCCGCTGCCGTCTCCGCTTCTCCGCCCTTCAGCGACGTGGCCCTGCAACCGGGCGATGACGTCTGAGCAGGCTTGATCCCGGTGGACCAGATCACGGATGTAGTCGCTGGTCTCGGTGTATCGCCCTTCGGCGGTCTGTTGCTTTACACAGGTTATTATCGGATCGGTATCGCGGATATGCGATCCACCAAGACATGGCACCAATTGCCATGTGGCCCTCGTTTCAGGGGCGGCCTGAAAACGGGTCCGTTGCATTGGTTGGTGAAGCGGGTGAGACGTCAAACGCCCGCCACGCGGTCCGGGGGCGAGCGACCGCCAACTGAAGCCAGGCGATAGCGCATCGTCTCTGCTCCGGCGCACGCCACTGGAAAGTGGGTACAGAAGGTCCCTGTGCCCACTGGAGTGACGGTGCGCGGGGCTGCGCCAATCACCTCTTGTGACCGATGACCGAGTGGGTCCGTGAGTGACGTGCCGTCTCGGTGAATTTTTAAGCGAGTAATTTCGCCTATATGGTGCATCCGTAACACTCCTTTTGCCCGGCGCTCAAGAGCGCCAGGCCGATTTCATAGGGAAGTCAGCAAAATGTGAGGTGTTCACAGCTGCAAACGCGGACCTTGATCGCCTCGATGTCGGCGATGCACCGCATAGCCAGTTCTGTAGCCCCGATCTTGAGAGCAAGAGCCCGGAACACAGTCGCACTGCTTTGAGGAGGGTTGGATGCGATTGTCGTTCGATCTCGCGAGGCAATGCAGAGGCAGGAGCGAATGGCGGACAAGGTGACGCCGGTCGCGCTGACATGCGTGGCGCGGCATAGCCCCGCCGCCCGCACCTCGCGCGCCGAAGGCGCAATGCGGTCGACCCCGAGAGGTCGAGGAATTCCGTAGCGTCATTATTGCGAGCCTTGGGTGAAGCGTCGACAACTCCTCTTATTGCCGTTGCGGCAGCTTCTGCGCTTGCCGCTTTCGGGACCGCACCTGTTTGTTTTGCCCGGCGCCTAGTGGCCCGCCGGATTGCATAAGTAACGATGACCGGAGGCGTTTCTCCATGATCCGCATCGCGCACCTCGCCGATGAGACCAATACTGGCGGTGTCGTCCGCTACCTCGATTTCCTCTCTGGAAGTCCCGAGATGGGCTTCGGCCGCCACGAGGTCCTGCCGGTCCCGAAGAACCGAGCTGGCGGCGTCAGCATCGAGGCGGACGTGATCGTCTCGCACCTGTCGATCAGCTGGCGCGGGCTGCCGGGACTGATGGCGCTGCGGGCCCGTCATGCCGGCACCCCGATGATCCATGTCGAGCACCATTATTGCGAAGGGTTTGCTGCCGCAAACATCTCCGCCAAGCGGCGCTTCACCACGCTTCTTGCCTCGGCTTATTCGCTCTTCGACCGCGTCGTCGCGGTGAGCCCCTCGCAGGCCGCGTGGTTCCTTCACCTGGGAGTGGTGTCGAAGGATGATTTGACGGTAATCCCGCCCTGCGTCGATCTCGCCCCCTTCCGGGCCGTGCCCCCCATCGAGGGGTCGGCGCGGGTCTTCGGAGCCCTCGGCCGGTTCCACATGCAGAAGGGCTTCGACCTTCTGATCCGCGCCTTCCGCCGGGTTGAGGATCCCACGCTCCGGCTGCGCCTGATCGGGGATGGTCCCGAACGCGGGGCGCTCGAGGCGCTCGCCCAGGGGGATCCCCGGATCGAAATCCGCCCCTTTGCCGCAAACCCGGTCGCTGCGCTTTCCGGTGTCGATGCAGTTGCGATGCCCTCGCGATGGGAGCCCTTCGGTCTCGTGGCGCTCGAGGCCCGCGCTGCCGGCCGCACGGTCATCGCCGCCCATGTCGACGGACTTGCGGACCAGGCCTTCGAGGGCGTCCTGCCTGTGCCGTCCCCGACGCTCGAGGCTTGGGCGGCCGCGATCCGGACGGTTTCACGCCTCCCCTTCGATCAGAACCGCGCCCTCGGCCACGAGACCCGGACCGCCGCAAAATGGTCGACACTTCTTGTCGCGATCCGCGGAGGATACAGCAACCACGTCATCTCCGCCTGAGGCCTTCAAGGCCCCAAAAGCCGGAGATGAGGAGAACGAGGGGTGTAGCGCCAGGTGCCTCCGCAAGCGGATCAGATCGAACTTGTCTTGCCAGGTAGCGTTGTAGATCGACACCGGCGTCTGGCCCAGCACAAGCCCCGCAGGAGCGCTTCTGTGCAGTTTGAAGGCTCCCGCCATCGCAGCAATATTCCCCTGCGGCGGGGGAATATCGTGGCTGGTTTTTGCGCTCTTGCCGCGATGGGCAGAGATCAGGGCCCTGCCCGGGCCGTCAGCCCGGGATTGGCGGGGAGAGGGTCGAGCGACCCGCAGCGGCGTAATCCCGCGCTTGATTAGGGTCACATGCCGGGGCAAACTGGCGCCCAATTGCGGGTCGGTGACTGCGCCATGAATACGGAGACCGCCCTTGCAAGCTCGCATGCCCAGCCCATTTCGTGGTCGAGGTGGTCCAAGCTCGCGCGAGACGTTGGTGGTCTCGGACAGCTATTCCTATCCGCGTGACGCAATCTCGGGCTGGAGCCCCATCTTTAGACGGCGCGGCTTTCTGCAGTTCCACTGCGGGCTGTCGCCGTGGAGTTTGGCTTCCGATCTGAGCGTGTTTCTTGCCATGATAGCTGCGGTTGGCCGAGGATACCTCCTCGCGGTACAAGAGCATTTCGCCGCGCAGAAGCGCCGGTTTTCCGTCCTGATCTCGAGGTATAGGGTGGCGCTCGACTTTTTCTCCCCGGCCTGTACGCGGGCGCTGCCCTACCGTCTTGATGCCATTGTTCTTGGACATGGCGCCCCGTCAGGCAAGACATCGTCATTCTGAGATGGCCTATACACCCGACACCGTTGCCTTGTTCTACGATGGCTTCGAGACCCAGGCTCTGGATCGTCCCTTTGGCATGCTGCAATCCGAAACGCGGCGCTTGGCCCGTGCGACGTGGCGGACGATCCGTCGACGCCAGGTCAATACAGGATTCTTCACGGCGTTCCTGAACCTCAAATCCAGTCTCGAAGCGCATGGAATTACCGTCAGGGTAAACGATTTTTCCTATGCCCGCGCCCATCCGGGCGAACCCGTAGGGCTCAGCGGTTTTGCAAAGGTCTTCGAACGTGTCAGACTTCCAAATCCCGCTGTATTTGGACCAGGATACGTTCCGCCTCCCTCGAAGGTTGAGGAGGTCATGGTCGCCTGCAACATCAAAGTCGTGACATTTCCCTCAGAATGGCCCTGCCAGATGTGGCGTGGCACGATTGGAGACGCAGCGCAGCCGATGTTCGTTGCCATCGATATTGAGGCATGGCCCGACATGTCCGATCATCACAAGAGCTGCGACATCCTTGTCTACGACAAGATCCGGTGGCGGCAGGCCGAGCGCACCGAGGACTTGCGGAGACCTCTCTACAGCGCGCTTGAACAGCGGAACTTGAGCTATCGCGTATTACGCTATGGGGAACACCATATCGGGCAGTTTCGTGATGCGCTGCGGCACTGCCGGGCCATGGTGTTCCTGTGCGAACACGAGACCCAAGGGCTGGCATACCAAGAGGCAATGTCTTCAGGTGTGCCGATACTGGCCTGGGACGAGGGCGAACTTGTTGACCCGCATGAGCGTGCATTCGCGCCGCCCGGTCTTGTCGTTTCCTCGGTGCCCTATTTTGACGCACGCTGTGGGACGACCTTCACGCGAGAAACCCTCCAGCAGCAACTCGAGGCCTTTCTCGGCGATCTGGGAACCTTTCGCCCACGCGAATATGTGGTGGACACCCTGAGCCCTGCTGCGGGCGTGGCGCGGTATTTGAACCTGCTTGAGCAGGCGAGTCGTGCAAAGTAGTTGAGCTCGGTTGCACGGAACTTCCGACGTGGAATGCGGTCCTCAGCGCCGCACATCACCCCGAAGATTGCTCTGCCGCTGCAGCCGAGCTTGCAGGCAGGGTGCGCACAAGCGAGGGTTAAATACGGACGTCCCGTTCCGGACCGGACAGATCAATGCTCGACACCCCCCCCAGCCCTCCTGAGTTTACGGTCTGTATTGCGGAAGACAGGGTCTCCTGCGAGACCGGCATCCGGCTCCTTGTGGCCAGCCTGATAAGGCATTGTGGCCCCGTGCCGATCCAGCTTTTCGCCCCGAACGCCACCGACGCGCTAAGACACTGGGTGTCGTCGCATGAGACGATAACTCTTCACACCGAGCGATTGGATGGCGATTGGCGGAAATTTGGAGTGAAGCCCTTTGCTTTGCTTGAATTGCTCAAGCGCGGTCACAACGATCTTCTGTGGATTGATAGCGACATCATCTTGCGGCGGGATGTCCGGCCGCTCTTCGCCGGGATCGACAGCAAGACCGTGGTAATCTCGGAGGAAGCGCTTAACGCCTTCCACGCGGATCCCGACGGCTTGCGCGCCCGGTTGTGGGAGCTAAAAGTCCACCGAACGTTTTCGTTCGGGCTGAATTCCGGAGTGTTGCGTGTCACGCAGCAGCACCGAGCCCTCCTAGAGGCTTGGCGGGACCTGCTACGGGACCCTGCTTATGTCGCAGCGCAGGACAAGCCTTGGGACCAGCGCCCCATCCATCTTTTGGGGGATCAGGAGGTTCTCAACGCTCTGCTGTGCAGCGACCACTTCAAGGATTGCGGGGTTTTGGTCCTCCGCCGCGGCGAACACATCATTCAGTACTTCGGCAACCACGGATATACCTTAGCGGAGCGCTGGCGGAATTTCCGCAACGGCGACCCGTATTTTGTGCATGCCATGGGTGCCAAACCCTGGTGGTCCGGGGGCGCCACCGAGCGCCGCGGCATCGGCGAAAGATACAAGTCCATCTATGCCGAACTCTCGCCCTATGCGCTGGTTGCCAGAGATTATGGGACGGAGATGGATGACAAAGCGTGGCTGCGCGGCAGAACCGGTCTGTCTAAGCTCCTGAGCGCTCTCGGCTTCGGCCGGCTGCCATTGCACGGCCTGCCCATCGCCCTTGTCTCCGACACCGTCAGGCTCACGAAGGCCATAATTCAGGGGGACAGCGACACCCTGCTTCGCATGCGGTACGGTGTTCCAAGAAAATGATCCAGGCGCCGAGCTTTGAAGGCGGATTCAACGGGGGCGGACACTGGATGAGATTTTGCTCCCCTTCCACCAAGGCCTCGAGATGAAAGTCAGTTCTCGACTTCGCGCTTTTGCGATGCGCTACGGTATGAACTTTTCCCGCCAGCCAACCCTCGTGCAGTTTCTGAAGAGTCGGAAGATCGATACAGTCCTCGATGTGGGCGCTAATACCGGTCAGTTCGCCAGAAGCCTGCGGCTGTCGGGATATGCCGGCCGGATCGTTTCTTTCGAACCGACGAGCCGAGTCTTCGGCCTCTTGCAAAGCCAAGCCTCTTCCGATGCCGGCTGGTCGGTCAGGAAAGAAGCCGTGGGCGACGAAGCGGGATCACTCGAGATCAACATCGCACGGGCGTCGGAGTTGAGTTCCCTCGCCCCCTTCTCGGGGAGGGCGGATATGTTCGGTCGGGCCACCGAGGTCATCGGAACCGAGAGCGTTACGGTCGTTCGGCTGGACGACGTCTTACCCGAATTGCCGGGAGAGAACTTCTTTCTCAAGCTCGACATACAGGGCTATGAGAAGCGGGCTCTTGAGGGGGCTCGAAAGACATTGAAAACGCTTGCTGGCGTACAATTGGAACTGCCAATCGTTCACCTTTACGACGGTGGGTGGACGTTTGGCGAAGCGATAAACTACATGGATGAATCTGGCTTTCACATCAGCCAGATATCTCCGACAAATTACATCATTGGCGACGAAGCCTCTGCCACAGAGTTCGACGTTGTCTTCAGGCGGTCGGAGTGATCGCAATGGATTGGCTGGCCGAGATCAGTTGGCAATACTACCTGAAAGGAAGCGCTCAGGTAACTATGGAATAAGCGCTTTCTGGGGGTGCAAGGGCGAAATACGCGGCAAACCTCGATCCCGTATTCGCTGAAGTGAACGTAATGTTTCCAACCAGTGAGAGATGTGTATAGGTGGGGACAACGTACGGCGCCGATCCACATCGTCTCTCATCTTCAATCTTCGGGTCACCGTGCCGCGCAGGTTATCGAGGCCGGAAAGAGACATCGGTCGTCAAGGGGGGTGTAGCCCACCCAGTCGACCTCCAGCCGGGCCGGCAGAGCGCCTGTATCAAACCGGCCCATCCAGGCGGTCAACGTAGCGGTACTCCAATAACTGAGCCATATCTTCTGCAAGTTGCTCGGCAAGGGCCCCCTCGTTTCATGAACAGACGTGCCGTTGACGAACCATCGGATGCGGTCAGGGGACCATTCGAACGCATAATGGACAAAATCCGTCTCGGTACCGCCGGGAACCAGGGTTGTACCGCCGCCATGTGGCTCTCCAGAAACATACGTGTTGAATGAAACTCGAGACGTGTCCTTGGTCAGGATCTCGACGTCGATTTCGTCGTGCGGTGCGTTGTGTACCGGCCCGATGTAAGTAAAAAAAGCAGCGTTCAAGCCCGATCCGCGTCCGGTCCTCATGCGTACTTCGAAGGTTCCGTGGCCGAACCGTCGGTGGGTCTGAATTTCGCCGCACCGATAGTCATGTGTGCTGGTATCGGAGGCTTGGGTGACCCAGAGCGTCACAATGCCATTCTCAATAGTCACGTTTTGGTTCGACCATGTGCAATTTTGCCAGCGGCCGTTCGACCAACCGTCGGAAACGCGCCAGACATTCGGGGAGAGGGTATCAAAATCCTCAAAGAAAGCTTGCGGCGTTTCCTCTTGTGCCGCAACCGGATCGAGGGGGACGGCCATCAGCAAGGCAATCAGAGGCAATACGCGCAAAGATGTCATTGCAGGATCTCCTGACCTTGCATGGAGCGAAAGGTGCGCTGTTGCACGGGGCGTTGCATTCCCAAAAGCCCACCCATGAGAAACAGCATGAATCCAAGGCTGAACGGCACCATGATCGCCGTCTCGGTCATGCTGACGGTCAGGGTCATGGCTGCAATACACAGAAAATAGATCGCGCCGATTTCCCGGTGTATGATGGCGCCGGGCAGGATCACGCCAACCAGCCATAGTGCGGTGACAGCGACCAGTCCCGCGCCAATCAGGCCTTGGTGGACCGCTATTTCTAGATATGTATTGTGAAACGAAAACGTGGCGTAGTAGGCCTTGAAGAACTCGTCGTAAATCCGGCGCGCAAGAGAGAATGGGTCTTCAGGGGTCCAGAATTCGCCGAAGCCTATGCCGAGCCAAGGGTGTCTCTCGATTTCTGAGATGGCATATTCCCAAAGCACGGTTCGCCCAGTCAAGGTTGTGTCCTTCCCGAAGGCGCCAAGCACGGATCCGACGGGATCGAATTCGGTAATTGCATATGCATGAAACGCCGCGAAGCTGGCGGTCAGGCCGGTCAATATGCAGATTACACCGATCAGAGCCGCGCCTGAGATCATTCTTCGACCGAGCAGGACGATGATGCAGGCAAAGGACCCGCCCGCGAGCAATACGGCTGTGGCACTGTGGGACCTCTGGATCATGGCGATGGAGAGCAGGAACAGCATTCCGGCCCCGAGACGCAGCCAGCGTGGCCGCGCCCCGTCCACAATGATGCACAAGCTTGCCGTAAACAGCATGACCATGACGCCGCCGAAGGCGTTTTTGCTCGCGAAAACGCCACGGGCGAACTTGGTCGCGTCGGTTTCAAGCGCACTCAACACGCCGTACCAGCCCGCGCCGATCATCACCGATAGCATGATCTGGCGTGCTGACAGGCGCAACACAGCGCAATAGCAGATCATGATTGTCAGAATGAGCTGCAGGCCGGTTCTGAGGATCATGCCTGTTTCCGCACCCCAGGCCATGGTCAGGACGAACCAGACCGGATAGGCCCAGACTATGAGCGAGCGCACGATCAGGTCGAATAGCAGCCGGAAATCTCTGACAAATGCCCAAAAAAAGTAGAGCGCCAGCGGATATAGCAGCAATTCGTCGTGCTGGAACTGCTTCAGGGTGATCAGGATCCACATCGTGACCAGAATATGGTCGCGGGTCTCATCGGAAATGTGGACCGTGCGCCCGAAGCCAGCGAGGGCGATGCTCATGCAACCTCCCTCCGGCTTTCGGGCGTCGCTCGTGCAACCGCCAAATGCTTCGCGAGGCGCAACGCAAAAGCCACGATCGACAATGTCGGATTGGCCTGACTTGAACGGGGGAAGACTGCCGAGGAGGCGACGTAGAGGTTGTCGGTGCCGAACACACGGCAATTGGCGTCCACAACGCCGCGTTCGGGGTCGGTGGCCATGCGTGCAAGCCCGATCTGATGGTAGCCGTCGCGAGCGGTGGCGGTCACCTTTTGGAGCAATTGGTCATCGCTTCCGGAGAGGTGCAGCGCCCCCATGCCCGAGGCTGCCAAGGCCTCGGCGAGCTTTCGGTGAGCGGCGACCACGCCCGAGACAGTAGCGTGCCCGAAACCGAATGTGATTTCGAGCGGCGGAAGGTCCAATGCTCCGGGCAGGTGGGCCAGTCGCACGCGGTTGCGAAGCTCGCGGAGATGCTCGGCATGGTAAGCGACACGATAGCGGGCGAGGCCCGGGACCAGGCGGTTGGGCGCGCCGGCACCCTGTCGCCACCGGGCGGCTACGGTGGCGAGCGCCCCGCCCGGGTCGGAGGCAATATTGGCAAGGTGACGTGCCATCTGCCCCGCGGGAGTGCCGTGCAGTAGCGCCTTGAGCGAGAGCTCGCCGGAGCGATGGTCAGGGTCCGAAGCGTCCGGTGACTCCAGCCAGAATGCGGCTCGCGGCTCTGGTGCTCCGGTCAGAAGACGCCTTCGCCACGGAGTCCCTGTGGCGTCAATTGCATACGCAAAATCACGCGCCCGGATGGGGTCGTGGAAGGACAGCGTTGCGATGCTGCCAGTCAGGTGGCCCATATATCCGCGTCCGAGTTGCGCCGCGCCACTCAGCCGGCCGGGATGGCGTGCGGCTTCGGCCAAAAGCAGCTGCGCCGAGGGCAACCCGCCCCCTGTCAGCACCACATGGCGCGCTCGGATGTGTCGTATCGCGCCGTCGTGCCGGAGCATGACGCCGACGACACTGGTGCCCTGCCAATTGAGCGCCACGGCCTCAGCCGAGATCAAAAGATGTGGCGCGCTGCTGTCCTCGCGGCATTGCCGGCGGAGATCTGCAGTCAGGGTTGCGGGGCTCAACGCCTCAGACGTATCGGCGCGCACTCCGTTGAGCTCGGTCCAGCCCGCAGGGGCGCCAGGCACGAAGGCATCCGGCACACGAAGCCACGCGGCCGCGGGGCCGACCCATCGGGCATATTCGTCATAGGAGATCGGCCAGTCTGGCTCCGCGTTGCGCTCGAAATCCTCCGGATCGAAGGGGACGCAGCGCCGCCCCCAAATGTCGAGTGTGCCACCGATGCCAGATCGGGCGATGTGCGACAGCGGATCATGGGCATTACCGGCGATGAAGTGCGCTTTACCACTGTCGGGCGCCCCCGTTTTGCCGCCGCGCTCGACCACAAGGACCGAGAGCCCTTGCAGGTTAGCTGCAAAGGCCAGGGCGAGACCGGCCGCCCCCGCACCCACGACGCAGAGATCGTAATCGCCGCCTTCCGCCCTCTTGTCATCAACAAGGCCCATCACGCGCCTCCAGCCAACAACTGGCGCCGTGACAATCCCATGGCCTTGCGTAGCGCCATGGAGACCGATGCCGATTTCACCCCCCGCCGAGACCGCGTGCCGGGGTCCGAACCGAGACGGGAAAGCCGCGCGCCGATCTCGCTCTGGCTCCAGAGGGCCAGGGCGCGCTGCCGACGGTCGGCCGCTGCGATGCGCGCTGCCGTGGCATCCGCGCGCAAGCGGACAAGGCGGTCGCGCGCCTCTGCGGGTCGGCAATAGGTGGCGAGCGGACCGAAGGTGGGCTTCAGTCGCGGATCGAGGATACAGGGGCGCTCCATCAGGATTGCCTCGGCCACGGTGCGTCCGAACGCCTCGACCCAGCGGTCGTGGTGAAAATAGACAAAAGCGTCGAGGCGCTCGAGGAAATCGCGGATGGGCTCGGCGTTGAAGGGCACGATCTCCCACTCCGCCACTCGGGGACCAAGCATGCCCACCATTTCAGTGGGAAGGCCCATCACCCGCGTATCCCAGCCCTGGCCGGGCGTGAGAGGGTCCACGGCGTCCTCCGTCCGGCCCGGCCATTTCAGGATATCGGGCCGCCCGTGCCGGCCGACCGTGGCACGCGCGCCGGAAAAGACCGGCCGCGACGCGCGCCATGTGTCCCCGTCGAAGCTGTTGATCCAGTCTTCGGTGGTCATGCACAGCATTGGGGAGAAGCTACGCAACTGGGTGCGGATCACGCCCGAGACCGGTGCCCAGCGGATTGCGCATCCCAGATCCGCTCGGACGCGCCGCCCGGCAAGAACGGGGTTGTATTCGAGTGAACCGTCGCCGCGGAAAGGTGGGTGATGTGCGACAAGGACGGCGGTCTCGGCCCTGACGGGGTGCGGATCGTGTAAACCTGCCGCGAAGGCGAGCGGATGGTGCAGAAAGGCCAGATCCGCACGCGCGGGCCCGCTGGCAAGATGGACACCGGGAAGGTCGGCAAGCGACAGAAGTCTTTCGTTCGGGCGGTCCGGCGCGCCGTCGAAGAAGCGCGAGGCTACGATCATCAGACCGACGCGGGCGCCAAGCGCGGAGAACGCATCGACATCCGAGATCACGCTGGCAGCCGTTCCGCCTGAGAAGCGGGGATCAACCACGACGAGGATATCAAAGGGTGCAGCGCTCATGCCGAGAAGCCAGGCCAGACAGTCGAGAGGTCGCGGCCCAAGAGTTCGGACAGCCCCTGGTTGCGGGCGGAGAGGTGCTGTTCGAGATATGCGCGGGTCTTGGGACACATCGGCGGCTTTTTCGGCGATGTCAGAACCAGCGGGTGGATGTAGCGAAACCAGTAGTAATGGATCTTATTGCGCAAGCGCTCGGCACCGCCGTGGCGCGCGCCGAAATGGTTGCGGTACTGGTGCCGGACGATCTGCGAACTGACCGTGTTGATGGCGTATTGCACGATCGGGCGGCTCGGGTAGTAGGTGCGGTTGAACCACGCCTTGTCCTCGGCAACCGTGAAGGGGGTGATGTCGATGAAGCGCGCGGCGCGATCCACGACACCTTGCCGGTCGGCGAGAAAATCTTCGAACAGGCCGACCATGACCCGCTCCGGCCCGAACATCTCGAGATAGCGGCGCAGGTGGGGGGCATAGGTCGAGCCGAGGATGATTGAGGGATGGCGCGTCAGCGCGGTCTCGAAGCGGCAGCTCGCCCGCCCGCGCGTCACCAGATGCCAGTACTGCGAATAGGCGCGCGCTACGGGGTCACGCAGCATGAAAATGAGCCGAACATCGGGCAATGTCTCGTGGATGCGTTTGGCGGCGACCTCTGATTGGAGGTAGACGGTTGAATCTTCACCCACAACGCGGGTGCCGGCGAGCTCGGCGAAGCGACTTGCATACCAATCGAGCCCCTCTGGGTTGCCGGGGCGAGGATCATACCAGTTGAGTTTCCCCGCCTCGTCGAACAGGAAATCGGGATGAGCGATCGGATCGTCAGCGTCGAAGAAATGGACCTCGTCTTCCGGCAGACCCACCTCGCGGCTCTGTGCGAGAATGAAATGCAGGGAGGTCGTTCCGCATTTCGGAGCGCCGCCAATGATGAAATCGGGCAACCTGTGACCCGTGGGGGCAAGCATGGAAGCGACTAACCGAAAAATTTCGTCTAAAACGAAGGGTAGTCTAACGGCATCCTCCGCTTCGATCTAGAGGATTCGGTTCGGCAAAGGTCTGAAGGGCGCCGGACAGCACCACATAGTTCTGCCCTTCTCGTCAGAAGCATTGCCTCCAACCGCACGGCCTACCCCGCAGCGGCTTTTCGCTGCGGCGGTCGCGAGCGACCGCACCGCGGATGAGGACGAAGCTGCCGCTCACTGCGACTGCTTACTCCTGGCTCATCCCGCAGTTTGAGCAATTGATGGCGGCCCTCCATCTGTTCCCCAGGTCACGGAGATCGGCGAACTGGCTACAACCGTCGCCGAGGTGATCAAGGGCAGACCAAAAGGACAAAGACGAGGCCGCACGTTTATGCCTCGTGGAGGCGATGGCCTTGAGCAACCCGCTTCTGACGGTGTCGACGCCAGGGTGCCTTTGGGAACGGCCGCCGCAACCCGGAACCGTTTCCCGACCGGACATGCTCATGCGGGAGTGGTCTGTGTGTGCTCGGGATTGAGGCGGCCGGAGGCCAGAGCCGATAGCACGACCATCGCGGTCGCTGTCCCCAGCATCAGGGGCAGGCCGCCCGTCTGGTAAGTCAGTCCAGACAGGACCGTGCCGAGAAGGCGACCGCCAGCGTTCGCCATGTAGTAAAAGCCGACGTCCATCGTCACCCGCTCGGCCTTGGTGAAAGCAAGGATGAGATAGGAATGCAGGGCAGAGTTCACTGCAAAGACAGCGCCGAAGACCAGGAGGCCCGCGACCAGCGTCACCGTCAGCCAGAGCTGCGGCTCCCCCGAGACGACCACCGCGGCGGTCAGCGCCGCCGGGATTGCGGCGAGCGTCCATGCCCAGCCGCGCGCGGTGTGAACCAGTTCGCCCTCTGGCCGCGTTGCCGCGTGCAAGAGCCTCGGTGCCCCCGCCTGCACCATGCCGTAGAGGATGATCCAAAGGGCCATGAAGGTGCCGATCATGAAGAAGGCGGCACGATTCCCGTCTTCCGTCCCGTCCGACAGCACCGCGTAGAAGTAGATCGGGATGCCGACGACGAACCACACGTCGCGAGCTCCGAATAGGAACACCCGCGCGGCCGAGAGCCAGTTGACGTTGCTGGACTTGGAAATGACTTCCGAGAACTTCGCGCCCTTGCGGCCCTCGGGCAATCCGGGCGGCATGGCGAGGAGGACGGCGACCAGGATTGCCGCAAGAGCCGCGGCCATCGAGAGGACTGCCCAAACGAAGCCGACCGTGGCAAGAAGTGCCGCGCCAAGGAGAAAGCCCAGCCCCTTTACCGCGTTCTTCGAGCCAGTGAGGATCGCCACCCATCGGAACAGGCCGCCGTTCTCGGTCGGCGCGAGGATTTTCACTGCCGATTTGGAGGACATCTTGGCGAGGTCCTTGGCCACTCCGCTTGCGCCCTGCACGACCATGACGAAGGCGACCGAGAGGCCGATGGTCCACTCCGGGTCGAGTTGCGCCAGCGCAATCAGCGCAACCACTTGCAGGCCGAGCCCCGCGTAGAGAGTGGAGGTCAGCCCGAAACGCGCCGCGACCCACCCGGCGGAAAGGTTCGTGACCATCCCGGCGAGCTCGTAAAGCACGAAGAGATACGCAAGCTGCACCGGCGTGAAACCGAGCGTGTGGAAATGCAGAAGGACCAGCATTCGCAGTGCGCCGTCGGTCAGCATGAAGGCCCAATAAGATGCCGTGACGGCTATATATGCCGAAAGGCCTTCGGGGCGCGCGCTGTCGGTCATAGCGACGCCCCCGCCATCCGCGCCACGTCGACCAGCCGGTGCGCATAGCCCATCTCGTTGTCGTACCAGGCGTAGACCTTCACCTGGGTGCCGTTCACCACCATGGTCGAAGCGGCGTCGACGATGCTTGACCGCGGATCATTCACGTAGTCCGCCGAGACGAGTGGCCGCTCCTCGTAGCCAAGGATACCGGCGAGCGGTCCCTGAGCGGCGGCCCGGAAAAGCGCGTTCACCTCCTCCACGTTTGTCTCCCGCTCCATCTCGAAGACACAATCCGTCAGGGAGGCGTTCAGTAGAGGCACGCGCACGGCGTGGCCGTTCAGTCGTCCCTGCAACTCCGGATAGATCAGAGTGATCGCCGTGGCACTGCCCGTGGTGGTCGGGATCAGCGAGTTCAGCGCCGAGCGCGCCCGACGCAGATCCTTCGCGGGCCGGTCCACAATGGTCTGGGTGTTGGTCACATCATGGATCGTGGTGATCGATCCGTGGCGGATGCCGATCGCCTCGTGCAACACCTTGACCACGGGAGCGAGGCAGTTCGTCGTGCAGGAGGCCGCCGTGATGATCCGATGCCGTGCGGGATCGTAGGTATCGTGGTTCACGCCATAGACGATGTTGACGGCGTTGCCGTCCTTTACGGGGGCCGAAACGACGAGCTTTTGGACGCCCGCCTCGAAGTAGGGCGCGAGCGAGGCCTCCGTCTTGAAGACGCCGGTGCAATCGATGACCACGTCGACATCCTCGAGCGGCAGGTCCTCGAGCGCTTCCGAGCCGATGAAGGGCAAGCGCGTCCCGTCCACCGTCACGCTGTCGGCGTCGTGGGAAATCTCCGCCCCCCACCGCCCGTGGACCGTGTCGAACTCGAGCAGATGCGCGTGCATCGCCGGATCGCCCGCGGCATCGTTGATCCAGGCGATCTCGGCGCCGCTTTCCAGCAGCGGGCGCAGCGCAAGCTTTCCGATCCGGCCGAGGCCGTTCAGCGCATAGGTGGTCATGCCGGCAGGTCCACCTTGCCACGTCCGATGTCATCGACCGCCCGCTGCAGCGACAGCCGGTCGAGGGAGGCGAGCGGCAGCGCGGTGAAGAGCAGGATGCGGTTCTTCAGCGCCCCGTAGGCGTGCTGGAAGGCGAGGCTCTTCTCGGCATCCGTCCCCTCGATCTTCACCGGATCGGGCATACCCCAATGGGCGCTGACGGGCTGGCCGTGCCAGGACGGGCAGTCCTCGTTCGCCGCCTGGTCGCAGACGGTGAAGACGAAATCGAGCTTCGGCGCCTCAGGGCCCTGGAACTCTGCGACATTCTTGGCCCGCAGGATCGAGGTATCGTGGCCCTTGGCCTCAAGCACCTCGAGCGCGAAGGGGTTGAGCTCGGAATAGGGCTTCGTTCCGGCCGAGAAGACCTCGAAGCGGTCTCCGGCTTCCTTGCGAAGGATCGATTCCGCGAAGATCGACCGCGCGGAATTGCCGGTGCAGATGAAGAGGACGGTGTATTTCCGATCGGTCATCGGACGGTCTCCGGGTTGGGGGAGGGAGGACAAGGGGGCGCAGATGTCCGGGCGTCCCCGGCAGCAATCGAGCAGCAGGTAGTCGAAGGTCCGTTGCACTTCGCCGAGATCGATCGCGTAGCGGAGCGACGTGCCCTCACGCTCCTGGTCGATCAGGCTGATCTGCATGAGGCTGGAGAGGTAGGCTGAGAGGGTCGAAGGCTTGAGATCGAGGGCCAGTGCGATTTCGCCCGCTGACACACGGTCGGGATAGCGCCGCATGAGCAACCGGAAGATGCCCAGTCGCTGCGGGTGCCCAAGAACGGCCAGACGGTTTGGGACAAGTGATTCCATAATTCCAGAATATACGAATTATAGATAGAGGCGAGTCATTTTCCGCGTCGCCGCATATGCTGCGCTTGCGACCGCCTTATGCCATCTGACGGTCAAAAATGGGCTCGGTCCCGACCTTCGCCGCGCGCTGCTCGAACGACCTCTGTTGGCTTAAAGCCTTTCGGCTGAAACTT
>NZ_JALZ01000045.1 GCF_000521785.1 Roseivivax halodurans JCM 10272
TAGCTGGGGCGCCATGAGCAGACTTCTCCCGCCGAGCTACACAACCAAGAACTGGCCGTGCTACAACGAAGCGCTGAAGCAGCGTGGCTCGCTGACGATCTGGTTCGACCCGGACTTGGTCTGGGTGCCGCCCCCGACCGGCAAGCGAGGCCGGCAGGCACGGTATAGAGATGAGGAGAATCAGGAAACGGTCCGGGGGACCGTTTCCCCGACGAGCGCGATCCAGACGTGCCTCACGATGAAGGTCCTCTTCGGCATGGCTCTCCGTCAGACGACCGGGTTCGTGCAGAGCTTGCTGAGCTTGGTTGGCCTTGACTGGGATGTGCCGGATTTCAGCACGCTGCGCCGGCGGCAGAAAACCTTGGCCGTGGCCATTCCATATCGCGGCTCGCAGGGGGCCCTGAACCTGCTGATCGACAGCACCGGCATCAAGGCGGAAGGCGAAGGCGAATGGCACGCCCGCAAGCATGGTGGCGCGAAACGCCGCCTGTGGCGCAAGATTCACATCGGCGTCGATGAACAAACGCTGGAAATTCGGGCCATCGAGGTTACGGGGAGCAGGGTCGGCGATGCGCCATTCGTCGGGGAAACGGTCCCCCGGACCGTTTCCCGATCCTCCTCATTGCCCGAGTTGCTGGATCAGATCCCGGCAGATGAGGAAGTCGCGTCAGTCACCGCGGACGGAGCATACGACACGCGCAAGTGCCACAACGCGGTCGCAGATCGAGGCGCACACGCCGTCATTCCGCCGCGTAAAAACGCCAAGCCGTGGAAGCCTTCGACCGCCGGCGCCATTGCCAGGAAAGAGGCACTGCGCGCATCGAAATACCTCGGCCGCGCCATTTGGCGAAAGTGGAGCGGATACCACCGCCGAAGCCGCGCCGAGACTAAGATGCACTGCGTGAAGCTCTTGGGGCAGAGCCTCATGGCGCGCGACTTCGATCGTCAGGTCGCAGAACTCCAAGTCCGCGCCGCCGTGTTGAACGGCTACATTGCGCTCGGAATACCTGTCACCGAGCCCACGGGATAAGTGCGTCCGGGGAAAGGGGAAGTGCAGCCTTCAGCCTCTTTGCGCAACAAAGCCGACCAGAGCACCGAGAATGTTCCGTCACAGCACGGATTACATCACAAAATCGCTTGGATTGTTCGATAGGGAATTTGAATGCAACCACGAATTTGCTAATGGAACGCTCCATGAACTTAAGGAAAAAAGAAGATGCAAAAGTATAGATTGAGATAGCCAATGTCGAAGTCACCATACCTAAAAGATGATAATCGACTTGCTGAAGTTATTGCGGCGTTACAAGCGATGGCGACCTACAAATTTTACAAGTTGGACTTTGCGACGTGGGCCGACCGAATAACTGGCGATGAGAACCAAGGGGATCATTGGAAAGCCGTCTTTTTGGAGCATCCAGAGTTCTTCAGACTGGATTCAAAACGAGAGAAGGCTTCTCTTGTGGCAAGGCGGCAGCATCAAAAGCGTTTCGACATCGATAGTCGAGCGATTCTGACGACAGAACAGTTCTATGCAGCCGCGAACCAAGATAGAATTTCTAGAACACCGTTAAACTCCGATGAATTGAGCCTCTTGGTCAACACTGCCATCGAGTTGCATTCTAGAGCGGTTGCCAAGACTGAATTGGCGAGATGGTGGATACCAGTGCTTTCTGGCGTGCTTGGTTTCTTAGGCGCATTGGCTGGTGCAATCCTCGCGGCTGGCGGCGGTTCACCAAGCTGATCTCTTGTGTGGTTTTGGAACGTTCTGCGCTCACAAAGTGAGAGGGTTGCCGGGTTTTCCGTGACGGGTTTGGATTTCGGGAGAGAGGCTCCCGGCGGGCCCGTCGCGGAGATATCCCGGTGACCAAGCAACAGACGATCACCCTCAGCGCCTCGCGCGACATCCCGTTCAACAAGCTGATGATAAGCCAGTTGAATGTGCGCCACGTCAAGGCGGGCGTGTAAATCGAGGAAATGGCCGAGGGTGAGGCGCGCCCGCAAATCGGTCCAGTGGACCGATTTGAGCGCCGAATGCCATTTGCCATGCAAATGGCCGGGTGCGGCGTACGCTACTCAGCTCCATCACCGTGCGGCCCGTGCTGGACGACGGCGGCGCCGAGACCGGCATGCACACGATCTCGGTCGGTTGGTGGCGGTACCGGGCGCTCGAACTACTGGTCAAGCAGAAGCGCATGAACAAGACCGCCCTGGTGCCGTGGCATCGTCCGCAACGATGAGCTCGCCGAAGAAGACAGCCTCGCCGAGAACGTCCAGGGCGCGCTACTGCATCCGCTCGACCAGTTCCGCGAGTTTCAGGCGAGGCGCGAGTGCTCCCCGTGAACGGAAGCGGTCATTTATCGATTGGCAGCTTTGTCCGGATGTTGTTGAAAAACTCGCTACTCTACGATCACCGGTCTCGGGCCAGAATTTTGTTCTGGTAAATGGCGAATTATACCTACTGAGCCGACGTTTCAGTGGTTAGTAGGAATAGGCGTTCTGGGATTTCTGATCTAATTGGAGCCGCCCGAGTTTTTCAACACAATCTCCGCGTAGCTGTCGTCGAGACAGGTCGCGGCGGACGACGGCTTCGAGCGGATGGTGTTGAAAAACTCCCTGTCTCGACAATCACTGGCCTCGGACCAGAATTTCGTTCTGGTGAAAGACGAACCCCCTCCCCTGAGGCGACATTTTAGAACCCAGTTAGAACAGGCGTTCTGGGATTTCGGGCCGCATTGGAGCCGCCTGAGTTTTTCAACACAATCAGCCCGTTGCGGAAGTATCAAATTCTCGCTGCGCGCGCTCGCAGCGGAATTTTTGCTGTGACGCGGCAAATCTTTATGCCGCATCGCAGCTGTGGATCCGGTCGTTCGTGCGCCGCGCAGCGAAACCCTCGGGAGCAGCGACCGCAGCGCGGGACAAACCGGCCGTTCAGGAACGTGTTAAATGCCGATAAACCAGCATTAGGTGCAGAAGATGCGCTGCAAGAAAAGCGACCGCCACTAATGCTGCGATATGAGCTTCAGCCCGCCCTTCGACGACAAAAATGAACCCTGTGACCGAAATTGCCAAAACTGGAGTGAAGGTTAACCCGATAACACGAGGCGCGAACCACGTAGGTTTGCCGTTCAAGCCCCATTGCATCGGCAAGTGTGTCGCCATCGGTAATCTTTGATTTGCGATTACAGAAGACAGAACAATAGCCAAGATAACAGAGGTGCAGAATGCTAAGATCATGCCTTTGGAACCCTTGGTAGCGCATGAAGAATGACCCTTCTATTAGGATCGAACAAGTGTAAGTCAGGGCTCCAAGCCGACCTGCGGCAGCGCGGCGTCGGAGCGCTGGCTGTAGGCTTCGTCAACGGTCGTTCGCGATTTCGCTTACTATCCCGGGGTCACGCGATGTCGACGCCTGGGCCGGGAGGGATGGATGGAGGAAGTCTCATGTCCAAGATCCAGCTCCCCGTCGCCAAGCCGAAGCGACGTCCCTGGAATCGCGGCAGGCTGGTCGGCCAGAAGCGGCCCCTGCTGCCGAAACAGGTTTGGGCGATCCGCGCGCGCCTCGAACTCTCAGGCAACCTGCGCGATCTAGCGCTGTTCAACCTGGCCATCGACAGCAAGCTACGCGGGTGTGACCTCGTAAGGCTCAAGGTCGCCGATCTCGTCGTCGGAGGCAGCGTTCGCGAACGCGTGTCCGTCATTCAGAGCAAGACCCAGCGCCCAGTTCAGTTCGAAGTCACGGAAAACACTCGCGCTTCGATCTCGGCTTGGGTGGCACGGCCGCAGATGATCGGCTGCGCCTTCCTGTTCCCGAGCCGGTTTCACGACAGACCGCACATCTCGACGCGGCAATACGCACGGCTCGTCCGGGAGTGGGTGACGGCAATCGGCCTCGAACCGAGCGGCTACGGCACGCACTCGCTGAGGCGCACAAAGGCGGCGCAAATTTACCGAAAGACAGGGAACCTTCGCGCAGCCCAGCTCCTGCTTGGGCACACGAAGGTCGACAGTACCGTCCGGTATCTGGGTGTTGAACTCGAGGATGCTCTGAGCATCGCCGAGTCGGTCGACATCTGATAATCTTGGCGAACGGCTTACGCCGTTCGCCATCCAAGACCGGACACGCAGCGGTATGCGCACCAACGCTGGCTTCGAGCCCGATTCCAACTGATGCTGCGCGGCGCGTGAATGTCGGCTCCTGCGAACTGCGCTGCGGTCGCAGCATGGTGTTCCTTTTGGCCGCACTATCAGAGTCCAGTCAATCTCGAAGTGGTTGGACTACTCGCCGACGAGGCGTCCGCTGAGCGCCTCGGCCTGCGTGTCGGCACCCACCCCGGCAGCCGAGGAGTCGCCAGCGATCAATAGGCGCAACGACGGTCCTGCCCCCGTCCGGCCGGCCCTCGGGCCGTCCGGCTCTCGGAGCCGCACTGCGCCGCGCCGCACGATGCGCCCCTGCACGGCGAGGATCGGAGCAAGAAGCGCAAGCAGCCAGATGGATGGGGGCGTTCGATCGGGCATGGGTGCCGTTTCTAAAAGAATAGGGTTAGAAATTTATCATAAGCATTTCGATGATCACCCGCAGCACGAAAGCGTCCGATCAGAGCGACCGCGGCGGACGAGGGAACATAGCCCTCCGTTACCGAATGCTGGATATCGAACGAACGGATGTTGTCTAACCGCACGATACAATTCTGCATCCGGTTTTCTAGGCGACCCTCCGCTCCGCTCAGTCCGGCATGGACACCGGAAGTGCCTCGGGGGCGTCCTTGCGGCACACGCTCGGCACTGCCACGAGCCCGGCGCCGAATACCTTGTCGGGTCCCGGGTCGCCGAGATCGCGAGCGGTATCGCGCAACGCCTGCCGCACCTCAGCCGCAGTCAGGTTCGGATCTGCCTGCCGCAGGGCCGCGGCTGCCGCGCTGGCGAACGGCACCGCGTAGGACGTGCCCGTTTTCCACCGGGCGCCGCGGATCGAGGCGGCCGTCCAGACCGCAACACCGGGCGCCGCCACGTCCACATGGTCACCCTGCACTGCCCGGCGGTAGATGGCACGGTCGCGGTCGATCGCCGTGACCGTTACCACCCCGTCATAGGCTGCCGGATAGAGCGGGTCCGCGCGTGGGCCCGCATTCCCGGCCGCGGCGAGCAGCACGATGTCGGACGGGCCCGACAACTCGGTCACAAGTCGTTCTAGCGCGGTGTTGGCCGGCCCCGCGAGGCTGAGATTGATGACTTCGACGCCCTGCTCGGCCAGCCGGTCGAGCGCCTTGATGAGGGTGAACACGTCGGCGCGTTCATCGCCACTGTCGCGGTGGAACGCGTCGATCGCCATGACGGACGCACCGGGCACAAGGCCCGGCGAGCGCGTGCCCGGCGCGCCCACCAGCAGCGCAGCGATGGCCGTGCCGTGCAGATCCTCGGACGGTGTGAGGTCCTGCTCGCTCAGCGTCTCGACAGCGAGATCGGCGCCCGCGAAGGTCTCGTGATCGGGATTGATGCCGGTATCGACCATGCCGATCGCCATTCCGCGGCCGCAGCGTACGTCCCGCCCCTCGGGCAGCGACCAGCCGAACGCGACACGTGCAGGACATTCGAGACCGCTGCAATCAGGCGGAAAGCCCTGCTCGGCGCGGTAGAAGTGATTGAAATCGGCTTCCTCTCCGGTCGGCAGCGCACGAACGGCGGCGCGCGCCTCTTCGAGCGTCGTTCCCGCGGGCACGGTCAGGCGGCGCGCGGTCTGGCCGAACGTGGCGATGTCGTAGGTTTCGATCAGCGCATAGCCCTGCGCCTGCAACGTGGTGAGATCGGCATCGCTGAGGGCAAGCGTTACGATCTCGTCGGGTGCGGCCAAGGGGCGCGGCACCGGTTCCGGCTCGGGGTCCGGCGAGGGCGCCGGTGCTGGCTGGCGCTGCACCCGGCGGGGCGCGTCATCGTTTCGACCGAACACGCCTTCAAGGAAGCGCGTGATCGGATCGGTGCCGCTTCCAAGCGGACGACGGGCCCGATCATCGTCATCGTCTTCGTCGTCCCTGTCAAAACCTCCGCCGCCGCGATCATCGTCGTCATCATCGTCGTCATCATCCCCGTCGTCATCGTCGTCACCGTCGTCGTCATCGTCCCCGTCTTCCTGCGCACGAATCATGCCGGTGTCCTCCGTCACGGGGACGAGCGGTTGCGCCAAGAGAACAAAGCAGGCAATTGCCAAGGTGATGAAGGACTTGCTCGGAGTCATGAGGGGCCTCTTTTGTGTAGCCTGAACCGGTCCCCCGGTTTACGTAGGGCCATACAAAATATTCCAATTCTCGCGGAACCGCGTTCCGCGAGACGCGAAAGCCCCTCATGTCGCGCACCGAACCCCCATTCGAAGAGAGACTGATCGCGGTGCTGCCGAACCTCTTCCGGTTCGCGTTGTCGCTGTGCCGGGCGCGTGACGTGGCAGAGGATCTCGTCCAGATCACCGTGATGCGCGCGCTCGAGTCGCAAGGCAGCTTTGACCCGGAGACGCGGATCGAGCCCTGGAGCTTCCGGATCCTGCGCAACGCCTGGATCGACATGACCCGGCGCCGAGCGACACGCGGGCCGGAGGCGGACATCGACGAGGCGGCCGAAGCGGTCGGTGAGGACGGACGGCGCGTGACCGAAGCGCGGCTGATGGTCGATGCGACCGAGCAGGCGCTGGACACCCTGCCCGCGTCGCAGCGTGAGGTGCTCATCCTCGTCTGCTACGAGGAAATGTCCTATTCCGAGACCTCCGAGATCCTCGGCGTGCCGCTCGGCACAGTCATGAGCCGCCTCTCGCGCGCGCGCATCGCTCTCGCCGAAGCGCTGGGTCTGGAATAAAGCGCGGCGCGATACGTTGTCGGGGAACAGACGCAGGATGATCACATGACCCGAGAAGATATCTCCGACGAGACGCTTATGGCACATGCCGACGGTGAATTGGAGCCGACCGAGGCGGCACGTGTGGCCGAGCGGGTCCGCACCGATCCCGAGGTCGCACGACGGCTGGCGCGATTTGTGGTCACGCGGGACCGTCTCAGGGGGGCCGGCGCGGCGCGGGCCGAAGAACCGCTGCCCGAGGGGTTCGAGGCGCGGATGCGCGACACGATCGCCGCGCGGCACGCCGATGGCGACGCGGTCGCAAGCCTCGGTGCGGCCCGCGCGGCGCAGCGTCCCGGGGCCGGTTGGTATCCCGCCGCTGCCGCGGCCTGCCTTGCGCTCGCCGTCGGGCTCGCGGGCGGATATCGCCTCGGCCAGCCGGGCGATACTGGCGAGGATGCGTCGGGCGGCTTCGCCCGGATCGACGCGGGTGTGGCCGCGGCCCTGGCCTCCCTGCCCTCTGGCGAGACCGCGGAACTGGACGGCGGGCGTGAGATCGCGCCTGTTGCCTCCTTCGAAGGGGCGGACGGCGCGCTCTGCCGCGAATACGAAATGCACGCGTCCGGACAGCGCACCGTGTCCGTTGCCTGCGCCGAAGAGAACAGCTGGTCGCTGCGCTTTGCCATGGATGCGGGCGGGGCGCAGGACGAGGCATATGCCCCGGCCTCCTCGCTGGAAGTGCTCGACGCCTACTACATGAGTTCCGGCGCGGGCGCACCGCTGCCACCGGAGGACGAGGCCGAGGCGCTCGCGCGGTTGCGTTGAATGCTTGCCCACCTTGAAACAGTCAGGTCGCTCGGCGCGCCACCTCCATCGCCCCGGCCTGCCGCAGCACCGTGGCGCCGGTGGCATTCAGCCAGCCTGCAATGCGCTCCTGCATCCCGGCATCGAGGCTCCCGGTCGTCCCTTCGAGAAGAACGAGCCGCGGCCTCAGTTGTCGCGCCCGCACGAGGCTGATGGCGGCGCTCTCGGCACCCGAAAGGTTGCGCCCTCCCTCGCGGACCGTTCCATCGAGACCGCCCAGTCGATCGAGCGTCCGGACGAGACCAGCCTGGCGCGCCAGTGCTTCCAAATCAGCGTCCGGCATCCGATCCGTCACACCCATCGTGAGCGCCCGTCGCAACGAGCCCTGAAGTATCGGTGGTGTCGCTCCGACCGCTGAAACTCCGCGACGAAGCGCGCCCCGACTGAGGCTCGTGATGCAGATGCCGGAGAGCTGGATGCAGTCGGGGGGCACGTTCTCCAGCCCGGCCAGCGCGCGCAGGGTGTAGTCCCCGTCTCCATCGCGCGCCGGAAGCACCGCGATTGCGCCCGGCGCAACGTGCAGACTTACCGCTTGTCCCGAGGGTAACGGCAGTCCCTGCAGCTTTATCTCTGCCGGACCGGACGGCAGACGTTTGCGGTCGGCATAAGTCCCGCGCTGCGAACGAGCGAGCGCCGCCTCGGCCTTGCGCGCCGCCTGCCGCCAGGCGGAGTGCAGGTTCCAGACCGAGGCGAGGTCGCGCATGGGAGAGAGCACGAGACCGAGCGATGCGAGCCCTGCCGCGATGGTTCCGGGACTCGCGCCTACGCGTGCACCGGCGACGAGGATGGCAACGGCGGCAAGGCCCGCAAGGGCGTCGGGCACCGACTTCAGGGCCTCGGAGAGGCGAAGCCGCGCAACCGCCGCCGCGACCATCCGGTCGATCCGCCTGTCGAGCTGGCGCCGTTCGGTTCGACGGCGCCCGAGCCGGTCGAGCTGCGGGGCGAGTGGCATGCGTTCGCTCATCTCGGCGGCGATGCGGGCGCGACGCGCGCGCAAGCGCCGATGCAACGGGCGCAGCCGGAGCCCACCCGCCGTAATCGCGGCGAGCGCGACTCCCACGAGCGGCACCGTCCAAATCGCGAAGGCCGGCTCGAGAAGTCCCAGCACGATCAACGCCAGCGGGATCAGCACGGCGCCCGCAATCAGACGCGGCAGACCGAGACCGAGCCAATTGCGGAAGGCCGTCATATCCCCGACGAAGCGCAAACTCATGTAGCCGCTGCGCCGGGCGGCAACGTCGCTTGCGGGCATGCCGGCGGCATGCTCGAACAACGCCATGCGGATGTCGCGGGCATAGCTCTGGCCCAGCCGTTCGCCCGACACCCGGGCCGCGACCCGCGCCGCCGCGATCACGGCGCCCGACGCAGCGAGAACGGCGAGGAGCGTGGCCGGGAGCGGACCCGGGGCACGCAGCGCCTCGAAGAGTCCGCGCGTGGCCAAGGCCGCCGCTCCGGCGGCGGCGCCTTGCACAAGCGTGAGCGCGGTCACGCGCGCCAGCCCGCGCCCGCGCCCGTTGGCGAGAGGCCCGGGACACCGCATCAGGCTGCCTCCCTCCAGGCTGCCCCCGCGCGCAGGGCGAAGGCGTTGGCCTCGGCCGGATCGCAGAGATGCTCCTTGGTGAGCACGTCGATCCCGGTCTGCGCCATTGCCTCGTCGGAGGCCATGGGCGAACAGCTGAGCATGCCGGTCAGCGCGTCGGCCTTCAGACCCAGCCGGTTCAGCTCCGCCACACCGCCCGCTGCGGCCACGGCATCGCCGCAGGCGAACACCAGCCCGGAAATACGCGCCTGGAAGTCTGGATCGGCCAGCAGCTGCGCCGTCTCGCGCTGAAAGAGGCCGTCCGCGATCTCGATAACGGCAATGTCGCAGCCCTTGTCCTCGGCATGGGCGAATAGACGATCAATCCCAGCCTTCACCTGGTCGATCGGCTCGCGGTAGGTTGTTACCATGCCGGCGTCGGTGAAGTCGGCGACCACGTGAGCGCCCGTGTCGAGATACTCGTTGTAGTCGCCGAAGGCACCGGTTCCGGTGCCCTTCAGCGCGGCGACGCGCCAGCCTGCACGGCGCAACCCGAGCGCAAGCTGCGCGGTTGCGAGCGTCTTGCCGCTGTTCATGGCGGTGCCGCAGACGGCGATCACGGGGATCTGCCGCCCCGAGGCCTGTGGCGCGAGCGCGTGATCGGCCAGGGTCACCGGCGCGCCGCTGGCGTCGAGGAGCCGCCCGATGGGGATGAGTTCGGTTGCGCGCTTGATCCGTGCGTTCCTCGCCGTCATCCGGCCGATGCAACCGCCTCCGGCCAGAAGGTCTGCCCGCTCGGGATCTATCTCGGCCACGCCCTCGAACTGGTCAGGGGCGTAGCGCGCGCCGCAAGCGAGCACGAGCATGTCACCGGGATAGATGTCGGAGGGTCGGCCGGATGGCAGCTGAACCCGGCGATGCTGTCCGATCTTCGCGACCTGCGCGAGGATGAGGTCGCCCGGCCGCGCCGCCGCGAAGTCGCGATCCATCGCGACAGCGATCTCGTGCGGAACGCGGCGCGTCGCGAAGGTCCATTTGGCATCGTGAAGCTGGGATTCAGGCAAAAGGGCCATCTTTGATCTCCAAGGGCCAAGTTGAGGGGAAGAGGTCGACAAGCGCGCCTCCGGTTCAGGACAGGGTCCTACCGAAACCGACGGGCGCGGGACCGGTCACAAGGCGGGCGAGCCCACCCTCCGTGATCGACTGCTCCACGTCGTGGTGGCAGCCCGGCAATTCGGTCATCGTGACATCTGGCGCGATACCGCGGCGTTCCGCAGCCGCCCGGACCGCGCGGGCATAGGCGTGCGCCCGGTCGCGGCGCGTGCGGCCCTGGCCCGCGTCGAGCGCGGCGCCAGTGCGCAGCGCCTCGTCGCGTTCGATGTCCTCGTCTCCCACGTAGATTCTCAAGGACAGACGGAGATAAGCGTCGAGGCCCGCACGCTTGCGGCGGATCCAGTCGACGGCATCCTTCATCTCGCCGGGCGCAAGACCGTAGGGATAGGGCATGCTCTCGTCCGGCAGGCAGTACCATCCGGCGGCGGCCAGGCTGACGGTGCCGAAGCGCTGCGGATAGAGCATGGCGAGTCGGTGTGCGAGCTGCGCACCGCCCGAATGCCCGAACACGTCGAAGTTGCGCCCGTACTCGGGATGCGTTGCCGCAATGACATTCAGCAGCTCGAGGATCGCCTGATCCGGTCGCGCTGCTGCCGACGGGCGTTGGAAGTGCGGCCAGTCCTTCTGCTTGAAGTGGGGCACAATGACCGGCCGCCCCGTCCGCTCGGCTTCCTCGCGGAAGAGCCGTGTAAGTTCTCGCGCATTGCGCGAGATGCCGTGTAGCACCAGCAGTGGCCGGCGTCCGACCAGCAGCGGGCGGATCACACGCGCTTGAACCGTGCCCGCCGAGGAGGCCACGCGGAGCCTGTCGATGCTGGAACTCTGGAAGGTCTCTGCGGTCATCGGTCTCATCTTTCCGTCTCCAGATTGGTGGTTCTGGAAGGGTTACGGAGACCCGCCGGGTTTATTCCCTTGCTGAACGGAAAATCACGAACGGTCCGCCCACACCTCCTTGTGCTGGGGTTTGACGACGCGCCGACGGCGGCGCACACAGGACGAATGCAACGTCCGATGTGACTGGAAAAAGCTCGACTACGGAACATCCCGCACGAGGCGGCAAACAAATTACCGCCTCGCGGTCGACGAATCAGACTTTCCAACATGGCGCAGCGAATTCACACTTTGTCCGCACACGAGCCGCTCCCGCCAGCGCCAGTGAAGGTCAGGCTACGTGCCCTTACTTACCACCACAACAGCGCAGCTTGTGCCACGCGATTGGTCCAGTGAAGAGCTCGCGTCTTGCCTTAGATCCGCAGGATACAAAAGTATGCGTCTCGAGGTTTACCGTCTATCCGAAACCCGTCCGGATGAACTGAGACACGCTCGAAGCCAAACCTCTTATAGAATGCGAGTGCTCGAGTATTCCCGACGTCAACGTAGAGTTCGAGTTGCTCGACGTCTCGCATGCGCGCCTCACGTATGACCCCATCCAGCAAGACGCGGGCTGCTCCGCACCCCTGGTACGCCGAAGTCACATAGAATGGCCCGATTTCGGCCCGGTGTCGCGTTTGCTGCAATGTCTCTATTTGCAAGCCGCAATATCCGATCATGTAGGAAGCGTCGAAGACACCCCGCGTATGACCTTTATTGAGGATGGACCGGGCTTCGTCGCTTGTCATGGTCGCAGCTTCCTCGGCGGTGAAGAGGAAACCAAGGGGGAAGTCGCGTGCTCCTTCTTGGCGTAGAGCTGCCCATGACTGGTGATCGTCACCTTTCAGAGTCCGGTAAGCGTATGATTGTTCAATCGTCATCCCCGTTCCTTGTAGCCATCAAATCACGGAAGATCGCTAATGGATCGGCTCATAGTTTCCAATGTCCGCTCGGTCCCGCACCGCCGTCGCTCAAGCAAGCCGCGGCAAAGGTTCGAGGAGAGCCCCATTTCACGATGCTGCAGACTTCACGAGTAGCGGCTTCGGTGAAGATTTCACTATAACAGTTGCAACGCGCACCTCGCTGACTCAGACTTCCGAAAATGCTGTCTGACGTAGAGGCGCCCTTCGCAAAGCTGCCGACTTCCGCGCGTCGGCACGTGTATCTCTTTCAGGGACACCAGTTCCTAGACCGGTTCGCCATGGGGGTCATCGTGGCCGTGACGGCTCTGGCCCTTCAGGGTCGGGGTTTGGGCGTCGGCGAGATCGGAGCACTCTTCGCCGTCTACGCCGCCGTGACCATGATAACCGAATTACCCTTCGGCGGGCTTGCTGATGGGCTGGGCCGTAAGCCGGTTTTCTTGATCGCGACAGTGGCGAGTTTCACGGCCTCCGTCGTCTTCATCCTGTCCGAAACGTTCTGGCCGCTCGCCGCGTCGTTCGCTTTGGTCGGCCTCGGGCGCGCGTTGCGGTCGGGAACGTTGGACGCCTGGTACGTGGAGGGGCTGCGCCTGCACGCGCCCGGGATCGAAATCCAGCCCCTCCTCGCGCGTGCGCAGGCGGCAAACTTTACGGGCCTGGGAACGGGTGCGATCGTGGGGGGAGTCCTGCCCGGCCTCATCGCGGGGAACGACCCTTCAGCCCCGCTGATCGGCCAGACCGTCTACGACGTGTCCTATGCTGCTGGCCTCGCGCTGACAGTTACCGTGTTCGCGTATTCCGTCCTTCTCATCCAGGAGCCGGCCCGCTCCCTAGGCACTGCTGTCATCCTGCAAGAGGTACGCGCTGTTCCGAACACGATCCGAGATGGCGCGCAGCTCGCGGCTTCGGACCGGATACTCTCTATGCTCCTGACAATCCTTGCAGTCATGCTGTTCGCGACCAACCCGGTCGAGGTGCTCTGGCCCACCGTGGTGCAGACCATGCTCGATCCCGAACGCGCTGCTGCCGCAGTTGGTTTTCTGACGGCAGGGTATTTCCTGGCAATCGCCGTTGGGGCAAGTCTCGCCGGCCAGGTTGGCCGCCTCTTCGGGCGCCGACATGCGGTGACGCTCGCGGTCGTGCTTGGTGCGCTCATCGTTTGCCAGATCGCGTTGGCCTGGCAGGGATCGCTCGAGGGCTTCATCGGAGCTTTTCTTCTCTTCTCCATGGTGCTGGGCCTGTCGGAATCGCCTGCCGCAAGCATCCTGCACGCCCAAGTGCCGGACAATCGCCGCTCCACGATCCTCTCGGTCCAGTCTCTTCTCAAGCAGCTGGGCGCGATGGTGGGCCTGCTTGTCCTGGGCTGGATTGGCGCGGCGGAAGGCGTCGGCGCCGCATGGATCGCGGGGACGGTCGGTCTTGGGGCAGCCGTAGCCTTGGCGATCCTGTTGGCGCTGCAGACGCAGAACTAGCACCGGCTGGATAGCTACTCTTAGATGGCCTCCGCAGAAAAGTTCTTCGACTATGCCGGCTTGAAACAGACCCTCGTCCCTGACGCAGCGAACGGCAGAAAAGTCCGCATTGGCGGCGCTGCGATGAGGCGCAGCGAACGGTGGGTTTAGATTCCCTGGTTTTACGCAGCCTTCAACGACCGCTTCCGTGATCTGCGCGCGACGCAGAACCCCGGTTGCTGCAGCTGCGAGCGCCTCCATTGTCATGCTGCAGTTGCATCGTTTGGCCACCGAATGACCGGAAAGTCCGCTATCCTGCTGCTCGGGCAGATCGTAGCGAAAGTCGGCTACCGTGAGAGAACGCCACTAAATTTTACGGAATAGGTAATAGTGTTATCTGACGTCCCTTTGGATTGCATAGCGCAAATGTAAGTTCACATTTGCCAACGGCGCCCGTTTCACGGCAGGTCGACTGCGTGTAACGAAATGAGGGAGGCCATACCGTGCGACCATCAGGAGCCGTCCCTATTCGCGGGCATCTTCTTTCAATGGAAACTCACCAGTTTTGAACGTCCCGTGTTCCTTGCAGATATACCAGTATTCAGCCACCCGTGGCTGCTGATCGAGAATGACGTGCATCGGTTGCAAATCCACGCCGCAGACTGGGCACAGCCCTTCGTCATAAAGCGAGAACCGCTTTTTCCGCGCATCTTCCGCTTTGATCGGCCCGCACTCGCGGCAGGTATGTCGCCAGCTTTCCCGTATCGGGTCCTGCTGCGACATGAGGTAGACCGAGAACAGCTTTTCATTGCAGTGCGGACACCACAGATTGGGCCTACTCAAAACGGTATCTCCTCGCAGTCGTCGGGCCGATCCTTACGGAGAGCCGCTTTGAGGTCTGGCAAGCCGTGAGCCGCCGCAAGGCGATCATAGGCCCCTGAATAAAGGTCCAGGCGGTCGCCCGCTTCGTCGACCCCTGCCCCGTCGCCATGAAGAGCGCAACGCAAGTGATCAAACAGGGCCGAGAGATACCCGCGTTTCAGATGTTCGAGACGAGCGCCGCAGGTCAAAACGGTATTTCATCATTAACTTCGGAGGGTTTCCGACCCCAGGCCTTCGGCGCCTCTTGAAGCGGGTTCAGGGCGGCGTGACCGCCCGTAAGGGCTTTCGTGCTTACGTCGGTCATTGCCCTGCCCTGCCGCCCGTCAGATTGGAACAGATAAGCCGACTTCTGGTCGAAGGTATGAAGACCTGCCTTCGAGGCGATAGCGTTGTAAGCCTCCCGTGCGATCACGGAGCATTCAGCTGCTGTGCCCGATGTTTTCTGGGCCGCCTCGGTGTGCCAGTCATCAGGCGTGGCGATGCTTGCAGCATGGCGCTGCATGAGCCGCACAGCTTCGAAGAGCGGTTTCAGATCGTCATCGGTCACTTCCTTACCCTTCCACCTGTCAGACTGTGGATCGGCGTCGAGCCGCAGAATATCTGTCAGCGGATCGGGTGAAGTTCCCGATAAATCGGGCAGCTGCGTGATGGTAACCCTCTTCATGTGGCATAGCCCATATCCCTTTCTCTTCGGAGAATCGACGGCGTCTCGACACCGCCATGATATGCCGCCCCTCAGGCGGTATCACCAACTTTCACCTGTATCTCGAATTGTTGCGGCACTAGTGCGGACTCACGCCAAAGCGCACAGAGCCGATAATCGGGCTGTATGTTCATAGATCCTTGGACGAAGCGGGGTACACAGGTTCAGTCCCGGCACCTAGTGGATCTGACCGACGATGAATCATTCGAGCTCTGAGGTCCAGATCTTGATGAATTCGTAGGCCGTGAGGGCGCCGAGCGTCTTGAGCCGACGTGCGAAGTTGTCGGCAGACATGATGTTGCCAAGCCAACGGCCCAACTGATCGTGACCCGCGCCTGGGTTAGGGAGTACGGGTGACAATCAGGCGTCCCCTTGATGTGATCCCCTCGACGAGGGGAAGCCCAGGCGGTAGCTCGAGGGTACTCAGGCTCTACGGAAAGAAACCATGCACCGATGAATTGCCTCGCGATCCTCGCCGTCACCGCTTCCATGATTTCGGATGGCGACACCGTTCGACTAGATGGCGCCAACGCACGCCTCACCGGCATCGGAAACGTGCCCTTCGATACTCCGGAAACTTTTCGCCCTGAGTGCCAGTATGAGGCCGAAGTCGGAGCAGAAGCGACTGAGCTGGTAAGGTCCCTGATGCCAGGCAAACTCTGTATCATCCGACGCGGCGGCGGTGGCTACGGCCGAGACCTAGCCGTATTGTTCGGCCGCGACGGTGAGGACGTCAGGGAGCCGCTGATGCGCGCAGGATTGGCCAAGGCGTCCAAGAACGCCGACTGGTGCCGCTGAGCCGAACAATGGATCCTAGCCGTCACAAGCGCATCCTTGGCCTTTTCGGCACGTATAGGACCGACTGATACAACTGTCACCGCAGGCCTTGCCCTTACGACATATCTTACAGCAGGCGGCGTCGTAAATGACGGCGTCTCCCTGCGCGCGCTTGAGACGCTCTAATAAGGATAATGGAGCGGATTGAGAGACAGCCGCCGGATCAGAAACGCTCATTGAGGCTGCTTGAGAAAAACTGGCGTCCGGAGCCCCTACCAACGCCACGAGAAATAAAGCAAAAATGAAACGCGCCACACGAAACTCCTTTACTGATCAACGCCCCCTCGATGCTATCTCGCCGCAACAGGAACCGGCAAGGCTAATTTTTGGTCGTGAACGAGCCGCCGTTTTATAGAACGACGGTGGCGGGATGAATGATTTAAGATCAACGCATTCGGGAGGAAATGCGGTAATATTCTATCACCTAGTGGCGACGACGGCTTTTGCCTCTGTCGGGGGTTAGTTACGGAATCTGTGCCTGTGAGGATTTGCAGCCAGAGTCCGGAGAGTCATTGGGCGGCATGCCAAAACCTGCACCCGCCCGCTACCGCTTTACGAACTGGTCCGCCCATCATTCCGCATGGATCCAGCATCATGGTGCTCTCGTGAGTCCGTCGGAGCCTGATCGCGCGCCGTCATGCCGTAAACTCGGATCACCCCGGCGACCCGCAGGCGATAGTCGCGGAAGATCTCCGCGCGCCCTGCACTTTGTGCGGCCCGGTGTTTTTCCAGCCGCCGCCAAGCGAGGATCGCCGCCTCGTCCGGCCGGAACGACAGCGACAGGATGCGGTCCGGGTCGGCCAGGGACTGGAACCGCTCGATGGAGAAGAAGCCGTCGATCTCGTCTAGGAGGAGCCGCAGGTCGGCGGCGATGGCGAGGTAGTCAGCTCGCCGGCCTTCCGCCGGTTCGACCTCGAAGATGACAGCGATTATGATGCGTCTTCCAGGACAACGGGCTCGAGGAATGTGCGCTCTTTCGACAGGATGAACCGTTTCTCCTGTGCCATGCGGAAGTTGGCTGCGCCGCCTTCGTCCGGACGGAGCCGTGCGCGGTAGGCTTCGTATTCGGCAAGCGAGGGGAACGAGATCATCGCCAGCGCGATGTCGTTCGTCCCCTCGTGGGGCAGCCAGTAGCCATGCAGGTCGCCCCCACAAGCCGGAATGATGGTCAGCCAGTTGCGCGCGTAGTCGGCAAAGACGTCGCGCTGGAAGGGGTCGATGCTGTAGCGAATGCAGCAGGTGATCGTCATGGGGTCTCCGGTTCTATTCGGGCCCTTGTAGCCGTCCGTATAGTGTCGATGCTTCGGCCCGCACCGAAGCATCGAGGTTCCTTATCGTGTAGGGATGGTTTCGACCTCGAAGGGAGCCCCATCATGCGCCACGAACCCGACATCGCCCCGATCGCCGCCCTCGTCGGCGATCCCGCCCGCGCCGCCATGCTGACGCCGCTCATGGACGGGTGCGCCCTGACTACCGGGGAACTGGCACGAGAGGCGGGGGTAACGGCGCAGACCGCCTTGGGCCATCTGACGAAGATGGATGAGGCAGGGCTTCTGGTACGGCGCAAGCAGGGGCGCCACCGCTACGTGGCCACCACTCCGCGTTCGACAGCCAACTGATCGGGATCGATCCGAATTTCCGGGTCCATGTATCGCCTCAGCTCATGCAGGAAAACGACGGGCCCGTACTCGAGGCCATGAAAGAACTGCACGGCGAACTGATCCACCTGCCAGCCCGGACGCGGGATTATCCTGACCGGGAGCGGCTGGTGCGCGGTTCGCGGACTTCCAGGCGGCGTTCTGAGCATCCTGGACGCGACAAGAGACGCCTTTGCAAACGGCCCTGCCAACCGGCTCAGATGAATCCGTTCTGCCGGAACGAGTATCCCTGCCCTTTGCCGATGATGACGTGGTCATGCACGCTCACGCCGATAGCGCAGCAGGCGGCGACGATATTGGCGGTCACGTCGATATCCGCCCGGCTCGGCGTGGTGTCGCCCGAGGGGTGGTTGTGGACCAGTATGATCGAGACGGCGTTCAGCTCCAGTGCCCGCTTGGCCACCTCCCGCGGATAGACCGGAACGTGGTTCACGGTGCCCGCCGCCTGCTCCTCGTCCGCGATCAGGATGTTCTTGCTGTCGAGAAAGAGGATGCGGAACTGCTCGATCTCGCGATGCGCCATCGCTGTGCGGCAATACGTGATCAGGGCGTCCCACGACGACAGAACCTCGCGGTGAAGGATCGTGGATTGCGCCATGCGGTGGGCGAAGGCCTCAATGATCCGAAGCTGCAGGTAGACGCGTTCGCTTGCGCCCTCGACCTGCAGGACACGATGCTTCAACGCCGCCACCACACCGTTCAGGTCGCCAAAGGCGGCGAGCAGCCGCTTGGCGAGCGGTTTCACATCGATCTTCGGGATCGCGTTGAAGAGCAGCAGCTCCAGGAGTTCGTATTCGGGCATCGCGGCGTGCCCGCCGGCGAGGAAACGGTCGCGCAAGCGCTGCCTGTGGCCCCAGTAATGGGGTCTGAGCGCCCCGTCCGGTCCGGCGACCAATCCGCCGCCGGCGCATGCCTCCACAGACAAGCGATCCGTCTGCCGGTACCTCGGCGTCCATGCGGACGTGGTTTCGGTGCCCGGAGGTGGGAGCCGGGCGTCCATCTCCGCGAGCCCTGGAGGTTCCGGCGTCTCGGTCCCACGGGGACGAGGCCGCAGGTCGCCAATGGCTCGGAGCAGCCGCGTCGGCATGGATGTGCTGCCCGGTTGGTCACGCGATGGCATTTGCCCGACCTCGCTTGTCACTACGGGCGGGAGGTTCGCTCGCCCATACCGACGCTGGTGGCTCATGGTTAACATCGCGCTAAACGAACCCCTTGCCCCGGCGCCGCAGGGAGGCCGTGTTCTGGGCTGAAGCGCAACCTCGAGGCCCCGGCGTGGACGCCACCGCTTAGTCGACGATCAGCGTCCGGAGTTCATTGAGCCGCGTGTCGATCTCTTGGAGCAGATCCTCGATGCGTTCCTCCGGGTCGGTCGGATCGTGCCCCGCCTCGGCGCGCGCCACCACCGGACGGTGGTCCGAGCCATGGAAGGCGTCGGCGGTGACGGTCGGGGCGCTGGCCTTGTCGAAGGCCTCCGCGTTCGCGCCGGCCACGATGAGATGATCGATCGCGCCGGTGTCACCGTCGAAGCCGATGAAGGTCGGGCCGAGTTCATCGGACAGGATACGGGCCCCGGGCAACCCCAGCAAAACAGACAGGCTGTCATCGTAGCCAGAGAGTGCCAGCCCCGCAGACCCCCTCGCAGGAACCGGTCGGCATGCAATCCTCCTGCAGACTTGTCCCGACCCGGAGGGCCCTGCCCGGCGCCCGGATGTTGAAGTCGCCGCCGATGATGACCGTCTGCCCGCCTTCCACGAAGCTCAGTGCATCGCTTGCCAGGCCGCGCGCCTGATCTTCGCGCTGAAGCGCGTTACCGAGATCCTCCGCATTGCACGATTGCCCGCGGGACGACTTCCAGTGCCCGGCGCAGACAACCGGACCGCTCTCGACGCTTGCTCTCAAGAAGCCGCGCGCCGGGGCGGTATTCAGGCCAATGCCGATGGCCAGCTCCTCGGTCAGCACACTCGTCGACGAAGGCCTGGGCGGGAAGTTGTCTCCATTGGCCGCGGGTCCGGTGATGTCCCACTCGGCCGCGCTGACGATCGGCGTGGCGCTCAGGATCGCCACCTCGAGGGAGGCGAACGGGGTGTTGGTGACGTCTTCGGGCGGAGAAAAATCGCTGATGACCCAGTGACCCAGCCCCGTCGCATCCGCGACGGCCTCGACCTGCGCGCTGTCGATGACCTCCTGCAGGATCAGGATGTCGGCGGGGCCGACCTCATCCAGCATCGCGGCCGCGCTCGTGGCCACCGCCTCGGCATCGCGTTCCGCCCCACCGATGTTCCAGGTGATGACACTCAGGTCCTGCGCCGCGGCCGTCGTCGCCACGGCGATGAGCAGGAACGCTGCGCGCAGCACGGGAAATAGGCTCGTCATGAAATGACTCCCGCAAAAATCCTAGCCTGAGGATAGCACAACTTAAGCGGGACTTGCAGCAGGGAACGATCGGGCTCTTGACCTCAACCGCTCGCAACAGCGGTCTTCACATGTCCCAATCACGCGTGATGTCGTTCGCCTCTTGGTCGACGTCCTTCGGCAGATCCGGACGGCGGAGGAGCCGGCGCACCCGCGTCATCATCGCCTCGAGACGCGATGCCCGCTTGTCTGTCGCGTCGATCTTGCGAACGAGCCGAATGATGCTCGGGAGCAGACGAGAGCGCAGGGACTTCGGAGCGGCCAGGACTGGCGCCGGATCATGCAACGCGACCTTCCCGTTGTCCTGGACCCGGATCCTTCCGGTCTCGACCGCGCCAAGGACATGATCGATGGCCGCAAGACTGGTCTCGAGCTCGCCCTTCTGCGTCCGTACATCTTGGGCTTCCGCCACCAGTTCGGACCGCGCCGCCGCGACCTCGTCTTCCCGCTTCGCGACTTTGACCGCTCTGGCCTCCAATTGCTCGGCCTCCAGACGTGCCGTCTCTGCCGCCTCGCTGTGACGCTGCTCCCGGAGCACCACGTCGGCCTCACGTGCCTCGATAACGCGGGCATTCTCCGCCAGAGCCGCTTCGGCCGCTGCCGTGCCCGCAGACCTTCGGTCGAGTTCGGCCTGCCGTGCCGCGATCTCCACTTCCTTCTTCTCGAGGCGGGCCATGTAGGCCTTCCGCCGCTTGTCCTTTTTCTCCTCCTCGACCGCTTTCGCGCCGAGCTCGGCCAGGTGCCTTCGCGTCTTGTCGGCGGAGGCCCGCAGCCCGTCCAGTTCCGACTGCTGCACCTTTGCGTCGGCCTTCATACAGGCCAGTGCGGCGATCCGGGTCTGTTGTTCCTCCCGCATGAGGTTGAGATCCGCCTCGGCGTCTCCGCTCTCTGCGAGGAGTGTATCCAATGCGAGCCGCTCGGCCTCTCTTTGGCTCGTGAGCTCCTTGAGCGCCAGTTGCTCCTCGTCACGCTGGAGGCGAAGCATCTCGATCTCCACCGGCAGGTCCTGATGCAGTTCGCGCACGCTGCGATGGAGGGTATCGGGATAATCCGCTCCGGCCTCGATGCGGTCCCACTTCCGGTGACCCCGTTCGATTCCGGGCTCGTACTGCTGCATGATCTCGGCTGCCAGATCCTGGAGGCCTGACATCGTCCCACGCTTGGCGGCCTCGCTGAGAGCCAGGCCTGCGGTCGTGTAGCTCCTAAGCGTGAAGTGCGCATGGATCGTGGTCTCGTCCAGGTGGACCACCAGGGATTCAAGCGATGTGTCGAGCTGGGCCGCAATGGCCATGGCGAGGTCCCGGAAGGCGGCATCCTGCTCGGCCGACGAAAGGGACTCAAACATCCGCGCCGCCTCGCGACCGAACGTGATGATGCCGGAGGTGATCACGGCGGCATTCGACTTCATGGCCCGCTGCCGTCCCGCATTCTTGCGCAGCTCGGCATTCTCCCTCTTGATCTGCGGGAGAGGCCGCATCGGCATCAGAATGCGATTGAGGTGGACGCGCTCTTTCTTGACATAGCTCGGAAGCTTGCCGATCCTGAAGTCGTGGCGCCGCGTGCCCTTGGCTTTCGACATTGTGCGCGGTTCAAGTCGGACGGACACAGCACGGGGATTGGCGTCCGGGGAAAGCTGGGGCTGGGTGTCGGGTAAATCTTTCATACCCCCGAGGATCCGCGCGATCGGCGAAAATCCGAAACACCATTTTCAGCAAGATCATCTGTTTGTCTGCCACGTCGGCTTCCGCATGGCAAAACCTACTAGGCATAACCTGCCGCTGCGCGCCCGTTATGCCTCTCCGGCGAAGGGGACCGCTGCGCATCCCCTTTCGAAACCCCAGGCCGAAGGGGCGATGCCCCTCTCGACACCCCGCGCGCCGAAGGCGCTTCAGGACGCGCCCGGGCGTCGCTCAGCATCGCCGCCCGCTCAGGTCTCCGGGACCGACGGCAGCGCGATCATTGACGCGCATCCCGTTGCAGTTCCGGGTTGGGCCCCGAACCTTCAACCTGCCTGCTCGCGAGGGGGATACCCCCGTCGATCCCCTCCCCTCGCCTCCTGAGGCCAGCAGCCTGCTGGACCCGGAATGTTCGGGGCATGGATGCCTTTTTGCTCGGACTTCCTGTTTGATCCTTACGGACGGCATCCCACTGTGTACGACTGAGCTGAAGAGAAGCGAGTTCTTCAGATCGCCGGTGTTTCGGTCAGTGAGGTTCGTCGAGGAACCCGGACTTGCGAAGATGGTCTGTGAGAAGCTTTTCAATCAGGGACGTCAGAGATCTTTGATCAGATGCCGCAGCACGGTCGGCCGCTTCCTTCAGACTTGGAGATATCCGGAGATTGATCTGCGCAGTCTTCTTTTCCCGCATTTTTGTATATACATCCTCTTTACTTCCTCCATCAGAATGTATATACATTAACTACACAAGGAAATCGACCCCCGCCGATGCTGGAACATCAACGGGGGTCTAACCAGGCCAATCTCGGATAAGGAGATCACCCATGGCTAACCCTTCGCCTATCACGCCTGCGAACTTCTCGCCCACCCCGATCTCGCAAGCATTCTCGCGGCTGATCCCGGCACTCTCCGGGT
>NZ_JALZ01000046.1 GCF_000521785.1 Roseivivax halodurans JCM 10272
CCTTGACGATGTAGTCGGCGGCCATGCGGCCCTCCATGCATTTGGGTGATTGCGGCTGCGCATAGCACCGGCCCGACGATCCGGCAACGCCGCCCGTCCCGGTTGCGCGCGGCCGGCCTCTGGGGCATGTCCCGAAACGGCCCCAGCCCCGAGGTGACCCGCCCATGCCGAAACAGCCCCGCGCCTGGCAACGGATGCTGTCCGGCCGCCGGCTCGACCTGCTCGACCCGACGCCGATGGACATCGAGATCGACGACATCGCCCACGGCCTCGCCTTCGTCGCGAGATGGAACGGGCAGACACGCGGCGACTACGCCTTCTCGGTCGCCGAGCATTCTCTGCTGGTCGAGACGATCCACGCCCGTCTCTGCCCCGGCGCGCCGGCAAAATGGCGGCTGGCGGCGCTCCTGCACGATGCACCCGAATACGTGATCGGGGACATGATCTCGCCGGTGAAGACCGCGGTCGGGCCCGGCTACGGCGCGCTCGACGCCCGACTCGCGCAGGCGATCCATGTCCGCTTCGGTCTGCCCGCGGATATCCCGAAGTCGGTCAAGCGCCAGATCAAGCGCGCCGACAGGGTCTCCGCCTGGATGGAAGCGACGGCGATCGCCGGTTTCTCGGAGGCCGAGGCGGACCGCTTCTTCGGCCACCCGGACCCCGCGCTGCGCGAGGGTCTCGAGATCGTCCTGCGCCCGCCACGGCAGGTCCGCGAGGACTTCACCGCCCGCCACGCCGAGCTGCTCGCCCGGATCTGACCGCAGCCTGCCCCTTCTTCTTGGGACAAATACTCCGGGAACGCGAGGGCAGAGCCCTCGCCGCCGCAGGTGGTCAGCGCGGCGAGCGCTTGGCGAGGATGCGCTGCAGCGTGCGGCGGTGCATGTTGAGCCGCCGCGCGGTCTCCGAGACGTTGCGGTCGCAGAGCTCGTAGACCCGCTGGATATGCTCCCAGCGCACGCGGTCCGCCGACATCGGGTTCTCGGGCGGCGGCGGCAGATCCTCGCCCTTGGCGAGCAGCGCGTTGACGATGTCGGTCGCGTCCGCGGGTTTCGAGAGGTAGTCGGTCGCGCCGATCTTCACCGCCGCGACCGCTGTCGCGATAGCGCCATACCCCGTCAGCACCACGACGCGGCTGTCGGGGCGCTTGCCCCGCAGCACCTCCACCACGTCGAGCCCGTTGCCGTCCTGCAGGCGCAGATCGACGACCGCGTAGGCCGGCGGGCGGGCCGTGGCGATGGCGCTGCCACCGGCGACGGAATCGGCGGTCTCGACCGAGAAGCCGCGCTTCTCCATCGCCTTGGCGAGGCGGCGCAGGAAGGCGTCGTCGTCGTCGACGAGCAGCAGCGAGCGGTCCTCGCCCAATTCTTCCAGATCCGGTTCCGCCACGGTCTTCCTCTCCATCACTCGGTCAGCCGTTGAGTTAGGACCGCCGCCCTGCGCGGTCAAACCGCGTCACCCCGCTCACGCGTCCTCGAGAAAGCACGCGACGCGCTCGGCCATCTCTTCCGGCGATGTGTCGCGCCGAAAGAAGTCGACCGCGCCATGTTCCGGCAGCACCAGATAGGTGAAGGTCGTGTGATCGACGAGGTAATGTTCCTCCTCGGTCTCGGGCACGCGGTAATAGACCCGGTAGGCGTCGGCGGCGGCCTTCACCTGCTCGGCCGAGCCGGTCAGACCCAGCATGTCCGGATGCATGGCATCGGTGAACTCCGCCATGACCTCGGGCGTGTCGCGCTCGGGATCGACGCTGATGAAGACGGGGCGAACGCCGTCGTGGCCCCCCTCGGCCAGAAGGTCCGCCGCCGCCGCGTTGCGCGCGTTGTCGAGCGGGCAGACGTCGGGGCAGAACGTGTAGCCGAAATAGAGCAGCCCCGGCTCCTCGAAGACCTCCGCGCTGCTGACCGTCTCGCCGCTCTCGGAGACGAGCTCGAAGGGCCCGCCGATCTCGCCCATGCCGCCCGCGACATTGCCCTGCCGACAGGACGCGAAGGCCTCGGCATCGCCGCGCATGGCCGACCAGAGAACGGTCCCCCCGATCACCGCGAGGATCGCCACGCCGGCGCCGATGGCCGCAAGAGCCGTTGTGTTCCGCATCGTTCGTCCCTCTGTCGCAGTTGATCGGGCAGGGGCGAGCCCTATCAATTCCGGGGTCGGCGGCAAGAGACAGAAGCGCACATGTCCGAGAGTTCAGAGACCGAGCTCGACCTCTTCGGCCCCGGCAGGCGCCGCAACTGGATCCGTCTGCGCACGATGATCCTGCTGCGGTGGTTCGCCATCGCGGGACAGCTCGCCGCCATAATCCTGGCCCAGCGGCTCTACGACCTGCAGCTCGAGATCGGCCTCTGCTTTCTCGCCGTCGGCGTGTCGGTGGTCGGCAACCTCGTGGCGATGTTCGTCTTTCCCGAGAACAAGCGCCTCTCCGAGCAGGAAAACTTCATGATGGTCGTCTTCGACGTCCTGCAATTGTGTTTCCTGCTGTTCCTGACCGGCGGCCTGCACAACCCCTTCTCGCTCCTCGTGCTCGCCCCGGTCACGGTGTCCGCCGCGGTGCTGCGCCTGCGCTCCACCATCATCCTGAACCTGATCGCGTTCCTTCTGGTCACGATCCTGATGCTCTGGCACCTGCCGCTGGTAACCGCCGACGGGGACGTCCTGAGGATCCCCAACCTCTTCGTCTTCGGGCAATGGATCGCGATCACCATCGCGCTCGTCTTCATCTCCGTCTATGCGCGGCGGCTGACGACCGAGATGCACGCGATGCAGGACGCCCTGACCGCGACGCAGATGGCGCTCGCCCGGGCGCACAAGCTCAACGATCTCGGAGGGGTGGTGGCGGCGGCGGCGCACGAGCTCGGAACGCCGCTCGCCACGATCAAGCTGACCTCGGCGGAACTGATGGAGGAACTCGCCGACCGCCCCGAGCTTCAGGACGATGCGCGGCTCATCCGCGAGCAGGCGGACCGCTGCCGTGACATCCTGCGCGGCATGGGGCGCGCGGGAAAGGACGACCTGCAGACGCGGCAGGCCCCGCTCGCCGAGGTCGTCCGCGAGGCGTCCGAGCCGCACGGCGCCCGCGGCAAGGACGTCATGATCGAGCCGATCGGAGAGCCGGGCGCCGGCCCCCAGCCGCAGATCCTGCGGCGGCCCGAGATCATTCACGGGCTGCGCAACCTCGTGCAGAACGCCGTCGACTTCGCCCGCACCACCGTCTGGATCGAGGCGATCTGGTCGGCGGATTCGATCACCGTCCGGATTCTCGACGACGGCCGCGGCTTTCCGCCGCAGCTGATCGGGCGGATCGGGGATCCTTTCGTCCGCAGGCGGCGCTCCGGGCAGGAGCGGCGGCAGCGTCCGGAATACGAAGGCATGGGGCTTGGCCTCTTCATCGCCAAGACCCTGCTCGAGCGGACCGGGGCGGAACTGAGCTTTGCCAACGGTCCCGACGGTCCGGACGAGCGGCGCGGGGCCATCGTGGAGGTCGTCTGGCCACGGGAGCGCATCGCACCCGTCGCGCCGCGGGCCGAGAGCGGTGCCGTGCCGCCACGGATGGCGCAGCCGAGCACCTGATCTCCGGCATCGCTCGCGTTAACCTTTTGTTTACCATTTTCCAGCAAGAGACCCGGACGCTTCTGTCTGTGATGTCATGGCATCCGGCCCTGTCCGGGTGAACGGGTTTTAATGCTTCTCGCCCAAGTCTGGGCTGCGATTGTCGGCGCGGCGCTCGCCATCGCGGCTCTGGGACTCTTCTTGGCCTGGTCGGTCCGTCGCCTGCCGGGCCAGAGGCGCGCCGACAACGAACTGGCTGCGCTGTTCCTCCTCCGCGACGGTCGAAGCGTCGATGCCAGCCCGTCCGGCGAGGCCGTCATGTCCCGCCTCGACCGCTCCGCCTCCTCCGAGGCGGACGGCATTCCCTGGCCCGAGCTCTCTGCGGTCCTGAGCCGGGTCTTTCCCGACCTGACCGACGCGATGCCCGAGGACGGCGCGCGGTTCGAGGCCCGTGACGGCTCGGGGCTGGTGCTCGTCGCCCGGATGGAGGCCGGCACGATAGCCCTGCACCTCCAGGGGGAGGACAGGAAGCCCGTCGCGGCGCTCGAACAGGCCCTGATGCGTTCCGAGCTCGACGATCTGCGCGAGGGCCTGTCCCGCGCGCCTTTCCCGATCTGGCGGACCGACGCGCTCGGCGAGGTCACCTGGGCGAACCTGCGCTACCGCACCCTCTCCGAGCAGACCGGTCTCGCCCCGCTCGTCCCGACCCGGTCGGCCGACGAGGCCGACAGGATCAGCGCCCGGGTCGAGCTGGCCGACCCGCCGCGCGACGGTCCGCGCTGGCTCGAGCTGACTTCGAAACGCGCCGCCCGCGGCTGGCTGCATTATGCGGTCGACATCGACGCGGTGGTGAATGCCGAACAGGCGCAACGCAACTTCGTGCAGACGCTGGCGAAGACCTTCTCGCATCTGCCCACCGGGCTCGCGATCTTCGACCGCCTGCAGAAGCTCATGCTCTTCAATCCCGCGCTCACCGACCTCACCGGCCTCACCGCCGAGGAACTCGCGGGCCGGCCGGACCTGATGTCGTTCTTCGACATGCTGCGCGAGCGGCAGATCATGCCCGAGCCGCGCGACTATGCCAATTGGCGGCAGGAGCTGTCGCAGATGATCTCGGCCTCGAAGGACGGGGGCTACTCGGACACGTGGTCTTTGCCGTCGGGCCTCACCTTCCGCATCACCGGGCGGCCGCATCCCGACGGCGCGGTGGCCTTCCTGATCGAGGACATCTCGGACGAGGTCTCGCTGACCCGCCGCTTCCGCCGCGAGCTCGAACTCAGCCAGTCGGTGATCGACGCCTTCGACGACGCCATCGCCGTCTTCACCGCGGGGGGCATCCTCGCCTTCAGCAACTCCGGCTACCGCGAGATGTGGGACAGCGACCCGGACGAGGCGCTGCACTCCATCTCCGTGATCGACGCCACGCGCCATTGGCAATCGCTAAGCGAACCGACGCCGTTCTGGGGCGAGGTGCGCGACTTCGTGCGCCAGCACGGCGAAAGGGCGCGCTGGGACGGAGAGGTGCTTCGGACCGACGGCCGCAAGCTGACCTGCCATGTCGAGCCGATCCACGGAGGCGGGACGCTCGTGCGTTTCGTGGAATGCCCGGACGCCAAGGCGCGACAGACCGGCTGATATCCGGTTGCGGGGGAGCCCTCCCCGCGCCATTTTCGGCGCCATGACGCGCCCCCTCCAAACCTTCGAGACCGTCCTGCCCGACGCGGATGCCACCGCCGCCCTCGGCCGCGCGCTGGGCGGCGTGCTCCGCGCCGGCGATTGCGTCCTCCTCGAGGGCGGGCTCGGCGCCGGCAAGACCCACCTCGCGCGGGCGCTGATCCAGTCGCGTCTCGTGGCGCCCGAGGACGTGCCCTCGCCCACCTTCACCCTCGTGCAGGTCTACGAGACCCGCGGACCCGAGATCTGGCATGCCGACCTCTACCGCCTCTCCGGACCCGACGAGGTGATCGAGCTCGGGCTCGACGCCGCCTTCGAAACCGCGATCTGCCTCGTAGAATGGCCGGACCGGCTCGGCGACATCACCCCCGCCGAGGCTCTGACGGTGGAACTGGTGCCCGAGGATGCCGGCGGCCGGCGCGCGATCGTCCGCTGGACCGATGCCGCATGGGACGCGCGGCTGGCGGGGCTCACATGAGGGATTTCCTGACCCGGGCGGGATGGGGCGAGGCCGAGGCGGCACCGCTCGCGGGCGATGCCTCGACCCGGCGCTACACCCGTCTCCACCGGGAGGACGACAGCGCCATCCTCATGGAGGATCCGGGCGGCGACGTCGCTCTCTTCGCCCGGCTCGCGGATTATCTGCGCGGCGCCGGTCTCAGCGCGCCGGAGATTCTCGCGATGGATCCGGGCCGCGGCCTCATGCTGCTCGAGGATTTCGGCGACGCGCTCTTTGCGCGCCGTGCCGAATGCCATCCGGACGAGGAACCGGGACTGTACCAAGTCGCGGCCGACGTCCTTCTGACGCTGCATCGCACCGCTCCCGCGGACGGGCTCGCGACCGCGACGCCCGCCTATCTCGCCTCGCTCACGGGCCTCGCCTTCGACTGGTACCTGCCCCGCGCGGGAGGGACGCCGGACGCCAGCGCCGAGGCCGCCGCCCGCGACGCCTTCGCCGAGGCGCTGGAGGCCCACGCGCCCGAAGCCGGGGTGACGGTGCTGCGCGATTACCACGCCGAGAATCTTGTCTGGCTGCCGGACCGCGACGGCCCGCGCCGGGCGGGCCTCCTCGACTTCCAGGACGCCTGGATCGGCCACCCGGCCTACGATCTCGTCTCTCTCTTGCAGGATGCCCGCCGCGACGTGGGCGACGCGGCCGCCGCCGCCTGCCTGCGCCATTATCTCGACGGCTCCGGGCTCGAGGCGCAGCGGCTCGAGACCGCCTGCGCCGTTCTCGGCGCCCAGCGCAACCTGCGCATCCTCGGCGTCTTCGCCCGCCTCGCGGTGACGCGCGCCAATCCGCGCTACATCGACCTCGTGCCCCGCGTCTGGCATCATCTCCAGAGCGACCTCGCGCATCCCGCGCTTGCGAAGCTTCGCGGGATCCTCGATGTCCTGCCCGCCCCGACCCCTTCCGTTCTGGAGCGCCTCAGGACCCCATGACCGATGCCCTGATGATCTTCGCCGCGGGATTCGGCACCCGCATGGGCGCGCTCACCGCCGACCGCCCGAAACCGCTGATCGAGGTCGGAGGGCGCAGCCTGCTCGACCGGACGCTGGACCTCGCTCGCGCCCACGGCCCGCTGCGTACGGTGGTCAACGCCCATTACCGCGCCGCCCAGATCGAGGATCACCTCAGCGGCACCGATATCGCCGTGTCGGTCGAGGCGCCCGACATCCTCGACACCGGTGGCGGGCTCAAGGCGGCGCTGCCGCTCCTCGGTGCCGAGACGGTCTTCACCTCGAACGGCGACGCGGTCTGGGCGGGACCAAACCCGTTCGATTGTCTCGCAGAAGCCTGGCACCCGCACCGGATGGACGCGCTCCTCCTGACCGTGCCCCTGCCGATGGCGGTCGGGCGCAAGGGCGGCGGCGATTTCGCGCTCGGCGCCGACGGACGCCTCAAGCGCGGCGGATTGCGGGTCTATACCGGCGTGCAGATCGTCAAGACCGCGCGCGTCGCCGAGATCCCCGACCGGATCTTCTCGCTCAACTTCCTCTGGAACCGGCTGGCCGAGGAGGGGCGCCTCTTCGGCGCGAACTATCCCGGGCGCTGGTGCGATGTCGGCCATCCCGAAGGCCTCCGCCTCGCCGAAGAGATGCTGGAGACGCCATGATCTTCGCCGAGGCTTCCGCCCCGCGCGTCTTCGGCGCGCCGCCCGGTGTCGATTTCCCGCGCGCGCTTGTCGCGGGCCTCCGCCAGCGCTTCGAAGGCCAGCCGCCCGAAGCCATCGCGCGGGCCGAGCTGATCGTGAACACCACCCGCATGAAGCGCCGGATCGAGGCGCTCTTCGCCCAAGGGGCGCCGGGCTTCCTGCCGCGCATCCGCCTGCTCGACCAGGCGGGCGATCCGCATCTCGCCGCGCGCCTCGCGCCGCCGATCCCGCCGCTGCGCCGCAGGCTCGAGCTGACCGCGCTGGTCTCGCGCCTGCTGGACGCAGAGCCCGATCTCGCGCCGCGCGCCGCGCTCTTCGATCTCGCCGACAGCCTCGCCGCGCTGATGGAAGAGATGCAGATCGAAGGCGTCTCGCCCGAGGCGGTGGCCGGGCTCGATGTCAGCGACCAGTCCGGCCACTGGGCCCGCGCCCTGCGCTTCGTCGAGATCGTGCAGCACTTCTTTGCCGCCGAGACCGACCCCGACGCCGCTGCCTTCCAGGCACGCCTCGCGAACGCGCAGCTCGCGCGGTGGGAGGAGAGCCCGCCCGCGCACCCGGTGATCCTCGCCGGCTCCACCGGCTCGCGCGGCACGACGCTGCGGCTGATGGAGGGCGTCGCCCGCCTGCCGCAGGGGGCGCTGATCCTGCCGGGTTTCGACACCGACCTGCCGCGCCATGTCTGGGACGAGCTGATCGGCGGCGTGAGCCGCGACGACCGCACCCTGCCGGGCGAGGATCACCCGCAGTTCCGCTTCGCCCGCATCCTGCAGAAGCTCGGGCTTATGGCGGACGACGTCGCGCTCTGGACCCAGGATGCCCCGCCCGCGCCCGGGCGCAACCGCCTCGTCTCGCTCGCCCTGCGCCCCGCGCCCGTCACCGACCAGTGGCTGACCGAAGGGCCGGGGCTCGGCGACCTGATCGAGGCGACGGACACCCTCACGCTGGTCGAGGCGACGACCCGCCGCGAGGAGGCGCTCGCCATCGCGCTGCGCCTGCGCGAGGCCGCGGAGACCGGCCAGGAGGCGGCGCTCGTCACCCCCGACCGTCTGCTCGGCCGGCAGGTCACCGCCGCGCTCGACCGCTGGGGCATCCTGCCCGACGACAGCGCCGGCATCCCCGGCCAGTTGACCCCGCCGGGGCGGCTTTTGCGGCACGTCGCGGCGCTCGCCGAGGCGCCGCTCTCGGCCGAGGCGCTGATCACGGTGCTGAAGCACCCGCTGACCCATGCGGGCGACCGCACCCGCGGCCACGGCCTCCTGCGCGAGCGGCTGGAGCTCTACCTCCGCGGCGAGCGCGTCCACCGCGACCTTGTGGCCGAGCCGCTCCCCTATCCCGAACCGCGCCACATCCGCGCCTTCGCCGAGGTCTTCGAGGCCGGGGAGTGGGGCGAATGGCTGATCGGCTGCTTCTGCCGGCCGCCGGTGCACGGCACCCGCCCGCTGGCGGACTGGGTCGCGGACCACATTGCCCGCACCGAGGCCATCGTCGCGGGCACCGCCGGAGAGCCCTCGGAGCTCTGGGCCAAGCAGGCCGGCATCGCGATCCGCGCGGCCGTGGACGACCTCGCCGCAGAGGCCGGCCATGGCGCGGATCTCTCGGCGCGCGACTACTCCGACCTCTTCGGCGCGATCCTGCGCCGGGTCGAGGTGCGCGACCGCGACGCGCCGCATCCGCATATCCGCATCCTCGGCACGCTCGAGGCGCGGGTGATGGGCGCCGATCTGATGATCCTCGCCGGCCTCAACGACGGCACCTGGCCCGAGATCCCCGCCGCCGATCCCTGGCTCAACCGTCGCATGCGCGCCGATGCGGGGCTCTTGCTGCCCGAACGCCGGGTCGGCCTCTCGGCGCACGACTTCCAGCAGGCGATCGGCGCCCGCGACGTCTGGCTCACCCGTGCCGAGAAATCCGACGACGCCGAGACCGTGCCCTCGCGCTGGCTCAACCGGATCACCAATCTCATGAGCGGTCTCGCAAGCCGCAACGGCCCCGAGGCGCTCGCCGCCATGAAGGCGCGGGGCCGCCACTGGCTCGGCCTCGCCCGCGCACTCGAGGCCCCGCCCGAGATCCCGCCCGAGCCGCGTCCCTCGCCCGTCCCGCCCGTCGAGGCGCGACCCACCGCGCTGCGCGTCACGCGCATCAAGACGCTGATCCGCGATCCCTACGCGATCTACGCCGCGCATGTGCTGAAGCTGAACCCGCTGCCGCCGCTCCAGCGCGCGCCCGACGCGCTCCTGCGCGGCACCACGCTGCACGACGTGCTCCACCGTTTCATCGAGAGCGTGCTCGAAGACGAAGGCGCGCTCACCGAGGCGCAGATGATGGCGGAGGTCCGCGCCCGCCTCGCCGAGGTGCCGTTCCCGCTGATCCGCCAGCTGTGGCAGGCGCGCATGGCCCGCGTCGTGCCGGGCTTCGTCGAGGACGAACGCCAGCGCCTCGCCCGCGCGCGCCCCTCGCCGCAATCGCTCGAGATCCGCGGCAAGGCCGAGATCCCGAACCTCGGCTTCACCCTCACCGGCACCGCCGACCGGATCGACATCGACGAGCGCGGCGGCGCCTGGATCTACGATTACAAGACCGGCAATCCGCCCTCGTCCAAGCAGGAGCGCTACTTCGACAAGCAACTCTATCTCGAGGCCGGCATCGCGGGCCGCGGCGGCTTCGGCGATCTCGCGCCGCGCCACATCGCGGGGCTCGCCTATATCGGCCTCGGCTCGAAACCCGGCGAAGTGCCGCTCGACATCGAGGAGCTGCCGCCCGAAACCGTCTGGGCCGAGTTCGAGGCGCTGATCGCGGGCATGCTGGACGAGGATCACGGCTTCACCGCCCGCCGCGCCATGCAGGAGGACAACGCGGTCAGCGATTACGACCACCTCTCGCGCCTCGGCGAATGGGAGCTGACCGACGCGCCCCGCAAGGAACGGATGGAATGAGGGACGAGGCCACCCAGCGCCAGGTCGACGCCGCCGAGCCGGGCAATTCCACCTGGCTCGCCGCCAACGCGGGCTCGGGCAAGACCCGCGTTCTGACCGACCGTGTGGCGCGGCTCTTGCTCGACGAGGTCTCGCCCGAGAACATCCTCTGCCTGACCTACACCAAGGCCGCCGCGACCGAGATGCAGAACCGCCTCTTCAAGCGGCTCGGCGCCTGGGCGATGAAGAGCGACGCCGAGCTGCGCGGCGAGCTGCGCCAGCTCGGCGTCGAGCGCGATCTCGGCTCGGAATTCCTGCAGCAGGCACGCACGCTCTTTGCCCGTGCGATCGAGACGCCGGGCGGGCTCCGGATCCAGACGATCCATTCGTTCTGCGCGGGCCTCCTGCGGCGCTTCCCGCTCGAGGCTCAGGTCTCTCCGCAATTCAAGGAGGTCGAGGAGCGCGCCGCCGAGCTCCTGCGCGCCGATCTCCTCGACCGGATGGCGGACGGGCCCGAGGCGGCGCTCGTCGCGGACGTGGCGCGCCACTTCACCGGCGCCGACGACGGCTTCGATGCGCTCCTCAAGGACCTGATCGGCCGCAAGGAGGCGTTCCTGCCCGCCCGGTCGCCGGAGGCGATCCGCGCCGCCTACGACCTGCCGCAGGATTTCGGCCCCGAGGTGCTTGCCGACACGGTCTTCCTCGGCGGCGAGGCGGAGCTTCTGGCCGAGCTCGTCCCGGCGCTGGCCGCGGGCGGCAAGACCGACCAGGCGCTGGGCGAGACGCTCAAGGGCTTCCCCGGCGCGGGGATCGAGGGGCTCGCCCATCTCGAAAGCGCGATGCTCACCCAGAAGGGTACGGTCTCCTCGCGCTTCCTCTCCAAGGGCGTGCGCAGTGCGGTGCCGGTCCTCGCCGAGCAGGCCGACCGCCTCGCCGCCCGCGTCGAGGAGGCCCGCAACGCGCGCCTCGCCCTTGCAGGCGCCGAGCGGGACATCGCGCTCCACCGCTTCGCGCAGGCCTTCCTGCCCGCCTACGAGGCCGCCAAGCAGGCCCGCGGCTGGCTCGATTTCGACGATCTCATCGACCGCTCGCTGGCCCTCCTGTCGGACGACCGGGTCGCCGACTGGGTGCTCTACCGGCTCGACGGCGGCATCGACCACATCCTCGTGGACGAGGCGCAAGACACCTCGCCCAAGCAATGGAAGGTGATCGAACGCCTCGCGCGGGAATTCACCTCCGGCGAAGGCGCCCGCGACATCTCCCGGACGATCTTCGTCGTCGGCGACAAGAAACAGTCGATCTACTCGTTCCAGGGCGCCGATCCCTCCGAGTTCGACCGCATGCGCGAGGATTTCGGCCAGCGCCTCGCGGCGACGGGCACTCAGCTCGCGACGCTGACGCTCGCCCATTCCTTCCGGTCCTCGCCCGAGATCCTCGCCGCGGTGGACGCGACCTTCGAGGGCCGCACCGCGAGCGGCTTCTCCCCGGACGAGGCTCACATCGCCTTCAAGTCGCACCTGCCCGGCCGCGTCGATCTCTGGCCGCACGTGCCCGAGGCTCAGAAGGCCGACGAGGCCGAATGGTACGAACCGCTCGACCGCGTCGGGTCCGAGCATCACGACAAGGTGCTCGCCGCGCGCATCGCCTCCGGCATCGGGCAGATGATCGCCACCGAAACCCTGCCCGTGGAGCAGGGCGGCACCCTCGCACAGCGCCCGGTCACCGCCGGCGACATCCTGATCCTCGTGCGCGGGCGGGGCCGGATCTTCCGCGAGACGATCCGCGCCTGCAAGGCGGCGGGCCTGCCCGTCGCGGGCGCCGACCGGCTCAAGGTCATGGCCGAGCTTGCGGTCAAGGATATCGGCGCGCTCCTGTCCTTCCTGTCGGTGCAGGACGACGACCTCTCGCTCGCCGCCGCGCTCCGCTCGCCGCTCTTCGGCTGGTCGGAACGCGACCTCTACACCCTCGCGCAGGGCCGCAAGGGGCTTCTCTGGGAACGGTTGCGCCGTCAGCCGGACGCCTACCCCGCAACGCTCGCGATCCTGAACGATCTGCGCGACCGCGCCGATTACCTGCGCCCGTTCGATCTCATCGAGCGCATCCTCACCCGCCACGACGGCCGGCGGCGCCTGATCGGGCGGCTCGGGCCCGAGGCCGAGGACGGCATCGACGCGCTTCTGGTGCAGGCGCTCGCCTACGAGGACGCCTCGATCCCGTCGCTCACCGGCTTCCTGCAATGGATGCAAACCGACGATCTCGAGATCAAGCGCAGCCCCGAAAGCGCCGGCGGCCGCATCCGGGTGATGACGGTGCACGGCGCCAAGGGCCTCGAGGCGCCGGTGGTGATCCTGCCCGATTGCGGCCCGCCGCGCACCGCGCTCCGCGACACGATCCTGCGCGGCGAGGACGGCGCGTTCTGGAAGATGTCCGGCGACAAGGCCGCCGCCCAGCTCCGTGCCGAGGACGCGCAGAAGGCCCGCGAGGCCGAGGAGCGCGACCGCCTCCTCTACGTGGCGATGACCCGCGCCGAGCGCTGGCTGATCGTCGCGGCCTCGGGGAAACTCTCGTCCTCCGGGGACGACTGGTATTCGCAGGTTCAGGCCGGCATGAAGCGCGCCGGCGCGGCCGCGCATAAATTCGGCGATGCCGGCGAGGGCCTCCGCCTCGGCTCGGACTGGAGCCACCTGCCTCGGACCGAGCCCGCCACGGACCAAACCGTCCTGCCGGAGCTGCCCGAGCGGTTCCGCCGACCCGCACCCGCCCCCGCCGCCGCGCCCGAGACCCGCAGCCCCTCGGATCTCGGCGGCGCGAAGGTTCTCCCCGGAGCCGACGGCGACGACATCGAGACCGCCAAGCTGCGCGGCACCCGCCTGCACCTCCTCCTCGAAGTGCTGCCCGTCCTGCCCCCCGAGGACCGCGAGGCGGCCGCCGCCCGCCTGCTGCCAGAGGCCGGGGCCGACCTCGCGTCCCTCCTCGCCGAGGCGCTGGGCGTCCTTGAGGGCCCGGCCGCGGCGCAAGTCTTCGCCGCGGAGGCTCTGGCCGAGGTGCCGCTCGCCGCGACCCTGCCGGGGATCGGCCCGCTCTACGGCCTCATCGACCGGCTAATCGTGACGCCCGGACGGGTGCTCGCCGTCGATTTCAAGTCGAACCGGACCGTGCCCTCGCGCCCCGAGGACGTGCCCGAGGGGCTCCTGCGCCAGATGGGCGCCTACCGGGCGATGCTGGAAGCGATCTATCCCGGACACCGCGTCGACGTCGCGCTGCTCTGGACGGCGACGGGGACGCTCATGGAGCTGCCGCACAGCATCGTGAGGGATGCGCTCGCCCGCGCCACCCCATCTTGACGCATCGCGGCGCGGTCCATACGTTCCGCGTCCAACGCGAGAGCGGGTGCGCCCGCATCCCCGAACCCCGGATCAGGAGAGCTGCCATGTCCACCGTAGCGGTCACCGACGCGACCTTCGACGAGGAAGTGAAGAACGCCGACGTCCCCGTTGTCGTCGATTTCTGGGCCGAATGGTGCGGCCCCTGCAAGCAGATCGGCCCGGCTCTGGAAGAGCTCGCCGCGGAATATGACGGCAAGATCAAGGTGGCGAAGGTCGATGTCGATCAGAACCCCGACACCGCCGCCGCGATGGGCGTCCGGGGCATCCCCGCGCTCTTCATCTTCAAGGACGGCCAGGTCGTCTCGAACCGCGCCGGCGCCGCGCCCAAGGCCGCGCTGAAGGGCTGGATCGACGAATCGATCTGATCCGACACCCGGACCGACCGTTCAAGACCCCTGCGGCGCCCGCCGCGGGGGTCCTTTTTTGGGTCTGACGCATATTGGGAGCAGATGAAGCCTCGCCTCGCTCTGGCTCTAGATCCTCACTCACTCCAAGTCGGAACGCCGCCAGACGGTGCCGCCACAATTGGGGTATTGCCATCGTTGGCCTCACGTTTCGCCTGGGCCATGACGTGCAATAGCTGCGCCTGGTTTCGGAGGCCAAGCTCGTTCACTCCGGTGATGCCGAGTAAGGCCATGCTGAGGTCGATTTCCTGTCGCAGCAGTCGGAATGCATGAGCCACGCCAGCGTCACCTGCGACAGCCGCTGCGTATAGGAATGGCCGCCCGAGGAAGACGAAATCCGCGCCAGCGGCAAGCGCTTTGAGCACATCGGTGCCTCGGCGGATACCTCCGTCGAGCATCACCGTCAGTTCGGGCACGGCGGCGCGAATGTCCGGCAGGGCGTCGAGGGGAGCTATGGCACCGTCGAGTTGCCGGCCGCCGTGGCTTGAGACAACGATCCCGTCGACGCCTACCCCGGCAGCGCGGGTCGCATCTTCGGGGCATAGCACCCCCTTGATCACCAGACGTCCCGGCCAGCGTTCGCGGATGAAGGACATGTTTTCCCAAGTCAGACGGTCGCGTCCAATCGTTGACCGCGTCAAGGTGCGGGAAAAGAGTGGTGGGCCGCGCTCCGCGTCCATGTTCTCGAAATGCGGCATGCCACTTGCCGCCAAGGTTCGGCCGAGGGTTCCGAGTGTCCAGCGGGGATGCGTCGCGAAATGCCAGGCGAGACGGGGGGTCAGCCGGAAGGGCGCGTCGAACCCGTTGCGGGCATTGTTCTCGCGGTTGCCAGTAACCGGAACGTCCGCGGTGACCACCAAAGTGTCGTAGTTGGCGTCACGCAGGCGCTTCAAGAGCGCCTCGATGCGGGCGTTGTCGCCGGGCACGTAGCACTGGAACCACCTGCTGGCACCTTCTTCGGCCACGCGCTCAAGCGGGGTCAGCGAAGCGGCACTACATATCGCAAAGCTGCCGGACGCGGCGGCGCCGCGCGCGAGTGCGACGTCTCCGTCGTAGGCCGCAAGAGCGCTGAACCCCATCGGAGCCACGCCGAAAGGAACCGCGTATTCGGCGCCGAAAAGCGTCGTCTGCGTAGTGCGGTCGGAGACATCGCGGAGGATACGCGGCGCGAGCGCGATGCGTCGAAAGGCCTCCTCTGCATTCCTCAAAGCCTTTCCGGTCTCGACCGCGCCTTCGACGTAACCCGCAATCGGCAGCGGCAGGTGCCGGAGCGCCCGCTTCTCGAAATCCTCGAGTGACAGATAGCGCCTCAAGCTTCGCGGAACGTCATTCGCCTTGCGATCAGCAATAATGGCAGGCCGTCTGCGGGCTGAGGCCTGGGCTGGCCCGTCCATCGTTTACTCCCTGTTGCTACAATCCGGCTCGCGGCACTCAATCCGTGAATTCACAGCCGCGGGCAGTCAATGTCTCGTCCACCCAGCTCCGATCAATTGTCCCGGCTCGGATTGCAGCGATATCCTTCTGTTCCGCGGCCTGCTTGGCCTCGGTGGCAGCCAGAACCGCTTCCGCCTCTTCCATAGGCACGCAGAGCACCCCGTCGCCGTCCCCCAGGATCAAGTCGCCAGGCCGGATCACCATACCGTCGATGGCTATGGCTGTGTTGATTTCGCCCGGGCCGTCCTTGTATGGGCCGCGATGGGTCACGCCTGCGGCGAAGACGGGCAAGCCGCAGCGGCGGATCTCATCCGCATCCCGGATCGCTCCGTCGATGACAATGCCGGCCACATTCCTCTCCTGCGCGATGTAGACCATGATCTCGCCCATGATCGAGTTGGTGAGATCGCCGCCGGCATCGACCACGATCACATCGCCGGCCTCGGCCATATCCAGCGCCTTGTGTAGCATGAGGTTGTCGCCGGGACGCACCTTCACCGTCAGCGCAGGGCCGGCCATGGTTTGGCCAGCCTCATGGAAAGGCCGTAGGCGGCTTCCCGCAGCAGTCAGGCGGCTCATCGAGTCGGAGACATTGGCGACCGGGAGGTTGGCGAAACGGTTCGCGATGTCCGCATCGACGGTGACAGTGCGGCGCTGAATTCTGAACCCGAGGGTCATTTTAGTTCTCCTTCGTATTTGTGTCTGAGGCCCCTTTGGCGCCTGAAGCCGTCACCGACAGTTGCGCAATCACCTGGTCGACGATGGAGCGGCCGACCCGCAGCAATGCGCCGTTTGTCGCCCCGCCGAGATGCGGCGTGGCGAGTAGATTGGGGCAGGCCAGCAAAGGGTTGTCGGCGGCAGGCGGCTCTTCGGCGAAGACATCCGTTGCGGCGCCTGCGATCCGGCCGCTTTTGAGCGCCGCGGCCAAGGCAGGCTCGTCGACGATACCGCCACGCGCGCAATTCACCAGGAATGCGCCCTCGGGCATCATGTCGAGCGCGTAGGCATCGATGGCGTTCCGGGTGTCTGGAACCAATGGGGCGTGAATGATCAACAGGCGGGACGATTGCAGAAGGTCCTCGAGCGAGGCCGCTCGCGTGACGCCTTGGGGCCAGCTCGCCTCTGGCAGGCCGGGGTCGAAGGCCCGAACTGACGCGCCGAAGCCGTTGATCATTCGCGCGGCTGTTGCGCGACCAATGGACCCGAGGCCGAAAATGCCGATCTCGATCTCGTTAAGATCCCAGCCCTGTCTTTCGTGGCGCTCGAGCGTCTTGCCGGCCTTCAGGGCGAGCGTCGCGCCATGGATGTTGCGCAGCAGCGCGAGAGAGAACCCAACGGCGAGGTCGGCGACGGAGTCCGCATTGGCGCCGGGCGTGGAGAGCACCGCAATGCCGCGGGCTTCGGCTGCCGCCACATCGATGGCATCAAGCCCCGCACCGTGCTTGCCGATGACCCTGAGCCTGGGGCAGGCAGCAACGTCAGCAGCCGTTATCTTGCGTGCTCGGACAATGACGGCATCGCATTTCGATGGAAACGGGGCTTCCGGGCCGAGAATGTTGGCGCCTTCCGCGAGCCTCTCCATTGCGGTGGGATGAATCGGTTCAAGGACGTGGACGGTGGGGCGAAGTGTCATGCAGAGACCTTCGTCAGGCCTTCCGCCAGCCAGCGCACCGCTTGTTCGACTTGCGTCGGCGATTGCGGTTTCTCGGTTTCGCTTCGGTGAGCAGTACGTCGGTAAGCGTCGAGAACGGCCTCGGTGACCGTGGCATGTAGCCCGAGGGCTCGCGCCTGTTCGAGTGCCGCCGCAACCTCATGCTGCCGGCGCGGGGCGTGCACCACATGAGTGCGCACCATGGCGTCCAGGAGATCTGGGAAAGGCCGAGCGTTGATGTCGGCGAGATTGGATCGGATCTCGGCGGAGAGCCCCATGCGGTCGGCCGCCGCGAAACATTCAACTGCGAGCGCTTCGATCCCTTTCGTCATGAGGGTACGAAGAAGCTTCAACCCGCAGGCATCGCCAGGCTGGGAGTTTGCAAGGGCCTTCGCGTTCAGGCCGATGGTAGCCAGTTCTGTTGCTGCCCGATCCGCTTCGGAACCGGACAAGATAATCGGTGCGTCGGCGCCGGCGAGATCGACCGATCCCATGATCGCGCCGTCGACAAAGGCCACCTTGGACCCTTCGAATTTCGTGGCGCAGGTGCGCATCAACTCCTGCGGCGAGGATGTCAGGTCGATGTAGAGGAGGGCGTCCGAACGCGACGCCAGCTGATCCGCTACTGCCTGCGCCGCGGCCGACGGCACCGCGCTTAGCACGAGCGTTCCGGGCACAATTTTGTCCGGCAAAGCGGATTCGACCAGTCTTGCGCCGTGCTGACCGGCCGCGACCGGGTCCACGCAGCGAAGCCCGTTGCTCGACAACTCGATGCGGCTGGCGAAGGCGCGCCCCACTTCACCGTATCCGATCAGGATGGCGTCCCGGCTCGATTCGCTCATCACAATGCCTCCTCCCAAGCCGAACTCAGAAAAACAATCTGAGGACAAAAAGCAAGATAAAAACAATCAAGCGGACAGATGCATCTCAAGATACTCGTATAAAAACAAACTAATGCAAAGATTTAAGGATGAATTGCGTGCTTGCGTGTGAGATGTCTGGACAGGATAGTTTTTGTTTTGTATCGCTTGTGCATTCGTCGACCTGTGGGGGGGACGACGAGATGCTTGATCCAGGGAGGAACTCGATGACCAAAACCGTCGCACTTGCCGCAACCGTAGGCCTGGCCTCGTTCGCGGGCACCGCCGCATTCGCCGAATATCCAGAGCAGCCGATCGAGATGATCGTCGCCTATTCAGCCGGCGGCGGGACCGACACCGCGGCCCGCACTTTGGCGCCGTTCATCGAGAAGTATCTCGGCGATGGTGCTTCGATCTCGGTGATCAACAGACCCGGGGCCGGCGGCGAGATCGGCTTCACCGAGCTTAGCCAGGCGGAACCGGACGGATATACGATCGGCTTTATCAACACACCCAACATCCTGACGATCCCGATCTCGCGCGATACCCGCTACACGATGGAAGACATTCAGGCTGTAGCGAACGTTGTCTACGATCCCGGTGCCTTCAACGTGCTGCCGGACGCGGACTTCACCACGCTCGAGGCGCTTGTTGCTCATGCCAAGGAAAACCCCGGCGAGGTGACCTACGGCACCTCCGGTGTCGGCGGTGACGACCACCTTGCCGCGCTGCAATTCTCGCGCGCTGCCGGCATCGAAATGCGCCACGTCCCTTTTTCCGGAGCAGCTGACGTGCGGGCTGCGGCGCTCGGCGGTCATATCGACATGGCGGTGCTGAACATCAGTGAAGCCATCGAGCTGGTCGAACAGGGAGAACTCGTCTCTCTGGGCCAGATGGGCGAAGAGCGCTGGGATGGCGCACCGGACGTGCCGACGTTCAAGGAGCAGGGTTTCGACGTCGTTATGGGATCGGACCGTGGCTTCGGCGCGCCGGCCGGTATACCGCAGGAAGCGCTCGACGCACTCCAGCAGGCAATCGCTCAAACCGTCGAAGACCCGGAATTCCTGGACGCCGCAGCCAAGCAGATGCTGCCGCTGAATTATCGGGATTCCGCCGAATTCCAGGCATACCTCGAGCACCTCGGTGCCAACCTTCAGGAAATCTGGAACGAGACGCCCTGGGTTGAGTGAACCACTGCTGCGGCCGGCGCGAGGGGGCACCGGTCGCACGCACATCCGGCAGGAGGAGGAGCCGAATGAACCGACGTGTCGTCGAACTGGTCGCCGCCGGGCTTTTTGCCGGGCTCTTTGCGATACTGCTTTTGCAGGGGATCGGCTATTCCAGCCGGTCGTCCTATATGCCGGTGGCCGCATCTGGGATCGGGCTTGCGATGTGCCTGTTCTGGAGCATCAAGCCCGTTCGGCTTCTTGTTGCCGGCAAGGCTGAACACTTCGACACGACGCGAGCCGACCTCGTGCGCTTCGGTCTGATCCTCGGCGGAGGCATTGCATACCTGGCCGGCTTCATCTGGCTCGGCTTTTTCACCTCGACCATCATTCTCGTTCCCGCGATGTCGCTGGCTCTCGGCTACCGCAACTGGGGTGTCATCGCTGGCACGACGCTCTGCTTCGCGGTCGTGCTTTACGCGGTGTTTCGGCTTCTGCTCGCTGTGCCGTTGCCCCCCGAAGCTCTCCTGACCTTCTTCGGAGCCTGATCCAATGGAAATTTTCTCCGCCATCCTGCACGCCGCGCCGGGATTGTTGGACCTCGGCGTCATCGTCGGCATGATCGTTGGCACCGCGGTCGGGATCGCCGTAGGGGCGCTGCCTGGCTTGTCGGCGACCATGGGCATCGCGGTCCTGATCCCGCTTACGTTCACGATGGAGCCACTGGTCGCCCTCGGCATGATCGCCGGTATCTACAACGGATCGATGTATGGCGGATCGATCCCCGCCATCCTTCTGCGCATCCCGGGCACACCTGCCGGCATCGCCACGGTATTCGACGGCCACGAGATGGCGCGGCAAGGCAAGGCTCGCCTGGCACTCGACATCTCCTTGGTTTCGTCTTCGCTGGGAAGCGCAGTCAGCGCCGTCGCCTTGCTGTTGCTTGCGCCACCGCTCGCCCTCATCGCGCTCAAGTTCAGCCCGGCAAACTATTTTTGGCTCGCTGTCTTCGGCATGACGACGATCGCCATCATGCTCGCGGGCAACCCTGCAAAAGGCATTTTGTCGGCGTGTTTCGGGCTATGCCTCGGCATCGTCGGCATCGATCCGATCAGCGGAAACGAGCGCTTCACCTTCGGCACGGTGGAGTTCCTCTCCGGTATTCACATCGTCGTTCTGCTCACCGGGCTCTACGCCATCCCTCCTGCAATCGACCTGATGCTCGGCCGCAATTCCATTGAGGCAGGCAATATCGATCTGGGTGAGAAATCCACGGGTTTCCGGTGGGCAAGTCTGATCCCGACATGGGTCAGAGCCTCCGGCATTGGCCTCGTGGTGGGCTTGATTCCCGCCCTTGGGGGCAACATCGCCGCCCTCTTGGCCTGGCAGGAGGAGCGCCGCTACTCAAAGAACAAGGAAAATTGGGGCAAAGGCGAACCCGCTGGCCTGGCGGCACCGGAATGTGCCAACAACGCCGACACGGCAGCGACACTGATCCCGGCTCTGACGCTCGGCATTCCGGGCAACGCCGTCGCTGCAGTCGTTCTCGGCGCCCTGCTTGTGCATGGCCTGCGACCAGGCCCTGAATTGTTCAGTGCAAATGCCGACATCACCTATGGCTTCATGCTGACGATGCTGGTCACCTCGGGTCTGATGTTCCTCATCGGCAAGCTGGGCGCCCGGGCCTACGTCAATGTGCTGCGGGTCCCTCGACAGCTGCTCGGGCCGATCATTCTCGCTCTTACCGTCGTGGGCGTCTACGCGATCCACAACAGTATCTTCGAGGTTGCCTTGATGCTCTGCTTTGGCCTCATCGGATTTGCAATGGAGCGCATGGAAATTCCGACCGCCCCAGCTGTGCTCGCAGTCATCCTGGGACCCATCGCAGAGGAAAATCTGCGCCGCGCCCTACTTATCTCTGGCGACGATTTCAGCTATCTGCTGCGGGGCCCGATTTCCATCGTGCTGGCGCTGCTGGTTCTGGGGGCGCTTGTCTCGCCATGGCTGCCGAAACTGAAGGCATCCTTTGGCCGCACCGCGCGCGAGAGCGAGGAGGGACAGTAAAGGAGCGTGAGGGTGAGCGTCAGCGACGATCTCCATACCGAGCTGCGCAGGCGGCTGATCGCGGGGCAATACGACCCGGGTGCGAAACTTCGCGAGGAACACGTCGCCACGGAGTTCGGTGTGAGCCGAACTCCCGTTCGTGTCGCGATCCAGAGACTGGTCGAAGAGGGTTTGCTCGAGGCGGCGCCAAATCGCGGTGCCGTTGTCAGCGAATGGCGCGATAGCGACACAGAGGAAATCTTCGAACTGCGCGTGCTTGCGGAGGGCCAGGCGGCGGCCTGGGCTTCCCGGCACATCACCGATGCGGACCTCGACAGGATGGATGCGCTGAACATGCAGATCGCGCACGCCGTGGAGAGCAAGCACAAGGCGTATCTCGACGAGGTGCAATCGGCCAATCTGGCCTTTCACACAGCACTTTACGAGGCATGCGGCAGCGCGCGTCTGCGCGTCTTCGGCACCAACCTACTGGAATATCCGCTCGTGATTGGCGGCTTTTTCATCTATTCGGACGACGACGCAAGAGAGAGCGTTCGCCAGCACACCGAGATCGTCAACGCCTTGCGGACGCGCAACGCGGACTGGGCCCGAGCGGCAGTGACTTCACATCTATGCGCGGCAATCGAGCGCTTTCGGAAAACGCGGAAGGCCAGCCGCAACGCCATAAAGCCTTCCCCGCGCTGCGATGGCCCATCCATTGAAATAGCTGAAGAGTAAGTTTCATAAATTTTGCAAAAGCGCGCAAATTGGCATGTGACGCGATAAATCTAAAGCCATTCGTCAATGCCACTTAAGCGCTTCCAGCGAAGCTTTACCATTGGGGTCAGGACCCATTGATTTGGTTGCGGGAGCGAGAATCACCGTTCGAAAACGAGCGGTGAACATGTCAGATCTCTTCTGGTTGAGCGATGCGCAGATGGCGCGTCTGGAGCCTTACTTCCCCAAGTCGCACGGCAAGCCCCGGGTTGATGACCGGCGCGTTCTGAGCGGTATTATCTTTTTCAATCGCAATGGCTTGCGGTGGCGAGATGCGCCCCAATGTTAAGTGGCTGCTCGGGGATCGTGGCTACGATGCCGACTGGTTCAGAGAAGCCCTGCAAGACAAGAATGTGAACCGGCGTGGAAAAGTG
>NZ_JALZ01000047.1 GCF_000521785.1 Roseivivax halodurans JCM 10272
ACTCTGCGCCCGCTGATGGACGTATCGGGATCGCATGTTCAACAGTTTTAGTACCGCGGCAGTCAACCTTTGCGAACATAGTCGAGCAATCCCCGACCTCCCATCTCAATGTCATACTGAATTCCTCCACGGGCAGCGTTCTCGTCTCCTCGCCGCAATGCTTCGATAATCCGAATGTGGGGATGGGGATCCCAGTCGGCTGGAACGCCAGCATCGTAGAGGTGGGACAGAATGGGCCCGCAACGGACCCAAAGGCCTTCCACGATCTCCCTCGTGATTGGAAGATGGCCTGCGCTGCAGAGGGCGAGGTGGAACTCAGTATTTAGATGGACCGCGTCCTCGAACCTTTTGGAAGCATGGCATATGGAGATCCTCTCCTGGAGGGATTCAAGATGATCGACTTCTTCGGAGGTGGCGTGGCGGGCGGCTGAGGCGGCCGAGTTTCCTTCAAGGTCCATACGGATTGCGCGGATCTCGAGCAGTTGGGCCAAGGTGAGTTCCGGAACAATTACAGTTCCGCGCCCATCGATCACCATTGCTTTCTCGACTACTAGGCGAAGCAAGGCCTCCCGCATCGGGGTCATGGAGATCCCGAACTTCTCCGACATCGGTCGGAGCCGCATCCGTTCCCCGGGCGCAAGTTGGCCGCGCATCAAAGCGCTGCGAATCGAAGAATAGGCCTGTTCGGCTAGGCTCTCTTTCTCAACCGGTTTCGCCCAATCTCTTGAGATTGAACGGTTATCTATGTCTTTTCGAAGCTGACTTGACATGGTCCGCTAATCCTCACCATCCTTGTTATAACAAATATCAGATAACGGTCTGGAAGGGTAGACCGGGCCGTAACGATGCTCTGACGAGCATGAAGGAAGTGGGGATGATCATGTCCAATCTTGCGCTTCGCAAGACAGAGCCTGCGTTTGGAGCGGATCTGGTTGAGACCTCCGTGTCCGACCGGAGCCTTGCTTCTGATGAGGTGGAGATCGAGGTCCTGGCCGCGGGAATCTGCGGCAGTGACCTGCACGCCTTCGCCTGGGACAAAGGCTACGAGTTCATGCGGCCGCTGCTGCCGGTGACGATTGGACACGAATTTTGCGGAACCGTCCGGGGTCTGGGCGACGCAGTTACCGACGACCGGTCTCTCGCGGTTGGCGATCAAGTGGTCTGTTGGCCGACGGTGCCTTGCGGCGCCTGTTGGGCCTGCCAGGAGGGCGAACCGCTGGGCTGCGAGGCCCGGCGCATCATCGGATTGCATCGTGATGGAGGGTTCTGTGCCCGTGTGAGGGTGCCAGCAGCGAACTGCCTTGCCGTTCCGCCGGGAATGCCGCCAGATGTTGCCGCTTTGGCCGAACCGCTCGCCATTGCAATACACGCCGCCGACCTCGCCGAGTTCAAAGCGGGATCGCGAGTGGTTGTTCTGGGGCCCGGGCCAATCGGGCTGGCGGCGGCCTGGATTGCCGCTCAGGAGGGCGCGCGGGTATTGCTGGTGGGTCTCGACGACTCCCAGCGGCTAAAGCTGGCGCGTGGAATGGGCATTGAAGATGTCGCGGATCTGTCAGAGGGATCTCTAGCAGATCATGTCCAAGAAGCTTTCGGCGGGAAAGTCGACCGCGTGATAGAGGCGACCGGCGCTCCGGCGTCGGTGGAGGACGGTTTGCTCGTCTTGCGGCCCCGGGGGGTCCTCGTGGCGGCGGGGATCCATTCTGGGCAATGTTCCATCGACCTGGCCGATTTCGTGCGGGGCAAGAAGCAGATCCGCGGCGCACACGACACAACTGAACGTGCCTTCCGCCGAGCAATCGACCTGCTCGATCGTCAAGGCGACGCGCTGGGTCGGCTGATCAGCCATCGCCTTCCGTTACGGGACGCGCTGCGCGGTTTCGAACTCGCGCGCGGCAAGACGGCCATGAAGATTATTCTCTATCCAAACGAAATTCCGGGGGAAACATGACCACCACGATGCGTGCCGTTGTTGCGGAAGGATCCGGTGGGCCGGACGTCCTCCGCGTTGTCGAGAGGCCGCGCCCGGAGCCCGGGCCGGGCCAGATCCTGGTACGGGTTCACGCCGCCGGCGTGAACCGTCCCGATGTCATGCAACGGCAGGGGAACTACCCGCCGCCGCCCGGGGCGAGCGAGATCTTCGGGCTGGAGTTGGCCGGGCAGGTCGAGGCCGTAGGATCCGGCGATACAGGCTTCGCCGAGGGGGACCGGGTTATGGCGCTGGTGCATTCCGGCGCCTATGCTGAGTGGGCTGTGGTCGATGCGCCCACCGCGATCCGGGTGCCCGAGGGCTTGGAGATGGTCGCCGCGGGGGCGGTGCCGGAGACGTTTTTCACCGTATGGAGCAACGTCTTCGAACGCGCCGCGCTGAAGGAGGGAGAGACGCTCCTCGTCCACGGCGGGACCTCGGGAATTGGCACGACCGCGCTCCTGCTCGCCAAGGCACGCGGATCGCGGGTGATCGTCACGGCCGGCTCGGACGCGAAATGCGCCGCCGCTCGCGACCTCGGCGCGGACCACGCGGTCAACTATAGGGAGGCGGACTTCGTCGCCGAAGTCCAAGCGCTGACCGACGGGGCAGGTCCGGACGTGATCCTGGATATGGTCGGCGGGCCCTACGTTCAGCGTAATCTGGACCTGATCGCGACGGATGGCCGGATCGCTCAGATCGCTTTCCTGCAGGGCAGCCGCGCGGATCTGGATCTGCAGCCCCTCCTGATGAAGCGGGTGACTCTGACCGGGTCCACCCTGCGGGCGCGACCCGTCGCGATGAAGGCAAAACTGGCGCGAGCGTTGGAGGACCAGGTGGTGCCGCTTTTGGCGGAGGGTCGGGTACTCCCGCCGATAGATTCCGTCTTCCCGCTGGAGGAGGTCGCGCGCGCCCATGCGCGAATGGATTCGAGTGAACACGTGGGAAAGATCGTCCTCGACATGCAGCCGCAGGAATAATGAGGACCGAAGCCGTTGAGAGGAGGAACGCGCATGGATGACGTGAGTGAGATCGACAGCATGACCACGGAGGGCAACCGCACCGGGGCGCAGGTGATGGCCGCGGCCTTGGCGCGCCACGGGGTAACCGAGATCTTCGGTCAGTCTCTGCCTTCGGCCCTCATCCTGGCGGCCCCGGACCACGGCATCCGCCAGATCGGTTACCGGACGGAGAACGGCGGCGCGGCGATGGCAGACGCCTACGCACGGCTGAGTGGGCGGGTTCCGGTCGTGACCGCTCAGAACGGCCCTGCCGCGACGCTGCTGGTCCCCGGTCTGGGTGAGGCCTGCAAGGCCTCGATCCCGATCGTCGCCATCGTCCAGGACGTGCATCGCAAGTTCACCGACAAGAATGCCTTTCAGGAGCTGGACCACTTTGCGCTTTTCGACGGGGTGTCGAAATGGGTGCGCCGGGTCAACGACGTGGAGCGGATCGACGATTACGTGGACATGGCTTTCACCGCCGCGGCCTCGGGCCGGGGTGGTCCGGCGGTGCTGATGGTCCCCGTGGACGTACTCGATGAACGGCCTTCAGTTCCGGCCGCGCCACGGCGGCAGACCTCGCTGGGGGCGTTCCCGCTTGATCGCAGTGTCGCCGACCCCGACCGCGTCGCGGAGGCTGCGCGCCTCTTGGCGCGGGCGGAACGCCCGGTGGTGATCGCGGGCGGGGGTGTCCATTCCTCGGGCGCCGTCGCGGCTCTGGGTGTGTTGCAGGAGAAGGGCTTCCCGGTGGCGACCACCGTGATGGGGAAGGGTGCGGTCTCTGAGACCCATCCGCTGTCACTTGGCGTAGCGGGCTATTTTATGGCGCCGGGGGGGCGGGCGTCGCACCAGCGCGCGCTGATCGGTGATGCTGATGTGGTCCTGCTGGTTGGGAACCGGACGAACCAGAACGGCACCGACAGCTGGCAGCTTTATCCACAAGATGCCCGCTACATCCACATCGACATCGACGGTGCGGAGATCGGCCGCAACTATGAAGCGCTGCGCCTGATGGGGGACGCGAAGTTGACGCTGGAGGCTTTGGCGGAAGCGCTTGACGCGGCGGACCTCTCCGGGCTTGAGGCGCGTCGGCCCGCGCTGGAACATCGCATCGCCGAGGGCCGTGAGGCGCACGAGGCCGATCTCGACAGGTTGATTGACTGGGAGGCCGCGCCTTGCCGGCCTGAGCGACTGATGCGCGATCTGGGCGGTGCCTTGCCCGAGGACGCGGTGGTGGTTGCCGATGCGAGCTATTCCTCGATCTGGGTCGCGAACGGGCTGGTGGCGCGCCGAGCCGGGCAGCGCTTCGTCACCCCGCGCGGGCTGGCGGGGCTCGGGTGGGGCCTGCCCTTCGCCCTGGGCGCCAAGGCCGCGCGTCCCGGAGCGCCGGTCGTGTGTGTCACGGGCGACGGCGGGTTCGGCCATGTCTGGGGCGAGCTGGAGACGGCGCAGCGCATGGGTCTTCCGGTCATTGTCATCGTCCTGAACAACCAGATCCTCGGCTATCAGAAGCATGCCGAGCTTAGTCTATTTGGCGACCATACCGATGTAGTTCATTTCCGTCCGGTGGATCACGCGGCCATCGCCCGCGCGGTGGGCTGCGATGGGGTCCGCGTGGAGCGGCCAGGGGACTTTCTGCCGGCATTGAAAACCGCCCTGTCCGGCGACGGCACGACCGTCATTGACGTGCTGACTGACGAGAGGGCGCATCCGCCAATCACCAGTTTCGAGGGCAAGGAGGCCCTCGACTACTGAGGCCCCTTGGGGTCCGCAACGTTCTGGGAGGAGCTACATGAGACTGTCATTTATAATGGCCACGGCCGCCACCGCCGCCCTGATCACCGGGTCGGCCACTGCCGACGTGAAGTTCGGCGCGCTCTATCCGTTCAGCGGCCAGCTCGCCCTTCTGGGCGAGGAGAGCGCGCGGGGTGTGGAGATCGCTGTCGAGGAGGTCAACGCCAATGGCGGCGTTCAGGGCGAGGACGTCACCCTAGTGCGCGGTGACGCGGTGGACAACAACCAGGCCATCGGCGAGGCTCGGCGCCTGATCGCCCGGGAGGGGGTCAAGGCGATCATGGGGACCTATTCCTCGTCGCGCTCCATCGCCGCGAGCCAAGTCGCGGAGCTGTCCGGCGTACCGTATTTTGAGCTTGGGGCGGTGGCCGACGAGGTGACGGGCCGCGAGCTGCAATACCTTTATCGCACCAATCCCACGGCTGAGGACATGGGACGCATGTCGGTCCAGATGATCGTGGACGAGATTGCGCCGGCTCTGGACAAGGACCCCTCCGAGGTCCGGGTCGGGATTATCCACGAGGATTCCAGCTATGGAACCTCGGTCGCGGGCCACCAGGAGCGCTTCGGCGAGGAGGCCGGGCTGCAGATCGCCACGGTGCAGGGCTATCCGGCCTCGACGGTGGATATGTCCTCGCTGGTCCTCGATTTGCAGGGGCGCGACGTGGACGTGGTGATGCAGACCTCGTACCAGAACGACTCGGTGCTGTTCCTGCAGCAGGCTAACGAGTCGGGTTTCAAGCCCGCCGCGATCATCGGCGGCGGCGGCGGCTATTCGATGCTTCCGACCGCCGAGGCGGTGGGCACGGATGTCATTGAGGGCGTGTTGGATGTGGACTTCACCCAGTACACGGTTGATCCAGCCTATGCGCCCGGCATGGAGGACTTCGTCGAGACCTATCGGGAGAAATACGGCGAGGAGCCCCGCTCGGGCCATTCCCTGAACAACTATGTCGGCGCCATGGCAATCTTCGCCGCGATCGATGGGGCGGAAAGCTTTGAGCCGGACGCCATCGTCGAGGCCGTCGAGCAGATTGACATTCCCGAGGGCGAGACCGCGGCCGGATACGGCATCCAATTTGGTGAGAACAACCAGAACGAGCGCGCAAAGATGATGGGCATGCAATGGCAGGACGGCAAGCTCGTCACCGTCTATCCCGCCGAGGCGGCCACTTCGGAGATGAAGATCGGCCAGTAAGAAGCCCCGCACCGAGCCCGGCCTGGATCGCGGGGCGCCCCCCGCGATCCACTCTTTCCTCTTCCGACGGAGCCGTCATGCAGACCTTTCTTCAGATCATCGCCAACGGTCTGATGCTCGGGGGACTCTTCGCCATCATTGCGGTGGGGCTGACCCTGATCTTCGGAATCGTCAAGGTCGTCAACTTCGCCCACGGCGAGTTCCTCATGGTGGGCATGTACCTGACCTACCTGCTAACCACCGGGATCGGCGTGCATCCCTATGCAACGGCCGCTGCGGTCGTTCCTATTCTGTTCGTTTTCGGCGCGGTGACGCAGAGGCTGCTCATCCAGCCGCTGATGCATGCCAGGGACGAGCATATCCAGATCTTCGCCACGGTGGGTCTGTCGACGGCCCTGATGAACCTCGCGCTCCTGATTTTCGGCGCGGACATCGCCAACACCCCGAACCACGGATTGCGTTCCCAGATTCATCTCGGGCCGGTGCGCATTCTGGAGGGGCAGCTTTGGATCTTCTTGGCCGCGATCCTCCTCGTGACCGGGCTGCAGCTGTTCCTGGCGCGCACCAATACCGGGAGGGCGATCCGGGCGACCGCCCAGAATCGGGCTGCTGCCCGGCTGATGGGCATCAACGACCGGTTCATCTACGTGCTCACCTTCGGCATCGGGGCAGCCTGTGTCGGCTTCGGGTCGGCCCTGATCGCGCCGCTCTATCCGACTTCTCCGACCATCGGTACCTACTTCGTGCTGATCGCCTTCGTCATCGTCGTGCTGGGCGGTCTGGGGTCGATTCCGGGGGCCTTCTTCGGGGCGCTCATTATCGGGCTCGTTGATGCGCTGTCGGGCTTCTACATCGGCTCTGACCTGCGCGAGGCCGTCGTCTTTGGGATCTTCCTCGTGATCCTCATCCTGAAACCGTCGGGTCTCTTCGGAACCCGCGTTAGTCAATCTCACGTATCGCCATGACCGACACGACCCTGAAATCCGCTGTGACACCGGCCCGTATCGGCCGGCATCGTCTGGGACTGATCGCGCTTGGGCTTGTCCTGGCCGCGCTCTTCGTGACCCCCGTCGTGATCGGCGACGAGTTCGTCTATCACATCTTCATTACGATCTGCATCTTTGCCGCGCTGTCGACTGCGTGGAACATCGTAGGCGGCTATGCCGGGCAGCTGTCACTCGGCCACGCGATCTTCTACGGGATCGGGGCTTATGCAGGGGTGATCCTCGTCAATATGGGGATCTCGCCCTGGATCGGCATGTTTGCCGGGGCGGCCGTCGCCGTGGTCGCGGCGGTCGTCGTCAGCTATCCCTGCTTTCGATTGCACGGGCCGTTCTTCGCGCTGGCGACGATCGCCTTCCTGGAGGTGTTCCGCGTTCTCGCGCTGCACTTCCGTGAGCTGACGGGCGGAGCGACGGGCCTGATGATCCCGCTCAAGATCGGCTGGGAATGGATGGTGTTCCGTGAGCGCCTTCCTGCCCTTATCATCGCCTTCGGGATGCTTCTGGTCTGCCTCGGGGTGGCCTGGGCAATCCGCTCGCGCCGGCTCGGCTTCCATCTGATCGCGACGCGGGAGCGGGAATCGGCGGCCCGGGCCGCGGGGGTAGGCACGGTCAAGGTGCGGCTGTTCGCGGTCGCCGTCTCGGCTGCCCTGTCGGCGATGGTAGGCACGTTCCATGCCATGTACCTGACCTTCATCGAGCCATCTTCGATGTTCTCGCTTCAGCTGTCGATCCAGATCGCGATGTTTGCCCTGATCGGGGGGATCGGGACCGTTTGGGGCCCGCTCCTCGGGGCAGTCCTGTTGGTGCCGATCACGGAGTTCGCGCGTGGCGCTCTCGGGGCTGAGGCCATCGGCTTGCACGGCTTTGTCTATGGCGTTGTCCTGATGCTGGTTGTTCTGTTCATGCCCAACGGGATCATGGGCGTGCTGGCGCGCTTCGCCTCGGGACGCAAGGAGGCCGCAGGGGACGAGCCCGACACCCATATCGCCGCCGTCGCCCGGACCGACGTCGCGCCACAGATCGGCGATCCCGTGTTACGCGTGGAGGGTTTGCAGAAGCATTTCGGCGGCTTGCACGTCACCAACGATGTCAGCTTCACTCTGCGCGAGGGGGAGATCCTGGGCCTGATCGGTCCCAACGGGGCCGGCAAGACCACCGTGTTCAACATGCTTTCCGGCTTCCTGAAGCCCGACCAGGGAAGTGTAACCCTCCTCGGTCCCGATGGGGAGTGGCACGAGCCTGGCAATCCAGGGGACTTCGCGGCGCTTGGGCTGGGGCGGACCTTCCAGATCGTGCAGCCCTTCGCGGCGATGACGGTGGAGGAGAACATCATGGTGGGGGCGTTCCACCGCTATCACGCCGTCTCCGATGCGCGCGAGGCGGCGCGGGAGACCGCCCATCGGATGGGCCTCGGAAGGTATCTGCAGGACGAAGCCAACAGCCTCACGGTCGGTGGTCTGAAGCGGCTGGAGGTCGCCCGCGTTATGGCGATGAAGCCGCGCGTCTTGCTCCTTGATGAGGTCATGGCCGGCATCAACCGCACCGACGTGAAGCGTGCGGTCGACCTGATGTTGTCGATCCGCGAGACCGGGGTCAGCATCATTGCCATCGAGCACGTGATGCAGGCGGTCATGGCGCTGTCTGATCGGGTGGTCGTGCTGAGTTCAGGCGAGATCATTGCCCAAGGCGATCCGCAGGAGGTGGTGCGCGATCCCCACGTGATCGAGGCCTATCTGGGCAAGGAGTTCGCCGATGCTTGAGGTCCGGAACGTAGATGCGGGCTACGGCTCGACGGTGATCCTGCAGGACGTCTCGCTGCGGGTGGAGGAGGGTGAGGTGGTCACCATCGTCGGCGCAAACGGCGCCGGAAAGACCACTACTCTCAGGACCGTCTCGGGCCTCGTCACGCCCAAGACCGGCGGTGTGTTCTTCGAGGGGGAGGAGATCTCGAAGCTGCAGCCGCACGACGTGGTGGATCGCGGCATCACCCTGATCCCGGAGGGGCGGCAGCTTTTTCCCGACATGAGTGTACGCGAGAACCTCCTGATGGGGGCGCATCGGCGTGATGCCCGCGGGGTCCGGTCGGAGACGCTGGAGGAGGTTCTGGGCTTGTTTCCGCGGCTTGGCGAGCGGCTCGACCAGCATGCCTCCTCGCTGTCGGGGGGCGAGCAGCAGATGGTGGCGATCGCCCGGGGCATGATGGCCCGACCGCGCCTCTTGATGTTCGACGAGCCATCGCTCGGCCTTGCGCCGATCATCGTGGAGCAGGTCTTCGACGTGATCTCCAAGGTGGCGGCCTCCGGCATGACCGTGCTGATCGTGGAGCAGAACGTCTGGCACACACTCAAGGCCGCTGACCGCGGTTACGTTCTCGAGAACGGCGAGATGGTGCTCGACGACGCGGCCGACGCACTTATCGAGAACGATCATGTTCGCCAAGCCTATCTGGGAATTTGACCATGCAACTCGCAGATGACGACGATCTTCGTTACGCCACCCGAGACAGCCATGCCGGCCGGCGTGTCCTGGTCACCGGCGCGGCGCGCGGGATCGGCCGCGCCATTGTCGAGGCCTTCCTCCGCCGCGGCGCGACCGTGGGCGTTCTGGACGTTTCGGAGGACGAGGTGGCGGGAGCCGTCGCCGCCTTCGAGGGCATCCGCCAGGGCAGTGCGATTGGCCTCACCGTGGACGTGAGCGACTACGCGGCGCTCGCCACCGCCCTCAAGGACGCGGCGGCGCGGACGGGAGGCGCCTTCGATACGGTGGTAAACAACGCCGGCATCTCGCCCAAACACGCGGGCGCGGCGCATCGCGTCTGGGAAATGGACCCCGCCGAATGGGGCAGGGTCGTGGATGTGAACCTCACCGGCCACTTCAACACGATCCGCGCCCTCAGCCCAGCGATGCGCGAGGCTGGGCGCGGCTGGATCGTCAACACTTCTTCGGTGGCGGGAAAGACCTATTCCCCGATCGTGGCCTGCCACTACGCGGCAACCAAATCGGCGATCATCGGCCTCACCAAGCACCTGGCCGCCGAACTCGGCCCGTTTGGGATCCGAGTGAACGCCCTGGCACCGGGGCGGATCGAGACGCCCATGGTGGCCGGCGTGGCGCCCGAGATTAACGCGGCCCAAGTGGCGATGACCCCCATGGGCCGTCTCGGCCAGCCCGCCGAGGTGGCGGATGCCGCGCTTTGGCTGACCTCCTCGGAGGCAAGCTTTGTGACTGGCCAGACGATCGACGTCGCCGGCGGACTCTACATGACCTGACGGATGGTAAGCGACCATGCATTACAGCAACATCATCGGCGGCGATGCCGCATCGGGCGACGGCTCGGTCGAGAACGTCAATCCCTCCGACACCCGCGACGTGATCGGCACCTTCGCGCGGGCGCGGCCCGAGACTGTCGACGCCGCGGTTGTGGCTGCGCGCGCCGCTTTGCCGCGCTGGTCCACGAGCACGCCCGGCGAGCGGCACGACATCCTCAGGCGCGCCTCTGATGAGGTCCTGTCCCGCAAGGACGAGCTTGGCCGCGCTCTGTCGCGCGAGGAGGGCAAAACCCTCGCCGAGGGGGTGGGCGAGGCGGTTCGGGCAGGTCAGGTTCTCGCCTTCTTCGCCGGCGAGGCTCTGCGCCAGACGGGGGAACTCGTGCCCTCGGTCCGGCCGGAGGTGGAGGTGGCTATCACCCGCGAAGCCATGGGCGTCGTGGGTATCATCACGCCTTGGAACTTTCCCATCGCCATTCCCGCTTGGAAGATCGCACCGGCATTGGCCTGGGGCAACACGGTCGTGTTCAAGCCGGCCGAGCTGGCGCCCCATTCGGCCTGGCTCCTGGTCGAGATCCTGAACCGCGCGGGCCTGCCGGAGGGGGTTCTCAACCTCGTCATGGGGCAGGGGCGCCAGGTCGGGCAGGCCATGATCGACCATCCCGGAATCGAAGCAATCTCTTTTACCGGATCGGTGGCGACGGGACGCGGAATTGCCGCGGGCTGTGTGGCCGCGACCCCGATGAAGAAGGTGCAGCTCGAGATGGGCGGCAAGAACCCCTTTGTTGTTCTCGACGACGCCGACCTCGACACGGCGGTGGAGGCCGCCGTCCAAGGCGCCTTCTTCTCCACCGGGCAACGCTGCACGGCCTCTTCCCGGCTGATCGTAACGGAAGAAATTCACGACCGCTTCGTGGCGGCGATGCGCGACCGGATCGCCGCCTTGCGGATCGGGAACGCACTGGAACCGGAGACGGAGATCGGCCCAGTTGTGGATGAAAGCCAGCTCGCGACCAATGAAAAATATCTAGCAATTGGCCGCGGCGAGGGGGCCACCCTCGCCCAGGGCGGCCGCCGGCTAAATCTCGACGCCCCTGGATTCTACCTCGAACCGGCCCTGTTCACCGAGGTACGGAATGACATGCGGATCGCGCGAGAGGAGATCTTTGGACCGGTTGCGGCGGTCATCCGGGTGAAGGATTACGAAGAGGCCCTGGACGTGGCCAACGATACCGAGTTTGGCCTCTCGGCAGGGATCGCCACAACCAGCCTCAAGCACGCCACCCATTTCCGCCGCCATGCCGAGGCGGGGATGGTGATGGTCAACCTGCCGACTGCCGGGGTCGACTACCATGTGCCCTTCGGCGGGCGGAAGGCCTCCAGCTACGGGCCCCGAGAGCAGGGCGCCCTAGCCCGCGAGTTCTATACCATTGTGAAGACCGCCTATGTCGCATCCTGATACGGAACCCTGCCCGCGCGTCACTGGGCGGACCCGCCTCTACGGCATTCTTGCTGACCCGATCGAGCACGTGAAGACGCCCCAAGTCATGCATGCCCTATTCCGCGAGCGGGGCGTGGACGGCGTACTGGTGCCGATGCATGTCGTGCCGGAGGATCTGTCCCGCACACTCGACGGTTTGCGCGGCTTGCAAAACTTCGGCGGTTTTATAGCCACGGTTCCCCACAAGGGCGACATGCTCGATCTGTGCGACGAGATCACGGATGAGGCCACCCGTATTGGTGCGGTCAACTGCGTCCGTCGAGAGCCCGACGGACGAATGGTCGGGACCATGTTGGACGGGATCGGCTTCCTTGAGGGGCTGCGCGGTTCGGGGATCGACGTCGCCGGGCGCCGCGTCCTACTGGTCGGGGCGGGGGGCGCGGCCAGCGCGATCGCCTTCGCTCTGGCCGGAGGCCATGCGGGGCGGCTGACGATCGCCAACCGGACGGTGGGCCGCGCTCGTGATCTCGCGGACCGGATCGCGGCGCATTATCCGGGCCTGCCGGTCGCGGCGGTGGGATCCGACGAGGGCGCGGGGGCGCTTGATCTGGTGGTCAACGCGACCTCTCTGGGCATGCGCCCGGGCGACCCCCTGCCTGTCAATCCCGAAACACTTGGCCCCGGGCAGGCCGTCGCCGAGGTGATCATGGATCCGGCGGAGACCCCGCTTCTCGCGGTCGCACGCTCCAGAGGATGCCGCGTCCATGCGGGATTACCAATGCTGGAAAAGCAGATCGAGCTGATGGCTCGCCACATGGGGGCAATCTCATGACCGACGGCCCAAGGGGAGCGGCTACAATACCTGAACCGGCCGATTTCGTCATCGTGGGGGGGGGGACGGCCGGGTGCGTCCTGGCCAACAGGCTGAGCGCCAACCCCGCGAACCGGGTGGTCCTGATCGAGGCCGGAGAGCAGGCGCGAAGCCCTTGGACGGTCATTCCGGCGGGCTTTTACAAGCTGCTGACCAATCCTCGGTTCAACTGGATGTTCACCTCTGACCCGGAGACGGGCACGATGGATCGCCCGATCGCGATCCCGCGCGGCAAAGGATTGGGTGGATCTACCCTGATTAACGGCATGATTTATGTTCGAGGCCAGCGCCTAGACTACGACGGCTGGGCGCAAAGGGGCTGTACAGGCTGGAGCTTCGATGACGTGGCGCCCCTGTTCCGCCGCGTGGAGAGCTACGCTGATGCGGATCCCGACGGGCTGCGGGGGCGCGATGGGCCGCTTCCCGTCACCGAGGTCGCGGAACGTCCACAGATCGGGGAGGCGTTCCTAGCCGCGGCCAGTTCGGCCGGGCACAGTCTGAACCCCGACTATAATGGGCGGGAGCAGGAGGGCTTCGGCTATTACCAAGTCAACCAAAGGGACGGTCGGCGGGTCAGTGCGGCGGCGGCCTATCTCGACCCCGTCCGCCGCCGTCCCAACCTGCGGATCGAGACCAGTGCGCGGGTCCGGCGCATCTTAGTCGAGGACGGGCGCGCGACCGGCGTCACCGTCGCCCGCGACGGACGCCCCGACGAGACCATCGCCGCAGCCCGGGAGGTCGTGCTCTGTGCGGGAGCTGTGCAGACACCGCACCTTCTGGAACTAAGCGGCATCGGCGATGCCGCACGCCTCGCCGATCTCGGGATCGCTCCGGTGCGGGACCTGCCGCAGGTCGGAGAGAACTATTCCGACCATTTCTGCACCCGCCTCAATTGGCGAGTCAGTCGGCCTGAGACTCTTAACGAGCTCGGCCGTGGGCTACCCCTCGTGCGGGAGGTGATCCGCTACGGACTGGGGCGGCGCGGCATCCTGACTTTCGGGACCGGCCTTGCCTACGGCTTCATCCGCACGCGCGAGGATCTGGCCGGTCCCGACATCCAGTTCTTCTTCATGCATGCGAGCTATGCCAACGCGGCCGAGCGCAAGCTGGAATCCGAGCCGGGTATGACCCTCGGGGTGACCCAGCTCAGACCCCAGTCACGCGGCAGCATTCATGCCCGGTCGCCGCGGCTGGAAGACCAGCCCGCCATCCGACCAAACTTCCTCGACGCCGCCGAAGATCGCATGACCATGATCGCAGGCATGCGCGAGGGGCGCCGCATTGTGGAGCAGCCTCCGCTGGACGGTTGGCGGGTGGCCGAGATGTCTCCGGGGCCAAATTGCGACAGCGATGACGACTGGTTGCGCTTCGCCCGCTCGAACGGACAGACGATTTACCATGCCGCAGGCACCTGCCGGATGGGGACGGATCCGGACGCGGTGGTCGATCCGCGACTGCGGGTCAACGGTGTTGCGGGCCTGCGGGTCGTGGACGCCTCGATCATGCCGACACAGGTTTCGGGCAACATCCAGGCTGCCGTCTTTATGATCGCCGAGAAGGGCGCGGACATGATCCTAGACCGCGATGGTTGAGGTGATGGTCAGCGGGGCAGGGGTCGCGCCGACTGCTCTTGGAGCCCCGGACCCTGGCGCCTTGGCGCGGTTCCGGGCCGATCTCGCGGTTTCGGAATTTGCCGGTGGTGTTCGGTTCGATCCTGGCTCGCGCATCGCGACGGCGACCGACAACAGCATCTACCACGTGCCGCCCGCGGGCGTGCTGGAACCGCGGGATGCCGACGATTTGGCCCTCGCCATGACCATCGCGGCGCGGCATGGGATCGCAGTGACGCCGCGCGGCGGTGGGACAGGTACGAATGGTCAATCCCTGACGGGTGGCATGGTCCTTGACACCTCGCGCCACATGACGGCGATCGGCCCCCTCGACGCGGAGCGCGGTACCGTCCGGGTTGGGCCGGGTGTGGTGCTGGACCGGCTCAACACCTGGCTCCGACCCCATGGCTGGATGTTCGCGCCCTCCGTTTCCACCGCGTCGCGCGCGACGATCGGCGGGATGGTGGCGACCGACGCTTCGGGAAAGGGCTCATGCCGCCACGGCCGCACCTCAGACCACCTCCTCTCCGTGGACGTGGTTCTTGCCGACGGCCGCCATGCAACCCTGCGCGACATCGATGCCAATGAGGTCGCCGCCGCCATCGCCGAGGGCGGTCCTCTGGCCGCGGTCCTGTCCTGCCTTGACGACGGCCTGCCCGACCGACAGGAGGAGATCGCTCGGACCTTCCCCGACATGAATCGCGGCCTAACCGGCTACAACTTGCGCGACACCGCACACAAAGATGGGGGACTGCGCTTGACGAAGCTCTTCGCCGGCTCGGAGGGGACACTGGCGGTGGCGGCGTCGATCGAGCTGTCGCTGACTAGGCTGCCTCGGCATCGCGGCGTGGCGCTTCTGGCCTACGACGACTGCGACAGAGCTTTGCAGGCTGTGCCCGGCCTCCTGCCTGCCGACCCTGAAGCGGTGGAGTTCCTCGACGACACTGTGGTGCAAATGGGGCGCAGCACCCCCGCCTGGGTCGACCTGGAAGCATTCATAGGCTCTTTGTCGGAGATGGGCGGCTATCTCTTCGCCGAAGTCTGTGGCGACAGTCGCGCGGAGGTGGGGGGGCATCTGGATCGCCTCGTCGCGCATGCCGGCGAGCAGCCGGCGTGCCGGGGCTGCGCGGTCTCCTCGGATCCCGGCGTCGTCGCTGCGATGTCACGGTTCCGCCAAGACGCTGTCGGGCTACTATCGCGCGGCGTCGACGGGCGACAGGGCACCGCCTTCGTCGAAGACGCGGCTGTTCCGCCGGCCTCCCTCGTGGACTTCGTCCGCGAGTTCCGTGCAATTCTGGACGCGGAGGGGCTGTCCTACGGCATGTTCGGCCACGCCGATGCGGGATGTGTGCATGTCCGGCCTATGCTCGACATGACCCGGGCCGAGGACCGATCGCTGATCCGTCCAATCTCGGATGCCGTGGCGGACCTGGCCCTGCGCCATGGCGGTCTCATCTGGGGCGAACACGGAAAGGGGGTGCGGGGCGAATACCTGGAAGCGTATTTCGGCGCCGGGCTGCACCTGTACCTGCGCCAGATCAAGTCGGCCTTCGACCCGGAGGGGCGCCTCAATCCAGGCAAGCTGGTAGTCCCCCTCGGCGGTGCAGGCCGGGTGGGCCGGATTGACGAAGTGCCCTTCCGAGGCGTGCGCGATGCCGAGATCAGCGATGACGCCGCACCCGCGTTCCGGGGTGCAATCCGGTGCAACGGGAACGGCGGGTGCTTCCACTGGGACGCATCGGTCGAGATGTGCCCCTCCTATAAGGCGACCGGCGACCGGATGCAGTCCCCCAAGGGGCGGGCGGCGCTGATACGCGAATGGCTGTACCAGACCGAAACCAATTCCAATCCCGAGGCGGCTGAGAGCGTCGGAAAGGAGTTGTACCAGAGCTTGTCGACCTGCTTATCCTGCAAGGCCTGCAGCAGCCAATGCCCGGTGCGCATCGACATCCCCTCGATGAAGGCGCAGTTCTTGGACAAGTGGCATCGACACCAACCTCGTCCACGGCGTGACCTCCTCATTCAAGCGCTTGAGCCCGCCACAATTCTCGCAGCTCATTTTCCGTCGGTCTCCCGACAGGTGATGCGCTTCGGTGCAGCGCGCAAAATATTCGAGAAAACGTTTGGAGTGACAGACTTACCGGCATTTCCGAGACAACCGCTTTCCGCGGCAATGCGAGACGCTGGAGCGCTCCCACTTCGCTCGGAGGCCGACGTGGCTCCGAATGAAGTCATACTGCTGTCAGATAGCTTTCTTGGAGTCTTCGAACCGGAGGTATTGGCTGCCGCCGCTCAATGCCTGAAGTTCCTAACTGATAAGGTCTACTTCACGCCTCCGTTGAAAAACGGTAAGGCTCTCGAGGTTCGCGGACTTCTCAACAGGGTGCCGGAGATCCGCGCTGCTCTGGTCGCAAAGCTGCAAGATTGGTCGCAAACTGGTGCCAAGTTGGTAAGTATCGAACCTGCCTTCACCATGCTCCTCCGTCAGGAAATGGCTGTAGAGACACGGGGCCTTGAGATTCTTTCAATCGAAGAAATTCTGAATACTCACCGGGACAGGTTACCTATTGCGCGTATGACCACCCAGTTTCGAATGGTCGGGCATTGTACAGAGACGTCGGCCATTCCAGAACATCTGGCGCGGTGGCGGGCTGTTTTCGAGGCAGCTGGACTTGAGTTGGATCCCGTTCGATCGGGATGTTGCGGTATGGCTGGTTTGTGGGGGCACGAAGCAGAGCACCGCAATCTTTCGCGACAGATATATGGGCTAGCCTGGCAAGATCACGTTGAAGCAGAACACAGCGAATTTCTTGCTACTGGTTTCTCCTGTCGCTCACAGGCACGAAGGTTTTCTGGCAAGCGTCTGCGCCATCCGGTGCAAGTACTCGCTTCAGAACTGACGGAAAACAACTACTTGGGGTGATCTCTTCTTGGTTCCGCGCGGACCAGCGGCCAACAAGAAATAACGTCCTTGGCGGCAGACGCAGACAAAGGCCTCATACGGTGCAGGTCGGGTCTGGTAAGTAACGGCGGTTGCCTGCTCCCGCAACCAACACTAATTCCTCAACGTTATCAACGGTTTGATCTCTCTCGCCATGAGAGGGCTAACCTGTTGCCGCCGGTGATAGTGCCTCAGCTCCTGTCGCAAGCTGGAGCAGCGCCGCAAGCGCGCCGTGCAGCTCGATGCTCAGGCCGGCGCCGTCCGCCTCCGGTGTCAGCACGATCCGCTCGACCAGGCTGCGGAGCGCGTCCTTTGCCGCTTCCATGCCGTCCGCGTCGCCAAGTCCCCGGATCAGCGCCCCGACCCGGTCGCGGTAGGTCACGGCCATCCCCGGATGATAGCGGAGAGGGGAGGGCGCCGTCGTATCCGCCAGCTCCGCCTCGAGATCCTTGCGCCGCGCGTCGAGCGCAATCATCCGGTCCTTCACCTGGTCCGCAGGCACGCCCGCCACGATCGCATCCACCAGTTTGCCGTGATCGGCTCGCGTGCGGGCGAGGTCCCGCTCCAGGGCGCTCCGTCCCGCCAGCGACGCGGCCTGCAGCCGGTTGCGTTCGGCGGCGTATTCCCGGCAGAACTCCTCGACGAGGCCCGGATCCATTAGGTGATGCTCCAGGGCATTCAACACCCGGCTCTCCAGATCCACGCGCTTGATCACCCGCATATTGGCGCAGATGGCGCGTCCCTTGTTGCGCGCCTGCGAGCAGCCGAAGGCGTCCTGGCTGACCTTTGCGAAACCGCCGCCGCAGCATCCGCACCTCATCAGGCCCGAGAACAGGAACTTCGGCCGGCGCCGGTCCCAGATCGGGACGGATGTTCCCGCGGAGACGAGGGCCCCCTGGCGGCTGCGGACCGCCTGCCAGAGCTCGTCGCCGACAATGCGCAACTCGGGGATCTCCGCCACCTCCCAATCTTCCTCGGGGTTCATGCGGCTGACGCGCTTGCCCGTCATGGGATCCTTGGCGTAACTCAGCCGGTTCCAGACCTGCTTGCCGACATAGAGCTCGTTGTTGAGGATCCCGGTGCCACGCAGGCGATTGCCGTGAATGGTCGACGCTCCCCAGGCGCCGCCGCGCGGGCCGGGGACACCTTCGGCGTTGAGCTGCTCGGCGATCTTCTTCGGCGACCGGCCCGCGGCATAGGCCTCGAGGACGCGCACGACCACCGCGGCTTCCTCGGGATGGATCTCCCGATCACCGCGGATCCGCTCGCCCTCCGCATCGAAGGCGCGAACGGTCCTGTACCCGTAGGTCAGCCCGCCGGCGGATTTGCCGGCGAGCGCTCGGCCGCGCAGTCCTTCGCGCGTCTTCTTCGCCAGGTCCTTGAGAAAAAGCGCGTTCATCGTGCCCTTCAGGCCGATATGCATCTCCTCGATCGTGCCCTCGGTCACGGTCTCGATCGGGATCCTGGCGAAGGTCAGCTGCTGGTAGATGCTCGCGATATCGGACTGGCTGCGGGACAGGCGATCGAGGGCATGCGCGAGGACGACATCGAAGGTCCGCGTCTGACGGGCGTCGTGCAGAAGCGACTGGATGCCCGGCCGCATCAGGCTCGCGCCCGAGGTGGCGCGGTCGGTGTAGATCTCCGAGACATCGTATCCCTGGCGGGTGGCGAGGGTGCGGCAGGCCCGGACCTGGTCCTCGATCGAGGCGTCGCGCTGAAGGTCGGTGGAATAGCGGGCGTAGATCACCGCGCGGAGGGGCGAGGACATGGCGGATCTCCAAGGTGGGTGTCGGATGTGATCACTCGTCTTGCGGAGTCTCGGCATGGTCCGCGCGGGCGGCGTCCCGGGCGAGGGCGCGAATGAAGGCCACCAGCGCTGCGCGCTCCGCGTCGGCCCGTATGCCGGCGGCGGGCGTGACGGCCGGCGCGGCTGGCCGCTGCGCCGGCCTGTCCCTTCCGTGTTCTGCCCGCTTGCGCGCCATGACATGCCTTCCCCGGTCCCGCGCGCGAGGGTCTCGCGGCGGGTCGCCATTTGCCTTTGATGACCGGGATCCCTGGCCCGGCGCCGTTGCTGATCATCATAACGGGCTGTTCCGGCTTGCGCTTCCGCTGTGAGGGGCCCGGAGGGGTCCGACGGGCGGGTTTATGTGGAAAACTCGGGGTTTGGACGCGCTGAGGCCCGGCAATGGCGGAGCCGGACCGGCGACCACCCGTGACACGCGCCCGGGCAAAACATTACCGAGAGGGAGTTCTCCGTGTTTGTCCCCGTGGTCGCGGATGGACGGCTTGTAACGCGAGGTCTGTCTTCCGCACTGCGCGTTCCCTTGCGCACGTTGGCCTCCCCATCACGCGGTGGACCTCGCGGCCTCGTCCGGCATGAGACCCGCAAGCCAGGGGCGGAGGTCGGCCTCGTTCAGGTCGCGACGGTCGACGAGGTGGGCGGCGAGGCGCTCGAGCAGATCGCGATGGGGCTCGAGGAGCGCGCGGGCACGGCGCTCGGACCGGTCCAGCCGGACGCGGAGGCGGTTGGCATCGTCCGGGCTCAGGCGCTGCAGGGTCGCCGGGCCGAGCCAGCCATTGCCGTGGATCCCGAGCCCGAACTCGCGATCGAAGCGGAGGTGCAGGTCCGAGGCCGCCGCGAGATCGCTGCTCGTGCCGCCGCCGGCCCCGGCGCTGATGCGGCCCAGAACGAGGCGCTCGGCGGCGCGGCCCGCAAGCAGGATCGTCAGCTCGTTGTCGAACTCGGGCGCGGTGCCCTCGGTGATCGCGGTGCCGCGCGATGTGGCACCGCCCTCCGAGGAAAGCTGCATGCGGCGGACCGGGCCTGCCCCGAGCAGGGTGGCCACGACCGCATGGCCGCTTTCGTGGATCGCGGCGCGGCGGTCATAGGCGGGCCTCTGACCGGAGCGCTCCGAGAGCAGCCGCTCGGGATCGAACGGCCGGCCCTCCCGTCGTGCCGCCGATCTCGCGGCACGAAGGGCGGCGTCGATCGTGGCCGGCGTGTCGCCCGCGAAGTGCCGCGTGAGCTCCTCCAGCTGGTCGCCCCCGGCGTCCGGCAGCGCGCGGTCCAGCATGTGCCGGATTTGCGCCGGAGTAGGCCGGTCGAGACTGCAGTGCAGATCGAACCGGCCCGGCCGCAGGATCGCCGGATCGAGCGCCTCCGGATGGTTGGTGGCGCCGATCAGGACGACGCCTTCGGCGCGCTGCAGCTGATCGATCTCGCTCAGGAACTGGTCGATGACCTGGGCGCGATAGCTCGAGCCGTGCCGGTCCGCGCTGTCGCGGGATCCCGCCGCATCGATCTCGTCGATGAAGAGCACCGACGGCTTCTGCGCGATGGCCTCGGCGAAGCTCCGGCGCATCTCCCGCAGCATGTCGCCGAGATGCCCGGCGCTCTGCCAGGTCCCGAAGGAGGTCTCGATCAGGGGCACGCCGGCCGAGGCCGCGATGCCGCGCGCGAGCACGGACTTGCCGGTGCCCGGCGGGCCCGAGAACAGGACCGAGTGGCAAAGCTCGTGCCATCCGGCCGCGCCGCGCCGCCAGGCCGCGAGATCGGAGACGATGTCGGCGGCCGCCCGGTGGGCCGGGGAGGCGCCGCCGATCTCCTCCAGCGTCATGCCGGTGGCGGGTCGCGCCTCCGGGGCCGAGAGCCGGGTCAGGTCCCGCGCCGCGTCCGCCGCATTCGGCGCCCGCAGCGCGGCCATGAGGCCCGTCATGTCCATGCGGGCGAGCGTGTCGTTGTCCGGCAGCAGCGCGGCGATGGGCGCCCGGTCGATCTTGCCGGT
>NZ_JALZ01000048.1 GCF_000521785.1 Roseivivax halodurans JCM 10272
GACATGTCGTTCCATCTCTGTTGTGCAATAGATGCGGAGAGGCGGAGCGGGTGTTCGATCGCTTTGAGGAGGTTCAGCTCGCGCGCTTGCACGTGACCTGCACTTTGAGGCCATATCCAGATGAGCGCAGAAGAGATGCCCGGTGTATCGAGAAGCCGGAGACCGAGGCGATAACCGGCATCGTATTTCCGGGTGCGCGCATAGAACTCGCTGCGCCTGATGCCCGCCTCGTCGATATAGTCATAATCGACCATGCGCCGCCAATGTGGATGCGCGGCGCTCCACAGCACCGGTTCCGAGCATGGCATCAAATGGGGCAGCTCGGCGTCGAGCTCCGGCATGACGGACGTTCTGCCGATAAAACGGTTGCCCTCCCGATGATCGACAGTCGCCAGCTGAGAGGCAAAGGCCCCGAGCAGAACTTCGGTCGTCGCCTGTACGCGCGTCCAGGCGCGCGGTTCCAAAGCCGCCCTGCGGATCGCGTCGAGGGCGACGCCGAGTTTCACTTGTACCATATTTTGCTGTCCCCTGCGGGTATTGATGCGCAGGGAGGTTAAAAATGCAACCGCGGGGTCATGCGAACATGATCAAGGTATCATCCATGCCCATGTCGACAGCGGAACGGGGATATTCACGATGAAATCGTCCTCATGACAGCAATCTTCTCAGGTATGGCTGCCATTGCCGAATTCTCAGAATAAGAAAATACGACCCTAAGACATTTATGCTCGCGGCATAAGGTGGGATCTTGGTGAAGCGGCAGAGAGCCATCAGCTTCGAAACCTTTGGCTGATGGCCACACACTCACACGCTGCGGTGAGCGTCCGCCTGGGTCACGTGATTAGGAACTCGTCTTGGGTATGTCCCGAAGCGAGTTTCTCTTGCATCCACTTCGGTTTACGCCCCCGGCCAGTCCAAGTCTCAGCGGGATTTTCCGGATTTGCGAATTTCGGAAGGCTCTTTGGCTTGCTTGGGGCATCCTGCAGCAGCTCTTCGAGCGCAAAGCCATGTTCCTTGGCGGCTTCTTTCGCCGCGGCCATTGCTTCAGTCCGCTTACGTTGGTCGTAGCTCTTGAGAGCTTTTTGAACATCCTTCTCAAGATTTACCAGGTCGTCTCGCGACATCTCGCTTAAATCTACGTCGTGTGCCATTGCTCTCTCCATTTCTCAGATCATGAAATGAATGCAAAGCGACACGAAGACAATAGAAGTTTTACGTTTCATTCACACTCAAGATGTTCGAGCCGGCCGTAGGGAGCCCCACAATCTTCAGACGGAGGGGCAGATCAATCGTCTGAAGACCCTCAAACGACAAATGTATGGCCAGGCCAATATCGAGCTCCGGTCGCCGCTCCAAGAGCCAAGAGATGCACCAGCTTTGAGTCAGACCCCAATCGGCTTCGGAGAGGGGCCCTCCAAGCAGCCAGACGCCGCAACTACTCCGCGCCGCCAAAAGCACGGCCTCAAACAGCGTTGCGCCCGCGACAAGCGTCATCAAAATTGGGGGCTTTCAAGTCCCCGTTTGTCACTGGCTTAGCGAAGGGCCATCACGGCGATGACTGAGGTGGTGATCAGGAGGATGCCGGAAGCTTCGCGCAAACTGATCCGTTCGCCGAAGAACAGCACCGATGCGAAGAGCGAAAAGATCACCTCCACCTGACCCACGGCGAAAACCATCGCCGCATTCTCCAGCGTGAAGGCCGTGAACCAACATAGACTGCCCGCCATGCCGGTCAGCCCGATCCACACGGCACTCCGCCACGCCGCGATCATCTGGCCGACCTGCCCCGGCTCGCGCCATCTCAGCCAAAGAGAGAGGCCGAGGGATTGCATCACGGTCACAACCGCCAAGGAAAGGCCTGCCCGCAACAAGGGATCGTCGCTAGCGACCGCAAGAGTGGCGCCACGGTAGCCGACCGCGGACACCGCAAAAAACGCTCCTGAGACCAGACCAAGCCCCGTTGCACGGCTTCCCAATCGGCGCCAACCTTGTCTTTCGATGCCAGGGGTCTCCGATAGAACGAGCACCCCCAACAGCCCCAGCAGGATCGCTCCCATACCCATCGCAGTTATCCGGTCGCCAAGGATCAGCAGACCCACAAGCGCGGTCTGGACAACTTCGGTCTTTTTCAAGGTTATCCCGACCGCGAAGTTTCGTTCCGCGAACAAGGCCACAACACACCATGTCGCCATGATCTGTGAGACCCCGCCAATCACCGCGTAGCCCCAGAAGCCCGGGGCATGTCCAGGCAATTCCGCACCTTTTACGCCCAAATAGAGGAGCGTTAGTATCACAACGAATGGCGCGGAGTAGACGAAGCGGGCCAAAGTCGCGCCACCCGCGCTGAGGGCTCCCATGCTGAGATACTTTTGCAGCATGAACCGAAAGGTTTGAAATGCCGCCGCTGCGATCGAGAGGATAATCCACGTTTCCATGTGTTTCGACATGCCGTGGAACGTGGTGTTTGGCCAGCGGGCTTTTTAAAGCCGTCTCTGACCCCAGATGTGGATTGGTGCCGCGCCGCGACTCCGCCTAAACGAAACTCTTAAGACCTGGAAGCATTGCGATAAGTTCGGTGTAGACAGTGTGATGTTCGGCGCCAATTTCGTCCTCTCGCACCCCACAATTCGGGCTATACCACGCCGTCTCAAACGCTACCTATCAAGGCTCTAGGAAGATTTCCTATCCCCAGCCCCAGGCTTGGGCGCCCCGCTTGGGCAATGCGCTTCAACGGCGTGACAGCGTCAGACGCCTGCCTGTTTCGGCAACCTGTCAAAGGCCGAAAGACCTCGGACCGGCAGAGCTTATGCCGTGTCTCACCTTCGGTGCCTCAGGCGCTGCGCTTGCGGCGGCGCAGGACCGCAAAACCTCCAAGCCCCCCCAGCAGCAGAAGTCCTGCCCCAGGCAGCGGCACGGGAGCCACCTCAAGAGACGCCACACGGAAGCTGTCCAATGGGCCCAACGCAGCGACCTTAAAATAGTCGGAGACCACACCGCCAAAGCTGAACGGGTTATCGCTTCCAAGCGTGATGATATCGTCCGACAGGCGGCCATCCCCCACCGAGACATAGATGCCGTAAGTGTCCCAGCGATCAAAGCCTGAGAACGTGACCGAGTTGAGGCGGACCTTCTCGCTGAACGAGAAGCTGAGACCCTCCAAGGCGTTGATCTGGTCATTCCCAAGATCGTACCAGGAATCCACGCCCAGTCCCGCCGCGTTCTGGCTGACCTCGGTCCACCAGCCCAAGGCACGGATTGTGACCTTGGGGCCAAAGCCCGTATCGAAGGAATAGCTTTCCGCATCCCCACCCTGACCACCAAGATCGATCCCGCTGGTGGTGGCTGCAAGAGCAGGAAGAGATGTGGACGCCAAAAGGGCAACGGCGGCAATCAAAGAGCGCATAACAACTCCATACTGGTACAGGGCCTTTAACCTACGAGAGCCGGACACATTGGGCACCCAGGGAGAATGAGGGTTTCCAAACGGCCGGCAGCATCATCTTGAACCCGTTAATCTCAAATATGTCAACTTTGTGTTAGATCGGCGCTTTGAGATACGCAACAAAAAAATCGAATATCAATAACTCAACCGAAAGGGCGCCGATATGGCGCCCTTTCGTCCTTGAATTGAGTCAGGCCGCGTGCTTGCGGCGGCGCAGTGCGCCGATGGCGCCAAGACCACCCAGAAGCAGCAGGCCGCCGGCCGGAACCGGCACCGCGGCCACACCGCGATAGTCAAAGCCCGCCGAGCCGTTCGCCGGCGACGCACTCTCGATCAGGCCGAGGCTGTACTCGCCCGCTTCGAGGCCGGAGAAGAGCAGCTCGCCTTCTTTCAGCGCATCTGCCGCATTGCCTTCATCGGAGCCCACTTCGCTGAAGTAGGAGCAGTTGCCTGCGAGTTGGCCCGCGTTGGGGCAGGTATTTGCCGCATTCTGCCGCTCGAAGGAGCCATCCATGATCCGGTCAAGGGTGAAAGCCGAAACATCATCTTCGCCATAATCACCACTCACCTCGCCAAGAGCGAGGTCAAACCGCGAATCCGAGGTGAAGGTAAACGCGCCCTGGTAAGGGGCGCCTTCTGCCGCACCCGCATTGGACCAGGTGAAGGAGAAGTTGTCAGAAAAGTCCGGCTCGGTCGAGGCGATCAGATTTCCGGTGATCGAGCCCTCATAGGCCTCGAAATCCTGCGAGGTAATGGCGGCCGAAGCGCCTGTGGCCGCGAGGGTCAGAAGCGCCGCGGCGCAGGTGGTGCGAAAAGTCATTGATTACTCCCTAAACTTGCACGTCCCCTTCAACATCATCCACACCCGCCATTGGTCCATGAAAAATAACTACCCGACACAACCTTGGGGATATGTCATCAGGCGAATGTCCTTTCAAATCCCCCGCAATATGAGCCTGGTCTGCGACGGCAATCGAATGATGGCAGAAAGATGGCAACGCATATAGCGGCCATAGCCCATCGATATCTCGCCCCAATAAGATACAATCTGAAGTCGCAAAATCGCCATCAGATGACGTGGCGTCATCTTTATCATGGTGGGCATATTGTTGCCGCCTCTCCCCGCATATCCCAAGGTCAACATGCCGGATCCGCCCCGAAGACCCCGGAACGGATACGCCGGTGAATCAAGCAAAGATACATCATTGGCTCCCCGGAAAGACGATGATCGCCGGAATACAAAACCGCGCCTCACCCTCCAGCCCAAGGGGCTCAAAACCAGTCAGGGAAGCCTCTATGGCAAAGTGCGACCAGCCACCGATGCCGTACTGAAGCATCACATCGACCAGCTTGGTCACACAGCGCTTACAGCCGAGCGATGAGGCCACCCCCGCGCAAAGCAGAAATGTCCCTCTTTATTTGCCATCAGGCCGACCAGAAGGGCTCTGAGGGCGGCGCCTTGACGGGGACCGCATCCGCCAGCCCGTTGGAGGTGCGCCCGCACCAATGCGCCTCGACCCCTGCCGCATCGAGGAACTCGAACCAACGCGTGTAATGCGACCAGAGCCCGCCGGGATCGCTCAGCCAGGGATGCATCCGCTCGCGCCGCGCCTTCGCCCCGCGATAAGAGCCAAGATTTGTCCCGAAGCGTATGAGACTCGAGGGCGTGAGAACTTTCCGCCAGAGATACCGGCGCCGTGCCAGAGATCGGGCGAAAAGCGTTCCGGGGTCTTCCCACAGCGTCAGAACGGACCGATGCCGTGCAGAGGCCAAACGATCGAGAACTGGATCAGCCTCGAAATACAAGGCACCGTAGAAAGTCATCGGACGAAAGAGGTCGTAATGCAGCAGGCAATTGCTCGGCAGCGGCGTCGCTCCGCCAGCATCCATCGCGTTCAGCATCTCAAAAGCAGGGAGATCCAGATCGGCGAAAGGCCCAGGCAGGAGGGGCGGCGTCCGTCCCTTGAGCTGCCTCAGAAGCGTGGTCTTTCCGGTGCATGACACACCGGCCACGATGACGAGGTGATCAATCGCGCTGTTGTCCTGACCCACCACATGTCCTTTCCCGACGGCCCAACTGCCAAGTTATGGTCCGACCTCTTGAGGCCAAGCGCCTGAATTTGGCGCCTGGATTTGCGCGGGCCATGCCGCGATGACACAAGGGGCCCTTGCCCTGCAAACCGATGAGGCCCGACATGCCCCTCCCCGGTCCGGAGGCCGCTATCCCCATCGGAGCGGCCGCCAGCCTTGACGATCACGCGATGCCAGCCTTCGAAGGCGCGGCGTCAAGGCGGCATCAGCGGCGGCCGGTGCGGCGCATCCGGCGCGAGGCATGGCTGCATGCGCTGCGCCATGCCAGGGCCCTCGCCGGGGCGCGCACCTTCGTGCAGTTTGCCGGCTGGCCGCGCTCGGGACATTCGCTGATCGGGGCGCTGATCGACGCCCATCCGCGCGCAGCGATTGCCCACGAACTCGACGCGATGGGCCTCTTTCACAAAGGAGTGCCCGCAACGCAGCTGCCCGCCCTCTGCCTTGCCAATGCCCGCGACTTCACCCGCGCCGGGCGATACTGGAACGGGTTCAGCTACGCCGTGCCGGGCGCCCCGCACGGCCCTCGCCCGCAGCTCTCCGTGATCGGAGACAAGAAGGGCGATTGGGCGACGCGGTGGTCCGCTGCCGATCCCGACCTCGCAACGCGGCTGGCCTTGGCCTCGAAGCTCGAGACCCGCTGGATCCTCGTCACGCGGCATCCCGAGGACAACGTGGCCACGATGACCCTGCGCCAGGGCCGCCATTACGACCGGCTGCGGATCGCCGCGCGCGGTGCAACCTCCGAGGCGATCCGCGCGGCGCAGCTGGACGGGCAGATCCCGGCGGCGGTCGACGACGCGATGATCACCGATTACCAGGCGCTCGCGGCGGCGACGGCCGCGCTGAAAACCCGGGTGCCCGCCGGCAACTGGCACGAAATCCCCTATGAGCGGTTCACGGCAGCGCCCGAGGCAGAGCTCGAACGGCTCGCCGCGTTTCTCGGTCTCGACCCCGATCCGGCCTGGCGGGACGCGGCCGCGCGGCTCGTCTCGCCAAGCGGTACTCAGAGCCGCGCCCGACTGTCCTGGACGGCGGATCAGCGCAAAGAGCTGGCAAAGACCATCGCGGAATACGATTTTCTGGCGGCCTATCGCGAAGGCACCTGACGTGATGCGCTCAGGCCGCGCCGCGGATCCCGGTGAGGAGCGCCTCGAAGGTGCCGCCGCGCCGGCGCAGCTCATCGTAGCGGCCGGTCGCCTCGACACGGCCGCCGCGCATCACGACAATCTGGTCGCACCCCGTCACCGTGGAGAGCCGGTGCGTGACGATCACCACCGTCTTCTCGCCGCGGAGCGCACCAATCGCGTCCATCACTTCCTGTTCCGTCACGGTGTCGAGGGCGCTTGTGGCCTCGTCGAACACGATCACTTCGGGATCGCGATAAAGCGCGCGGGCAATGGCGATCCGCTGCCGCTGCCCTCCCGAGAGCCGCAAGCCCCGGTCGCCCACCGTCGTCCGGTATCCGTCGGGAAGCGCATCCACAACCTCGTCGAGCCGGGCCATGCGACCCGCGCGGGCCACACGTTCCTCGTCGATCTTGTCCGGCGCAATGCCATAGGCGATGTTCGCCGCGATCGTGTCATCGGTCAGGTGAATGCTCTGCTGCACGTAGCCAATGGAGCGCTGCCAGGCGCGGAGGGTGGTCTCGTCGATCTTCGTGCCATCGACGCGCAGCTCCCCCTCATGCGGCACAAGAAGGCCAAGAACGATGTCGACAAGGGTAGTCTTGCCAGCGCCAGTGGCGCCGACGATGCCGCAACTCGTTCGCGCGGGAATGGTGAGGTCGATGCCTTCCAGGCTCGGTGCGGGCGCGCCGGGATAATTGTAGGCAATTCCGTCAAGGACCAGCTCGCGCTCGAGCGGCAGGTTCACCGTCGCGGGGCGCGGGCTCGGGCCGGTCGCCTCGCTCAGATCACCGAAGAGCGCATCGAGCGCGGTCTGGTTGAACCGCATCTGCGTGCTTGACCGAAAGAGGGTCTGCACCGTCGGCAAGAGGCGCAGACCCGCGAGAGCAAAGGCGCCAAAGATTGGCAGGATGGCCCCCGGATCGCCACCCGAGGTCGACAACAGGAAAAACAGGAAGAGCAGCATGCCCCCGAAGCCGAGCGCCTCGAGCCCATAGCGGGGCACCTCGCCGAGGATGTCCATGGTCGCCTGGTGCTGCGCCAGCCGCTGCGACGGGCCGTGAAAGCGGCGGATATAGCTTTCCTCAAGCGCAAGGATCTTGACGTCCTTGATCCCGCCGAGCGCCTCCTGCGCGATCTGGAACCGCTCCCTGTTGGCGTGGCGCCGATCCTTGCCGATCTCGTCCAATCGATGGCGCAGCCACCAATAGAGGAAGGTGAAAGCGCCGCCCACGGTACCGGCGGTCAGAACGGCCCCGACGGGTTCCAGCCGGACGAGAAACAGCACCATCGTGACCGTGGCGATGGCATCCGAGATGAACTTGATGGCTGGCGTGATCGAGCCGTTTACCACCTGCTTGGTCTCCGCCAACAGGGACTTTGCGAGATCTGCGGAATGCCGGGCGAGGTACCATTCATAAGGGTTACGCAGGTATTTCGTCAGCAGCGATTGCGACAGGGTCAGCACGATGCCGCGGCTGAACCGGGCGGAGGCGTAATTGGTCACGATCCGCACCGCGACCGACAACAGCAGCACGGTAAAGACCGCAAGGCACAATGCGCCGAGGAAGCTGCGCGTGTCGGTGAAGCCGCCCCATTCGTAGAGCCCTGCCAGCATTCCGTCCCCCGAAATCGCGGCGGGATCGGCGATCACCGCAAAGAGCGGTATGATGGCGGCGACACCCACCACTTCGGCCGCACCCGCGGCGACCATGAGCGCAACGAGGATCAGGAAGTTCCGGCGGTCGCGCGCCGACAGGAGCGAGAAGATCCGTCGATAGGTGGCGAGCATGGGGCCTCGCAGTCATGGACGATCGGCACGTGCACGGATATGCGCGGCCCGATCAAACGCGCACGATGTCACTATGGCAAGGATCAGGTCCACCCTCATGCCCGCCGCGCCGGCCCGATGCAAGACGCATCCCTGCCCTGCACCACCGAAGGAAACCTAAAGGCATGGCGGACCTCTCCAGCCTGAAGCTCGTTGTGCCCGCCCACCAGGCAGCGCCTCACCTGCCGCGCTGCCTCAGCGCCGCGCGCGCGGCCGGGTTCGCCCCCAGCGACATCATCGTCGTTGACGATGGCTCGACCGACGGCACATGCGAGATTGCGCGGCGGTTCGGCGCCCGCGTCATGACCGGGCCCCGGCGAGGCGCCGCGGCGGCACGCAATGACGGGGCCCGGGACGCGATCAGCCGCGGCGCGGACATCCTCGTCTTTGTCGATGCCGACGTTGTGGTGGACATGCGCGCCAGAGACGTGATTGCGGAGGTCCTCGCGCAAGGAACGGCGATCGCGGCAGTGTTCGGCGCCTACGATGCCCGTCCGGCGGCTCGGGGCGCGGTCAGCCGGTTCCGAAATCTCCTGCATCGCCACGTCCATCTCGAGAATGCGGGACCGGCAGGCACCTTCTGGACGGGCCTCGGGGCCGTGCGGCGCGGCGCTTTCGAAGCGGCGGGAGGATTCGATCCCGGTCAGCGGATGATGGAGGATGTGCAATTCGGCATGGCCCTGGCGCGCGCGGGATATGTCATCGCGCTCGATCCACAGCTGCAAGGGCAGCACCTCAAGGCTTGGACTCTGTCGGGCATGATCCGTTGCGACCTCTTCGACCGTGCGATCCCGTGGTCGCGGCTTCTGGTGTCCGAAGGCGCCGCGCTGCCCTCGGGGTTGAACACATCCACCTCCGCGCGCCTGTCGGTCCTCTGCGTCGCAACCCTCGTCATCGCTCTGGCCGCAAGCCTCGCCGCGCCCCTGGCCGGGGGGCTCATCGCGGTGATGGCGGCGCTGGTCCTCATCGCCGCAAACCGGTCCTTCCTGGCTCGGCTGCGGCGCGAAGACAGTCTCGGGCTTGCGATCCTCGCGGTGCCGCTTCTGATGGTGCATTATGCCTGCGGCGGGGCGGGCTATGCCTGGGCCAGGATGACCCCCGGCCCAAGATAGGAGCGGTATTCTCCCAGCCCGCCCGACCTCCTCAGAGGCGTGCCGCCCCGCTCCGAAGCGGGCCGTTTCCCACCCGCCACCACCCGGGAAAGCGTCCGGTGAGGGCCAGAGCGGTTGCGACAGCCATCCAGATCACACGGCCCTGGTACCGTCCCGCCGGGGCCGACAGCGCACCGCATACGAAGGCGTTTGCCAGAAGGCCAATGACCAGCAGCGTGATCGGCCCGCGGGCACCGGGGACATACAGGACGAAAAACACCAGCCCCAGCGCGGCCAGCGACAGGGCACCGATCTGCACCCGTTCCACCGTTTCGAACATGCCCGGCGGCGCCTGTACCGGCTCGATCTCGATCTCGTCCGGGCCGATCTGCCGGAAATGCGCGAAGCGCAGATCCTCCAGCCCGAAGCGCAGGAGCTGCTCTGCGGTGTTCGCCGCCGATGCGCCGAACTGGCCCAGCGGATCCCGGGCCAGCACCTTCAGGGCAAGAGCCATCTCCTGCTCGGAAATGCGGCGCATCTGATCCGGTGTGGCACGGTTGCGGATGCTGTCCGGCCCCCAGAGCGCAGCGGTGGAGCTTTCGGGGAAGCGGTCGTAGACCTCGCAGATGGCAAACCCGTTCTCCGGGCAGGTCTCCGACAGAAAGCGCAAGGCCGGGCCGTCCTCCAGCAGGCGGGCCAGCAGGACCGGCAGGCGCCCGGGGGCGAGGCTGATCGTCGGCGCATCCTCCTGGGCCTCGGGGCGAGACGCGGGCGGCGCGTCCGTGCTCCCAACCCCGGCAATCACCACAGAGATGGCCACATTGATCGCCAGCGCGGCAGCGAGCGGCGCGTGCACCAAGAGTGCCGCCCGCCAGCGTCGCCGCATTGCAAACCAGAGCGACAGCGTGCCGCCCGTCGCCATGGCAAGCGGGATGTGGCTGTAATGGACAAGCACCGCCGCCATTGCGGCGATCCCGAGGGCCCAGGCCAGCGCCCGGCCCGGTGCGCCGCCGCGCAGCATCACAACCAGCGGCGCCGCAATCAGCCACGAGGCCTGGATGTCGGGCATGATCTGCGCGGCATAGAACGGGGCGGTGCTCGCCATAACCACAAGTGACCCCGCGCCAAAACGCGGCACAGGCCGGATCGGGGCCAGCAATATCCACAGAAGCCACGCGGTGATCAGCGCCATCGGCACCACCGCACCCGCCGGACCGAACAGGCGGATGGAGAGATTGACATAGACCGAATACGGTACCGAGCGGACGCCGCTTCCCACCCCTGCAGGCGCCTCCGCGACCCCGCCGCTCCCCGGTCCCGCGGCGCTTGCCCCCCCGGATGCCAGAAGCTCCGCGAGACCCGAGCGATCCAGGATGAAATTCATCGCCTCGCCACCGGCCTCGTAGTAGCTGCCGCTGTCGAAGTAGATTGTGGGGCCACCCCACCACAGGGCCGGCCACAGCAGGAGCAGGGTCAGCGCGGCGATGCCGACAAGATGCGCCCCGAGGCCGTGTTGTGGATCGCGCATGGCTGGACCCGTACCCTTGCAAGATCGCACGCCTTCCACCACACGAGGCGGCTCAAGACCAGTGGATATCCTGATTCTGCCAGAGATCTAACGCCGGCCGTCCGGCGGAGGAGGACGCGTATGGCGCCGACACCGGACGCCCGGCGAGGATCGCCAGCCGCCGAGACCGCGATCGTGGTGCCAAGCTTCGATCGACCGCAAGAGTTGAAGGAATGTCTTGCGCATCTGGCCCGGCTCGAGGGCGGGCCCTGGCGGGTCATCGTGGTCGATGACGGCTCGACCGTGCCGGTCGACCTCTCCGGCGTTTCGGGCAATATCAACGCAACCTGCATCCGCCGCGCCAATGGCGGGCCCGGCGCAGCCCGGAATACCGGCGTCGCGGCAGCCGAAGGGGCGCGCTGGATCCTTTTCACGGACGACGATTGTCGGCCGCGGCCCGACTGGGCCCTGAAGCTCATCGAGGCGCAGGCGGGGGCGGAGCGGCGTCTCGTCGGCGGGCGGATCGAGAATGCCCTGCCGGAAAACGCCTATTCCGCCGCCAGCCAGGCCCTGGCCAACTCCCTCACCGAACATCACGCGGCGCGCGGGGGAGGCATGGCCTTTTTCACGACAAACAACATGTGCTGCCTGCGGGCGGATTTCCTGCACGTCGGCGGCTTCGATCCCGCCTTTCGCCAGGCCTCGGAGGATCGTGACCTGTCGCTGCGCTGGCGCGAAGCGGGCGGTGAGCTCGTGCACGAGGCCGCTGCCATCGTGGACCACGCCCATAGGCTCACCCTCGCAAGCTTCTGGAAACTTCACGCCAGCTACGGACGCGGCGCGCGCCACTTGCACCGGCGGCTGGCGCGCGAGGGTGACACCCGCGCCCGGTTCGAGGCCCTGTCGTTCTATGCCGGATTGCTGGCGCGCCGCGATCCGGTGCAGGCCGCCCTTATGGGGCTGAGCCAGATCGCCACCACCGCCGGATATGCCGGCGCTGCGCTCTCAGAGGCGCAGACCAAAACACAAGGGCGGATGATGAGCGACAAGAGCAACCTCGGGGCGGCGGAGCCGGTCTGGTGTTTGACCTGCGTTGGCGTGCAGGACGACCTGACCCTCCTGCCGCACTGGCTGCGTCACTATCTCGAGCTCGGGATCGCACCCGAGCGGGTCATCGTGATCCTCAACGCCGAGAGCGCCGACGCGCCCGGCATTGGAGCGGCCCGCGAGATATTGAAGGCCCATGGCGTGGTGCGCCCCCCCGAAATCTGGATCGCGCCCTATACGTCGGGCACCATGTGGCAACAGCGCGCCGAGGCGCAGACTCGGATCTGCGCGCCCGAGGATTGGGTCCTGAATGCCGATGTGGACGAATTCCAGCGCTGGCCCGAACCTCTCACCGACTGCCTGGCCCGCGCCGCAGCGCTTGGCGCCGATTGTGTACAGGGTGTGATGATCGACCGGCTCGCGCGCGATGGCACGCTGGCGCCCGTCCACCCCGATCCGCACATTTTCGAGCAATTCCCGCTGCGGGGAGAGGTCGCCATGGCAATCGGCGGGACCAGCCCGGTCCACGGCCGCGGCGGCACGGTCAAGATCATGGCGGCCCGGGCGCGGATCCTGCCGCATCGCGGCGGGCATTCGCCCGCCCGGGGCACAGGCGCCAGCTATCTTTACCGCTACCCGCTTGGCTCGTTCCACGAAATCGACGATCCCGGCTTCCGCTTCTCGGTGCCGACCCAGGTCGACCACGTGCATTGGACGGAAAGCCTGCCCGCACGGCTCGACAGGCGCTTGACCACCCCCGGCGTGAGCCCGGCTGGCGCCGAATACGGACGCCGTCAGCTCGACCATTTTGCCGCCAATGGCGGCGGCGTGGCGCTCGACCAAGTGACGCTTGAGGGCAACGCCTCCCTCGAGGCGACCGACTGGCCGGGCCGACTGGCACAGCTCCGGCGGATCGGCCGCCGCAAACCCCTGACCGCGCCCCTCCGCAATCGCATGGGGCCGCGCTCACAGCGCATCCTGGCGGCCTGGCGGCGGATGCTGGGACAGAATGGGTTGCGGAGATGAGCCCCTGGAAGCGGCAGCAGCTGACATTTGGCGGAGAGCAAAACTGGTCCCACGCCCATAGCTATTACGACATCCCGGTCTTCGATGCGGCCAGCACCCGCATCGCCGCCATCCGGCACAACCACGCGGCAAATCATCATCCGGGCCCAGAGGATGCGGTGGAGATCGGCCTTGTGGAGGCAGACAGGCCCGGCTCCTGGCACGCGGTGGGGCGCAGCACCGCCTGGAGCTGGCAGCAAGGGCCAATGGCACAATGGGTGCCGCCGGCGGCAGGCACAGGCGAACGACTGGTCTGGAACGATCGTGAGGACGGCCGGTTCGTGGCCCATCTCGCCGATCCAGGCGTGGGCGGCAGCGCCCGGACGCTGCCGATGCCGGTCTATGCGGTGATGCCGGACGGCCAATCGGGCCTGTCGGTGAATATGGGCCGGCTTCAATCGCTGCGGCCCGGCTACGGATATGCGGTGAAAGATGCGGCCCCCCTGACCGAGCGCCGCCCCGAAGAAGATGGGATCTGGCAGGTGCCTTTCACCGGAGACACACCCCGGCTGCTCCTGCCGCTCGATCAGGCGGTTGCGTTTCTGCTCTCGCAGCTGCCCCGGACGGATCGTCTGCGCCATGCGGTGACACCCTATTTCTACTGGTTCAACCACGTGAAGATCGCCCCCGGCGGCCGCCGGTTCACGGTCAAGCTGCGCTGGCGGCGTCGCGGCGGCCCGTGGTCGGGGCGCATGGGCGTCAGCCTGACCTGCGACACACAAGACGGCACAGACCTGCGGCTCCTCGGCCGGGCGACATCCCACGTGGTCTGGCTCGACGATCACCGGCTTTACTATTTCGACGAGCGCCGCCGCGAGATGCTCCTCCTTCGGGATGCGGCACATGGCGGTGAGCGTCTCGGCCCGATCGGCGGCGGCCTGTCGGAGAACGTGCATCTGCGCCATCTCCCCCCCGCTCCCCCTGCCTCAGACGGCCTGCCACCGCAGATCGTCTACGACACGCCCTATCGCGAGGCGCCGGAGCTCTGGATCTCGGGCCCCAAAGGCGAGGACCACACGCGGATCGCGGTCTTTTCGGGCCATGTCCCCGCAAAAGGTCCGTTCCGGTGTGACCTTCACCCGGTTCCCGACGCCTCCGGGGACCGCATCGTTGTCACCTCCGCAGAAGGTGGGCAGCGGCAGATCCACCTGATCGAGCGGGAGAGATGAGCGCAGCGCCCCGCATCAGCGTGATCCTTCCGGCTTATGATGTGGCGCCCTATGTGGCGCAAACGATCACGTCACTGAGCGAACAGGATTGGCCCGACCTCGAGCTGATTGCCGTCGACGACGGGTCGACCGACGACACTCAAACTGTGCTCGACCACGCGCTTGCGCAATTCCGCCGCTCCGGCCCCGGCCGGCGGGCCAAACTCGTCACGCAGGACAATGGCGGCCTTGGCGCTGCGCGGAACGCCGGCCTGGCCCAGGCGACGGGAGGGCTGATCCTCTTTGCCGATGGTGACGATCTGCTCGACGCAGGCGCAATTCCGGCGCTGGCCCACGCGCTTGAAGCGGAGCCGCGCTGCTGCCTCGTCTTCCCGCGCTGCCGATATATCGACGAAGACGGCGCGCCGATGGGTCTCGAATCCGGCCGGCGCGACGCGCGTCTCAGCGCCGCGGACCTTCTCTTCGAGAACCCGATCCACACCGATACGGGGGTGCTGCTGCGACGGGAGGCGCTCGACCGGGCGGGACCGTTTGATCCCCATCTGCCCTCCGCCGTCGGGCTCGACGCCTGGATGCGCGTCGCCTCCGGGCAGGGCGCCTGCATCTTGCAGGTTCCGTACGCGCTGGTGTCCTACCGCAGGCGATCCCGACAGATCACAGGCGATTGGCGACGTCAGCGCGACGGGTGGGAAGCGGTCGCGCAGCGCGCCCGGTCGACCAAGGTGATCGGGCGGGTCGCGTCGATCCGGGCGCGCTCCCGGGCGATGTTGGTCTGGGCCGCGGGGGCCTATGACAGAGGTGATCGGGCCGCGCTCCGCTCTCTGGTGCTGGGCGCCCTCGCCCGCGATCCGCTGGTGGTTCTTGGCTCGGACCACGGCCGGCTGAAGCTCGTCGCCGCAGCGGCAAGCCTCCTGCCCCAACCCGTCGAGCGGGCTCTCTCCGCATGGTATTTGAGACGGTCCCAGCAAGACGCCGGCGCAAAGGTGCGCAAGAGACGCTGACGCTCGGAAATGGTTGAAGCCGAACTGTGGCACTCTACCCTCAAAAATAACATTATTTTGTCACACAGGATTTTCATGTCTCACTCCAGCGGAACGACGCATGACCCCAGGCGCGCGGCCGCCGAGATGGACACCCAACCATCGCAGCATCCCGTGGTCGTGATCGGCGGCGGGCCGGCCGGGCTGACAGCGGCCTACGAGCTCCAGAACCTGACCAGCGCTGATGGCGGTGCCTTCGTCCCTAAGGTTTTCGAAGCCTCCGACATGGTCGGCGGGATTGCCCGCACCGAGACATCAAACGGTTATCGCTTCGACATCGGTGGGCACCGTTTCTTCACCAAGGTGCCCGAGGTCGAGGCCATGTGGCACGAGGTGATGGGCGACGACTTCATCACCGTGCCGCGGCTGAGCCGGATCTATTATCGGGGCAAGTTCTATTCCTACCCGCTGCGCCTGTTCAACGCGCTTGAGAACATCGGCCCCTACGAGGCGGTGCGGATCATGCTCTCCTATGCCAAGTGGCAGGTCAGACCCTACAAGGCGGAGGACACGTTCGAGGAATGGGTCATCAACCGCTTCGGCGGACGGCTCTACATGCATTTCTTCCGGTCCTATACCGAAAAGGTCTGGGGAATTCCGCCGGATCAGATCCGCGCCGATTGGGCCGCGCAGAGGATCAAGAACCTGTCCCTGGCAAAAGCGGTCTGGAACGCGATATCGGGCGCCAACGACACCGCAAGCCTGATCGAGGAATTCCAGTATCCGCGCCTCGGGCCGGGCCAGATGTGGGAGCGTACCCGGGACCTCGTATGCGAACGTGGCGGCACGGTCGCCATGAACCACGCGGTCACCCGCGTGATCTGGTCCGACAACCACGTGACCGGGATCGAGACCAGCACCACCGACGGCGCGGGGCTCACCGAGATCCAGCCGGTGGGACAAGCCGGCGTGATCAACTCAATGGCCCTGCGCGAGTTGATCCATGCCTTCGACCCACCGCCGCCCGCCGAGGTCGTCGCCGCAGCCGACCGCTTGAAATACCGCGACTTTCTGATCGTCACATTGGTCCTGAACCGAGCCGATCCCTTCCCCGACAACTGGATCTACATCCATGCCCAGGAGGTGAAGGTCGGACGGATCCAGAACTTCCGCGCATGGTCCTCCGACATGCTGCCCGATGAGGATACCGCCTCCATCGGCATGGAATATTTCTGCCAGGAAGGCGACGCCCTCTGGGACATGAGTGACGACGCGCTGAGAGACCTTGCATCCAGGGAACTCGAACAGCTCGGGCTGGCCTCCGGTGACGAGGTGATAGACGCCGCGATCATCCGCCAGCCCAAGGCTTATCCTGTCTACGACACCGAATATCGCGAAGCCTTGGCCGTCGTGCAGGACTGGCTGCAGAGTCTCGAGAACTTCCAAAGCGTGGGGCGCAACGGGCTCCACCGGTACAACAATCAGGATCATTCCATGCTGTCGGCGATCTACGCCGCCCGCAATCTCGCCGGCGAGAGCCACGACGTCTGGAACGTAAATGTCGAACGCTCCTACCACGAGGAGTTCGAGGTGACCAAAAGCGATAAAAAGGGAACGCCTCAAAAGGCCGCCTGAGCTTCGTGACGGCCCGCATTCGGTTCCCCGAAGACCAACAGGCCCATGCCGACATAGGACCGATCCTGAAACAACGCGGCCGGGCGGGCGCGCCTGAAGCCTGCCGCCCCCCGGACATTGCAATGGGTTCGGGGCCTTCACCTGACGAGCCCCCTCCTCAGGGCGGTCAGTGAATTCGGATGCGTGCCTGTCGGGGTAAGCTCCGCTGTGGATCAGCGTCGAGCGGTGGGTATGACGCATATCTGGTGCAGATGAATCCTCTCGCACTTTAGAAAAGTTATAATACTACAATAACTTAATGGATACCCCCTTAAGGTCATTTTTCAATGCCGATCCACAATCAGCCGGCTCTGCTTGAGCTGCCAATCCCTTGATACGCATCACATCCTGCATCATATTGTGCGAACTAAGATGCGAGGATGGCATGCGCACAACCGTTACACTGGATGACATGTTGCTCGACAGAGCGACTGCTTTGACCGGGATAAACGATCGGGGGCCCTTGCTTCGGGAAGCGCTCAAGGCGTTGATCGAACGCGAAAGCGCGCGCAGGCTGGCGCTGCTTGGCGGTAGCGAACCCGACATCACTGCCCCTCCCCGCTCCCGCGAGGAACCGTGATCCTCGCCGACACGTCGATCTGGATCGACCATCTCCGCCATGGCGACGCGGAACTCGCACGCAGGCTGGAGGCCGGACAAATCGCCTGCCACCCGCTCGTGATAGGAGAGCTATCGCTCGGCACGCTCCGTGCTCGCACCGAGATCCTGGGCCTGCTCGACGACCTCCCTGCCCTGCCGCTTGCCACCGTGGCCGAGGTTCGCGCCATGATCGAGGCCCGCCGGCTCATGAGCCGTGGCATCGGCTACGTGGACGTATCCCTGATCGCATCGTGTCTGCTCGCCCCTGGTTCCACGCTCTGGTCACGTGACCCGCGCCTTGCCCTCGCGGCCGAACAGCTCGGACTCGTACACGCAGAGTGACAGCCGTGCTTTCACGCGCTCCGCACCTGAGGGGATAAGCATTCATGTCACTACAACGCAGACCATGGGGCCTTCAGGATGCCTGACCGATACAATTGCTAGTCAGGCAGGGAGGGGAAGGTTTTCCAGCCCCCCTGAAACCAAAGCCAGTATGGCAAGGATTGTCATGTGCAGGAGGATCCCATGGCCACGATGAACGTCTCGCTTCCCGATCCGATGAAGACCTGGGTGGAGCAGCAAACCGCCCAAGGGCGCTACGCCAATGCCAGCGACTACGTCCGCGACCTGATCCGCCGGGACCAGGCGCGCTCAGATGCTATCGCCCGGATGCAGGGCCTCGTCGATGAAGGGCTGAGAAGCGGGGATGGCAGCCGGTCTATGGCTGAGATCAAAGCTCAAGCGCGCCGGAGAGCCGGATTGTCCGAAGAGTGACATGGAAACTAAGCCGTGCGGCTGAAGAAGACCTGATCGAGATATGGCTCTACGGAGCCAAACATCACGGCCCAGCCCAGGCAGATCGATACCAAGACAGCTTGGAAAGCGCTTTTTCCCTTCTGTCCCAGTTTCCCGACCTGGCCCGCGAACGCAATGAACTGACGCCTTCGCTTGAGGTGCATCCGTTCGGCGCGCATCTGATCCTCTATTTTGTTCGCCCGACCGGATCGATCTTCGTGGTCCGCGTTCGACACGCGCGCGAGGATTGGATGTCCGAGCCGCTGCCCTTTCAATAAAACTTCAGTTCTGAAGTAATATACTCTCAGTCATCAAAGGGCGCGCTCTTAGCAGGCTGCTGAAAAAGGCCG
>NZ_JALZ01000049.1 GCF_000521785.1 Roseivivax halodurans JCM 10272
CGGTCGGCTTCCGGGCCCTTGGCGAGCTTCCTGGCGCCCTTGGCGATGCGTTTCTGCAGGCGGCGCATCTCGCGCTCATAGGCATCGCTTCCGAGATGCCGCGCGAGCTCCGCCTGGGCCCGTTCCCGCTCAGCCGCGATGTCCTCGAAGAGCAGCCCGAGGCCCGGGCGCAGGGGCTCGGGCACCAGATCGAGATAGCTCTCGCGTGCGATCAGATAGACATCAAGGTCGCGCAGCGGGCCGGTCTCGGCCATCAGCGCGCCGAACCGTGCCTTGAGATCCTCGGTCTCCTCGGGCGAATAGACGCCCTTGAAGAGCGAGATCACCGAGCGGACCTTGCGCAGCGCCACGCGGTACTGGTGCAGGAACTCGCTGTCGATATCCGCGATGGCGCCCGCCTCGTGCGCTCGCGCAAGGTCGAGATGCGCCTCGATGATATCGGTCGCAGCGCGGAAGGCGGTGGTTTGGGGCGTCATTGCAATGTCGGGCTTCAAGTCCCGGCCCTCAGCACCCGGGAACAGCGTTGCAATCGCCCCGCGCGCGTCGATCCGGCTGATATCGTCCCGGGCCGCGAGGCTTTTCGACAGCCGATCAAGGGCCTTGTCGTAGCCGCGCAGTGCCGTGGCGCTCAGAAACGCCGCCGCGCGTCCCTTGTCAGCATTGAGGACCACGAGATCGCAGCGCACTTGCGTCTTGTCGAGATCGTCGAGCAGGGCCAGCTTCTGGCGCACCAGCGTGGCCTCGCCGAGCAGGCTCAACCGCCGCAGCGGCGAGACCATCGCAGAAAGCGCGTCGCGCACCGCTCCGGGCTCCATGTCGGCGACAAAGCCCGGCGCGGGTCCGGCCTGGCGGAGGGTCTCTTCGCCGCCGAGCAGGATCAGATTGTCGCCTTCCGAAAGGAGCAGACGGCCGGCTGCGGCAAGCTGTCCGTCGAACGTGTCGTGGAGAACGGCCGGGGTGTCGGAGGGCTCCTGCCGCGGCACCAGCCGGTCCTTGCCGAGGCGGGTGCTGTCGAGCGCCGGGCGTGGGTCGCCGGCGATCCAGAGAGAGAAATAAGAGGTCATCGAGGGGCTTTGATCATGGGTCCTTGAGCGTGGAGGGACGGCCGCACTGACCGCAAGACCGTGCAAGTGGCACGGGCCGATACGTGCAATCAAGTGGCAAGGTACTTCGAAAGCGTGGTGTCAGCAGTGACGTTGCGCCGCCCCTGCCTGTTCACGTGCATCGAACCATTGCTCTACGGCGGCGAAGCTCGCGCCGTGGCAGTTTGTTTCGTTCAACATTTGCCGACCCGCCACGAGATCGCGGATCGGATGGGGACGCCGCGTCCCGGGCTCCATGATCCAGACCCAGACCACGCGACCGTCGTCGTCCGTTTCCGCTATCAGCTCAGGTCCCACCAGATTTCACTCCGCTTTGTCATTTCACAGTTACATTGGCACAGTCGTGCGAACGCGCGTAGGGAAAATCTGGCATCGAAATCACCATGGGGGGTAGCATGCTTCACCCATGGCAACTCGCGATTGCTCCGCTTCACGCCCCAAAATCCCGACTGCTCTTCCACCTACAGACTGCCCGAGATGCGCATAGCCAATCCGATTGTCGAACACGAGACCAAGACCATCGAAAAGATCGGCGTCATTGAGCATGCTTGCGAGGTAATTCTCCGAGACGGGTCTCTGCTCCATGCGGCTGAAACAATCATCATGGATCGACATGCAACGACTCGATTCGGCTTTTATCGCGCACAGAGATACCGACACGCAGCACTCACTTGCTGGCGCACACGGCTTATCCCTGAAGTGACGTAACCGTAACCTGCGCATACTGCCTTGACTTCAGCTTCAGCGACATCGGGTATCTGCTTGTCGCCTGCTAAACGGGCAGTCTTCTCAAGCCATTGAAACCGTTCGAGTCTCTATCCAAACGGAGCAACGATCCACAGACATGCCCCCAGAATCTGTGGACGGTTGTTCACGAAGCTCCAACCCTACTGCCAAGTTATGGGCGACGCGGCCGAGAAGCCAAGATCAGCCAATATGTCCCGAGACATATTCCTTCGTGCGCTGATCCTGCGCGTCACGGATCACCGCGTTGGTCGGGCCGACCTCCACGAGGTCCCCGAGGTGAAAATAGGCGACGCGGTCGCTGACCCGCTCGGCCTGCTGCATGTCATGGGTGACGATGACCACGGTGAAGCTCTTCTTCAGCTCCATGATCAGCTCTTCGATCGTGTTGGTGGAGACCGGGTCAAGAGAGGAGCACGGCTCGTCCATCAGGATCACTTCGGGCTCGTTGGCGATGGCGCGTGCGATGCAAAGACGTTGCTGCTGTCCGCCCGAGAGGTTGGTGCCGGGCTGGTGAAGCTGGTCTTTCACCTCCTCCCAGAGACCGGCGCGGCGAAGGGAGTTCTCGACCACCTCGTCGAGTTCCTCCTTGCCATCGGTCAGACCGTGAAGGCGCGGGCCAAACGCGATGTTTTCATAGATCGACTTGGGGAACGGGTTCGGCGCCTGCGCCACCATGCCGATGCGCAGGCGCACCATGACGACGTCGTAATCCTTGTCGTAGATGTTCTCGCCCTCGAGCGCGATGGTGCCGTCGATCCTGGCGTTTGGCACGGGATCGTTCATCCGGTTGAGGCAGCGCAGGAAGGTGGACTTGCCGCAGCCCGACGGGCCCATCAGTGCAAGAACTTCGTTGGGACGGACGTCGACGCTGACACCTTTGATGGCATGGTTGTCGCCGTAATGGACATGCACATCCCGGGTGTACATCTTGAGATCCTTGTCGGCCCAAGCGGCGTCTTCGTGCCGGGTGGTCTCGCCGTCCTTGCTGATGCGGTAGCTCTTGGGATCACCCTGACCCTTGGGGTCGCGGACGGTGTTGCGCAGTTCGGCGACGTTTCCGTCCATCTCGGTTGTGGTGTCGGTCATCGGAAGGGCTCCTTCAGGCGCGCTTCTGGAAGCGGTTGCGCAGGATGATGGCGGTGGCGTTCATGATCAGGAGGAACATCAGCAGAACCATGATCGCCGCTTGGGTCTTTTCGGCGAAACCGCGCTCGGGCGCATTGGCCCAGAGGTAGATCTGCACCGGAATGGCGGTTGCGGTGTCGTTGATCCCCTCGGGCGGTGCGGCGACAAAGGCCTGCATGCCGATCAGCAGGAGTGGCGCGGTCTCTCCCAAGGCCTGGGCGAGGCCGATAATCGTGCCGGTGAGCATGCCGGGAAGTGCTGTCGGCAGCACCGTCTTCATCACCGCCTGGTTCCGCGAGGCGCCGAGCATCAGCGCGCCATCCCGGTAGGAGGGCGGCACCGAGCGCAAAGCCGAGCGCGCCGCGATAATGATGATCGGAAGTGTCATCAGCACCAGCACCGCGCCCCCCGCCAGCGGCGAAGATCGCGGAAAGCCAAGCGTGTTGAGAAAGACCGCAAGGCCAAGCAGACCGAAGATGATCGATGGCACCGCAGCGAGGTTGTTGATGTTGACCTCCACAAGCTCGGTCCAGCGGTTCTTGGGCGCAAATTCCTCGAGATAGACCGCCGCGGCAACGGCAATCGGGAAGGCGAAGGCCGCGACGATGCCGATCATCACAAAGGAGCCGACGATGCCGGCCCAGAGGCCGGCAAGCTCAGGCGAGCGGCTGTCGGAATTGCTGAAGAGACCCCAGTAGAACTCCGAGTGCAGCCGGCCGTCATCCTGCAGCTGGTTGAACCACTCGAGCTGCTGATTGCTGAGCTGGCGGCGGCCTTCGTCGACATCGAGGTTCAGCTTGCCCTTGTAGGCCATGTCCATGGTCGAGGACACGGGCACGGAGAGCTGCGCGGTGCGGCCAATGAGTTCGGGCTCGTCCCTGACGGCCTGCTGCAGATCGTAGCGCACACCCGAGGAGATGAGAGCGTTGAGATCCGACGGATCGTAATCCTCGGCCTCCGGCGGCAAGCCGAGCGCCTTCTGCAGACCGTTGCGCGCGATCTCCTGGAATGCGCCCGAAGGAATGTCTTCGGCATCGCCGCCGATGATCTCCTCGTTGTAGGTGATCTCGAGTTCGACGTTGGTGCGCAGGAAGCCCTGCCAGCCCTGGCTGACAATCGAGAAGAGCAGCGTGCCGAGGATCGCAAGCGCGATGCAGATCGCGATCAGCCCGGAATATTTCAGGATCGCGCCCTTGCGGCGGCGCGTGGCGAGACGGCTGCGGAACGCATCGCTGTCGATGCGGCGGCCGCCGGGGGCGGAGCCTTGAGCGGTCGCGTCAGTCATACTTTTCCTGATACCTCTGCTGGAACTTCAGAGCGCCGACATTGAGCGCGAGGGTGACGAGGAAGAGGACAAGACCAAGGGCGAAGGCCGAGAGCGTCTTGGCACTGTCGAAGCGCTGATCACCCGTAAGCAGGTTCGCGATCTGCACCGTCACGGTCGTTGTGGTGTCGAGCGGGTTGAAGGTGAGGTTCGCGCGCAGGCCCGCGGCCAGGAGCACAATCATCGTCTCGCCGATGGCGCGGCTGACTGCGAGGAGCACGGCGCCGACAAGGCCAGGCAGTGCGGCGGGCAGAACCACGCGGGTGATGGTTTCGCCATGGGTCGCCCCCATGGAATAGGCGCCGTTGCGCAGCTTGTCGGGCACCGCGGTGATGGCGTCGTCCGACAGCGAGGAGATGAACGGGATCAGCATGAAACCCATGACGATCCCCGCGGCAAGCGCAACCTTGGCGCCGACGTCGAACCCCATCGAGGTGCCGAGATTGATGATGAACGGGCTCACGGTCAGCGCGGCGAAGACGCCGTAGACCACCGTCGGGATGCCGGCCAGCACCTCGAGCATCGGTTTCAGGATCTTGCGCACCCGCGGCTTGGCAAGTTCCGCAAGATAGATCGCGGAGAGAAGTCCAAGCGGCACGGCGGTCGCCATGGCGATGGTCGCGATGAGGAGTGTGCCGAGGAACAGCGGCGCGATGCCGAAGCTGCCCTGATCGGCGCCGGCGGCCTGGCCCTCGCGAATTGCGGTGCCGGGGTTCCATTCGAGACTGAAGAGAAATTCCGAGATCGGCTCCATGCGGAAGAAGCGGATGGCCTCGAAGAGAACCGACATGACGATGCCGAAGGTCGTGAGCACGGCGAGCGTCGCGCAGACGATCATCAGGCCGCGGACGATCTTCTCGGTGGCATTGCGCGCACGGAATGTCGGCTGAACCCGGCTCTGGGCAAACCAGAAGCCGAGGGCGGCGGGAAAGAGGGCAAAAGGGATGATAGCCCAGGTGGCGGCGCGCCGAGCCATGGCGAGGAAGTCGGCGGCCCCCTGCGCGCCTTCGGGAAGCTCACCGAAGGTCTGCCCACCCGCGGCATGCTGTTCGATCCGCGAAAAAAGAAGAGACAGCGCGCCCGAACCCTGGTTTCGCAACTCGGCGGGCAGCTGGTTCATCGTCAGCCAGTTCACAACCGGCGTCTTGAACAGAAGGAAGATGCCGAGAAAGACGAGGCCCGGCAGGAGCGTCGCCAGGAAGACAAAATACCCGTGATATTTTGGCTGGGAATGCAGGTTCCTGCGCGTTCCGTCGCCTTGCGCAAGCGCTCGCCGGCGCGTCATCACAAAGCCGGTGATCGCGATGAGGAACAGGGCGAGCGTGGTCAGTTGAAGGGCCATCGCGGCACTCTCCCGATCTTGTTGTGCGGACCGGCCCGATTGATGCGGGCCGGTCCTTCCCGATGCGGGGGGATGGAACTTCAGGAGATCAGTTCGAGGAGCCAAGCGCGGCGACGGTCTCGCTCACCTCCGAGCGGCGCTCCTCGGCCATCGGGATGAGGCCCTGCTCGACGAGGAAGCCGTCGGGCCCCCAGGCCGCGTCGGAAGTGTAGTACTCGAGGAACTCCGCGAGACCCGGAATGACACCCACGTGCTGGTCCTTGACGTAGATGAAGAGCGGGCGCGACAGCGGATAATCCTCGGCCGCGATGTTCTCGGCGGTCGGCTGGGCGTCGTTCACCGACAGAGCGGTGAGGGACGACGTGTTCTGGTCGTAATAGCTGTAGCCGAAGATGCCGACCGAGCCCGGCTGCGAGCTCAGACGCTGCACGATGACGTTGTCGTTCTCGCCGGCCTCGACAAAGCCGCCGTCGGAACGCATCGAGGTGCAGACCTCACTCATGCGCTCTTCCTCGAGCGAGGTCACTGCCTCGAATTCCTCGCAGCCGGTTTCCATCGCCAGCTCGACAAAGGCGTCGCGGGTGCCCGACGTCGTGGGCGGGCCGAAGACCACAATTTCCTGCTCGGGGAAATCGGAATTGATGTCGGACCAATTCTGATAAGGATTGTCGACGATCTCGCCGTCCTGGACGGTTTCCGCGGCCAGCGCCTGGAAGAGCTCGGCGGGCGTCACCGAAAACTGCTCCTGGCCACCATCCATGGCAAGCACGATGCCGTCATTGCCGATCTGGATCTCGGTCACGCTCTCGACACCGTTCCCGGCGCACATCTCTTCCTCGGACGAGGCCATGGCGCGCGAGGCGTCGTTGATATCGGGCGTTCCCGCACCGATGCCTTCGCAGAAGATCTGGAAACCGCCGCCGGTGCCGGTGGATTCGACGACCGGGGGTGGGAAATCACTTTCGCGGGCAAAGTTCTCGGCCACCGCGGTGGTGAACGGGTAGACGGTCGAAGAACCGACGACGCGGATGTTCTCGCGCGATTGTGCAAATGCCGCGGCCGGGATCACCAGAGCAACGGCAGTGAGGGTCGTCATCTTCATCGGGAAACTCCCTTTGAGGTCCGAGCAGGTTTCGGGGTCCGCTTCGTTGCGCAGACACTTGCCGAAGAGCGGAGTTGGAAGGGCCGTTCCCGTGATAAGTGTGAAGATTTCGTGTCGCTCGGAGTTGGCCAGATACAGTAAATTTAGGCCGATTGGGCAAAAACAGTTTTAATAAATACGGAAAGTAACTGTCATAAACTGTCACACGCACCAAAAAAAATGGTGAGAAAGAAAAACGACGCACCCGGTAATTTCCGCCGGACCACCCAGGCCGAGATCGAAGCACGGGTGTCTGCTGTGACTTAAGAGACCTTGAGCGCGGCTACTGAATACTGAGGCTGCAGCCTGCATTGCCGACATTCCCCGCCGTCGCTGAGCCAGAACGTCTGCGGATATGCAGAGAGCACGTCACGATCGCGGTTCCCACCCGCATCTAAAAGCGATCCGCCCTCAAGGCCTGGGGGCTCGTTCCTGTCCACTTTCGGAAGGCGCGCTGAAACGCGTTCGGATCCCGATAACCGACGAGATACGCGATCTGTTGGTTGTTCAGGTCGCTCTTGACCAGATAGCGAATTGCCAGCTCTTTCCTTGTTTCGTCCAGCAGAGACTGGAAAGTTACCCCCCTCGTTTGCCAGACGCCGCATAAGGGTGCTCCGGCTCAGTCTCAGACGCCCGCAGACATGGGCGATCGTCGGATCGGTGACCGAGAATGCCTCCAGTATCGTCGCGCGGACCCGTTCCGACAGGGGAAGACCCTTGGACTGGATCCTTGACTGTGCATGAAGATCAGCTTCGGTGGCCACCCAAAGCTCGGGATTGTCGGAGATGAAGGGAATGCGCGCGTCTGCACGGGTGTAAGTCAGCGTTGCGTCCCCTTCATCCGGAACCTGTCCGAAAACGTCCGTCAGCCGTTCGCGTTCGCCCTGCGGGAGAGGCAGGAAGACCTGCAAAGGCCGGATCGCCTGCCGCGCAAGCGCATTTGCCTGCGCGTGAAGATAGATGACCTGTGGGCTGCTGAAGGATCCGGGCAACGACATGTCGGGACGATCCGGGGCAACACGAACGCTGAACTCCGACGACGTTTGGGACACGACGAACCGCATTGGCCCGAACAGGCTCTTGAACTTGGACATACGGCTGATGCCGGTCTCGAAATCGGGAGCCGTGGACAGCGCGAAGAGAACCGGGATCGCGGGACCGCTCGCCATCCGCAATCCCAAAAGCTTCGAGACGTCCTGTTGCCTCGACAGGTCCATCATCGCGGCCCAGAGCGCCAGGTATTCTTCGGCGGAGACAAGAAAGGCTCGGTCATTGCGCTCGGTCGCGACGATGCCTGCACGAGTCATAACCGGGCCCCAACCGACGCCGAGCATCCCGCAGATCGGGCCGGACAGGACGGCTGATGTGTAGAGAAGGGATCTTTCCGGATCCTGCATTCGGATGCCCTTTCGTGCGAGAGCAATCCGCTTAACCAGAAACGCATCCCGTTCCACTCGCAACAGACATGAGACGATCTGCACGTCAATGAGCCGATCTGCATGTTCCAAGCGATGGATGGGCACCGTGCCTAAGGCCTAACCTGACCATGACACCTGTGCTGGGAGAGATCGCCTTGGACTTGAAATCGAAGATCATTCTCGTGACCGGTGGTGGCTCGGGTATCGGGCTCGAATTGACCCGGCAACTCGCGACGCTCGGCAATACCGTCATCATCTGCGGGCGGGACGCTTGCAAGCTTGCCGAGGCCGCGCGGGTGACCGGGGCGCAGGCCATCGCGGGGGATGTGACCAGCGCTGACGATCAGGACCGGATCCTGTCGGGCATCCAGGAGCAACATGGCCGGCTCGATCTTCTGATCAACAATGCAGGCATATTCCTGCCCTACGACTTCGCGACAGATCCCGACGCGCTGCACAAGATCGAGAGCGAGATCGCGATCAATGCCACCGCACCGCTGACCCTGACGCGGCGAGCACTGCCGCTCTTGAATATGAGCGTGCAGCCGGGGGTTCTGTTCATCGGATCGGGCGGCGCCTTCGTCGCGTTGCCGGGAACGCCCGTCTATTCGGGGACCAAGGCGCTAATCCATCACTGCGCGCAAACACTGCGCCATCAACTCAAGCCCCACGGCATAACCGTATTCGAAGCACTGCCGCCCGTCGTCGATACCGACATGACATCGGTTCTGAAGTCCGACAATTTCAAGAAAATGAAGCCCGCCGATCTGGTACGCAACATCCTCGAAGGTTTGCGCCGAGACCGGACCGAGATGCTGGTGGGACAGTCCCGGCAGATCAAGCTCTTGAGCCGGATCGCACCCGCCTTTCTGTTCCAGCAATTCGCCAAGACCGAGTTTCACTGACCCCATGGTCGAGGCCCACCAATGACTCCCGAGCCCTACCGCAGCCGTGTCTATGCGCTGACGATCATCACCTCAGCCGGGTTCTTCGGCGCGAACCTGTTCATCGGGGCGTCGATGGGGGTTTATTGGCTGAGCCTGCCTCCGGCAGACTTTGTCGCGCAATTCTTTCCGCAATTCAGCAATTTCCTTTACACGATCATGCCGCTGTTCCTGGCCATGCTGGTCGGCCTGATCCTGTCTGCCCGGCTGGACTGGACCGTGGCCTCGGCGCGGAGGAACTGGGTGATCGCGCTTTGGCTCTATCTGGGGCTCTCGTCGATCACGATCCTCTACCACATGCCGCTCAACGTGCGCCTTGCTGCTGCGATCGGATCGCCTGTTGCGGATGTCCTGGAGTTCTATAAGGCGATCGCCCTCGTAGGTCCGGTGACGGATGAGAATGCCGCCGCAATACGCACGCTCTGGCTTATGGGTCATATCCCCCGCGTCCTGATCACGCTTGCCATCCCCATCTACGCGCTGCGGGCTATGGCCGCCGTACCCACGCGCTGAAACGATTTGGTCCACGTCAAAGCAGGTTGCCGACAATGACGCCCAACACTTATCGCAAGAGAGTCAATGTCGTGGCCGTCATCGCATCCGCGGCCTTTGCGGGTGGGGGCCTGCTCATTCTCGTCTCCTACGGCATCCGATGGCTCGGGACCGATCCTCTCGTCTGGAGGGCAGGCTTCTGGGACGAGTTCCTGAACTTTGCCCTCACGATTGTCCCGCTCAACCTGATCACACTGGTCGGCCTGGTGCTTTCGGTTCGGCTCGATTGGCAGAACCGCCCGCCGCGTCGGCTTTGGATGTGGGCGGTCTGGCTTTATGTCGCCAATACTTTGTTCACACTGGGCTATTTCATCCCACAAAATATCCTGTTGATATGGGATATTTATACAGCCTCCGAGGCATCGAGCGTTCGGGCGACCTGGCTTGGGCTGCATGTCGTCCGGGTGGCGATCGCTTTGGCCGTTCCGGTCTTCGCGCTGCTGGCAGTCTTCGAAAATTCCGAAAGGTCCGCGACATGACGCCGGCGATCAAATGGGCCATCACTCTCTTGATGGGTGTCACGATCTTTCGAGCGCAGACAATACTGTTCTTGCCCGAAGTACAGATTTTCGGTGGCTCCGCGCCCGATGGATGGTTCGGTCCTTGGCTGAGCGACACGATCATCGGATTTGCCGTGCCGGTCATGCTCTACCTGTTCTGGACCCGGCGGAGCGTGGCAATGTGGGGAGCGCTGGTCTCCTACAACGCCGTGGGCGCGTTCGATTACTCGCAAGGCCTGATCACGCAGGCGATCAGCCCCATGCCGGCCGAAATGGCTTCGGCCACAGCCGTCTACCTGGGGATCGGCCTATTCATGGTTGCCCAGCTCTTGACCCTCGGGCTGCTGTTCCGCCGAGATGTGATCGCGGACTTCAGAGGAGCGGTTGCGAGATCAGCGGGTCCCGCTTGATCACTCGCCACGATAAACCGTGACCTACTTGCTCTCCGGGTCCTGAAACTGCGAATGGGACAGGGTCTGACGAAAAGACGATGGCGCTTGCCCCGTCCACCTTCTGAAGCTTCTCGAGAAGCTGTTGGCGTCGCGGTAGGCGAGAACGCTCGCGATCTCGTCGGCCCGCAGATTGGTCTTCGTCAGATACCGGATCGCCATGTCGCGCCGCGTGGCGTCCAGAAGTCCCTGATATGATGTCCCTGCGTCGCGCAGTCGCCGCTGCAAAGTGCTTCGACTGATCCCGAGCGCAAAGGCCACATCCTCTGCGCCCGTGCGCCCGGCGGGCATCAGGTCGACCAAGGCTCCGCGCACCCGGTCCGCGATGGGCCAGCGGTCGTTCTGGGCGGCCAATTGAAGCCTGAGGTCGGCCTCGATGTCGGACCAGAGCGCGGGGTTTTCGGAAATGAACCTTCGTTTCGCATCGTCGGGCGAAAACGCTACAAAGGCGGCGTGCGAATGCTCCGGCATGATCCCAAGATGACCGGCGATCATGCGCCGTTCCTCCTGCGATCCGTCGAAGCCCGCGGCAACCGGGCAAATATGGTGGGCGGCCGCGCCGCGAATGTTCTCGAGCGCGACAACGAGTTGCAGGGCGCCAAGGCTCGGCGGCATGGGCACACGGGCATCGGCGCTGTCGAATTCCAATGTGAGCAGTTCGCCCTCCCAGAACACCCGCATGAGCGTCGGGCCGAGCAGTGTCTTGAACTGCGCCAGACGCATCAGCCCGGTTTCCATATCCGGCGCGCAGGACAGCGTGAAAAAGACCGGGATCACCGGCCCGCGCGAGATCGCGATACCGAGATGGGGTACATAATCGGGGCGCGGCGACAGCACCTCCATCGTATTCCAGCAGTCGAAATACTGCTGCGCCGTCACGCGCAGCTCGGTCCGCCCATAGGGCAGCTCACCGAGCCCCGCGGTTTCGAGCATCAGGACCGGATCGACGCCGAGGATGCGGCAGGCCACGTCGGTTGCCATGAAAAGTGAATAGGTCGGTTCTGTATTCATGGCCTCGGTCTTTGAACTGTCCGGGCTTGCATGCCACGTGCCGCGGATCGTCGCCAGATGCAGGTCGGTCCCTGACCGGATTTGCTTGTCCCTGACCGTATCTGCATATCGCTGCCTTTTGATGGCCGGCTTAAGCTGAGCTCAACGACGCGCCACGCGTCCCTCTCAGCCCGGCTGGAGACCGCCATGGACCTCACGATAAACGGCACTTCGCGCACGGTGGATCTGCCAGATGACATGCCCCTGCTCTGGGCGCTTCGGGACGGTCTGGACATCACGAGCGTGAAGTATGGCTGCGGGATCGCACAATGCGGCGCCTGCACGGTCCATATCGATGGTGAGGCGGTGCGGTCGTGCCAGGTGCCGCTGGCCGAAGTCTGGGGCGAGATCACCACGATCGAGGGGCTCGGCACTCCTGACGCCCTGCACGTCATTCAGGCGGCCTGGATCGACCAACAGGTGGCACAGTGCGGTTACTGCCAGTCCGGCCAGATCATGCAGGCTGCCGACCTTCTGGCCCGCAACCCCGAGCCGACGGATGACGATATCGACTCTGCGATGTCCGGCAACCTGTGTCGCTGCGGGACCTATCCGCGCATCCGCGCCGCCGTCCATGCCGCCGCCAGCGCGCTGCGGGAGGCTTGAGCCGTGGGACGCGTCGGAACCATTGCTCGCCGACCCTTCCTTGTAGGATCCGCAGCCATCCTCGGCGGGGTGGCCTTCGGGGCCTATTTCGTGTCGCGACCGACAGCCAATCCCCTGCTGGACAGTCTGGCAGAGGGCGAAGCTGCGCTGACCCCGTTCGTCAAGATCACGCCGGACGGGATCACGTTGATCGTGCCGCGCGCCGATGTGGGACAGGGGATCGCCTCCACCCAGGCCATGCTGATCGCCGAGGAACTGGACATCGACCCGGCCACGGCCACGCTCGATCCGGGGCAGCCGCACCGCGCCTATTTCAACGGCACCGTCGCGGCCGACGGTCTGTCGTTTCCGGGATGGGACGACGGGTTCGTCGCGGAGACGGTGCGCGATCTGATGATGAACGTCGCGCGGCTTTCCGGGTCGCAGTTCACCGGAGGGTCGTCCTCGACCGCGGACCTGCACGAGACATTGCGGCAGGCAGGCGCCACCGCGCGCGAGACCCTCAAGGTCGCAGCCGCGGCACGTACCGGCGTGCCGAGAGCCGAACTGCGGACCGATGACGGGCAGGTCGTTCTGCCGGACGGCATGCGCATCCCCTACACCGAGCTTGCCGGCGAGGCGGCGGCGATCGAGCCGGTGACCGACGTGGCCCTGCGCCCAGCGTCGGAATGGAGGAGGCTTGGCAAAACCTATCAGCGGCTCGACATCATGGCGAAGTCGACAGGCACGCAGGACTACGGGATCGACGTGGCCCTGCCCAGCATGCTCTACGCCACCGTCCGCGCCAACCCGGGGCGCGGTGGCGGTATGGCGGGCTACTCTGCCGACGCCGCCCTGCTAATGCAGGGTGTCCGGTCGGTCGTCGAGGTGAACGAAGGCCTCGCCGTCATCGCCGAGAACACTTGGTTCGCGTTTCAGGCCGCAGCGGCGCTGGACGTCGACTGGCTCCCCCCCGACTACCCCGCGAGCAGCGCCGAGATGTGGCAGGCGCTGGCCGACGCGCGCACGGACGAGTTCCAGAACAGCCGACTGCGCGACGATGGTGATGTCGAGGACGCGCTCGAGGGGGCCACAGTCATCGAGGCGGAATACCGTTCACCATTCCTCGCACATGCCGCACTCGAGCCGCTGAACGCCACGGTGCTGGTCGAAGACGATGCGGTAACGATCTGGACCGCGACGCAGGTGCCACACGTGGTGCGGGATGCCGCCGCCGATGTTACAGGCATCGATGCGGCCAATGTGATCCTCCATGCCCTGCCGGCGGGAGGCAGTTTCGGCCGCAGGCTCGACCACGACTACGTCGTGCAGGCGATCCAGATCGCCGCCTCCATGCCAGGCACGCCCATCAAGACGACCTGGAGCCGCGAAGAGGACATGACCCACGATTTCCCGCGGCCCCTGCACATGGCGCGCGGTCGGGGGGCGGTCGCGGACGGGCGCGTGCTGGCCTGTGATCTCGACTCGATCAGCCCGTCGCTGGTGGCCTCCTGGTTCGGGCGCGTCTTCATCGTGCCGCCGGGACCGGACGCGATGCTGGTCTGGGGCGCCTTCGACCAGCCCTATGCCATCCCGAACTATCGCGTGACGGGCTATGCCGCGCCTCCGCTCGTGCCGGTCGGTTCGTGGCGCTCGCCCGGAGCCTGTTCCAACAGCTTTTTCCACGAAAGCTTCCTGTCCGAGCTGATCCACGCAGCAGGGACGGACCCGCTCGAAGAGCGGCTGCGCCTGATCGACCATGCCGACTCGCGCCGCGTCCTCGAGGCCGTGGGCGAGATGTCGAACTGGACGGGCGCCGACATCGGGCCGGGGCGCGGACGGGGCATCGCCTTCGCGTACACGCATGGCGTGCCTGTAGCCGAGGTCATCGACGTGACGCTGACCGAGCGGGGTATCCGCATCGACGACGTCTGGATCGCTGCCGATTGCGGCACCGTCTTCGACCCGACAAACGCCGAGGCGCAGCTGACCGGGGCCGCCGTCTACGGGCTTGGCCACGCGATGAACTGCGAGCTGACCTACGAGAACCACGCCGTGCAGCAGACCAACTTCGACGCTTTCGAGGGGATGCGCCTGCGCCAGACACCGAGGTTCCACACGCGACTTCTGGGGCAAGCTGAAAAGGTTCGCGGTCTCGGAGAACCCGCGACCGCACCGGCGGCCCCGGCCCTTGCAGACGCGATCTTTGCCGCGACCGGCCAGCGGCTGCGCGAGATGCCGTTCAACCGGTCGGTTGATTTCGCGTGAGACATGCCGCGGCTGTCCCTGACGTCCGCGGCCAGTCTCATGCCGGGACCGCCCGTGCCCGGACAATGTCGCAGCACCGGAAAACCCCGCGCCGGACGCACGCGATTTCACGACAAGGACCGGGAACGCCGGTTTCACGACACTCCACCGAAAGGACCAACCCGTGGCACATACTGATTATCCCGGCGGCAGCACCGCTCTTCTTTGCGTTGATCCCTATAACGATTTCCTGGCCGAGGACGGCAAGATGTGGCCCGCGCTCAGCGAGGTCTCCAGAGCGGTAGATCTTCATGCCAATCTGGCCAGGCTCCGTGCGGCGGCGCGTGCGGCCGGGCATCCGATATTCATCCTGCCCCATCACCGCCATCGCGCCGGCGACTTCGAGGGATGGGCCCACCTGACGCCGTTTCAGGCAGCGGCCCACGAACACCAAATGTTTGCCGAGGGAAGCAGGGGCGGAGACTTCTACGAGGGCTTCGGCCCCGACCACGGCGACATCGTCGTCAAGGAACACTGGGGCGCATCCAGCTTCGCCAATACCGACCTCGATGTGCAGCTGCGCCAACGCGGCATCACCCATGTCATCTTCATCGGCGCGATCGCCAACACCTGCACCGAAGCCTCCGCACGTTATGCGGCCGAGCTTGGCTATCATGTGACCCTCGTTCGCGATGCCACCGCGGCCTTTTCCCCCGACGCGTTGCACGCCGCGCACGAGATCAACGGCCCGACCTATGCCCACGCGATCCTCACCACGGCCGAGGTGGTCGGGTCTCTCGGCACCGAGAGGGCCGCATGACCTCGGCGCGGAGCGGCCGATTGCGCGCGATCATGGGACCGTCCCATCCACTCATCGCACAGTTTCGGGACGTCGGGAGAGTTTCATGACCGACCCGGACGCGGACGGAGGGGGCTACGATCCTCAAGGGGAAGCCGTCCTTGACGAATGGCGACGGATCTTCATTCGCCGTGACTGGGACGGGCTGCCGGAGCTCCTGGCGGACGACGTGACCTACCACACCCCCGCCGAAGCGATGCCGCTACATGGCAAGGACGCCTTGGTCGCCAGCTTGCGGCAATCGTTCGACCTCTTCGGGACCTTCGGATATGCGAGGGAGTTCGTGGGTGACGCGGGCCATGTGCTGGAGTTTCGCGGCAGCGTCGGCGGTGCGGCCTTCACCGGCATCGACATCATCAGCTTCGATTCCGCGGGCAAGGTGACGGAGCTTGTCGTCATGATCCGACCCATGTCGACCATGATGAGGCGCGGAGGAGAGGCCGGCCGTTGACCCTCGCTCACGCGCCACGAGGCTCATTGCGAAACGGGCTGCGCCTGTTTTGCCCTGATGGCGTCGCCTGGTCAGCGCCTTCCCCATCGACACCGCGATGTTCACATTCGTGTCGCTTGGCGTCGAGAACATGGCCCCGACCGGCGCGGACGGCCCTGCCATTCGCTTTCCTCGTGATCTGACCTCAAGTCCCAGATATTTGGATACGATAACGGCGAACGACCCAAGCGCCGGAGCTGGAGGCTCGGCCCTCAGCCGTAAAGTGCGGCGGTTCGATCAGATCCCAATCCGGAGGCCACATGCCCGAAGCGCGCGCCGTTTTTCTCGAGGGCAACCTCTTCCGCCACATCACTGTGATGGCGCTGACCTCGTCAGTGGGGCTGATGGCGGTCTTCGCGGTCGACTTCGTTGACATGGTCTTCATCGCGATGCTGGGCAACGCGGAACTGGCGGCGGCGGTGGGCTACGCGGGCGCGATCCTGTTCTTCACCACATCCTTCGGCATCGGCATGGCCATCGCCGCGGGCGCTTTGGTGGCCCGAGCACTGGGACAGCGCGACGCGGACCTCGCCCGCGCGCAGGCGGCGGCGGCACTTGTCTGGGGTGTGGTATTCGGGACGGTCTTCGCAGCGGCGGTCTGGCTGAACCTCGAGGCACTGGCGTCGCTGATGGGGGCCTCGGGCGAGACGCTGGAGCTCGCGGTGCTCTACTTGCAGATCATCGTGCCGAGCCTGCCCTTCCTGATCGTCGGCATGGTGGGCGGGGCGATCCTGCGGGCCCATGGCGATGCGCGCCGCGCGATGATGGCGACGATCTGGGGGGCACTGGTCAATGCGGTACTCGACCCGATCCTGATCTTCGGACTGGGGCTCGATCTGACCGGAGCGGCGCTGGCCAGCGTGGCGGCGCGGCTCGTCATCGCGGGCACGGCGCTGATCCCGATCTTCCGCCACCACGGCGGGCTGGTGCGGCCCGGTATCCCGGAGCTGTCCGTGGCCCTGCCGCCCATCGTGACCATCGCCGCCCCGGCAATCCTGACCCAGCTGGCCACGCCCCTGGGACAGGCGGTCGTGACCCGAGCCATGGCGAGCTTCGGCGAGGCGGCCGTAGCGGGCATGGCCATCGTGAGCCGGATGACGCCGATGGCCTTCGGCGTGATCTTCGCGCTGTCCGGCGCCATCGGTCCGGTGATCGGGCAGAACTTCGGCGCAGGGCGGATGGACCGGGTGCGGCGGGCCTGGCGCGACGGCCTGCTCTTCTGCGGGATCTTCACATTGGCCATGACCGCGATCCTCTTTGCCCTGCGCGGCCCGATCATCGCACTGTTCGACGCCGAAGGGGTGACACGCGACCTGATCGTGCTCTTCTGCGGCCCGCTGGCGATGACGTTTTTTTTCAATGGGGTGATCTTCGTTGCAAATGCGGCGTTCAACAACATGGGTCATCCGTTCCGCTCCACCTGGATCAACTGGGGACGGCACACGCTGGGCACGGTGCCCTTCGTACTGGCGGGCGGCGCGATGTTCGGCGCGGCGGGGGTGCTGATCGGGCAGGCGGTCGGCGGCGTGATATTTGCCGGCATCGCTGCGTTGATGGTCCGGCGGATGCTGGACTGGGAGGTCGGAGCGCCCGCACTGGAAGGACCTTTCGACCGTCAAGCGAGACTCATGAGCCTGATGCACCGCCGACGCTGACGAACCTGGTCGCAGTCAGATAAATAGATATCTTTCGCATGGGCAAATAGCGTTCCGCCAAGGAATCGAATGTCCTGTGTGGATGGCTCCCGCATAGCAAGGCGTAAATGAGACTGCGTGTACCTTTTCAGAAGCGGTCTTGTGTCCGGCCTGTTTGCGCAGTTCACACCGCTGGCCCTGATGGGATCCGCAGATCAGGTTCCTATCTGCTTTGCGGGCAATGGTGCCCGGGACATTCGGCGGAGTGTCCTGATCGGTGCGGCTGAAGGGTACACCATCACATCGTCGGTCTTGCTATCTCGTGGGCGCGTGCCGGCTTAAGCGGCGTGCGGCTTGTAGGGCTCGTTCCTGGTCAGGACTGCCCACATGATCCGCGCCGTCTTGTTCGCCATGGCGACGGTCGCAACGCGGGCTGGCTTTCTTTGCAACAGCTTCGTCAGCCAGGGGTCGGCGCGCTCGGGATGGTTCGCTACCTGCCGCACGCGGGATGTCATTCCGACCACGATGAGCTGGCGCAGGGGCTTTGTTGCGCAAAGGCGGATGTAGGATTCATCTCGTGAATCCAGAGTGGTAGCTGGGGCGCCATGAGCAGACCTCTCCCGCCGAACTACAAGACCAAGAACTGGCCGGCCTACAACGAAGCGCTGAAGCAGCGTGGCTCCCTGACGATCTGGTTCGATCCGGACATGGTCTGGGTGCCGCGGCCCACAGGCAAGCAAGGCCGGCAGCGGCTATATAGCGGTGAGGAGGATTGGGAAACGGTCCGGGGGACCGTTTCCCCGACGAACGCGATCCAGACGTGCCTGACGATGAAGGTCCTCTTCGGCTTGGCGCTCCGGCAGACGACCGGTTTCGTTGAA
>NZ_JALZ01000050.1 GCF_000521785.1 Roseivivax halodurans JCM 10272
CAACATTTATCTGAGGGGCTGGCCTGCGTGGGCCCGCCCTTCCGTTTGATCTTACGACTTGCTGGAGGCCGGCAGTTCGATGTTGATCTCGAGGTTGGAGAGGTTGTCGCCACGCTCGATCTGGATGTCGACCGAGTCGTCCTCGATCTTCATGTGCTTCTTGATCGCCGCGAGGATGTCGCGCTGAAGCTCGGGGAAGACGTCCGGGGACGTCCCGTCGGTGCGCTCGTGGGCGAGCAGGATCTGCAACCGCTCCTTGGCGGCGCTGGCCGAGCTGTCCTGCTTCTTGCCCCAGCGGGGGAAACCGAACATTTTCCTCATGCCGACCGTCCGAAGAGCCGTCCCATGAAGCCGCGCGGGCGGTCGCTCTCGACTTTGACCTCGAGGTCCTCGCCGTCGAGCCGCGCCACGGCGGACTCGTAGGCCCGGCTGGCCGCAGACGGCTCGTCGAGCACCACCGGCATGCCGAGGTTCGAGGCCCTGAGCACCGCCTTGCTTTCGGGAATGATGCCGAGCAGCGGGATCGCGAGGATCTCGAGCACGTCCTCGACCGTCATCATCTCGCCGGTGTCGATGCGCTGCTGGTCGTGGCGGGTGATGAGCACCTGCGCCTTGATCTCCTGGCCGTCCTCGGCGCGGGCGGTCTTGGAATTGAGCAGCCCCAGCACCCGGTCGCTGTCGCGGACCGAGCTGACCTCGGGGTTGGTGACGATCACCGCCTCGTCGGCGAAATGCATCGCCATGAGCGCGCCGCGCTCGATGCCCGCCGGGCTGTCGCAGATGATGTAGTCGAACTCCTCGCGAAGCTCGTCCAGCACCGCCTTGACGCCCTCCGTCGTGAGCGCGTCCTTGTCGCGGGTCTGCGAAGTGGGCAGGATCGCGAGGTTCTCGAGCCGCTTGTCGCGGATCAGAGCCTGCTTCAGCTTCGCATCCCCGTGGATGACGTTGATGAAGTCGAACACCACCCGGCGCTCGACCCCCATGATCATGTCGAGATTCCTGAGACCCACGTCGAAGTCGATCACGACGGTCTTCTTGCCACGTTTCGCAAGGCCGGCGGCGATCGCCCCGGCCGAGGTCGTCTTGCCGACGCCCCCCTTGCCGGAGGTCACCACGATGACCTTGCAGGGCTTGCCTTCCGCTTCGTCTTTCACCAGCTGCTCCTGTCCTGATCCTGAGGTTTCAGCCGAGAACGCTCATATGCAGCGTGTCGTCCTCGAGCGAGACCTGGACGCGCGCCCCTCGCACGTCGTCGCTGTAATTGTCGGGTGTCCGGTAATGCCCGGCGATCGCCACCAGTTCGGCCTCGAGCGCCTGGCAGAAGATGCGCGCGCTCTCGTCGCCGTGCGCGCCCGCCATCGCGCGGCCGCGCAGCCGCCCGTAGACATGGATGTTGCCCGCCGCGATCAGCTCCGCCCCGGACGAGACCGGACCGATGACGATGAGGTCGCCCTGATCGGCGATCACGACCTGGCCCGAGCGAACGGGCTGCGTGACGACGCGGTTCTGCGGGGCGGGCGGCGGGGATGCCGCCGCGGCCGCCCCGACGAACTTGGCCTTCACGCGTTCGGCGCGGGCGGTCACTTCGGGCGAACGCGACGGCACCTGTTCCTGCGTGGGCGCCCGCTCGCGCAGCGGCCCGTCCTGGCCCGCTTCGACGAGGATCAGCCCAGACGCCGCGGCGGCCTCGGCAAGCCGTCCGGTCGCGTTCAGGATGCCGAAGGGCAAAAGGCGCCGCGCTCGCAGTTCCGAGACCAGGGTCTTGATGTTGGCCTCGCCGACCTCCGCGCCCGCTTCCTCGACATCGATCAGCATCGGCGCCTTCTCGAAGAATTGCGGCGTCTGCCGCAGATGGCGGTCGAGCGCGTCGAAGAAGCCCTGGTCGATCGGCCCGGAGCCGATGCGCAGCGTGATGGCCGTAAAGTAACGGCCGCGGAACTTGAAGGGGCGGACGCGGGCCGGCGATGCGCCGCCGGGTGAGGCCGTGTGGGTGTCTGTCACGAATGACCTGTCATTGCTGCTCGGGGCTTGCGGCGACTCTGGCGTGCGCCGTCCGGGTTTTTGTCCCCGTAGCGTTTCCGGGGCCCGACGTCCAGTATTGCCGTCGCAGAATGGCTCCATTCGGCGTGAAGACGCCGCGGCGCGGTGAACCCTTCGGCGGCCGGGCCGATGCCTGCCCGTCGCCTCCGTCCGGCTTCGATACCTTCGAGCCCGGAGGGAGGCCCGCGGTGTCCCGGCGGCGCGGCCGAGGCCGGGGCAGCGCCCGCGCGGTGGACATCCGCCGCGCAATGTGGCCCATGCCGGAGGGCAGGACCCGGGGAGACAAATCATGACGGACGTGGCGCACGAGCTGATCGACCTTCTCGACATCGAGCCGCTCGAGGTCGACCTATTCCGCGGGCTCGGCGTGAAGGGCGAGGCGCCGGGCCGCATCTTCGGCGGCCACGTCATCGCGCAGGCGCTGATGGCGGGCTACCGCACCGTGCCCGAGGACAGGCTCTGCCATTCGCTGCACGCCTATTTCATCCGCCCCGGCGATCCCGAGGTGCCGGTGATCTACCAGGTCGACCGATCGCGCGACGGCGGCAGCTTCACCACCCGCCGCGTCGTGGCGATCCAGCACGGACGGCAGATCTTCCACCTCTCCGCCTCGTTCCACATCGACGAGGAGGGCTGGTCGCATCAGCACCGGATGCCCGAGGTCGCGGGACCCGATGCCTGGCCCGACCGCGCGGCCCTGCGCGCGCCGCATGTAGACCGTATCCCGAAGGAGCGCCTGCCCGAGTTCCTGCGTGAGCGTCCCGTGGATGTGCGCGAGGTCGAACCGCGCGACCTCTTTGCGCCCGAACCCGCTGACGACCGCAACGCAATGTGGTTCCGCATGGAGGCCGCCGCGGGGCAGGGCCCGCAGATGCAGCATTGCCTTATGGCCTATGCCTCGGACATGAACCTTCTCGGCTCCTCTCTGCGGCCGCACGGGCTGACCTTCTTCCAGGGGAGCACGATGGTCGCGAGCCTCGATCACGCGATGTGGTTCCACGCCCCGATCCGCTTCGAGGAGTGGCACCTCTACAGCATGGACGCGCCCTTCACCGGCGGCGGGCGCGGCTTCAACCGCGGCTCGATCTTCAACGTGGACGGCGAGCTCGTCGCCTCGACCGCGCAGGAAGGCCTGATGCGCCCGCTCAGACCAAAGGCCTGACGATGCGGCCGCCGGGATGCCGGTGCAGCTGCGTGCAGAAAAGGGGAGAACGCTGACGCGACACTGAGCAGCCAGTGGGATTTCTCGCTGCCTGACCCGCGCCCTGCGGCCCATGCGCTTGCTCTCGGCGGCGATCTGGTAGACCAGCACCTCCAGACATTACGGCAAGAGAGGCGGGCAAACCCATGGATCCATCGCAGATTTTCCTTTTCGCCGGGATCGCGGCGGGCGCGGGCATCGTCGGTGGCACCCTCGCGGGCCTCCTTGGTGTCGGCGGTGGCATCGTCATCGTGCCCGCGCTCTATTTCGCGCTCTCCATGACGGACATGTCGCCCGGTTTCGTGATGCAGGTCGCGGTTGGCACCTCACTCGCCTCCATCATCTTCACCTCCGCATCGTCCTCCTGGGGGCACTGGAAGAAGGGGGCGATCGATACCGACCTTCTGAAACTGTGGGCCCCGTTCATCCTTCTCGGCACGATCCTCGGCGGCATCATCGGCGGCCTGGTGTCGGGGCAGGTGCTCATCGCTGTCTTCGCGCTCGTCGCCTTCGTGGTCGCGCTCGACATGATCCTGCGCAAGCCCGCATCCGGCGGGACCGGCGAGACCCGCAGCTTCTCGCGTCCGGTCTGGGCGGCGTCCGGCATTTTCGCCGGTGGGATATCGGCCATGATGGGGATCGGCGGCGGATCCGTCTGCGTGCCGGTGATGAGCTTTCTCGGCTACGACATCCGCCGGGCCGTCGGAACCTCCGCCGCGATCGGCTTCGTCATCGGTCTGCCCGGCGCGATCACCTACGCGATCACGGGGCTCGGCCAGGAGAACCTGCCGCCGTTCTCGGTGGGATACGTGAACCTGCTGTCGCTCGCCTGCCTGGTGCCGCTGACCATGACCTTCGCGCGGGTCGGGGTGAGGCTCGCGCATTCGATCCCGCAGTCGCGCCTGCGGCTCATCTTCGGCCTCTTCCTGATCGCGACGGCAGCGAACATGGTCCGCGATCTCGTCTCTCACGCCGGATGACCGGACTTTCACGAAGCCGTGGGACCGGCGCGACGCCCATGCCTTACGCCGCGTCGGTCTGATATGGGTTATCGCAAAGCATCCAACTGAGCGGGCCGCGCCCGCCCGTCCCGGGAGCGACTGCCATGACCCGCATGACCGCAACGCGCCGCGCCTTTCTCTCGACCGGCAGCGCCGCCCTCGTCACCCTCGGCGCGGGGCTGACCGTGCCCGCGCGGGCGCAGAGCCTCGGGCCCACCCGCAGCATGCGCGGCGGCTCGAACAATTACCTGCCCGGGGCACCCATCGTGGAACGCATCGGCGGCGGCGGCTTCTGGATGAGAGGCACGGTGCGCCGCGCCGGGGACGGCGCGCCGCTCCAGAACGCGCGCATCCAGATCTGGGCACACACCACCGAGGGGCACGAGCGCGAGCCGCAGAGCCATGGGGCGACCCTGACGAATGCGGACGGCGCGTTCCGGCTCGAGATGCCGCAGATCGTGCCGGCCTTCGGACAGCCGCACGGGCATCTCGCCTATGACAGCGGCGGTTACGAGTCAGTTTTCCTCCGCCCTGTCATGGCCAGCCCGCAACAGACGAGCCTGACCGCCGATTTCGTGCTGAGCCCGGCCTGACCTCTTGCCCCTTCTGCGGTCGATCCTGATCTGGGCGGCACTCGTATGCGCCGTCTTCGTACCACTCGCCGTGGCGGCGGGCAGCCCGCTCCTCGAATGGCGGGGAGACGTCTACATCGCCGCGGGGCTCGCGGGCGTGGTGGCGCTCAGCCTCGTGCTCGTTCAGCCGCTTCTCGCCGCGGGATACCTGCCCGGGCTCGCCGCGCCGAAAGGGCGCCGCGTGCATCGCTGGATCGGCGCCGGCCTCGTTGTCGCCATCGTCGTCCATGTGGGCGGGCTATGGGTGACGAGCCCGCCCGACGTGATCGACGCGCTGCTCTTCACATCCCCGGCGCCGTTCTCGGCCTGGGGCGTCGTCGCCATGTGGGCGGCCTTCGCCTCCGCTCTCGTCGCGATGCTCCGCGGACGCATCGGTCTTCGGCCGCGGCATTGGCGGGTCCTGCACACGGGGCTTGTGATGCTCATCGCGGTCGGCAGCGTGGTGCATACGCTCCTTATCGAGGGAACGATGGGTCCGGTCTCCAAGCTTGTCCTCTGCCTCCTGGTGCTCGCCGCGACCGGAATGGCGATTGCCGATCTGCGCGTCTGGACGCTGCTCAGGCGCCGGAGGACCTGAAACCTCTTTCACCTGCGTCATCCTATGCTAGGTGGGCCAGCACAATAAGATGATTGGGTCGTTCAGGTCTGCGAGGGGCAGCCGAGGAGCGCCCCGAACAGCGGAGGATGGGTCATGACGGCTTTGCTGCGGGTTTCTCGCGGGATCGATTGGGTCAACGGATGGATCGGGCGGACCTTTGCCTGGCTCGTGCTCGCCGCGGTGCTGGTGTCGGCCGGCAACGCCGTCATCCGGAAGAGCTTCAACATCTCCTCCAATTCCTGGCTCGAGCTGCAATGGTACCTCTTCGGCGCGGTCTTCCTGCTCTGCGCGGCATGGACGCTGGAGCGGGACGAACACGTGCGGGTTGACGTTCTTTCCTCGCGCCTCTCCGCCAGGGGCAGGGCGATGATCGACCTCGTCTGCCATCTGGTCTTCCTGATGCCCTTCGTGATCCTGATGGTCTGGCTTTCCTGGCCGTTCTTCATCTCGTCCTATGTGAGCGGCGAGCAATCCTCGAATGCCGGCGGTCTCATCCGCTGGCCCGCCAAGCTCTGGGTGCTGCTCGGGTTTGTCTCGTTCACCGCGCAGGGCCTGTCCGAAATCATCAAGCGCGTCGCGCAGCTGGCCGGAGCGATACCCTATCCGTCCGACGAGGCGAACGACGCGCCGCCGGCGGTTCGGGAGGCCCGCACATGATCGAGCTCATCGCCCACAACCTCGCCCCGATCATGTTCATCTCGGTGATGGGGCTGCTGCTGCTCGGCTATCCGGTGGCGCTCACGCTCGCCGGCGGCGGCATGATCTTCTTCGTGATCGGTGTCTGGCTTTCCGACTACTCGAGCGAAATCAATCTCTTCTGGCCTCTCCTTCGCGCGATGCCGGAACGTGTCTTCGGCATCATGTCGAACGACACGCTGCTCGCCATCCCCTTCTTCACCTTCATGGGACTGATCCTCGAGCGATCGGGCATGGCCGAGGATCTCCTCGACACGGTGGGTCAGCTCTTCGGTCCGCTTCGCGGCGGCGTGGCCTTCGCGGTGATCCTCGTTGGCGCGCTTCTCGCGGCCACCACGGGCGTCGTCGCCGCATCGGTCATCGCGATGGGGCTCATCTCGCTGCCGATCATGCAGCGCTACAAGTACGACCCGTCCGTGGCCACCGGCACCATCGCCGCCGCGGGCACGCTGGCGCAGATCGTGCCGCCGTCGCTCGTCCTCATCGTCATGGCGGACCAGCTCGGCGTGTCGGTCGGCGACATGTATCTCGGCGCGCTTTACCCGGCGCTCATCGTGGTCGGGGTCTACTGCCTCTACATGTTCGGCCTCACCATGCTGCGGCCCTCGGCAGTGCCGGCGCTTCCCCCCGAGGAGCGCAGGCTCGGCGGCGGCATCTGGTCTCTGGTCGCCATGTTCGCGCTGGCGGTGGTGCTCTATCTCGTCGGCTCGCGGATCCTCTTCACCGATTTCATCCCGGCGACGCGGGTCGTCTTCGCGGCCGCCTTCACCGTGCTGGTTTGTTACGCGGTGGCGCTAGCGAACCGGTACCTCAAGATCGGCCTCCTCTCGCGTCTCGCCGAGGAGGTGGTGATCGTCCTCATCCCGCCGCTGGCGCTGATCTTCCTGGTGCTCGGGACGATCTTCCTCGGTATCGCGACGCCAACGGAAGGCGGCGCGATGGGCGCCGTCGGCGCACTGATCCTCGCGGTGGCCAAGCGCCGTCTGTCGCTCGGCACACTCCGCTCGGCGGTGGAGGCGACGGCCAAGCTCTCGGCCTTCGTGCTCTTCATCCTGATCGGCGCGCGGGTCTTCGGTCTCACCTTCTACGGCGTGAACGGACAGGTCTGGCTCGAGGAGCTGCTGCTGGGCCTGCCCGGCGGGCAGTTCGGCTTCCTTCTGGTCGTCACCGTGGTGATCTTCATCCTCGGATGCTTCCTCGACTTCTTCGAGATCGCCTTCATCCTCGTGCCGCTGCTCGCGCCGGTGGCCGAGACGCTCGGGATCGACCTGGTCTGGTTCGGGGTGATCCTGTCGATGAACCTGCAGACATCGTTCCTGACGCCGCCCTTCGGGTTTGCGCTGTTCTATCTGCGATCCGTGGCGCCATGGAACGACCGGACGGACAAGGTGACGGGCGAGACGCTCGAGGGGATCCGGACCGCGCAGATCTACAAGGGGGTGCTGCCCTATATCGGCATCCAGTTCCTGCTGATCCTGCTGGTGATCTCGGTGCCGAGCCTCGTGACGCATTACAGCGCCGACCGGCAGGCCCAGCAGGAATCCGCGGCCGCCGAGAGAGAGCGGACCGGAGCGGGCGGCAGCTCGGGCTTCAACTTCGGAGGCGGCGGAGAGACCTCCGCCCCGCAATCCGAAGGCAACAGCGGCTTCAATTTCGGCGGCGGCTCGCCGTCGGAAGAAACCTCCGACGAGTCCGAGAGCGATGCCGGCAATCCGGGATCCGGTTTCAACTTCGGTGGGAGTTCGGCGCCAGAGGGTGGATCCGGCGACGGCACCGATGGCTCGTCCGGCGAGACCCAATCCGGGGCCGGGGCCGATCAGGGCGCCGGTGACGGCTTCAACTTCGGCGGAGGCCAGGAGGAAGAAGCAGAACAGTCAGAGCCGCAGGGTGGGGCCGGAGGGTTCAACTTCGGCAACTGACCTGAGGAGGCGCGGCCCCGAAGGGCCGCGCCTCACATGCTCTTAATTGTCGGTTCCGCCGCCGACCGAGCCTTCGCCCTGGATCTGCGCCGGAAGCTGACCCTGCGACTGCTTCTCCTGCATGAAGTTCGCGAAGGTCTGCTCCGCAACCTGCTGCCAGAGGAAGTGCTCGGACTGGAACTTCATCATGCTGTCGTAGATGTCGGCCCAGCCGTCGACGTTCTGGCGGAAATCGGCATAGAGATCGAGCGAGGCCTCGTAGCCCGCATTCATCACGTCGTCGGGGAAACGGCGCAGCTGAGCCCCCGTGTCCACCAGTTCGCGCAGCGCGGTGGGGTTCTTGTAATCGTACTCGGCGAGCATGTCGGTGTTGACCGCCCGCGCCGCCGTATCGAGCAGGGAACGGTACTCGTCTGGGAGCGCCTCGTAGGCCTCGCGGTTGCAGAAGACCGAGAGGGTCGCGTTCCCCTCCCACCAGCCGGGATAGTAGTAATAGGGCGCAACGCGCTGGAAGCCGAGGCTGTTGTCGTCGTAGGGGCCGACCCATTCGGTCGCGTCGATCGCGCCGCGCTCGAGTGCGGCATAGACGTCGCCGCCTGCGATCTGCTGCGGCACCACGCCGAGGGCTTCCATGATCTGGCCGCCGAGTCCGGCGACCCGCATCTGCAGACCCTGCATGTCGTCGAGGCCGCCAATCTCGTTCCGGAACCAGCCGCCCATCTGCGTGCCGGTGTTGCCCGCCGCCATGAACTGCAGGCCCTGCTCGTTGTAATAGGCGTTGAGCGCATCGTTGCCGCCGCCGTAATAGAGCCACGCATTCATGCCGCGCGCGTTGAGGCCGAACGGGATCACCGTGCCGAGCGCCCAGGTCGGCGACTTGCCGACGAAGTAATAGGCGGCGGTGTGGCACATCTCGACCGTGCCGTTCTGGGCGGCGTCCGCGGCCTGCAGACCGGGCACGATCTCGCCCGAGGCGAAAACCTGAATGTCGAAATTGCCGCCCGAGGCTTCGCGCACGTACCTAGCGAGATCCTCGGCGCCGCCATAGACGGTGTCGAGCCCCTTGGGGAAGGAGGAGGTGCAGCGCCACTGCACCTGTGGCGCGGAATGCGCGATCGCCGGTGCGGCGAGCGTCAGGCTGCCCGCGCCGCCAAGCGCGGCGGTCCGGAAGAATGAACGGCGGTCCATGTTTTGCCTCTTATTGCTGTATCTCCCATCTGCTTTATTCAAACTTGCGGCAAAGGTCGACCGGACCGCGCAAAAGAAAAAGGACCCCGGGTCAGCCCCGGGGTCCTCTCGTCAGGACAGGTCTCGCGATCAGTTGTCGGAGCCGCCGCCTCCGACCGAGCCTGCGCCCTGGATCTGAGCCGGCAGCTGGCCGTTGGCCTGCTTGGACATCATGAACCGTGCGAAATTCTGCTCGGCCACCTGCTGCCAGAGGAAGTGCTCGGACTGGAACTGCATCATGCTGTCGTAGATGTCGGCCCAGCCATCCGCGCTTTCCCGCAGGTCCGCATAGAGCGACAGCGCCGCGTCGTAGGTCGCGTTCAGCACGTCCTCGGGGAAGGCGCGCAGCTGCGCGCCGTTCTGCACGAGGCTGCGCAGCGCCGCCGGGTTCTTGTAGTCGTATTCCGCCATCATCTCGGTGTTGGCGGCGCGGCAGGCAGTCTCGAGAATGCTCTTGTAAGTGTCCGGCAGGCTCTCCCACGCCTCGGTGCCGACGAAGACGTTGAGGGTGAGGTTCCCTTCCCACCAGCCGGGATAGTAATAATACGGCGCCACCTGGTAGAAGCCGAGCTTCTCGTCGTCGTAGGGGCCGATCCACTCGGCGGCGTCGATGGTGCCGCGCTCGAGTGCCGGGTAGATGTCGCCGCCCGCGATCTGCTGGGGCACGACGCCGATCTGCTCCATGATCTGACCGGCGAGGCCGGCGATCCGCATCTGGAGGCCGTCCATGTCCGACAGCCCGCCGATCTCTTCGCGGAACCAGCCGCCCATCTGCGTGCCGGTGTTGCCGGCGGGCAGGTAATGCAGGCCCTGGCCGTTGTAGAAACCGTTGAGGGCATCGAGGCCGCCGCCGTAATAGAGCCACGCGTTCATGCCGCGGTTGTTGAGGCCGTAGGGAATGACCGCACCGAGCGCCCAGGTCGGCGACTTGCCGACGTAGTAATAGGCGGCGGTGTGGCACATCTCGACCGTGCCGTTCTGCACCGCGTCGGCGGCCTGCAGGCCGGGCACGATCTCGCCGCCCGCGAAGACCTGGATGTCGAACGCCCCGTCCGTGGCCTCTCGCACGTATTTCGCGACGTCCTGCGCGCCGCCGTAGATCGTATCGAGCGATTGCGGGAACGACGACGTGCACCGCCATTGTACCTGTGGGGCCGATTGCGCGAGCGCGGGCGCGGCGAGCACGCCGGCCCCGGTGCCGCCGATCGCGGCGGTGCTGAGGAATTTGCGACGATCCATTGGGTCTCCCCCCTGTTAGTTGAACCGATGGGCCACCTAGAGCAGTGAGGACCAAAGGCGATCCATAAGGGGCCGCAGCGTAACCCAAAGGTCCGGTCGAGAGGGGCGGGGGTTGCCGCAGGAGCGTGCAGCGAGACGGCCCTCACGCGCCTAGGCGGATCAGTCGGCGAAGATCCCGACGCTGCCGTCCGCCACGCGCCGGCAGATGTAGCGCGTGTCGCCTGCGGTCAGGACCAAGGCCGGACCGCGTCCGGTGCGGCGGCCGGCCAGGATCGCCACGGGCTCGGCGATGAGCCGGGCCGAAGTCCGGCATGGATCGGCGAGCGCGGCGAAGTCCTCCGCCGACCCGCCGCGCTCGCCGGTGCCCGGCTCAGATGCGCAGGCCGCGAGGGCGATGCAGGCTGCGAGCCAATACGGGCCTCCGGCACGGATCATCCGATTGCGCATGACAGGTCCTTTCAGTCGTTATCTGGAGTGGCCTCCGCGACCGCTCAGAGCGCGCCCTCGTCACCCATGAACATGACCGAAGGGCCGGTGCCGTCGTTCGACACGAGGCAGCGCCAGGGCGCGCCGTTCTCGCCGACCCGCATGTAGATCGCAGTATTGGCTTCGGAGAACTCGCTTCCCACCACGTCCACGTTCCCGTCCGTCTGCGCCTCGAGCGTGCTGCGGCACGCGTCCACGGCCGCATCGCTGACCGACGCATCGTATGTCGTGATGAAAGGCGGGCCGGAGGGCGAGGGCGACATGATGCCGGACGAGCCCGTTCCGGACGCGGTCTCCATGTCGTCACAGGCCGACAGCGCGGCGAGCGCAAGCGCTCCAGCGGCGATCTCGAGGATACGGGTCATCGGAAATCTCCCTTGCTGCATGCAGAACAAGACGAGCGCAAAGCTTGACCACGCCCCTGACGGCATCGGACGTGGTCCCGCGATGCGCGCCGCGGCGGGGACTCAGCTGGCACGCCATGATAGCACGGTTTCGCCCTTGCGACTTCGGCGCAGGGATCGGGACGCAAACCGCTTGTGCCTCGTTTCCGCCGTGCCGGGCGTTTATGCGTCGAGGTTCAGGCAATGACCGGAGGACGCATGGAAGAGACCGGACTGGAGATCCTCGCGGCCGAGACGGGGCGCCAGCATACCGACGCGCTCGCGGCGTTCCATGCCCAGCAGGGCAGGGCGGAGGACATCGCCGGCGACATCCGCCGGATCGGGCGGCTCGATCTGCTCGGGGTCGGCGGGTCCCATTGGGTCAACCGGATGGCGGAACCGGCCTATCGCCGTCTCGGCATCGCGGCGACGGCGCACAACGTATCGGAATACATGCGCGCGCCGCTGCCCGGCGCTGCGGTGCGCATCGCGACCTCGCAATCGGGCGGCTCCGGCGAGATCCTCGCATGGCTCGACGGGGCTCCCGGCGGCCCGGTCTACGGCCTGACGATGGCGCGCGACGGCCCTCTTGCCGCGCGGGTGCCCTGTCTCGTCGCAGAGGGACCGCCGGAGCGGAGCTATGCCGCAACGCGGTCGGTCATGGTCACGCTCGCCCAGCACGCCGCGATCCTGACCGCTCTCGGAGGTGACATGGAGGAGGTCGAGCGCGCACTGGCCGCGCCCGGGCCCATGCCTGATGGTGCGAGGGCCATCGACGCACTCGCCGCCGCGCGGAGCCACGTCTTCAGTGCCCGCGGCGCGATGCAGGGGCTCGCGGGCAGCGCCGCGCTCCTTTTCATGGAGCTCTCCCGCCGGCCGGTCCTCGCCCTCGAGGCGGCGCAGTTCCGTCACGGGCCTTTCGAGGCCGCCGATCGCGACACCTGCGTCCTGTTCTTCCGGGGCATCGGGCAGGAGGGCGACAATATCGACGGCCTCGCGCGGGCGCTGCTGGACGAGGACATCCGCCCGGTCATCATCGATGCCTCGGGTGAGGCTCCGGTCGATGGCGCGATCACCGTGCCGGTGACGCCTGCGCACGGCCTCGCTGCGATCCTGCGGTCGCTGCCGGTCGTCCAGAACCTCGCCATCGGTGCGACGAGCCGGATGGTGCCGGATTTCGGCAGGCCGCTGCGATCCACCAAGGTGACCTCCTCCGAAGCGGAGTGATCGGGGTGGCCGGGCGCCTGCGTCGCAGCTCTCAGGTCCCGACGTGAGCCCTGTCGAGAAGGCGCGCCATCGTCGCGACGAGCGCCTCCCGGCGAAGGGGTTTGGGGACATGGGTGTCGATTCCCGCAGCAAGATAGGCCTTCACCTGGTGGGTCATCGCGTTGGCCGATACGGCGATGATCGGCACCCGCGGCAGGTCCCGCTCCGTCTCGATGCGGCGGATCTCCATCGCCGCCTCGGTCCCGTCCATCCCCGGCATGTTCACGTCCATGAGGACGAGATCGAAGGTTGTGCTTCGGCAGGCCGCGACAGCCTCCGTGCCGGTCTCCACGAAGGTCAGCTGCAGATCGAAGCGTCGCAGCATGAGGGACAGGACCTTCTGATTGATCGCGTTGTCTTCCGCGACGAGGATCCGCCACTTCCGCCCGGCGAGCACCCGGTCGGGATCGTCCCGGATCCCGCGCCCCGAAGTCGCCGCGGCGTCGGGTTCCGCCGCCGGCGCCAGGATGATCGCGGTGAAGCGCGACCCGCCCCCCGGACGCGGGGCAAAGGTCAGATCGCCGCCGAGCAGCCGGCAGAGCTCGCGCGCAATCGCGAGGCCGAGGCCCGACCCGCCGAACCTCCGCGCCACCGAGCTGTCGATCTGCGAGAAGGCCTCGAAGAGCCGCGAGCGGCGGTCTTCCGGAACGCCGATGCCGGTATCGCTGACCGTGAACGTAAGCCGCGCGTCCGAGCGCGCGACGCAGAGCGCGACCTGTCCGGCCTCGGTGAACTTCACCGCGTTCTGCACGAGATTGGTGAGGATCTGCCGCAGGCGGGTCGGATCGGTCATGACCGGCCCCGCGCAGCCCTCTCCGACGGTCAGCGTGAACGCCAGACCCTTGCTTGCGGCCTCGATGGCGAAAAGCCCGTGCAGGTCCCGCGCAAGCCTCGGTATGTCCACCGGTACCAGTTCGAGGTCCATCCTCCGCGCCTCGATCCGGGTGAGGTCGAGAATGTCGCTCAGCAGGCCGAGCAGCGTCTGGCCGGAGGAGTGCAGAAGGTGCACCATTTCCGACTGTTCCGCCGTGAGCGGTGTCTCGGCGAGCGCGCTTGCCATGCCGAGCACCCCGTTGAGCGGCGTCCTGATGTCGTGGCTGATCATCGCGAGGAATGCGGATTTGGCCTCGTTGGCGGCCTCCGCCTCGAGTTTTGCCCGTTCGAGGTCCGCGGTCCGCTCCTGCACCGCCTCTTCGAGGCGGGCGGCCTGCGCGCGCAACTCCTCGTTGGCGTCGAAGAGTTCGCGAGACTTCGCCTCGAGCAGGCTCTCCGCCTCCATGCGGGCGCGTCGCTCGCGCTCGTAGCGCCGGCGGGCGACCGGGGCGTCGCTCGGTGCAGGGGACGCCTGCACAGTACTCACCCCGAGAGCCGGATCCGGAATTCCGCTGCGCGCTCCGCTCCGTTTCCGATGTCCCGTCGCTCGACCTCCGCCGGCGTTCCGAAATGCGTGGCGCAGGCCTCGATCAGCCCGTGGCAGAACGCCTCGAGCGGGCGGGCCGAGCGATAGGTCATGACCATCTCCGACGGCCCGATCCGGCGTGTGGCGAAGCAGGGCAGTTCGGCGTCGGGATAGAGCTTGCGGACCTCCACATGCACCTCGGATTCTATCGCCTCGAGCATGTCGATCAGGCTCGTCTTGCCCGCGAAGAATTGCGGATAGGTCTCGGAGAACCGGCGCAGCATGTGGTGGCCGAACATCTGCTGCAACCGGTCGGCGGGGAGCCCCGTCCGGTCGCTGATCTTGCCGACGATCATCATGAGCTCGCGGCAGGGATAGTTGCCGACAGCCGAATAGGCCCCGTCATTGGTCAGCTCGAGCTCGTCGAGGATCGCGTCCACGCTCTCTTCGCCGATGGCGGTCTCGGCCATGCCGAGCAGTTCGGTGAACACCATGCCCTTCATCCGCACTCTCCCGTGCCTCTGCGGGCCCAGTGCTAGCGCCGAAACGATGAAGGCGGGCTTAAGGGAGGTGTCGTGTCGGTCCACATGGCCGGGATCGGAGGCCGCGACCCTTATCGGGCCCGTCGCTCCGATGGTCGGGAGAGAGCCGTGCCGGAAGGCCGCCGACCGGGGCGGGGCCTTCCGGGCCGTTCGGATTTGAATCGCGCCCTCAGGCGCGGCGACGCCGCAGGACGCCGAGGCCCGCCACACCCATGCCGAGGAGCCAGAGCGACGCGGGCAGGGGAACCGGCGAAGGATCCGGCAGATCGCCGGTGAAGGGCTTGCGGATCTCGTAGCGTTGCTCGAGGTCGTCGGCGACCATGAACGCATTCGTGCCCCCGGCATTGGCGAACACATCGACCGTCGGTGCCAGAAGGGAGATGCCGAAGGTCGAACGGATGGTGAATCTGTCTACCCCGGAAAGGTTCAGGATCACGTTGTTCGCCGCATTGAAATCGTTGATGTTGAGTGCCTCGAAGGTGAAGTCGGCAATGCCGCCGAGATCGGCGTTGATGATCAGCGTGCTGGCGCCGCCGAGGTCGAACATCCGGCTGCCGCCACCGGTGAAGAAGGTGTTGAACGCGCCCGAATCGAGCTTCGCGACCGCGATGCCGTCGCTTCCGGCCGACGCCTTCAGGACGCGATTGTTCATGTCCCCGCCGAATGTCGTGCCGGTGTCCTCGAGCTTGGCGAGGTCGGAGGACAGGGTCGTGAAGGCCTTGCGCACCGCGTCGACGGGCACGGGCTGACCCGAGGCGACGGTGGTGCCGTTGCGCTGAAGGTCGAAGGTCGTCGGGCCGGTGCTCCCGGCGACCTCGAAGCGCCGCTGGCCCGGGTTCGGCTGCGTGACGGACTGGCTGTCGCCGATGACGACGTTGCCCTTCACGTTGGTGTTGCGGCTCGACTTGATCTTGCCGCCCACGACCAGCGCACCGGACACGTCGCCCACCGTCCCGTCCGGGAAGTCGCCGCCGACATAGACCGGCGCGGGCGTGTCGGACAGGAGCGAGTGATCGCCAAGCGCGATGACGCTGAAATCGCGCAGCATCTCTCGGGCGTCTACGGTTGCGGCAAAGGACGGAGTGGAAAGGCCGACGGCGAGCGCCGCGGCAATCGAAACAGATCGGAACACAATACACCTCTACATGGCGCGGCCCACACGGGCCGGCAACTTACCGCCAAGTAAGGACTTTCGTGGCCCCTTGGCAAGCTCTTGCCACGATTTGCGCAGGGCGCGCACACAATTTGGTCACAATGCGCGCGGCAATCTCGGGGATCGCGTTTTCGGGGGAAGGTTTCCGCAGCGGAAAAGGACGTCGCCGGCCGCGACCCTGGCGATCACCTCACCACGCAGACGCTCTCGACAAGGAAGCCATTCCAGCGCCCGCTCGATCGGTGTAAGCCTTGCCCATGCTTCGCCGCCGCGCCTGCACGTTCACTGCCATTTTCGCCGCGTTTCTGCTCGCGGCGCTCGGTGCCGTGTCCGCGCACCAGATGGCGCCGGACCGTGAGGCTATGGAACGGCAGGCTGCCCTGCAGGCCTTTGGCGCATCACTCGAAGAGTTCTGCGGTCTCGCGGAGGACGGCCATGACCATCCCTGTCCGTTCTGCCACAAGCTCCCCGGCACCCCGCGCATTTTGGCACCGGATAACGGCGCACGCATCACGCGGGTCGTCGAACACCGGGTGGGGCGCGACCTCGTGGCCGGCCCGCAGGATCTTCGCATCCATGACTCGCCGCGCGCGCCGCCGCACAGCGTTTGATCTCTGACATCCGCGTCCGCTCCGCATCGGCGAGTGCGGGACCTTGGGGGCGCTTGGCGCGCCGCCCGGTCCGTCCCTCGTCGGCGCGAGGCTCGAGAGCGCCATCGGGACGGCGGGATGGACCTGCACCGGCTGTTCTCGCCGCGTTCGGGACCTGCCGCCTGCTCGCGGGCTGACATCT
>NZ_JALZ01000051.1 GCF_000521785.1 Roseivivax halodurans JCM 10272
CAGCCTCTTTGCGCAACAAAGCCTCTCAAAGCCACAAACGTTCGCCCGGGGCTCAGGGGTCATTGAGGTGGAGTTCGGCAGCCGTGAAATGGCTGAGGCTCCCCGCCCTCGGACTGGTTCACGACGGAGGTCACCAGAGCGCGCGGCTATTGCAACGAGGTTTCTCCCGCATATTGTGAGTTCATCTGAGCATCAATCTCGCGGTCGCAGCGAACGGCCGGTCTGGTGATGCCGCATGGCAGCGGTCGGCCCGTGTTCGAAGGTCCGGTTAGGGCCGGTCGCGGCAGGTGCGCCCATGCTGCGACTGCGAAGCCTTCTACGACAAACGCGGTCAGTTTGGGCTCGGAGCCGTCATGCGGCGACGCAGCGGGTCGTGCGCTTGGTAGGCAGCGGCGGCCGTCGCTCCCGGCCCTCTCCGGACATTCGCCGGGTAGGCAATCGCTGCAGTCCGGCTTCCCCGAACAGGTCATTCGTCCATCGCGCAGCATTTTCGGAGTGTGAAAGTCGGGAGAGCGGCCCTCGAACGGCCGGAGGGAGCCTGGCAACTGGTGCATTGCTGGACCCACCTCCGACGGCGCTTCGTGAAGCAGCGGGAGACCGATGGCTCGCCCATCGCGGAGCAGGTCTTGCATCGGATCGCCAACCTCTATGCCGTCGAGAAGGCGGTGCGCTGCGGGCCGCCCGTGACCCGGCTGGCCCCGCGGAGGGCGCGCGCCGCACCCATCGTCGCCGCCTTCTGCCCCTTGCTCGAGGCACAACTCTCGCGCATCCCCCGCTCGACGAAGCTCGCCGAGGACATCCGCTATACCCTCGGCCTCTGGCCCGGTCTGATCCGCTTCCTCGGGGACGGCCAGCTCGAGCAGAATACCAACCCGGTGGAGAACCAGATCCGCAGTATTGCCCTTACGAGGAAGAACGCGCTGTTCGCCGGGCACGAGGTCGGGGCCGAGAACAGGGCGATGCTCGCCTCGCTGATCGCCACCTGCAAGATGCGCGACGTGAACCCCGTCAACTACATCGCCCAGACCCTGCGGGCGCTTCTCGACGGCCATCCCAATAGCCGGATCAAAGCGCTTATGCCCTGGCAATTCCAGGACCCGTCAAGCCTCGCAGCGTAGGGGGTCGGGAAGGCGCTTACTGACCTTGGACATCGCGTTGATCAGCTGCTCTTCGGCAAGCCATTTTATGCAGATGAGGGGCTTAAAACCCAACCTTCTCCAAAATTCCAGTTATTGATAACTCATGACTTGAATAGACTGACGCAAATCAACCCCACCGCCCACTGTGACGCCATCAACGCAGCGCGATGCCCGTTCGGCCACTTTGGGCTACCGGTATCGGTAGGTTGGCGTGTAAAAGATTTCGAGGGCGGCCAGAATGGTGTCCAGCATGGTTCGCGGAATACCGAATGCGAGACGATGCGGAACAGCGACGACGCGCTGCGCCCGGGCTGACAGGCACTGCGTTTCGCCAGGCGTTCAACCCCTTGCAGCGCCGTCAGATCAGTTCTCCAAACCCTTCGCTCCAAAAACACTACTGCATCGGAGGCATCGCCGTTCTTGCGCTACGTCGCGCATAGCCTTTGCGGTCTCGATTGCGAGCGCTGCACTTTCGGCGATAGTCTTTTCCGCCATCAAATCTGTCCCGCTACCTTGCGGCTACGCGATTTGAACAGTGTTTCCGGTCTTGAGGGCATGCCTTCGTACTCGGCGACAAGGATCGACTCATTGTCCAGCGTCCTTTGGGTGGTCGTCTTCGACACGGGCGCATTCAAGCTGTGTTCGGGCGCCCCGTCCCCTGCGTAGAGATGTCTCACATGCGCCGCGGAGACGCCATCGGCCTCCATCACGAGGCGCACCATCGGATCAGCCAGCATTCCCTCGAAGAAGAAGTCGGACAACGCCTTGCCTGTCAGCTTGTCCTTGGCGCATGCGCGGTCAAGGTCGGCAAGCGAAACGGTCAGAGTCCTCGCCAGTCCCGGATGTGGTGCCATGGGATGAAGCTTCACAAGAACCGAGGCTTTCCAGGCTGCGGGAGATTGTCGGTCCGGGGGTGACGCCAACTCCGTTTCGATCTGGTATTCTCCTGGCGGGAGCGTTTCGTCTAAGCCTGGAACGATGAACGGGCGGGAAAAAACCGCAACGGTCTTGCTCGTCAGATCTTCCATCGGCGGGATCCTTTCCCTTGCTGCTGCGGGTGGTCCTCGCGCCCCCCAAACGTGAGCGTTCCGGCCAACCGTCGGGTGTGCGCGGCCGGTGATGCGAGGGCCTGAAAATTGAGTTCGATGGCATGCCTTCGTTCTCGGCCACCTGGATCGCGAAGTCCTGCGGGATTGTCGGGTGGGTTCTACAGGTCATCGTGTTGCCAACTTGACCAAGGCCGCGGCCGCAAGGGCATGTTCTTTTTGGTGGTAGTCACCGTGGAACTTGCCATCGGCCGTCACCTCCCAGATACCGTTTCTTTCGCGCACCTGAACCCCTGCCCGCTGCGCGGCCCGGGCCAAAGAAGCCCCCGGTTCTCCTCTGATACTCGGCGGCACGGGTTGCTTGTCGGTCATGTCCGGCTCCTTCTCATTGGGCGTGCGCTCTTCGCCGAGGAGCATCACGGCGCGAATGAACTCTTCCGCGTAGTCGTCCGTTTCGCGGTGGTCGTGTTCGCGCTGGGTCCGTTTCATCGGTTCCACGAACCGCTCTCGGAGGTGGTCGACGAAACGCGGCTCGGTACGTGCCATGTAAGCGATCAGGGCCTGCAGGATCCGTTCATGGGCCAGCTCGCGCCGTTCGAGATCGGTCGTCTCTGCGGCCGTCTTGGTAAGATAATTGACTGACGTCATGGCGTATCATCTTTCACGCTGCGCGGTGCGACACTGGATGTCGTGTCTTCGAGCGTGGACAGACAGGCCATCGCCTTGTCACGATCCAGCTCCTGCCATCCATTTACCAGCCAAGCGGACATCGCATGCTGACGCAGGTTAGGGGCATGGAAATTAAGTGGACGTCTTGATCAGAAGCGGACAAAAACCGGCTTCGTCAGTCCAAGTGTCGTTAGGGTGCTTCGGAAATAAGTATGGCCTTCAGCCGTCGTTAGGCATTAATTCGTTCAGCCTGAAAAATCCAATCCGGGGGGCTACAGCGCCGCTTGCGTGAGGGTCATTACACAGACTGCTTTCCGATCGCCCACATGATTACGAGTGCAGACAACGAGAGGAGGAGAATGGCGGCTGCCTCGATCAGTATGTTTTCCGGTGCCATTTCCCTGCCCTGCAGAACGGCCAGCCGTCCGACCGTAGTGATCGCAATAAAAATTGGATACACGAATAAGGAGTTACGTTTGGCATAATACACCGTGACCATTACGATCACTCCAAGATAGAGAATGATCGGCAGAATATCGGTCAGTAGGATTGTGCCAAGGCGATAGATGGTCACCGTCACTCACGGAACCACGGAGCGAGCTCAATCGAGCTACTTGCGTCAGGCTCCAAGGCTCGTTCCAAATGTCTACATCGCCGTTACCTGTCGCCCGAGTGGCTTATCACCCGGGGTTAGCCGTCAGGCACGGGAGCAGTCCCTGATAGAAGCACTTCGGCGCGCCTCAATAGGTCGGCCTGATTGCCACGGAAGGAGACACTCTCCATGCATCCCGCTATGAAGGGGCGTATCCGAGAGCTACGCGAGATGATGGAAGCGTGAATTTCTGCGCCGAGAAAAAATGGTCACTGCTCTCCGGCGAGGGTCAGACTTTCGACGAACCTAGAGACATCCGTAGCGTCGGAATTCCTGGGGCAAGGCAAGTGGTGAAAACCATCAATGGATGGTCGGCATGAATGCGATCGTCTCAGCTCGATCGATCATCCGGTTCACAGTTCGGAGGCTTGGGAAGCGTGATTTCGACGACACGGCCGCCAAGCTCTCTTCGATAGCTCCGATCGCTGTCTCTGGCAGTTTTCTCCTCTCTGCCTCACGACGTGCAAACCGCAGAATATGTTCCCGCGAAAGGTTCGAAAGCGTTAGCGGCGGACACCGGCTGAGGAGCGGTTCTGGCAGGCAATCGGAACTGTTGGCTGTCAGCACCCACCCGATCCACGACATGTCGAACTGAATCCTGTAGTAGGGGCACTGCCATGTCGCAGCGGTCGACACTTCGAGCAGTGGTAGCAGTGCATCAGTGATGCTGAACCGGATACCGCGGTTCGAAGTAACGTCACCCGCCTTCTCGACCTCATCGACTACCACGATCGGATTTGCGCTTCTCTCCCGTAGAATGGTCGTCACGACCTTGCCAGGCTCCCCGGTCGACCAGCCGCGCTGAGAGCCGACGATGGAAAAGCTTGCAGGTTCGGACGTCGCCTCAATTTTTGTTGTCGGACGCTCGAGGAATTCTCCGAACCGACGTGCCCAGAATGACTTACCGATGCCGGGAGGGCCGACCAGAAGGAGCGCCGGAAAGCGGAAGCCCGGCTCACCCTGCCGGACCGACCGTCGCATGGCGTGCCAAACGTGTTCGGTGGCCCGATCCATCCAAGGCATCTCATCATGAAGCCGCGCTGCAATCGTGTCGGCCTCGTGCTCGTCGGAAATCCCGGTTATTGGCAGGCCGTGCCTGAGAGACACCAGGCGAGCGCGATCTTCTTTGCTCAGATGATCCATCCCCGTAGAGGCATGAACACGCTCAAGGTAGGCCATGGCCCGGTTCGCAATGCGGATTTTTTCCCTCCGCTCGACGATCTCGTGAGGGGCGATCTTGTCATCTTCGGAAATGCGCCCAGCCGAGATAGCGGCGTTCTGACGGCCAATGCGAAGATCTTTCAGAAAGCGTTGTAGCCTCATCTCTACAGCATCGAGCTTCGGAATATCTTCGTAGAAGCGGACCCTGGCAAACGGAATCTTCGAGCACTTCGGCATGGGGGTGTCCTCTCAACATGCTGCGCCGCGCGGCGCTCGACCGCGGGCTGGCTCCGCCCCGCCTCAGGCGGTGGACGGGATGGATGTGAAAGGTTCCGGAACCTTGGAACTTTAAGAGAACATTGGAGAGCGTCAGTCAACGCCACGGGTAGCTCGATGGGCGAATGCTAATGCCAACACTCTTTCCCAGCGCGAGAATTCCACAACCAATTGATATTAAATGAGACTACTTCAAAAAGCGTCTCTGATGGACATTTTCCATGTGCCGGAATGGTCAAAAAACTATGGAAAAGGACATTATTCGGTGGGTCTCACAACAGACTTGAGCCTAGTGCGCGGCTATTGACAGCGCGAATAACCGCACGAGGCGCAGGTCATGCAGCCTTCGAGCATGCGCAGCTCGTATTGGCCGCACGAGGGGCACGCCTTGGCGCTTGGGGCGTCGAGGCCGACCACCTGTGCCTGTGGGTCGGATTTGAGCCCCATGCCTTCGCCTTCGAGGAAACCAATGGCGACGAGGTGCTGCTCGATCGCGCCGCCGATCGCGGCGAGGATCGAGGGGATGTACTTGCCCTTCACCCAGGCGCCGCCGCGGGGGTCGAAAACGGCTTTCAGTTCCTCGACCACGAAGGACACATCACCGCCACGGCGGAAGACGGCCGAGATCATGCGGGTCAGTGCGACAGTCCAGGCGAAGTGCTCCATGTTCTTGGAGTTGATGAAAACCTCGAAGGGGCGGCGGCGGCCCCCGACGATGATGTCATTGATCGTCAGGTAGATGGCGTGCTCGCTGTCGGGCCATCTGAGCTTGTAGGTCGCGCCCTCGAGGGCCTGCGGACGGTCGAGGGGCTCAGACATGTAGACGACGTCGCCGTGGGGTCGGTTGGGCTCGGCCGCGGAGGTCACGATGGTTTCGCCCGGGACGCCGGTCATCCCGAATGCCAGCCATCCGGCGTCCACGTCGAGCGCGGTGGCCAGACGCGCCGCATCTCTCTTCGAGAGCTCCCGAAAATCGGGATCGCCAGGCGATTTAAAGTACCGGTCGAGAGAGGAACGTTCGACGCCGGACGCATCCGCAAGTTCGGCAGTCCCGCTCAAGGATCTTCGCTTCATCGCCCAGCGCAGGCGATCTGCGGTCGTCTGAAGGTCCGGCAGGGCATTGCCCGCGGCCTCGGTCACGCTCAGCACGCTTCCCGTCACCTCGTTCGGGCGATAGGTGGTGCAGCCCTTGCAGCCGGTCTCGTAGGCCATGGCGTAGACATCCTTGAAGGCTTCGAAGGAGATGTCGGCAGGGCAGTTGATGGTCTTCGAAATCGAGGAATCCACCCATTTCTGCGCTGCAGCCTGCATGCGGACGTGATCCTCGGGGTCGAGCTCCTGCGCGTTGACGAACCAGCCCGGCAATTCGGCGTCGCCGTTCGCCTGACGCCACATCTGGACGGCGTAGTCGGTGACCTTCTCCTCGGTCCGGGCGCCGTCCTTCTGCAGGACCTTTCGGGTGTATTCGTAGGCGAAGACCGGCTCGATGCCCGAGGACACATTGCCGGCAAGCAGCGAGATCGTGCCCGTCGGCGCGATCGACGTCAGGAGCGCGTTGCGGATGCCGTAGGCGCGGACCGCCTCGCGCACGTCCTCGTCCATCGCCATCATCGTGCCGGAGGCGAGAAAGGCCTCGGCGTCGAAGAGCGGAAACGGGCCCTTCTCCTTTGCTAGATCGACGCTGGCGAGATAGGCGGCGCGGGCGATGCGCTTGAGCCAGGCCTCGCTCCGGGCAGCAGCCTCCTCGGTCCCGTAGCGCAGGCCGAGCATGAGGAGCGCGTCGGCGAGGCCGGTGACGCCGAGGCCGATGCGCCGCTTGGCCTGCGCCTCGCGTGCCTGCGCCTCGAGCGGGAAGCGCGAGGCGTCGACCACGTTGTCCATCATGCGCACGGCGGTGCGGACGAGATTGTCGAGGGCGGCGTCGTCGAGAGCGGCGGCATCGGTGAAGGGCTCCGTCACCAGCCGAGCGAGGTTCACGGAGCCAAGAAGACACGCGCCATAGGGCGGCAAGGGCTGCTCGCCGCAGGGATTGGTGGCGGCGATCTCTTCGCAATACGCCAAGTTGTTGGCTTTGTTGATCCTGTCGATAAAGATGACGCCGGGCTCGGCATAGTCGTAGGTCGCCCGCATGATGCGGTTCCAGAGATCGCGGGCGGGCACCGTGCGGTAGACCCGGCCTCCGAAAATCAGGTCCCACGCCTCGTCCGCCTTGACGGCCTCCATGAAGGCATCGGTAACGAGGACGGAGAGGTTGAACATGCGCAGGCGGGCGCTGTCGGACTTGGCGCCGATGAAATCCTCGATGTCGGGATGGTCGCAGCGCATCGTCGCCATCATCGCGCCGCGGCGCGAGCCCGCCGACATGATCGTGCGGCACATCGAATCCCAGACATCCATGAACGACAGTGGCCCGGAGGCGTCCGCCGCGACCCCGGAGACCGCGGCGCCCTTGGGACGGATGGTCGAGAAATCGTAGCCGATCCCGCCGCCCTGCTGCATGGTCAGCGCGGCCTCCTTCAGCATGTCGAATATGCCTGCCATGCTATCGGGGATCGTCCCCATCACGAAGCAGTTGAAGAGCGTCACCGAGCGGGCCGTTCCGGCACCTGCGATGATCCGCCCCGCGGGCAGGTACTTGAAGTCCTCGAGCGCGGTGTAGAACTTGTCCTCCCATACCCCGGGATCGGATTCGGTCTGCGCCAGGGCGCGGGCGATGCGGCGCCAGGTGTCCTCGACCGACATGTCGACCGGCGTGCCGTCGGCCTCTTTGAGGCGGTACTTCATGTCCCAGATCTGTTCGGCGATGGGGGCGGCGAAACGGCTCATGGGCGGAATTCCCTCTGGCGGCGGCAGCCCACTAGGGTTTGAACGGCGCGGGCGAAGGCCTACAATATAAGCGGTGGCGAGCGGAGATTCCATGACGAATAGCACGGTGCATCTGGTCAAGCTGAGTGCAGGGACCGAGGCGGTCGAGGGACTGGCGCGGTGGCAGGCCTCGGCGGCGGCGAAGGGCCCCGACGGCAACCCGCGGCACGTGACGCGCATGTGGCCCAAGCGCGAGGCGGAGGTGCTGAACGGCGGGTCGATCTTCTGGGTGATCAAGGGGCTGATCCAGTGCCGCCAGCGCATCCTCCGGCTCGACGAGGTGACGGGTGGCGAGGGAATCCGGCGCTGCGCGATCGTGCTCGACCCGGAGATCCTGCGCGTCACCCCTGCCCCGCGCCGGCCATTCCAGGGTTGGCGGTACCTCTCGACGACCGATGCGCCCGAGGATCTGCGCCCGGGCCGCGAGACCGACGACGCGCTGCCGCCGGACCTCGCGGGCGCCCTGGCAGAGATCGGGGTGCTCTAGCACCTGGCATTGCCCACGGCCTCGATCCGCAAGACCGCTCGTGCGTCACGGCACCGGACCTGCGCGGATCAACGCACTGGCGTTCGGCGTGCACGCCGCTAGCCTCTCGCCCGAACCACACCGGTACGGAGATCACTCATGACCTATACGCCCCCCGACGTCTGGACCTGGGACAGCGAGAGCGGCGGCACCTGGGCGAGCCTCAATCGCCCCATCGCCGGCCCGACCCACGACAAGGAGCTGCCCGTCGGATCGCATCCCTTCCAGCTCTACTCGCTGGCGACGCCCAACGGGGTGAAGGTGACCGTCCTCTTCGAGGAGCTCCTCGCCGCGGGACATACCGGCGCCGAATACGATGCCTGGCTGATCCGCATCCAGGAGGGCGACCAGTTCGGCTCGGGCTTCGTCGAGGTGAATCCCAACTCGAAGATCCCCGCGCTGATGGACCGGTCCGGAGCCGAGCCCGTCCGCATCTTCGAGAGCGGCGCGATCCTGCTGCATCTCGCCGAGAAGTTCGGCGCCTTCCTCGGGGATGCATCGAACCGCCCAGAGATGCTGTCGTGGCTCTTCTGGCAGATGGGCAGCGCACCCTATCTCGGCGGCGGCTTCGGGCATTTCTACGCCTACGCGCCGGAACCGATGGAGTATCCGATCAACCGCTTCGCGATGGAGGTGAAGCGCCAGCTCGACGTACTGAACCGCACGCTCGCCGATCGGAGGTTCCTGACCGGCGACGACTACACAATCGCCGACATGGCGAACTGGGCGTGGTACGGGCAGCTCGCGCTCGGGCGGCAATACAATGCCGGGACCTTCCTGCAGGTGGAGAGCTACGAGCATGTCCAGCGGTGGGCCAAGGAGATCGACGCGCGCCCGGCGGTCCAACGCGGCCGCATGGTCAACCGAACCTTCGGCGAGCCCGAGACGCAGCTTCACGAACGCCACGACGCCTCGGATTTCGACACCAAGACGCAGGACAAGGTCGGCGCCGAATGAGCGAGCCGAATTCGGCGATGGCGGAGGCCTGGGGCGGCGACATGGGCCGCCGCTGGGTCCTGCTCGACGCCGATCTGCAAGCCCAGATGGCGGAGGTGCACGCGGCGCTGATGACCCGGGCGCGCCTGCAACCGGGCGAGCGCGTGCTCGATCTCGGCTGCGGCTCGGGCGCGGTGACACGGGACGCGGCCAGCGCCGTCGGGCCCGAGGGGTCGGTGCTCGGCCTGGATCTCTCCGCACCCCTGCTGGAGCTCGCCCGGCGCCGCGCGCCCGAGAACGCGCGGGTGGCTCTTGGCGACGCCCAGGCCTTCCACTTCGGGGGCGACACTTTCGACGTCGTTCTCTCGCGGTTCGGGGTGATGTTCTTCGATGATCCCGTCGCGGCCTTTGCGAATGTCCGCGCAGCGATGGTCCCCGGCGCACGGCTCGTCTTTGCCGCATGGGCCGAGGGCACCGCCAATCCGTGGTTCTCGCGGCCGCGAGAGGTGGCGGAAGAGCGTCTCGGCAGGATGCCCGCCGCGGATCCCGACGCCCCGGGCCCCCTCGCCTTCCGCCATCCGGACCGCGTCCTCCCGATCCTTTTGCGCGCGGGCTTTGCGGAGGCGCGGTCCGAGGGTGTGGATCTGCACCTCACGCAGCCCGATGGCTGGAGCGCGATGGAGCGGCTGCTCCCCGCGATCGGGCCCATTCCGGGGATCATGCGGGAGAAGGGCGGAAACGATGCGGATCTTCGCGCCATCATCGACGCGCTCAGGCAGGAATGGGAGCCCCATCTCGGCGAGGGCGGACTGCGTCTTCCGGCACGCATCGTGATCTACAGCGCCGAAAACGCCGGCTGAACCGCAAGACGGCCGGCCCCGCGTCTCGCAGGACCGGCCGTCGCATCGAAGTCGCAGAGCTTACTGCAGCTCGCCCATCACCGCCTCGACGCCGTCCTCGCCGTCGGCCGTGGTGACGCCTTCGAGCCAGCCTTCGACAACATCCGTGTTCGCCGCCAGCCAGTCGCGCGCCGCATCCTCGGGGTCCATCCCTTCATCGAGAATGCCCGCCATGATCTCGTTCTCCATCTCGAGCGTGAAGGAGAGGTTCTGCAGCAGCGTGCCGACGTTCGGGCACTCGTCGGAGAAGCCGGCGCGCGTGTTGGTGTAGACCGTTGCGCCGCCGAGGTTCGGACCGAAATAGTCGTCGCCCCCCGTCAGGTAAGTCAGATCGAAATTTGCGTTCATCGGGTGGGGTTCCCAGCCGAGGAAGACGATCGGCTCGTCCCGGTCCGAGGCGCGCGCCACCTGCGCGAGCATCCCCTGCTCGGAGCTCTCGCGGATGTCGAACTCGCCGAGGCCGAAGGCGTTGTCCTCGATCATCGACAGGATCAGTCGGTTGCCGTCGTTGCCGGGCTCGATGCCGTAGATCGTCTCGTCGAGCGCCTCCGCGTGCTCGGCGATGGCCTCGAAGCTGTCGATGCCGAGCTCGGCGCCCGCCGCGTTGGTCGCGAGCGTGTACTTTGCACCTTCGAGGTTCGCGCGCACGGTCTCGACCGAGCCGTCCTCGCGATAAGGCGCGATGTCGTTCTCCATGGTCGGCATCCAGTTGCCGAGGAAGACGTCGATGTCGCCGTCGGCCATGGACGTGTAGGTGACCGGAACCGAAAGAACCTTGGTCTCGGTCTCGTAGCCGAGGGCCTGCAGCACCAGCGTCGTCGCCGCCGTGGTCGCGGTGATGTCGGTCCAGCCAACATCGGCGAATGTCACTTCCTCGCAAGCGGCCTGCGCGTGGGCCGCATTCGCGGCAAGCGCCAGCGCGGCGGCGGTCGTGAGCATGGATTTCATGTCCGTCTCCCTTCGAGTGGTTATGATCGTGGTCCGGGGCGCATCATGGCGATATTGACTGGCTAATCAACCGCCCCGCCCATGGTGGGCCGTATGCCCGATGCGCGAGGACATAGAAGTCCGGGCGCGCGCAGCAAAATTTCCCGAAGCGGCCGGTCTCCTGCCACAAAGTCATCGTCTATTCCGGACCTCCGAAAACCGATGCCAAGGTCCAGACGAGCGATGAACGCGGCCACCTCCGTCCTCGCACCTCCGCCCCCGAAACGGCTCGAGGATATGCAGCTTTCACTGGTGATGATGCGCTACATCGTCCTCAAGACGATGTTCCGCAAGAACACGGGCACCGTGTCGGACCTCGCCCGCGCGCTCTGCCTTCCGGTCCCCATCACGCAGGAGCTCGTCGATCGCGCGCGCGCCCAGCTGCTGCTCGAGGCGATGGGCACGCTGAGCGCCGGCGCTTCGGCCGAGATGACCTACCAGCTGACCGACACCGGCCGCGCCCGGGCACAGGATGCGCTGGCGCAGTCCGAATATTACGGCGCGATGCCGGTCCCCCTGCCCGTCTACCGAGAGCAGGTCGAGCGCCAGTCGATCCGAAACGTTCAGATGACCCGCGATCGGCTCGCCGCGGCCATGGGTCATCTCGTTCTGCCCGACTCCCTTCTCGCCGATCTCGGCCCGGCCATCGGCGCGGGACGCTCGATCCTGATGTACGGGCCGCCGGGGAACGGCAAGTCCTCGATCTCCAACGGTATCCGCGATGCGCTCGGCGACAAGATCTACGTGCCCCGCGCGCTCGAATATGCGGGCCAGGTGATCACGGTCTACGATCCGATCGTGCATTCCGCGGCGGAGGAACAGCTGGAGGACGCAACCCAGCTGAGGCGCCGCGTCCTCTTCGACAGCCGCTATGTCCTCTGCGAGCGCCCCACGGTCATCACCGGGGGGGGAGCTGTCGCTCGAGATGCTCGACCTCGTCTACAACCCGACGGCGCGCACCTACCAGGCTCCGCTGCAGCTCAAGTCCACCGGCGGGATATTCATCGTCGACGACCTCGGGCGGCAGGCGGAACCGCCGCAGAAACTGGTGAATCGCTGGATCGTCCCCCTCGAGGAGGCCAAGGACATTCTGGCGCTCCAGTCGGGCGAGAAGTTCGAGGTGCCCTTCGACACTCTGGTGATCTTCTCGACCAACTTCCATCCGAACGAGATCTTCGATCAGGCCGCTCTGCGCAGGATCTTCTTCAAGATCAAGATCGAGGGCCCGAGCCAGGAAAACTTCCTCAAGATCTTCGCTCTCGTCGCCCGCAGGAAGAAGATGCAGCTTTGCGAGCAGAGCCTCGTGCATCTTCTCAAGACGAAGTACCCGACGATCGGCAATGTGTACGCCAATTACCAGCCCGTCTTCCTCATCGACCAGATGATCGCAGTCTGCGATTTCGAGGGCATGCCCTACAAGATGACCCCCGACCTCGTCGACCGGGCCTGGGCGAACATGTTCGTCAGGGACGAGATGATCGTGAGGTGACTGCAGCGGATGGCTCTCGGATGCGGGAAAAAGTGCGGAGCGACGCGGCGGAAAGTGTGGCGAACCCGCTTGACGATGCCTCCCGCCCTGTCTATCCAGCGCCACGCTCTTGGCGGAGTAGCTCAGTTGGTTAGAGCAGAGGAATCATAATCCTTGTGTCGGGGGTTCAAGTCCCTCCTCCGCTACCATTGCCTTCCCGTAAGTCCCCTCAAGATAACGGGAATTACTCGAGCGTTCATCGCGGTACCATCAATTTTACCATCAGTTAGCTCGGTGACTTCACTCGCCGCGCCTCATCAATTCTCATACTGAGATACTGCATGCCGCACGGCGGCGACGCCTGCCAACGCGCTCCAAACAACCATCGCGGGCGGCCAATCATCCGTTAACAGTTGCAAGTGTAAGAATGCGATGCTCTTCTGGTCCGATATTTGATCGGATTATTTTTGGAGCGAACAATGTCTCTTCGGATGCTGGCATTTACTCTGACAGTTGCAGCCCCCTCGCTAGCCGCGGCACAAGATTTTCAACCGGAGCTTTTCGTGGACCGCCTTAATGAAGCGGTTGACGCGCTTAACAGCGATGACTCGAACGTGGCGATACTTGCAGGCTACGCCTGTGAAGTTGCGCTTCAGGCAACCGAGATTTCTCTTACTGATCAGTTCTTCGACGTCATGGAAGAGCTTGGGATTGGCGTCGACGAGGTGGAAGGCACCAGGGCCGATGACGAAGACTTCTTGAGTTTCGAGCTTGATGCTTTCGAAAGCTTCGGAGCTTCAGAACAAACAATGTCGTTTCTTCGGACGCACATGACGAACTCCCCGGAAATAGGTCAAACTGCCCTCGCGGAGCCAAGCGTGGCGGCGAGTGCACTGGAGGAGTTCACATCTTCCGCTTGCGAGGCAGCCGCTCGCACCATTCCTATGCTCAATGACAATGAGAATTTTGATCCAGCCGGCGATTTCGTCTTCGCGTCGGACCAAGAGCGGTCGAAGCTCAAGACCGACATGCAAGATGCCTTGCGTGAGATGGCTGAAGCGTCGTCCACGGAAGCAGCTGCCGAAAGCGGTGGCTCTGAAACGATTGCCGAAAGTGGCAGTTCTGAGATGACCGCGGAAAGCAGTGGCTCTGGGGAACAGTCCGCAGAAGCTTCAGAAGGGTCTACCGACGCCGAAAACACCGAGGACGAGTCCGTAGCCCGGGCAGCGGCTATGGGAGTACTGGGCTTGGCGGTAATAGCCGTTGATGGTGCCATCACTGTGAAGACAGGCGGGATGGCAGCGGCCATTTTTGGTATAGCTTCCGGAGGGTGGGGATGGAACCGCGTCGAGGAAGCCACCTCGGCGATACGAAATTCATAGGACGATGAGCCGCAGAGGGAAGATGGATATGCCCAGCTTGTTCACTAGGAACTTTTGGTTTGCCTTTGCTCGCTACTGCCTCGCGGTATGCTTGGGCTTCGGCGTAGCGACTATCATCGGGGTTCCTTTTCAGACGGTAGTGGAGCTTGCAGCTGGAGCAATTCTTGGCTTCCCAGCAGCCTACTCGCTCTCTCGCGGTCAGGGCTCCGCAACTAGCTTCGGCTAGGTCAACATTCCATCCTTGAGCGGACGTTGTAGTCGCTTCGCGTCGCTCCACGCCTCCTCCAGCCAAGCCTCCCACTCTTCTACGGTGGAGAGGATGACAGGCATCGCCTTGGGATGCACCTTCGCCACTTCCGCGTTCGGCTCGGTGGTCAGGAAACCGTATAGGTCGGCCGTTACCTCGCCCTCTTTCATCTTCCTTACCGACGTCCATCCCGGCACGAATATCCCAGCGAAGAACGCAATCGGCCGCGTTTCGTCGAGCGCGAACCAGACCGCCTCATACTTGCCATCGGCGTTCCGGCTCGGCTCCGAGAATGCGGTGAACGGCACGAGGCAGCGATGCTCTGGCCCTAGCCAACGCTTCCAGTGCGGTGACTTGGTGTTCCGGACGTTGGTGACGCCCTTGTCCACCTTCTTGCCCTTCAGCGCGAACTGCGGCGATGGCAGACCCCAGCGAGCCTGCGCGAGTTCGAGACCGTCGTCGCCGTGTCTGATGATCGGCGCGCTGTAGTCCGGGTAGACCTCGGCAAGGTCCGGCAGGTTGCCCGCGCGATCCTTGACGCCGTCGAAGAGTTCGCGGATCGCGGCTTGGCCCTTGGATATGGAGTACAGATTGCACATTGCCGCCCTCTTGAGCCGATCCCCTCAGCATAGGGGAATGCCAACCGGCAGCTCAAAGATGCCGATGTTCCGCTGAAATAAACTATGTCTCGAGGAACTGTCTCGCGCTTCTTTCCACATCAAGTCCGCCCTCACGGTTATGCGAGATCCGAAACGCCAGTCGGACTGAAGGCGAGCAGAGAGGCAGTGACGCGCAGGCCGCTAGGCTACCCAAAGCATGGACGAGATCATCGATTGAAGATCAGACCCAGCGCGGCTTTC
>NZ_JALZ01000052.1 GCF_000521785.1 Roseivivax halodurans JCM 10272
CCGACTTCTTCAGCAGCCTGCTAGGTGTTGTCGGCATCTATGTCCGGGATCAGGACGAAGCGCTGGAGTTCTACGTCGAAAAGCTTGGTTTCCAGGTCCATACGGACGCGAAGAACGGTGATTACCGCTGGCTGACGGTCACGCATCCGAAAAGTGCGGGAGTTCAATTGGGCCTGTTCCTGCCTCAGGAACCGACCCTCGATGCCGCGACGGCGCGCACGATGCGGGAAATGGTGGCCAAGGGTGCAATGCCGCCGCTCGTGATCATCGTTGAGGATTGTACGTCCGCATACGAGAAGTGGCGCAGTGACGGTGTCGAGTTCATCCAAGAACCTGTCGCGCGCTATGGCAGCGTCGATGCCAACTTCCGCGATCCTTCAGGGAATGCGTGGAAAGTCATCGAGGCCCGGTCATGATCTCGACGCCCCAGACGCGAACCGCCGCCCGCATTCCACTTGCTAGCCCAATCAGGACATTCCATCGGTGGGTCTCGATGCTCTTCGTTGCCACGGTCGCCGCGAATTTCATGGCAATGGCGTTCGGAACCCCGCTACCGTGGGTTACCTATTCGCCCCTTCCGCCACTGTTTTTGCTACTCGGGACCGGAATTTACATGCTTGTGAAGTGTTACTCGCCGAGCCGCGAGCGAAGCCAACCGTGAAGGAACACCAATGGTGACGTAATCGAAGATTGGCATAAAGCTGACCTCTGGATTTGCGGACTGAGAATATGCGCTGATCTCGGGCATCGGGGTCAGTTCTACCAACTTGATGTCCAGTTATTCGGTGTCGACACAGAGGAAGACACATGACCGGAACCGCCCCTATCATCATCGAGACCGTCGTCGGCGTCTCACCTGCCGATGCCTGGCGCTCTTTCACAGAGCCGCAGGCGATCACGCAGTGGAACCAAGCAAGCCCGGACTGGCATTGCCCCTCGGCAGAGGTCGATCTGCGCGAGGGCGGCGCGCATCGCGCCCGGATGGAGGCGCGCGACGGCTCCGTCGGTTTCGATTTTACCGGCGTCTACGAGGAAGTCGACGCACCCCACGCGCTGACGTTGCGCCTCGACGATGGCCGCAGCGCCCGTACGACCTTTGTCCCCGAGGGCCACGGCACCCGCGTCACCACGATGTTCGACCCCGAGGCGGCCAACCCGATCGAGATGCAGCGCGCTGGCTGGCAGGCGATCCTCGACAGCTACGCCGCGCATGTCGCGAGCACCACAGGCGCGGGCTGATCACGCCGCGCGAGAGTATCGAACCCGCCAACCCCATTTGGGGTCGTTTGCGGTAGGGTGTGAAATCCTACGCTAAGCTGACAGCGGTCGTTCGAGCAATGCGCGGCGAGCGGCGGTTCGGAGCCCTCTTTGACCGATGCTGCGGGGCGGATGAATGGCCGCTTAGTTGCACTACAGCGGTCGCCGTAAGCCCGTTTTTGCCTACGAAGCCTTGATGAGGAGCACGCCACTGTTTTGGGCAAGGGAAGGCGAGACCGCAACCAAGATCTGGGTACAATGAGTAGCAACCCAGTCGGAGGTCACCGCCGCCCGTAGCCAGAAGTGACGTCGATGCAATCTGTGATTGAGCTTTGGGACTCGCCTTCGATGTGTTAACGCTGGGTCAACTTAGAGATGCACAAGATTTTCGCGGGAGACTGGAATGCGGTTTTCAGTTTACTTTTCCGTAGCTTTGACATTTTCGGTTTTCTGCGCGAGGAGCGCACTCGCTGATGAGCCGATAAGCTGCGAGCCGCTCCACGACGAGGTCAACGAGCTCTCAGACGCGCGCATGTCGGTGTTCTCGCGCACAGTCTGCGCAGACGTGGTCGCGCTGGACCAGATGGTGGTCTACAATCGGTTCGGCAGCTTCAATCCGTTCGGTATGCTCTACGCATTGCGGCGTGACGTGGTCGGCACCGACGCCGATGTAGAGCTGCTGACCGCTGACGATTGCGACACGCAACGCGGGATCGAAAGCTACGGCGGCACCCTGTCGGCCGGCCGGGTCCGGCTTCGGGACTGCAAGCGCCCGCGTCCCATAACTCTGCGCGCGAATGTGGGCGACATCCTGCATATCCGTCTGGACAACCTTCTGCGGCCGCTGGCCGACGACGCGCATCCTGCGCCCGATCTCTCGCGCGACTTCTGCGGTGAGGACGACCCGGCACGCTACGGCGGCCTATTCGAGCAACTGCGCGACTGGGTGTCATGGGGCGACGCGTCTGAAGAACGCCACAAGGAAGTCACCTGCACCGAAGAGACCTCGGGCGAGGCGCAGGACGAAACCGAGATATACACCCCTGATTGGCCCCACAGCCGCGGCGTCAACCTCGCCATACAGGGCCTCACCGCCTTCGCGATCGAGGACGGCGAGATGATCGAGGCGCCCGACGCCTGTAAGGGGCTGGGCGCGATTCCGACGGGTACGGCAATCGACTGCTATTTCATGGTCGAACGCGAAGGTCCATTGTTCATGGCCTCGACCGGGGCGCCCGCGGGCGGGCAGGGCGACGGCGGATCGCTGGTCCACGGGCTCTTCGGTGCGGTTGTGGCCGAACGGCGCGAGTCGCGCTGGTATCGCAGCCAGCTCACGCGCACAGGGTTCGACCTGGTCTTTCCACCGACCGAGGCCGAGGATGCGATCGAGGTCTGCAACAGCGCCGCGGCTCTACCGCCGGTCGCGGCGCAGGCGGTGGCCCACGCCCGCGACAACGGCGCGGTCGCACCGACGCCACTCGGGGCGCTCGACCGATACGCCACCAAATGCATCGACCCGGTCTCCGGGCGCAACCTGCCGGTGCTCGACATGCTGGTCGAGCTGGACAACGGTGCGCACGAGCTGATCCATGCCGATCTCAACGCCGTGATCCACCACCCCGAGGATCCCGAGGGCAACTTCCGTGAATTCTCGGTCTTCTTCCACGACGAGTTGAAGACCGTGAACACGCGCAATTTCGAGGAGCTCGGCGATTTCGCCGGCGGGCAACTCGCTGGCGTGCGCAACGGCTTTGCGATCAATTACGGGGCCTCGGGGATGGGCGACTTGGTTCTCGCAAACCGCAAGGGGATCGGCCCCGCGGCCAATTGCAAGGAATGCTTCTACGAGGAGTTCTTCCTCACATCCTGGGCCAACGGCGACCCGGCCCTGCTGGAGCAGTTCAGCGACGATCCGTCCAACGTGCATCACTCCTACCTCAACGACCGCGTGGTCTTCCGCAACTTCCACGCCGGCCCGAAGGAGACCCACGTCTTCCACCTTCACGCCCACCAATGGTTCGCGGGCAACGACAGCGGGCGCGGATCGTATCTCGACAGCCAGACCGTCGCGCCCCAGCAGGGCTTCACCTACGACATCTATGGCGGCGGGCTCGAGGTCTATCACCAGGGCGCGGACGGCGCGCCGGGATGGTTCGAGACGCTGGGCTCGGGCAACCGCAACCGCACGGTGGGGGACTCGATCTTCCATTGCCATCTCTATCCGCATTTCGCCCAAGGCATGTGGGAACTCTGGCGTGTCCACGACGTGCTGGAGGACGGCACCCGAAAGCTGCCCGACGGGCAATGGGAGCCCACGCTCTCGATCGCCGAGATGAACGCCGAGACCCGCGCGAAGAAGCGCCCCGGCTCGGTCGACACAGAAACGGGGCGGCTTATCACTCCCGGCGAGGGGCTCGACGGGCGCAACCTGGGTACGCCGATTCCCGCCATCGTGCCGGTGCCCGGACGGCCCTGGCCGGTGCTGCCGACTTATGCCGAAGGGGCCGCCGAGCTTCAGACCGACGGCAGCGTGAGCGGCACCGCAGACGCCGCCGTGCCCGACCCCGAGACGCCAGACGCGCTGGCGAGCTTTCCGGGCTATCCGTTCTATATTGCCGGCCGGCCGGGGCACCGCCCGCCGCAGGCGCCGATGGACATCGCGCGCGCGGTCGACGACGACGATGCGGTCACGGAGGCCTATCTCGACGGCGGCCTGCCGCGCCACGTGATGACCGACGCGAGCGAGCGCAAGCTGCCATTCGATCTGCCGGCGGAGGCCGCCGACCGTCTGGCCGAGGATCCCGCGCCCGCCACCCTCGCCGATGCGCAGGGAGACCCCGACCTGGCCGAGCGCGAGGCGCTGCAATCGCAGGTCATCGCCGCGGCGCTCGGCCTTGGCGACATGACGCTGAAGCTCGACGCGGTGACGCTCGACCTGCTGCCCTATGACGGGACGGCGCTGGAACGCTCGGCCATGGCCTTCCACCACGACGGCGCCGCGGACGGGGTGACGCTCGACATCCGCCGCGCGGATGGCACGCCGAGCGCCTTCGATCCCGCCGAGGGCGGCTATACCGGGCTCGCGGGCGGTGTTTTCGCGGTCAACGCCGCGGCGCCGAAGCCCGGCGCGCCCTTCGCCGATCCCTGCGGCGCTCCGCACGCCATCGGCACGCTGCGGCGCGTCGCGCCCCCGGATGCGCCCGACGACGACGCGGCCCCGGCCGCGGAGGAAACCTATGTCTGGAGCGACGGTGGCACCGACCGCGAGGTCTTCGTCGACGCCGCGCTCTCGACGCCGGCGCGCGATGCGCAGGTGACGAACTGGGTCTATTACCGGCGCGCTGCGAGCGGTGGCAAGCCGCAGCTTTTCATCGCCGATGCAAATGGCGACGCCACGCCGCTGCCGGTGGCGGGCGAGGTCATCGAGGACGACCCGTTCTTGAAGGGGCTCGGCACGATCCCGGGCTTCGGTCCGATCGCCTTCACGCCCGATCCGGCCGTGGTCGGCTACCGGCGCTACGCGGCCTCCGCGGTGCAGGTGGACATGGTGACTAACCGCGCCGGCTGGCACGACCCTCAGGCGCGGATCAACGTGCTGACCGAGGTCACCGACGACGAGGGCAACACCGTTGCAAATTCCGACGGCTACAAGGATGGCGGCGGGCGCATCTCGCCGAAGTTGACGGCCAGCGAGGAGCCGTTCTTCTTCCGCGCTCTCTCGGGCGAATGCATCGAGTTCCGCCACACCAACGAGCTTCCGAAGGAGCTAGAGCTCGACGACTTCCAGGTGAAGACACCGACCGACACAATCGGCCAGCACATCCACCTTGTGAAATTCGACGTGACCTCTTCGGACGGGTCCGGCAACGGCTTCAACTACGAGGACGGCACTTTCGCACCCGACGAGATCGCGGCACGGATTTGCGCGGCGAAGAACGTCCCCGCCATGGAGGCGCTGATCGATGCCGGCCGCCCCGACGGCACGCTCGCGATCCGCGAGGCGGAGGGGCTCTGCGCGAACACCGACGGGACGTGGCATGTCGCGGAGGAATTCGACCACAAGATCTGGACGAAGAAGCTTTCCCAGTTCCGACACCTCTTCCAGACCACCACCCAGCGCTGGTTTGCCGACCCGATCCTGTCGAATCTCCGCCTCGACGACCCCGGGGCGGGCCAAGCCGACCGGACGCTGCGGACCGTCTTCAGCCACGACCATTTCGGCCCGTCCTCGATCCAGCAGCACGGCTTCTACACGGCGCTCGTCATCGAGCCGCAGAATGCGCTGATCTGCGACGAGGAGGAAGTGGCCTGCACGGACGCGCGCGAGACTCGCGAAATGGTCACCGCCGACGCGCCCGACGTGGGCGCGCGCAAAGTAATCGTCGACCTGCTGCCGATCGAGGCCGATCTGCCCGATCCGGACAACGCCGCGGCGCATCGCGAATTCGCGGTGTCGATTGCGGACTTCGCCACTCTCTACGATCCGCGCGGCTCGGCTAGCGCTGCGGAGCTGGAGGCCACGCTCGTCTCCGACGAGGACAAGAAGGGCATCGCGACCCTCGCCTGCGAAGCGCTCTACGCCGACGATCCTGCGACGATGGCCGATTTCTGCGGCAGCGATCTGCACGAGGATACGAGCAGCGGATCTTCGATCTGGTCCGCGCCGACCGACGACGTGCCGCCGGCCTGGCTGGCCGAGGGGCGCCCCGGCGACGTGCCCGCGCACCGCGCGCCTCTGGTCGCCGGGCTCTTCTCCGACATCGAGGTGCCCCAGAAGGGCGCCCCGCCGCTCGCCCCGGCCGATCACCTGATGAACCACCTGCGCGACTACCGCGCCAAGGCGGCCGGCTTCGACCCCGAGGCGTCGGAGCTGCGCTTCGCCCGGCCCGTGGCGCCGCCCGACCGGCCCGAAAGCATCTCCGTCGACCATCACGACCCCTACCTAGTGAACTACCGCGGCCAGCCCTTCCCGATCCGCGTCGGCACCAGTTCCTCGGCCTCCTCCGACTGCGATCTGCAGGCGCTCGACCACTGGGTCGGGGCGCTCGAGACCGGCGTGACGGAAGACTGCGAGATCAGCCGCCAGAAGGCCGGCGCGGCGGGCGATATGGCCAACGTCCTCGTCTCCGCCGAGCACGGCGACCCGGTGGTTCCAATTCTCAACACCTTCGACGGCGAGACGCTGCAGTTCCGCCTGATCCAGGGGGCGCAGGAGGTGCAGCACAACTTCGCCGTCGAGGGCTATACTTGGCCGCGCAATTTCGACCAGCGATTCCCCTCGATGATGCGCCCACGCGACACGGCCGATCCGGCCGAGACGCTCGACCGCATCTGCTTCGAGGCCATCGGGACCCTGTCCGGTCTGCAGATCGCCCGGGCCGGGCGGCCCGAGGAGTACAACCGCTGGTCCTCCGAGGGCCTCGATGCCTTCACCGCCGGCTCCGAGGCGCACGATTTCTGGAGCGACAAGGAGCTCCAGATCGCGACCTGTTTCAACGTCGACGGCCGCATCGCCTCGCAGGAAATCGGCATTTCCGAGCATTTCGAGTTCAAGTCCGCCTTCCTCTACGACAGCAACATCACGAATTTTGCGATGTTTGCGAAGGGGCTGCTCAGAAACCGCGAAGGCGTCGATGCGCGGGCCGCGCGTCGGGCCCTCGAGGAGCGGCTGGGCCGTCTGCAGGAGGAGCGTGCGACCATCCTGGCGCCCCGCGACACGCCCTATCACTTCGGCTCGCAGGATGCGCTCTGGAACGGCGCCTGGGGGCTCGTGCGGGTTCGTCAGGCAGCCAATCGGATCGCTCGCATCGACGAGCTGATCGACGAGGCCGAGGCGTTGATCGGGCGCATCCCGCGCGACGGCGGCCAGCTCGATGGCGAGACGCTGCGACGCTATTCCGACCTCGTCGACCCGGCGATCACCGACCTGCTCGAATCGCCGGCGGCGGAGCCGAACGCGCCTGTGGATCTTCCCCCGGCCCTCGGTGACACCGATGACGACGAGGCGCGGGACCGCATCCAGCAGGCCGCGACTCTCGTGCCGCTCGGGGCCTATACCGACGCCGTCTCGGTGCAGCGCGAGAGCCTCGGCCTGCGCGAACGCCTCGGCGCAAGCCCGGCGCCGCAATCGGGCAGGGACGACGATGGTGAGGAGGAGACCTCGCTGGTCGCGCAATGCGACGTCACCGCGCCGCGTGTGCATGTGGCGATTGCCGCCGTGGAGAGCGAGCGGGTCTTCCCCGGCGGCCCCGTCGGCACCCCTTATTCCGACGAGTTGCGGGACTACGACGGATTGTTCCTGGCCCTCGTCGACCCGCGCAAGCTGATCGAGCCGGAGGCGTTCGAGAGCGTCACCGAGGGCGCTCTGGACAACCCCGCCAAATGGCAGGGAATCCCGCGGTCGCGCATACTCGACCTCGTCCGCGCCACCTATCAGCGGCCCGAGCCGCTGGTCGTCAACGTCAAGGCCGGCGATTGCGTGCGCGTCTCGCTTTTGAACGCGCTGTCGCATACCGCCAAGGACGGCACGCCGGAGCGGCAGGACATGGCCGACCGCCCGGGCGACGCGCGGATGCCGCCGATCACCTCGCTCGACGTGGAGCGGGACTGGAACGGCGACGAGACGCCGGGTCAGGAGCCCGTCGACGTCACCGAGATCGTGTCGAGCCGGGTGAAGGACGTGCGCCCCTCGGCGCGGCTTGCCCTCACCCTGCCACTGCCGATCCTGACCTGCCAGTCGGCCTATGGCCGGCCCTACGGGCAGAACCCGGTCGTCGCGCTCGACGGCGTCGCCGCGGAGGGCGACCCGGTGCTGAACATCCGCAACCAGTTCCTCTGCGGCGCGCCAGCCGAGAGGGATGTCGCGCAGATCGAGCAGTTCGAATTCTATGCCGGACTGGCCACCGGGCGCCGCCCGCCGGCCGCGGTCAGCCCGGCGATGCGGCTCAGCCTTCTGGCCCCTGCGCTGCTCCAGATCCCGGTCGCCTTCGACCCGACGCTGTCGCTCGACCGTGTGATCGGCGACATCGACCTGCGGCCTGCGGATCTGGACCTCCGCCTCGGGGAACGGCTCGAGACCATCGAGCCGCGGCGCGTCGATGCCGCGGCCGATGCAGCCATGGAGGCGGAGCGGCGGATCGCCCGCGCCGAGATCCTCGGCCCCGTCCTGCGGAGCTTCAAGGCCACCGGCGCCGCACCGACCGAGATCGGCACGCTCGCGCGCGAGCTGGAACGCGACCCGGGCGTCGACCCGGACGCGCTGGCCGAGGCGCTTGAACCGCTGCGTCCGGCGCTCGATGCCCTGGCAGAAAGCGAGGCCCGCGCCGCGGTCATCTATTCGGCGCTGGCGCCGCTTCTGATGGAGTACAAGCCTTACGCCTTCGGTGCGCTGCCGCTGAAATCCTTCGGCGACGTCATCGGCCAGCCGGCCCACGGCCTGATCGGCGCCGTGACGGTCGCGCCCGAGGACGCCCGGATTTCGGAGGAGCGGGTGCGCCGGGTCCGCTTCGACAACGCCGCCTGCGACCGGGTGCTGTTCGACCGCTCCGGCCTCATTGCCCGCCCGGTCATCCGCGAGCGTACGCTCGAGCTCTTGCTGGAGCGACCGCTCGCCCGAGTCGAGCCGCGCGATCTGTCGCCCTTCGGCGAGCGGTTCGGCGATCTGGTGCTGGGGCCGAAGGAGTGCCGCAGCTTCGTGCTGGTGCCGCGTGCCATCGACGACCCCGGCCGGCGGCCGGGGCCGATCTCGGCTGCGACGCTCAGCGTGACGGGGCCCGACGACGCCAAGCACACCATCCGGCAGGTGACTCTGTTCTGGCAGGACGGGCTCAACCACCGCGACGCACGCAGCCGCAATTCGTGGGAGCTGCGCCGGTCCGTCGGGCCGATCGATATCGGCAATCTCCGCGACCTTCTGGGCGACATTCCCGAACTGGCCGAACTGCCGGTGGTGACACCGATCGCGCCCGAGGGTCCGCTCCCCGACGCTATCGTGCTGCCGGAGCGCGAGATCGGCCAGGCGCTGGCGGACGCTGTCGCCGGCCATAGCGGGCTCGATGGAGTGATCGGCGCCATCGGCATCGAGTCCGCGATCGGCGGTCTGGAGAATGGCGAGACTGGGGGTGGCGCCGAGCCCGCGGAGACGCGCGACGAAACGGTCGTGGTGCAGCCGCTCGGCGATCTGCTCGGCCGTACGGATGGCACGGAGGCCCCGCAGGAGGGTCTTATCGTTGTCGATCTGGAGATTCTGCGCGAGCGGGTGCCCGACCTCTTCGAGCGGCCGGACCTCCAACCCCTTTTCCCGTGGTTCCCCGACATCTTCGTGAACCCCACCGACCGCGAGGACCCGACGCTGGAGAAGATCGTGGCCGATTGCCTCGTCTGCGACGACAGCTACGATTTCGGCGAGAATGGGATCAGCTTTCGGAGCGAGCCGTTCGACATCCGCCTGCGCGGCTGGCAGGGCAACGGCACAGATATCGAGCGACATTACGATTTCAACGCCTTCGAATTCGGCGCCGCCGGCGATCCGGACGATACCTCCGCCTCGTTCTTTCGGCTGGCGGATAACGAGGTGCCGAGCTGGCCCGAAGCCCCCGTTCCGGTGGTGCGCGCGGTGGCGGGCGAGGAGATGGTGATCCACGCCGTCCATCCCGGCGGCCGGGCGCGGCAGCGGGCGCTCGCCACGGTGGGCCAGGATTACGATGACCTTTTCCCAGGCTTCGGCTTCCCCCGCGCCGCGCTTCTCGGACCCGGCAAGGCCCTGACCGCTTCGTTCAGGAAACCGCTGGAGGCGGGTTGCTACCTGTTCTTCGACGGACCCACCCATCTGCGCTCCGGCGGTGTCTGGGGGCTCATCGACGTCATCGACGAGGAGACGCTCCGAGGCGTCCCGCTGGAGCAGTACGAGGGATCGTCTTGCCGGAGGCCGGAACGCTGATCCGCGCGGCCGCCCTCCTCGTCGCGGCCCTCGCCGCCGCGCCGCTCGCCGCACAGACGAGCCTGACCGCGGCGCTGGCGCTCGTCGATCCGATCAGTGCCCGGCCCGTGGTCCCCGAAGGCGGGCAGAAGGTGCGCCTGCGGCTGACCCTGACCGACCCCGCCACCGGCACGGCGCCGCGGGATCTCAACGTCCGGGCCTGGGCGCGGCCGCGCGCTGCTGACGATGCGTCCTGCGCGCGCGCGGCGCAGAACTTCCGCGCCACGCGGCGAATCCCGACCGGCTCGGTCGATCTGAACGGCATCCTGCTCGCCGCGCTGAACCGCGATGCCTCACTGAGCGTGATCGACCCGAAACTTAATCTCTATTCGTCCAACATGGTGGCGGCCCATGCCCTCGGCCGCGCCCCCGAGGCGATGGCGATCGACCGCCGCGCGATGCGCGCGCTCTACGCCGACGGCGCGGGGCGGATCGTGGCAGCCGATCTCGTCGGCCCAGAGCGCGAAACTGTCTCGGAGGGCCTTTATGCCGTCACCGGTCTCGCGGTGGCGCGGGGCGGGCGGATCTGGGTCGGCACCGCCGCGGGCGCACTGATCGCGCTCTCTCCCGGCGGCGCGCAGCTGTCGCGGAACGAGATGACGGGGCCCGTGCGCCTCACCCGGCCCGAAGACCCCGAGAACAACCTGCTGCTCGCCCATACCGATAGCGGTGCCGTCCGGATGCTCGACGCCGATACCGGCTACGAGGTGATGACGGCGCGCCTCGACGCTCCGGTCGCCGCGCTCGCGCCAGTGGGCGGGGATGGAATCATCGCCGTCACCCGCGGCGCGGACATGGCCGCGATCCACTACGCCGACGCACCCGCTCGCGCCATCGCGGTGCCGCTCGGCGTGCCTTTCGAGCGTGTCACCACCGGGCCGGGCGGGCGTATCGCAGTGCTCTGGACGCCTGGCGACGCGCTCGTGGCGCTCGTCGATCTGGCGCTCGGGCGGGTGGTACAGCAGGTCTCGCTCGACGCGGCCACGGTCTCGGCGGTGACCTTCACCGACAACGCGGCCTATCTGCTCAGCCTCGACGGCGGCTTCGTCGGCGCGATCGACCTCGCGACGGTCGCGCTCGGCCGTCCTGCGGTGTTGCGGCAGGTCAATCTCGGTTCGTCGACCACACCGCCCGAGCTGGCCGAACGCCTGCTCGTGCCGCTTTTGCCCTCCCCGCAGATCCTCGCAGTCTCGCCGGAGGCAGGCACCGGCTGGATCATCGGCGAGGTCGCGTCCTCGGTCGAGATGCCGCCGATGGACTCGGTACGCCTGCGCGGTGGCATGCCGGCGGCCGTCCACGCGGTCGACCGCTCCTTCGAAGAGGTCAGCCCCGGCGTGTTCGAGACCGCCTGGGCCTTCGCCCCCGGGCCCTGGGAGCTGGTGGTGACCACCGATCTGGGTGATCTGTCTACCTGCCTGCCGTTCTCCATCCAGGGCGAGATCGAGCGGCGCCGGCTCGTCCCCGTGCGGCTCGTCCCCGATCCCGAGCCGTCCCCTCGCGTGGACGAGCCGCAGGATGTGGCGCTTACGCTCGTCGATGCGGCCGGCGAAGCGGTGGAACTCGACCGCCTGACCCTCATGGTGCCGAGCATGCTCAGCGGTTGGTCCACCCGCGTCGTCGCCCGCCGCGGCGCCGACGGGCGGCTGCGCGTCCGGCTCGACCTGCCCCATGCCGGCCCTTACGCCCTGCAGCCGCTGGACCTTCCGGCACCGCTTGCGCTCGTCTCCGCAGCCATCGTCACGGCAACGGAACAGGAGGTAACATCCCCATGAGAACACGCATGTTCCTAGCGGTCTGCGCTAGCCTGTCCCTCGCCGCGGGTCTCGGCGTCTGGGTCGCAACGGGACAGGCGCATGACCTCGGAGCGACCACCGGCGAGTTCGAGCTGGAGCGGCTCGCGCTGCCTGACGTCACCCTCATCGACCAGAATGCAACGCCGCACCGCCTGAAGGGACCGCTGACCGACGGGCAGACTCTCGTCATCAATTTCAGCTACACGACCTGCGACACGATCTGCCCGCTGGGCAACGTCGTGATGGCCGATCTCGACGGCATCCTGCCACCGGACGCGCCCGTCAAGCTGCTCTCGATCACCATCGACCCGACGAACGACACGCCCGATCTGATGCGCAGGGCGGCCGAGACCTTCGGGGCGAGCGAGCGGTGGTCATGGCTGACCGGGGTACCGCCCGAGGTCGATCGGGTCCTAGAGGCGTTCGACGCCGACTATGTCGACGTTGTACTGCACGATCCGATGTTCCTCGTCGGCAAGGCCTCCGAAGGCCGGTTCTATCGCTCGGTCACCATGCCGGACGCTGAACAGCTGAAACGGCTTGTCGATGCGATGGATCGGTGACGGCGCATCGCTGCGCCTGACGGCGCTCCTCCTCTTCATGGCCCCGGCGAGCGCCGCATTGTCCGGGGATGCCGAGAAGGGCCGCGCGATCTTTCTCGGCCAAGCCGGCGCGGTGCGATCCGACGCGGCGCAGGACAGGCTGTCGCGGCTGCCTTGCATGTCCTGCCACGGGCGTGACGGCCTGGGCGGCCGGGAAGGCCGCGTCCCGCCCATCGATGGGCCCAATCTCGCGCGGGCCACCGCGGACCGACCCTCCTACGATGCGCGCCGCTTCGCGGCGGCCGTGACCGAGGGTCATGCGGCCGGCGGCCGGACGCTCAGCCGTCTGATGCCGCGCTACGACCTGCACGCGTCGGAAGCCGAAGACCTGTTCGCCTGGCTGCGGCTTCTGCCGCAAGCGCAGCGGCGCGGCGTCACTGCGGATCGCATCGCAATCGGCCTGGCCAACATGTCGCACCTGCACGACCCTTCCGGCGCGCGATATCGCGAGATCCTGGAGCGGTCCATGCGTGACCGGTTAGGGGGGCCGCAGGTTCATGGACGGCGGATCGAACTGATCACAGTGGAAGCGGGGGTTTCGGCCGAGGATCTGGACATCCTCGCTTGCCTCGCTCTACCTCGGACGGCGATGACGCCCTTTCTGGACGCAGGGATTCCGGTGCTGTTCCCGCTGGGACAACTTACGGGCGACGAGGATCCGACGCTGGTGCGAGATTTCCTGCCATCCGCAAGGGACGCACGCCGAAGCCTTGCCAAAAGGATCGCAGTCTCGACCGACGGGCCGGTCGCCGTAGTGCCGGCGGGACCGGAGGCGGATGCGCTGGCGTTGGCGCTGAACCTCGCCGGCGCGGATCTCGATGACGCGCCTGGCCCGAACACGCGCGAACTCGTCATCCTAGATGCCGAGGCCGTGCCAGAGGCCCTTGCCGCGGCGCCCGAAGCGCGGCTCTGGATCGGTGGGTCGGCTCTGACCCGACTTCGCGGCGTACCCAACGAGAGATCGGCGGTCGCGGTCATCGAGATGTCAACGCTGCTCGACATGCGAGGCGACGGCGAGACGTCGCTTATCCAGGCCCATGCGCGGCTCGCCGGAGCGATACTGGCGGATGTGCTGGTGGAGGCGGGCCGGGATTTGACGCACGCAAAACTGGTCAGGGCCTTCGGGTCCACATGGCTAGGAGAGCTGAAGCTCGACTTTTCCGCAATTCCGCTTACTGGCACAGATCGCCTGCAATTCGTGGAACTTCCCGAACGTCGTCGCCATAACTGATGGCTCTGAGGAACGAAGGCGCGGAATGACACTCCACATGTTGCAGTTTTCCATTGTCGGACGCCGTGCCCTTTAAAGCCTTTCGGCTGAAACTT
>NZ_JALZ01000053.1 GCF_000521785.1 Roseivivax halodurans JCM 10272
CCCCAGATGCCCGACCAGGGCAGACCGGTAAGAGCGAGGAAGACGATGAAGCCTGCGGTGTAGATGCCCGTGACCGCGTGGATGTCGCGCCACCACGGGCGGCCCGTGGTCTTGCGGGGCCGGGCAATACCCACGTTCCGACCGCGCGGCCACCAGAGATAGATGCCGGTCGCGACGAGCAGCACCATCCAGCCCGCGACTGCCTCGACGATCCGGTTGCCCCACCAGCCCACATATTCGAGCGAGTGCAGCTTGCGCACGACGTGCATGGCGGGCGAGCCCGACGCGCCCGCATCCCAGGCGGTGCCGAGGACCGTGGCGTCGTAGGGGTTCACGAAGACGATGTCGGTTGCACCGCCCTCGCCGGTGATCTTCACCTCCGCCGAGCGATCCGGTCCTGTCGCGGGCGTGTAGGACTTGAGGGTGCCGGGATGCGCCGCGAGCGCCGCACTTGTGATCGCCGAGGGTGCGAGGGGGGCCCTCTCCTCCGGCGTGACGATGCGCAGATCGGACTGCGCCGCGAGTGTGTATTCGTCCTTGAAGAGGTAGATCGCGCCGGTGATCGCGATGAGGATGACGAAGGGCAGGATGATGAGCCCCGCGTAGAAGTGCCAGCGCCAGACGGCGCGATAGAGCGCGGACGTGCCTGTCCGCGAAGCTGCCTGTGACATGATGTTGGGTCCTGGAAAAGCTATGAGAGCCGCTGCGGGAGGTGCCGAGCGGGGGGTGATGTCGAGGGCCTTCCGGTCAGGCCCTGAAGGCGCTGATCCCTGCTCGTGGGCTCTCCGTCGCCAATGGCTTTCGCAAGCGCGAGCGCGTCAGGACATGCAGGCTGGGGCCGCGCGTGTCACATTGCCCCGACCGGATGCTATCCGTCGTGGTGAAGCCAGGTTTGTCGCAAGAGCGCCCCGAAGGTCTCAGCGGTCAAGCGTGAGAGGGCGGAGCCCTTGGCGGCGCGTGTGACCTGAAGCTTGTGAAAACGGGCACGAGATTGGGGCACTGCATGTTCCGGATCGTTCGGGCGATGCGAGCACCGTTCTCCGGTGCGGTGATCCGCGGCGCATCCGGCAGCTTGTGACAGAACGGACATCGGTGATCTTGATGGCTCTCGCCAAGATCGCAGCGCTCCTCCTGCGCCATACAATGGGGATGCGAAGCTGCGTGCTGATGGGCCTCGCTGCGATCCGGTGCCATTCCATGGGCGGACATGCCGCTCAACCCCGCAAGCACCGCGGCAAAGCAAAGAGCAAGGCATGTGCGGGGCCAGCTGCGACTCATGGCCGGAGCAATAGATATTTAAGATGGCATGTGAAGCTGCCGCGTAGAGTATAGGCACAGTCTTGCCACTGGTGCTGTGCTCCCGGCTTTTTCAATCTGCGGGCAGAATCTGGCCTGGTGCGAGGACCGGAAGGCGAAGAGATCGCAATGATCTGCGGGAGCGGGGCGCGCGAGCTTGCCGGGGAACGCCGGCTGGTCGCTCGACTTCGTGCCCGAGCACCTTGTCTTCAACCTCGCCTCCGCATCCTGAACGTGATCGATGATGTCACAAGAACTGCCTGGCGGCCGTCTTGGAGATGTCCGTCAGCCGACACCGCGGGGCATGTGAGCTGTCAGGCCGCATTGCCACGCCCGGGTTCCCACAGCCTGACCCTCAGCGAGCGACAAGGACCAATAATCGATCCAAGGGCTCAATTTTTCCAAGATGCGGCGCCGGGTTCATCTCGAACGTCATGTGTAAATGGACCCTTCGGGAGCCAAAGCGGATCGGCGGAGGCCTGAATGCGTCAGATGGTTTTCCGAAAGGCATCCTCGATAAGATTTACATGTAAGGGTCTTATCTCCATGGCTCTCCTAGGGGCTGTTGGAGTGACGCCGCTGCGGGAGCGCGAAAGCCAAGACCCAAAGTGCCGCAACCAGAATCAAGCCCACATAGCTGGCGTAGTCACGCAATCCCGAGATGTGAGTGTGATGTTCTGACACCACCACTGCACCCGATCCTGTAAATTGCCCGCGAAGCGAAATTGTACCGCTCTCCTCCGGCCGGTGGCCGGTCAAGGACAGCGTCTCGCCCGACCAGACCTGCGCCTGCCCGCCCTCTCCGGTCACGCGAGCGCGGTCGAAGGCAATGGCCCGGCCTGCACGCTCGGTCGGGCCCAAGCGCAATGTTGCGGCATGGTGCAGATCGGCGCGCTCGGCCCCCGGAATGAGCAGCATTGGTCCCAAGAGCCAGATGGTTAGAAGCGCGGCCGCAGCCATGCCACCCGCGCCGCCCGGCAGGCAAAGATCACTCGTGTCCGGTGGCGCGCGCAGGAATGTCCACGCAGCGACGAGACACCCCAGCACGGTCAGGGCAAGGCTCAGAGGATGTTCCGGCCAGAACAGTTCAAAATTCAGCAGCGTCCAGTCGAAGGGCGCGCCGAGCACGACACCGTTGCCCCATTTTGTTTGCATCGCGTCGAGCAGCAGGTGCAACAGACTACCCCCGGCGAGGATGCCGAAAACGCGAATGCGCGCTCGGCTGAACAGCGCCAGTGCTGCCGACAGGACTACGCACAGGAGAAGAGAGCTCTGCGCAATGGCGTAGAGGCGCAGATCCACCAGTGACATGTCAGGCCGGACCGCCTGCACGATACGCTGCCCTATCCATGGCAGATCGGGAATGATGCAGCCGAGCCAGATCCACTTGATGTCGGCGCCCCGCATCAGGCCGCGCGTCACCAGCGTCTGCACCCCGATATGCGCCAGCGTATTCGGCATCTTTGTCTAGCCCGCTCGCTTGCGCCACTGCATCGCGACCTGCTGGCGCACCGCCCGCGGCAGAGATTCGAGGTGGCCGTAGCGCGGCGGCGACGCATCGAGCGTTTGCAAGGCGTCAGCCAGCGCTGCGAAAGGCCGCTCGACAGTCCAGGCGCAAGTGACGAGACTGCCGAGCCGCCCGGGCTTCTGCATCTCGCCTGGCAGGGGGAGCGGATCGGTCCCGGCCAGCACACGCCACCCAGATGCCTCGGCCTCAGCGAAGAGGCGCGGCCGCGGCAGCAGAGCCGGTCGCACGCCGCTATCGGCGAGGAAGACCGATCGCGCTCCGCGGGCCTCGGTCACCAGGGACCGCAGGGCCGCGAGCCGCGCTCCGGTCCATTTGCCCGCCCCCCAGGGCAGGATCGCAATCCCCTGCGCCTGCGTCACCTGCCGCACAGTTGCAGCCAGCGGCATCCCGTCGGGGACCGGCGCAGCATGACCGATCCCGAGAACCTCCAGCCGTTCGGCGGTTACGATCTGCCGTCCGGCAACGAGGATCAGCGTCCCGCCATGGTCGCACCGCGCGATACGGCTGACCGTCTCCTCGGTTGCGTCGAGCGTCCAGCGCCCGAGGCGGCAGGGCAGGTCATCGAGCCGGACCCCGCCAGGGACATCTGCCAGGAACAGCGCTCCGGTCCGCTGATGTCCCCAGACGCCGGACATGTTGTGATGCGCCGCGTCGAGACAAGCTTCGGGCTCCATGCCGGAATGGAGATGGACATGCGTGTCGATGGGCAGCACTTCGGTCATCCGCGACCTCCTCCGCCTTGCAGCGCGCACCGTCGGGCGTATCCTTGCTGCGGCACGAGGCGAGATGGACCGACAGAATGCAGATGAACCGGTTCGATGTCATCGTGATAGGCGGCGGCATCCACGGGCTGACGATCGGCCTTCTCGCCGCCGAAGCCGGGTGGCGTACACTGCTGATCGAGCGCCGGCGGCTCGGCGGCGGCGCCACTGGCGGCTGGTTCGGAATCCTCCATGGCGGCCTGCGTTATCTTCAGCGCCTCGACATTCTGCGCTTTCGCGCCTCTCTTGTTGATAGCCGCTGGTTCCTGCGCGCCTTCCCCGAACTCGTCGAGCCGCAGCCCTTCCTGATGCCACTCTATCGGCGAGGCTTGAAGCGACCGGCGGTGATGCGTGCCGCCATGATGGTCAACCGCGCTCTGGGGCCGGATCGGAACATGCGCGTTCCGCAGGCGGGAAAGGTGCCGCCCGGGCGGGTTCTGTCCGCCGATGACGTTGCCCGCCGTGCCCCGCTTGTACCCCGGACTGGCCTCCGGGGCGGTGCGCTCTGGCATGAGCTGGTCGTGCCGGATGGGCCCGCACTGATCGCCGCGTTGGCGGCCCGCGCGCGGGCCGCAGGCCTCGAGATCCGCGAGGGGGTCGAAGCGCAGGCGCTCCGCCATGACGATACGGGCCGGGTCACGGGCCTCTCCGCCGGTGGCCAGGACTTCGAGGCGCCGAGAATTGTCAACGCGGCCGGCTCCTGGGCCCCGGAACTCGCTGGCCGCTTTGACCCCATATCCACCACCCGATTTGCCCCACCGGTGCTGGCCTTCAACCTGTTGATCGACCGCCCTCCCCCGGCGGCCGAGGCGCTCTCGATTTCCGACGGCACCGCGTCGGACATGCTGTTCCTGCGCCCCTCGGGCTCGCGCACCTTCGCAGGCACGGTGTACCTGCCACAGGAGGGACCCGCCGACACGGCCCGTGTCCCGGAGGGCGCCATCGCGGCCTTCCTTGCCCGTATCGAGCGGGCCCTGCCCGGTTTCGGCGCGGCCGACGTCTCCGTGGTCTCGGTGACCTCGGGTCTGCTGCCCGGAACCATGATGGGTGAAACCGGGCTCATCGACCGCGACATCCTTCTCGACCACAGCGCTCACGGCGGTCCAAGGGGGCTCGTCAGTCTGCAGGGGATCAAGTTCACGACCGCGCCAAGTGTGGCCCGGGAGGTTCTGCGCCGCGCATGCCAGCGCTGAAGCGGTCGTGTTCATGCGGCCTGGGCAAGCGTTGCATCGGTGAACACAAACCGCCGATCGAGCCGATATTTCACGACATAGCCGATCGCGAGACCCAGGATGGCACCCAGCTCACGCATGGGATCGGTCTGGAATGCCAACCAGAACGCTGTCTCCACGCCCCAGAAGATCGCGGTCGTGACAAGGCCCATGATCGTGTAGAGCGAGAACTTTCGCCCATGGGCTGCAACCCCGGTCGAGTGGTCATCGAAGATCCAGCGCTTGTCGAGCATGTATTTCAGCACCAGCCCTGCCAGCGTACCCAAGAACAGCGCCGCCAGGAATACTTGCCCCCCGTCTCCCAGCGACAGCACGGCGCGCTGGACCCCGAGATTCGCCAATGTGGCCAGGACCGCAAATCCGGCATAGCGCAGAGCCAATCCCAAGCGTGTCACCACATCGCTCCCGCCACCGCGCACCCAAAGATGATCGCCGCACAGAGCATGGAGACGCGATCCTTGGCGGCGAAGACGACGGGATCGTCATGCATGTCGCCGCGATGGGTGATCATCACCATCCGGCTGAGCCAGAACAGCAGCACGAGGCAGATGCCCCAGAGCGGCGCGGTTTCGGCATAGAGATCACGCACCGCCACGGTGTTGAGATAAAGCGCCATGACGAGCACCGAGACATAGCCAGACGACACCGCCATATTCGCCACCAGCGGCGTATCACTCGTCCGGTAGCCACGTCCATGCGCCTGATCTTGCCCGGCCGCGGCGCCATGGACAAGTTCGGCCTGCCGCTTCATCGCGGCGAGCGCAAAGAAGAAGAAGATCGAGAACGCCAGCAGCCAGACCGAAAGCGGAATGCCCGTGGCCACGCCACCCGCCACGATTCTGAGCGTGTAAAGGCTCGCCAGCGCACAGATGTCGATGACGAGTTTGCGCTTGAGTGAGAAGGAATAGAGCGTGGTGGTCACGTAGTAGAGCGCCATGACCCCCACCAAGGCAGGCCCAAGCACCGTAGCGATGGCGAAGCCCGCGACCAGAAGCGCGGGCGTCAGGAGGGTTCCCCAAGAGAGGGGCAGCGCGCCGCTGGCGAAAGGCCGGTTGCGCTTGCGGGGATGCGCGCGGTCCGCGGAGAGATCCAGGAGGTCGTTCAGCAGGTAGACCGAAGACGCAATAAGACTGAAGGCCACAAATGCCAGGACCGCTTGGCCGATGGTGCCCGCGGTGAACTGGTGCGCGGCCATCATCGGCAGGAAGACCAGAATGTTCTTCAGCCACTGGTGCGGACGCATAGCGCGGATCAGCGGCCTCAGCCGCCTCTGCCTAGGCGAGAGGTGTTCGACCACACCCGCCGCCTCCTCCGCCCGCACCGCCAATGCGGGTGTGACACCAACCGTCACCGCGCGCGCGGCGCCGGACCAGACCGCGAGGTCGGCTTCAGAATCGCCGATATAGGCATAGCGCCCGGCGCCGTAGCGTCCGCGCAGGAATTCGGCCTTGGTCTCCCCCTTGAGGTTCTGCGTTCCGTCCGAACCATGCGCCTCGTCGAAAAGGCCCAGATAGGTGGCGATGCGCTCCACCACCCGCTGGTCAGAGGCGGAAACGAGCGCGACACGTCCGCCCCCGAGCCGCCAAGCGCGCAGGTAAGACAGCACGTCCTGGTCGTAAGGCAGTGATGCTGGATCAACCGCGCCAAGCGCCTCCAGCCGTCGTTTTAAGGCAGCGCGCCCGCCCGCCAGGCTCATCGCCGCAGCAAAACCGTTGGTCCAGCGCTGCGAGACGGCGGCCCAGAATGTTTCGTAAAGCATGTCTGTGCGGATCAGCGTGCCGTCGAGGTCGACGACCAGGACAAGATCACGCGTATCGGTCTCGAAGACCCCTGAATCGTCCATTGCAAATATCTCGCTACAAAAATCGGGGCCTGAAATTGGCCCGGTCCGCCGAAAATTGGCGTACGTCACGAGTTTGCCCCAAGCGTGAACACCGATCAAGCTCGGGCTGGTGCAATTGTCCGCGGCATCAGGATCGCGAAACACTCGTATTCGGCGGACGATGCGCTGAACCGCGGAGTGCTGCCAGTCTCTCGCTCAGAAACCCCGCGCCCCAGGCCATTTGTAGGATCCCAAGCGCCGGTCCTGCAAAAACCCCGCAAACCGAGCGCAACGAGACCACCCCTATGAGTGACACCGCCGCGAGCGCCATGAGATAGGCCAGGGGGTAAGCCAAGGCGGGTGGCCAGAGGGTTGCCCAAAGCCCCGTCAACAGAAGGAGAAGCATGTTCACCGCCGGCGCGAGCTGGCGCAGCTTTGGACGGAGGTGGTGCTTGTGCACGGTGCGCGCGCGACCGCACCCATAGTTCCAGTACTGCCGCGCCAGCTTTCGGGGGGTGTCGCGCATCAAGTAACCGAGGCGAATGTCAGCGGCGAGCCAGACTCGACCGCCTACGCGGCCAAGCCTGACGTCGTATTCCGCATCCTCGTTGTGGGAGAAGCTCGAATCGTAGCCTCCGATTTGTCTGAACCAGGATAGGCGGAACCCTGCATGATGCCCGTGATCCACCCATCCGGACCGTGTCCCGCCACGATGCGCCGATCCGCCTGAGCCTAGCGGCGTGTCCACCACCCAGGCCGCGGCACGGGCAAAACAGCACTCGCCGCGTGCATCCATCACCGTGGCCACCGACGCCGCCTCGGGCCGGGCCTCCAGCGCGGCAGCGACCCGGCGCACATAGCCCTCAGGATAGACCGCGTGGGCATCGCAGCGTACGAGGATCGTATGCTCCGGCCCGGCGCAACGGTCCACGGCTGCATTCAGTCCCGCCGATTGCAGCCGGTCGAGATTGTCGATCAGACTCAAGTTGGGAAAGCAGCGGTCACGCAGCTCCTCTACCACAGCCTGCGTGCCATCGGTGCTGCCGCCATCGGCGACCACGATCCGCACATTCGCCATGAAGGGGTCGCTACTCGCCAGAGACTGGAGGCAGTCCGCGATATGCTGTGCCTCGTTCAGGGCGGGGACAACCACGATCACGTGTGCAGGATCGACATCGACGGCAATACTCTCATCCGCCATTGCCCTATTCGGGGCCGTCCTCTCGCGAAATGTTGGCGGTCTGGTAATTCTAATCTCTGGCGTGATTGCAGGAATCACCCGGGAGTGATTTTTTGCGGCCGTTGACTGTGAAGCAGAGCGGCGCCGAAGCGGGTATCGGGAAAATGTCACCGCTGTGGCCCAACTCTGGACGCGTGCATTTTGCAGATCGGGTCCGGAAAATGCGGTGAAATCGTAATGGTCTGGTTTGGAATATTTAAATAGTAATAGGCCACGAAATACCCTTCGCTCAAAAGCGTTTCAGAAAGGCCAGGCCGCTGCTGTTAGGCGTCCTGCTAAAAAGTGCGGGCGAGTCGCCCGGTAGGAACAATGTGGCGAAAGTGTGGAAAGACTTTGACCCTATGTCAACAAGTATGAGGGAGGCGGGGGAGGCGATCTTGCGCAGAACGAAGGCCGAGGCAGGAGTCACATTTGAAATTCATCTCGTTAGGGGGGGAGGCATGCCGAAGCCTGCACCCACCCGCTACCGCACGACGACCCGATCCGCCGACAATGCCGCGCGTCCCAAGCGCGGTGAGATGGCGATCTGCTTCGACAGGAACATGGGATGTGACGGGCGTCGCGTGACGGGCGCGCCGGTCAGTCTGAACCGCCCGGCTTGCCCGCAGGGCAAAACACTCGAAGGATAGCCCTCCAGGGACAGGAAGATGCCTCTCCGAAGCCGTATCCGGCCGAGCTTGTGTCAAAGAGGATTGCGCAGCTGAGGAGATCGTCGAGGTGGTGCTCGCGGAAGCGACGTTGACACTCTTGCTCGACGGAAAACCGCGGTCAGGCAATGGGTGATGCCTCACTGATGCCCGCGCGGAAAACCTGATAGCTTCCGACAAGAGGGCTCCTCCAGTTGCGTTTCAGCACCTCGTATTCGGCGGGTCTGGCATGACGTCAAAGCGGATGCGATGTGCCGACGCTCATTCGCACGGAGACACCCGGCCTCCGCTTTTTCGGTGGAAATACATAATGACTTGGATCTCTGAACATTCGACGCTCGTACAGACCCTGACATCCGTCGCGACAGCACTGATCTGGCTGGTGTATCTTCAGATGCTCTTGTCCGGAGTATTGCGGCAGCGCCGGCCAACACTCAGCATGAACCGCGGGTCGGGCGAGGGAATGGACGCCAAGATCATTCTAAGCAACCTCGGCTACGAGCCGATCTATGTTCAGGACGTGCTCGTCACTATGGACATAGAGGGTGATGGTGAGAGCACGCATTACGTGACCGATAGGCGCGAATTGCCTGAAGAGGAGAGGTCCGAAGGGCTTCGCGGAACCACGCAGGGCCCGATGGCGATGGGCGAGTACATCGATCTCGGCTCAGTCCGCGGGATTCTCCAGCGTGCGGCGCCAAACTATGACACCGACATGCTGCCGGGGTTGAACAAGATCACATTCACAGCCCTGGGGACAGGGCAAAAACCGGCGGGAGCAACGAAGACGTACCGCATTGTCTCAGACGATCGGTCGATCAAGAAATTGCAACCGGAAAGCCTCGATACGAGAATCCTAACCCCTCGTCAGTGCCGGCGCATCCATGACCAGCAGGGCTCCGACGTACAAGATTGACGACCATCCATGCGCGTAGTGACGAGACCAGGGCTCCGTCAGGGCTGCGACCACGGCAGCCTGATCAGCGGCGAGACCGCGGGAGAATGAGGCTCTCTCTTCTCTCAGTCACGAGAAGAGGGCACGGGTAAAGGCCAAGCTAAAATCGGTCCTTGAGACGCTGCACGAAGTCCATTCTCTCGTGTAGAATGGCGATGATGATCGGACGCTCGCCAACTAGCCAGACGATATAATGGCGCTCACAGCGATGGATCTGAACGCCATCGGGCAGTGCGCTGAAAGACTTGTATCGTGCGCGCCCTGCGCCTACGGCATCACAGCATGCCTCGATCTGGTCGAAATACTTATCCGCCTGCTCGGCACCCCACGTGTCGTAAGTGTAGCGCCAAATGCCTCGCAAATCGTCTTCGGCTGCGAGTGATAGGCCGTACGCCGTCATGCAGCCGATTACAGTCCCGCCTGCTTGCGCGCTTCGCGGCGGATGTCACCAAGGGATTTGGTGGATAGCTCACCGTGACGCGCCTGCTCGATCCGAGGCTTCAGGAAATTCGCCAAGGCGCTGAAGGCCTCGTCCTCGCTCATGCCGTCGAGGGCAGGAGCCTCACGGAGGGTACAGTTCAGGACATAGTCCTTTATACTCTGTCCCTTAAGGGCCGCGATGGCTTTGAGCTTCTGGTGCTCTTCAGGGGTGATATCGATGGAAAGCCTAGGCATGGAGTGCATGTAGCGCAACGTGGACAACAAAACAACATTTGTGCTCGCGATAGCGCTCAATCGCCTGATTGTTCTGTAAGCTTAGTGACCCTCGTTCGATAGCCGAACCTATGTTGTGAGTTACCCGAGCCGCCGGGGTGCGGGACATGTTCTGCCGTTCAACAATCAAGTGATGCGAGAGCGGCATGGCCACGTTTTCCGGGATCCGCGCACAGAGGGTCCACGTCCGGCCGGGGGAGCAGTGCCGCCAAAAGCGCCGCACATTGCCATAAAGCCTCCTGCGGTCCTTGCGCCTCCGAAGCCCTTTCATGCGCCTGCCCGCATCACTCATGGTCGTTGACAGAGGGTAAGACCCTTTTCAGACTTCATCACATTGATCTTACCGGGCGAATCGCCCGCACTTTTGGGCAGAGCGTCTAACACCCGCAGCCTGGCGTTTTTGAAACAATTTTCAGGTGAAGGACATTTCGTGACCTACTACTATTCCAAGTCGGACTATTATGGTTTCACGGCATTCACCGAACTCGATCTGCAAAATGCAGGCGCTCCCGGTCAGGTCTCCTGGGGTGATATGTTCACGATGCCCGCCTCGGCGACGCTCTGCGTCACAGTCAAGGACACCGACAAATCACTCTCGGGCGATGACCACGACCAAGCCAGCGATAGGAGCTACCAGACTGTCAGCACTTCGCTGGGAGAGGATGGCCCTGAACAAGGCAATGGCGGCCAGGATTACGCCGAAAAGTATTTCTGGGTATGTGGCGACAACGGCCAGGACGACCTGCTGATCGAAATCGAGCAAGAAGGCTCGGGCGCCAACCATTACACCTTCGATGACGCCTACGGCGTTCTGGCTGCTGGCATCACGCTTACCGTGCTCTCCGATGGCGAGGTCTGCGGTGATTGGGTAACCGAAGGATCTCGGCGCCGGCGAGTGCACTCCCTCCCAAACAAGCCGATTGCATCACCATCGAAGCCGAGGACATGCACCCATCTGTCTTGGCGCGACCGGACTCACGCCGAGCGCCTCGACGGCCCATGCCACGACCAATGGCGCGTGGACAGGCACATGCGCAGACGTCCCGGAGATCAGCGCGCTGGAAAGCACCGCGGCCATCGCCGCGCCGGGCGCGCCGTTGTAGCATTGATCTGGGAGCGTCGCCGTCGCGCCGCCTGACCGGCCAGCACATACACCTGGCCAGGCCGTTAGCGGCCCGGCCCCCTGCCCCACCGGCCATACCCCATGACAATGCTCTCGCTTCCCCTCGACGCCCGCGCACTGCGCCTGCGCCGGTTCGCACTCGCGGCGCTTATCGCCGCGGTTGGGCTGACCTTCGCCAGCCTTGTCTTCGACGCGCTCTTCCGAGAGGACTGCGCCACCGTCGCCTCCTGGAAATATTGCAAGTTCTCTGCCCATCTGACCGAGCGCGCGCTGGCCGTGCTGCTCTTCGGCGGGCTCTACGCTGCCGCGCGCCCCCGCCGCGCGGCTCCGCTCACCGCCGTGCTTGGAACTGCCACGGCCATGCCGGCGCTTCTGCTGGCGGCGGGTGGCGCCACGCTCATCGCCTTCGCGGCCCTGCTGCCGTCCCTGGGACATCTCTTACTCGCTGTCACCGCCTGGGGCGCGGGTGTTGCATTCCTCGCCGCCGCAACCCTACGCGCCACCGCTCCTTGGTCCGCTTGGAGCATGGCCGGCCGTCGCATGGGCCTTGCATTCTGGATCCTCGTTCTCGCCGGCTTTGCGCTGCCCGAGATTGCCGACACGCTGTTCCCGCTTTGGCACATCGCCGCCTTCACCCGGCTCAGCTTCGACGCCGTTACCTTTGCGACCGGCGCAGTTGGGCTCGAGCTGCTGTCCTATCCCGAAGAATACGTGCTCCAGCACGGCAATTTTGCCATCAAAGTCGGCCAGAGCTGTTCGGGTGTCGAAGGGCTGGCGCTGATCACCGCCTTTCTCGGCGGTTATGCCATGCTCTTCCGCCACGAGATCCGCGTCGCCCGGCTTGCGCTGGTCTTGCCGATCGCCCTCGCGCTTTCCTGGGTACTGAATATCCTCAGGATCGTCATGCTGATCTGGATCGGCGTGCATATCTCCCCCACGCTCGCGGTCGAGGGGTTTCATTCCCATGCTGGCTGGCTGATGTTCTCGGCTCTGGCTCTGGCTTTGATCACCACGATCCACGGTATTGCTTGGTTTCAAAAAGACGCGGGGGGGCGGACCGTGCACGCACGCGGCCCCGCTTTGGCCCCATTCTTTGACGATTGGAACGTGGCGCGCCTGCTGCCTTTCGCCGTGTTCATGTTGAGTGCGCTTGTGGCCTCGACCTTCTGGCAAGCACCGGAGCTCGCATACCCGCTCAGGGCCATGGTGATGCTTGCCGTACTCTGGCTGGTCCGGCGGCCACTTTTGGCACTGGCATGGCGTCTCGACCCTCTGGCGCTTGGCGCTGGAGCGACAATCGGGACAGCCTGGCTCGCGAGCCATCCGGCGGATGCCGCGGCCCCCGCGCTCGCTGTGCTGGGGCCGGCCGCGCTGGCAATCTGGATCGCCACGCGCATGATCGGCACGACGCTGCTTGTTCCGGTGATCGAGGAACTGTTCTTCCGCTCCTACTTGCTCGACCGGCTGGGTGCTGGACGTGGAATGCAGGGTGCGCTGCTCGCTGTCGCCATCAGCACCGCCGGGTTTGCCGTGCTGCATGACCGCTGGCTCGCCGCGGCGCTTGCCGGCCTGGTTTTCGCCTGGCTCGCCATGCGGCCGGGCGGGCGCATAACCGACGCGGTCGTGGCGCATATGTCCGCCAACGGCATCATTGCCGTCTGGGCGATCACGACCGGTGACTGGTCGATGATCTGATCGTCAAGAAAAGCTTATCTTGGCACCCGCGATCCGCAGCGCCCTCGCACCACCTCACCAAGGCTCGTCCAGGACGGACGAGTTGGCCTTAAGCGCATCATTGTCGGCCACCGGTGCGCAACGGGCGACATATGATTTTGGTCTGCCCCGTCGGTACAGGTCTTTGGCCCATGCCGTCCGGCCTCTGCCGAATCTATTTGGTGGGACGGCTCCTGGGGATCTAGGATTGGTGTTGGGTCAATGGTTTGTGGACCGCTCGAATGGTTGAGGATTGTCGAATGATGCGCGGCACGTTGGCATGGGCCGCAGCCGCTTCGCTCTGCGTTGCCTTGGCAGGTAACATGAGTCGCGCACAGATTGCGGCCGACACCGAGTTGGAAACAGTCGAAAGATCGTTGCAGAACGCGATTGATCAGGAGCGTGCAGCGCGCACGATGCTGGAGAACACCCAGTCCCTGCTGCGTCAGACCCGCAAACGCGCTGACAGAGAGATGCGCGAGATGATCGACGCGGTTCAAGGCGTGCGCGAAGAGATCTCTACGGCCGAAGAGGCGCGGCGAGCACTTTCCGAAGAGATTGCGGCGCTCGAAGCCCGGCACGCCTCCCTCTTGACCGCCTCAAAGGTCCAAAGCGACGCAAACGGCGAGAAGGCCGGAGCCCAGGAAGTCATACCAGCGGACGCGGCGACGGAGCTCGAAACGTTGCGCGCCGCGCAGAACGCGCTCCTGGCGGATATGGAGGCGGTCACAAAGGCCCGGGATGCGGCGATG
>NZ_JALZ01000054.1 GCF_000521785.1 Roseivivax halodurans JCM 10272
ACCCGGAGAGTGCCGGGATCAGCTGGGTGAACGCGGACGAGATCGGGGTGGGCGCGAAACGCGCAGGCGTGATAGGCGAGGGGTTAGCCATGGGTGATCTCCATAGGATCAGTCAGGGTTAGGACATGAGTAAGGGGGTACGAGCCCTTGCTCATGTCCGAATTATATGGCACCAAAAAACCAGATAACAAGACAAAAGATTCGGGTGATGGCAGAAAAACGAGGACGCCCGCGCGTCGACTCTGAGGCGGTGAATTTGAGACTGCCGAGAGAGATCATCGACGCGATTGACGACCGGCGTCGGGTCGAGACGGATGTGCCCACGCGTCCGGAGATGATCCGACGCGCCCTGATGGAGTGGCTCGAGCTCACCGGAGATCCCCGCGGTTAGGGTCTGCCGCAGTCGAAGGTACCCGGGTCCTGAAAAGTCGGAGCGCAATTCAACCGTACCAGTGCCTCTGGACATCGACCCAACGCAGGACATCCATGCCCCGAACATTCCGGGTCCAGCAGGCTGCTGGCCGCAGGAGGCGAGGGAAGGGAGCCGCCCGGACCGCAACCGACGAGGAGGGGATCGACGGGGGTATCCCCCTCGCGAGCAGGCAGGTTGCAGGTTCGGGACCCATCCCGGAACTGCAACGGGCTGCGCGGTGAGGATCCCGGACTTGCCGGTCCCGGAGACCGAGCGACGATGCCGAGCGACGCCCGGTCGCGCCTTGAAGCGCCTTCGGCGCGTGAGCTGTCGAGGGGACAGTGCCCCGCCGGCTGGGGATTTCGAAGGGAATGGAGTCGTCCCCTTCGCCTACCCGGAACGAACCGAACCCGGCAGGATGAAGTTACGACCGGGGCATCAAATTCCGTCCGTCCTGCACTAGGGTTCGGGACCATCGAAGCTTGGATCTTCATCGGCGATGTCTTCCGGCTCCGCCCCTGCACCCCTTGGATCGGCCTCCGCGCGCCATCTGTCGACGAAACGCTCGGCCTCCGGCCCGTGTCGGAGAATGCTGAACCCGTGGTCTTGGCAGAGGGCCAGACTCTGGTCCCGGAACATGACCTCGATCTCACCCTTCGGTGTCCTCCGCCAGCGCCAGCCGGGGGCGCCGCGATGAAGGATCGTGAGGATCCCGGCCAGCCAGTGACCGAAGGTCAGCCCGCCGGGCTGACCATGAGGCCGTGGACCTTCTGGACCCTGCTGCGCAGCAGCTTGTTTTGCTCGCGCTCCTCTTGGAGGTCTTTCGAGATCTTTTCGATTTCCTCGAGCAGTTTGGCGTTCGCCGCCGCCGTCTTTTCCACCAGGTCCTTCATCTCCAGCCGGAGCTGGGAGCTCTCTTTCAGGTCCTTCGACATCCCCCATAACACGTCGGCCAGCGTCTGGCCGAGGTTCAGCACCGGGTTCTCCGGATCGTTCAGCAACTGGAGCAACGGCAGGAGCCGGTCCACCTTGTGGTCCGTGCCCTCGAGGGCGGTCAGGAGGACCTGCCAGTCGTCGGGGAGGGTGAGCGAGGTTTTGGGAGCGGGCATCGAGGAGATCCTTCATGTCATGGGGGTGGGCCGCGAGGGCGCGGAGCAGGGCCAGGGCGGAGAGGCGGAGACCGAGGCGATGGAGCCCGGCGTGGAAGGCGAGGCGGGCGCGCAGGTGCCGCGGCTCCCAGCCCGGACCGAGCTCGCCGCCGAACACCGAATGTCCGTCCTGGCGGAAGAGGTTGCTGGGGGTACCATGGCTGTTCGGGGTCTCGATGCGCAGGATGGGCGGATCGCGCCGCGCCAGGGCGAGGTCGAGGGTGGCGAGGTCCCTCGGCCGCTCGCTGCGGAAGACCTGCCGCAGATCCGCCTCGAGCCGCCGCTTGGCGGCGGTGTCCAGCTTCCGGGCAACGGTCGGCGGGATAAGGTGCGGGATCCGGGAATCGAAATAGTCCGGCACGGGCAGGCCGATGCGGCGCGCGAGCATCCGGTGGATCCGGTCGGTGCGCTCCTTCGACGTCGCCGGGGCGAGTGGGACGCCGTCGAAGCTTCGCAGCGCGATCACGACATGGACGTGGTCGCAGTCCGCGTCGGTATGCCGGACGGAGATCCACGGCGTGCTCAGCGCAGGCAGCCCCATGAGTTCGAGTTGCTGCCGGACGATCCGGATCCAGGTGCGGCGGTCGGCGACAAGATGATCGGGCAGCGACAAGGTCATGTGCAGGACGCGCCCACCGCCGGCGAACTCGTCCATCCGGGCCTGCAGGAGAGTGGCGCGCGCCCTTGGGACCGTTCCGCCGATCCACTCCGCACCGTCCCGGAGCACGTAGTCCGGGATCACCGCTGCCGTGGGATGGAATGTGTTGTGCGCGCGCATCCCCTCAGTCCGCCCGGTGCTTGCGAAGCTCGGCGGTGAGCCTCCGCAGGTCTGCGGAGAGCCGGCCGAGCTGCAACGGCGTTGCGGTGTCGAGCATGTTGAGGGTCAGCCCGGTGCGTCCGATCAGCTCGGCGATGGCGGTCGTCGAGACATCTGGGGCGAGGGCCTTCTGACGGATATAGGCGGCGCAGCTCTCGGACCGGTCGGCCTCGCACAGGCGGTCGAGCTGCGCGCGCTCCGCCTGTGTGAGCCGCAGCTTGATGACCTGGTCACGGCGCTCGCTCACCGGCGGGCCTCAGTGGCAGATGAGGGGCAGGGCAGGGAGGCAGCAGGCGACCGGGTGGCGGGTGAGTTGGGCGTCGAGGTCATGGGGCAGATGTCCTTCGGGAGTTTCGGCTGGCCCCAATCTAGCAATGCGCGGCGCTCCCGGGATCGCCAATCGGCCGGCGAAGGCACCGTCCTGTCGGAATTTTGTGGAAAACCCAGGACCTGGGCAGCCTCGGATCGAGGGCTCGGCGCCTGCCCGCGAGTGGCGGGGTGCGAGGCGGCCAGGAAAATCCGGATTTTCTTTATCGAGCCTCGGCAGCGCCAGTGTGCTTTCCCGGAGCATCCTCGGTGACACTCGCGCGCGATAGAACCTAGGACGCGGGCCCTCGCTTCGGCAATCGGACGTGCGTGCCCCCGGTGTTTGCCATTTCTTTTGTCCGGCTCCCCCCCCACCGCAGCGGGCGGAGCCTATTGCCTGGAATGACCCGGAGCGGGCTTAACCCATCGGAGCACAATAGAGACCATCAGGGAACCGAGCCGCGGTGCGAGGCCCGCTCCGTCACCTTCCCGGTGTTCTACAGGAGGCTCAATCCTCGTATGGCGCGGCTCGAACGTGGCGCGTGTTCAGGAGGCGGACAACATTCGTTTCGGGGACCGAGGCTACAATGCCGACCCGTTAGGGGCCGCTTGAGAACGACGCCAGTTTCGACAGAAGGGGGCGATGGCCGAGTTCGACCGTGTGCTCGTGGAGCTCGGCGGGATCCTGGGCGGCGGGGGTGACACCCGGGCCGGATGCGAGGCCAGTTCGCGACGAAAAACGCCCGGGCGGGGGGCCCGGGCGCGATCACGAATGAAAGGTCACTCGACACATATTCTGACCAAGAACCTGACCCGAGTGCGGAGTACCGCGCCGTTCGAGAATGCGAACCCGCCGCTTTTCCTGAGGGGACCCCCTCGAATTCTGTGTTGGAAATGCGGCGGCGAGCGAGATCTCAATAGCCGATTGTTGCCCCGACGGAAGATGATTCCCGCGGCTCGATATATTTTCGGACAAGCATATGTTAAGATGTGGTTAATCCTTTCCACGCCCGATCGGAACCGCTCGCGCAGGTAGAACGCTCTCGGGACGTTCTTCCAGGGGGCGAAGGCAATCGAGAATCGCTGCGGTGCGGAGACGTCCTGCCTTCGCTGTTGCAGACATCCGACATCCCAAGGAGAACCCCATGGAGCCATTCCGCCAGTCCTCTTCCGGGGAGCGCATCGGCGTCATTTCCGACACCCACGGCCTCTTGCGCCCCGAGGCTCTGGAGGCGCTCGAGGGCGTCGACCGCATCCTGCATGCGGGCGACATCGGCAACCCGGACCATCTGGACGTGCTGGCGCGGATCGCACCGGTGATGGCGATCCGCGGCAATGTGGATCGCGGCCCCTGGGCCGACGCGCTGCCCGAAACGCTGAACCTCACGGCGGCCGGCCTGCGGATCCACATGATCCACGATCGAAAGGTCTTGCGGTCCGATCCGTCGGACGAGGTGTGGGACGTGGTGATCTCCGGTCACTCCCACAAGCCCGGCATCGAGGAGACGGGCGGCACCCTCTGGCTGAACCCGGGCGCGGCCGGGCCGCGCCGTTTCCGCCTGCCGATCACACTAGCCTTCCTCTGGGAAGAGGCGGGCCGCCCGCGGGCGATGATCCAGCCATTGCCTGCTGACATGTCTCGCACTCAATTGCAGAGGTCCTGAAGCTCCACGGAACATGGCTGGAGGAATCAGAGTTAAAGAGTAATCGTCTCTTTTTGCGCGTGCGACCCAGCCGTGGAACGAGAACGTCGCATAGAAAAACATAACTTTAGAGAACCCGGCTTCCCGCATCAGGGCCTCCATCTCGTCCGGCGGAACAAGAGGGAGGCGCTCTGCTATGGTCGCGCCTGCTTCGCGTGCCTTGGCCCAGTCCGACCCATCGCGATCGCGAAAAGCGGCGGAGAGCATCATCCAACACTGGGATCGGATCCGACTGCCGGTCCTTCAGGGCTGAAGCCTCGATCAGACGGGCCCTCACGGCCAGCATGTCGTCACGTTCCCTTGCAAAGAAGCTGAATGTATCGGGTCGCGGCATAGGGAGGTCGACACCGGGATGCGCCGGCAAAACACCCCCGTCACGCGGGATCCATATCATGCGCATGCCCTCAGGCGCGCGAAGGCTTTGAACATGTCCTCTGATGGTACGAATAGCCGGGTAGTACCACACGTTCCGGCCGCAAGCCCGGCAAAGATCCGCGCGATCACGGGGATCCCGGTTTCGTCACCGACAAGGTCAGCACGCCACTCAGCTGGCGGCAGGCGGTTTCCGCTCGGTCCAGTGATTGCGACTGTCTCGCCGAGCGCGACCTTGCGGGTCCATACGGGCACGCGACCGCACCTGTGCCGGAATACGTCGAAGGCGAACCGCGCGTCGGCCTCGCCGAGGCGGTGGATCTCCCGAGTCGCTGTCATGGATGCGGGCCGCATCGTCGAGGTCGGCCCCCATGCGGATCTCCTGCAGACAGGCGGTCGCGACGCGCAGCTCTTTGCCGCGTGAGAGCCGGGGTAGCCTCGGCCAAGTACGTCCGCCACGTCCTGCCTCGAAGCTTGCCATCGCGTGGCGGATAGGCATACATCTCCATAGCCGGACTGTCTGCCGCCCCGTTGCGTGAGCGTCGCAGATTAGCAGCTATCTCTCGCCATAAGCCACTCGGAGCGCTGCTTGTGCGCTATCGCCATGATTTCACGGGTATGACGGAGAGGATCCACTGTACCGTTCCGGTGCGGTGGCGTCAGTTCGACACGATCCTCGCCGCATATTGGGAAGCTGTCGGAAACCCGGGCAGCCGGGGATACTACGTCTCGGCGAATCCACGGCTGAGTTTTTTCTTCGACGATGTGAGCGCAATAGAAGTGATCGGTGAGGGCGGGCCGCGACCGATGGCGCGGGCCATCTACGTGCCGGCCGGAATGGTGGTGCAGACCGCCTTCACGCGGCCGCTCGCGTTCTCCCATCTCGACATCCACATGGACCTCGGCTGGGCCGTCGGTTTCCTGTCGGGCTCCATGTCGCGGACGGACGCAATCCGCGCGCTGGAGCGCCCGGCGGAGCGCGCCGACATCGCGGGGCTCGAGGAGATCGCGGGGCTGCTGGTGGGGGAGATCGGCAGGCCGCTGCGACCCGACCTCTATGCCCAGGCGCTGTCGGGAAGCCTGCTCGCCGCGATGCTCGATATCGGCGGTGCCGAGCGCTTGCCGGGCAATGCGCGGCTGACCGCGGCGCAGATGGGCCGGGTGACGGCGCGGTTCGATGCGGGCGGAGGGCGCCGCATGCCGGTGGCAGAGATGGCGGCGGCGGTGAACCTCTCCGAAAGCTGGTTCTCGCAAGTGTTCAAGAACACGACGGGCGTCACGCCGCAGCGGTGGCAGCTCGACCGGCGGATGGAACTGGCGCAGGGGCTTCTGACGGGCTCGGCGCTCACGGTCGCCGATATCGCCGAGCGGCTGGGCTTCTCGGATCAGGCCCATTTCACGCGGAGCTTTCGCCACGCCGTGGGCATGACCCCGGCGGCGTGGCGGCGGCAGCGACTGCTCGCCTGAGCGCGCCGGCCCCGCACGGCTCGCGCGGGACCGGCGCCATGCTTACCAGCTCCGCCGGAGCGTGGCGGTGACCGTGCGGCCGTTGTTGTAATAGGCGGCGGTGCCCTGGCCGACGACATACTGGCGGTCGAGCAGGTTGCTCACGTTGACCTGCAGGCTCGTGTTCTCGGCAAGGTCGTAGCCGAACGAGGCGTCGACGTAATATTGCTCGGGGCTTGTGCCGGTGTCGTTCGTCACGCCGTAGAAATACTCGCCCACGTACCGCGCGCCGAGCCCGAGATCGATGTCGCCGTGCGCGCCGTTGCCCGGCAGCTCGTAGGTCAGCCAGACCGAGGCGAGGTGATTGGGGACGGTGGCGAATTCGTTGCCGTCGACCTCCGTGCCGCGCACGTTGCCCCGGACGAACTCGGACTCCTGGTACGCATAGGCGCCGACGAGGCCGAAATTCTCCGTCAGCTCGGCCTTGGCTTCGAGCTCGGCGCCGCGGACCCGCGACTCGCCGATGGTCTGGCGCTCGATCACGCCGCTATCGAGGACGACGGGAACGACGACGTTCGTCTTGGTCAGCTCGTAGGCCGAGGCGGTGAAGAGCGCGTTGAGACCCGCGGGCTGGTACTTCACGCCGATCTCGTATTGCTCGCCGCGCTCGGGCTCGGTGCCGATCGCGGGCGGCGCGACGGATTCGACATAGCTCGCATAGGCGGAGGTCTCGTCCGTGATCTTGTAGGTCAGGGCCGCCCGGTACGAGGTTTCCGAGAAATCGTCCTCGGTCTCGACGCGGGAGCCCGAGGAGAGATCCTCCTGCTCGATATCGAGCCAGTCCTGCCGCACGCCCACGGTCGCGACGATCCGGTCCGAGAACGAGAAGTTCTGCTGCGCGAAAAGAGACCTCGTCCTGTAATCGTTCTCGAGAACGCTGTAGGGCGAATACCCGGTTGGCGGTCCGGAATAGACCGGATCGTCCACGTCGATCGGAGTGTATGTGCCGTAGAAGCTGGAGCTCGTCGTGGAGGCGCTGCGGAACTCGACGCCGGCGAGCGTGCTGCTGTCGACGCTCCCGAAGCTCGCGTCGTATTGCACGATCGCGTTGCCGATCCATTCCTCGGCAGTACTCTCGCCGCCGAAATAGTCACGATCGACCACGGAGCCCGTACGCGCGTCGTTGTCCGTGAGGTACACGTAGCCGAAATCGTCCTCGAGATCGCTGTAGCGCAGGTTCGCCCGCAGGTTCAGGCCGTTCTGGAACTCGTGCCGGAACTCGGCCGAGAGGGTCAGGCGCTCGACGTCCTGGTCGTTGAAGCTCGGCTCGCCGAAGAACTCGTCGCGGTCGTAGTCCCGGTCGAGCGGGTAGCCGCCGCTGTTGGGGGTGCCGTCGCGCTTGAGGTAGTCGGCGGTGAAGGTCAGCTCGGTATAGCTGGTGGGGGCCCAGGTTACCGCGCCGAGGAAGAACTGGGAATCGTCGCGCGAGTCGTCGTATTCGAGTTCGGCGTCGCGCACCTTGCCCACCACGCGGTAGGCCAGCGTCTCTGACGGGTTCACCACGTCGCCGAAATCGAAGCCGATCTCGGCCTGATCGTTGGTGCCGTAGCTGCCGAAAAGCTCTCCGAAGCTCTCGAAGCGCGGGGACTTGGTGACGAAGTTCACGGTGCCGCCGGGGTCGGAGGTGCCGAAGAGGGTGGAGTTGCCGCCCTTGATCACCTCGAGCCGTTCGTACGCGAAGGGGTCCTCGCGCACGCCGCGCATCGTTCCGAGCGTCAGGCCGTCGCGGTAGGTCGAGGCCTGAAAGCCGCGGACGAGGTAGTAATCGTTGCGGTCGTCGGTGCCGTAATAGTCGGTGATGATGCCGGAGCTGTATTCGAGCACGTCCTCCACCGTGTCGGCGTTGCGTTGCTCCATCTCCTTCTGGGTCACGACTGACACCGAGGCGGGCGTGTCGAGGATGCTGGTCGCGACCTTGCCTCCGGTCCAGAGCTCGCTGGCCACCACGGACTCCGCGTCGTTGTCGACTTCGGTGCCCGCCTCGATGATGATCGGCGAGAGGCGATAGGAGCCGTCCGGTTCCATCCCCGCATCCTGGGCGACGAGCCCCTGCGGAAGCGTGACGAGAGCGGTGCATCCCAGAAGCATGGCGCCGACCCGGCGGGGCCGGGATCGATGACTGTGCGGTGTATGACGTGATGCCATGTGGTGTCCCCAGACTTGTTGTTCGTTTGCTTGTCGTCCGCATCCGATGGCGGGCCCGCCGGTCCGTGCCACCTCCGAGGCCAGTCGACCGCAGTATGGCCGCCCTTCGCCGGACCGGAGCGCGAGGGCGGCGGATGTCGTCTGGCACATGTCCGGGATTGCGTATTGCACAATCCGATTGTTTTTGTCGGATTCCCCGGAAAACCTGATGAAAAGAGGCGGAATTTCTGCGAAGGCCCGTTTGTGCGCCTTGACGCTGGGCTCCGGAGGATGGAACGCGGATTGCAGCGAAGGGCAGGAACCTATGTCGATCGGAGCCGGAATGATGCGTATCCCATTGCTTGCCGGCAGCCCCGGGGCCGCCTTGGCGCTAGTCCTGGCCTGCGCCGCGTGCTCCGCCGGGGCGCAGGATTTCCCGGTCACGGTCGAGCACTCCTTCGGCACGACGACGATCGCGCAGAGGCCCGTGCGCGTCGCGACGGTGGCCTGGGCCAATCACGAGGTGCCGCTTGCCCTCGGCATCGTTCCGGTCGGTTTCGCGCGGGCGAATTTTGGCGACGACGACGGCGACGGCGTGCTGCCCTGGGTCGCCGAGCGTCTCGATGAGCTCGGCGCGGAGGTTCCGACCCTCTTCGACGAGGGGGACGGCATCGATTTCGAGGCTGTGGCCGCGACCCGCCCCGACATCATCCTTGCCGGCTATTCGGGACTGACCCGGTCCGATTACGAGATCCTGAGCCGGATCGCCCCGGTCATCCCGCATAGGGACGGGCCTTGGTCGACGGCCTGGCGCGAGGTGATCCGCCTCAATGCAGCGGGCCTCGGGATGGAGGCGGAGGGCGCGGCGCTCGTCGGCCGGATCGAGGCGCGCATCGACGAGGCCGCCGCGGCGCATCCCGATATCGCGGGCAAGACGGCGATGTTCGTGACCCATCTCGAGGCGCGGGACCTGAGCGTCATCCGCTTCTATTCCGCCAACGACACGCGCAGCCGGTTCCTGAACGATCTCGGGCTCGACATGCCGCGGAGCGTCCTCGAGGCGAGCGCGCCCGGCAGCTATTCCGGCGAGATCAGCGCCGAGAGGATCGATGCATTCGCGGATGTCGACATGGTCATCACTTATGGCAACGAAGGCCTGCTGGACCGCGTCTCGGACAACCCGCTGACCTCGCGCATGCCGGCGGTCGCGAATGGGGCCGTGGTCCTTCTCGGCAACGATCCGGCCGGGACGGCCGCCAATCCGACGCCGCTCTCGATCGAATGGGTGCTCGAGGATTACGTGGACCGGCTGGCAGACGCGGCGCGCAAGTCCGAATGAAAGTTGTGGCCGCAGAGGACGCGGCGCCGGCGGGTCGGCGTCATGGCCGTCGCGGACGGCTGGCCTGGCTCCTTGCCGTGCTGGCGCTCCTCGCGGCGGCGGGCGGCGTCTCGATCGGCGTCGGGACGCGGGAGGTGAGCCTGCCGGACATCCTGAACGGTGTACAGGGGCGCACGGACACGCTCGCCGAGGCGGTGGTGGCCGTGCGGGTGCCGCGCACGATCCTCGCTGCCCTCGCCGGGGGCGCGCTCGGCCTTGCCGGCGCGGTGATGCAGGGCGTGACGCGCAACCCGCTCGCCGATCCCGGCATTCTCGGGGTGAACGCCGGAGCGGGGCTGGCCGTGGTCATCGGCATCGCTTGGTTCGGTCTTACGGGGACGCTCGCATTCGTCTGGACCGCCATCCTCGGCGCAGGGCTCGCCGCCGCCTTCGTCTATGCGGTGGGCTCTCTCGGACGGGGCGGGGCGACGCCGCTGAAGCTCGCGCTCGCGGGGGCCGCGACGAGCATCGCGGCGTCGTCCTTCACAACGGCGATCGTGCTGCCCCGGGGCGACATCGCCGGAGGCGTGCGCTCCTGGCAGGTCGGCGGAGTCGGGGGCGCCACATACGACGCGATCCTGCCCTGCCTGCCGTTCCTGCTGGCGGGGTTGAGTCTCAGCCTCGCTTCGGCCCGGGGGCTCAACCTCCTGGCACTCGGAGACGAGGCGGCGGCGGGCCTCGGCGCGCGGGTGGCCTGGGCCCGGGCCGGGGCCGCGCTCGGGGCGGTGCTGCTCTGCGGAGGCACCACCGCGATCTGCGGGCCGATCGGCTTCGTGGGCCTCGTGGTGCCGCATCTCTGCCGCCTGCTCGTCGGGGTCGATCATCGCTGGCTGCTTCCCTTCGCGGCCCTGACCGGAGCCATCCTGCTGATCGCCGCCGACATTCTCGGCCGCATCGTCGCCCGCCCCTCGGAGATGGATGTCGGCATCGTGACCGCCTTCGTCGGTGCGCCCGTCTTCGTCTGGATCGTCCGTCAGCGGCGGGTGAGGGAGCTGTGACCGAGGCCGCATCCCTGCCGCTCGCCGCCCGCATCGCCGCGGGCCGCCGGGCCAGGACGCGGAGCCGGCGGCGGATCGCGGGCCTTCTCGCCGCGGTCCTTGCCGCGGGGGGCGCGCTGACCCTGATGGTCGGCCAATCGGTCACGCCGGCGATGGACGTCATGCGCGTGCTCGCCGGACAGGACGTCCCCGGGGCGGGGTTCACAATCCGCGAGCTCCGGCTGCCGCGGGCGGTGCTCGCGGTTCTGGCGGGGATGAGCTTCGGCCTCGGCGGCGTCGTCTTCCAGACCATGTTGCGCAATCCGCTGGCGAGCCCCGACATCATCGGCATCAGCTCTGGCGCGAGCGCCGCCGCGGTCGTGGCCATCGTGGTGCTGGGATGGAGCGGCGCGGCGGTCTCGGGTGTCGCCATCATCGCCGGTCTGGTGGTGGCAGCGGCGATCTACCTTCTGGCCTTGAAGGACGGATTGTCCGGCGCGCGGATGATCCTCGTGGGGATCGGCATTTCGGCCATGCTCGACAGCCTCATCGCCTATGTGCTGCTCGGCGCGCCGTCCTGGACCTTGCAGGATGCGCTGCGCTGGCTGACCGGAAGCACGAACGGGGTGACGCTCGATCAGGCGGTTCCGATCTCCTGCGCGCTCCTGGTCTTCGGCGGTCTCCTCATCGGCCTGCGCCGCAATCTCGACGCGATGCGGCTCGGGGACGATGCCGCTGCCGCGCTCGGCGTCAGGCTCACCCGCGACCGGGCGCTGATCGTCCTGTCCGCGGTCGGACTGATTGCCGTGGCGACCGCCGTCACCGGACCGATCGCCTTCATCGCCTTCCTGTCGGGGCCGATCGCGACGGCGATTGCCGGACCGGGGCGGCCGGCGCTCATGCCCGCGGCCCTGGTCGGTGCGATGCTCGTGCTGGTCGGGGATTATGCCGGACAGCATTTGCTGCCGGCGCGGGTGCCCGTCGGCGTCGTGACGGGCGCCATCGGCGCGCCCTACCTTCTCTACCTCATCGTCCGCTCGCACGGACAGGGAGGACGATGATGACTGGCTCATCCCTGCGCGCCGAGGGCATCACAGCCGGCTACGGCCGGTCTTTGGTGCTGCGGGATCTGGACCTGTCGCTGCCGGCCTCGGGGATCTGCGCCATCGTCGGCGCGAATGCCTGCGGCAAGTCCACGCTGCTGCGATGTCTCGCGAGATTGCTCAGGCCGGACCGGGGGCAGGTGCTTCTCGACGGGCGCTCGCTGCGGGACATACCGACCCGCGAGCTGGCGCGCAGGCTCGGGCTGCTACCGCAATCGCCGACGGCGCCGGACGGGATCACGGTTGCCGACCTCGTGGGCTATGGCCGCCATCCGCATCAGGGGATCCTGTCGCGCTGGAGCGCGGCGGATGACAGGGCCGTCGCCGCAGCGCTCGAGGCCACCGGCTCGGCCGACCTCGCGGACCGCAGCGTGGACGAGCTGTCCGGCGGCCAGCGGCAGCGCGCCTGGATCGCCATGGCGCTCGCGCAGGACACCGACATCCTGTTGCTCGACGAGCCGACCACCTTTCTCGACATCGCCCATCAGATCGAAGTGCTGGACCTGCTCGTCGATCTCGCGCGCGAGAGGGGGACGCGGATCGTGATGGTGCTGCACGACCTCAATCTCGCGGCGCGGTATGCCGACCACCTGATCGCCATGCGCGAGGGCCGCGTCGAGGCGGCGGGAGCTGCCGCGGAGGTCCTGACGGAAGCGATGATCGAGCGGGTCTTCGAGCTGAGGAGCCGCGTCATCGCGGATCCGACCACGGGCAAGCCGATGATGCTGCCGCTCGGGCGGCACGGCACCGCTTGATGTTTGGGGCACTTGCTTTCCCCCTGCGCCGCATGTCGGAGTTTAGCGGTTCGCTCTGCCGTCACGCTGCATCATCGCCCGTTGAAGTGCGCAGCGAGGGGACTGGTTCGACTCTTCGCGTCCCCGCGGTGATCTCGAAGCTGAACGGCCGCTGGGTTTTGGTCTGGAAAATCGAAGCGCGGTGTTTGACCTGTGCGGCCGCATACACGTCAGAGACCTTCATTTTCACCAAGTCGAACCCTCGCAATATGCTGCCGATCGCGAAATCGAAGAGCGCCAGCTCGCGACTCCGCTGAGCGATCTCGAGGCGGACCCGGATCGCCCAGACATGCTTTGGGTTAAGCGGAGGCTTCGACCATCGAAACGGCAGAAGAACGATGCGGCTGATGCGGAGGCGATCTGCGAGGGTTCGAGACGGTCGCGTAGCGATCAGACGATCCGGGGGATCGTCTGAAGTCGAAGAACCAGAGACCGACCATGCGCTTCCTGCCGGTGAAGAGCGAAGAAACGCAAGGGGTGGCCAGCGTCTTCCGCGTCCGGGAATTGCTCGTCCGGCGGTGCACCCAGACCATCAACGCGCTCCGCGGACACCTCACAGAATACGGTCAGGTCGTGCCGCAGGGCGCGACGAATGCCCGGCGCCTGATTGCGTTGGTCGCGGACGACGAGTCGGATCTGCCAGCGACGGCACGGGCTTCCCTGAAGGTCTTGACTGCAACGCTCTCCCGGCTCGACGATCAAATCGCGATCTTGGACGTCGAGATCAACCGTCGAGCCAAGGAGAACGAAGTGGCGCGGCGTCTGATGACCATTCCGGGCATCGGTCCGCTGATCGCCACGGCCATTACTACGCTGGCGCCGCCGCCGGAAGCGTTCCGTAAAGGCCGGGACTTGTTCGCGAGGAAAACCGTCCACTGGACGCTTTTCTGTTCCCGCTCACCATGGCTTGGCCTCATACCGCGGCAGCATTCGACAGGCG
>NZ_JALZ01000055.1 GCF_000521785.1 Roseivivax halodurans JCM 10272
GTCCGTCCTCTGCCGCGCATGGGAGGCGTTCGATGCTGCGGCGCCGCGTGCAGCAGCTGACATTCGCCGCAGATGCATCATCCGCGAGGGCCTGACGGGCAGCAGTGCGGACGAAGCGAGCGTGCAAGATATCTGCCCCAACGCCTGCTCCTGCCCGAAGCCGCCCGCAGGTCGCTATTGCAGGAAGTAGAGTTGAAAGGGAATCGCTTTGATTAGGCCGTGTAGACAAAAGGGATTCACAGCGCCCGATAGGCGTGATTCAAGCTGTCAACTGCGATGGAGACCAGCTTGGCACGAGACCTGATGTCCGACGACGAGTGGGCGTTCTTTGAGCCGTTCATCTTGGCCGTCCGCGCCCCGAACGGGCGCAAACCGATCAACCACCGACTTGTTCTCGATGGGATTTTCTGGATCGCCCGAACCGGAGCCCCGTGGCGGGACCTGCCCGAGGAGTTCGGCAAGTGGTCGAGTGTCTACCGGCAGTTCCGGCGCTGGACCTTGGCAGGGCTCTGGGAGGACATCATGGACGCGCTGAACCGGAGCGGTGCCGTGCCGGACGCGCTCCAGATGATCGACAGCACAGTGGTACGCGCACATCATCAGGCGGCGGGCTCAAAAAGGGGACTCCGCGACCGGGTCTCGGCCGTTCTCGGGCGGCCGGTGAGAAAACGATCCCCCGGATCGTTTTCTGGACCACCTTCCCCTTCACGACCAAGATCCACCTCCTCGTCAACGCGCACGGCTTGCCAATGAGGACGGAGATCACACCGGGCCAAACATCGGACTATCTCGGCTTTGACCTGGTGATGGCCGACAATCTGCCTGCACCGAGCGTCTTGCTCGCCGACCGGGGATACGACGCGGACGGCATTCGCAGAACAATGGAGCAACGTCACGCCTTGCCGGTCATCCCGATGCGAAAGTCCCGCAAGGTGCGCGTCGGCGTGGATCGATCGCTCTACAAGCTGCGTAATCTCGTCGAACGCTGCTTCAACAAGCTGAAAAATGCCCGCCGGGTCGCAACCCGATACGACAAGACTGCGGAGAGCTTCCTGGGCTTCATCGACATCACTTCGATCCGGCTGTGGCTACACCATTTGTCAACATGACCTAGCTGGCGGTATGAGACAATTTGTCGGCCACTTCGTAGCCTTTAGCTGTCATTTCGAAAACTTCTCCCTTGTAGCCGCGCTCAACTATCAACTCTTCGCTTTTGAGCTGTTCAAGCGCGGCTTCCCAACGGGCGATTGACCTCCGATCTTTTGAATCCGCAAAATTGATTCCGTTGGTCTGGATAGCTTGCCCATTAAGGTAACGCACATGCATGACGGTGCCGCTTTTGTCTTTTGCGGCTTCAATCAATAGACGCCGCGCTTCGTCCGATAACCGCTCATCTACAGCAACATCTTGCGCAGAACTGTAGACCTGAATAAAGTCTACTGCTTCCTGCGAAGCGCATTTGGCGAGTTCTGAATTGTCCCGGACTTTCATTTGAAGGTGACGTCTAAATTTTTCAGAAAAATCTGAGATGTTATCGTAGCTTTCGACAAGGCCCTGTCCAAAGCACCACCTCTTAAACTCTTCAAGAGCGGCGTATTGCGTCGGATCGAGACTTTGTGGGGCCACCGGAGCCGTGGAAAAGTAGACCATTGCCGGCTTCCCTTCGCTGATATGCCGTTTGATCTCTTCAACCGTACCACTCTCGAAGTCGCCAGTGGGTGTTCCTAGTCGGGTCCAAAATACTCCTACCAGTAGGTCGCAATGCTCCACGCTCTTGTTGATGATCTCTTGGGCGCGCCCACCCAAATCAGGCGCAGAGTGAGTTTCCCAGCCTACAGGCAAAAGAACACATTCGGTTGCCTTTGAGTTAATGTCGTTCCATTCGTGAATAATATCTCGAATTAGGTTCCGCTCCTCGGTCACGTCGCCCGGTGAAGCAATCATCACTGATAACACGGTTGCTGTATAAGCCATCTCTTACTCGAAGTCCTTCGGGCCATTTGCTTTCGTGACGGTAGTGCGGCGCTTGAACATTGTCACCGACTAAACCTCTTCGGCGCGACGCACACTATCTCACTGGGGGGGCGCGTTTGGGCCGTGCGCTGAGCTTTGCTTCGCCCGCTCTTTTGCGCATAGCCGCCGCTCGCACACTACGCAGCATCCACCAACCCGGTCTCGAAGCCGCCTTACGGCGATGCAGCGCGATGATGACCGCGGTGGAGCAACGAGTTCACCTGCGGAAGCTCAGCATGATGTCAGCAGGCAGCCCAAACCGGACATGATCGGGCCGACCCTCGCGGCGTAGCTGCTCCTGCAGACAGTTCGAGAAGGGGGCCATTCGCTGCAAACGCAGTGCTCCTTAGCATCAATTAAGAGGGCAGTTATTTAAGCAACTCTTTTTTGCTCAGTGCGTCGCGAGTTTAGCTCCTGCTTAGCTCACCATTCGTCTTGATGCCTCAGTGGACACAGCGATTTGAAGCAATTTGCCTAGTTAATAAAGTGGTGACAATCGCATGAACTCTGTTTGCCTTGACGATCTAATTCTTCACTTGCTACTTCCGTGACGCTAGGTTATCCGTGCCTCCCTCGCTGCACGTTGAACTAATGAGGGTTCGGACGAAACAGTAGTCCAGACGTACAAAACTCTCCTGTGAGGCAGAATACATGGCTAAAGAACTCGACTCTGACCGCGCTGTAGAAGCCAACGACGATGATGAGTTTGGTTTCGTGGGTATCGCCGAGAAACTCGCGCCTCGCATTATAGAGGCTTCCAAGGGCGATGGGATGGTCATCGGCTTAGAGGGGCGTTGGGGATCCGGCAAAACCTCGTTAGTGAACTTCCTTCGCTCAGAACTTGAAGGGGCTGAAGCGGAGCAGATTCACACAATCACAGTCGCACCTTGGCTGAACGGCGATGCAGCATCACTGGTCAATTCGGTTTTGGAACCCATAGCGGACGTGCTTCATCGCATCGAAAACGAGAGTGCTACGCCTGAGCAGAAAGCCGACGCTGAAGTCGCGGAAAATTTCGGTCAGCTTCGCGATTTGATCTCAACCTATGGAAGCCAAACCGCGCGGAAACTTGCGCCGATAGCTACGTTGGCGGGATACGTAGTGCCCGGCATGCAAGCAGCAGGTGACGTCTTAGGTACCGCTGCCAACGTCATGGAAAACGCGGCAGAGCATCCACCGACGCCTACCGAATTGAAGGCGAAGATCATTGAAAGAATTCGCGCATTGGATGTCAGCTTTGTCGTCATATTGGACGACCTTGACCGGCTGGAACCGGCGCAAGCTGTAGAAGTTGTTCGGCTAGTTCGGTCGGTCGCGGATTTCCCAAAAGTGGCCTACCTCATGTGCTATGACAGAGATGTCTTGGCTGATGCATTGAGTGAAGGCCTCAAAGTAAAAGACGGTGATCTTTTTCTGCAAAAGATCGTGCAACTGACCTTTGCTATTCCGCTGCCCGAACCATTTGATTTGCGATCACAGTTTCGACAGGAGGCACTCAAGCTCTATAGAGACGCGCATGGCGTTGACCTAGCAGGTGATGCTTTGGGAGACCTCAAGAGTGGTGTCGATCGAGAAGGCCAAGGTCTGACTACCCCACGCGAAGTTAAGCTGGCACTCAACGGAATAAGATTCACCTACCCATCCGTGGTGGATGACGTTTACTTTCCAGATTTCTGTAGGTTGCACCTCATAAAGACCACGCACTTCAAGTTTTACAAATGGTTAGAAAACTACCTCGCTGTTCGCTCCATCATTGTCAGCGGCGACGGCATGGTCGGCACTGATGACAAGAAGCGATGCGGCAAGGAATTAAAAGCACTTCTTCCTTCAAAGAAGCCGGACTCCTCTCGCTCCATTTGGCATGCATCTACTTTTGTTCCTGGCATAGAGGCGATGAATCCTGCAAAAGACACGGCGTTCGCTGCTACACCCCAACACAAGGATGAGGAATTTGTATCCCTCAAGCGGCTAGGGAGTCCTTTTCACTACCGGTTCTACTTTGCCCTTACCGGCCCCAAAACTGTCATGTCAGACGCCGACTTTGACGAAGTTCTCCGCCTTTCGCGAGAAGATGTCCGCGGGCTGATTGAAAGCCTTGCAGGGTACGCCGGAGAAACAAGGCAGTCCGGGAAAACGTGGTTTGAGCACATTCTGGACAGGCTAGACGATGGTGTAATTGGTGGGCTGGAACAGGAGCAACTACTCGGAATGGTGACTGGTATCTGTGAGGTCATGGATACTGTTCTTGAGATTGATAATGTACCAAGGTTTTTCGCACCTTCGCTCGATCGACTCGCTGGCAGAGTTGTCGGGGAATGCTTGCGGCGACTGAAGGGCATAAAATCCGAACAGCACCACGAACTTGCACAATGGATTGCGGCTGATTGCGCTTCGCTAAACTGGATTGTTGGCGGCTTGCTTCGAACTGAGCTATTCCATCATGGTCACGCCGGAAACGGTGAGCAAAGGACTTCGCCGGATGAATGGGTGTTCTCAGAAGACCTGTTGCAAGAGCTACTTGATATCGCCCGCAAGCGGATATCGGACAAGGAGTTGCAGGACCGGATTCTCGCGATGCCAGATATAAGCGGGTTCATGTACGGTTGGCGCGATATGTCTGGGGACGAAGAGCCACAGACATGGGTCAAAAGGGTGACGAATGACGACGAAGTCTTCCTCAAGTTCCTACAAGAGATGCGCGGCTATGCTGTCAGTGATCGAGTTTACTACCCACTCCATCGACGGACGCTCGAAACCTTCTTTGAGGATGCTGATGCGGTTGTAGAACGCTTAGACGTGCTTGCTGAGGGTGAGCATGCAACGGAGGCGCGCGACATTCGAGACGCAATCAAGCAGGCGAGAAACTTCTAGCCAAAACGCCCGCTCGGCGTTGCGGGCAACAAGCCGAGATCGCAATTCGAATGTATAATCTTCCCATTGCGATCAATGAAATCTCGCCCCGCCAATGAATCTAATTCGCTTGCGTTCGCGCATCAGCAAACTAGGTAAGAATAATTCTTTCGCAGGCAATACAAAAACTTAAGCATCTGGATTTCGCATTAACAGTGAATGTTCGGAAAGCGGGCTGCAACCACAGCGATTGTACTATAAGCTGACATTCCGCTTGAGGCCGGTCGCGCACATCAAACCATGCGTTTCGCACGTACTTTACAAATTCCGATTTCTCCGCGTCGCCACCCTCGGTGGACCCCGCCGCACCAAAGCACTCAGCATCGCAGTGTTGAACGTCCGTTTCCAGGAAAGGAACCTCATAATTTCGCAGATGCAGCATGAGGGCACAGCTCCGAACGCGGAGGTCGACTTTGGGCTGCCTGCTGACGTCGCCCCGGGTGCTCGCGGGTGGACCATATGTTCGACCGTTGCGATCGGTGCGCCGCATTTCAGCAAGGCGGCTTCGAGCCCTTCGCAACGCACAAGGCGTGGCTGCACGTGCAATCCGGGGCTGGCGAACCTGGCCATAATGCGCTCGAAGCTGTCTTGCGGCGAGTCCAGCGTGGGACGATGGACCATCAAGTCCACCTCTCAACGGCTGGCCCGACGTCTTCAGAGGTTCGGGCCCTAGCTAAGACTTGCTACACACTCTTCATGAGATCCAATCCGTCCAATTCAACCGTGGTGGCCCTTGAAATAATCGCTTCCGAAAATGCGGTGTTGCAATTCCACCAGGTCGATGCGGCCCCCGGGGGGCAAGTTAAGCATCATAGTATTTTCATGACATATTTCGTTATGAGAATATATTGTGATACAGCGCATTTTTGTTGAGCGATTTCAATTTCGGCCGTAATTCGTTGATCAGGCGGCGAATCGTCGGCGCCGTCACACCCCCGGTATCGGAACGGCACGAGCATGTCTCGACACTAGCCTCCGGGCGGATCGTTCTCTCCGTGGGGCGCTGCCGCCGTTCTTGTAAACTATGCCAACGGCGCCAGCTCGTAGGCGGCCCTAAAGTGGAATAATGTGGCAGATATTTTTGGCAAAGACGTATGAATGAAGACCTTAGATGCGGCTGCGCTCAGTCTCGCTTCTCGATAGGTCGACCGCCAGGTGCGCAACCCTGCTCAAAATATTTCAGATTAGGTATGCAATCCGGTGAGCCGGTGTGGCACCGATGCCAGTCAGTGCGAAGATCGAGGAAAAGTATTGCGTCGAAACTGCGGTATCCGCATTGCACACCGCGGAGGCACGGCAATGCTAGAAAGATATGTAGTAGTTCGCCATTTTGTCCCGACGAAGGCCTCAGAATTTTGCGCGCCGACGCAAAAACCGCGCGTTTCGCCGTAATTGTTAGGAGGTGCATGAAAGTAGTATGCGCACGTTCTTCCGAAATCTTGCCATTGTGCTCTTCGCAGCCATCATAGTGGAACAGATCGTTCTGTACCTTGTCGGACGATCTCTTGCGTCCGATCGCGAAATTGCGACGCAGTTCGTCACGGACGTAACCGCAAGTGGCAACATGGTCACGCAAACCTGTCGGCAATATGAAACAGCTCTAATCTATTCGTATCACGTCTGCGCGAGGAGCATTCCCGGCCGGGATTACCTCGAAATCCGCTTAACCCTCCCCGCAGGATATTTGACCCTTATCCCTCGCGACTACGCTGATCGGGCTCTGTTCGATGGCCGCCTCTTGGGTTTCGTGGACGAGATCGGCGCGGCCGTTGAAAGCCCTAAACAATGACCGACCCTAAGCTAATTCTCGACTACGCGAACCTTTCTGCCATCGCTTACTCAGCACCGGATGTGCTCGCAGCCCAACTGCCAGCCGGCTATGCCTTAATGAACCAGTCCACTGACTTCATGACGGGCTACAATGGGTTCTCGGCATACAACTCGAAATCTAATACCCTAGTCGTTGCCTCTGCAGGTACGAACTTCCTCAACCCGATGGACTTATTGCAGGACGCCGGATTAGCAATTGGCGGCGCGACGGCACAGTATTTTGAGGCCGTAGCACTAACCGAGGTCTCGCTGCAATCGGTCCAGCTTGCCTACGGAAAGACGCCGAGTGTCGTCTTTGTTGGACACTCTCTTGGGGGTACGGTCAGCCAACTCACGTCAACCTACATACCGGCCGCTCAAGCTGTGGTGTTCAATTCGCCCGGTGTCTTCGGGGTTTGGGCCGATGTTTTCGGGCATCCGAGGGGTTTCAATCCGAATGTTACCTACGTTTTTTCAGAGACATGGGATGTCCTTTCGGAGGCAATTCATTCCAATGGAGTTCGGGTCGGAGAAAACCTTGTTGTCGTCAAGGACAGCTCGGGCCACTCGCTTCGCGTGCTTATCGACAAGCTCGAAGAAGAACAGCACTGCTTCCCCGCCGGTACGCTCATAGCGACACCGAACGGCGACATGCCAATCGAGCAGATCCGGCCCGGAGATCTGGTAATCGCCTTTGATGGTCATGCCGATGAAGGGCGCGGCGAGCTCGTGTCCGCCCGTGTCGTTCGTTTGTTCACCAACGAGACTACCGAGTGGTTGCGGCTTACCTGGAGCAGTGGGTCACTGACCGTGACACCCAGTCATTCCTTTCTCGATGAAAACGGTGTGTTCCGTCGCATCGACGACATTCTCGAAGACGAGACGCCGCGCATTGTACTGCGCGATGGCACGCTGAGGCCCGTGAGCGCCGAGCAGATAGCTTGGTCGGTTTCCACCGCCGGTGCCTTTGAGGCCGCGTTGCAATTGCCACGGGCCGCTGGCGATGGTTTGGCGCACCACTCGGCCCCCTCTGCCTGGCGATGCTACAACTTCGAGGTCGAGGGTCTTCACACCTATGTCGCGGGCGGTGTACGGGTGCATAACGACAGCCAGGCTACCGTTGACTTTGCCGGAAACCTTGGGCGGACATTCGGTACACAACTCGGTCAGGCGCTCGTTAAAGACGGTAGCCAATTCGAGAAGCTCTTGGCCGGCACGGCACTCGGTCTCGTGACCGAGAACCTAGCGGAGGTTATTACCGATACCGGGTTTCACCGCTTTGACGGATCGCAGCTAAATATCGGCTCCTCGTTCAGCAAATCGATGCGCCAGATGGGCGATATCGGGTCGGAATTCAACGCGGCCCTTTCAACGGGCGCGGTCTCTATCATGGTGGCGGAACTGGGCGAGAGCCTTGGACTCGACGGGTTCGGCAGTGACCTGTTCTCGTTCACCGCCTCGACATATGCAGGCTCAGTCCTAGAGCAGGTCGCACGCAACCCGACGTCGGCCCTAAGCCACATGGACTGGTCCGCGCCGTGGGGTGCCGTGGGCGGCGCCGCGGGCGCGTTCTTCGGCTCGCAGCTGGCAGGCAAAGTGCTCGCACCCACCTCCCTGCAAGGTTCGATCGGGGGATCATTCGGCTCCATCATAGGCACTTCGACGGCACTCAGTTTCGCGGGCGGGACAACTACGGCAACCTTTGTAGGTAACATTCTCTTGCCGGGCGTGGGCGCCTTCGTGGGCGCACTATTGGGGACGTTCCTCGGCAACCTATTCGGAGACGATCCAGATCCGCGGGCATGGATCGATCTGTTTGCCACTAAGGCGAACGAGGGGGGCTTCAGTGGTGATTACAAGTTCTGGACGCTATGGGCCGCGCTCGACGGCTTCCCGGAGCAGACGACCGAGGATATCGGTCTTGCGGTGCGCGATCTTACGCAAAGCTATCTGCGCAACATCGAGGCTCTGGAACTGGCAAACGCCCATATCGACAACTATTCGGTCGGTAAAGGCCACCGAGATCTAACGGGCCTCGACGCCAACCCTTTGATCCGCGTTCTCCAGAAGATGTCGATTGATGTCGATGGCGACGGCAAGCTGAAGTTTTTCGTAAACGGCACAAGAGTGAATTCTGCCGAAAAGATGGTCGACGGCGCGGTGCTGTCTTTCCTGAAGGAGGCTCAGCCGATCGGTGGTGATCTCTTAGTTAAGCGTGCGGCGGCCAATTCTACCGCGACCGACAGCATGCTGTTCTCCTCGCATCTGGCTGCTTCCGAGGAATACGGGCGCTACCAGCAAGACCGGGATACCATCAATGCGCTGATAGCGGCCGAACCGGACAGCGTTTTCGCTGCCGGATGGGCGATCACACTTACCCAGGCGCAAAGCCTGCGGCTGAACAACCTTAACCAGAACGACTTTAATGGCGGCCTTCAGGGTTTTTTGCATTCGATCGCGCTGATGGGGCTGAACGTGGATCCTGGCGACGTCACTATCTCCAAGGTGGCCGGAGGCCGGGCTCAGATTGAGATAAAGGTAGCTGATGTCGATACGATCCCAGGCGCCGCGAAAATTCTCGCCGATGCGGTGACGACGACCCTGCATGCAGATGGGAGCGCGACGCTTCGGTTGCTCTATGATGGCAATATGTCCTCGGTCGGCTACACTAGCGTTACTGGCAAGTCGGTCAGTGGCTCTACGAACCTTGTGACCGGAGAGACGTCCGGACGCGACTTTTGGATTGCTCCGGACAACGCCTCCTACCGGTTCGAGGATATCGGAACGGGCCGGATAAAAGTGGGCGCCGCGGAAATCGAAGCGAGCGACGACATCGTGATTGGCCGTGGTGGCAACGACACGCTGCTTGGCGGGACCGGCTGGGATTGGATCGACGGTGGATCGGGTAACGACCTCATCCGTGGTGGTGAAGGTGACGACGTTCTGATCGGCGGATTGGGAAATGATACACTCTACGGCGACTTCGGCCGCGATTACATCGAAGGCGGCGCGGGCGCAGACATTATAGCCGGCGTGAGCGGGACTGACCCGGCAAAGGCCGAGAACTTCCTTGACTTTTCAACAGCGGGGTATTCCCGCTCGGGTGCGGCCGTACAGCTCAACTTGGCGACCAAGACTTATAAAGGTGGCGACGCCGCCGGCGATAAACTGTTCCATATCACTAATTTGGTCGGGTCGCGGTTCAATGACCACCTCGTAGGCAACGCCAATCGCAACGTGCTCGAAGGCGGCGCGGGTGCTGACATCTTGGATGGCTTCGCCGACAGCCAGCCGGATTTTGCGTCGTATCAGCGCGCAGCTCAGGGGGTTACGGCTTCGCTTTTGAGGCCGAGCCTGAACACGGGTGAGGCCAAGGGAGACATCTATCGCAACATCAACGGTCTCATCGGTTCGAACCTCGATGATATTCTTTACGGCGATGCCGGATCGAACTTCCTGTGGGGGGAGGCGGGCAACGATATCCTGGTATTGGGAAAGGGTGTCGATGCGGCCTTGGGTGGGTTCGGCTTCGATGTCGTGAGCTACAGAACTCTGACCGAAGGGATTACGATCAACCTAACAACCCAGTCCAAATCATCTGCAGTGGTAGCCGACGATCAATTCGTCGGTGTGGAAGGCTTCGAGGCAACCGATCACGACGACACCATGATAGGTCGCGCGATCGCAGATGTGCTGATCGGACGAGCAGGGAACGACCGGCTGGAGGGCCTGGGCGGCGTCGATGCACTGGACGGGGGATCTGGCAACGATACACTCTATGGTGGCATGGGGGCCGACATTCTCACAGGCGGCGAAGGAAATGACATTCTCATCGGCGGATTGAACCCCGACCGGCTCGACGGCGGGGCGGGTACGGACCGGGCCCAATACAGTCAGGCCGGAGCGGCGGTACGTGTGGACCTTCAATCCTCGGCAAAGAACACCGGCGAAGCGGCAGGTGACGTCTTCGTGTCGATCGAGAACCTGTACGGATCTGCCCATAACGATGACTTACGCGGAAATAGCTTGAGCAATACTCTTTGGGGTGCGGACGGAGCCGATAAGCTATCGGGTCGGGTCGGCAACGATTACCTTTACGGCGGAAATGGGGACGACACTCTCTACGGCGATGCCGGGTCAGACCGGCTTCGCGGTGAGGCCGGGAAAGACTACCTTTACGCGGGCGCCGATGACGGGCAGCGCGACGTCTTCATTTTCACAGCGACGTCAGAAAGTCAGGCGGGTGCCCGGCGCGATGTGGTCTACGACTTCGTATCCTCGATCGACGATTTCGACCTGTCGGCAATAGACGCGAACACCAAGGCGGCTGGCGACCAGGCATTCGCCTTCGCAGGCAAGGTCGCGGCGGCCTACTCTGTCTGGTACGCAACTTCCGGAAAGGATGTACTCGTTCGTGCCGACACAACTGGCGACAAGGTGGCTGACCTGGAAATTATGGTCACACAAACCTCCTCGCTCGCAACGGGTGACTTCATTTTATAGGCCGGTTCTGTCGGGATCAGGCGTACTGGACCTCATTTTCCCCCCTTTGCCGTGTATCCCATCTCGATCCGCTTCCGGCGTTTGGTTGTATCCTTAACAGGAACGTTGGGGATGTCGGTATCGGGCGCAATATGATCGAAAATCCGTCCTCTGCGTCTCGACGGGGAACCTACAGGTTGTAAGTGGGTCCGAATTGTCTATGCGCCACGAATAGACCGGACGCGTTAATGAAATTGAATTTTGAGGCCGTTTTCTCTCTTCGGCCCCGCGTTTAATAACTGCTTCGGCGATCCACTTCGCCACGCCGAAAGTCGGTTGCCGGTCTATCGGGCGCTTCCAGTGTTATGTTGCAGCCGCATCGGTTGCTCGCGGAATGACCGCAACGTCCGCAGTGCCGACCGCCGGACTCCGCACGATGATGCTCCTGCGGCGAACGTCTCCTTCAGCGTACGCATCGCAGCACGAAACGTCGCACGAGTCCGTCAGACTACTGAGTTTGCGAAGGTCGCTGTCTGCGCTCCGCACCCCTTCGTGCGCCCGCCGACCGGCAGCGTGCGACATCGTCTTGCCGGACGTCCGCTTCGGAGAAGGTGGCCTCGGGATTTCGCAGCTGCAGCATGGAGGCTAGGTTCCGAACTAAGATGACCGCTTCGGGCTGGCTCCGGGCCTCCGTAGAGGGCGGATCAAAGGTCAGCAGCGCTGACGTTCCGGACGTTCGCCATCAAGGACTGGACCGCCGCTTTTCGCATTAAGGGTCTGGCCGAATTCGTGGATGCTCTTCCGTCCAGACCCGGGTTACATCACACCCCGAAGACGACGTGGCCCTCTTCATTGATTGGCCAGGCTGGATTCCACGCGATCTCCCAAATGTGGCCGTCGGGGTCAGCTACATAACCTCGCACGCCACCTTGGGGCGGAGCGTCAGCCTCGCGGAGAACGGTCGCGCCGGCTGCCACGAGCGCACTCATGACGGCTTGCACCTCTCCTTCCTCGGAGACGTTGTGGGCGAGGGACATCGCCCCCGAGGCAGGCAGTTCCCGAACCCTTGTGTCCACTTCGAGCGAGCCTTTCAGCCATGTGCCGAAGACGAAGCCATTCATCTGGTAGAAAACGATCTCCTCGTTCTCGAACACCGGGGTCCAGCCGAAGCCATCCCGGTAGAACCTCTTCGATCTCTCGAGATCGGAAACGCCTAGGGTCACGACTGAGATCTGGTGCTGCATGTCCATGTCCTTTCATTTCGCCTGCGCGACATGCGCAGGCGCTTGGACCATGGGACGCGACAATCGAAGCGCCGATGCGCGAAAGGACCCGTGTTGCGGGGGTCGGGCCAACCGCACCGACCTAACCTGTTTCTGGTGGGGACAAACTACTCGCCCTCGTGCGCTGGATGCAACCAGTCCGGACATTCAGGGTCTTTGTAGCATTGGACAAGAAGGGCTACGGTCCCGACCTTCGCCGCGGATGGCCTGAGCGGCTCGTGTGCGGGACAAATCAGACCCGCCCCGAATGTCATTTTGGCTGGGATTGATCGAAATCACTCCCACCCGACAGACCAGGGAATTGACGCCACTAACCGGTTGCGCTGCCGTCCTCGTTCCAGTCGGGCCAGTCAGGGAACCAAAGCGCTTCGACGTCCCCCAGCTCTGCGAGGTGTGACGACCAGGCTACGAGGTTGCCCCTTAACCTCTCTTCCAAGCTACTTTGGTCTTCGTAGCTGTAGCCATGCCCCTGCACTCCATAGGAAATAAAGGGCGGTAGAACCGAGAAGCCCATGTAGTGCAGCGAATATTGCATCGGCCAGAGCATTGTCTCGAAATCTCCGCCCCGGCTTCCCGGGCCGAAGGCGGCGCGCGGCGCGCCGGTGGTCACGGATACGATGGCGCGTCGTCCCTTGAAATAGCCCGTGCCGTAGCGCATCCGGCTGCTGTAGAGGCCTCCACTCACGAAGACGCGGTCCATCCACCCTTTGAGGATTGCAGGCGGACCGTGCCACCAGAGCGGGAATTGAAGGATGACGAGATCCGCTCGTTCGAGATTGCCGATCTCCTTCAGGACATCTTCGGGCAAGCTGTCGGCGTGCCAGGCGTGGCGTTGCTCGGCAAGGGGAGCGAAGCGGTCTGACTGCGCGCGGTCCGCGTAGTGCCGCGCG
>NZ_JALZ01000056.1 GCF_000521785.1 Roseivivax halodurans JCM 10272
AGCGCCTTCGGCAGGCGGTCGAGATACGGCTCCAGCTGCAGCATCTTCGCCGCCTTGCTGACCGAGGCCTCGATCTCCTCCTTGGACTTCTTGGCGATCTTGAGCGCGAAGCTCATGTTGTCGCGCACCGTCATGTGCGGATAGAGCGCGTAGGACTGGAAGACCATGGCGATTCCGCGCTGCGCGGGGGGCACGTCGTTGACCACCTGCCCGTCGATCTCGAGCGTGCCGCCGGTGATCTTCTCGAGCCCGGCGATCATCCGCAGCAGCGTGGACTTGCCGCAGCCCGAGGGCCCGACGAAGACGACGAGCTCGCCCTTCTCGATCTCGAGATCGATGTTCTTGAGAACCTCCACGGTCCCGCCGTAGGTCTTCTCCACATCCGTCAGCTTCAGGTTCGCCATTGTCTGTCCTCCTGGGGCGCGCGTGCTGTGGCTTCCGGCGCAGCGATCATTTCACCGACCCCGCCAGCAGCCCGCGCACCAGATATTTCTGCATGGTGAAGAACACGACGAGCGGCACCGCGATCGACACAAAGGCGGCGCTCGCGAGGATGCCCCAGTCGCCGCCGCGGGAGCCGAGCAGGTCGTCGGCGATCTTCACCGTCATCACCCGCGACGTCTCGTTCGATGGCAGGAACACCTTCGCCACGAGCAGGTCGTTGTAGGTCCAGAGAAACTGGAAGATCGAGAAGGCCGCCAGGGCGGGGAAGGAGAGCGGCAGGACGATCCGGCGGAAGATCTGGAAGTCCGACGCTCCGTCGACCTTGGCGCTCTCGATGATGTCGCGCGGAAGACCGGCCATGTAATTGCGCAGAAGGTAGATCGCGAGCGCCAGTCCGAAGCCGCTGTGAGCCAGCCAGATTCCGAGGAAGGACTGGCCGATCCCGACCGCCTGATGCAGCCGGAGCAGCGGCACGAGCGCAAGCTGATGCGGCACGACGAGCGCTCCCACGATGGCGGCGAGGATCAGGTTCCGGAAGCGGAAATCCATCCACGCGATCGCATAGGCGGCATAGGCCGCAACGAGGATCGGGATGACAGTGGACGGGATCGCGACCGTGAGGGTGTTGAGGAAGGCGCGGTCCATGCCCGCCGCCGTCAGCACCGTTCCGTAGTTCTGAAGCGTGAAGGACGGGGGTGTCTGCGCGGTGAAATAGATGCGCGGCGCCCTGTCGCCGGGATCTTCGGGCAATTCGACGCGATAGGTGCCATCCGCCTCGACCCGGAACCGCTCGCCGTCCTCGGTCGACGCGACCTCGCCGGCGGGAAATTCCGACGGTCGGCGGAGCGACGTTCCGAAGGCGACCAGCCGGACATCCGCATCCGCCCCGAACTGCCCTTCGGCTCCGGCGCTGTCGAGGATGTTGCCCTCGATGACCCAGATGTCGCCCTCGCGCAGGGCGGCATCCGCATCGGTCCGCCCGTAGCCGGAATTCTCCACCGCGAAGGGGGCCTCCCACCATCCGGACACGGTGATCTGGTCCCGGTCGCGGAACGACGAGACGAAAAGCCCGACCGTCGGCACGAGCCATATGACGACGAGCAGGAACACCGCGACATGCATGGCCCAGACTAGGGGCGCTCGTTTTCCGGCAATATTGGTCATCTGATAATTCCCTCAGCGCTTTTCGGAGCGAGCCTGGCGGATGTTCCACCACATGACCGGCACCACGGCGACCATGATGACGAAGGCGACCGCGGTGGCCCGCCCGTCGTCGCGGAACATGAAATCCATCATGAAGCTGGGCAGGATCTCGGTGTCGAAATTCCCGCCTGTCATGGTGTAGACGATGTCGAAGACCTTGAGCACGAGCACGGTGATCGTCGTCCACACGACGAGGATCGTGGACATGATCTGCGGCACCTGGATGCGGAAGAAGATCTGGAACGGGTTCGCCCCGTCGATGATCGCCGCCTCGACCGTCTCTTCCGGGACCGACCGGAGCGCCGCGGAGAGGATGACCATCGCGAAGCCGGTCTGGATCCAGATGAGGATCACCATCAGGAAGAAGTTGTTCCAGATCGGGATCTGCAGCGGATCCACGGTGCTGTCCGCGCCGAGGGCATAGCGCACCGCGTTGATGATGCCGATATCCGGGTCGTTGGCGTAGACGAATTTCCAGATCAGCGAGGCCGACACGAAGCTGACCGCCATCGGCATGAAGATCAGCGACTTGGCGAAATTGCCCCAGCCGATCTTGTCGGTGAGCTGTGCGGCGATCAGGCCGATGAAGGTGGACATCGCCGGGACGATTACGACCCAGGCCATGTTGTTGAGGAACGCGCGCTGGCCGCCCTCGCGCCACATGGCGGCGTAGTTCGACAGGCCCACGAAGTCGTCTCCGGCGCGGTCGTAGAGCGAGCGGATGAACGAGCCCACGACCGGATACCAGGTGTAGAGCACGAGCAGGAACAGCGCCGGAAACAGGAACAGCCACGGCCGCACCGCATCGGCGCGGCGCAGGTTCGCGTTGGCGTTCCGGCCCTTGGCCGGAAAGATCACCGCATCGACGATGAAGTTCGCGAGATAGAAATATCCGATACAGCCGCCAACACCGACTGCGATCGTCAGGAGACCCTGAAGGACCGGGGGCATGTCGTTCTCCGCTTGCTGGTTCGGACAGGAGGGCAGACCGCGATGCGCGGTCCGCCCGAGGGGATCGTCAGTCGATGGAGGACCAGCGATCCTCGATGTCGGATGCGACGCTCTCGGCATCGTCGCCGGTCATGAAGTCGACCATCCCGGTCCAGAACGCACCCGCGCCGATCTCGCCCGGCATCAGGTCAGATCCGTCGAAGCGGAACACGGTCGCGTCGGTCAGGATCTCGTTCAGCTCGCGGTCCGCGTCGCTCGGGAAGACCTCGGCATTGGCCGCCCCGTAGGGCGTCAGGAAGCCCGACTGCGCCATCCACGCCTCGTGCGCGATCGGCGTCTTCAGAAACTCGATGAAGCCGCGGGTCGCCTCGCTGTCCTCGGTCACGGCGAAGAGCGAGCCGGCGCCGAGAACGGGATCGCCGAGATCCTTCTCCGCGTAGGACGGGAAGTAGAAGAAGCTGGCATCGGGCCCGACTTCGGTGCCTTCGGGGAAGAAGGACGGCATGAAGGTGCCCTGCTTCAGCATGTAGCATTCGGGCGGCACCGCGAAGAGGCCGGCGCCCGAGTCCCGGAAATCCGCCGTGGCGGAGTTGGAGCGGCCGCCGTTCAGATACTCGTCCTTGAGGAACCAGTCGAATTCCTCGAAGGCCGCGATGACGTCGGGGTGGTCGAAGGCGATCTCGTGCGTGACCCACTGATCGTAGATCTCGGGCTCGGCGGTGCGCAGCAGCAGATCCTCGATCCAGTCGGTGCCTGGCCAGCCGGTCGCGGCACCCGATCCGAGCGCGATGCACCAGGGCGTGCCGCCATCCTCGGCGATCTGCGCAGTGAGCGCCTTGAGCTCCTCCATCGTCTCGGGGATCTCGTAGCCGCCATCCTCGAAGGCCAGCGGCGAATACCAGACGAGGCTCTTCAGGTCGATGTTGTAGGGAAAGGCGAAGAGCTGTTTGTCGCCTTCGGCGCCGGCAAAGGAGCTGAGCCCGACCCAGCTGTCCCCCGAGGCGTAGTTCTCGCTCAGCCAGTCGGCCGTCTCGGTATCGAGCGCGGCGATCTGCCCGCGTGCGGCGAGATCGGCCACGAGGCCCGGCTGTTCGAAGACGCCGATGTTAGGTGCGGAATTCGCCTCGACCGAGATGACGATATCCTGCTCGAAACTGTCCGAGCCGGAATAATTCACACTCGCTCCGGTCGCCTCTTCGAAATAGGCGATGGCCGCCTCGAACTGCGCCGCACGCGGGCCGGTCCACGGACCGGTGATCGACACCGTCTCACCGGAATAATCGTGCGCGTCCGCGAATTCGGTGTAGCTGTCCCAGCTGAACGGGCCTTCGCCGATGGGGAATTTCAGGTCCTGCGCGTGCGCGGCCCCGGCAAAAAGCCCGAGCGCGGCAACGCTCGCTGCAAGATGAGATCTCATGTCTTCCTCCAATCTTCGCGCCGGCACTGGGCGCGTCTGTCCAATTGGGCCTGGGAGTTTGCCCTCGGCCGGCATGCTCTCCGCATGTCGCCCTGCGTCGGCAGGCGACGCTCCGACTGCCTCCACCCTCGCCAGAAGATGGCATATCGCACATTTTACCTCAATAATAATGTACGATTTAAATTTGATGATGTACTGAGAGAGAGCCGCGACTTGCCGGGGCCTGGACCCCGTGCAACACTCATTCACTGTCGAAACGGGCCTAAGCGCATGACACTTCGGGAAAACAGCGACCACGCGACTGTCTATTCCCGGCTACGGGACGCGATCATCGCCGGGCGCTTCCAGCCCGACGAGCGTCTGAAGGTGTCCCAGCTCGCCAAGGATCTCGGCACCTCCACGAACCCGATCCGCGAAGCTCTCCAGCAGCTGCGCGGAGAGGGATTCGTGAACATGCTGCCCAATCGCGGCGCGCGGGTGCGGCGCATGGACGAGACCTTCGTGCGGGACATCTACGAGATCGAGGTCCTGCTCGAGCCGTCGATGACGGCGTGGTTCGTCGGCATCGCAGGACCTCAGGATCTGACGCGTCTGGAGACGATCCAGGCGGAAATCGAGGCGTTGAACTTCGCGGATCCTGAAGAACATGCCCGCCTCGACCAGATGTTTCATCGCACGATCTACGACCGTCACTACAACCGCCACGCCTTCGATCTGTGGTGGCGATACCGCGAGATCCTGTCGGCGGTCAGCCGGCAATACCCGATGTCGCTGCGCCGTCAGAAACAGATCCTGACCGAACACAGGCAGATCATAGACAGGATCCGGGACCAGGACGAAGCCGGGGCGGCAGAGGCGATGCGCCATCACATCGCAGGCGCGGGCCGCCACATCGTGGAGCAGATGACCCTGTCCCGGGACAGCACCGACGATCGGACCCTGGAGGTCGGCGCCAGCAAGTCCTGATCTCTTTCATCTCCCGTCATGTCATTGGCGGGAGGTTTGCGGAGCAAATACTGTGGCGGACAAAAGCAAAACCCCCGGAAGCGTCTGGCTTCCGGGGGTTTTGCTTTGAGATCTGGTGCCGGTGATAGGACTCGAACCTACGACCCCATCATTACGAATGACGTGCTCTACCAGCTGAGCTACACCGGCGCCGGAGTGAGGCGGCTCTTAGCACCGCCTCGCGGAGGGGAAAAGGGGTCAGCTGGCCTTTTCTTTGGTCCCCTCAGGGGTTTCCGTATCGGCAGAGGACGCCTCGATCGTATCCTCCCCGGACCTCTCCTCGAGATCCGCCGCACGCGGCTCGGCGGGGGAGGACGCGGCGGGCAGATCGCTCGCGGCGGGGCCGTCGTCGCCCACCAGAAGCGGCAGCATCTCGGCGCCGACCGGCGTCGTGACCTCGGATTGCGGCGGGGTGCGCCAGCTCAGCGTGTCGAAGGCCTCGCAATGGGTGCAGACAGGCACCCAGTCGGCATGCACCGTGTTGCAATTGTCGCAGATCCAGGCCGGGCCGCGGGGCGCGGTGAGCGCCCGCGCGAGCCAGCCCCGGACCACCCGGTCGGAGGCGCCTTCGCCGCGCTCGATCGCCGCCATGATCGACAGCACGCGGGCATCGGGCTCCTTCTCCGGCAGATCGCCGATGGCGCGGCGGGCGCCCGGGAAATCCTCGGCGGCGAGGTGCAGCTCGGCGTTCAGGAGCCGCGTCTCGCGGTGCTCGGGATTGATCGAGGTGAGCGTGCGGAAGCGCTTCAGGCGCTTGGCCGGATCCTCCTCGGGCTCGATCTCGGCGAAGGCGGCGGCGAGATCGGGATGTGGCTCCTGCTGCCAGGCCTTCTTGAGGATGCGGGCGGCGTTCTTCTTGCGGCCGTTCGCGATGTAGCCGCGCGCCGCCATCGAGGCCGCCGGCACGAGGTCGGGAGAGCCCTTGTTGGCCGAGATCGCGGCCTCGCGCGCCTCGATGGTCTTGCCTTCGTCGAGCACGTCCTTGGCCTCGGAGAGCGCCAGAACCGCATCGCGGCGCTTGTGCACGTCGCGGGGCAGGGCGCCGTATTTGAGCTTGGCGTTGAGCGTGTTGCGCGCGCCCTTCCAGTCGTGCCGTCCGGCCTGCAGGCGCAGGAGGATGTCCTGCGTCTCCTCGTGCTTGGGCTTGAGCGCGAAGGCGCGCTCGGCGAGCTGCATCGCGGTGTCGGTGTCGCCCTCGGCAAGGCGCTGGTGCATGATTCCGCGGATCCCGACGAAGCGCGTCTTGTCGTGGGTCAGGAGCTTCTTGTAGCTCGCCTCGGCCTTCTTGCGGTCGCCCTGCAGCTCGGCGGCCTGCGCGGTCAGCAGGTCGGTGATGTGCGGCCGGTCGAGGTAGCGGTCGGCCTTCTGAGCCTTGGCGAGCGCAAGGCGCCCCTCGCCGGCGGCGAGGGCGACCATGCCGTCCTCGAGCGCCTCGTAGCCCTTCCGCTCGCGGTTGCGGTCGAAATAGCGCGAGATCGCGGTGTCGTCGCCGTTGATGAAGTGCAGCACCGCGACGAGCAGCGAGGCGAGCTTGAAGACGACGTAGAGCGCGACCACGAGGAGGATCAGCGCGAGCACCGATTGCAGCGGGCCGAAGGTGTATTCGGTGCCCGCGACGGTGATCATCACCCCGCCGGTGGATTCCATGAGCCATCCGGCCCCGAGGGTCAGGGCTGCGACCGCCGCGACGAAGATGACGATCTTGATGAGAGACCAAAGCATGTGCGGCGACCTTTACTGCTGGTTCAGTTCCTGCACGAGACCGTCGGCGGCGGCGACCGCCTCGGCCCGCATGCGTGCCTGTCCGATCCAGTCGGACATGGCGTCCTGAGCGGCTTGCGGGAGGGCGGAGAGCTCGTCGAGCGCCGTCTGCACGTCGCCGCCGTTCACGGCGGCCTCGGCGCGGCTGAGAATGGCGTCGGCGCTGTCTCCGTCCTGGGGCGTCACCGACCGGGCGCCGAGCTGGCGCGCCATGAAGGCCTGCAGGCCGGTGCCGCCCTCTTCGCTGCGGGCGGCGGCGAGGCCGGCGCGCGCGGCATCGGGATAGCTCTGGGCGAGCTCGGCCTGTGTCGGCACGCCGTCATTGGCGGGGCCGGACAGCGCCTCGGGCACCTCCACGCTCTCGGCCTGCGAGAGCGGCTGCAGGGCGTCCGCATAGGGATCGCCGGTGCGGACCGCCGTCAGAAGATCCGCGGCCGCGGCGCGCAGGGTCGCGAGCTGCGCCTGCCTCTCCGCGTCCTGCTCCGCCGATTGCGCCTCGTCGACCATCGCCTGGATCTCGGCGCGCTGCTGCTGGATCTCGGCCTGCATGCCCGCGAAGGCCTCTTCCATCTGCGCCTGGCGGTCCGAGGCGGCCTGTTCGCCGGCGGCGTTCTGCTCCGCGACCCGCGCCTGAAGCTCCTCGAGCTCGCGCTCGTAGGCGGCGACGGTCTCGGGCGAGACGGCATCCTCCATCGGCGCCTTCTCGATCGCGGTGACGCGGTCGGCGAGGGTGCCGGCGGTGCCGTCCATCGCGGTGATCGCGGCGTCGAGCCCCTCGATCTCGGCGCGGATCTCCTCGACCGCGCCGGTGAGCGTGGCGACGATCTGCTGCATCTCGCCGAAATCGGCGTCTCCGAGATTGCCCTCGATGGCATCGAGCCGTGCGCCCAGATCCTCGAGCCCGGTGCGGGTGTCCTCGAGGCCGGATTGCGTCTCGCCGAGCGCCGTGCGGGTCTCGTCCTCGAAGAGGCTGTCGCCTCCGGAGAACGGCCAGCCGTTCGGGCCGAGATATTGCGACAGGCCGAACCCGATCGCCGCCGCGGCGACCCCGCCGAGCAGCATCGGGAAGAACCCGCCTCGGCGTTCGACCACCCTGTCGCGCGCGGCGGGCGTCGCCGTCGCGGCGGCAGCGCCTGTCGCGGCCGCACCGCTGCCGCGGAAGGTGTCCTCGGACCGGCCGGAAGACAGCGTCTCGTCCGAGGCGGTGCCGGGCAGGGTATCGGACCCCTCGGTGCTCTCCGGGACGGGGGAGGCGGCCTCGCCCTGCGCCGAGAGGCCGTCATCGACCGGGGTCACGCTGTAATCGCCCGTGTCGGGCCTGATCGTGTCGCCGTCGGTGGTGGATGCCGTGTCGTCGCCCGAGGTCCAGGGGCCCGGCGCGCCTGCCGCATCCGGTGTCGCCTCGGTCTCGCCTACGGGCGGCATTCCGTCGTCGTCGGCACGGTCGGCGGCCCAGCCCGGACGGGTCGCGTCGCGCGGGGCCTCGCCGGTGGCCGGCGCGTCGGCCTCGCTCACGCTCTCTGGGCCGGTGCCCCGACCGGGTTCTTCCGACGAGGTCTCGTCGGCTCCGGGCGTCGCCTCGGGCGCGCTGGCCGTGGTCTGGTCCTCGGGTTCGGAGGGCGTGGTGCCATCCTGCGCGTCTGTCGGCGTTTCGGGCTCGGTCGCGCCTCCGTCGACGGTGTCCTCGCCTGCCGAGAGATCCTGCGGCGTCTGGTCCTGGGTGGCGTCGGACCGGGTGGTCCGGCTGGTGGTCGGTCTGCGCCTCTTTGCCACGTCGGCTGTCCCCTTCGAATCCCTTGCGCCCCTCGGGGCGTTCTGTCGTCCAATGGACCTTACTCGGCCCCATTCCTTGCCTCAAGCGCCGCGGCATGGCGCAGGAGGGCTACCGTCTCGCGCGCCATCGTCCTGGCATCGGGCGCGTCGGCAACGCACACCCTCTCCGCCTGTGCCTCGGCCGCCGCGTCGGCCACGGCGTCGCTCATCGCCGCAATGTAGAGCGGCGCGGCGAAAGGGCGCCCCCCCGCAAAGGCCTCCGCCGTGCGAGGCGAAAAGAGCGGCGCGACCACCGGCACGGCGCCGTCGAGCGCGCTCCGCGCCTCGGCGGACAATGGCTGCAGATCCTGATCGTAGGTCACCGCCTCGCTCGCGGCGAGGCCTGCCTCGGCCAGACGTTCCGTCAGGCGGCCCCGCGTTTCCGCGCCGCGGAGGTGCAGGAGCGGTGCGTCGGGACGGTCCGCCAGAAGCCGCGAGAGCATCGCCTCGACATCTCCGCCCACGCTCTCCGGTGCGAGCCCCGCCTCCCGCGCGGCCGCGGCCGTCGCCTCGCCGACCGCATAGGCCCGCAAGGCCGGCGATCCGCCGAGCGCGGCATAGGCCCGGGCGGCGTTGGCGGAGGTCAGGAGCAGGATCGTGCCGGCGGGAATGTCGGGCAGGGCTCCCCGAAAGCGGATCGACAGGAGCGGGCTGACGATCAGATCGTGCGCGGGCGCCTCCGCCAGAAGTCCGTGAAACCGCAGCGCGGCCGCCTCCGTCCGGGTGAGGAGGAGCACGGGCCGCGTCATCGGCGTCTCTGGGGGCGGGCGGGTGTCATGGCGGCCTGTCCTCGGCGGGGCCCGGCATTGTGGGCGCCCACGCTTGGTGCTACCTGCCGATACGCCTTGACGCAACGGACCCCGCCGATGCCCCGCACCATCCTCGGCCTCGAAAGCAGCTGCGACGACACCGCCGCCGCGATCCTGCGCGGCCGCGAGGTGCTGTCCTCGGTCGTCGCGGGGCAGGGCGGTTTGCACGCGGCCTATGGCGGCGTCGTGCCAGAGATCGCCGCCCGCGCCCATGCCGAGACGCTCGACGGCGTGGTCGCCGAGGCTTTGCGCGAGGCGGATCTCACGCTGGGCGAGGTCGACGCGATCGCGGTGACGGCGGGCCCGGGCCTCATCGGCGGCGTGCTCGCCGGCGTGATGATGGCCAAGGGCCTCGCCGCGGGCTCGGGCAAGCCGCTGATCGGCGTGAACCACCTCGCCGGACACGCGCTGACGCCGCGGCTGACCGACGATCTCGCCTATCCCTACCTCATGCTGCTGGTCTCCGGCGGGCATTGCCAGTTCCTGATCGTGCGCGGGCCCGAGGATTTCACCCGCCTCGGCGGCACCATCGACGACGCGCCGGGCGAGGCCTTCGACAAGACCGCTCGGCTTCTGGGGCTCGCGCAGCCCGGCGGCCCGTCGGTCGAGACCGAGGCGCGACACGGCGATGCGTCGCGCTTCGCCTTTCCGCGCCCGCTGCTCGACCGGCCCGGCTGCGATCTCTCCTTCTCGGGCCTCAAGACCGCGATCCTGCGCCAGCGCGACGCGCTCGTCGCCGCGCAGCGCGGCCTGACGCGCCAGGACCGTGCCGATCTCTGCGCTGGTTTCCAGGCTGCCGTGCGCGACGTCCTCTCCGAAAAGACCCGCCGCGCGCTCGCCCTCTACCGCGCCGAGCACCCTGCGCAGCCCGCCCTCGCCGTCGCCGGCGGCGTCGCCGCGAACGGGAGCCTGCGCGCCGCGCTCCGCGACGTCTGCGCCGATGCGGGCGTCGTCTTCACCGCGCCGCCGCTGAAGCTCTGCACCGACAACGCGGCGATGATCGCCTATGCCGGGGGCGAGCTGATGGAGGCGGGACGCGCCTCGGACATGACCCTCGCCGCGCGGCCGCGATGGCCGCTCGACACCGCCGCCGCGCCCCTCGTGGGGCACGGCAAGAAAGGCGCCAAGGCCTGACCCAAGGAGATCCAACACATGCTCGTCGCCCTCATCGCCCGTGACAGGCCGGACGCCCTCGAGACCCGGAAGGCCAACCGCGACGCCCACCTCGCCTATATCGAGGAGACGGGCATCGTCGCGCAGGCCGGCCCGCTGATCGTGGACGGAGACATGGCCGGATCGCTCGTGATCCTCGACGTGCCGGACCTCGCCGCCGCCCATGCCTGGGCCGAGGCCGACCCCTATGCCAAGGCCGGCCTCTTCGGCTCGGTCGAGCTCGTCGAGTGGAAGAAGGTGATCGGCTGATGCGCTACTGGCTCTTCAAGTCCGAACCCTCGACCTGGGGCTGGGACGATCAGGTCGCAAAAGGCGACGCGGGCGAGGAATGGGACGGGGTGCGCAACTATCAGGCCCGCAACTTCATGCGCGAGATGTCGGTCGGCGACCGCGGGTTCTTCTACCACTCGCAGAAGGAGCGCGCCGTGGTCGGCATCGTCGAGGTGATCGCCGAGGCGCATCCCGACAGCACCACCGACGACGAGCGGTGGGAATGCGTCGACATCAAGGCGGTGCAGCCCGCCCGCGTCCCGGTCTCCCTCGACGACATCAAGGCGGAGCCGAGCCTCTCGGACATGGTCCTCGTCAAGAACTCACGCCTCTCGGTGCAGCCGGTGACCGAAGAGGAATGGCGGATCGTCTGCGGCATGGCCGGGATCGACCCCGCCTGAAGCGGCTCGGGCCCACGGCGCATGCCGAGGGCCCGGAACTCACCCACTACATCCACAAGACGATCGTTCAGCCCCGAACTCCCACATTCAGGACGGATCGTTGGTCCGGGCCGGTGTCGGGAAAGGGAGTTCGCCGCATACCGATCCACACGTGTCCCGATGTCGCTTCGCGTCGGTCGGGCAACCGCAAGATCGCAGCTTCTGGCGATGCGGAAGCTATACACCACCCGGCAGATCCCTGTCCAAGGGAAACTATTTATAATTCAAGGGTTCGCCGGGATACCCATCGTTATTGGCGGGCCGAAACGAAAAAAGCGCGCCGGCTGGCGCGCTTTTCCCGAATGGCTATGGAACGTCCGGACTTAGTTGCCCGAGTTCTCCTCGGTGTCGGACCCGGTCTCTTCCATGTCCGAGCCGCCCGAGCCGGAGCTGTCCATGCTCGAGCCGCTGTCCGAGCTGCCGGACGACATGTCGCCACCGGATGCCGCGTCACCCGAGGTGCTGCCGCTGTCCATGGCGCTGCCGCCGGTCGCGCCTTCAGCGCCGGTGTCGCTCATCAGATCGGACATCATGGTGTCGTCCGGAAGCGCCTCAACTTCGGATTCGTCGATCTCGGGCTGCTGCTCGAGCGTCTCGCGATCGGTGTCGATCCCGAAGCCTTCCGGATCCTGCTGCAGCTGGAAGTTGTCCATCGGCAGGGCGACCGTGTATTCGCCGAGACCGAGGAAACCGCCGATGCCGATGATGGCTTCCGGGCCGTCGCCACGGTCGATCACGTAGTCGATCTCGCCGATGCGGTCGTCCTCGGGGCCGAACACGTTCATGCCGGTCACGTCACCGACGGTCATCTCGGCCAGGGAGGTCGGCTGCTCCTGCTCTCCGGAGCCTTCGCCTTCCATTTCGGATTCGGCTTCGTCCATCTCCTGGCTGGCTTCGGAGGATGCGTCCTCCGCGGCGGTCTCGGCGCTGTCAGCCGCGTCCTCGGCCGCCTGCTCGGCATCCTGAGCTGCGTCCTGCGTTTCCTGAGCGGCCTCTTCGCCGGCCTGCTCGGCTGCTTCGCCTGCGGCTTGAGCGGCGTCGCCGGCCTCTTCGGCCGCGGTCTCAGCGGAATTCTCCGCCTGGCTGTCGGAATCGTCTTGGGCGGTCGCGGCGCCTGCCAGCAATGCTGCGGTGGCGGCGCTCATCATCAGGGCCTTGAGCTTCATGGGTCGTGTCCTCCTTGGTCACGCAGGTTCTGCCCAAGAAAGCGTCAAACCCGCCGAAAAGTTTCCCCGCGGCGCATAAATGTTTTGAATCAGCCGAAAATTGCGCAATCTATGCGCCCCGGACCGCGGGTTCCCGCGGCCCGGGG
>NZ_JALZ01000057.1 GCF_000521785.1 Roseivivax halodurans JCM 10272
TGTCACGATCGCCTTCGACAATGTCTCGCTGGCGCTCTCCTCGCCCTCGCCGGCCGACGACGACGGCAATCTCACCCTTCTCGCCCCCGATACCGAGATCGACGGGGCTGAGGCAGGCGCCGTGAGCTTCACCGTCTCTGGGCTCGATGCGGACGCCAGTGCCACCGTCACCGTCACCGACGGCACCGACACGGTCAGCGGCACGCTCGCCACCGACGGCACGCTCACGCTCGATCTCTCGAGCCTGGCCGATGGCCCGCTCACCAGCATTGTCACCGCATCCGACGGCACCGATATTGCAACCGTCCAGGGCCCCAATCTCACGCTGGTGCCGGCCTCCGGCGACGACGACGGCAACCTCACCCTCACCACTGCCGATACCGAGATCGACGGCGCCGAGATGACCGCCGTGGTCTTCACCGTCTCGGGGATCGACGGGGACGCCAGTGCCACCGTCACCGTCACCGACGGCACCGATACGGTCAGCGGCACGCTCGCCACCGATGGCACGCTCACGCTCGATCTCTCGAGCCTGGCCGATGGCCCGCTCACCAGCACCGTCACCGCCACCGATACCTTCGGCAGCACCACCTCCGTCACCGGTCCCGCCCTCATTCTCGACAGCGCGCCGCCGCCACCACCGCCACCGACGCCCATCAACGAGGATTTTGCGTCCGGTCCGGGGGGGTTTGTGTATGCAGACGATGCGCTGCGGGGAACGGCGCAGCCGGATTACGCGTCGGGGACGGCAACGGGAGGCGCGCTCGAGCTGACCCTCGGCGGGGGCAGCTCCCGCAATGCAGTCACCGATATCTCCGGCGGCTGGAGCCGCAGCTTCGACACCCTTGCCGGGCAGACCGGCACGCTCACGCTCAGCTACCGCATGGATCTCACCGGGGATCTCGATGCCGGTGAATGGGGGGAGGTTGTGGTTCTGCTCGACGGCGTCGAGACCGTGCTCACCCGCCTCGAGGCCACCGATGACGATGACGAGGTTCTCGGCACCGGCCTGATCGAGGCGGTGATCGATCTCGGCACACTTTCGGGCGGCAGCCACGTCCTGACGCTCGGCGGCTATCTCAACCAGCGCACCCGGCCCGACGAGGTTGTCACGATCGCCTTCGACAATGTCTCGCTGGCGCTCTCCTCGCCCTCGCCGGCCGACGACGACGGCAATCTCACCCTTCTCGCCCCCGATACCGAGATCGACGGGGCTGAGGCAGGCGCCGTGAGCTTCACCGTCTCTGGGCTCGATGCGGACGCCAGTGCCACCGTCACCGTCACCGACGGCACCGACACGGTCAGCGGCACGCTCGCCACCGATGGCACGCTCACGCTCGATCTCTCGAGCCTGGCCGATGGCCCGCTCACCAGCATTGTCACCGCATCCGACGGCACCGATATTGCAACCGTCCAGGGCCCCAATCTCACGCTCGACACGGCGCCGCCGACTGATGTCAGTTTTGCCGGCGAGACCCGCGCGCTGGTGATCGACATGGCCGCGGGAAGCTACGGCTATGCAGCGAAAGTCCTGCCGATCGGCGACTCGCTAACTGCGGGATGGAATGGTGACCTTCCCTCTGGCGCCGACCAGTCGCAGGAAACGGGCTACCGGGGCTTCCTGCATGATCTGCTGACGGCCCAGGGCGCTTGGATCGACTATGTCGGCTTCACCGAAAATGGGGACACCTGGACTCTGGACGGGGATCATTCCGCCACACCGGGGCAACAGCTGCGGCGGATTGTGGGCACGCCTACCGTTGCCTCCCACATGCCGACCAATGTCGATACCTATGATCCGGACATCGTCCTGCTGCTTGCTGGGACAAACGATCTCAACAGCGCAAGTTTCGGGGCAGTCTTCGAGGCGCAATTTGAGTCAATCGTCTCGAATATCACGAGGGCAGTCGACGATTTCTTCTCGGTTTCAGGCCGCGAAGACGATGATCTTGTTGTCTCGACGCTGCCGCCAAAGTTCGAATACGGCAGCGTCTTTACCATCGCGATGGTCAATCAGGGCTACAGCATGGTGAACGGATCAGCCGTTGTCGGAGACGCCGGAAACGGCACCTATAAGCCTGGCATCATTTCGACGATCACATCGCTGCAATCTGAACATTCAACTCTTCATCTTTACGATGCCGCCTATGAAGTGACGGATGTCGGGACCGACGAGGTCCACCTGACGCCGGAGGGTTACGCAAGTTATGCCGAAGGTCTCGCAGCATTGCTCCTGTCGGACATCCCGCTTGCCGGAGGGACCTTAGGGGGAGAAGCTGTTTCGCTTGCCTTCGGCGCGGATGTCGAAGGTGGTGATGCCGGTGACCGGATCACGGGGTCCAGCGCAAACAACCTGATCAGGGGGGGTGCCGGAAACGACCTGATCTCGGGCGCCGGGGGGAATGATACGCTGCTCGGCGAGGACGGGAACGATTGGCTCGAAGGTGGTGCCGGAGCGGACGAGGTTATTGGTGGTACCGGAGCTGATACATTCGTTTTCGCCTCGGGCTTCGGAAGCGCAGGAGCCGGGTCCGACCGTATTCTCGACTTTGGCACCGGGTCCGACCGGCTGCGGCTCGAGAAAGGGTTCGACGGGCAGGTGGTTGTGACGGAGATCGCCGGCGGCGTCTCACTCTCGGTCGGATCCGTCGGAGTGCTCGAAGTCTTCGGGGCGCAAGCGGCTTCCCTGAAGGGAACGGACCTTGGAAACGGAAGCTACGATCTCACCTCCGACGATACGCTGGTTTCCTTCTTCGACGAATGGGCGCCGCTGGCATGAGCTTTCAGCAGGAGCCATGAACATGACACCGGACCTCAAACACGCCCTCGTCACAGGTGCGACCGGTTTTACCGGAGGGCAGCTGGCGCGGACGCTTCGGGCCAATGGCCACACCGTCCGTGCGCTTGTAAGGCGGGTCGACGCGCCCGCCGCCCAAGCCCTCGAAGCGCTCGGCATTTCTCTCGTCGAAGGTGACGTGGCCGACGCAGCTGCCGTCGACCGAGCGGTCGCAGGAACAAGCCATGTGTTCCACATCGCCGCCGTGTATCGCAGTGCCAACCATCCCGATGCCTATTATCGCGCCGTGAACCGCGACTCCGTCTCTCATATCATCGAGGCCGCCCGTCGGCACGGGGTGGATCGCATCGTGCATTGCTCGACTTGCGGCGTGCATGGGGACGTGGCTGAGATCCCGGCGACCGAGACGACCGCTTTCAATCCCGGGGACATTTACCAGAGATCCAAGCTTGAGGGCGAGATGATCGCTCAACAGGCAATTGGTGAGGGCGTCCCGATCTCCATCGTTCGGCCGACGGGCATATACGGGCCTGGCGACACGCGGTTTCTCAAACTCTTCAAGACCATCGAGAACCGCACCTTCCGGATGTTTGGGCGAGGCGACATCGCCTATCATATGAGCTATGTCGACGATCTCGTGCGTGGCTTCATATTGTGCGGCACCCACCCCGACGCGGTCGGCGAGACCTTTCTGATCGGCTCAGACAGCTACACGACGCTCAACGGCCTTGTCGACGAGATAGCCGACGTTCTGGACGTACCGCCGGTGCGCGGCCATATTCCGATCGCACCGCTTCTGGCCGCCGCAACTCTCTGCGAGATCGGTTGCAAGCCCTTCGGCATCGATCCCCCGCTGCACCGACGCCGGGTTGCGTTCTTCACAAAGGCCCGCGCCTTCTCGATCGAAAAGGCGCAGCGCATGCTGGGCTACACGCCACAGGTCGGTCTGCGCGAGGGTCTGGAACGGACGGCTGCGTGGTATCGCGCCGAGGGCTATCTTCGTCCCGCAAAAAAGTCGCTGGCGGCATGAGCATGGCGGGCCTGCATGTTGCCGATATTGGCTCGGATCTGGCGGATCTTGCACCGTCCACTGATCGCTATGCGCAGCGCTTTTCGGGGCCGACAGGCAACTGGCTGCTGTCACGTCAGACAAACGCCCTGCGGACATTGATTGCGCCCTGGCCCGGCTCTGAGGTTCTCGATGTCGGCGGCGGGCACGGGCAGATCGCAGCACCGCTGATTGCCGACGGGCACATTGTCCGGGTCCATGCCAGCTGCGAGGCTGCGCTCGGCCGGGCGCGCCGCCTCGATCCACAGCCAGATCTCGGTGTGGGGCCGCTCATGCCCCTGCCCTATCCGGATCGCAGTTTTGACGTGGTCACGTCCTTTCGGCTCCTGGCCCATATCGGAGACTGGCAGGGGCTCCTCGACGAGTTTTGCCGGGTTGCACGCAAGGCAGTGATCGTCGACTTCCCGATTCCCGCCGGCGCGAACACATTCCAGCCGATCCTGCTGGGCCTGAAAAAATCCCTCGAGACGGAGACGCGCAGTTTCGCCACCATCGCGACTCGCGAGATTGTGGCGCGGGGAGCCGCCAACGGGTTCCCCCTGTCGGAACATATCGGGCAGTTTGTTCTCCCTATGGTTGTCCATAGGACCTTGCGTCAGCCTTGGCTTTCCGAGAGGTCCGAACGGCTTCTGGCCTCCGCCGGTCTGGCACATTGGTTGGGATCACCGGTGGTTCTAGCGCTGTGGAGACCGGACATTTAGGCGAGAAGATGGGTTACAGCGACGCACATCGATCCAGTATCCGCGAACGCTCTGGTTCGCTCAATCGCACGCTTTTGCTGGCAGGCCTCGTCTTTGCGTTGGCTTTGGCCAGCCGAATTGCCCTGATCGGTCTGCCCCCGATCTACGATGAACTCTACCATCTCCTTGCGGCGCTAAGCCTGAGCGAAGACGGAACCTTTGCCATTCTGGACGGGGAGTACCGGCGCGGCGCGACGCTGACCCGTCTCGTCGCCTTGTCGTTCGAGCTTTCCGGCGGTCCACATGTCGCGGCGGCGCGTTTTCTGCCGTCGGTTCTGCCAGGCGCGGCGCTTGTCCTATTGGTCTTTTTCTGGGTCCGCCGCGTTGCCGGGTTTCCGGCTGCCGCAATCGTCGCCGCTTTCATGCTGCTCTGGCCCAACGGCATTCAGGTCTCGCAATATGTGAGATTCTATGCGCTTCAGGGCCTGGCCTTTGTCTTTGGGGCCATATGTATTCACGACCTTCTGGAAAGGCGAACCAGCCTGTGGTGGGGTGTGACGCTCGGGGTGGTCGGGCTATGCGCGCTTCTCTTTGCGCTTCACCTTCAGACGCTCACGATTGTCGGATGCGCCGCGCTCGGTCTCTGGATCTTCCTGGCTCACGGCCTTGATTGGCTGAGGCGGTTCCGTATGGTCCGCCTGACCCTTGTCGCAGGGCTTGCGCTGATCACCGTTTGCCTCGTCAGCGGGGCTTTCGATACCCTTTTGGCCCAGCTCTGGAAAACCTATAATTGGGAGCCTTGGCCGGCGCAGAACGACACAACCTTTTACCACCGCTATTTCCGCGATGCCTATCCGACCTTCTGGTCGCTGTTTCCGATCGCGGCCCTGATCGCGCTGCATGCTCGGCCACGAGTTGCGCTGTTCTGTATCCTGCTGTTCGGGGTCAGTTTTGTCGCGTTGTCATTCGGTGGCCTTAAGAATATCCGATATCTCTACAGCGTCATGCCTTTTTTCTTCGCAACATGGGCCATCGCCCTGGTGCATTTGGCAGGACCATTCCTGCGGTATCTCTCCGGTATTGCCCGATCCTTGTTTACCCCGTTCCTGCCCGACCGCTGGTCAAAGCGGATCTCGTCCGGCCTGCTGGCACTGGCCTTTGGTTTCATCTTCGCCACAAACGCTGCCTTTGAGCGGTCCGCGGATCTCATTCTCGGCACCGAAACGCAGCTTCTCCTCGACAAGAACCGATGGGAATGGACCGAGCTGTGGCCCCTCGCCAGACCTTGGCTGGAAGAGGAGGCTGTCGTCATTTCGGCTGAGGAAATGCGAACCGTGCAATGGCTCGGAGATTTTGACTTTGCTCTGAACCGACCGCGCTTTTCAGAATTGATCTACAGCTACGGGCCCGAGACCCGGCCCTTCGCGCTCGATTTCCGCACCGGACGGCCCCTGGTCCCGCTTGTTGAGGATCTGCGCCCGGTCATGGCCTGCAAGCCGCGCGGCATTGTCGTTTCGAACGCCCCGATGATCGACAGCGAACTTGCGCGGGAATTGTCGCAAATGGCCCTTGGCCTCGGCGCCACCGTTGAGACCAGGAGCGGCGCGGGCGCCTCGCTCCTCGGCTGGCGTCATCCTGTGGGCGCCGCCCTGCCGGCCTGCCCGGACCTTCCCGGACTCGCGTCTGGAACAGGCGCCGCCGCGCGACTGTTATCGGGGGAAAGTCAGGCCCGTCACGTCATATCGGCGAGCGCGCTGAGATAAAGGCCACAGGTCGGCTGCCAAGGGTCGATTTCGGTGAATTCGAGCCGTTGGCTCTCGCCGCGCCAGACCTTGATGATGTTGCTGCGTGTCAGGATGGTCTGAAGGAACCGCGTCTCCAGGTCCCGGGCAGGCGCGATCTCGTGGATGAGATCGCCGCGCCAGGCGAAATAGGCCTCTGCGCCGAGGCGCTTGGCCAGGCTGTCATCACCGGCCTGCGCGGCAAAGGCGTCCAGAAACGCGTGGACACCGTCGATCGACAAGATCTCGGCCCCGAACTGAGCGACGGTGATCCGTTCCAGGAACGACCGCATGCCGCCCATGGCGACGGGAACCGCCGCCGCGATGCAGAGCGCGCCGCCACCGAGCAAAAGACCTCGTCGGGTTGGCCTCATGAGAGTTTCCCCCCGAGATAGAGCGATAGGGCCGAGAGCATGAGGGTCGGATTGGCGGCGGATCCCGTCGGAAAAGTACTGGCGCCGAGACAGGCGACGTTTGGAACGTCGAAGAGCCGGCCCTCCGCATTTACGACACCATGTTGCGGATCGTGGTCCATGGGCGTGCCTCCGATGATATGCGCCTCGGTTGGCTCGTAACCACCGATCGAGATGCGCTCGGCGAAGGGCAGTTGGTCTTCGATCCCCGCGCGCGCCCGCGCGAGCCCGGCCTCGCAATAAGCGCTGTGGCCCCTCCATTCGATCAGCGGCGCGTCGTTTTCGAGAACCACGCGGTTCGCGGGCTGGGGCAAATCCTCGGCCACCAGTTTCAGCTTTAATCTTTGCAACCACCGCCCTGGCTCGAAGCGCAAGGAGGGCGGGGCATTCCAGCTCTCGATCAGCACCGACGCCGCCTCGCGCCGGAACGCGCCGTCATAGAAAGCATAGCCAAGCCCCGTGATCGACGTGCCGCCGTAGTAATTGTCGAAGGGAATATCCACCCAGAGGAACTGACCTGCCTGCTCGTGCAATCCCTGGCCGACCCTTGGGCCACCGAGCCCCGAGCGCAGCAGGATCACTGACGTCCCGATAGGATTCGCAGCCAATCCAACAAAATCGCCCTTAATGCGCCGCTCCGCGCCCCCCGCATCGCGTGTGATGATACCCGTGGCCTGTCCGGCCGCCGTTTCGATGGCGCGGCATTCGAGCTCCGTTACCAGAGCGAAATCCTCGTCCTCGAAAAGTCCGCGCCCGTTCATGATGGTGAACTTCGCGTCGATCGGGCAGAGCGAGCAGGCCCCCGACGCGCAGCAGCCCGCGCGACTGCCGCCATTTGACCGTGCCGTCGGCATCGGCACCCAAGATGGATCAAGCTCCATCAGCCGATGCTCGGCGTGGGTCGCGACATGCGCGGGGAAGGGATAAGGCGCCGAGCGCGGCGGTCCCCGGCGGTCGCTGTCGCCGGCGATCTCCATCAGCCGCTCGGCCTCCAAGAGGTGGGGCTCAAGCGTGGCGTAGGACAATGGCCAATCCCGCGCCACACCGTAGCGGGTCTGCATCTCCATGTCCGAGGGATGAAGTCGTGGCGTGTTGCCCCACCAGCAATTTGAGCAGCCGCCGAATTGGTATCGCACCGCCCAGTCCTTGCGGCGCCCGGAGCTGTTGCGCTGTGCGACCACTGGGGGGGTGTCGCTGTGCCGGTTCGCAAGTTGCGTGTCGCGGTCGATATAGGGTCCGCGTTCGACAAACAGCACCGACAGACCACGGCCCCGCAGGGCCCGCGCGAAGAAGCAGGCCGCGAATCCCGTCCCGACGAGGATCACGTCCCAATGTCGGGCATATGCGTCATCGGCCTCGAGTTGCTTCACGTTGCGGCTCCCGCCGAGTGACAGGTCTGCAATCGGGGTTCGATCTGTCCGATCAGAAAGAGATCGAGCTTGCGCCGATAGGCCTCCGGGCTGAACTCCGCCGTCACGCGCGCCTGTGCGGCCAGCGCAAGGAAAGAACGGAGCGAGGCATCGGTGAGCAGCCGCTCCAGCCCCTCGGCCATGGCATCCGGTTCGGGGTCGACCAGCATGGCGATGTCATCGTCCAGAACCTGTGTATGCGTTTCGAGCCGGGTGGCGATCAGCGGCCGCCCGCTGTCGAGATAGGAATAGATCTTCATCGGTGTGTTGCGGCCCTGGGTCCTCGGTGAGGCGACGATACTGGCCGCCGACAGGTAATCCCCCAGCCGGTCCACGGGACGGGACCCAAGGAAATGTGCGTGCTCTGCGATACCCAGATCCCGCGCACGCTCGCGCGCCGCCGCCACATGTACAGCGCTGCCGCCGATCACCACGAGCTCCGCCGGTCGCGCGGCGAGGTCGAGCCGCGCGAAGGCCGCCATGAGCAGGTCCACCCCCTGATAGGGTTCGAGATTGCCCACATACATGACCACCGGCGCATCGAAGCGGCACTCATCCGGCACAACCGGTGGGGTGTCGGAATCAAGCATCGTCACGTCTTCAACGGTCTGCACCGGCAGATCGGGTGCGTGGCCACGCACCGTCTCCTCCAGCGCGCGGCAACAGGTGATCGCTCCAAACGCCCTGCGCAGGGCCAGACCCTCGGCCCGGTCGAGCCAGCGGCGCAGCCAGGTCGGCAGCCCGAATTTTTCGTCGATCTGCTCGGGCATGGAGCTGTCCACGTCGGCAATATAGGGAATGCCGAAGATCGGCTTCAGCGCCGCGGCCATGAACATCGCCTCTTCGACGCTGATCACGAGGTCATAGCGCGTCCGTGCCATGCGCCATGCTGCCATCGGCAGCATCAGCGCGTCTGCCGCGAGTTTCCTGGCGCTGAATCCCGGCCCGATTCCGCGCAATCCTGGCAGGGCTGGCAGCCGGAAGATGCGACAGCGCGCCAATTCGACATCCGCGCCGTCAGGGAATGTCAGCAGATCCACCGTATCGCCCCGCCAGGCCAGGGTTTCGAGCAGCATCCGAACGGCGATCGGCGTGCCGCGAGGGACCAGGAAGGGCTGCGGGGCGAGGACGAGGATCCTCATGAGGCGGTCCCAAGGGAAAACGGGAGCGTGGAAAGGATCGGCATGGTGACGAATATGTCTCTTGGCAAAGGCAAGTGCGGGAAGGCAATGCGTGAAATACTGGGACGATGACCCAAGACCGTTCTCTTGTCACCATTTAACCGTTCCGCGCGAAATCTTGGGGCTCCCGTGCTCCGCAGTTGCGATCAGAGGCGCAAACAGCCGAAACGAAAGCTTTGGTTTTGGCGCAAGACTCGCTAACGTGGATTTATTTCCGGACGTTAGATTCCTAGATGCCCATTGCTGTTTCCGTGATCGTGCCGATCCTCAATGAAGAGGAAAGCGTCGAGTTGCTGCGAGATCGCGTGTTCGAAGCGCTCGCATCTCTGGGCCGGCCCTTCGAGCTCATCTTCGTCGATGACGGCTCGACAGATCGCAGCTTCGAGATCCTGGCGGAGATGGCCGCTGAAGATCCGCGAATTGTCGTGCTCAAGTTCCGCAACAATGCGGGACAGACCGCAGCGATGACCGCAGGCATCGAATATGCACGTGGAGGGCTGCTCGTGACCATGGACGGCGATCTCCAGAATGACCCGGGCGACATCCCGATGATGCTGGAGAAGATCGAGGAGGGCTACGACCTTGTCGTCGGGTGGCGGATCAACCGCCAGGACAAATGGCTGTCGCGCAAGCTTCCCTCGATGATTGCCAACCGATTGATCGGAAGAGTCACGGGCCTTCCGATCCGCGACAACGGGTGTTCGCTGAAAGTCTACCGCGCTGAACTCATCAAGAAAATTCCCCTCTATTCCGACATGCACCGGTTCATTCCCGCGATGACCTTGCCCATGGGTGCACGGATCGCCGAAGTCGGCGTCCGCCACCACGCGCGTCAGTTTGGCGAGTCGAAATACGGCCTGTCGCGCATCTACAAGGTGCTGCTCGATCTCATCGCCATCAAGGCGATCCTGCTCTTCGCCCGCCACCCGCTGCGGCGCTTCGCGGGTCTTGCCGCGCTCTCGGCCATTGCTGCGATAGTGTTCGGCTGGCAGGTCATCGCAGGTCCCGGCGCCTCCGGCTCCGGCAGTGTGATGATGCTCACCGCCGTCGCGACGCTTTTTGGCGCGTTGGCGGTCTTCCTGTTGCTGCTCGGCAGCGTGGCGACCCTGATCTTCCGTCGGGCCGGGCAGATGACGCCGGCTTGGCTCGACGAGGTGACCTGATTTTGACCGGAGACGATTCCATGACCCTGCACGGCCGTTTTTCCGCCGCAACCACCGCCGCCTCTCTCGACCTGTCGGTGATCGTCGCCGCTGATGGTGATGGCGCGGGCCTTGTCGACCTCGTGGATGCCTATCTTGCGGCGCTTCAAGACCGCGGCGAGAGCTTTGAATTGCTTCTGATCCATGACTCGGCATCGGCCGGTCTGCGACACGCCGCCGAGACTCTGGCCACCCGTCCCGGTGTTAAGACCATCGCGCCGCGTCCTTGGGTTGGTCTTGACGAGGCCATCGCCGACGGCGTGCGTCACGCCAAGGGGCTTGTCCTTCTGACCCTCCCCGCCTGGCCCGAGATCCAGACTGCTGAGATCGGCCGGCTGATCGATGCCGTGGGCCCGGAGACCGACCTTGCCACCGGGCGCTGCGTGGCCACGCGCCTCTCCCCGGTTCAAAAAACCCGGATCGCTTTGGCGCACCGCATGGTTCGCCTGCTCTTCGGACAAAAGCTCGAGGACATCTTCTGCCGAAGCCGCGCCGGGCATCGCGAGGTGTTCCGCAAGGCAGCCGATTTTGGAATGCGCCAGCATTTTTTGCCGCTTGTTGCGCTCTCCGAGGGGTATCGGGTGCGTGAGATCGACGTGGCCCCGGCGCCCGACGCCGTTCAGCCCGCTCTGCGCCGACTGCGCGCAGGGTCACATGTCGCGGCCCTCGTGGATATGCTCTCGCTCTACGTCGCGCTCAACTTCCTCAAGCGCCCGCTCCGGTTCTTTGGCTCGGTGGGCCTGCCGCTCATGGCAATCGGGGCGGTCACCACAGCCTGGCTTGTGGCGTCGCGCCTGCTCCTGGGCACACCGCTGGCTGACCGCCCGGCGCTCGTCTTTGCGGTGATGATGCTCGTCCTCGGCATCCAGATCATCGCGCTCGGTCTTGTGGGGGAGATTGTAATCTTTGCGTCGAGCCGCCGGATGCGCGGCTATGAGATCGAGAAAATCCTCCGCGGCCGCGTGCCCGACGAGGAGAATTAGGCACAGACGTGCCCGGGCGCTGTGCATGCCGCACCAAATGCGAGCGGCATGCAGATTTGGAACGCGATTTCGGCCGTCAGGGCATAACCTAAACCTCGTCAGGCGGCGCGCAGCCGCCGCATGCCGAGTATCGCCAGTTCGATCCCCGCGACGATGATGAGCGACAGGCCGACGAGGGGGAAGAAGATGCCCGCCGCGACCGCGATCACGAGGATGCCGCGCGGGATGCGCCAGTCGGCGGGCACCGTCGGCGCGCCGAGGCCGCCCGCCGGGCGGCGCTTCCACCACATGACCACGGCTGAGACCGACATCAGCACCATGGCCGCGCAGGCGAGCGCCAGCACGATCTGGTTCAGGGCGCCGAAGGCCTGGCCCATGTGGATGCCGACGCCCCATTCCGCGGCCCATCCGAGCGCGCCGAGCTCGCCCACGCCCATGTCGAAGAGGATCTCGCCGGTATACTGGTCGAGATGGATCACCCTCTCCTGGCTGATGTCGTGGGGGTATACGGAGGCGGTGAAGACGCCCTCCGGCCCGGACGGCATATTCAGCGCGTAACCGGGATGGATGCCCGCCGCCTCGACATTCGCGACGACGGTGTCGATCGACGCGGGCACGCCTTCCGCGACGCCGGACACCGGCATCGGCTGT
>NZ_JALZ01000058.1 GCF_000521785.1 Roseivivax halodurans JCM 10272
GGGATGAGCATGAACGATATGGGCGTGCATGGCGATGCTCCTGCAATCTTCGGTGCAGGCCTTACCTAGATGTTCACATGCGCTAGGTCGCCCGAAGAAATCACAAGCAATTCTTGCACAGATGAACAACAATCTGGACTGGAGCGACTACGCGGTCGTGCTCCATATCGCCGACGCCGGCTCCCTCTCGAAAGCGGCCGGCCGCGCAGGCGTGAGCCACCCCACGCTGTTCCGCCGGATCAATGCGGTGGAGGAAAGGCTCGGCGTGCGCCTCTTCGAGCGGTTGCGGTCGGGCTACGTGCCGACGGCGGCCGGCGAGGAGGTGGTGGCCACCGCCCGGCGCGTCGCCGATCTGACCAACGAGGTCGAGCGGCGCGTCGCAGGACGCGATCTGCGGCCCTCCGGCACCGTGCGGCTCTCAACGACGGACACCCTTCTCGTCGGACCGCTTGCCCCCGAGATCGCCCGGTTCAGACGCGCGCAGCCGGACATCGTCCTCGATATCACGGCGTCGAACGCGGTCTCGGACCTGTCGCGCCGCGAGGCGGACGTCGCGCTTCGGCCCGCCGCGGCACCGGAGGATCACCTGTTCGGGCGCAAACTCGGCATGGTGCATCAGGCCGTCTATGCTCACCGCGCCACAGCGCCTGCAGCGGCGGTCGACCGGCGCGGTCTTCCCTGGGTCGGACCGGGTGACGCGATGGGCTACGGACAGCTGACGACGTGGTTCAGGCAAGCCGGGCTCGACGAGGCATGTGTCGCGCGGATGAGCAGCGTCCTCGGGATCCATGCCGCCATCCGCGCCGGGGTCGGCGTCGGCATCCTGCCATGTTACCTCGGAGGACCCGACCCTGAGCTGGTGCAGGTCGGCGCGCCGATCGACGCCCTCTCGGTCGATCTGTGGATGCTGACCCATCCGGACCTGCGCGGCACGGCCCGCATCCGGGCGGTGCTCGATCATTTCGGACAGGCGCGGCTCCTCGCCGGGGCATCACCGTCTTGAACGCTCTTTGATGGCCGATGCGATCCGGTCGAAGACGACGTCGAGATCCGAGAGGTCGTTGTAGACATGCGGCGACAGCCGCAGCGGCACGGCGCCGGCGGAAACCTCCGGCGCATGCGGTTCGGACAGGGCATGGTCCGGCCATTTCACGATCGCCGCCTCGGCGGCGAGGCCAAGGCGCACCTTGTCCGCAAGCACTGTCGGCACCGCCAGGCAGATCGTTCCGGTCCGAGGGGGGACAGCTCCGAAGAAGTCCAGTCCGAGCGCCGCCGCGCGTTCCATGGCATGGCGGCGGAGCGGCCCGAGCCACGGCTCGATGTTGTCCCCGCCCCGAGAGAGATATTCCTCGATGGCCTGCTCCACGCCGGCCAGCAGGGCCGGGTTAAGATCCGCAGGTTCGACATCCCTTATGTCCATGTGCCCCATCCGGCCCGGATGCCGCCAGAACAGGGCCGTCCCGCGGGGCCCCCGGAGCCACTTGCGGCAGGTTCCGACGAGCGCATCGCAAGACAGGCGCTGCACGTCGACCGGCATCTGCCCGAGGGCCTGTGCCGCATCTATGACAAGCCTGGTTTCGGCCGGCCGCGGCAGGGCCGCGATCTCCTCGACCGGATATCTGATACCCTGAACGCTGGTGACCATAGGCACGAAGATAGCCGCGACATCATCATCGATCCGGTCGGACCAGGCCAAAAGATCCGGCGACCGCCACTCCAGTTCGGGCAGGATCTCGACCCTCATGCCGGTACGCCGAGAAAGCGACTTGAGATGGCGGACGTTGTCGCCCCATTCGTGGGGCGCAACGAGTACGCGGCGTCCCGACAGCTCGAGATGCGCGACGACCGCCGTCCAGGCATGCGAAGTCGACGGGGCAAAGCCCACATCCTCCCGCGAGGCGCCGATCATCCGCGCAGCAGCGGCGCGCGGCGCGCATTCATTGCCGGACGCGGCAACAATCGGGCCGCGGTCCCTCGCGGCCTCGAGATGGCGGACCATCGACTGAAAGGTTTGCGCGGATGGCCACCCGTGACTTGCCGCATTCAGGTAGATCAAAACATGCTCCGAGATGGATCTTGAGCCAAGGTGCAATCAAGCGCGATGCTCGGCTTCCCGCGGATCACGGCAGTGGCGCGAGACCCGTTTGAGCGCTTTCAAATTTCCGAACATCACCACGTTTCCAAGACAGGCGAGCCCGACGCCGAGCGCGGCGGTCGGGGTCCAATTGTACCCCTCCAGGATGGTGGAGGCCGTGAGCGCCACGATCGGGAAGAGGACTGTTGCATAACCTGCGCCCGCCGAGCCCATGCGCCCGACGAGTACGAGATAGGCCGTGAAGCCCGCCACCGATCCGACGACAGAGAGATAGGCCATAGCCGACCAGTATAGATCTCCGGAGGGCACGACCAGCCGCTCCCCCGTAGCGCCCATGAGTGCAAGCACGGCGAGGGCGCCGATCCCCATGCCCCATGCGTTTGCGGTGACCGGTGTGACACCAAGCGAGGTGTTCTTCCGCGACGCCATGTTTCCGAGCGAGAAGACCACGGTCCCGAAGACAGCCCAGCAAACGCCGCGAAGCACGTCGCCGTCGAGGGAAACCGCGAGGTCGGTCCAGAACATGAGTGTCAGGCCCGCGACCCCCAGAACCCCGGCGAAAACCGCTCTCGGGCTGACGCGATCACCGAAAAAGATCCGCGCGTTCACCGCATTGAAGATCGAGGCGAGGGAGAAAATGACCGAGACCAGACCGGAGGGTATGCTGGCTGCCGCGTTGTAAAGACCGACGAAGTTCAGGCAGAACAGGCAAACCGCCTGAATGATGACGAACCGCCAGGCTGCCGGGCGTCTCAGCCGATTCAAGATCGCGAGCCCGGCGATCATCAGGATGCCGGCAGAGGCGAACCGGTAGAAAATCGATACCATGACCGGGGCACCCCCGACCTGCGCCGAGATCGCGATCCACGTGGTTCCCCAGATGAGGACGGTGGCAGAGAACAGGACGGGGGTCCTCATGGTCGGGCTCCTTTTCCGTTCGACATACCGCAATCGCCCGACCTGCCTTTGCACGATCTTGCGGCATAGTCGGGCCGGTACATTCCCAAAGCGCCGCTGCCAGAGTAAAAGGCTCCATGACCCACGACGTCCGCGAAGTTCTGGAACGATCGCCTGTCGCCCGCGCCACGAGGACCCTCGACATCGGTGGAGGCCGCACAGTCGCGATCTGGGAGAACGGCAACGATCGGGTCCTCTACGAGGCGCCGAGAAGTCACACTTTCAGCTACTACATCGAAGGGGGCGGTGGAAATCGCCGGCTGGACGCAACTTCGGAGCCCGGAGGCCCCGGAACGATCTGCATCATGCCCGAGGGGCAGACATCCGCGTGGCAGATCGGGAAGCCGTGCCGTTTCGTTCACCTCTACATGCCGGATGACCGCCTGAGGCTGGCATTCGCCGAGGTTCATGACCGCGACGCGCGCACCCTCGATCTCCAGGAGGCGACGTTCGCCGACCTGCCGCGGATGGCAGCCCCTCTGAAGTGCCTCGCGCGCGCGGCGGACACCGGCGATGCGATGCTGGCAGACACGGCTGTTGCCGAACTGGTGAGCCAGCTCGGTGCAGGCTCACCGGTGCTGCGCGGTGGCCTTGCGCCTCGAACACTGAACCGCATCGATGAATACATCGACACCAATATCGAACGGTCCATCAAGCTCGCGGAACTCGCAGGTCTTTCCGGGCTGTCGCCGTTCCATCTCTGCCGCATGTTCAAAGCGTCTCGAGGGATGTCGCCGCACGCCTGGATCACGACTCGACGCATTGCGAGGGCCAAGGCGATGCTGCGCGGTCGCGCGGCGCTGCTGGACACGGCCCTCGCCTGCGGCTTTTCCAGTCAGAGCCATTTCTCGCGTTCCTTCCGGGCAGAAACAGGCAACACGCCAACCGCCTACAGGAGGGCGTTCGGCGCACCGTCGAAGTGAATTGCCAGACTGGCTTGCATCTCCCGCCTCCGCGAGGAGCCTGGTCGACGGCTTTGATGATGGGTGTAACCGCCCCCCGATGGCATAAAAGCCCGTCCGCAGCATAAGGCAAAGGACTCGCTTCCGACCTTCGACGCGGCTCGCTTGAGCGGCGATCCGTGGGAGACATACAAATTGGGTGCGCCACGTTTTCACCGGTAATTTCCTGAACTCCTTGCCGGCTGCACCGGCCCGTGCGAACTTGATCCTACAGTGTTTGAGGAATTGCGATGGGAAACGACATAGAGCCCAACGGCGAGCAGAAGGAGCTTGTGTCGGTGGACCCTGCGTCCGGTGAGGTGGACATTTCCGCCCTTTCTCCCGAAACGCAGGAGGAACTTCGTAGATACGCCGCAATGAAGAAAATCGACCTCCAAGCCGCAGTGCAGCAAAACCAGCTTGACCTACAGACAACCTCAATCGCGGTCGGCAACATGGCTGAGGTGACCCGCCGGATGTCGGAGTCGGGCGATTCGGTATCCTTACGCCAAACCATCGAGAACAAGGCGGGGAAAACCGAAGTGCTCATGGGTAATACCGATGAGGCACGCCGTGGCGGAGTCGATAAAGACACCTCCACTTGGCTCTACATTGGAGGCGGCATCGTCGTGCTGTTGATACTCACCTCCGTCATCGGTGGCTGATGCCCAAGACGATCTACCTCAAGGCGGGCGACACAGCTGACGCAGTGGCAACAAAACACTTCACTTCCCATTCCGCCGCAGACCGTGACCGCCTCACCAAGGAGACGGCAGACCTCATAACCAACGGGTCGCTGATCGCGGAGCAAGGCGGCTCCTTCAAGAGCCGAAGAACCGTCCAATTGGAACATGACGCCATCGTTCTGGACGCCCGCTTCGGGGTACTAGGCCTTCTTGATCGCCTCGTGCTGATGATGAGGGGCTAGGATGGCAAGACGCCGCCGTAGCGGCACCTACAAGCGCGGCAGCTACTCATCCCGCTCCGACGGGCACGAAGCCGCACGACGGCACATTGCTGAAGCTCACGCGCTGTCTGAGCGCCTCAGAGGTATGGACCAAGAGGTAAAGGCGTTCTTCTTGGATCTGGATCACGAGCGGCTTGCGGACGTGCTAGATCGATACGAAAGGAAGTTCGGCTCGGACAAGCGCGCGTACGCCGAGCAAACTTTCCCACGATGGCGTTCGGGCGATCGCCAGATGAGTGGGCTCATCGCTGGTCGGCTTTTTGACTTATTGCCACCGATCATGCCCATCGACCTGAAGCTGAGGATCGTAGAGGGCCTATTCGAAAAGGCGGGCAACTCGAATACAAATTACGTACTGGTGCCAATGGACACCGATCCTGCGGATGTGGTGCGCTTCGTAGATGAGACGTGCTTTGAATACCTGTCGGATGTGGGTATCGACACGTCCATCAAACGGCAATTCGATTGGTTATCGGGTGAGGACGCTGCGGTTGCAGAGCGGCTTTTCAAGCACTCAATGCAGGTGACATTCGATGCGAAGAAGGCGGCGTCTGCTGCGATGATGGCCCAACTTGATCGCGACCGAGTCATGCACGCAGATACTATCAAGGGAATCACATCGACAATACGCCTACAGCAGCATGAGGTTCACATTAAACGGACCGACGCGGTTGAAGAAATGCGCACCGTGGATCATTGGACATTCGACCGGGGTGGACGACCGCACACAACGCCGTTGTCTGACAGTGGGTGGGGCTGGATTATGCTTGTCCTATCCGGGATCGGAGCACTGATCGTCCTTGCAAACCAATGACACGCCCATCCCTACAGCAAGTGGGATGGCTTGTGGGTCCGGCAGCGCTATTGCTGGGGGCGGTGCTGCTGAACCAGCCCCACACCCCACCGCGACCCGCTCAGAGCGTCACGGGGCCGGTCGCTGTCACCGCAGCGGCTCTGCGAGTTATCGACGGGGATACGGTCGAATTTCAGGGGCTTAACTATAGGCTGACGGGCTACGATACCCCGGAGGTGCGCAATGCCGCATGTGAGATTGAAAAGGCCCTTGGAAACCGCGCCACAGCGCGATTGCAAGCCATGATCGACGCCGCCTCATCCATGGAACTCAGGGTCAAAGCTGGGCGTGACCGCTACGGGCGCGGTCTGGGCAGCCTACTGGTCGATGGCCAAGACGTCGGCGATGTGCTCATCGCGGAGAGCCTTGCACGGCGTTACCACGGTGGGCAACGCAGTGGATGGTGCTGACCGAAAACGCAGGTACTACACGCTCGTCTCCGATCTCCGCTGCGGCTTGTCCGAGAGGCGGCTGCGCTGGAGTTTGCTGACCTTCGACGAACGGCAGTTACCGATCTGGACAAAAACCGTGGATTACTCCTGTCCTCGGCGCAGCTGTTCTCGCAGGTGGCGTTCTGCCCCGCGGCAATGCTGCCGGACGATGTCCGCGGCGCTCTCCTCGTCGCCTGCGGAAATGGCGTCGATCAGGGCGCGATGTTCGCGGTTCTGGGTCGTGCGGCGGGCGGGGCTTGCGGGAAAGCGCATGCCTAGGGTGCGCACGACCTGGCTTTGGCGATTGAAGATGGTCAGGGCTTCGGAATTGAAGTGCCCCGCATAGGTGATCTCGTGGAACGCGGCGTCCAGGGCGCGCAGTTCGGACTGGTCGGGGTCGGTCTGGGCCTCGATGCGCTCCTGTAGATCGGTGAGTCGAGCAATGTCTGTCTCGGTCGCGTGGCTGACGAAGAGACGGATCATGTAGGGTTCGATCAGCGCACGGATGTCGTAGATGTTGCGCACCAGGGTCTCGTCGAGTTCCCGGACGCGTGCGCCGCGGTTTTTCTCGATCTGCGCGAAGCCTTCGCCGCTGAGTTGATGCAAGGCCTCTCTGACCGGGTTGATGCTGGTGCCGTAGCGGGCCGCCAGTTCCTGGGTCTTCAGGCGCGCGCCGGCGGGAATCCGTCCGGTGGCGATGTCGCTTCGAATCCGGACGGCGACCGGCTCCGCGTGTCCGAGCGCGGGTCGGGGTTGATCCTCGCCCTCTTTCAGGTCGTCCGGCATCGGGGCCTCCAGCTGGGTGCGCCCAAGCATAATCCAGATGGATGATCGTAGAAAGCTGTCTTGATTATGTGTAATATGTGTGGAAGCCTGTGTAAGGGCGGCGATCCGACAGAGCGGTCCATGCCGTTTCGGCTGAGCGGGGGCGTCGCGGCCTGACGGCGGGGGCGGCGCCCGGGAGGAGGACGCCGGACGCGGATCACGCGGGACCTGTCGCCGGGACGCGCGGTCGAGCAAGGGAGGAAGACATGAGATACCACATGACCGCGATCGCGGCCCTGGTCGCGAGCGCGACCGTGGCCACGGCGCAGCAGAGCGAGATCAGGATCGTCGGCGTGCAGCCCACCGAGGGGCAGAGCATGCTTTACGGGAAGGTCGAGCAGGATTTCGAAGCAGCGCATCCGGAGATCGACGTGATCTTCGAGTATTATGCAGGCGAGGCCTACAAGTCGAAGCTTCCGACCCTGCTGCAATCTAACACCCGTCCCGACATCTTCTTCAGCTGGGGCGGCGAGACCCTGGTCGACCAGGTGGAGGCAGGGTTCACCCGCCCGATCGGGGACGAGATCGAGGCGGCGGTGCTCGAGAGCTTTCCGCAGGCCGCCCTCGAGGCCTATACCGTGAATGGCGACCTAGTCGGGCTGCCTCTCTTCGCCCGGGCGGTCGTGCTGTGGACGAACACGGCACTGACCGGGGCGGCGGGCGTCGATCACACCCAGATCGAGACCTGGGACGACTTCCTTGCCGCGGTGCGGCAGCTCAAGGAGGCGGATATCACCCCGATCATCGCCGGCGGGCAGGACAAGTGGCCATTGAATTTCTACTGGAGCTACCTCGTTCTCCGCGAGGGTGGGCCGACGGTGATCCCCGATGCGATGGCCGGCGCGGGGGAAGGCTTCGAGAGCGCGCCGTTCGCTGCCGCAGGCCGGGACATGCGGGAGTTGGTCGCGCTCGATCCGTTCCAGCCCGGTTTCATGGCAACGACCGCGGACAACGCGAGCGGCCTGTTCGGGGACGGCAAGGGCGCCTTTCATTTCATGGGTGACTGGGATTACTCCGTCGCGCGGGATCGCTCCTCGTCGGGGGAGGGGGTTCCGGACGAGGACCTGGCGATGCTGAGCTTCCCGGTCATTGCCGACCCGGTCGCCGAGGGCGGCGGGTCCGCGGTTCTGGGGGGCATCAACGGCTGGGTGGCCTCGAACGACGCCAGTCCCGAAGCCGTCGCGTTCCTCGCCTTCATGATTGGAGAGGAGTACCAGCGTTTCGCGGCCGAAGAGGACATCTTCATACCCGTGGTCGAGGGCGCGCGCAGCGCGATCGCCAACCCCTTCAAGCGCGAGGTCGCGCAGATGATCTCCGAGTCGGACACCTTCCAGGTCTTCCTCGACCAGTACCTTGGGGCGTCGGTGGGCGCGACCGTGAACGACGTTTCGGCGGACCTGGCACAGGGGGCGATCACGCCCGAAGAAGGTGCGGCGCAAATCCAGGAGGCCTGGGATTTCCGCTGAGTCCGAACGGCTGGCCGCAGCCCCGCCGCATCGCCAGGCAGGGCATTTGTTGTGCTCCTGGCGGATCGTCCACCCGGTCTGAACGACGGCACGCTGTCGTCGCGCGCCGCTCTGCACAGCGTGTGACCGGAAATTTTCATGACTGCGGCGCCCGAGGCGGACCGCATGGAGACCCACGCATGACCACCCTTGGTATCGGTATTGTCGGCTGCGGCGTCATCAGCGACATCTACCTGAAGAACGCGGCGCTGTTCCCGCAGCTCGAGGTGCGGGCGGTTGCAGACCAGCGCCTCGAGGCCGCGCGCGAGAAGGGCGCGGCCCACGGCGTGCCCGCGATGGGGACGGTCGCGCTGCTGAACCGCGACGACATCGACATCGTGCTGAACCTGACGGTTCCGGCCGCCCATGTGGAGGTCGGGCTCGCCGCGCTCGCGGCGGGCAAGCACGTCTATTCCGAAAAGCCGCTGGCCGGTAGCGTGGCCGAGGCGCGGCAGCTGACCGACGCCGCCGCGGCGCGGGGGCTTCGACTGGGTTGCGCGCCCGACACGTTCCTCGGCGGCGCGCACCAGACCGCGCGGGCGCTGGTGGACGCGGGCCGGATCGGCCGGCCGACCGCCGGCACCGCGACGCTGATGCTGGCGGGGCACGAGCGCTGGCACCCCAACCCCGACTTCTACTACGCCGGGGCCGGGGCGGGGCCGCTGATGGACATGGGCCCCTATTACGTCACCGCGATGGTGAACCTGCTGGGCCCGGTATCGCGGGTCACCGCCATGGCCGCCCGCGGGCGCGAGACGCGCACAATCGCCACCGGCCCCCGCGCGGGCGAGGAGGTGCCGGTCGAGGTGCCGACCCACATCACAGGCGTGATGGAATTCGCCAGCGGCGCACTGGTGCAGATCGTCACGAGCTTCGACGTCAGGGCGCACCGGCACATGCCGCTGGAGCTCTACGGCACCGAGGGCTCCTTGCTGATCCCCGACCCGAACCGCTTCGATGGCACGGTCGAGCTGTTCGGCAGCGACTGGCAGGCGCAGGAGACCAGTCACGCCCACGGCGACGGCAATTATCGCGGACTGGGGCTGGCGGACATGGCCGCCGGCATCGCCGAGGGGCGCCCGCACCGCGCCTCTGGCGCACTCGCGCTGCATGCGCTCGACGTGATGGAATCGCTCCTGGCCTCGGCCGAGAGCGGCACGGCGGTGACGCTATCGACACCCGGCGAGCGGCCCGCGCCGCTTGCCCCCGGCGGCCATACCGGCCGGATCGAGACGATGGAGACGGCATGACCAAGGCACTGATTTTCTACGGTGGCTGGGACGGCCACGAACCCGAGGCAACCTCGGCCATTGTCGAGCGGATGCTGGCGGACGAGGGCATCGACGTCCGGCGCGAGGCGGGCACCGGCGTGCTGGCCGAGGACGATCTCGGCCGCTACGACCTGATCGTGCCGATGACGACGCAGGTGCAGATCGACAAGGAGGCGTTGCAGAACCTGATCGCGGCGGTCGAGGCGGGCACCGGCCTGGGCGGCTTTCACGGCGGCATGGGCGATGCGTTCCGGATGGAGCCGGCGTATCAGTTCATGGTCGGCGGTCAGTGGGTCGCCCATCCGGGCAACATCATCGACTACCGGGTCGAGATCACGCGCCCCGATGATCCGATCGTGGCGGGCATCGGCGACTTCGACTATCGCTCCGAGCAGTACTTCATGCATGTCGATCCGGGGATCGAGGTGCTGGCGACAACGACCTTCAACGGCACCCACGCGCCCTGGACGAAGGGCACCGTCATGCCGGTGGTGTGGAAGCACCGCTACGGCGCGGCGCGTGTCTTCTACTCGGCGTTGGGACACGTGGCGTCCGAGTTCGAGCAGCCGCAGATGAAGGAGATCCTGTGCCGCGGGCTGTTGTGGGCCGCGCGCGAGTCATGACCGTCTTTCGGCAGGCAGGCGCCGCTGCAAGATGAAGATCACCTCGATCACCCCGTACCCGGTCCGCGTCGGCGTGCGCAACCAGCTCCTCGTGAAGGTGGAGACCGACGGGGGGCTCCATGGCTGGGGCGAGTCGGGTCTGTCCTACCGCGAGCTCGCCGTCGCCGGAGCGATCCAGCACTACGCCCATATCCTGCAGGGATGCGATCCGATGCAGGCGGGCGCCATCTGGCAGCGGCTCTATCGCAGTCAGTACTTCGAGGGCGGCCGCGTGCTCTGCGCCGCGATCTCGGCCATTGACATCGCGCTTCACGATATTCGCGGCAAGGCGCTCGGTGTGCCGGTCCATCAGCTTCTGGGGGGACGCCACCGCGACCGCGTGCCGGTCTTCGGCACCACGACCGCGCCGGCCGGACCGGGCATGGTCGAACAGGCTTTGGCGCTCCGCGAGGCCGGGTGGGCCTGTATCCGCCTCAACGCCGATGGCCAGGACAACACCCGGACGTTCGAGCCGCGGCCGTCGATCGGGGCGACAGCCGAATGGGCGGCAAGGGTCCGCGACGCGATCGGTCAGGACGTCGTGCTCGGTGTTGAGTACCACCATCGACTGAGCGTTGCCGAAGCCGCGAACTTTGCCCAGAAGATGCCGTCCGGGACACTCGACTTTCTCGAGGAGCCGATCCGGGACGAGGCGCCCCCGGCCTACGCGGCTCTGCGGAGCATGACGGCGATTCCCTTCGCGCTCGGCGAGGAATTCTCCTCGAAATGGGCGTTCCAGCCTTTCTTCGAGCTGGATTTGATCCAGTACGCGCGTCTCGACATCTGCAACATCGGCGGGTTCACCGAGGCGATGAAGGTCGCTGCGATGGCCGAGATCCGCTATGTCGATCTCATGCCCCACAACCCGCTCGGGCCGGTCTGCACGGCTGCCAGCGTGCATCTCGCCGCTGCGGTGCCGAATTTCGCCTGGCTCGAATGCCGCGCGTCGCCCGTGGAGCAACTCGGCTTCGACGATGTGAATGTCGCGCCGAAGCAGATGCAGCTCGAGGGCGCGATGTATGTGGTCCCCGACGAGCCAGGTCTGGGGGTGGAAGTCGATGAGGCTTACCTGAAGCGGGCCGAATTCGCCTTTGTTGATCCCCCGATGCTGCGCCGAGAGGACGGATCGATCACGAACTGGTAGTCCGAGGCCGTGTCCCGGGCCCATCCAGGAAAATTCGTGGGCAGCCGCCGCCTGCTCGTGCCGCTGACCCATGAGGCATCGTACAAGCGCGCCAAAGCTGATGGCCTCGGCCACGAGTGACGACCGGCAAGTCTTCAATACGCTTGCAGGCCACGATCATCCCGTCGGATCTCTCATGTCCGGTCCAAGCTTGAACTCGAGGAACTCGGGGCGCGATTTCCTATTCCATAAAACGTTGGGTTCCGTCGGTGACACAATCGCTGGGTTTTGACCGCTGAGCGTTCTGTAGCGGACATTCACCTACAGCCTGGCTAGTAGCCGCTGTGCGGGACAGGGACGAAACCGCTCTCGCGGTAG
>NZ_JALZ01000059.1 GCF_000521785.1 Roseivivax halodurans JCM 10272
GGCCTTTTTCAGCAGCCTGTTAAAGGCTCCGCCGGATCGAGGAATTTAAACCCACCTTTCGTTGCGCCTCGTCGCAGCGCCGCCGATGCGGACCTTTCTGCCATTCACCGCAATTGCTAAGCTTACGCTGCGCCTGCAAAATCGGATTGCATTGGGGCGAAGAGCGGACCTCCGCTTCATCCTCAATCAAGGCACTATGGGCAGAGGTAAACTAATCTTCGTTACCGGGTAATTAATATTTCATCTCTTGATGCGAGGTGAAGTCAGCAATTCGCGACAACGAAGAGCCTGCAGAAATAGCGAAATTTGAAGCACGAAGGATCATTCGCACCGACAGGCTTCCGGGTCGGACTGCCAGGCGATGAGTGCCAGACATATTCCAGCGAGCGCTACTTCAGAATGCAAATAATACACAAAAATCGGCGCTGGCCATCCGTCGGGTCCGAGGCTCAGCAACCGGCCCGAGGCGATGCCGCTCGCAAAGACGAATACGGCCCAAAGAGAAGTTATCCGCAGCTTGGGTCTCAGGGCGCCAGCCAGCCAGAAGCACATCATGCCGAAATAGAGCCCCATGACCGCTCGAAAAACATGCCTTGTGGCAAGGTCGGGCTCGCTGATCCCGTAGAGCAGCGGCAATATGCGCTCGGGCCTTGCGCCGTAGGACAAAGCCACGGGAACAAGGCCCATTCTCATCGCCAACAAAAAGCACCGTCGCGCGCGGTCAATCGACACCGATAGACCTCGCGGGCGGAGAAAAGGCCCGTTCCGGTCGGGGCGGAGCTCCGCTACCTGCGCTCACCCGCGTCCCCCATGGTCTTCACGATGCGGAAGCCGACATGCTCAGTGCTGAAATCGCGTTCCATGCCCTCGCGGGCTGCGGCGCGGTATCTTTGGCAGTAATCTTCGCTGCAGAGGTATGAGCCGCCCTTGATGGTGACGCGTGGCAGGGCGGTCCCGAAGGGCGTGTCTGTCCATTCCCAGACATTGCCGATCATGTCGTAAGCTCCGGTCAATCCCGGCTCGTAGCAGCCGACCGGCGCGGTTCCGGCGAAACCGTCGCGGGCAGAGTTCAGTACCGGAAAGAGGCCCGTCCAGACATTGGCGCGCGCGGTGCCGTCGGGCGCGCGGACGCCGGATTTGGGGTCCATGGGGTCGAACAGGCCGCGGCTGGCCGCGTATTCCCATTCCACCTCTGTCGGCAGGCGCCCGCCGGCCCAGTCGGCATAGGCCCGGGCGTCGTTCAAGGTGACATGCACGACCGGATGCAGGTCGCGTCCCGACAGGCCTGATCCCGCACCGTCGGGCGTCCGCCATGTCGCGCCGGGGTCGAGGGACCACCAGGACAGGACCCGCTCCGGCGTATCGGTCTCGCTGAATTTCGCTGATCCGCCGTTTCGCTCCGCCTCGGTCACGTAGCCGGTATCGGCGACGAAAGCCGAAAACTGGCGGTTCGTGACCTCGTGGGCCTGCAGACGGAAGGGGGAGACGAGAACGCGCCGGGGTGGCCCCTCTTCGGCGTAATGGGGATCGGCCCCCATGACAAACCCACCGCCGGGGATGTCGACGAACCCGCCCAGCTGGCTTTCCTCCAGACCGCAAGCGGTGCCGGACCCCGCATCGGAGAGCCGGATGGAGATTGCCGTCGCGACCAAACCCGCGATCAGAACGCACCCGGTTGCGATCAACATATTCGGATTGGCCCACGCACAAGGCATTGGCTGGTACCTTCGTCTCGACCGGTAGCGGATCACACGTTCCGCTGCGTGGCCATCTTTTCCAAGATACGATGCGCCGTCTCGTAGCCGCTGTTCTGGTTCTGGCCGGTGATCAGGTTGCCGTCGATCGTGGTATGCGTCGCGAACGGGTCGCGGAAGGCGTGCTGGCATTCGAAGATCGCGCCCAGCTTGCGCAGCTCCTCCTCGGGGTGCTTGGGGGTGATCGCGATGCCGAAGGTGTTGATCTGGTTGTTCGTCACGCCGGTCACGCGGCGGCCCTTGACCAGCGGCTCACCGTCCAGACCGGTGGCGCCGCACAGGCCGAGCGCGCCGTGGCAGACCGAACCGAGGATCTTGTTCTCGGCGTTGGCGCGCGTGATGAAATCGGCCAGCTCCTCGCTCTGCATCAGGTCATAGGCCGCGCCCCACCCGCCAGCCATGAAGATCACGTCGTAATCTTTCGGGACCAGATCTCCGACGGCCTTCGAATTCTGAAGGTCGTGCATCGCCTTCTTGTCGGCCATGAAGCGTTTGTCGTCCTCCGAGGCGAGCGGCCAGGACCACGATCCGGGCTGGATCGGGATGCTGCCCCCTTTGGGAGATGCGATATCGACCGCGAGCCCTGCATTGACGAAAGCGTAATAGGGCACGGTGAATTCCGAGCCGAAGGCGCCCGTCTTCTTGTTCGACGGGTCGAGCCGGTCATGGTTGGTGCAGATCACCAGCGCGCGGCGCCCGTTCAGGTCGAAATCGGGAATCGTGTAGTGCCTGTGGATCCCGAGCACGTTCAGAAGGCGCGGCAGGAACAGGTAAGTCAGGATGGCCAGAAGGGCCAGAGCGAGAACGGGAACGACGATCCAGGTCATGACGGGGTCTCCGGAGTCAGGGTGACGGGGTGACGGCCCCGGTGCGGGGCCAGCCGGTTCAACGACGATCAGGCGGCCCGACGGCGCGTCATGAGGCGGAAGAGCCGGTAGAGCGCGACGATCGAGAGCAGGAGCAGCAGCAAGAGCCCGGCCAGGTAAGGCCAGTAGGTGCCGATGGTCCTTTCCACCAGGTTGGCGAAGAGCTGCTTTTCGGCGTAGTCCTCGCGGCTCAGGTCCAGGACGCCGGTTTCTTCGGAATAGGCGTCGTATTCCGCGCGCATCTCGGCGAAGAGCTCCGGTTGCTCATCCGCGACATCGGTGGTCTCACCGGGATCGACGGACAGATCGAAGAGCCGCCAGGTGAAATCGCCCCGCGGCAGGGCCGTGCGCACAAGCTTCCAGTTGCCGCGGTAGAGCGCCGCGTTGCCGCTGACCTCGACGCCGAAACTGTCCTCGGGGCCGCGCGCCTCGTCGGTTTCGCCGGAGAGCAGCGGCATCATGCTCTGCCCGTAGATCGCGCCCGGATCGTATGCGACGCCGGCGGCATCCAGCAGCGTGGGCATCAGGTCTGTCACGTGGACGATCCCTTCCTGCACACCGCTCGCCTCGATGCCCGGACCGTCGATGACGAGGGGCACACGCAGCCCGCCCTCGCTCGAGTAGAACTTGTAGAGGTTGAACGGAGAGGCAGAGACCGAGGCCCATTCCGGCCCGATGGCCGTCAGGCTGCCGGGCAGGCCCATGTTGTCAGGCGAGGTGTCGTAGCCCTCGAGCAGATGGATCCCGTCAAGCGCCAGATCGGCGATCGGGTTATCAAGATGTGTCACACCCGCCTCGGGCCCGTTGTCCGAGGTCACGACGACAATGGTGTTCTCAAGCTGCCCCGTCTCTTCCAGATGATCGAGGAGGCGTCCGATGTGGTAATCCGCGGCTTCCAGCATCCCCGCGTTCACCTGCATCTCGCGTGCCGCGATCTGCTGCTCTTCGGGCGTCAGGTCGTCCCAGGCACGGTGATCCTCGTGAACCGGCGCCAGCGTCGTGGTGTCCGGCACCAGACCCAGATCGATTGCGCGGCGCCAGCGCTCCTCGCGCATGACGTCCCAGCCGGCATCGAAGACGCCGTCATAGCGTTCGATGAACTCCAGCGGGGCCTGCACCGGGATGTGGACAGCCTGCAGCGACAGGAACCCGAAGAACGGCTGGTCCGGGTCGCCCCCGTCGATATATCCGATCATCTGATCCACGAGGCTGCGCGAGGAATAGAAATCCTCGGGCAAGCGCACCGGCTCGCCGTCCTCGTACCACGACACGTCCGGGTAGCCCGGCAGGTAATGCGAGTGGTCGTAATTGCTGCCGCCGGTGGAATCCATGACGTAGGACCGGTCGAAGCCGAACCGGTTCGGCAGGTTCGCGCCCTTCGCCCCAATGCCCCATTTCCCGCTGACATACGTCCGGTACCCGGCCTGCGACAGGCGGCTCGCGATGGTCTCCTGGCCCTCGTCCCAAATCATGGAATAGCCGGGCAGCTCGCGCTGGCCGGGGGTCACCGTCTCGACCAGCGTGCCCATGCCTGTCTGGTGGTTGTCCTGACCCGTCATCAGCATCGCCCGGCTCGGCCCGCAGAAGGGCGAGGTATAGTAGCGCGAGAAGAGCGCACCGGACTGCGCCAGCGCGTCGATCCGGGGGGTTTGCGCGTCGCCCCCGTAGGCCCCGAACCCGGTGAAGCCCACATCGTCGAACAACACCACAAGGATGTTCGGGCTGGTTTCCTGCGCCAGCGCCGAGGATGCGGCGAGGACCGAAGCTGCGGATGCCACAAGCGCGGCTCGGATGTGTCTGTTCATTTCGGAAGCCCGTTGTCTGGCGTGAAATCAGAAAGCGCCGGCCCGCCCGGCGGCCACGCGAGGGAATTGCTTGCCGGGTTCATTGCTTTGACAGGCCCGCCCGGTCCAAGCGCCAGCGCAGGGTCTCGATCCTGTCCTGCCCGAAAAACGGCTCGCCCTCGAACACCATGGTCGGCACGCCCCAATGGCCGGATGCGTCAAGCGCCGCCTGATTGGCTTCTATCCGTGGCATCGGATCGTCCGCGGCAATCGCGGCATCCATGTCGGCGAGGTCGAGACCGGCCCTGGCCGCGGCCTCGGCGAGTTTGTCGCCCTCGGTCCATCCCGGCGTGCCGCCCCAGATGAGCGCCGACACATGGAACGCGAACTCGAGCCCCTTGCCCCGCCGGTCCGCTTCCACGCCCAGGCCGGTCAGCCGATAGATGTAGGGTTGCTCGTCCGAGACCTCGAAGGTTTCAAGATCCTGCACCACGGGATCGGGTGACGGCCGCCCGAAGGGCATCCCGAGAAATTTGGCACGCCGTACCATGTCCAGCATCAGGTATCGCACGCGACGCTTATCATCGGAAAATAGCGATTCTTTCGATCGTACCGCGATCGGCAGGACCGGTCGAAACTGCACGGCCACGTCGTAATCCTCCCCCAGCTTCAACAGGTCGGGGGTTGCGAGGTAGGAGAAGGGGCTTCTGAAGGACCAAAAGACGTCAACTGTTCGGGTCATTGCGTAGTCTCCGAAAATCTCTTGCCCGGCTCACAAGACCCGCGGCGGCAAAAGCCTCGCCCTATTCAAGAGCAGCGGGAGACACCGCGACCGAGGTCGCGGGGTTAAGATCGCCGTTCGGGTCGGTCAGAATGCCTGCGGGGAACGCGACCGAGACGGGCGTATCTGCGGTGTCGAGACACAGGAGGTGGTTGTTGTCGCCGTCTCCCAGGTCCGCCAGCGCGGCCGGGGTCACCTCGCGCTCGGTCCCGTCGGAAGCCTGCACGGTCACGCGATAGAGCTCGCGCTCGGCTTCGCCCGGCTCGTCCCCATTCGCTACCGTCACTCCGCCCGCCCAGACCGCGCGGACGGCCTGCCGCGTGTCCTCGGCCGGACAGGGAGTGCCACGCGTGCGGCGCAGGCCAAGGCCCATGTCCGGCGCGCTGTCGTCCACGATCTCGGCCAATACCAGGGTCGGCCCCGGAGCCAGCGGCGTCACGGCCACCCGCGCGCCTCGGAAATCGAGCGTGCCATCAAGCGCGCGCAGATGCCCCACGACCTCGACTTCGACCGGCGGATCGGTCTCTGCGTTTCCGAACGCGCCCACCAGCAGCACGGTGCGCAACTCGCTCGCATCGGTCGCGGGCAAAAGCGTCACGCAATGCATCTGTCCCTCGCCCCCCGACGCGGTGGTGACCCGGAAATCCCCGGCCTCAAGCGTTTCGTGGTCGATCTCGGTCGAGAAGATCACCGGCATCCCGTCCTTGCCCGGCGCGCCGCGGCAAATCAGCCGTGCCAGGAACGGCAGGGCATCGTCGAGCCCGAAGAATGCCGACAGCAGATCCGCGGAGCGTCCATCGACCGCGCGGGGCAGACCGGCATCGGGCGTGCGATCGGTCAGGTCGCTGCTGGTGACCTCCGCCTTTACGGGTGCGCCCCCAAGCATCGCACACGTCACCGACAGAACGCTCAGCGAGACGCGACCGCACCGTCGATGAACCGCGTGTCTCGCCCGGAATCGTCCTCGTGCCATGTCGCATTCCCCCGAAACGCTCCTTCGGGAGGTTTTACATTGCGTGGGCGCCATCAGCGACGATCGCGTGGGATCAGTGCAGGCCAAAGGACATTCATTTCCGGCCACCCGCGGCCCGCTCGCGGAACGCGTTCGGAGTCAGACCCGTCCAGCGTTTGAAGCTGCGCGCGAAATTCGATGGCGTTTCGAACCCCACCGCGGCAGCGATACTCTTCACTGGAAGTGCGCTGTCCGTCAGAAGCGCGCGGGCGCGCCGTTCGCGCACGCTGTCCAGAATCCCGCGAAAGGTGGTGCCCGAGCGCTCCAGATGCCGCCGCAGGCTGCGTTCCGAATAGCCCAGGCTCCCGGCGATTTGCGTCAAGGACGGGTTCAGCGGCTCAGCGTCGCTCAGGATCGCCAGCACCTGCTCCACGGGTGAGCTCGCCTGCCGCATCTCGGCCGCGAATTGCGCGCAAAGCGCCGTCAGCCGCGCGTGGTTCAACGGATCGGCCGCCGGAAGCGGTTGATCCAGAAGCCCCGCGTCGAAAACGATCAAGTTCTTTTCCGCGGCAAACCGGACGGGGAACGCGATCAAAGGCGCGATGTCGGACCAACCATCGGGGGGCCCGAAGGCCATGTCGACGCGGTCGGTCACCCGATCCGAACCGAGCATCGCTTTCAACAGACCGTCTATGGCCACGACGGCGCTGCCGATGCCAAAATACTCCAGCTCACCGAACGGGAATCTGGATCGCACGCGAACGGTCGCTGCGCCGCCGGGCAGGCGATCCAGACGAACGTCGATCGCCGGGAAGCTCAGGAAGAAATAGCGTTCCAGCACCCCCAGACCGTCCCGGAACCGCGCCGCGTTCATCGCGGCATAGGCGGGCAACCCGATATAGGTCGGCAGAAACCCCCGCGCGAGCGTCACGCCCAGATGCGGGTTTCCGGTTTCTTCAATGGCGTTCAGCAGCAGCCGCCGAAGCGGCGGGAAACCCGATCGGAAATGGGGATCTTCGAGCTGCTGGCTCTCCAGCCCCGTCCCGGCCAGCAACGCGCCTTCCGAGTATCCCCTGTCGCGGAGCGTCCGAAAAACGAAACCCGGATATGTCATGGTCAGGGCCGGGTCGCCGGGGCAAGAAATCCTGTGCATGATGGGCTGGGCTCCACCTCGTCTTCCCGGATAATGTCGCCCGCCGGCATCTCGGACAATATCGCGCCTGGGGGCCCCTGCGCACCGCGGTCCTGTTCAAAGTTACCAGAGACCCGGTTTCGCGCTACGAGGTTTCGCAATCTCAGCGAACGCCAACTGCGTTCCTTGCGCAGCAGTGCGGTCGCGAGCCAAAAACTCCGCCCTCGTGGTCAGCCCGGAATAATGCGCTTCGATGGTCGTGCAGAATACCTCTACAAAGCGCAGGCATTTGACATGGGCGACCAACGGGTGTGGCTGCCGAACCGTCTCGACAAACTTACGATCCCGTCAGGAAAGCTCGGAGGATAACTTGCTCGAGTTAGACATGCGTCGACAGCAACGTGAATGACTCCTGTAGGCGATTCGCAACAAAGCGCGCTTTGCGTCATGCGCAGGATCATCCTTGCGCGCAGCGGTCAGTTTGGGCTCGAAGCCGACCTCCACCGCTATGGCATTCTTGCGGTCGATATCCGTGGGACCGCTGGGCGCTTGATCGCGAGCGCCGCGTTGGGCCCACGTGTATGCGGACGCGCCGGCCGGGTAGCAGCAGAAGTCGCCGGCGCGTCCTGACGCGGGTGTTCCGGTCCCGCGTATCTCGAGTTTACGATGCCATGCGAAGAGCCTCGATGGCGCGCTCGGCGTGCATCAGGTCGTGCACCGCGTAGAGCGTTTCCTGGAGATCGTAGAGGACGATCAGGGCCCGGCCGAGTTCATCGGCGGCGCGGGTCCGACGCCGCTCGGTCCAGACGCCGGGCGAGACGTTGCACTCGTCGTTGTCGATGCACTCGATGACGGTCGTGCCCTCCTGGATGAGGCGCGTGACCAGATCGGCAAGCACGTCGATCTCGTCGAGCATCTCGGTGTCGAAAATGCGCCGGCGCTCGATCTGGTGAAGCAGGCGCTCCGACCCAGTCCGCTTGAGCGGCTTGAGGTTGTGCAGCACATCCTCGCGGATGGCGGTCGCGGCAATGCGCGACTTGGCGAAGGCCGACGCCGCCAGGGCATCGATGTTGTCATAGGTGATCGGCAGGAGGTCAGTCATTGGTGTGTCCTTTCGTGAGGGGGCTGGCCGCGGGAAGGGCGCGGTTCCGATCGAGGAAACCGCGGCCTTGCTGCTGCCAGCGGCGTTGCTCTTCCCGGCGTTCGCGTCGCCGCTCGCGCGCGATGTCGGCTTCGGCGTGGATGCGGGCGCGGACGGCGTTCATCCGGTCCGCAAGTGCGGCGTCGAGGTGACCGATGACAGGCGAGGCCGTGCCGTCGGCGAGTTGGAAGCCGCAGTGGTTGAGGGCGACGGTGATCCGCCGGAGGCCGACGAAGCGGGTGCGCCGGTCGAGACCCGCGCAGTCTATCCCGTCCTCGGTCGCGACGACGACGTTGTAGCCGCTGTTCGCGCGGGTCTTCGCCGAGGTGCCGTAGGCCAGCGTCGCGGTGCGTCGGCCGAGACGCTCGTGGATCTCGAGTACGAGGCACGGCCGCACCTTCGGCGTGACGGGTTCGCCGGTCTCGTCCGTTTCCGCCACGGGAAAGCGGAACAGCACGACATCGCCGCGCTGCAGCTCTTCGTGCCAGATGGGCAGGCCTTCGAAGGCCCGTTTGGGTTGAAACATGGAGCGTCTCCTGCTCGGTTGCGATGAGACGCCCGGCCCGACTTCCATTTCGAAGCCTGTGGCCCTGTCGAGCCGCGCGTCATCCCGACCGCGCGGCTCGACAGGGCCATTGGTTTCGCTTCCTTCTCCCGAGGCACCCTTTGGCTCTCGTCGTGCAGCGCCGGAGGGGGGCGGGGAGGCGTGCGGAGCGACCTCCCCGAGCGCGGAAGGGTCCCGGGGCAGTGCAGAACGCGCCCCGGGCCGTCGGAGACGCCGGAGAGGGTGCAGGGACAGATGGCGAAGGGGCACTGCCCGGGAGAGTGCAGAGAGGGCGGCGCGCCTCTCTGCTCGAGCCGAAGGCTGCCGGGGGATGCAAGGCGCGTGGCGAACGGTCCTGCGAGCAGGGGGTCAAGGGGGAGTGCGGAACGATGACCCTTGCCTGGGTGTCCAGAGGGGCGGCGCGTCCTCTGGTCCGGCTGAAGGCCCCGGGCGGGTGCGGGAGGGCGGTGCGCCTCCCGCGCGCCGCGTCAGCGGCGCCGGGGTCCGGGGGCGTCAGCCCCCGGCGAGCGACAGCTCGCACGGAGACGATTTATCGTCGGAGTGCGAGCTGGTTAGTGAGTAAGGTGGAGTCAGCACGCACGCTAGAGCCCGCGCGAAAATCTCGGTGCCAAGCTCCCGGTTCGAGCGCCTTGTCCCATCGCTCCGCGGTCCCTAATCCACCGCGAACGTTCACTGCGGTCAAGCACGATCGACGCACAATTGGCTCAATGTTCAGGGGCCATCCCCGACAAGGTCCGAAGGCAGCCCGAAGCGGACATGATCGGGTTGGTGGTCGCATGGGAGCGGCTCCGACAGGGAGGGCGGGGAGCCGACATTCGCCGCAGATGCGAGCGCATCCTTGCAAAAACGTGGAAGCGGAAATTATGCCAGGATTACGCCCCAGATTCGGCGTGACCTGGATAGAGGGCAGAAGTGTGAATTCACCGCGCCTGCGGCGGCATACCGTCAAGAATACGAAAGCAGCCATTGAGAGCACAGGTTCAATGCCAGCCACGCTGCACCAGCCTTCAACGTCAGCAATGCCAGGAAATGAGGTTTGCTAAGTTCAGCGAAATGGCCCCAACCCGCCGTCCGGTGCAGCCGCGCGCGTCACGCCGAGGAAGTTCAGGCGGTGACAATGCCCAAGCGCCGCGCTACCGTGGCAAAAAGTAAAATCGCTTGAGGTGCGGTGAATGGACCCATACGAGAACCTTTCTGAAGACGACCATGTTGCGTTCCTTCAGCTCGAGAAAGAATTTCGCAATCAGATGGAAATGGCGCAGGAGGATCGAAATTCAGACTGGTCATACCTTACTGCCGATTACATGAATAAGACCCTAGCCGCTGCGACCCATTTGGAGATTGGGGCTCTGTCTAGCTTTTCGGTCAACACTCGCGATACCGATGAACATCGTGAGAACTTCAACGATTTTCTGCGTGCTGTGGACAACGTGATTGTCCAGATGCGCATTTCAAATTCTAGAAACCGAAATGCCATGAGCGTGGGTCTGACAGAAGCGCAGAAGACCAAGATTCACCACTTCATTGAAAAAATCCGTGTGGAAGTTGATTCGTCTACCGCACCCGACGCAAAGAAAGAAAAGCTCTATGAAATGTTGGCGAAACTCGCTGAAGAGGTGAGCAAGGCTCGCACCCGATATGAGCGCTTCGCGGACTTGGCGCGGTCACTGGCAGGATTGAGCGCGGACGTTGAGCGCGAGGGGGCACGCCCTTGGTGGCCTTGGTTTGAAAAGATTATGGGCCTTTTGGACGATGCCAAAGAGGCCGAGCCCAAATTGCCGAAGCCGCCCGAAATCAAGAGAATCGAACCGCCCTGCAAAGAGCTGCCCAAGCCTGATGGGGGATATGGCAGCGGGCGTGACCTAGACGACGAAATTCCCTTCTAATCGAAGCGATTCCGCTTCCACTCCACTTGCACCATGAGCGACTTGCGGGCGGCTTCGGGCAATTCGTCGATTGGCTCCACCCGCCAGCCGCGAAGGACACGCGGAAAGAAAGGCCGGTTTGGGGAAGCTGCCCGCAGCGATGAGCAACCCCGCGAACGGCAGGTGAGGGCCGAGTGCGACGGAGGGAGACCGAGCAGGTGACGGCAGCTGCGATCACAGCGACCGCACGGAGGCTGATCGTAGGCTCGCTGCAATGGTCGCAACCGGAGCGACTGCCGTCATGCGGCTCCGGCCTAATACAGTTGCCGGCAGATCCGGCGCGGTTCATTCTCTGTCGAGCTGGGATCTTCATCCGGCTTGGGCATGGTAGTATCTTGCGATGCCGCATCGCGCTGGAACTGCGGTCCGCGGCGTCGGGCGCCACGGGATCTGGCCGCACCCACGGGGGCAGGCACCGCAAGGAATTCGGCAAGGTTGAACTTTGGCTTCATGGAAAACATGGTCATTGAGGGATGCCTTTTATAGCGAAGAATGTCGCGCTGCTTAACTACATATGGTATTTCCGACCCGGTTTTGTAAGCTACGCTCGTTCAATCACTCTCAATGCGGCGCTTCGTTCGCTCTGCTGGCCTTCAGAGGGCATTGGATGCTGCGAGGGCACGAATGGCCGGTACTCATGCCGCGTTGCGGCAGCGCTTGACGCCTGCGAACGGCGGCTCTGGGCCGGCTGCGCCCACTGTCTGGCGCGGTTCGCTCCGACTTTGCAAATTCCGCTTCCTGCGCTTCGCCGACAGTCGCATCCGGTCGCGCACATGGATATTTCGGCAACCAGCTTGCGGTCCCGGTGATCAAGCGTTGCGCGTAGCGGTGTTAATGCGCTGAACGTGCGTGGGCTCAAACTCTATGCCCGTGCACGTTTCCGCGCTCTGACACATCATCCGACGTTCTGCACATCGATCTATCGGAGTGCAGAAGATGACCCGTTCCACCGCCACCGCCCGCCACCCCGTGGTCCTCCGGTT
>NZ_JALZ01000060.1 GCF_000521785.1 Roseivivax halodurans JCM 10272
CTACCGCGAGAGCGGTTTCGTCCAAGTCCCGCGGTGCCGACGCTCGGGACCGACGCGGCGAAGGTCGGTGGAGAGCCCTTAATCCCGGATGCTGCGAAGCGCACGAAGGTCGGCTTCCGCGGAACGTTCTGCGGAGGCAGCATTCTTTTCTATGATGTCTTATTCGTTGATTGCTGCACGAAATCAGTTGATCACCGATGACGAGAAGTACGCCATATCCCCGCAACGGTTTTCATGAAACCGCTAGCCGCTTGCAATCCACGCCCTCGACCCGGCGATAGGTCACGAAGCCCATCGCCTCGTAGTAGGCAATCGCCGGATCGTTGGTGGCGCCGATGAACGCCTCGATGGCCGGGATACCGGCCGACCGCGCGGCGTCTAGGGTCGACGGAAACAGGAGCCGCCCCACGCCGCGACGGGCCATCTCCGGCAGGATGTGAGTGCCTACGATGCCCCATCCTGGTGGCGTGCCGTAGGGGTTTGATGACGTCGCAAGTTTAAGAGACTGGAACCCGACGATACCGCAATCACCGTCCATAGCGACGGAGCAGCGGATCTGAGCGGGGTGAGCAATGTAGTGCAGCCGAGCAAACTCCGGATCGCTCCGCTTGCGCCGCTTGCCTGCCGCAACGAGGCCTCGCAACACGGCAGCGATGCCATCTGCGTCATTGATTGATGCGGCACGTATCTGCACCTTGCGCTCCATGTTAGGTCAGCCCTCGATTCAATCTGATAGTGCCGAGCGTTCGTTTCGTCGTGGTGTTCAGACATGGCACCGAGGGTGGCCGTCTCGATAGAGCGCACCTGAACGGAACCTACACGCCCGACCGGACTTCGTTGACGAACGCATCTTGCTCGCGGAACGAGCGCAGCGTGACGATACGCTTATCCGCTGCGAACCGTCGCTTCAGGTCGAGCATCTTCTCGCGTGACGAGTGGCGGGTACGCCATATCCAGCGGTAGAACTCGACCTGGTGCCAGCCGAATTGCTCAGGGCATCCCTCCGGCAGATCAGGGCGGGCTTGGCCCCAATCGCGGATCGAGCGACCGATCACACGCCAAAGGCGGGGCAGGACGGGCGCGTCGAGGTGGACGATCGTGTCCGCTCGTGCCGCCCGCTCGTCGTAGGTGGCCGACAGACCACCTTCTAGTATCCACGCGTCGCTCGCTTCGACCTCGCGCACCATGCGCAGCTTCTCGTCGCGCGGACGTTCGCGCCATCCGCTCATCCAGTGGATGTGATCCATGTGGTGGACCGGCAGCCCCGTCGCAGCACCCAAGCCGCGGCGAAGGTCGGTGGAGAGCCCACTTTACCTGATGCTGCGCGGTGAACGAATGTCGGATTCGGTGGATGCGCCGCAGTGCAGCACGGTGCTCCCTTTGGTCCTAGACCCACCCGACGGTGCGTTCCAAAATCCTTCAAGGACGCTGTCGCAACGGCGGAACCGTTTCGCCGGACCGTCCCGCACGTGTGAACTTGGCTGGAACGGTGGGCATCAGATGATGCCCCGCCACAGTCTACTACAGTACCTTGCGGCTCGTAATCTTGTCGTCGCCCTCGGCCCAGTAGTCCCGGATACGGGTCTCAGGCTCGTAGCCGCGCTTCTCATAGAACTCCCGTGCGAGGGCGAAGCCCTCCGCGCCAGAGGTATCCATGATCAGCATCCGCGCGTCCTCCAGCGCCCGTATCCTGTCTTCGAGCGCTTCCGTGACCGCCGCGCCGATCCCCGCGCCTTGGTGGGCGACAGCGACGGCGAGGGCGAGCATCTTCCACGTGCCGTCGGCGAGCGTCTCGGGCGCGGCGAAGACGACGCCCAAACGTCACCGTCGAGCGTTGCGTTCAGCCACGGGCTCTTGGCGGCATCCGGGTCCGGCGACGCGAGGAAGCCAGCGGGCATGTCTTCCAGCATCTCGGAAGGGAAGAGCACCTGGTCGCGTCTATGATCGAGGCGACGGCGGGCAGGTCGTCCTCTGCCAGGGGACGGACGTGGATGCGAGACTTGTCGATCGAGGCAAGCCCAAGTTGGCCACGTTGCACTACCTGTGTACCGGCTCGTTACCATCTGAGGCCCTGCGCTGATCTTAGGCTCGGCGCGGGAGCGGGTCGTCCCGGTTGCCCGTCTCAGGTGTTCACAGGGCCGGATCGGCTAGGTCGGGGCCCCGGCAATTTGGAATCCGCGCGCGAAGATCTCTGCCACGTCCGCGTGGAGGCCGGCGGCGTCGGCATACCACCTTGCGGTGAAGTGCGGCGCCTCCGCGAGCAGCGCCGCCATGCCCGTGCGCGCGGCCTCCTCCTCGCCCGATAGCGCCAGCGCCGCGAGGTGCCCCGCGCGCGCTTCGATGTGGCCGGGCGCGCGGGCATAGGCATCGGCCGCCTCGGCAAAGCGCCCCACCACCATGAGTGCGGCGCCGCGGTTCCAATCGTACCAGTCGGGGCGCGCAGGGTTGAGCGCAATCGCCCGGTCGGACCATTCGACCGCCTCCGGGCCGAGCGCGGGGTAGTGCGCCGAGCGGAAGGAGAGGTAGGCCAGCATGTCGGCATTGCTCGGTGCCAGCGCCGCGGCGCGGCGGACCATGCGCTCGGCCTCCTCTGGATCATCCCAACGCACGGCGTTGGCGCCTTGGCCGAGCGCGAAGGGCCGGTCCGGCGCGACCCGCGCGGCCTCGCTGCCCGCGGCGTGGCCCTGCGCCCAGAGCGCCTCCATCTCCGTCGCCGACATCTCGGTGTCCACGCGGTTGTAGCTGACGAGCGAGAGCTTGGCCCAGGCCTCGCCGAAGCCGGGCTCCATCGCCACCGCGCGCTTCAGCATCACCTCGGCCTCGGACAGCGCCTCGGGGGTATAGGTTTGCATCCGCTCGCCCGCCGCGAGGTAGAGCTCGAAGGCGGTGAGATCCACGTCCGCCCCGGCCCGGGCGTGCGCCTTCACTTCGCGCGCAATGGGGCCCGTCCAGTTGGCCGCGAGTTCGCCCGTGATGGCCTCGGACGCCTCGCGCTGCAGACGCAAGAGGTCCTCGAGCGGCCCCTCGAAGCGCTTGGTCCAAAGCTGGCGTCCCGTCACGGTGTCGGAGAGCATTGCGGTAACCCGCGCCGTCTCCCCCTCCGCTTGAACCGAGCCCGTGACGAGGTAGCCCGCGCCGAGGCGCCGGGCGGCCCCCGGGTCCTGGGCTGCCAGCATGCGGCTCGTCGCCTCCCCGAACACGAAGAGCCAGCCGTTCATGCCCAGATCCGCGATCACCTCCTGCGTGAGCGCGCCCGCAAGGCGCTCCCACCGCGCCCCCTCAGAGAGCGCCTCGAAGTGCAGCACCGCCACTGCGGGACCGTCGTAGGCCACGGCGGCCGCGCCCCGCGCCATCGTCGCGGGCACCGGCTCTGGCCAGAGGAGCCCGAGAGGCGCGAGGAGTGCCAGCCCGACTGCCGCGACCGCGAACCGCCAGCGCGATCTGGATCTGAACCGCGCATCTGGTTCCGCGTCGTCCGAGCCGGCTGGACCGACCGGGTTGGGCGCGGCGATCTGGAGGGAATAGCCGCGCTTGTGATGGGTGCGGATCGCATCTCGCCCGTCGGGGCCGAGCGCGCGGCGGATCTCGCCGACGCACTGCACGATCCCGTCTTCGTCCACGAATCGGCCCGGCCAGACCTCACTCAGCAGCGCGTCCTTGGCAATTACCGCGCCTGGCCGGGTGGCCAGCGCACGCAGGAGCGCCGCTGCCTTGGGCCGCAGTTCGGTCACCGCGCCGTCGGCCGCGCAGACGTCGCCGGTCGCGAGATCCACGCGCGCGCCTCCAATCCAAAGGACTTCGGCCTCCGAAGCCTGGTCTTCGGCGCAATTTCGGAAGGATTTCGGCGCGGCTTCGGGACGTCTTGGCGCGGCGTGCAACAGGCTGCTGTCCGTACCCAGATCTCCCGGAGCCCCCGACATGACAGCCTCCCTTGCCTACCCGCACGCCATTCTATCACAGCGGGTGCCTGCGCACATAGCATCGTTGCGCGCGTCTGCGTACGTCGCGCTGACGCTTAACCTTGCGCTAGGGCTCTTGACCGGCACCGCCGCCGCGGCGGGCACGGCCGAACCCCTGCGCTTTCCCCCTGGCCCCCCTCCCGCCGCGGCCGAGGAGTGGTCGACGGCAAGCCCCGAGGAGGCGGGTTTCGCCTCCGACTTTGACGCGCGCCTCGACGCGGCTCTCGACGATGAGGTCCTAGACGGCCTGCACGCAGTGCTGGTCGTCCGCGGCGGGCGGCTCGTTTACGAGCGCTACCTGACAGGCGATGACGAGATCTGGGGCCGGCGCAAGCAGGGCGTTGCCTTTGGCCCGGACTCGCTCCACGATGTGCGCTCGAACACCAAAAGCGTGGTGAGCCTGCTCTACGGCATCGCGCTCGGCGACGACACCGTGCCCCCACCCGAAGCCCCGGTCCTCGATCATTTCCCCGAGTATGCGGACCTTGCCCAAGATCCGGCGCGGCGAGCGATCACGATGCAGCATGTGTTGTCGATGACCATGGGCACCGAGTGGGACGAGGACATTCCCTACAGCGATCCGGCCAATTCAGAGATTGCCATGAACCGCGCTTCCGACAGCCTGCGCTTTGTGCTCGATCGCCCGTTGCAAGCCCAGCCGGGTGAAGCCTGGACTTACAATGGCGGCGCTACGGCGATCGCCGCGGCGCTCATCGCGCGCAGAAACGGAGGCGACCTCGCCGCCTTCGCGCGCGAGCGGCTGTTCGAGCCCCTGGGCATCGAGCGCATCGAGTGGATCACCGACTACTACGGCGTCCCCTACGCCGCCTCGGGACTGCGGTTGCGCCCGCGCGACAGCGCCAAGATCGGCCAACTCGTGCTGCAGAAAGGCGTCTGGGAGGGGCAGCAGGTGGTGCCCGCCGACTGGATTGAGGCCTCCACGAGCGTCCACACCCCGGGTGGCTACGGCTGCGACTACGGCTACTTCTGGTGGCTCTGCCAGCTCGGCACGGGGCACCGCATGATCGAGGCTTCGGGCAACGGCGGACAGGAGGTGCTGATCCTGCCGGAACTCGACCTCGTGATGGTTGTAAACGCTGGCCGCTACAACGATCCCGACGTCTTCGAGCGCATCTACACTCTTCTGGAGGAGGTCGTCATTCCAGCGGCAGGGCGGCCTTGACGGGGACTCCCGGCTGCGTGTCAGCAGTGCAGCACCGCGCCTCTCCCTCCGGCACAACTCCGTCTCCTTCAAAATGGCGGCCTTCTTACGACGGAGCGTACCGCCACCTGCGTCCGATCCCATTCCTCATTGGCTTGAGGCCGTCCCCCTTCACCATCGTCCGCCATGCGGTCCTGCCTACTGCGCAAGAAGGATTCTTCCATGCACATGGTGCACAGACTACCGACCAGCCCAAGCGCGGCGCCCCGCCTGGCGTTCGGTATCGGGACGGGCCTTGCCTGGGCCGGAACGCAATCGCCGCTCCTTCTGCTTGGGACGATGGTGCTCGGAGCGGTGGTACCGGAGCTTGGCGGATCGGCGAGGGCCGTGCTGCCGGAAGCCGCCGCCGTAATGGTGCTGGGGTCGTTCCTCGCCGCAGCGCTGTCCCCGTCTGAACTCACCCTGTCGCGCTTGCGCTTCTCAGCGGCGCTCGCCGCCACCTGGGTCCTGCCCGTCGCGCTAGTCTGGCTCGTGACCTCGGCAGTTGAGGTGTCTCCAGAGCTTCGGCTTGGGCTCGTCCTGTCGGTGGTCGGGCCGCCTGTCGCGAGCGCGGCCGCACTCGCCGCGATCCTCGGCCTTGCGCCACGGCTTGCCCTCTGGCTGACGATGCCGCCGCTCGTCCTGGCACCGCTGTCGCTGCCGGCGCTGACGAGGCTGTTCGGCAGCGAGATTGCACTTGATCTGGGGCAGATCGCGATGCGCCTCCTTGTCATGATTGGCTCGGCCGGGGCGCTCGCGCTGGTCCTCCTCGCGCTGAGGCGCCTGGTCCCGGCGCTCCTGCCCTCGACCAATGCCGCCGCCGGAATCTCCATCCTCGGCCTTGCGCTCGTGGGGCTCTCCGCGGCGGGCACCGCCCGCCTCGCGATCGACGCGGAGGCCATCCTCTTCTGCAAGCTATGCACCGTCTCGCTCATCGTGACCCTCGGGCTCTGGGCCGCAGGCGCCGTCCTCTTCCGGCAGTTCGGCCGATGCGAGGCGATGACGATCGGGTTCTTGGTTGGCAACCGCAACCAGACCCTCGTCTGGGCCGCGGCGGGCGCTCAGTTCACGCCGCTCGTCGATAGTTACATTGTGGCCGCGATCCTCCCCACTCTCATCCTCCCAGCCGCGCTGCGCCTGGTGCTCGACTTCTGCCGCAAGCCGTATCCCGACTTCGCGGGCCCTGAGTTCCTGCACCCGATGAGAAAGCCATGACCGACTTCCGCCTTGCCAAGCGCCATCCGTCGATCCCCTCCGCGACGGGTTCGATCGAGCACGCTGGACCGGTTTCGGATTTCGCGAATCTGTCTCCGAGTCGCCGGAGGCGCGCTCTCCTGGCCAGACTGACCGGTCCCGGCGGCTACTACAATCTAGGGAACGCCATCGGGCTCGCGGCAGGTCCGACGCAGCAGGTCGCCGCCGCGCCGCGCGACAAGGGCGCGGAGGTCACGGCGTTTGGCACCATTCACGACTACCTCATCGGCAGCCCGCCGGCGACGGCGCTGACCGTCGCCATGGTGATCTTCTTCCTATCCAGCGAACTCTATTTCCGAGGCTGGAGCAGGGAAGGCTGGTCGGACCTGCGACTGATCCGCCTGGGCGATCTGTTTTCCGGCCTCGGGGCGCTGGTTCTGCTGGTCGCATTGGCTATCTATGGCAGCACTTGGCTCGCGGTGACGTCGACGATCCTGCTAGCCGCTGGCAAAGTCGGCAGTGCGATGCGGCCAGGCGCTCAGTGGCGCCTGCGGCTGAGAGCCGGCCGCACGGTCGATCCCCTCCGTCTCATGGTCATCCTCAGCCGACTGATCGCGATGGTTGCGGTCGTCTCAACCATGGTTGGTCTGGCGGCGTCGTCCTCCTTCACCGTGTCTCAGGCCGCGCCGCAGATCGTCCTGTTGCTTTGCTATGGGCTCTGGCTCCGGGCTGACGTGCTACTGAACTCCCTCACAGATCCATAAAACTCACTGGAGATCGAACTGATGCTGTTCACCGTCTTTCTTGCGATTTGCGCCCAGGATGTCCCGACGGCTCGCTGCGCGGAGTCAACCGCGATCCAATGGGTCGTTGCCCCGGAACCCCAATCGATGGCCGTATGCGGCATGTACGGGCAGCAGCTTGCCGCCGAGCTGCAACTGCTAAGATCGGACCGCTACCTTAAAGTCTTCTGCCGCCCACTTGGCGCTCCCGTTGACGTCTGAGAGGTGAATCAACGGAGTTGCTGGAGTGTCTCGTTTCGAAAGCGGTTCAACATCAATTCCACGCTCTGAATCGGGGTGTTTTCGACTGACATCTAAGTAGCGTATGGCCTGCGGGACGTTCCACCTGACCGAGCTATCGCTCGACCCGCACCAGCGCGAGGCCGATCCCGACCACACGAACACTACGCCCGTCAAATGGTCCTTCGGCGTCCGAGCGAGAGGATTGCGGGGCGTGCGACCTGCGTGCACGAGGCCCAGATCAGACAGCCAAGCAGATGACCGGGAGGTTAATCGCCGCCGCGGTGACGAGCACGCCTGTCGCCGGCTCTGGCCCCGTGAACTGAGGAAGCAAGGCCGCATTGAAGAGCAGCGTGTCTTGGCGTTCACCATCGCCATGCCGAAGCCCCCCAGAAGCGCGCCGCCATTAGGGCATGCGACGCTTGAGGTACGTCCACCGCGTCGGCCCGTCCCTGCAGCCATGCCGCGACGCCAAGCCAGATCAGATCTAAGATCTATTGGAACCGCAAGAGGAAAACCGGCCATTCGCGGTCAGCGCAGCGAAAGCTCGCTCCGTCCGCAGAGCCTTCGCTCGTGAGAAATGCGGCGAAGGTCGGGAGCGAGCCCTTCTTTCTGGATACTGCGGGGATCGAACGGCGGTTCGTGCAACTTGACCCCAAGGCTTGCCGGGCATATCCCCACGCTATCCGAAGAGGATCGAAGACGTTGGATCAGCGCCACCGGTAATCCGGTTTTCCGCCTAGAGGGCGGCTGTGCGCGATCCGGGCGAGCAGCGCCCGGGTGTCCATCGAATGCAAACTCTACGGAGCGTTCATGCCCAGACTACTGAACAAGACCGCCCTCGTGACCGGGGGGGCGCGCGGCATCGGTGCCGCAATCGCCCGCGCTTTCCGCGACGAAGGGGCCGACGTGATCCTGACTGATATCGACTCTGCGACCGGGCATGCCACGGCCGACGAGATCGGTGCGACCTTCGTGCGGCTCCATGTAGCCTCTGAAACCGATTGGGACGCGGTAGCCGAGCGCTTTCCCGCGCTCGACGTGCTGGTGAATAACGCCGGCATCACCGGGTTCGAGGGGCCGTTCGACGGCACGCCGCCTGCCCACGATCCCGAGAACGCCTCCCTGGCCGACTGGCGAGCCGTCCATGCGGTGAACAATGACGGCACGTTCCTCGGCTGTCGCTACGCAATCCGCGCAATGCGTCCTCGTGGGGCGGGTTCGATCATCAACATCTCGTCGCGTTCGGGGCTGGTCGGCATCCCGATGGCCGCCGCCTATGCGGCCTCCAAGGCTGCGATCCGCAACCATACCAAGTCGGTTGCGCTCTACTGCGCGGGACAAGGCCTTGCGATCCGCTGCAACTCGATCCACCCGGCGGCAATCATGACTTCGATGTGGGAACCCATGCTGGGCAACGGACCCGACCGGGCCGAACGCGAGGAGGCGATGGTCGCGGGCACGCCCATGCAACGCTTCGGTGAAGCGGCGGAGGTGGCCGCCCTCGCCGTTATGCTCGCGTCGGACGAGGCAGCCTATATGACCGGCGCGGAACTAACGATCGACGGGGGAATCCTCGCAGGGTCGGCCGCGTCGCCCGGCGGATAAGATCCACGCGGAGGGGGCGGGAAATCTGACGTTCGCCTCCACTTCGAGACGACGTTACGGGAGAACCGGGCGTTCGAGAACTCAAAGCGAATGACGGTTCTGTCCGCGCTGCCGACGCGGTGCAGCGAGGGTTGGGTGTCGCAAACGAAGGTTTGCGACACAGGCCACGCGTTTGCCATCAGCGATAGTTGCCTTGTATCTTTTTCGATGACTCAAACAACGTAGCAATTGGTCTTCCGGCGTCTCTCGAGAGATGGCTTGTCGTAGGATTTCACCCTCACCTGCAAACAACCCGTATTTGCTCTGGCGCATCCGTTCCATTCTGTAGATGACGCAACCCAGTAGCGAACGTGCCTGGCCTTCACCGACAAGCTCGCATACCCGCAGGGCGGAACGCTCGTGACCCATGCGGCACGGGCCGCTCCAGCCATGAACTTTCGGCTGAACGCTCACATTGAGGCTCCGTCAGCCCTTCAGCTCGCCACAACGTCACGAAGTCGAGAGAAGGCAGGAATTCCCGACTTCATCTGCTGTGGCTGGCTTGCTACTTAGAATTGCGGGCCGCGACTTTATTTCCGGCCGCCTCATTTGAACCATGCATCTCATTTTCCAGGAGCCGGCGCCTTAGGCCCGGACAGTCCCGGTTTCGACGTCCAAAGATTATTGGGCGCAGAACCATCCGATTGAAAACAAAATCATTGATGGACACGAACTCATGCGCCCCATTCGCACGACATCACGCCCATTTCTCGCGGCGAGCGCACTCACCCTTGCAACTGTGGACTCGGCCTCCGCTCACGAAGCGTGGCTGCTGACACCTTCCGAAATAGAGACCCTCGCGACAGCGCCCATGCCCGGCCTGTTCACCAGCCACACTGCTCTCGGCGTGGCGGCCTGCACCGCCTGCCTCATCATCTTCGCGGCGATGAGAGCCGAGGATCAGCTTCAACCGCTCGAGGATCGTCTGATCACGCCGCGCGCTGGCGCTCTGCTCGACTACGGGCCGGTCGTCCTCCGCTTAGGGCTGGCGATCATGTTGGGCCTCGCAGCCTTGGGCGGGCTCCCCCGCCACGGGACCCCCCACTGGACCGAGCCGACGCTGCTGGTTCCGGACATGCAGCTCGCCCTCGTATCCGGCGCCGATTGGCTCGTCCCCGCCCAACTTTGCATTGCCGTCTTCCTCTTGGCAGGACTGGGGACTCGGGCGCTTGGCGGCATCGTCGTCGTGCTGTCCGTGCTGGGGCTTTTCACGTTCGGCCCCGTTTTTTTGAGTTATACGCCGCATTTTGCGGCCCCCGGCTTCATCCTTCTCCTGACAGGAGGCGGGGCATGGTCAGGTGATCGCTCCCTCGGCCTCGATCATCCTTTTCCGATCCCGACATACGCGACATGGCGTGCCGCGCAGGTCCTGACGGGGGTGGGGTTCATATACCTCGCTGTGGCTTACAAACTCTTTCAGCCCACGTTGCTGATCGCCATCCTTCAGCACGGCGAGTTTCCGACATTCGGCCTGCCGTACCCAGTGGTCGCATTGATCATGACCGGTGTGGAGATCATCTGCGGGATTTTGCTCGCGCTCGGCCGCCTCGTGCGCCCCGTCGCCCTCACGATCACCGCTGCGATCACGTTCCTCGCCCTGGTGCTCGGAGAAACCCCGCTGTTTCACGCGAACCTTTACGGGTGCATGGTGATGTTCGCCCTCGTCGGGCGGAGTTACGTACCCTCTACAGCCGCTCCTCGCGCGTTTGGCCTGAGGAGGTCTCAGGCATGAGCCGTCCCCGGACAAACCGCATCATCGAAGGCCTTGTGGCAACTCTCCTGCTCTCCGGCCTCGCCATCGCTGCCCCGGTCGTAAACGCGGCCGGGAGCCCGCCACGGACGATCTTTCTGACGCTGCCCGCAAATTTGGCGACGCCAACCGTGAGCCTCTCGGCCTCGCCCTCGCCGTCCGAAGGTTTGCGGCTGGTGATCGATACCACCGGTTTCCAGTTCTCTGAGGTTTGCGTGCCCCAGGCTGACGCGACTCCGATCGGCCATGCCCATGTCTTCGTCAACGGCGTGAAGGTCGCGTCCACCTATGGGCCGGTGATCGACATTGCCCCGCTACCCTCCGGCCGGAATGTCGTGGAGGTTGTTCTGCGGGGGCAGGATCATCGGGCGCTGGCCGGCCCCCAAGGTCTGATCAAGGCTGGGCTCCGCCTCGAGATTTGACACTCGAGCTCTCGTCCGGGCTGCCTGAGCCGGGATACCCGCAGGGAAGGGGAGGCATATCACTTTACGCTGTGCCACCTGTGAGAAGCCGCTCTCCGTGTAGGACAGGACTGGGGGCGACGAAATCTTGGATGACGCGGCGGAGCCGCCCCGCAGGGGAACGGGCGCCGCCGGGCCTCACCAGCGGCGCCGCGACTTACATCGCCGCGCCGCCCA
>NZ_JALZ01000061.1 GCF_000521785.1 Roseivivax halodurans JCM 10272
CGGTGAGGCCGCTCTACTCGATCGGGACGCTGTTGTTCTTAAGGACGGCTGTCTTGCGGCACGTTGGCGTTCTGGCCGCGATGCGCTCCGTCGCATCATGGCGGATGCCGCCCGAGATCCCGATCCGAGTCAGCCGCGGCCCTCGCACGCCATTCTCCCCAGAGCGGGCGGAGGACAACCTTGCGTCTTCGCGGCCATGCCTTTGGCCCGGCGGCATCATTTCATTTCCGGTCCTGCAACTCTAATCCTTGTTGTAATTATCAACGCTCACCTGCCAAGGTCGAAAACCTGTTCGGCCGTGAGGTGACGCATATAGAGAGAGTGTGGATGACCCCGGTATTGCCAATGCGCACAAGGATTGTCAGAATGAATATAAATATCGAACTATCGGCGCTGGAAGTCCGAGAAAGATCTCGAAGGCTACGATACCCTCAACATCCGGATAGTCGGTGGCCGACATGTCCAAATTCAATATAATCGAGGCGACACATATGTATTGGATTCGCAGCGCTCCCATCGTCTTTCTGTAATATCAGAATTTAGAAATGATCAAACCACCGAAAGCGAAGGATAATTTAGCTTTCAAGAGAAATAAAGCTTCGCATGTTCTGATTCGAGAGGGGGCAAGCATTGTACGTACAGCCATTCATATTCATAAAATTCCTTCTTGCTATGCTAACCGTTCAGCTATGGCGAGTGTGGGCTGTGATCGCTGCAGCTATCTTTCTCATCGGATGCATTCTCTGGCTTACCACTGCCAATGCTGGGTTCTGGTCAACGGTCGGGCAAAGTTATGCAAAAGCACTCAATATCGGCACCATTCAATCTGGAACATTTTCAGGGTGGAAAATGGTTATCGAGTTTTTGCTTGAGACGTTCTATTTGATCACGACAGGTATTGTCGTAGCCAGTTGCTTGAGCGCGATTGGCGCGTCCTACAATAAGGAGGAGGAATAGTATGGACGAGAACGAAATGCGTCGCATCGTTCGTGACGAGGTTTTTCGGGCATTGTCTGAGTTCTTCCTCGACAACGACCGCGAAAGGTATAGCGACAGCTACCAACCCTTACGGGAGGAGCATACTGTAAGAAATTTGCGGCGCCTCTCGGACATAACGGATGCTCTCGCATCAAACGTAATGAGATTACAGAGTGTTCCTACATTACAGCCGACCAAGTGTGGGTTTGATAAGAAACAGGCTAATGCCATTAAATCTGGTGTGGATGATTTGAACAATAAGATACCCTAGAGCGCCAAAAACATCAAATGTCCATACGCTTTTGTCACCGGCGGAGTCGGTGACTTGTGGCGCGCTGCTCATGACCGGTCGCTTACTACCCCATATCCATGCGTTGGAAGTTCGGAATTTCGCTGTTAATTTATTAACACCGGCTTCGTCAAGGATGGGGGGAAATCTTCCACTTGCGAGCTTTGTTGACAAGTGTGGTGCTTTGAATAAGATAATGGCAAAACGCATTATAGTAAAAGAGGCCTATACACGCCAATGAATGACTCCGTTTTTATTCAGTATGCACTAGCAATATTTTTCGCAGTTCTTGGATTTTTTGGAATTCAAGCGTGGGCCAAATCGGGAGAGCGCCCCGTCCTCGTGCCGTTTCTGGCCTCATGCTTGTTATTTTTGTCTGTGCCGGTGGCAACGTCCTTGACTGGCGTTTCCCTAGATGATTTTCTTCGCCGGACTGTAGGAGACCCTATCGTACGTGGGCTTGGATATGAACCCATATACAACCCTCCCGTCGAACCCTCAGACTCTGAAAACATCCCTCCGCAAACGAGTCCTGATCCGCCACGTCAATCTAGGCGAGTTACAGATGATGGTAGTCCTTCCCTACGACCGAATGGCACTGCCTTGGAAAGGTGGGAAAACTACGGATCGGTTTCCTCGGTGACGCCATACACTCATTATATATCGAGGAATATCAATAGACTTAATATACACGAAGGCCCTGGAACGCAGTACAATATCGTGGGCACGCGCACAGGAGGATCATGTATCCGAGTTATTGAATCCCGTGGATCGTGGTCAAAAGTTGTGGTTCCGACCGTTGGTGGGCCATGGGCATATTATGCTCACAATGGGAATCTAACTGCAATCCGACCAAGCCAAACGTGTGGATAATAACTGCGCCCTAGACAGGCAAAATTACGGTCATGGAACTGCTTCATCCAAAGGCAGTGTCGGGAAAGTCTTTCAGTCGACTGATTTTCGTGAGTACTGCTTTTCGGAAACATTCCCGATCAGGATCATGGTGCAGCTGTCTGTGACAGTTCGGGCAGCACGCGATTGCGTTATCACATGTATCTGGTCAGCCCTGAGAGAGTGGAAGCACATGATGCACCTCAAGATACGGCTCGCCTCCTGATCGCAGGAATGGCGCCGGATCGTCGCATACTTCACAGCGCCCCTGTGCGGCATTGAGAACCCATGCAATGACGTTCGGATCTCTGACGAAGCGCGCAATATCTGCTGTCGATCGAGGGACATCGGTTTGCCCTGGAGGGGGCGGAATTCTTTCGTTTCTTCTCTCGTGCCGGAATCGTTTGAGTGCCCTGTGAGCTCTTTCGAAGAGTTCGTCGGGATCCGCGGTTGGTACCTCCGCTCGTCTGGCGGACGTACCTGGCTTGGCCAGTAGTTGTTCGATTTCCCTAGCTGACATACCAGCAGCACCGCTCCAGCGGATTCGCAGCCTCATCCGTTTGGTTCGGTTTCCCCTATCGCTACCGTCTGTGCGGCTGAAAGCAGCGGACGCGCGACCGATCGAATGCCGGAGCCCTACGACATCTGGAACGGAGGACAGATCTAGTGGCAGGGAAAACCTGTCGAGGTCTACACCACGTTGCTCTTCCGGTAGTTTCATCGCGGGACCACTGGCGACCTGCAACTCTTGCAAAGTCATTCCGAGTTCTCCCATCCGGTGCAGATGAAGCTCCATGGCCGGCGCATATTTTTTGCTCCGGCTCTTGTTCGGCCCGTGATCCGAGCCACCCCGCGATTCAACTATCAGGTCAAATCCGTCAGAGCGCCGCTCGACAGAATACAGCGCATCGATTTCATGCCCGTCATCACCGAATGGTTTTCGCATTATATCCGCCTCCCGTAATGATCCGACCACCAGTCCATAGACGGTCCAACCACATCCGAGCACAGCTCCTGAAAGGTCTGGACATTAGCATGCCCGTCGTACTCGGTCTCCTTGGCCTTCTTCAGGCTCTCCGGGATCACGAGATGCACGCCGATCGACGCCATGTCCTCGATCGCGTTGCCGGCGATGTTCTCGTCCACTGTTGTCAAGTACAGTCGGCGGGTGCCTTTTTCCCGCTCTACCTGCTTCCACCGCTCGCGCAGCGTGGTTTTGGCGCTCAGGATCAGTCCGGTTCCGGCATGCTGACTGCCGCCATTCACAAACGCCAGTGAGGGAAGGATGAAATCCGGCCGTTTTCTGGCTTCGATAACTACCTGCTTCTCGAAGGGGATGCGGCCACCCTGCAGCATGGCCTCGATGTGGTGTTCGTAGGAATAGCCTGCCCGGGACTTGCGCTGCTGGGCCGCCGACAGCATCAGCGCGTCGACCCGTGGAAGTTCCTCGACAAGACGGCGAATGACCCCGGCCGTCTCCACGAGTTTGCCCTCGTCGCCCATGACGATCCGGACCAGATCTACGGATCGCTCCCGGCGCTGGAACTCCTTGAAGAGCTCCCATTCGATCTCCCGGCTGATCTCCCGGAGGGCATCACCGGGGGCTTCCATCCGGAACGGATCGAGCGTGTCCAGTTCGTGCTTCTCGAGAAAAGCCGCCCTTGCCCTACGGGCAAGCTCGAACGTCGCCGGCATGGCCGCGTGGTCCCGGGCGAATTCGGCGATCTCCCCCCGCTTCCAGGCCATGATCACCTGCTCGGCGAAATCGAGAACCCGCTCGCGCTCGCGGGCGCGACGTTCCGCCGGATCGAACTCAGCGACATGGAAGTCCGGGCCGATATCAAGGACCTCAGCCAGGAGACCTGCTTCATCGCTGCCCGAGTCCACGGTCAGGCACTCGTAGATCTGCCCGCCGCCCCGGACCACGCGCCCCATGACGAGAAAAGACGCCGGAAGAAGATCCGCGAACGGCTCCTTCGGCAGCCGGGTCATATGCGTCTCCGGCCCCTTGCTCGTGTAGTGAACGAGTCTGGACTGCCGCTCCGCATCCCGGGCCTGCGGCCAGAATGTGGTGAACCATGCCTCACGGATCGGCTTGCCGCCCGCTCCGCCCCGGTCCTTCTCGACCAGAGAGGGGAAAAAGCCGCCGTCACGCTCATCCGCGGGAATGTAGACCCCGGCCTGATGTTTGTTGGCGTACCTCGCCCAGTCCCTGTCGTTGTTGGAAAGCTTCTTGACGAGAATCCGGTCGCTCCGGTTGATCACGCTTTCCAGAAGATCAGCCGTCCGGGCCTCTCTCTCGAAGTCGAACACACCCTGTCCCGTCATGCCGCCCCTTCGATCTCCGCGAACTCCGTTGATCCGGTGATCCAGCCGGCCGTCCGGTCGACGAGATCCTCCGGCGTGATCCGGGTCCGGCCCTTCCAGGCGCACTCCCAGACCAGAAGCACACGCCACCCGGTTTCCCGAAGCTGGTCAATGTTCCGCGCGTCGCGCGTCATGTTGGCCTCGATCTTGTTTTGCCAGAATTCCGGCCGGGTCGCCGGAAGCCGGAACAGATGGCAGTGATGCCCGTGCCAGAAACAGCCATTGGCGAGGATGATCGCATTGTAGCGGCGCAGCACGATGTCCGGCTTGCCAGGCAGGCCGGTCACATTCTTCCGGAAGCGAAAGCCCCGCCGATGAAGAGCTCTGCGAAGGAACACCTCAAGCTTCGTGTCGCGCCCGCGGATCCCGCTCATCATCCGGCTGCGGGTTGCCGTGTCGACTACATCCGCCAAGGGGTCAGGCGGCCTCTGTCGGGCGCTCCGGGGCGGGGAGTTCTGTCTCCTGTTCGGGTACGTGTGCAAGCGCCGCCCGGATATGGGGCTCCATGTGCCTAGCCACGGCCTCGACAGCCGGGACAACAACCGCATTGCCGAACTGCTTGTAGGCCTGCGTGTCGGACACCGGAATATCGAAGACCCGGTCACCACTGTCGAAGCCCATCAGGCGGGCACATTCGCGGGGTGTCAGCCGCCGGGGGCGCCCATCCTCCCGACGGACGAGGATCTCCGATCCGTCCTTGTAGTACCGGGCCGAAAGTGTCCGCGCGGTATCCTCCGGACCTACCAGACCGAACCCGAACCCGTTGCCCGCTGCCTTGTGCTTTGCGGCATAGCCCTGAAGGTACGTCCAGAGCTTGTCCGAGAGGACATACTTGTCCGACACCCGGCCGATATTGCCGACGGTATAGTGCTTCTCCGGCGCCTCGGCGGCGTCCTCGGTATGCAGGACAGAAGACATCCGGGGGCCCGACTGGCGGTCGGGGATCTCGATGTTATCGAACGTGAATGCCGAAGGATCGCGGAAGCCGACGATGAAGATCCGCTCGCGGTGCTGCGGCACCCACGACTTGCCGTCGATCACCCGCCAATCGATCTGGTAGCCGAGCTCTTCCTCGAGAACCTGACGGATCACGCGAAAGGTCTGGCCGCGATCATGACCCACAAGGTTCTTGACGTTCTCCAGCATGAAGGCCGCCGGGCGGTGGTCCCGGATGATCTGCGCGAGCCGGAAAAACAGAGTGCCCTGCGCCTCGCAGGCAAAGCCGTGCGGCCTGTTCAATGCGTTCTTCTTCGAGACGCCGGCGATGGAGAAGGGCTGGCAGGGAAAGCCGGCGAGCAGGACGTCGTGCTCCGGCACGTCCGCCGGCTTCAGCTCCATGATGTCACCGGCTATCTCGTGATCATCGCCGGGAAAGTTCGCCTCGTAGGTCATCCGGCTGTACTTGTCGCGCTCGCAGGTGAAGACGCATTTCCCGCCGATCGCCTCGAACCCGAGACGCAGGCCGCCGATGCCGGCAAAGAGATCGATGAACCGGAATGCCGGGGCCGGCGAGGGCGTGCTGCAGCCGCGGATATACTTCTCGAGCGTTTCCAGAACCGCCCGCCGGGGCTCCTGCTCTCCGGTTTCCCAACGATAGGCTGCCCGTTCGCTGTATCCGGTCCGGACCGCCGCGTCGGCAACACTCAGCCCCGCCTTGCGGCGCAGTTCCGAAAACTGGTTCATGCTCGCTCTCACATTTCTCTGGGTATTTTTCTGCCACAATGGCAGCACCCGGCCGAGGGGGCAAGAGTCAGGAACGGAAAAAGAACATTATTGCCGGGCCGGTCAGGCGTTCCGCTGCCGGCGTCCCCTTCCGAGCCATGAGGACCAGCCTCCCTTGACGCCCGCCTCCTTCTTCCAACGGTCGAATTCCGCGGGCAGGATGTCGAGCAGCTTTCCATCCTCCATCCGGGCCGCGTCGTAAGTGAGGTCCAGCTGCCGGAGCACCATTCCGAAGCGCCGGGCGGAACCGGCGCCGCTTCCGGCGGCACCTTTCCGGGGCCGCCCGGTTTCCGGATCTAGATAGAGCCGGCTGGCCTCGGCGATCAGCTGGCGGTTCCCGAGCACCTGCTGCCGGCCGCCGAACTGTTCGAGGATTTCTCCATGCACACTCAGAGGACGGTCACTTTCCCTGGGCGAGGTCAGAAGGAAGCGGGCATTCTCCCCGTGATCACGCACCAGCTGCCAAGGCGACCGGACCAGATGCCGGTAGTAGTGCCGGTAATCGTCGCTGAGAATGTAGCGGTAGCTCTTGTCGAGCTTGCGAACGCCGTCCTTCCGCGGCGGGCAGAGCTCGTCGAACCAGTGCAGAGCGAGTCCCGTCCACAAACCGCGGTCCGATGAGATCCCGGACTTCTCCAGAGGACGAAGAATATCATCCAGATAGGCCCCGAACTCGTACCGGTCCGCAAAGCCCTTTTTCGGAGCGATGATCGATTCCCCGAGCGGGACGGAGGTTTCTGGGCTGGAGAGAAGCTCGACGGGTGCGGCTCCGGAGGCTCCGGCATCGAGCCACTCCCCGAACCGCCTGATCCCTTCTTCGTTCAGCTTTCTGATCTGTTCGGTCACCGGTCATCCTCCGCCCTGTCCCGGATCCGGCCGATGAAGCTCCCCTGCTTGCAGAATTTCTCCACGGCGCTGTCAATCCACAGTTCACGATCCTCCTCGGTCTCGATGGATGCCGGATCCTCGGCATCAAGGCTGTCCCTGCAGTACTCGAGCCAGTCGGCCTTCCAGCTACCCTCGTCCGGTACAGGTTCGGCGGCGATTTCCCTCAGGACGATCCTGAGCGCTGCCGGGAGCAAAACACCCTGCAGCAGGGGATCATCCTGGACATTCTGACTGAACCCCGGAAGCCGGTTGTTGAGTACAAGAGAAGGCGGCATGTCGTCTGCGACATCCACCCTCCAGACTTCCTCACCAAGGTCCCGGGTGCGGAGAGGGAAAAGGCTGCGCCGGGTGTCGTCCTCGCCCTCGTTACGCGGTTGTATGCGCTCGGCAGAGCCGATGATCCTGCCCGAGGCTGCATCCGGATCGAGCACCTTGATCCGGAACAGGACGCCGCCGCCCTGGTCGACATCGGTCAGATCAAGGACGGGAGGTACCGCGAGGTTTGCCACCGTCCCGCAATCGAACCGCATCCCTGAAGAGCGGTGATAGGCTTCCACGATCACCGGCGCGTTGTGGGGAAACCCTGCCCGGCCGAGATACAGCTCCACTTTTGCCCGCAAGGGGTCGCCCGGAACCGGATCGGCCATACTGATGTCGAAGCACTCTCGGCCGATCTTCTTGCGTCCGGTTGAATTGATGCGCCGTTTTGCTCCGCTCATGACAGAGCCCTCGCATCCACCACCAGATCACGGTTCGGGTCGAAGCCCCGGGCCTCGATCCTGAAGTCCGGGGACCGGACCTCCACGCGCAGGACGTTGGGTTCAGGGGTCTCGACCTCGGCCTCTTGGCAGACCACCTTGATGTCGCGCTTTCCCAGATCGAAATCATGAGGACTGAACCGTTTGAACGGATCGGCTCCGATCATGTCATAGGCCAGCCGGATACGGATGGTCCGGGGAAATCTCCAGTCCGCGGCAGCCGGGCCCGAGACGAGATCGAAGCCGCCCTCCCGGGGCCGTATGCTGATTGCCGTCCGGGGAGCGGGGACCACGACCGGATCCGGCTTGACCCGCTTATTCCTTTTCTTCCCCGAGGAGGTCTTTTCAGCCAAGGAAAAGAAGTCGATTAGGGCGTTCTTATCCTCGGTATCGACTTGGTCGGCTACCACGCTGTAGAGGTCCCGGAGAGCATAACGGATCGATCGCAGGGTTGCCGGGCCGTTGCTCCAGTTTCGGGAAAGCTTTTCGGCACTGCCGTTCCACGCTGTATGCGCAGGATTTTCCGCATCCCCCAAAAAGCCGGCGATCGTATCACCTTCCGCTACCAAAGCCCCGAAGGCAGGTGCGTTCTGAAAGTACTTGCGTTCCCCGGGGAGAATGATCGGCCCTCTCGCATAGAGAGCGAAGGACTTCCCCCCCTCGGGAAGCGACCGAAGAAACAGATCGATGTTTCCAGCCTCCTGCCCGGCCTTCTTCCTAGACAACAACACGGGGACACTGGCATGTACGAGCTCCCCTCGGATAAATGCCTCTTTCATGGCTTGCAGGTCATTCTCACTGAAAAAGTCCTCGCCCAGCTTCTCCTTTCCGATTGGTTTCTGCGCAACGTACGTGGCGCCGGAGGACTTCTTCTCGCTGATCTCTCCAACGAACCCGAACGGTATATCTGTATTCCGGCCGATCCCCGCCGCCACCTCGCGGAAACTTTGCCGGTCGATTAGCGTGTCGCCGACCTCGATCTCCAGCTTACCCGACAAGATCGGGAAGTAATAGTTCGTCACAGCGGCGGAAATTAGCGTCTCTTCGCTGATCCCATCCATAACGCAGGGGACGGCGATCGAAAGGCCGGACTCCGTGGTGCGTTTCAGACCAGCCAGCTGCCGGAACGTTTCTATCTCGGCCGGGTCGGAGATCGGCAGCTGGAGGCGATTCGTAGCCCGCTTCGAAAACCAGAAGCCATGCGCTTGGTAGCGCGTTCCGTTGACCTCGTGGTGGTTGAGAACTGCTTGCCCCATCAGTAGCGGGGACATCTCCCCACCCCGGACCGTCAGTCCGTAGAAAACGCGAAGCTCGGAAGAGGACGAATAAACCAATTTGCCGAGCCCCCAGCGCCCCCCAGTTCGGCCGCCCTTGGAGGACTTGCCGTGCCTGCGCCAGAAGTTCCGGAAGTTGTCATCGTCAAGAGCATCGACCGCACCGGTCAGGCCGCGGGTATTGAAATCCTCGATGACCAGGAAGCGGACCGTCTCGTCGGTCAAAGCGTCGGTGTTCGCCTGACACGCTTCGAGATGCGGGATAAGGGGTACGAGTTGCTTCCGAAAGTTCTCAAGATCCTTGCCTGATAGCGTCCGGAAGGAGAAGGACAGCCGAACGGCCATTTCCTCCTTAGCAGGGGCGTCCGAGGAGTTTTGAGCTGCCTCCCGGACCAAAGCATCCGCCAGACCGACCTCGTCGTTGTTGAACTGGTCCCGCTGCGTAAGCTCGACATCGACATCTGAGGGGTCGGCCTCGTTGAATTCCCAGATGGGCATTACGTCCACCCCGCCGGTAATGACGTCGCGTTTTCGCATATATTGATACGGAGTAAACGTTGTAACTGGTTACTCATAGAACCTCCCAAGATCCCCCGGAGTCTGCTGGTTCATCTCCGACTTGGAAAGTAGTTTATGATATTTTTACGATAGATCAAATTGATAAAGATTAGGTCAAAGCCCTTCGCTCCTGTAAGGAGCTGCGTATCGCAGATGTCCTTGGCAGCAAGCGGGGCGTCTTGGTAGGTTGAAAGACGCATGGCGATTGCTCTAGCAGAGAAAGGGTCAGAGAGTACGTTACTTAAGAACGCTGCACACTACGAAACAGCCCAGCAACCCCTCCGGAAAACGGATCCATCTCGGCAGCGCGGCCTTTCGCCCACTCTATCCACGCGGACGTCGTCATTTCTCCGAGGGTTTGATCTCCTTCGGAAGCCAGCCGCACTTCAAGCTCGATGATGAACTCGTCGAGAAGCTGCTTTTCCCGCCAGTTTGTTGCCAATGACCGGAAGCGCGCCCAACGGCTATCATCAACTTCCTTTATCCGCCGCAACTCCCACCGGCACCTCTCTTCCTCTTGGCGGCGAACCCGTTCCTCTTCTCGCTTGCGCTCCCACTCGATTAGGCATGGAACGCTTGCCAGTATCGCTCCCACGATTGCCGGGATCAGCTGCGAAAACGGTCTCCTCGGACTCTCGATCCACTGTGGCTGTTCGCCCGGAAGCCATGTGCTAATCTGTGCCCGGAGAAAGCCCGATGAAGTCAGCCCCGAATTATGGTGGTTCGGATAGGCCGTCCATTGCCCGGCTTCACCTTCTAGACGCTTAATCGGCCGGGTCATCTTCTCCTTGACCACGCACTCAATGTCCCGGCCACTAACGGTGAAGGTCAGCTTGCCGTGAATGTCGGCCTCCTTCACGCGCCCGCCCACTGCCTCGACAGCACGGCAGAGAGTGCTGCTAGCGCGAAAGCGGAGCAGATCTCGAGGCGTGAGATCGTCTAGGAGGGGCTTGCCCCAAGACCAAATGTCATTCCTTCGTCGCCGGTTGTTCTGAACGCGCTCCTTCTGCTCCCGCCTGTGATCCACAATCCACGCCTTGATCTTCGGATGCATCCCGTTGAGCAAATCAAGCCCGTCATGCTGATCGATGACGGCTGGGGTCGGTGGAACTTCCGGTTCGCGTACTTCTTCCGGTAGCGACACCGCCGAAAACTTCTTTGGCGCTACCACCGGTGGTCGATGAGCGCTCGATGTGCGAGGGGCAGTCTTCTTTACCGCAACCCTATCCTCGGCAGGCAAGGGCGTGGGCTCAGGAGCGCGGCCTACGGCCTTCTTCTGCCAATATCCAGGAGGGGGATACGGCACTTGGCGCTTGTCGCAGAGCTTGGCAAGGCGTGGACCGTCGAGGCTGAGTTCCGGGCCGACGCGATTGAGCGGCCGCTCCCATACAAGGGCGTACAGCTCCTCGCGCGACAGGTCCTCTACCGTTCGTGTAGTACCGCCGTCCATGAAAAGGCCCGAGATTCGTCTTCCGCGACCAGAGTACGATCGAGGTATGGCGACCGAAACTGGAAATGCGGTCGCGTTGGCGTGGATCGAAATTGAACCGCCCGGCATTATTGGCTGCGCGGTTCAGGCACCGTCACCGTGCTGTGACCCCCAATCTTCATC
>NZ_JALZ01000062.1 GCF_000521785.1 Roseivivax halodurans JCM 10272
TGCAGCGAGTATGATCGCTGAGATCTGCGCATCGCTCAACCAGAAAGGATCTGACATGTTCACCGCTCATTTTCGAACGGTGATTCACGCTCTCACAACCAAATCAATGGGTCCTGACCCCAGAGATTTCCGTCAGATTGCCAATTGCGCACAGACAAAGTCGGCGCGTGTTACAATGTCGGCGCGCGGCAGCTCGATGATTTCGTTTCCGAGCGCAGCGTAGGTCTTGCGCATGGCGGCGCAGGTTGCTTGGGCCTCGGCACGGGTCTGCTTGCGTTCGGTGTCTTGCGTGAAGATCGCGTCCCAGTAGGGCGTCAGCAAGACGCGGGCGTTGTAACGGGCTGCATTGGCCGCAGCGGCGATGTGGGGCGGCAAGGGGAGGCCGCAGAGGGTCAGGTAGCCCATGATGTCGGGAATACCTCGGTCGAAGATCACGGGGACTGAGAGCGCCTGTGCGGCGCTGTAGGCGCGCAGGTCCCACTCCAGCATCCGGTCGGCATAGGCGGTGCGATCCGCCCAGGGGAGGGCGTCTCCGCCGCTGGCCACCTCCTCGCGAATGACCGCGCGGCCGGATTCGGGGATCGTATGAAAGCCGCGGCGGGAGAGCTCGGTGATCAGGCTGGTCTTGCCCGCACCGGGGCCGCCCGTCACGACGAAGAAATGGTCGCTCATGGGCCATCCTCGGGTTTGACAGGGTAGGGGCTGCGCAGCGATCGACACGCCGAAAGGCGCGGATCGAAACAGCATGGATTTTCGTAGGGAAAACAGCACCCGTGTGCGCGGCAGAGGCAAAACCTCTGACGAGAAAGGCAGAACTATCTGGTGCTTTTCATGAAGTGGGAATTGTCACAAAGTTCAGCCTCTGGGGTACAAAATTTCCCTTTGATTTCAGCAGCCGAAAATCTCGATGCTGAACCGAACCTGCCTTTTTCGTCAGATAAGTCTGCCTCTGACCGCACATGAAAAAGCCGGCGCAGCGGCCGGCTTCCCGTGAGTGATGTTTTAGAGAACGTCGTTTCGCCTGAAAATCATGTTGGCCCGCGGCCCAAGTGGTAGGGGCTGCGCCCCGCGGTCGAGCTGGATCACGGCTTCGACGCCTGGCAGCCGTCCGCTCGCCGTTGCCAGTTCGACCACCGAGATATGGCTTTTGGAAAACCGCTCCATCGACTTGGCGCAGACGTACCGTCGGCTGCGTCCGCTCTTCAACTCGTCCACATGGCAAGACGTCAGAACGCCTGTGTCCATCAGGCTGCGGATCGTCCGGACGTTGAACCCGAGGATCTTGGCGGCTCGGGTGGGGTGCACGGTCCCCGCGTGATCCGTGTCAATGACTTCGCGCAATAGGGAGAGCGAGACGCCGATATCCGGGAAGCGTGCGGTGGTGGGGTCGGGGGCATACAGCGGAAGGCGGTTTCTTAGAATGATCTCGACCACGCGTTCGGTCGGTATCCGGACACGATGCGATGCTGTCGCAATGTCGAGTACGTCCGTCGCCTCGGAGCGCTCAATGCGCGCCCGCAGCTTCCCGATGAACCCGTCGAGATCGCGCGGGTGATACATCGGCGAGGCATTCTTTTCGTCGAAGTACTTCTCGACCATTCCGGGCTTCGTCAGCTTGGCCATCATGAAACGCTCGACGCCAAGATATCTTCCCGCGTCGGTCGCGTTCAGAAGGGCGTCGAAATCGGTCGCGATGTCATTGATGATTTCCGTTGGCACGTAACCGGTCAGTACAAAACCCTGACCAGAGGCCTTCCTCTCCGCGAGACCCATCGAGGCCAGGCGGCGCGCCAGTTTCCAACCAGACATGCCATATCGCGAGCGCGCCGTCGAAAGCGAGTGGACGTATTGTTCAGGGCAGGGGCGGCCCAGAACGATGGAGCCTTCGGAGATCGGGAAGTTGCGGAAGATGAACTCTCGCACCAGATCGCGGATCACATCGAACTGAGGGTCGTCGTCGCGGTGGCGCAGCCACTCGAAGAACACGCGATAGCGGGTCCGGTAGAGGGTGTTGTCGACCGGATGCGCCCGCTGGATCTCCTTGAGCTTTTCCCGGAAAGCATCTGGTCCGTGACGCAGGACACCATAACCGGCAGTGCCTGCAGCCGCCCATTGCGCTGGCGTCGCTGTTTCTCGCCGGGCTTTCGGGCCAAGGGTCAGCAGAAGCCCGAAGGCCTCGCAGGTCTGCGCCGCGACATGGAAGGGTAACCGGTCTGGCCAAGTGCGCCCCGGACCTTGTTCGACCCTTTTCCGGAGATAGTGCTCGAGGGCCTGAAACTGTTCGGTCGCTTCCGTAGGTTCAGGCGGCTCGAAGCCTGAAACCAGATAGGCCGTATCGAAGGCATGTCGGTTTCCGGAAACCTGGGGGAGAGGAACAAGGTAGCAGGCATGCTTTTGGCAGGTACGCACCGAGGTCAGCTGCCAGAGACCGAAATGGGCCGCTTCTGTCGGACCTGATGCCTCCTGCAGGCACCGCGGACACCCTTTGAATGCTGTGCGGCTGAAGGCGGTGAACTTGATCCTTTCCCGCCCCAGCTGAAACCAGCCCGGAGCGATCCAGTATGGGGTCCAGAGTTGCAGCCGCGAAGCCTCGACCCCGGCCATTGCCGCAACCTGCGTCACCGCCTCGGGCGTACCATTGGTGAGCTGAAGCAGATCCAGTTCTGCATCCGAACAGAGGGCCGAGACCTTCGGCGCTCCGTTGCGGAGTGCCAGGCGACCGGCAAGCGAGGTGGCTGTTTCGCCGTCGTGAAACTCGACTTGAAGCGGCAGTTTTCGGAAGAACGGTGCCATCAGGAGCGATCCCTTGCGAAGATCTGCCGTGGATCGACCCGATAGAAGTCCGGAATGATGAACGGGTTGAAAGTATCGGAGCAGTCCGCCTTGTTCCGATATCCCATCGCGAAGTGGACCATCCCCAAGTATTTGTCTTCCGCAAGAAGTGCCTGTTCGATCGCTAGGCAAATAAGCTTGATCATCAGGCCGAACTGGCGGGCTGCTGCATGGACGAGGCGCTCTACGAACTCGACCGTATCAATGCTCGCTTCGGGCTCGAGGCAGGCCTTCGAGCAGTAGGCAGAGGTCAGCGCCAGAACATTCTCCGTTTGCGACAGCGCTTCAATCGGACCGAAATGTACCGCCTCCATGCGACGGCTGATCTGTGGATCCCTATTGAGAAGGTCTTCGAGCTGGACAGTTCCCGACATCAGGATGCCGACGGGCCAATCACTATCACTCATCATGGTTTTCAGTTCGGATATCGTCGCAATGAGTTCCTTCTCATTACGGTGTTCCGCCAAATGCTGCGCTTCGTCGAGATGGATGAACACGACCTTCTGTTCCCTGACGTGATGGCGAATAAGCCCCCAGAGATACCAGCCCTCTCCGCCGCGTCCCTGCGGATAGCCAAGCGCGGCAATAACCTTGTGCCCAAGGGCCCTGAGGCTTGGTCTGGCGGGCACGTCGAGTCTTATGATCTTCATACCAGGAGTGTCGGTTGTGGTGATCCAGGACTGTGTTCTCGCCAGCAGGTGTCTGACCGCGGTCGTTTTGCCTGCGCCTGCTTCTCCGGTGAGAGTCAGTCCATGTGCTTCACGGTTTCGGCCCGCCGCTAAATCCGCGAAGCGCTTTTGGATCAGGAAGCGGAAGCGCTGCTCGAGAGGAGCAAAACGTTCATGGTGAACGAAATGATTATCCAACTCAGCAACAGCTGTCGCGATCTGCATCGATTTTTCAGGAGTCATCATCGATCCTCCAGGACGTCTTGGGCTGCGACGAGACTGTCGGCGTCGCCTTAGCTATCTCCGGCATGTCGTCCGAGGTCGCGTTTTGGGGTGAGATGGTGATGCCATCTGCCAGCGGATCGGACGTGGGTTGAATTTTCCCAAGCCGCTGCGCGTCTGATCGGATTGCGTAATGAAGAGAGGCCTCGGAGCGGGCGACATCCAAATCGGTCATGTGGAATGGTGTCAGCTCACGGAGCGCGAAGGCCTGGCGGTTCGCCTCGGAAATCCGCTCAATCGCGCGCTGGACCTTGGGCGCATCCAACATGGCGTCCCGTTTGTGCTGGTGCCGGGTCGCCCGCATGCCCTCTCGCAGCTGATCATAGCTGATGCCATCGAAGCCTTGTTCGTTGGCCATGGCCGGATACCACGTCGCGCCAACACGCACGGCAATCCACCCGATGTCGTTCAGGTCAGCTCTGATTTCGACATCCCTGACCGGGGAGTGAAGATAGGCCTCACGCAGCGCCTCGCAGCTATAGCTCAAGCCCGAGAAACGGACGCCATCCCCGCGCAGTTTGCGCTGCATTGGACGACCAAAGGCCTTGCGCAATGTGAGGCCGTCGGGGATCGGCGGTGTGCCATGCTCGGCGACCAGACGTGCCCAAGCAGCGTTCGGAGTTTCCCCTTTCAGAGACCCGTGAGACTGATTGTGATAGATGTCGACGACGAAGGTCAGCAGCACCTTTATCAGATCATCATCGCATAGGCAGGCAAGCTGCTCTGAGGGGTAGTCACCGCGCTGAACCGTGTCGAAAAAGGTTCGGCCAGCAAGGAGTGGCATCAGCTGGTGGCCGAGGGTGCGGAAGAAGGACTCGATATGTCCGCGCAGCCAAGGGACGCCCGCAGGAGGAAGATGCGCAGTATTTCCGAGGGAGCTGACAGTCCCCTGAAATTGCTCCGAACCGAAGGCCGAGCCCATGTCGGTGACCAGCGTACCGATGCCGCCATGGTGATGCCATGAGCTCTCACATCCGGCAGCTGCGGCAATCCGTGTTTTGTCCTCAAAAATATCCCGGAGGGCCCTGATCGCGTCGTCGGAATTCGGTGTCTCCGCCAGCCGCATGGAAACGACGCATTTCGTTGCGCAGTCGATGGCGATGTAGAGCCAGCGCCGTCCTGTCTCGAAGCGCACCTGTCTATCCCGCGGCAGGTGATCCCAGATGCCGCTCAGGGTAAGCAGAGAGATTACGTCGAGGCGGTTCTCGTCCATCTCGACCCGCTCCATGGGGCGCTGCACATCTGGGCCATTGCTGAAGAGCGTGAAGTGAGATGCCGCTGCCGCAATACCGTACCGCTTCGCACGGATGTAAAACGGGTCGGCCAGGTCGAGGCGACGCTTGATGCTTGATGCGGAAGGAATGGCGAGAGGCGGCAGCGCTTGCTCGACCCGGGATCTATTCTCTTCCTCGAAAAGCGCCTGCGTCGACTTGATCGCCTGGGCCTTAGTGGGCCGTTGAGTATCTGCATAGACCTCGATCACCTGGTTCATCAGCCCTTCGGCGTGCGGGCACCAGCGACGGTCCCTGTTTCCAGAGCGTGAGGTTTTCGGGAACAAAGCCAGGACCGAGTATCCAGCACGTTTGTATGCACGTAGCCACTTCAGGGCGGAGGTGCTGCCTGGGGGCTTTCGCGCCACAATTTTCGCCCCGGCACGTTTGCCAACGGCCCCGTACTCGCCTTCCGCCAAACGTTTTTGAGCGATGGCCTGAATCTGCGGGCTATGTCGGACAAAGCTCTCATGGGTCAGGTCGAGAAGACCTTCGGATTTAAGCTGCAGCATGGCAAGGCAGTAGGCTTCGCGATACCGCGCTACTGATTGTTCCGACTGCGTGTAGTCGGAGTACGAGTTTTTACAGCCGGAGGACCGGAGCTGCTGCATCGAGACGTCGAAGTAGCCCGCAAAATAGGTCGTGTCCGGTCGGCGCATCATCTCCGCTAGTTCCTGGTGGGAAAAAGCCTCTGTGATGCCTGGCTGGCCGACACGCTCGAAGGTACCGCCGACATCGTTGATCTCGATCGGTCGCATGGCGACCCCTGCTGCCGTGATCATGTCAGATTTCGAAAAGCGGAAACGCAGGGTCATGCCGTTACCTCCACCAGAGAGGGGCGCGACCAGGCGAGTTTCCGGGCCGCTTCAGAAGCGGCGACCCGGTCGATGTGCTGGTCGGTGACCAGCAGCACACGGTCAGCGAAGGACTTGGAGACCGCTGCCGAGACAGCTTCGAGCTCGGAGGCAAAGTTCAGTTTCAGCGCGCGCTGCATGGGTTTGATCGCGACCGCGACGCGCTCGCCATCCGTCCTCGTGACCAGGAAGTCGAAGACATGTCGCGCGGGGCGGCCGTCGGTGCCGACATAGGATATCGCCGGAGGCTGCTCCCGGATGTAGTGCACGTCCTCTCGCACCAGCATCAGGCAGAGAAAGGCGTATTCGAGCGCACTCTCGAAGTGGATGATACGCGGGCGACCGAAACCTGGCAGCATGGCGACCATGGAGCCACGAAGGCTGCCCTTGGAACGGCGCGCAGGAACACGGGTCGCGTGGCTCGGCTCCGGCCCGCGGTAGATCAGATTGTCTTTCATGATGATTGGAGCGCACCTCACCCGGGCACCGATCCTTGCGGATCAGAGCAGGTGCGGGGCGACATCCCCCTATGTTTGAGATGAGTTTGGCTGCCCTGCCGAGTGATGCCCCGGCAGGTTGACTTTCAGTGAGACTCAGGGGATGAATAAGAAGTCGCGACCAACGACGCTTATTCGAAAAGGCCTTCCTGACAGCGTGGGAAGGTCTTTTCTTTTCCCGGTGTCAGGTTTGCTCGGTTGGACGGTCCTCCTCTGCTGGGTATCGGTCTGGGAAGAGCTCAGCCGGTGTCGTGCCGACCGCGTCGGCGAGGGCTTTCTCGATTTTCGAGGACCGACGCAGACCTTGGCTAACAAGCGTGACCGTCGAACGCAGCACTTCAAGCTCGCGGGCGACCGAGGCGATGGACCTGCCGCGTAATCGCAGCTCCATCTTCAGGCGCTCGTGAGCAGGATTCACCGTGTGGGACATCGATGCTGTAACCATGGTTGCTGGGACTTCGTGATCCGGAGAGAATCAGTGATTAACGAATCAGTCAAGAAGAACCGTTTTAAATCAGGTGGTTAAAAAGTATGGCGAAATTCGCGGCACTACTACTTCGAGAATTTCACCGGAGTTTTTGATCACAGGAGAGGGGCCATGGCAGACCCAAAAAACTATCTGGCGATAGCTGGAGACAACGTCTTCATTTTTGTCGATGGCCACGGGACAGGTGTGCATTATTCAGAACTTCTGGGCCTGATGACGGAAAGCCGGTCCCTAGCGGAGGTTCAGAAGCGGTTCGCAGCCAGTCGCTCCAATCTTATTAGGATCCTGGAGCATTTCGGTTTCGACTTCGATATGCTGCTCAGGGAGCAGTTTCGGGAGGGACATCGAGATACGACTCTCGCAAGGCTTCACCGCGTCGACACGAAGTGGATAGCTGAAAAGAGGCGCTCGCTGGGCTTTGCTCGCGAGAAGGGTCGCCCGCGCGTTGAGTTTTCGCCAGATGAGATCCTTCGGGCGTTTGATACGACTGAGAGTTTTGTGGGCGCTGCAGCAATACTTGGTATCGACCGGAAGACCTACAGTAAGCTGCACTCAAGCGCGTTGAAATCCGGTGGTCCTACCAACCCGACCGTCTGAGGTCTCTTATCGGTCCAGTACGATGTGATGGGGCCGAAGGTGTGCCGGAGGAGGCAAGTTAACCCGGCACATGAAGCTGCCGTTCAGGCAGCGCGCGGCGAACGGCAGTTCGGAGCCCGTTGCGGAAGTGTCAAATTCTCGCTGCGCGCGCTCGCAGCGGAATTTTTGCTGTGACGCGGCAAATCTTTATGCCGCATCGCAGCTGTGGATCCGGTCGTTAGTGCGCCGCGCAGCGAAACCCTCGAGAGCAGTGACCTCAGCGCGGAGGGAGCGGACCCCACCCCAACGCCACTGTTCAGTTGCCTAGACCGAGCACGGGATAGAGCGATGCCACCAGAAGGGCCGCCATGGTGATGTTGAAGACCCTGAGCCGGAGGGCGTTCGACAGCCATTGACGGACTACAGTCCCAAGCCATGCCCAGACCGAAATCGCCGGAAAGCAGACGAGCGCGAACGCACCGGCCACGATGGCAACCGACAGCAGTGAGCGGTCGGGCGCGTAGAGCGTGATGGCAGACAGGCACATCGCCCAAGCCTTTGGGTTCACCCACTGGAAAGTGGCCGCTTGAAGAAAGGTCATGGGACGGCTGTCCGCGTCCCGCTCCTCCACCGGAGCGGCCGTGGCGATCTTGAATGCCAGCCAGAGCAGGTAGCCGACGGAAAGGACCTTCAACACCAGGTTCAGGGCGGGCACTGCGTCGAACAGCGCCATCAGCCCCGCACCTACGAGGAGGGCCATGACCGACACGCCTCCGACGATGCCGAGCATGTGCGGCAAGGTCCGACGGAAGCCGAAGTTCGCACCGGACGCCATCAGCATCAGGTTGTTTGGCCCCGGCGTGACAGTGGCGACGAATGCGAAGCCCAGAAGGGCGGTCAGGATAGCGAGACTCATCCAGCGTACCTCCAGTATTACCTCCAGGCAACAATATCGGCACGAGGTCGCAATATGTCGTCTATTATTCCATTCTAGGATTTCTATGCACAACGATTGTCGGCTCATGGATCTTATAGACCACAAAATATTGCGCGAGCTACGGCGCGACGGCCGGATCAGCAATGTCGCTCTGGCCGAGCGTGTCAGCCTGTCTCCCTCGGCCTGCCTGAGACGAGTTCAAGAGCTCGAGCGAACCGGCGTGATCCGGGGCTAACAGAGTCGTGACCAGCCGCGAGCGCATGGGTCGTGGGTTTGCCGCCTATGTCATGGTCGGCCTGTCCTCCCATACCAAGGCGGCACAGGAGGGCTTCGAGCGCGCCATGTCAGTCGCGCCCGAAGTCGTCGAGTGCCACAACGTAGCAGGGTCCTTCGAATACCTGCTCCGCGTCGAGAGCGCCGATCTTTCGGAATACAAGCGCTTTCATACGGAGGTCTTGGGCACCCAATCCCATGTCAATGCAATCACGTCCTACATCGTGATGGGGTCGCCCAAAGACGAACGCGCCACTTAATTTGAACGAGCGAGACGGCCTTGGTCGCGGGACGAAATTCAAGTGCTGCTGACTGTCGTGGAAGGGCTCGGAGCCGCGGTCCACCACGCCAGGTTTTGGTTCTGGAAGTGCGGGACAAAGCAGGCATCTGCAGTATTGTCCGACGATGGAATGCGCAGCGCCGGGAGCATCGGATGCAGGATCTACCCAAAACCATGAAAGCGGTGGTCACGACCGGGGTCGGCGACTACGGGAAGCTGGACTACCGCGACTGCCCGGTGCCGAAACCCGGTCCCGGGCAAGTTCTGCTCCAGGTGCTGGCCGCCGGTGTCAACAACACCGAAATCAACACCCGGCTAGGATGGTATTCATCCTCGGTCCGGGAGGGAACTCAGGGTACCGGCGACGGTGAAGAGCGGTCCGACGGCGGGTGGAACGAGACGACACCGTTCCCCTTCATCCAAGGAACGGATTGCTGCGGGCGGATCGCCGCGGTCGGACCGGGCGTGGACGAGACGCGCATCGGCCAGCGCGTGATCGTTCGTGCCTGCATGCGCGAGACCGGCTTCGACAGCATGAAGACGGTCTGGCTCGGGTCGGACTTCGACGGTGCCTTCGCGCAATATGTCAGCGTACCCGACGCGGAGGCGTTTTCCGTCGAGTGCGACTGGAGCGACGCGGAACTGGCCTCGATCCCCTGCGCGTACGGCACAGCTGAGAACATGGTCGAGCGCGCCGGCGTCGGCTCGGGCATGCGCGTCCTCGTGCCCGGTGCATCGGGGGGCGTCGGGTCGGCAGTCGTTCAGCTCGCGAAACGGCGCGGTGCCACGGTCATCGGGATCACCAGCGCCGGCAAGCGCGACATGGTTCGGAATATCGGCGCGGACCGTGTCCTGACGCGGGACGACGATCCGCTGGAGGCACTCGGCGCGGAAAGCGTGGACGTGGTGATCGACAACGTGGCGGGTGCGGGCTTCGGGACCATGCTGAAGGTCCTGAGCCGCGGCGGGCGATATGTCTCGTCCGGCGCTATCGCCGGCCCGATCGTCGAGCTCGACATGCGCGATCTCTACCTGAAGGACATCACCTTCATCGGCTGCACGGCGTGGGACGAGAGCGTGTTCCCGAACCTTATCTCCTACATAGAGGCCGCCGACATCAGGCCGCTCGTGTCAGCCACCTTTCCGCTCGAGAAGATCGCGGAGGCTCAGCGCGCGTTCAGCGAAAAGGAACACGCCGGGAAGATCGTGCTCCTGCCGCCGATGTGACCCGGCGGACGGGAAGGGCTCAGTGCGGCCCAATGCTTGTGCAGCAAGGGACGCGTCAAACATGTCGCGGAACCGGACATAGGTGGGCCGGGCTAAGCTATTGATCTTGATCGACGTCGCTCAACGCGCCGACGTTGGCAGATCAGGAACCGTTGTTGATGCTTCCGGCGGCGAAATCTGACTGCGAGCCCAAATTGACTGTCGCGGGAGGTGGCCAGTTCGCAGACGCAGCAATGAACGTCGTGTCGTGAGCGGCCCGAAGCTGCTGCCCGGCTACACGGCGATTGCTGCGGTTACAGCGTGTCATTCCAGCTATTCGCAGCCCCGGCGAAGTCCAGGATCACAGGTGAACCGCAGTGCGGGACCAAGCCCACACGCAATTCGTTGACAGACCACGGACCGCACAGCACCGTCCGTAATTGAGCTATGCGGGAATCTGGGTGACGCGGGCTGATCAAGCGGCGCGGCTTTTGTCGGCATCGCGGCTGGCGACACCGTCGTTGAAGATGATGCCTTCGACGACGAGAGGCAACTGGTTGGCGCCTTTGAGCCTCCGCCATTTCCTGGCCGCGGCCTGAACCAGCGGGAAGACCATGAGTTTTGCGGTCTTCTGAGACAGGGCACCCTTGGTACGGACCGTCCGATGCCGGACGGTGGCGAACACGCTCTCGATTGGGTTCGAGGTGCGCAGATGATCCCAGTGATCGGCCGGGAAGTCGTAGAACGTCAGCAACGCCTCCCGGTCCTTGGTCAGGCAGGTGACGGCCTTGTGGTATTTGGCGCCATACTTCTCGGTGAAGGTGTCGAGGGCAGTCTCGGCTACGGCGCGGGTCTCGGCCTGCCAGATCTCGCGCAGGTCGGCCTTCACCGCCGGATACATCGACTTCGGGACCTTGTTCAGCACGTTGGA
>NZ_JALZ01000063.1 GCF_000521785.1 Roseivivax halodurans JCM 10272
ACACCAAGCATTGGGACACTGCCATGGATCATAGCGAATGCCCGGAAGATGAATATCCGGATCGCGAGGCGGGCCGGACTCTACCATCGGATGGAGGGAAAATCGGGGGTCACAGCACAACCAAACAGCGTTGACGCGATCTGCCGGTATCGCTTAAGTTTATTCTGAAGGTAGGATCAGCCAAATTATCACGCCACATTTCCCAGTTAAGGTCTTTTTAAATCAATGGCTTATCTTCATATTTGCGGTTATTTATCTTGAGATAATGTAGATCGCCGGGGGGGGAGTCTTGTCCGAAACCTCAACGAATAGCTTCGCCTTCCACAATTGTGCATCCGCGCTCTCGGCCGGGACCTCATCGTCGGTAGCGGTGGGCCGCCTCCGTTTCGAGAGCGACAATATCGTGTACGACGATATTCTCGTGGTCGAGCATGCCGCTTCTCTTCATGCTCCCGAGCTCAGGACGGAAGTGGGGCGTACACTAGAGGATGCGGATGCAGAAGCCCTTGTACAGTCAGCGGGTCTCAAGACCGGCAATTTACGAAATGGCCCGGGAAGCAAGGCAATCAATTGGTTTCGTGGGACAAATTGCACGATCGGAATGTTGAGCTTTGCAGCGAATTCAGCACTCTTTATTGCGCTCGCCAGACATAGGAATGACACGGAGCAATCTTGGAAAATCGAACTGGCCCAGCTTGTACTATACGAGGCATTTCGCCGTCAGAAGTCCACGGGGTCGAATCCAAGCCCTCAAGATTTGATATTGAACCAAATAGATCAGGGGATCATTCTTATAGACGAACTTCGGAATGTTATTTACCAAAATGATGCTGCGGTTTCAGTTCTCGCCCGCAGCACAAACATTGCGATACAAACAGGTGAATTGGTTGGCCGATACCAAACGGTCACACAAAAACTTGAGGCCACCATTCTTACTGTAACCACTGAGGACGAGATCCGTACCGTGGCATTGCCAATCGGAATCCTCGGGCATCCCGAAGTCATTACCTTCGTTCCCCTTCTCGACCAGCCTGGCTGTGTCTTAGTTTGTTTCGGACGCTCTACCGATGTCGATCCCGAAATTACCAAGAGCGTTTTGAGCGCTTTCGGCCTGACGCCCGCCGAATGCCGCCTTGCCCTAGCCCTTCAGCGCGGCGCTTCCGTGAACGAGATTGCAGTGCAAGCGAACCTCAAGGTCACAACGGCACGCGGCTACCTCAAACGGATATTCCTCAAGATCGGTGCGCGCAGGCAGCCCGAGCTGGTTGCGTTCATTGCCGCCATAACTCCGGGCCTTCGAATCGCGAGGGACCGCCTTAAAGAGCGGCGCGACCGATAGATCACTCCCCGCAGTCCTGTACGAGGCGCATGACGGCACGAAACACAGAGATATCGGATTTCAACTGAAATGGCCGCGTCAAAGCTCGCGCATACCTTTGCGCAACAGGTTCAGGATTGGCTCGACAAGATAGGACAGAACCGGCCGCTCGCGCGTAACCACGAGGACCTCGACAAGCATGCCGGATCTCAGTTCTACGCCGGTTTCCGACAACACGCTCGACGGCACTTCAATCCGGATAGGATAAAACGGACGATTTGAAGCCTCCGAGACCCTTGTGTCCGCTGAAACCATAGTCACATGGCCTTCGATCCGGGGCAGCATCCGACCGGAATACGCTGGAAGATGGACGTGAGCCGTCAAGCCAACTTCGACCGTATCGATATCATTCGGCGAAATCTCCGCCTCTACGAGCAGGCGGTCGCGCTCGGGAACGATCTCGAGGATCCGCTCGCCCGCGACGATAACTGTACCGAACCCGAGCGGCTCAAGACCGGCGGCGATACCATCGACGGGCGTCCGGATTTTGGTGCGCGCGAGAGTCTCCTGGAGGGCCGAAAGATCTTCCTCTAGCTCGACCAGTTCGTTTCGTATTTCGGCAGCGCGTAGGGCATTCTGCTCCCTGAGATCTGCCTCGCGGGCGGCGAGATCCAGTTCCATCTCACTCAATCTCTGTCGTGCCTCCGAGATGGCGGTCAGATGACTGCCGCGTTGCCCCTCGAGTTCCGCTATGGCGCGTTTGAGCCTCAGGACTTCGGATTTCGCGGACAGGCCACGAGAGAACAGGGACGCCTTGTCCGCGACTTCCTCTCGCATGAGGCGCAGCTGCTCCGCGGCGCTCTCAGCCTGCACTTCATGACCCTTGATTGTTTCGGCAATCTGCGCCGCTTGCCGCGCGAGGATACGTTTCCGTGCGGCCCGGGTTTCCCGCCGCGCATCCAACGCTTGCTGTTCTGCCGAGAACACCGCGCGTGCGCCGCCTCCCATCACCTCCGGTCCTGCGTTACCGGTCACGGTACCGTCACCGGATGCTTCCGCCTGGATGCGCGCCTGTTCGGCAATACGGGTCAGTCGGCGATCTGACAATGCCTCGTACCGGGCGATAATGTCGGATGCATCAAGCGAAACGAGCAGGTCTCCTGCCCTGACGCGGTCGCCATTGCGGACATGCACTTCATCGACGATTCCACCGTTCAGATGCTGTATGATCCGAACGCCGCTTTCCGGGCTCACCTGGCCGTGTGCGATAGCGCCACCTGCCAATGGTGCAACAGCGCCCCATGCTCCGAACCCGCCAAGGAAGAAGATGATGACCAAGAAACCGGCGCGTCGCGGTCCGCGCATTGCCGAACGAAGCGCGTGTGCGGGGGTCGGCTTGACCGTATCGCCTTTGCGCACTGGCCTTTCCGTCAACGAGGTTCCGAATGGCTTCGATACCGTCATATCTCGTCTTCTCTTTGAACCATCATAAAATGCTTCACAAAAAAGCTCCTCCTATACCGGTGAAGGACGATCCTCTGCGGCAACCTCCTGTGTGCGGCCGTTTCCTATCTTCGCGACTTTCGCGTCGTGCAGCTTTCCGAGGACTTCAGCGCGAGGCCCAAACGCCTGCGCAACACCGGCCCTGAGCAAAAGGATCTTGTCACTTTGCGCGAGGGTCGACGGCCTGTGGCCGACGATCAGCAGCGCGGCGCCGCATTCCTTGAGATTGAGGATCGCGCTCGACAAGGCGGCCTCGCCGGCTTGATCTAGGTTCGCATTGGGCTCATCGAGAACGATCAGAGCCGGCGCCCCGAATACCGCCCGGGCAAGCGCCACCCGCTGGCGCTGCCCGCCAGAGAGGCCGGCCCCTCGTTCCCCGAGCTCGGTCTCGTAACCTTGCGGCAGCTGGGAGATCATTTCGTGGGCGCCAGCACGATCTGCAGCCTCGATAACTTCAGCGTCCTCGGCGTCGGCCATGCGAGCGATATTCTCGCGGATTGTGCCCGCAAACAGCCCGACATCCTGCGGAAGAAAGCCAATGTGCGATCCGAGGGCTTCGGCGCCCCAGTGCTGGATCCGCACACCGTCGAGCGACACCGTTCCAGCCGTTGGCCGCGCCAGTCCTACGATGCTGCGACACAGGGTGCTTTTCCCAGCAGCCGAGGGGCCAATCACCGCCACGACTTCTCCGGGCTGGATATCGAAGCTCACCCGTTTCAGGACCGCTCCGGTCGGTCCATGCACTGTCAGGTCCTGAACGGTGAGCCGGCCGCGCGGCGTCGGAAGTTCCATGCTGGCCGGTTCCGGAGGAAAAGCCTCCACAAGCAATTTCAGCCGACCGTATGCCAGGCGGGCCGAAGAGAAATTCTTCCAGGCGGCCATGGCCATATCGACAGGCGCAAGAGCGCGGCCCAGCAAGATTGAGCCCGCGATCATGACGCCGGGCGTCGCTTCGCCGCGAAGAACCAGCCAAGCCCCGGCCCCGAGCACGAGGCTCTGAGCGAAGAGCCTGATGAACTTCACGAAACCGGTAAAATACCCGCTCCGTTCGCTCGCCGCAGTGAGATTCGACTGTGTGATTGTGTTGCGTGCCTGCCACCGGGTCGTCATGGCCCCGGCCATGCCCATCGCCCGCACGACCTCGGCATGGTCGATTGCGCTCTCGGCCAACTTGTGGCCCTCGATCTGGCTGGCATTCGCTCGATGCAATAGCCCGCGCGTGGCCACTTCGTTCGCAATGCTGAGCGACAGCAGTATGAGCGCCGCGGCGAGCGCGATGGTTCCGAGAAGCGGGTGCAGAACCCAGATCACGCCGATGAAGACCGGCGTCCAAGGGAAATCGAAGAAGGCTATCATGCCTTGCGTGGCGACGAACGACTGGATCTGACTGAGGTCACGCAGCCCCTGCCCTCCTGCCGAACTGCCGTCGAGCCGCGCTCGCATTCCGATGTCGAGCATGTCCGGACCAAGCGCGCCCGTGAACCACGCCCCGAGGCGAACGGTGAGCGATTGACGCAGGGTGTCGAGCAAAGCCATGGCGGCCAGAGCGCCGCCAAGCATAAGCGTGAGCATGATAAGGGTCTCGACCCGACCGCTCCCCAACACCCGGTCGTAGACCTGAAGCATGTAGAGCGGCGCGGCGAGCATCAGCACGTTGATCACCATGCTGAAGAACCCGACCGTCACGAAGGCTCCCCGGCTGTGCCGAAGAGCCTCCGCGAGGATCGACCCGCGAGAACTTGAGCGATCCCGTGACATCCCAGGCGCGCCTTACACGAGGAAATCGTTCGGGTCGCCGATCGCGGCAATATCCATCGCATTGATGCGCGCCACCGCCTGAGCCTGATCCGCCGTTCTCAGGTCGACATAGACAGTTTGTTCATTGCTAGCTGCCTCGAGAGCGAAGCTACCCGGAAAAACGTTAGGCAATAGCCTCAATGCCGAGCCCGCTGGAATAAAAATGGTGTCAATCCCGAACTCGAAATCCCGAACGACATTTGTTCCAGTAAGGCTCACAAAGAAGTCGAACCCGTCTTCTCCGAAAAGGTTGTTTGTTCCCCCATTGCCGACGAGTAGGTCGTCGCCTGCCCCGCCTCGCAGCAGGTCGTTTCCCAGTCCGGAAATCAGTTGCTGATCGCCGCCAAGACCGATCAACTGATCGTTAAAATCACTCCCCTCGACGGCCTCGACATTCACGATGATGTCCCCGGCCGCATCGCCGCCACTTCCGCTCGTGGCTCCCGCTGAACTTAGGGCGACCCCCACTGCACTAGAGGAATTCGTGTAACTGATCGCATCCAACCCCGCGCCGCCGTCCAGAGTGTCAGCGCCAGCTCCGCCGTCCAAGAAATCATCACCGGCTCCTCCACCGATCGTATCGCTCCCGGCGCCGCCGAAAAAACTCTGTTCGCCCGCGCCACCGACAAGCAGGTCGCCAAAGCTGCTACCGATCGCACCATTGATCTCGACGAAGACATCGCCCTGGGCTGCACCGCCGCCGTTGGTCACCAAGCCATCGGCAAGTTGGACTTGGACGGCGCCCCCGGCTGACCCGTAAGTCACGATGTCGAACCCTTCGTCGCCACCGCTACCATTGTCGCCGACGAGAATATCCGCCCCCGACCCGCCATTTAGGAGATCATCACCTAAGCCACCGCGCAGTTCGTCATCGCCCGCGCCACCGCTGAGCATGTCTCCATCGCCTTCGCCGAGAATTACGTCGGCTCCGTCGCCACCAGCGACGGTGTCCGCCCCACTTCCCCCGAATGCGAGGTCGTCGCCGGCTGAAAGAATGATGCTGTCAGCCCCATCGTCGCCGCTAACGGAATCATTACCGCCGCCGGCAGTTATCGTGTCGCTTCCTGCACCCCCAAAGATGAGGTCTATACCGCCCGATGCTACGATCTGGTCTTCACCGGCGCCGCCCGAGACGGAGTGATTACCGCTGCCCGTAATCAGCGTGTCACTTCCGTCGCCACCGTAGATGACATCGTTGCCGGTGCCGCCGCTGATCGTGTCGTTGCCGCTGCCTCCTCGAATGACATCGTTGCCGCTGCCGCCAATCAGCACGTCGTTCCCGCCCGCACCATCCATGCTGTCGTCGCCGTCACCGCCGTCGAGCGTATCCGCACCATCGCCGTTGTTTTCGTCTGTTGGGTCTTCAAAAGTTCCGCGCGCGGCGTCGCCGTACAGAACGTCGTCGCCGTCATCTCCGCGGACCAGGTCAGCGCCGGCGCCACCGATCGCTGTATCATCGGTGCCTGCCGAAAGAATCGTATCATTGCCCTCGCCACCGTCGAGAAGGTCCCCAAGGTCGTTGGCCTGCGAGCGCCGTGAAACGTACACGCGCAAAGTGTCATCGCCGCCCAACCCGTAGACATTGAATGCTCCCGGCTGCCGGATATAAAGAAAATCGGAGCCTTCCGTACCGATTTCATCCATGAGAACCTCCATTTTGAGAATATGATTTGCGAGCAGGCGCGATACGACGCGCAGCGCATGCGCAATATGATCGTATCAGACAAAGAACTCGAAAAATCTGACGCTTCCGGGTACCGAGAACAGTCGCAGAACGGTTTTAGAAATTTCAACGTCGGAGTAAAAGGGGGCGACCATAAGGCCGCCCACAAGTAACATTATCCCACGACCGCGATTGCCGTACCCGACGTGGACGACATCGTGTTCTCGATCGCGAGGTTCGTAAAGGTAATGTCGGTTACTGTGTCGATACCGACAGCCTCGACCTCAAATGCAATCGATGCCGTATTTCCGTCAACGTGCGGATCGGAATAGACATCCACGTCCAGGTCAACGTAGGTTTCAACATCGACGAATGAGTCGAAATCAAGATCAACATCAATGTCGATCTCGATATCCTTGTCAAAATCGACGTCGGGATCATGATAGAAGTTCCAAGACATGACTATCTCCTTGTTGCAATATGCGCCTATTTACGCTTGGCGCACTTCTACAATTGAACGATACCGACGCTCATTCAACTGGAAAAAGGAAACAAACCCAAAAGATAGCAGCCCATTTTATACGAGCTCACTTCGCTCCAGAACCCACCGAATTCCAAATAATCTAGCGCAAATAGTAGCGCGCGCAAATGAGGATGGAGCACCACCAATATTACGCCAAAGATGCTTCATCAGAGATAGTCGAAATCAAAACCAGTTGAGAAAGAAACCGGTCCGGACGGGGTATCACTTGCGTCTCGCCCATCAGACCTCGAAGAAATGTGTAGGCTTGCCGAAATTGCACGGGCACCCGGCGTGAGATCCATTTCGATCTCACTGAACATGTTTAATTTCCCACCATCCGACCCATTAAGATCAAGACCTGTCTGGAAGTTCCAGACTTCGCCGGAACGATCGACACCGAAGGTGTATGTCCCTGACCCGGAAGTCTCGGCGCTTTGCTCACTGAGGTCGATGAAGGTTGAGGAGTTCAACCTTACTGGACCCTGCTCAACTTCCTCGACGAACTCGAACACGTCGACTCCCTCGTCGTTCGGCCACTCGATCGGTTCAGTTCTGTCCCGAACCGCTTGCCACCAAGAACTCATCGTTTGTGCGATATCCATGTTCACCTCCCTAACGTCGTTGTGACGTTCAATATATACCCTGTGGGCCACGTCGATCCTCGCGCGAACGTGGTATAATCATTTGGCATGGACGAAAAGGATACCACGTCTTCAGAACCGCAATTTGTTAGCCGATTACCATTGTGGCGTCGATTGATGAACCGGAGTATGCGTTTTCTACCGCTAAGGCATCCAGCCAGACATCCGACAGCGTATCTTCGGATTCGAGCTTCACATCGAAATAAGCGGTCGCGACATTTCCTTCCACCACGTCGCAGGTCGTATCGAATGACCACGTACGGTCAGTATCGATGACGATCGGACTTGCAAATTCGAAGTAGTCCAAATCGATAGCAATGACTTTTTGCGTCGTTGTTTCCCAATTTTCTCCCGAATGGGTAGTCTTCGACGTGAACACGAAGTCAGCGCTACTGATGTCGCAATATGCGTCCGTTGTTGCGAAAGAAGCACCACCGGATGCAGCGGCCGTGAACTGCGCGAAGCCGACCCCGATTTTGGAATGTTCCGTGTCAACCATTGACGCCTTGAGGTCCGCGGTCGTAACCGTGTCTGTGCCAATAGCTTCGGCCGAACCTCCCAGTTCCATGCCCAGATCAGTTTCATAAGGCTCGCTGAATTTCGAGAGTAACTTTCCAAGCTTGTCCGCGATATTTCCCAGCAGGTCAGTGGCGCGATCGATTGCGTCGTCAGTCCAGTTAGATCTGGCTAGGAAGTTGCCAACTTTGTAAAATTTATTCGTAAGCATAATTGTTCCCCTAATGCTGCTAACGCGCGATGCGGCGAGAGAACAATGCTTGGGGATCTCGGAAAAATAAATAGCCCTCGCGATCCTCACTCATAGCCGGAAGATATATTGCGTTACACCAGATAACACTTTCGATAGAAAGAATTTCGGAGTCTAACAAGCTCCGATGGAACGCGCCCGCCTTAGAATGTCCGACTTACAGGAGGGCCACAAGTTGCTTTCCGAAAGACGCATTTATCTGATTAGGTCGCGACCCGATCTGGCCGGCGACGAGTGTCTTGAGGTAGAACAGGTGATGGCTTAGGCGCTCTACTAGCTTGACCCTCTCCACGCGAAATCGATCCCGGGTTCCTTACGCTGGCAAGTTTCGAAGTAGATGTCTTCTGGATCGGTATCGACGGATTCTTGTACTTCTGATCACTGTTATCACCGGCTAGGTCATTATGCTCGCCGGCGTCATTCAACAGTTTCGTGGCGAAGAGTGCCGCCTCGGTCCGGTTCTTAACATCCAGCTTTCGCATGATTTGCCGAACATGAAGCTTTACTGTCGCTTCGGTAGTGTTGAGACAGCGAGCAATTTCCTTGTTCGACTTCGCTTCCACAAGGCAAAGAAGCACGGCCCGCTGCCTCGGTGTTAATCCGCGCTCATCGGTAAGGTCGCGCACGCCACGAGCCGGATCGCAACTCACCGCTGACTTGGGCTTTCCGTTGCTTGGCCCCTGAGTGCTTGGCGCCTGAGCGCCGCGAACAGTTGACTGAGTTTGAGTCGTACTGCCGACTTCCGCCGCGCCTACGTGGTGCAACGGCACAAGCGGCGGTGTCATTTCATCCAAAACCTTTGGCGGAACGTAGATGCCGCCGCGTAGGATGAACTCAAGAGCGTGAATAGCGACCTCGGGATGGGTCGCGGTCGGTATCACCCCGTGAGCTCCTGCACGGAGCGATGCTCTAACAAAGCTAACGCTTGTGTCTTCCGCCAATACAACGGTCCGACGCACCGGATCGGATTGCGCCAATGTTGCCAAGTCATCGAAGTATCTTCCGCGCGCGTTCTGACCGCCGACACTTAAGATACTCATCCTGCCGCACATCGCCTGGCCCGCTCTCATAACCTCAGCAGGGGAGTATTCTTCAATTCGCATATCGTGTCGTTTCGCAAAACCCTCGAGAAACTGTGACAATTGCGCACGTCTCAAAGGTTGGTCATCAATAATCAGTAGATGACTATCTTGCGGGCATTGGTTCGAAATCTCAGTATCCATCTTTTGGCCCTTGTATTGCAGTCAATGAGAATTGATATCGCAAACTAACCAGTGGGGTCGACTGAGACAGAACGACGACAACCCCATGAAGAATGTCACCGATTATGCTAATGAATTAGTCAGCGTCACCCCCCATAAGTAGCTATATTTCTGGATTTCTTAGCTAAAAGTGGGCACCCCAATTTGGGGGTATGATGGGCTTTCTCGTCCGCTGCTAAGGTGAAAGGAGCCTAGGGTCAGGACTTCGGTAACGGGGCCGTTCCGGTCAAGCGGTTTCGGCCGCACGAGATCGACCGCCGGACTGCGGGTATAGTTTTCCATGGTTTCGATCCGCACTGCTGGCGCCGTCTTCTCTTCTGCGAGATCACCCGGGTTCATGCTTCGGTTCGTGGTCAGCGCGAGGGCTGCCATCAAGATGCGGGTTCGGTGCAATTCCGATGTGTCCATCTCGTAGGCGTGCTCGGCAAAGCCGGCATCAGTCCTGACCACGACATCATCGGAACCACGTCCCTGGGGGACCTCGAAGACCTGCCGGCAGGCAGGCCCGCAAAGGTTTCAGTCGATCATGCGGCTTGGC
>NZ_JALZ01000064.1 GCF_000521785.1 Roseivivax halodurans JCM 10272
CACTTTTCCACGCCGGTTCACATACTTCAGGATGGACCACTTTTCAGGGAGCAGACCAGCCTCCAGCAATATCGAGTGGGTTTCGGTCCGCGGCAGAGTGAGAGAGCGTATCGACATCCGCAATGAAGCTCTGACCGGCCGGTCGTGCTCAATGCAGGCTTGAGACCTTGACGGTTCAGGCGGCAAATCAGCGGGCTTTCACCGGGCAAACCTTCCAGATGCGCATCCAGAGGGCTGCAACGCCGCCCATCGGCGACCGTTCTGGGTTCTCGAGTGAGGGAATATGGACGCGCCCCTATCGAGGTTGCGGCGCAAACCGTATGATTGCGAAGACACCTTGCTCGCTGTTGCGCAGATCGAGGTCGCTTTCGAGCTCCATGCACACCACCTCGGCGATCTTCATGCCCAATCCGGTATGAGCCGTTGAGGCACCGTCAGGCAATCCGACACCGGTATCCGTGCAGACCAGTTCGACGAGGTCACCTTCCACGGCATTCAACCGCACACGGACGACACCTTTTTCGCCATCGGGAAAGCCGTGCTTGTAGGAATTGGCGATAAACTCGTTGATATAGGTGCCCACCGCCGCAGCCTGCTGGGGCGAAACGTCAACCGGCTCCGCCTCGAACTCGAGCGTGACACCTTCGGGCGCAACGCTCGCGAGATGCCCGCATATCTTCTCGATGAACGCTCCCAGATCCACCGATTGATGCTCATCGGTCTGATAGAGTTGCTCGTGCAGGTGAGTGAGCGCGTCGATACGCGTTCCCACCATCGACAGCGCCAGCTTGGCATCCTCCGACGCGAAGGCCCGACGCTGCAAGCGGGTGAAGGACGAGAGCGACTGAAGGGAGTTCTTGACCCTGTGGTCGACTTCCCGGCGGAGCACATCGGCGGTGCGAAGGGCTTTCCGGGCCTCGAGAAGAGCCATGACCTGGCGGGATAAGACGCGGAGCGTGTCCCGTTGCAGGGACGTGAGCTGCCCGGGTTCATAGTCCAGCACGCACAGAGTGCCGAGGGGCAGACCGTCCTCCGTCTTCAGAAGGGCGCCAGCGTAGAACCGCAGGCCTGGCTCTCCGCAGCAGAGTGGATTATCCTGCATCCGCGGATCTTTGAGCGTGTCCCGGATCTCGACGAACTCTTCCTCGAGGATGACATGCGCGCAGAGCGACGTGGCGAGCGGTGTCTCCCGGACCCCGAGCCCGGTTTCCGCCTTGAACCACTGCCGCTCGGCGTCGATGAAGTTGACCACGGAAATCGCGGTGCCGCAGGTGGCCGCCGCCAGCTTCACGATCTCATCGAAATCACGTTCCGGATCGGTGTCGAGAATCTCGAAGGAATGAAGCGCTGCGAGCCGTGCCAGTTGCAGCGGATGAGGTGCGGCCTCCACGGGGGCCTCCTATAAAAGTTCGATACGAATTGACTTGGCCACAAACTGAGGGCCTGCCAGCCATGACAGGTTTAGCCCAGCGTGACGGCGATCGGCCCATTTCAGCGGGACAAAATCACATCTGCTCGCGGACAATCAAGGCACTGCCGCAACAAGCGCGGATCGGGAGCTCGCGGCGCAAGTTAGACGGCGTTAACCTTCAAATACGTGGGCAGCTTGCTCCCAAGCCAGCCTCAGGGCCATCGCGCTACCCCCGCAGGTACGAGAGCCAATTCGGCAAAGCCGCTCCCGGCATGAGGGTACTTACGAATGTCCGGTAATGGGACGTTCCGGCTCTCCGCCGCGAAGGTTCGCAGAGAGCTCAAGCCGGTGGTTGTCTGAGGGCGTAACTGTGCAACCGCAGCCAAGTGCGGTTTTACGCGTAAGCACCTGCTTATGGCGAGCCGGATCAGCGTCCCTCCAATCGAAAAAGCCTGCTTTCGCCTGCCATGTCGATCCCGCGGCCAGCCCGGTCGCGTCACACATCCCGGAAAGGATACGACATGACCAAGCATCTTGTTCTCGCACTGAGCCTTGTCCTCACGCCGGCCATCGGCTTCGCCATGCCCTCTGTCGGCGACGTGATCGGCACAAATCCAGAGGATGCGACGGCGGCCCTCGCGACCGCGGGCTGTACCGTCGACGAGTTCGAGGCCGAGGACGGCCAGATCGAGGCGAAGTGCCATGACGAGGCCTCCAAGCGCTACGAGGTCTACATCGATCCCGCCTCGGGGGCCGTCACCAAGATCAAGTCGGAGGATTGATCCCATGTCGGATCACTCTGACACGGGCGCCCACGCGGCGCCCGAGATCGCCCAGCCCTGGGATCCGGTGGTGCGCCTGACCCATTGGAGCATTGCCGCCGCCGTCATTGCCAACGGTCTTCTGACCAAGCCCGGCGGTACTATCCACATCTGGATCGGCTGGGCCGCGATGGCCGTACTGGCGCTGCGGCTCGTCTGGGGCCTGATCGGGCCGGCCGAGGCTCGGTTCGCCTCGTTTCTTCCCGATCCCCGCGCCGCGGTGAGCCATCTTGCCCTCCTGTTGCGCGGACGCCCGCGCGAACATTCCTCGCACAATCCGGCCGGAGCGATCATGGCCTACGCGCTCTGGGCCTGTCTGGCTGTGGTGATCGGCACTGGCCTTGTCATGACCGGCGGCAAGAGCCCCATCACTATCGCCGAGGAGAAGACCGCCGTCGCCGCCGGCGACTGGTCGGTGCTGGTCACCGAGGGCGCCGACGGCCGGCACGGCGATGACGAGGGACTTGGCGACGTGGCCGAAGAGGTGCATGAGGTGATGGCGAACCTGATGCTTCTGCTCGCACTGCTCCACGTTGCGGGCGTCGCGGTCGAGAGCCGCGCGCTTGGCCGCAATCTGGTCCGCGGCATGGTGACCGGACGCCGGAGGTAATGTGAGCGACGCGCGCCCCACCGAAGTGAAGCTGAAGAGTCGCCAGCTCGGCCTCGCCGGGGTGATCGTCCTGCAATGCATCGCGGCGGTGTTCTTCATCGGTGACGTGGTTGTGGATCTCGTTCACGCGCCGCTCGCCGAACATTCCCTTCTGGAGATGCTCGTGACCCTGGCCCTCGTGGTCGGGATCGGTCTCAACGCCTGCCAGCTGCGGCGCATGATGGAGCGTATGCAGGCACAGGACAGGGCCCTCGACACCGCGAGAGGCGATCTTGCGCGGATCGTGGAGACCCAGTTCGAGACCTGGTGCCTGACGCCAGCCGAGCGCGATGTCGGGTTTCTGGCTCTGAAGGGCCTCGACGCCGCCGAGATCGCGGAGATCCGCGGGGCCGCGAAGGGCACGGTCCGTGCGCAACTTACCCGTATTTACGCCAAGGCCGGTGTCTCGGGCCGCGCCCAGTTCGCAGCGTGGTTCGTCGAGGACCTTCTCGATGGCGGTCTCGGGACCGCTGGCTCTCACCCGAGAAGCGTACCCAAGGCACCCATCCAAGCGGAACGTCTCGACCAGAAATAAGAGCTGGCAAAGCTTCTATATTAATTAAAAAAGAAATTCGACGATCGTTGGGAGGCCAGCGGATTATGGACTATGCGAATTCATGCGTAGCAAGACGGGAAAGTCGACAGGCAAAAAGAAGCCACAGCGAGCTTCGCAGAACGTACGTGATCTACTGCGGGATTCAGTTTTGCTCACAGAGCTCCAAAGCATGACTGTCGACGTCTCCGCTTCAAGGGCCTGCGTCACACTAACGCCAGCTCCCTCCTGCCGACCTTAGTGGCCGGCAGGAGGGCCGTTTCCCTGGAATTCGTCGCCTACGTTTCGTCCATCGTGGCGAGGCCGATCCAATTGTTCGATGCCATGGTCCGAACGATGGGCGATTTCGAAAGCGCCCTCTCCATCATCGAGCGGGAGGTCGCTATCCTGACTTGAAGGCGCAGGGGCTCATGAACGAAGCGCCTGCCGTCGGACAGGCTTTGATCCGAAGGCCCGCCGCGCAGCTGCCCGGATATACCGTCCGTCACGCCGAAGCCGCCGACAACGTTCTGGAGCAGCTTGTTCCCGCCGCCGAACGCGTCCGGGGCCACGCGTGCGCCATAGTATTGAAGGTTGATCCACGCCGCCACGAGCACCGGACCCGACAGGATGTCCGTCAGCCAGCTGCCGTCGGGATCCCGGGCGGGATCGTAGTCGTGCAGGAACGCGCGACCGTCGAGGTTCAGGTTCCGCGTCGCCCCGCGCGGTGCGGCGATGAACCAGCTGCAGTTCGCGAGACCCCATTCTGCGCGTGTCTGCGACCAATCTCCGCCGCGCTCGCAAAGCTCCTCCTGCACCGACACGTCCGGGAACCGCAGGGACCGCTCGGTGCGGACGAGCTCGCCCGCTTGATCGAGCACGCGTGTCAGCGACGTGACCGGCTGTGCGTACCTGTCTCCAACGGGATCACAGACGAAGTGCGTGACGGTGTCGCCTGTCGTGTCGTGGAGGCCGGCCATGAACACGGTGTCGGCGGGGATAGAGATCCCACGCGCAGCAAGGCCGCGACGGATCGGCGTTTCATTCAGGAGCCGCGCGAGCACCCGCGCGTTCGCGGCGCCGTCATGTCCTCCGCAGGCGCCGCATTGCAGAAGGCGTGCCTGGGCATCGTTCGTAACCCGCGCTTCGTGCCCGACGAAGACGACCAGCGGGGCGAATGCGCGGGTCAGTCCCATGCCGCGGAGGGCGTCTTCCGCCGCGTCGAGCGCGGTATCGCTATCGGGTGCGAGAGTGAGGCGCGGCGCAGGGCCGTGGGGCGTGACCTGCCGTCCCCGCGTCAGCGAGGCATCTAGGAGCGGCCCGAGCCGCAAGGGGCCGGCGGCCTCAACGAAGGCGAAGCTCGCGACCGCCGCGCGCGAGAATCTGGCGACCGCGCGGCCGAGACGGCCGATGATGCGCCGGTCCTCCGCCTCTGGCTGGTGATCTGTCGATGCCAGCGACGGCGCCAGGATCGCCGGCCCGCGTGTCTCTGTGATGGCGGACGCGCTGGCTCTGTGGGCGAGGGGCAGCCCGAAGAAGCCCGCGGCTCCCACGGTTTGGATAGTTGGGCTGAGGCTTTCGATTGCGCGACGCATCCGCTCGGAGCGGACATCGATGCAGAAGACGAGCTGCGCCTCGGGCCGTACCTCGGCGACGTGCTGTGTCTCCTTGTTCCGCAGGCGGGCGTCGAGCCTGCGCGCGGATGCATGTTCGACCGCTCTGAGGAGAGTCGCGTCGATCTGGTGCTCGCGGGTCGGGACCACCGGCTGGCGGTGCGCCTCGATCGTCTTGTCCCAATTGGCCGAGACGGCCCGCGCATACGTGGCATGCAGAGCCTGCTCCCAGATCAGCCGGATCGTGAGCAGTTCGGAGAGCGTGGAATCGCGGCTGTCCTCCAGCTCGGCCTGCCAGAGCCTGTATCGACCCAGCCCGGCCCAGCCGCAGAGATCGCATAGCAGGCGGTGGAAGACCGATGGCGCCGCCGCGTGATCGATGCCGAGTGCGACGCAGGCATCGCCGAGCGCGCGCCAGTGATTTTGCTGGGTCCCGGCCACGGACGCCGCAAAGCCGGTCAGGCCGTGGATTTCGGGCGTGAGGTCGTGCATGGCCCAGTCGCGCCAGGACACCCAGACCCCGTCGCGGGCCGGCGACGACCACAGCGCCTGTCCTTCGTCGAAGTAACCCTGCGCCCAGGCGCCGATCCGCTCCGAGACGAGGCCGGGCCAATCGGTTCCGCTGGCCCCTGCCGCAAGCTCCGCAACGGTGGCGAGGGCGTGCGTCGGGGTAACCTCGCGGTCGGCTGCTGCGAGGATGTCGCCATCGGTGAGCCCGGATTCCGGTGCGACTTCGGCCAGGGCGGTGATGATGTCGGCCCGCACGAGTTCACCCGAGGCGATACGGCTGCGACAGAGGGCCCGCTCGGGGAAGATCCGGATGCCCACAGCGCGCTCGAGCCGAGCTGCGGCCGTTGCGATGGGCTCGTCGATCATGCCGTGGAACGGGTTCACCGCAACCGCCCGGTCGAGCGGAAAGAGCGGCGCCACCCGGCGGATGGATTGCTCGGCCGCGCCGATCAGCGCGAGGAGGTCGGGGGAAAAGTCCTGATGCTGGATGAACATGGCTCAGATCTCCTTCTGCCGAGCGGGAATGGACCAGGCGCCGACCAGCCGGTCGGTCAGCGCGCCGAGGTAGAAGCCGTTGGCGACGTGAACGCGCAGGCCGCGCGCGGCCGGGTGATCGGACCAGAGCGGAAGGAGCGCTTGCAGCACCGCCACGCTGGCAAAGCTCGCAAGGGTGAGCGCGATCAGCGCCCATTCGAGCGGTCCGGCCACGGGCGTTGCAGGCAGCGTCCCCGCCGTCAGCGTCTGCGCGATCCACTGGAAGGCGAAGTAGCCGCCGGCAAAGACCGCCGAAGCCTTGGCCGTTGCGATCCCGAGCGCCCGCGGTGCGGCGTCCGCAAGCCCCTGTGCCACGAGGTATCCGACCCCGAGAACCAGGATGACCCCGAGCGCCACCGCCTGCGGCGACTTCTCGACGAGCCCGAGCGGCAGGCCGACAGCCGCGTAGATCGCGACCGCGATGCTCATCGCTACGGCGACATTGCGCAGAGTTGGCACGGCGACCGGTCCGAGGCTGCGGGCCGCGCGCACCGCTTCTCCCGCTTCGGCGGCGCGGAGGAAGGCATGCGCCTTGTAGAGCGCGTGGGCGACGATGTGCAGAAGCGCGAGCGGGAACAGACCCAGTCCGCATTGCAGGACCATGAAACCCATCTGGCTGATCGTGGACCAAGCGAGCGAGGTCTTCGCCGCCGATTGCGTCAGCATGACGATGGCCCCGACGAGCGCGGAGAAGCCGCCGATCATCACCAGAGCGGCGAGAACGAGCGGAGCACCCAGCATAACGTCGGCGAAGCGAATGAGCAGGACCCCTCCGGCATTGACGACGCCCGCATGCAGCAGCGCCGACACCGGGGTGGGCGCCTCCATGACCTCCGTCAGCCAGGCATGCGCCGGAAGGAGGGCCGATTTCAGGACGGCCGCAAGCCCGAGGCATGCGGCGGCACCGATGGCGGTGGCGGGCACGATCCCGGCGCGCGCGGCATCCGAGATGGCGGCGATATCCGAGGTGCCGTAGGCGATGACCAGGAGCACGAGTGCGGCCGCGAGCGCGGCATCGGCCCCCCGCGCCACAAGCATCTTCTTGCGCGCGGCGCGGCGTGCCCCCGCGCGGCCCGGATAGAACATCAGGAGCCGGTTCACGCCGATCCCCGTCATGACCCACCCGAGTGCTAGCTGCGCAAGGTGCCCGGCGGAGACCAGAAGCATCACCCCTCCAAGCGTGAGCGTCATCCAGAAGGCGAAACGACCTTCGCCGGGTTCACCGTGCAGATGCGTCGCGGAGAACCTCAGGATCACCCAGGCCAGAACGCTCGACAGCATCAACAGGATGACGGACACGGTATCGATCCGGACCGAGAGACCGATCTCGCCGATCCCAAGCACCGCGGAGGTGACTGGGCCCACTGCTGCAAGGTGGATGGCGGCCATGGCTGAAAGCAGCGCCGCGAGGAGCGCGGCCTGTTCGGGCCATCGCGGCGGCGTCACCGGCATTTCCGTTTCCCGGAACCGGACGGCTCCGGCCATCAGCAGGGCGGCGGGGCCCAGCAGGATCACCCATGCGGCGGTCATGTGACGGTACTCCTCTCTGCATGTGTTTCGTTCGATATGCGGATTGGTCGGGCCGAAGAAAAATACATTGATTGCCATGAAACGTTCGCTTCTATGGAACGATGGCAGAGCTCAACTACAACCATCTCCGCTACTTCCACGCCGTGGCGCACGAGGGGCACCTGACGCGCGCGGCCGAACGGCTGAACCTCTCGCAATCCGCCCTGTCGAGCCAGATCCGGGCGCTCGAGGCGCGGCTTGGCCACGATCTCTTCGAACGGCGCGGCAGGGCCCTTCACCTGACCGAAGCGGGGCGGATCACGCTCGAACATGCGGATGCGATCTTTGCCGCGGGCCGTGACCTCGTGGATACGCTCGGCCAGACAGGACGCGTGCGCCGGGCCTTGCGGATCGGGGCGGAGGCGACCCTGTCCCGAAATTTCCAGATGCGGTTCCTGCGCCCCGTCATGGACCGCTCCGACACGGATCTGATCCTGCGGGCCGGACGGCTTTCGGAGATGCTCGACGCCCTCTCGGCCCATGCGCTCGACGTGGTGTTGTCCACCACGGCCCCGCCCGACGATGTGCACGGGCGTTTCACGGCGCAGCGCGTCTCGGACCAGCCCGTCGGTTTCGTGGGTATCCCCGCGCGGCTGAAGGGGACGCTCGCCGAGATGCTCGGCCGCGAGCCGCTGATCCTGCCCGCCCGCGGATCTGTCATCCGTACCGGGTTCGACGCGCTTGCGGACCGGCTGGGCGTCGCATGCGAAGTGGCCGCCGAGGTCGACGACATGGCGATGATGCGCCTTCTCGTGCGCTCGGGCATGGGCGTGGCGCTGGTGCCGCCGGTCGTGGTGGCGGACGAGCTTTCCGCGGACGCGCTCGCGGTGCATCCCGATGAGACCGGCCTGACCGAGACGTTCTGGGCGATCACTCAGCCACGCCGGTTTCCGCATCCATTGGTGCGCGCATTGATCGAGGCGTCCATGTGATCAGCTCTCCGGGGCGGTGGCCTGGTTCTGCAAAGGCGGCTCGGGAGCGGTGGCGGCCTTGGTGGAGGCGTATTGCGCATGCCGTCGAGCTCGAGAGCGCTGAACTCGTTCACCACGATTGCGGTGTCGCTGAAGCGCGGATCGCCGAGAATTCACCGCAGCACTGTCCCCGAGAAAGCCGGTGAGCAGCAAGACTGGAATCTTGCGGGTCATCTGAATTCTTTTCGTCTGGACGGCGCGCGCCAAGAGCCGCGCCGTCCGATCTTGTAATCCGTTTGTAGTCCGGTGGTGAAATTCAAGCCGGCGCCGGGCTTTTTCGATCAGTGAACGAGCCCGCTGCCGCCAACCGCGAGCACGTTGTAGGGCGTGCCCTCGACCTCGATGCTGCGCAGCTCTTCGAGGCTCTCGCTGTCGATGACGCGCACCAGGCCGTCGTTCGGATCGGTCAGCACGATCTCGTCCCCGGCGACCGCAAGCCGGGGGCGCGGGTCGCGCCAGTGGCCGTCCATCGAATAGGGCGCGGTGGCGGAGGCCCGCGACGAGCGCTCGAGGCTGAGGATGTTGAGCCGGTGCAGCGTGCCGTCCTCGGTCAGGACATAGGCGTATTGCGGCTTCGCCGGGTCGAGCACGAAGTCGACATGGCGGAACGGGAATTCCACGCGGCTGAAATAGGGCTCGGTTTCGGGATCGATCACCACCAGGTCATTGTCGCCGTAGTCGCCCACGAAGATCTGCACCGC
>NZ_JALZ01000065.1 GCF_000521785.1 Roseivivax halodurans JCM 10272
CTTCGGCGCCGACGTGATCCACGCGAGGGCGGACCTCGACGAGGCCGCATATCACGTCCACGCGGTCATCATGCCGCGTGCGACGGTCCGGCATATGCGCGAGGGCAAACTGCTGAGCGAGCGCAGGATGCTCCAGCCATCGGTGCATCCGATGATCGCCAACTACGAGGCCGCTCAGACGAATGTCGGCGAGTGGTTCTCGAGCATCGGCCTCGTGCGTGGGGAGCGCCGCAAGGAGGCATGGCGCAATGCCGTGCTCGCGGGCGAGACGCCGGAGCCCAAGGTGCAGCACAAGCGGACCCGCAAGTGGCGCGAAGAGCAGGACCAGAAGCGGGCAGGGGAGCTGGCCGGCTTGCAATCCGAGCGCAAGCAGGTGGCCCGCCAGTCGGCTGCGGCGGAAGAGCGTGAACGCGAGGCTGACGAGGTGCTGTCCTATGTCGATGCGGTCGTCGACGGACGTATCGATCCCGAAGAGATCGATACGCCGGCGTGCGACGCCGATACCGCCACGCAGACCACGACGCCCGGCCGGATGCAGCGCGCGCGAACGGCCTTCCGGCGCGCGTTCGGCGCCATGCGCAAGGACGCCGCTGTGCGCGAACGTGCCCGTCTCGAGAAGGCGTTCTCCGCGGCGCTCGATGGTGTGCGCAAAGCGCTTGGGCTGCTCGGCAAGGCAGAGCGATTGCTGCCCCGGGATGCGGCTGAGCGTCTGTCCCAGCTGCGAACTGCCGCACAAGAAGGTCTCGACCGCTCAACGCTGGATTTCGCGCGCGAGACCGTTGCGCAGGATCGACCGACGCCAGCCCGTACACCGCCTGGCGCTCCGAAGGATGGCCCGCGGGAGGACTGATTTCACCCCGATCGAAGATTTTCGGGCGACCTCGTTTCCGAGCCAGTTCGATCGATCCCCTCTTCTTTGTAGAGGCAATGAGGCCTCGCAACCGTCCACCGCCAGCAAAGGAGTACCCCGATGGCCGACGACAACATCAACCCCGATCCCGAAGGATCGAAGCCGACCGAGGTGGCGCCGCCGCGCCGCCGAAAGCGGCGCAAGAAGGTCGCCTACGATCCGTCGAGCGAACGCGCCCGGCGCATCAAGGAAAAGCACGAGCGCGACCTCGCCATGGAAGTAGCCCGTCAGGAAGACAGCGCGCGCAAGCGCCGCGCCGTCATGGCCGAGCTGCTCGAAGCCTGGCTCGACGAGGTGGACGACGCTGCCGCCGGCACGTTCCTTCTCGACCTGACGGAATACGCCTCCGTCTCGGAAGAGAAGCTCCTCTCCACGCACCCGCGCTTTCCCGGGAACGCGTGACGCGCGGGCGACAACGCCGAACAGATGAACGAGCGATACGGGGTGCGGGTTTTCCGCGCCCCGTTTCCGCATGTTTCCTGCAAACCTTGGTCTTCCTCGGGCAGACGCCAGATGACGCCGTACGCGCCGCCGGATCTTGGATCCTCGCATATGGCGGCACGGGCTACGGCGAAGCTACACCCCGGCCGACCGAAGTAATTGAAAGATTTCGGTGGCGTCAGGCTCCCGCAACCAACTTCCGCGAAAATCGCAGAACCACGCACGGCGCCGAGATCCTCCGGCGCCGATTTGCGTAGCATCTCCAGCAAGTTGCCCTCGATGGTCAGGCGATGCGCCTTCGCCTCTTCGTCCCAATCGACGTCGATCCGGTCGATCAGCTCATGCAGCTCGTCGGCCGCGCGTCCGACAACGCTCTCCTCGGACAGGCTTGCCGCCAGGTTCCCGACCATTTCCTGATAGAGCTCGGGCAGCCCCTCGGGCAGCTCGATGTCCGGCGGGACGATCTCGTCGCGGGAGGCCGCGAGGCGCGTGAGGTCGGCATCGATCTTCTGGAGCTCGGCGACGAGCGACTCCGAGCCCAGCCCCTGCTTCGCCAAAGCGACCAGATTGCGTTGCTCCACCGCCAACTGCCGCACCCGCGCGTCGTGAAGGCGCAGCGTGTCCTCCGCGGTGCCTTGCTCTGCCTTCAGCTGGTGATGCACGCGGTCGCGGAACCGGGCGTAGGCCTCCGGCTTCATTAGATCAGCCCGCAGGGCCGACAGGACCAAGGGCAGGGCGACGCTCTCCCTGAGGCCCCGGAAGCCCGTGCAGACGCTCGAGCCCTTCTCCTTGGCGTCGGCGCAGTAGTAGGTCTTGTATTTGCCGGACCCGGCGACGGTCATCCGGCCCTTGCAGCGTTCGCAGTGGAGCAGCCCCGACAGCAGATACTTCCGGCGCCGGAGCGTCTGGCCCGAGGACAGCCGGTTCCGGTCCGTGGTGGGCACCTTGGACCGTCGCTTCGTCTGCGCCGCCTGACGCGCCTTCACGGCGTCCCAGAGGTCCTGATCGACGATCCTGAGCTCCGGCACCTCGACGATATGCCACTCGCTCTCGGGGTTCAGCGTCGAGCGCTTCTTCTCGGTCTGGTGATGCTTCGTATAGGACAGGCGGTTCCAGATGCGGCGCCCGACATAGAGCTCGTTGTTCAGGATGCCGGTGCCGCGCGCGGCGTTGCCGTTGATCGTGTTCTGCTTCCAATGCCCCGACGATTTGCGCTTCGAGCCCACGGACGGGGAGGGGATGCCCTCATCGTTGAGGCGGCTGGCGATCTTGATGGGCGAGACGCCGGCGGCGTAGTCGCGGAAGATGCTCCGAACGACCGCGGCTTCGATCTCGTCGATGGCCAGGGTGCCCTTCACCGGGGCCCCGCGCTCGTCGGTGCCGGGGCGGTATCCGTAGATGCGGCCGCCGCCGCTCAGGCCCTTCAGCACCTTGCCCTCGATGCCGCGGCGCACCTTGTCCGAAAGCTCCTCGAGGAACATGGCGCTCATCATCGACGAGAGCCCCAGCGTGAGCGCATCCACCTTGCCGCGCCCGACCGTATGGACCTCGACACGCGCGGTCTTCGCCGCCTTGTAGAAGCCGGCCAGATGCTCCTGATCGCGGGAGATCCGGTCGAGGGACTCCGCGAGGACGATGTCGAAGGTCCCTTGGTGAAGCGCATCCTTCAGGCGCGTGAAATCCGGCCGGGTCCGACCCGCCGTGCCGCTGACTGCGCTGTCCGAGAAGCGCTCGACGATCGTCCAGCCCTGCTGTCGGGCGTAGCGCTCCGCCTGACGGAACTGGTCCTCGACCGACATCGGGTTCTGCAAGTCGGTCGAGTAGCGGGCGTAGAGCGCGACCCGGCGGGGGGCTTCGAGGGAAGAGGTCATTGTCGGATCTCCCGGGCGGCGTAGAGGCTGTCGTCACCGGCCGCTTCGGCGCCGTCGGCCTCTCTTATAAGGGCGTCGAGATTGACCCCGTGCTCGGCGAAGCACAAGTCCGCCCCGTGCTGACGGCAGAACCGGGCGAAGGCCCGAAGCCGCTCGGGATCGCGCGAGATGCGCGACAGATCCGTTGCGATTACCGCCTGCGCCTCGCCGCTTGCGATACGCTCCCGCAGAATGGTCAGGCCCTTGGGCTCCGTTGCCCCGCCGGCGCCGTTATCGACGACGATATCGAGGACGCGCCAGCCCCGCGCTTTGGCATGATCGGTGCAGAGCCTACGCTGCTCGGCGATGGCGGCATCGCTCGAACGGGCCGCGCGCAGGTAGAGAAGGGCGGTGGTGTCAGTGGTCATGGTCGTCTCGTGGTCGGGCTGTGGCGCGCACGGCGCTGTTGAATTTTGTGTCTCAGGAGAACGAGGACATCGTATGGCCGCAATCCCGAGTAGAGTGGAAACATCGCGTCAGGCGTTGCGTCCTTTGCCTCCCGCTCCTGCGAGAGCTTGCGGACTGCGGCTTCTGCGAGAAGGTCGATCAGTCTGTCGAGCGGCATCGGCGGAGTCCTTTCCTGTTCGGGCAATGAACAACCGACACGGCGGACGCCCACCCGAGTCCCCGCACACAGGTGGCCGAAAAGCGCCCGCGGGAGATCCCCGCGGGCGCGTCTCGTTCAGCACAGCAGCAGCGCAGCGTGCACGAGCAGCAGCAGGACAATGGCCACTCTCAAAAAGCGAGTGGGATTTCGGCGAATCACAGCTCGCCCTCTGTGGTAGCAACGGGACATCACGATTACCCACAATGAAAGTTGAGTGTTCCGCCTGAGATCCACATTCTTCATTTCGGCCTGTGGATGCGGTCAATAGCGTTTTTGTGGGTCGATTGCTCCCTCGTAGTTGTGGCAAATTCCGTTACGGGTTCGCTTTAACTGGGTTGCGGTGAATCGCCGCTCTCGATATCCGAAGCGTATGATAAGATTTAAGTTTGTCCCAAGGCGAAGTCACGCGATGGCAAAGAACTTTAGTTGACTTCGCCAGCGGTCAGTTCTTTCTATTTACTCTTCCGCACCCGCAAGCTGTTGTGCAATGTTTCTCAGGCGCTGACCGAGAACGTCTGCGCGCGTGAGTTCCCCGCCAGCACTTGACTTTAGGTAATTTCCTGTTTGTTGGACCCGATTTACTTGGCGTTGTAAGCCGGTGTTATGAAGTGGACCTGCCAATAGAACCTCGTTGAGCCGGTCCAAGGAGCTTTTGCTTCGGTGAGCGAGATTGTTCCGAACGGCGATTACGACATCCACTACAGCGCGATCCGGGGCGCCCAACTGAATAAATCGCTGCCGGTGTCTTCGGAGAGCCATTGTGTGGCGCGACGTTCAATCTCTCTATAATCTCGGAAAGAGTCGTTCCGGCCGTCGGGATCGAGTATACCTCGTAACTCCGGCACAGTCAGGTGCCTACGCTCCTTTATTTCGCCAAAATGCTCAAATGTTGCGTGGGCTTTTTTACTTATCCTCAAGTGGTCTTCTAAGCTGTTAGTCAAGTGTTCCATTACCCTTGAGCAATCCCTGTTGGCATATGCGAAAATTAGGTCGTTTATAAATCCCTCGAACATTACGCCAATCGAGAGCGCATAGTTTTCAGATGCAATTTTACGCCTACTTGCTGCTTGAAAAGCTTCCCAAGTTTCCTCATAAAATATAGACTGTTCGTCGAGTTGGTCGCAAAAGTCGCTAAAAACGCCCAGTGGGTCTATTTTTCTCATATCGCTCCCATCATCACTTCTGTGCGCTGGCTAGCGTAATACGACAAGTAAGTCCTGGTCAGCCCATATTTTGCAACTTATGACCCTATGACAAACTCGCGATGGACAGACGAATGGCGCGCCGGCATCGTCGTAGCAGCGACGGAGCATTGGTCGCCGGCGCGCCGGCTGACGGGTGATCCAGTCCCGCCAGCGGGGCCATATGGGCCCTCAAGGGCGGCGCCCCGTTGTGGGACGCCGTCGACTTCAATCCGGATGCAGGAGCTGAAAGCTCAGTCGGATCGCTTCGGCGAAGCGAAGCGCCTCCCGAGCCGCGTCATAGAGCCTCTCCAGGGGAGGCAGTGCGGCTTGAAGCGCTTCGGCGGCCGGGCTCGGCGCCGTGCGCGTGTCGAAGGCCACCGTGCAGCCGATCAGCTGGTCGCGCGGAATGGGCACCTGCTCATTGGTCGTTCCGGCGGCGATCGCGGTGCGCATCTCGCCGAGGACGGCATCGATATAGAAGTGCAGGTTCGGATCGATCCACTCATCTACGTCCAGCGCGACGATGAGATCGTCGACGACGTTTCCGGCGCTGTCGGAAAGGTGCGGCCGGACACGCGTCAGCAGGTGGCTTTCGATGCCCTGCATCCTTTGCAGGAGGATGCTGGTGAGGTCCACCTGCTGCTCGAACAGGGTCCGGGAGACGGCGTCGCTCATTGGCTCACCTCCTTCCTTGCGGGTTCTGTCGGTCGTGGAGTTCGGTGCTCCATGGCGCGCGGCCGACGAAGCCCACCTCGCCGCCGCGCCCGGCTGTCGGCCGCAATGTCGGCCTCGGCGTGGATGCGGCCGCGTACCGCATTCATGTCCTCGAACGGAGCACCGTCGAGACGGCCGAGAACGGCAGAGCCCGTCGCCCGGCATATGGCGAAGCCGCTGTGGGTCAGCGGCACCAGCAGGCGGCGCGCTCCGACGAAGCGGGTCGGCTCATCCAGCCCGGCGGGGAGGTATTCGTCGCGGCGGCGGACGTGAATCTCGTAGCCGACGTTGGACCGCCGGCGCGAGGTCGTTCCGTAGGCGAGAAGGGCGTAGCGCTGGTCGTCTCGCGTCTCCACGTCGAGGACCAGGCAGGGCCGGGCCTTCGGCTGTCCGGTGCTGGCTTCTTCCGCGAGGGGAAAGCGGAAGGAGACGATGTCTCCGTAAGACAGGTGGTCCCGCCAAGCGGGCGTCATCGTGAGGGTGGTGGTGGTCGTGTCGAGCATTGTCGGCTCCTTGATGGTGGATGTCCGACGCGCGTGATCTGTCCCCTTTCTCCTATTGGCCGGGGCCTTCCGTCGTGCGCGTCACAAGGCGCGCGCACGGCAGAAGGGGCTGGCCGTGCCTTTTTGGTCTGCGTTGTTCCCTGTCCTGTCGGGAGAGCGTCGAGAGGGTGTCCCTTTTGACCCCGTCTGGGGACGAGCGGAGATGGGTTCGGGAAGAGGTGGGGAACGCTCTTTCCGGGAGCGGGGGAGGTTCGGAGGCGAGCGCGGAGCGGCATCCTCCGGGAGCAGGGGGTCTTGGGGGAGTGCGGAACGATGACCCAAGCCCGTCGGGAGACGCCAGGGGGTGCAGGGGGAGTGGCGAACGACGACCCTGCCCTGGGTGTCCAGAGGGGCGGCGCGCTCTCTGGTCCGGCTGAAGGCCCCCGGCGGGTTCGGGAGGGCGGAGCGTCTCCCGAGCGGCGCGTCAGCGGCGCCGGGGTCCGGGGGCGTCAGCCCCCGGCGAACGACAGCTGGAACGCAGGCCCGAAGGGCCGGAGTGCCAGCTGATTAGTGAGTAGGTTGATACGCAGAGTTGTCTTCAATCGGAACTCTATTCTGTCCTCGAAAAGACGTCATTGTAAATGTCAAGCAGTAGTCCGATCATAGAAACATAGATCCTCGTCCAATTCTCGATGTCATTTTGCTCGCTAGCTTGAGCCGGCCTGTAGTGAACTAATTTGTTTCTTAGTTCGTATATAGCGCGGGCTGCCTTTTTCGAGAGAGTTCCTTCGGAGTGCTTTTCTGGCGAAATCGCGGATATAATATTCTCAAGGTCGCCATGCGATGCATGCCTTAGAAGCTTCTCAAGGCTGCTTTCCTCTCGAGGATACCAGCCAGTAGACAATTCCATGGCTTTAGCCACGTGCTGCCAGTCGTGCTCAATCGAAAGCCTCCGGGCAAGATCAGTTGCACTGGAGTATGAATAGAGAACCTCAAGGCACCTATATAAAGCAAGGAACAAGCTCCCAGGGTCCGTGTCGAAAATTGACCGGCATATTACCGGGTAGGGCAAGAGTTCTGGATTAAGGTCGGCGAGGATTTCGAGGTGATCGTGTAAGTCTGGATCTGAAATATCACTCATGGCAAGGCGTTCGCCAATGCACATTCTAAAGAAGTAATTCCAAGGATTTTCGATGGCTAGCCGAGATTTAAATACTCGAATGCTTGGGAATAGCCTCTCAATTTGATCTCGTCCATGTCCTGTGTAGCCATCGGTCCTGCTATCATGGAGGTCTACATATTCTTTTACTTCATATGGTGTGGCTGTGACCGGAGGTGATAGTTCCGCTAGGACAGCAGTTAATAGGCCGGAGTTGTTTTCTACTTCTTGTAGGTCAACGCCTTCGGGCGCATTGGGGAAGCCCACTGTGATGACATACTCCTCGCTATCAAGCTGAGCGCGAGCTACAGATCTGACCCGCGTTAACTGCGTGCGGGTTGTAAATTTTAGGTGGTCGTGATAGTGCTTTTCCTTGCTATTTGTTTGGAGCCATCTCTTCTGGCCAGATGTTTCCAAGACAACTGATTGCTTTCGGCAGTGTTCGTCGATACGAGTAAAAATCGCAGAATTGGACTCAATTCGGTTTCTTGACATCAAGCTGCACGCCAGCAGGGCTCCATTGACGGGACATCGAAGCCCTCTTGTATCAATACAGCAAAAGCTTCAGAGAAGACTGATCTTTCATATCGTCCAACCTGACCAACACGTTTGTCGAGAACCTCATTAAGTACAGGCAGCGATAAGAACTCCCCGAGTTTCTCGGGCCCTAACTCTTTGAGCATTGACGTGAACTGTTCGGTGCGGGCAACGATTTTCTGAGTTCGTTTTGCCCTCTCCTCTTGGGAACGTTCCATACCGGGGCGGCCGATGATATAAAGAGAGGCTGCAACGATTAGGCCCACGCGAGCGGGCTGGCCGTCGAATAAGTTCCGGCCTTTTTCGAAGCGACCATCGCCAGCTCCATCAAATCTGCTGAACGCTATGTCAATTGTGGCAAGCATCTTAAGGACGGAGTAGAATTGATCCTGAAAGTCTTGGCTGGACAAGTTGTCGACGAAGTCCAATTTAGAAAATTCATCTGACAGCGCTTCTTTCGTATCGACTGACGTTTTTCGTAGTGAGAACGCAGTATAGAGCTCTACAAGGTCGTCGGACCGGTATTCTGCTGGAGCTACACGTCTGCCTCCGGTTTCAGGTGTAAGAATTCGACTTATTTCTGGAACATTGCTTCTTATTTCTTGCATTAAGGGTTCGAAGACAATGGAAAGCTGTCGACTTAGCGTCCAAGGTACTTGTCCAGAATTAAGTATGAGCATTCTGTATATGAGAGGTCGAACGGAGTCTGCAATCCAAAGCTCGACTCGCATGTCGCGTTCGAATATATTATCATCCCGCTCGCAAGCATCAATTATGGCTTGAGTTCGCTGCATTCCGTCAATAATAGAAATTTCATTAGGGGATAGTTTAGTGAAAAGGTCGCGAATTGTTGTTTTTTCGTCGGGATTAATTTTTTTGAATGTCTCTTTTGAGACTGTAATGCCAATCACTGGCGCGGGAAGTATGGCGCCGCGAGTAATGTCGGCGACCATGCGTTCCCGAATTCTTTTTGCTGTGGTGGTTCGGAGCACTTCACGTTGGCCCGCAATCATCCCTTTTCTCGCGTGCGCTTCTCCAGCAAGCTCTAAATAATCTTTGATGGAGACTCGTGCGAGCACTGAAAAGCAGCCTGTGCGTTCATCGCGTAACCAGTCCATGTAGTTTATGCTCTCCCAATTTTTTAGCTTCAATATTACAGAACAATCCGTTCGACAATGGCTGGGATGCTGGGCAGCTATGCTTCCGGGGCGCATTAGTCTTCCAGACGTGATCGACCGAACTCCTGAGCTCTTGTGCTCAGGAGATCACCGATGGACGGTTCAAACATCAAGACAGACTACCCCGTGGTGCTGCGGTTCGAGGGGCTCTACCCGCATCAGCTCGGTGCGACTTCGCCCAGGCGACG
>NZ_JALZ01000066.1 GCF_000521785.1 Roseivivax halodurans JCM 10272
CGGTTCGGCGGCTACCGCGCGCCGCATTCCGTCGAGATGCTGAGCGACAATGGCTCGCCCTACACCGCGCGCGAAACACGCATCTTTGCGCGTCAGCTCGGACTGAAGCCGTGCTTCACGCCGGTAAGGAGCCCGGAGAGCAACGGCGTGTCGGAGGCGTTCGTGAAGACCCTGAAGCGCGACTACGTGCAGGTCACGCCATTACCAGACGCTGCCACCGTCCTCGAATTGATTGCCGGGTGGTTCGAGGACTACAACATGATTCACCCGCACTCAGCGCTGAAGATGCGCTCGCCTCGCGAGTTCATCCAAGCTCAAACCGCAACGGCCTGAGTGTCCGGCGAAACGGGGGCAAGACCACAATGCTATGCATGCTTACAGTTAGGCAAGGCTCATCATCCGAAAAACTGTTCCTTGTCATTCAACGGAGATCGCTACTTGGGGAGCCGGCTCGCGTATGGTCGAAATGATCTCGAAAGAACGCCTCGATCTCGTCCCGCTCCATCTCCCGCATGCGAACGAGCCTCTTTGCCAGCGCCTCGATGAGGTTCGAGGTCTCTCGGACGACACTATCCGCGAAATCGGCTTCCTCGCGCAGGATGCGATCCAGCGCATCGCCGAGTTCGGTGCCGGGCAGCATGCTTCCGATGAGAGAAGGCGGTACGGCCAGCAGGCTGCCGCCGTCCAATCCCCAGCTGTGTCGCAGATCGAATGCGACCCGCGTAGCTTGCGCCAGGTCGTCGGCCGCGCCACTGGACGGCCCCTTGAGAAGCACGCGCTCGGCGGCGCGACCGGCGAGCAGAGCTGCGATGCGTATGCGCGCTGACGCCGCAGTCTCGATCGATCTGGGTGTGTCGTGGACCTCGCCGCCTTCGGGCGTGATCCGGACGCGTGTGGGGAGAGCCCCGGTCAGGCGCCAGTTGACGACCACGTGTCCTGCTTCGTGGATGGCAATGCGCCACAGATCCTCGTCGGAGCGATCGGATGTAACCTCCGCAATGGCCGCGACGAGATGGCGGTCGTCAAGCGGGCGGCTATCCTGACGTGCGCGCGCCTTGGCGTCTCGGATGATCGCGGCGACGGTCGCGCCGGAGCAGCCGGACAGCTGCCGCGCATGGGCCGCGAGATCGAACCGATCCGGATGGTCGAGCGATCCGGACAGGATCCGGATGATCCCGGCTTGATCCGGCGGGCCGATCTCGCAATGCATGTCGAACCGACCGGGACGCAGGATCGCGGGGTCGATGAGATGACGATTGTTGGCGGCGCCGATCACGATCACGCCGGGCGCATCGTTGAGGCGCGACAGGTGCTCGAGCAGGCCGTTCACCACCCCGATATTGTAACTGGAATTTTGCGTGACGTTGCTGCGAACCAGAAACGAGTCCAGCTCGTCGATCAGCAGGACAGCCGGGGCACGCGACATCGTCTCAGCGACCTTGTCCGATAGTGCCCGCAGAAAGTCCCCTTGGTGCCCATGGCGCTGGCAGTCTGCGTAGCTCGTGGTGATCAGGGGCACCCGGGCCGATCCGGCGAGGGCGGAGGCCAGCAGCGTTTTGCCGTTTCCCGGCGGGCCGCTCAGGAACATCGATCCGGAAACCTCCGACCAGTCGAGCGATCCGGATTGCCAGGCGCGGAGATCCGCGAGCAGCCGATCGAGACTGCTGCGCACCCGAGCGGGCAGGGCGATATCGTCCAGCGTCAGATCGGGCCGAACGTCCGCGCGGGCGGCAAGTCCGGCGAGGCGCTCGGCGACGCGCAGCGTGGTGTCCGCAGTCATTGCGTGGTCGACGAGGGCAGGGTGCAGGCCCGCAAGCGCGGCGTCGGCTGGCAGACGGTCGAGAACGGCGTCCTCCGCGAGATCGCCGGTGATGGAATGCGTGACGCGTAGGATCTCGACGATCATCTCGCGGGTCAGTGGCGGGACGTGCCACGTCGCGCCACTGACCATGCGGCCGATGTCTGGCATGTCGTCCGCATGCGACACCAGAGCCCAGACCGGGGCACCCTTGCTGATGGCCGTTTCGACGGCCTCCGCGAACTCCGATTGCTTGCGCGCCTGATTACGCTCGGTTGCATCGCCCCCGTAGACAGGCGTCTCGGGCCAGCTCATGGCAATCCCGCCAGACGCGGAGGCTTTCCGGAATGCGTGCAACATCTCCTTCAGGGCGCGCCAGCCAAGTTCGCGGTCCCGGCGCTGCGGGATGACGAGCGTCGTCACAACCCCTGCTGTGCAGACGTGCTCGAAAGCGTCCTGGGTCGGCGTCAACGCAAGAAGGCGCAGCGCCATGCTCATCTCCCGGATGAGCGGCGAGGACATGCGGCGATGTGGGCGGCCGTGGAGATCCGTGGCAAAGGGATCTGCCCCGGATGCGATCCGGGCCGCGATCTCCTCGTCCGACATGGCGCTGGCCTCGGGCTCACCGCGATAGGACGCGTCGAGCTTTGCGCAGAGCGGCACCGTGTCCGGCACCGGCTCCGGCTCCGGAGCGGAGCGAGTGTCGCCGAGCCGTGCGCGCACCGCGTCTTCGATCACGAGGCCGCGCTCCACGAGGTCCTTGAGCACTGCGCGTGAGAAGGTGCGTGCGAAAGAAGTAAGGGCCACAGGCCCGGTAGATTGATGCATGGAACGGCCTCCGGGTGATTGGGAGAGACGCCGGGCAGCCGAGGCTGTCCGGAAGAAGAGCGCAATGAGATCAGGGAGACGACAGGGGGAGATCCGCTGCGATGCAGTCGAGCAGACGGCGTAGGATCGGCTCCGCAGCGAGACGATAGATCTCGGTGCGGGTATTGATCGCGTCGCCGTAGACCGACTTGGGCAGGATCATCTCCGGATGATGGCGGCGCATGTAGGCATGCGCGGCCTTCTCGCGGATGACCGCCTCATGGCCGGTCGGGACCGAAACGGTCCGGAGAATCCGGCTCGGCGTGTCCCGCGCAATTCCGAGTTGTTGTCGCAACCGCCGTGCCGGGTCGCTGCTATAGCCCAGCTTCAGCACCGCACTTGGGTCAAGATCGACCCGAAACAGGTAGAGTTGCGAGGGTTTGGAGGTCCAGCTCTCGCCACAGGCGGCGCAATCGACGTCGCCCCACCGCATGTTGCCCACCGAGACATCCTGTAGATGCCCGCAGCTGTGGCGATAGCTGCGATATCCGGTGCGACCGGACTTGGGCGGACCGATAAGGCGCCAGTCGTGGCCCCGGGCAATGGCCTCATAGCGCTCTTCGCGGCACAGCTCGCAGCCTGCCGAACAGCCACCATCGGCGGCACGCTCGATCCGATAGTACTGCCGGCGCACGATGTGACCGCAAGCCAGTCGGAACACGCCGTAATGGCGGTGATCCGGATCGGAACCGATCAGGATGGCCCCGATCCGGGATGCCGCCGCGGCGCGGCGGATCTGGATGCAGGCCGGGCATTCCGGAGAGTGATCGCGGATCACGCTGCGGCGCTTGACGAGGAGGGTGCCGCAGGGCCGGCAGCGGATCAGCAGGCGGGTGCGATCCGTAAGCCGTGAGATGATGTCGAAGCCGGCGCGCGTCGCGGCCTCATGCAGAGCGTCGGGCAGGGGTCCGGCGCGCAGAGTGACCCTCGTGGTGTCAACGAGGCAGGAGATAGGGAATGAAGCTGTGAATGGGGATCCTCCCGAAGCCGGCGGAAATGGAGATAGAGGGGCGGACCCGGGCTGGGCCCGGGGCCCCCGAAACGCATAGGCGAAAGAGCTCAAGCCAATGAGGGAACGCCGGGGTCAAAATCCGGATCGGGCTCTGAAACAGCGGCCGTCTCGCTGTCGTCGATGATCGCGCGCAGGACCGAAGAGAGGTGCGACAGCTGCCGGGTCAGCACCAGGCTCTCGAGATCCACGCGGGTCGCCACGCGGCATGCGGCGCGCATCAATGAGACAGGCGCAGTGCGCAGGCGGTTGTGATCGAGCCCGCGATCCTGGAGCACGTCGAGCACATGCTCTGCAGCGAGGACATGGGCGCCCTCCAGATTGGGGCGCGCGAGAAAGAGCAGCGTTGCGGTCTCGCAGGTGGCCCAGGCATCCGCGGCCTGATGCGCGATCTGGCTCAGCTCGATATCAAAAAATCGATTGCCGATGAACGCCTCGGCATCGATGGCCGCGTGCAGCTGATCGATGATGGCATCGAGTGCGTCAGCGTTGTCGAAGAAGCTCTCGGAACAGGTTCCGGACGGAAGCGGGGTCGTGATAGAGGCATAAGCAGCCATGATGATCTCCCAATAGATCAGATTGGTCAGTGTCGGTGCAGGAGGGCCAACTCTTGCGCCGACACGCATTACATGTGATATTGATATCGATAAATCAAGAGGTCAATATCATGAAATCCAAGGGGCGGCCGAAAGTCGACACGTCACCGGTCCTCGTGCGCGTGGATGCGGAGATGCTGCAGGCGATCGACGACGCCAGGCGCGTCGAGCAGGACGTGCCGACGAGGCCAGAGATGATCCGGCGTATGATCGCGGAGTGGCTGGAGAGGCGGGAAGGGTGATCCGAACGAGCTTGCAGTGTCCTAGGCCTTCAAGATGCACGGGGAACAGTATCGATCGGCATCGAAGGTAGTGACCGGTCCCGTCCCTCGAATTCACACCCAGACCCGCACAGCGCCAGAGCCCGTTGCGCTTACGAACCGCGACGTCGAGCTCGAGGTTTGATTGAGGAAGCGGCTGTGCGAACGGCCCGAAGCGGACATGATAGGTCCGACCCTCAGGGTAGCTGCTCTTGCAGGAAGGGCAGGGAGCGGGCTTGCGGCGCTGCCGCGTGGCGAACGTAGAAGTCACCAAAGCAAACCGTCAGGCCGGAAGGCTGCTTTCCCCAGGCTCGCCGTAGCGAAGGGCGGAGAGCGGCCGTTCGCCGCGCCAACCAAGAACGACTGCAATGCGCGCAAAGGAGAAGCTTCGCGTTGCACACCGCTTCGCGTATTGCCCCATTCCTAAAAGGAGTTGCGGTGCCAGGCTCCGGCACCCGGTTCGACGTTGTCAGGCGAAGCGCGGAAAGCTCATCTCGATCGACAGACCGGTTTTGGTCTTCACCGTCATATGTCCCAGATTGCTTGACACGGTGGAGCGGATCAGACGCCAGCCAAGCGATCCGGATCTCTCGGGCTGCTCTCCTTCCGGCAGACCGATGCCGTTATCGCTAAAGCGGTAAAGAATAGTGTCGTTCTGCGAGACGATCTGTATCGAGATACGCCCCTCGGAACGATCCGGAAAGGCATGCTTGAAGGCATTGGTGACAAGCTCGCCGGTGATCAACCCCAGATCAAGGGCAAGGCGAGCCGGGATCGGCTGGTCGTCGCTGTCGATGTCGACCGCGACCTGCAAATCAGCGCGATTGAAGGTCTCGGCCAATGCGGTAATCTGCTGGAGATAGGCCCCGGGGGCGACTGTTTCGCCGGACCCGTCCTGCAAGAGCTTGTGGGTCCGTGCCATCGAATCCACCCGAATTCCGAGCGAGGCAAGAACGTCCCGAGTTTCCTCGCCCTTGGCGCGGCGCTGCTCCATGCGGATCAGGGACGCGATCATGGTCAGATTGTTCGCCGTGCGGTGATGGACCTCTCCGATGGTTAGTTCACGGGCATTGAGGTCGCTTTCAAGCTGGCGAATGCGGCGGTCCGCGTTGCTTTCGCGCATGAGGATCTCGTCGCAACGGTTGCCTGCATGCTCGGCGACTCGCGCCAAGTCCGGAGTCTCGATCGGCGCTGCGAAATCAGCATGGATGCGGGTGCCCGTGGCACCTGTGTCAACGTGGAATTCGTCTGCCATGCTGCGCACGCCGGCCAGCCCGAGTCCAAGGCCATGCCCGATGCTTCGCGCACCACCCGTGGCGAGCACTTGGTCCAGATCCCCGATGCCTGGGCCCTGATCAGCGAACGCAACACGCAGCATCACCGCGCCGCCGCGGGGTTCGTGCAGGCTGAGCCGAGCATAGCCGCCGCCACCGTGCTCGATCACGTTGCGCGCAAGCTCCAAGGCGCAGGTGACCAGTCGCGTTGCATGGAACTGCTTGAAACTCAGAGCTTCGGCGACGGCCTTGGTGATCTGCTGCAAGACCTTCACGTCGTCGGCGGCGGTCAGGGAAAGCGAGGTTATCGTCTGGGCCATCATCCTCTCCGGATGGACTGATAGGTGTAGTAGGCGAAGTGATCAGCCCGCCGGTATCCAGCGGGCCACGGCGACCGAGATGTCATCGCGTCGATGGCGCCCGGGGTCCAACAGAAGCAGCGCCGCGATCATCAGGGCGCTGTGCCGCGTGGTGCGGAGCGCGACCTCCGGCGGGATGGTGCGCAATCCGTCGCTGTGCAGGACGAAGATATCGCCGGGCTCAAGATCCATCTGCTCTTCCATAGGTCGGGCGCGGGGGCTGCCGACGAAGCCATCGCGCGAGACAAGGCGTTTTTGCGCGCCCTGCCGCAAATAGAAGCCGCTGATATTGCCGAGGTTGCCGTAGCAGACGCGCTGCATATCGGGCTCCAGGTCGAGCAGGGAGGCCACCCCGCCACGGCTGCGCGCCATTTCCTCGGCGAGTTGCAGCAGGCGTTGTTTCGGCGTGTCGACAGGGCGCCGGAGGCAGGCATTGACCATGATCTGACCTGCCTCGGCGGCGGTTTCCCCATGGCCCATGCCATCGGCCAGCACCAAGCGCACGCCCGCGCGATGGGCCACGGTGCCCCAGGCATCGCCGCAAACCTGTTCGGTAGGATGCGACAACCGCAGTCCAGCGATATCGAGCCCGTGCGGGCGTTTCACGTCTGCACTGTCGAAGGCGCACGCCCAAATCGTGCCGGAGGAGCTGGTGACGACATCGGCCCGGTCGGAAAGACGCTCGATCGCTCCAATGCCGATTCCGGCGCTGTCGCCTCCGCTGACTTGGTCTTGGCGCATTTGGTCAAGGTTCTCGATCCCCGGGCCCTCGTCGCAGGCCACCAGCGCGAGGCAGACGCCGTCGGGTTGCGGCACCGCCTGGGCGAGGAACCGTCCCGTGCCTGCGTATTTTATGATGTTGGTCGACAACTCTGTCGCGACGATGGCGATGTCCTCGGCACGCTCCGCGCTCAGCCCGGCCTGCAAGGCCTCGGCTCTTGCCTGCTGTCGCGCGGCGGCCACATCCGCCCGCGAAGCGATGGTGAGACATTCAAGCATGACGCCGTCCCTTTCAGCCTTGGCCGCGTCACGCGCGCCCGGCCAATCTAACCTGTGTGCCGACCCCGGGTTCGGAGACGATCTCAAATTCATCCGCAAGGCGCTTGGCGCCGCCAAGCCCGCGCCCGAGGCCGCGGCCTGAGGTATAGCCATCACTCATGGCAAGCGTCATGTCGGCGATGCCGGGACCGTTGTCCGAGCAGTCGACCCACACCATGCGGTCCTCCGCGTCGCAGTAGATACGCACCACCGCGCTGCCCCCGTAAATTAGAGCGTTGCGGAAGATCTCGCTGACGGCGGTGACAAGGCGGGTCTTGCGGATGACCTTTGCGCCGAGCGCGTCCATGGCGCGTCCCACTGCCTGCCGCGCGCGAAAGACATCCGGCTCGGCGGTGATCTCGTGCCGCTCGAACAGGGTGCCGGGCAGCGCGCGAAGGCGTTTCACCGCGAGGCCCGGAGGCGGGTGACCGCGTGCTGAAGATTTCGCGCCGTCTTAACCGACGGCAGAGTCATGCCCAGCTCAACCAGCGTCATGGCCACCGCCGGGCGCATCCCCACGAGGTAGGTCGGCGCGTCAAGCAGGATACCTATGCCCGCCAGCTGCGCGATGATCCGCCCGACGAAGGTGTCAACGATCTCGAGCGCACTGATATCAATCACTATGCCCTGCGCATCGTTGGCATGGACTTCCTCCGCGAGGTGGTCTTGCAAGGCAACGATGTCGCTATCGTTGATGTCCTCGTCGATCGCGACCAGCATGATCTCGTCGACCATGAACAATCCTGCTGCCTGTGCCATCAACTTTCGTCCTTACCGGGCGTTGCGAACAACGACATCGGTGTCGAGCTGACGGAAGGCATCGGCCAGCGCCATCCGCAGCGAGCTGCGCGTGCGCACCTCGCCGGTGTCGACGCCAAGTTGCACCATCGTCTGAGCGATGCGCGGGCTGATGCCGCTGATGATTGCCTCGGCGCCCATAAGACGGACGGCGGCGGCGGTGCGGATCAGATGCTGCGCGACCTGGGTATCCACGGTCACGACGCCGGTGATGTCGATGATGACGATGTCGGCCTTCTTTTCGACGATGGCCGAAAGGGTGTTTTCCATTACCTCCTGCGCGCGCATGGAGTCGAGTGTGCCGACCAGCGGCACGGCGATGACGCGGTCCCACAGTTCGACCACGGGGGAGGCAAGTTCCATCATCTCGTCCCGCTGGCGCTTGATGGTCTTGTCCCGCTCGGAGATGCACAGCTCCGTGGTGTAGAGGGACACGGCGTCGATCAGGCGGGTGAACTGGTTGATGGCCTCTATCAGAACCCGTCCATTAGTGTCATCGACGGTGGCGCCGAGGCGCTCGAAGAGTGGGTATTTCAGCGCCAGGACAAAGGCTGCCATATCTCCCGTGGAGACACCGCGCTTTGTGCGCTCGCGGGTGACCTCGGCCAGTGCCGCGCGCAGATCGTCCCAGCAGTCAGCCTCGGGGTCGAGCATGTCGCCTTCAACGCTGGCGCTGACGCCCTTGGTCAGGGCATCGTAGAGCATTTCGATCTGGGATCGCGCTTCGCGCTCAGAGAACAGATCCTTGCGGATAAGGCCTTCTTCCGCCTGGGTTGAGCCCCAAGCTCGTAGGAGCGAGGCTCGTTCTTTGTCGAGAACGAGGTGGATGTGGCGCACAGGCATGATTCGGTATCCGACTGGGAAAAGTTTGTTTTCTAAGGCAAATTTTTACCATGGCGCACTTGAAGACAACAACTTTAACGTAGTGTCATGAAGTGACTTCGAAGGCCCCGCATTCTTGAGCTCGCCGTTTTAAGAATTTGGCCCCTTCTGACCCTTGCTGAGGTAGTGTCCCGGGAAATGGTG
>NZ_JALZ01000067.1 GCF_000521785.1 Roseivivax halodurans JCM 10272
GGCCTTTTTCAGCAGCCTGTTAGAGAACACCATCAGCTCACTCCCGACCTTCGCTGCGGATGGCGAGAGTGGCGGCACCGCGGGACTTTGCTGGCTTTCGACCAACGGCAGCTACCTATCCGGGACAAAAATCGTGATTTATGACCCGGCCAGAAATCATGACCAGAACCTAGCAGCGCCCACTCCCGGTTGAGAAGAGGAGTAGAACTTCAGGTCAGCATATATGTGATGCAAGGCGGGTCTAGAAAATAGATTTGAAGTAGAAACGAGCTAGGTTCAAGCAGCGCCGCAGATGCTACGGGTCCCTCGCAAGAGCAGCAATCGAGAGCGGATGATCCTGATTCCCGGGTAGTTTCGCGAGTATTAAATCCCAGTCTTCGTCATAGTCATCAAACTTGAAGATCGGTTGCTGTTTGATTGCCGTGAAGCCAGTTTCATCCCGAACCATGAGCGTCATCAGTATTTCGCCACCTATGCCAATACGCTCCATTCTTGGACGTTCACGGTCTTCGTGCTTTTGCAGTAGCATCAGCTCGACAAACTCTTTAAGTCCGTTAATCTCCGGAAGCTCACCCGAGTTTGGAGCAGGTTTTGCGGCAACCCCGTAGCCCATAGGCTCAGAGACGAAGTCGTTTACCGAACGGTAAGCAAAGCCGATGAAAGCGTCATCGACGGTGCTCCACCCATAGACATAGACTGTGCTCGTAGAGCGACGCCCCTCCTCAGTTTGATAATCAGGCTCGGAGTGTAATTGCAACCAAAGATCGCGAAGAATATCGGTGGCGTACTCATCAAGGTGGGCGACGTCTGACACTACGCATTTACTATTAGCGTGCGCCCAAAACCGCTTAGCCATAGGTTGCGCACCAGTGCCTGCAATACACAAACCCAGATGCGACAGGGGGAACACCTTCGTTGTCATTAACGCGGGTCGATGGTCGTCACCAGATAGCGCCAAGCTGTCAGATAAGATGAGAACATGTTCGGGAGCCAGCTCCCAGTTAAGTGCGGTCATACGTGTTCCGTGGATTGCTTTTATTTGAAGTTTAAAGTGGGGGCTAAATATGCCGATAATGCTCGGGAACGGTAGCAAAGCTCGCCGAATTAGCAAGGCAAAAGCCTCAGTGTCAATTTAGCTGCAATGCAGAAACGCCGTAAAGCACGGCTCACTCCCGATGTTTGCTGCGGCTCGCGCGTGCGTCGGCACTGCGGACGGAGCGGGCATTCGATTCGCTTACTCTAACGTCCGCTCAAAGTCTGTGTTTCAAAATTATAGTCAAAGTAATGCCGCCCGAAGAAGGCAAGCCGTCGTGCTTCCGTTCCAATGATCCTATTGTAAATATCCGAATAAGTAACCTTCAATTCTATATTAAGAAGAACCCTTCTTGTTGCCTCCCTGCTCATTATATAATCTTCGTCTTCCGGGTCCCCTTCCAGTTTCAATAGGTGCAACACGCTGCCAGCGGCAAGTGTCTTTCCTTTTAAGTTTCCAGAAAAGAAAGACCAATTACCCTCAACATTGTTGCATTCCATGTGCTCGATCAACGTGGTGGTACATCGCTTGGAATCTCCGCAAAAGACTGTAATGGCATCTATTTTCATGGGGCCAACGCCCGAATTTCTGAGCCAAACTGCGATCTCGTTCTCGTAATCGACGTAGCCAAAATGGGCTATCGGTCGGACGGATAATTGATTGTGCCTGCGTTGTAATAAAAGAGCATACGCGCTCAGTAATACAGCAGCTAATGCAGCTAGCGCCGAGCCCAGCCCTGAGATTGCTGCGAGTGTGTTAGGATGTTCGCTTGCAAACTGCAAAATCTTTTCGAACAATTCATTAATTCCCTTACGCTAGCAATAGGTCGCAAAACGCGGATTTATCGTGGATGCGTTTCAAGCGCTTCAGATCTGATCTGAACATAGAACACAGTCAAAGATTGGTCAGCATTCGTCGAAGATGGGCTCTCCGCAAACCTTCGCCACGCCCTACCTGAGCGGCGGCAGCGAGGACTTTGCTGCCATTCGCTGCGGCTGCGCGAAATTCTGCTTTTACCTCAACTGTATCTAATCAATACCGTAAATCATTGCCGCATACTCGCGAACTCCATCTGGTGTATTGCCGTCTATTTCCCGTAGGTATTCCAAGAATTCGTCTGTGTCGCTGAGAGAGAAAATGCGGGCCTTGTACTCCAACTCAGCCTCAAGTGGTTCCTCCTTCAATAATGCAGCGCAGCGCTTGTCGACGAATAGTGCATCCAGGTATGGCGCGTACGTCGAGATTGTCCTCACATCGTTCACGAGGCCACGGTCAACTATTCTCTTCTCGCCCATCGCCACCCGCCGAGCCACAGCGGCAAACAGGTACGATGAAATTTTTTGGTGTGGTATTTTCTGTAGTTGATCCCAATGCCAAAACTCCATAATCTTGATCGGCTGCTGGCCTTCATCAACTCCACGATCTTCAAGTAGGCGGCACAGCTCTCTGTACTCTCGATAAATCGGCCTACCTGAACTCTCAAGAAGCGCCAGCGGGTCGTTTGGGTCAGGGTTTGAAACTTCCTCAAACCAGTTCGCAAAGGCCTGCTTCTTTGTCGGCCCAATTGCTGAGAACTCACTTTCGAGTACATCCGCAAACGTTACCCTCTTCTCAAGCCAAGTATCTGCGAGTTGTTTCATTGCATTATGCACTTCGCCCCTTACGGTACGAATGTGATCTGCAAATTGGCTATAGTCGGCCCGCACACCTACGTGCATGTCGGGCAGCCATTCGTTCCTTCGACTGTCCGCAATCTCGTCTAGGCTAAGAGAAACCGCAGGCTCTGCCCCATCGAAGTAGGCCTTTGCGAATTGAATGTCCTGCAAAAGCTCGACATCGCGAGAATCCATTAGGGAAACTTCACCACCGAAAAACTCATACAAACCCCGCAAGTCTATGGGGCTGTGGAAGACCGTTGTTTCATCATGATGGATATCGGAGTGGGGCAAGAAGACTTGCTGTAGATGAACGCACCGCCTTAGCAGCGCGTAAACCTCTTTTGCAAAACCTTCATGGCCCTTTGGCAGATTCCCGTCGTTCTTGACGTTGTAGATCATGCTGAACATGAACTGGTCCAGATAGATCGCCTTCTTGTCTAGTGCGGGTAGCGGGATATGCACCGTCGCTCGACAGTTTGTGCAGCGTTTGGTCAACGATTGCCCCCCGGCAGAGAGGATGCCCATTTTCGTTTGTTCGCACTTGGCGCATCGGGTGAACGGTCCGCGTTCCCATGTAAATCCGCTCAATGTGAAATCTCCGCTTGCAAGCAGTGGATATTGACCGCGCTCGCGAAAGCGACCTTTGCGCACTTCGCAGCATCGGTCAATCTCGGCTCGATCCGGACATTCCGCGTCCGTCGCCCAATCGGCCGCTGACGAGCTTGATTCTGCATATGGAGGCGGAGTTAGTTCGGCTTCTTTGATCGTCTCGTTTGACGCTCGCCCATAAAAAAGGGCGCCCGAAGGCGCCCTCGTCTCAACCTCTGGATCGCCGATCAGGCGAGCTCGAGGTTCTCGGCGGACTCGCGGCCATCGCGGCCCGACTTGATGTCGTAGCTGACCTTCTGGTTGTCGCTGAGGCCGGTCAGGCCGGAGCGCTCGACGTCCGAAATGTGGACGAAGATGTCCTTGCCGCCCGCATCGGGGGCGATGAAGCCGTAGCCTTTGGTTGCGTTGAACCATTTCACGGTGCCGGTGGCCATCGTGAAGTCTCCTGTCGTGCCTAGCCTGTTCGCGGAAGTGCAACAGCGTGGCGTTGTCGGCCATATCGAGTGCGCTGTGGTCCTGTCGGATATCAGGGGATCGATCGTGGTAACGTAGCGGGGCGATTTTGGCAGATCGCGCGAGGCCTGTCCGTCAATCGCGCTCGGTCGCAGGCCGGCTGTAAGGCTCCACGGAATTGTCGGCTCCATGTCCGGGCGCCCATCGGGATCGAAATGGTCAGCGGAGACATCGATACCGCACGCCTCCCAGAGTTTGGCGCTCTGAAAGAGATGGCCGCCAGCTTCCGGGCGGCGGCGGCGCATCTTCTGCGCGATGCGATCAACACTTTCCTGCGCCAGTTGCTCCTCCTCAAGGAACATTCGCGCGTTTTTTCATGGTCCTTCGACATGGATATCTCCCGTATTAGCGGGGATATGTGCGCCATGATGAAAGCAACGTTGGCCGATCTCCTGCCGGCGGTGTGCTAACTTGCATCGTCTCGGTGAGCTTCTGGATAGGCGGTGTTGCCTCTCAAGTTGGAGGGCGACATCGTCGAAGCTGGAAAAAGAACGGGACGAGCGGAATGAAGCCTCAGTTTGAATTCGAGAATTACCGGCCACGCCAAGGCCTTGCCGGTCGATACGAAGAGCAGTTCTTGCTCGACCGGTACTTCGATGACCTGCGTTTTCAGGAAGACTACAATCTCCTGTTTCTGACAGGACGCTCGGGCATCGGGAAGACAACGATGATCGAGACTTATAGGAATGGTCTCGATGGCAAGCGTTCCTCGAAGGAAAAGAACAAACGTCAGGATGTCGCCATCGGGTTGGTCGACTTCTCGAACCCGGACCGGCGGACCGCAGAGCGCGGCCTTGCTCAGATCAGAGCCAGCCTGTCGGCAAACCATCCCCGCGTGACATTCCCATGCTTCGATCTCGCGCTCACCGTGCTCTTCAAGGAAAGCAATCCCGAGAAGGACATCGAGCAGGAATACCCAAGGATCTTCTCGAAGAAGTTCAACTTGATCGGTGAAGAGCTTCTGGACTGGACAGCTGAATGGGCCGTCGATCCGGCCCAGGAGGTCGTGGGCGCGGTGTCCGGCTTCGCCAATAGTGGTTTCCTGAAAGGCATGGTCATGTCGGGCGTCCACCGGATCCTGAAGCACCATGAGTGCCGTGACGTCCGCGAACCGATGGAGCGCATCGCCAGTATGCCGGTCACCGAGATCCGTCGGCTCCTCCCAGACATCCTTGCCCACGACATCCGCCGGATGTCGGCGAAACGGCCTGACACCCGGCTCCTTCTGATCGCGGACAGTCTTGAGCAGACCCAAGAGGTCAAATGGCTCCAGCGGCTGATCCAGCAAACGAAAGGCATCGACGTCTTGGTGTCATCGCGAGAGATGCCCGATTGGGGAGAGCAGGGGTTTCATACCGTTGTCCAGCGCGTCATGCCCCTGCCGCCCGTAGGCGCCGAAGACCTCGACGAGTACCTCGCTGCCGAAGGTATCGATGATCCACACGCGCGGGATTCCATCGTCAGGTATTCTCGTGGTCATCCGCAGAAGTTTGAGCTACTGAAGTCTCGCTATCTGTCCGATCCCGATCTGGCGACGATCTCCGACGTCTTCCAGAACGAGTTGTCGGAAGTCAGCAGCCTGCCCCAGGAAGAGCGCAACCGCCTCGGACTAATCTCGATGGCTGTGCCGCTGGATCGGGAAACCTACGATGCCCTGAAGCTGGCGTACCCGTCATATCTCGGAAGCACCGACTGGGACACGTTCTTTCTCAACAGTTATCTCGAGGTGAGCGAGGACGGGGTTCTGGACATGCCGGCGACCTTACAGCGGGAGCTGGTCGCCGATTTCCGGGGACGGGAGCCGTCTTTGTTCACCCACATTGCCGAGACGCTGCATAGGCATCTCTCCGCCAGATGTGAGGCAATCACTCGGAACCCCATGTCGGCCGACCAAATTCGTCTGTGGTCTCTCGCTATGAGAAGTCTGAGGATCCACGATCCAGATGCGCACATCGAGGAATTCGGTGAGCTCTGCGGCGACCTCATCGACGGTCGCCAATTCGAAGCGATCTTCGAGCTAAGAAAGTTCAACTCAACCCGCTGGTTCCTGTCTGGCGCAGACGGCGTGCAAGCATCTCGTCTCGAGCATCTTCGAATCTGTGAGCTCGTTGCTGACATGTCTGCAAGCAAGCGCCCCCGTGATCACCGACACGTCCAGATCGCCTACCAAAACCTTTCCCGTCTCGAAGAGGACGAGGTGGATGTAGGGCTGGAGATCACCAAGCGCTGCAGCCTCAAATACCGCGAAGCGATGATCACCCAGAGCTACGACCTAGGTGTCCGTGAAACTGCACGTAAGCCGGTCTCAATCGGAATGAATACCTGGGAGCCGATCCTGCCTGATACTGAGCGCCTCATCATCGATCACATGGTGCAAACGGCGCAGAAAGCTCTGGATGAAACCCATACGACAGACCAGAGCGGTGCTCGAGTGTGCCTGGATAAACTACTGAAAACATCGCGCCCTAAAACCGATGACCTGCTGGCTGTCATCAACAGCCTACCGGACGACAACGCTGCCAGGGAGGCGGTTGTTAAGATCGCAGAGTACTACAGGGACATTCGACTTCTGGAAGCGGAAGCGGCGGTTTCGGAGAATTACACCACGATGGTGATTGATCCTGAGGCAACCCTCTCCGACTTCTCGCAGCACGCGTACGAAGTGAATGTGGTTGCGAAGTACCTTGAAGACGCGGATCGCCTTACGGACGTCGTCGGTGCCCCGCGAGTGCCAGGAAAAGTACAGCTCATTCGCGCCGAGGCATCCTGTCTCGATGGCGACTATGCATCTTCGCGACCGGCTTTCCGGAATGCGATGGATGTAGCAGAGGGCTCATACGCACCCGTCGCTGTTTTGTCGCGGGAGCTGACCCGGGCAGTCACCGCGGACGATTTCAATGCCGTCGTAGAAGTGGCAGACCTCGTTCAGTCGATCACGCAAACGGACACCTACCTGATGGCCGACGAGAAAGCCGATACGCTCCTGCGGGCAGGCAACGCTCTTATCAGTGTTTCAGAGGACCCCAACATCGCCGGTGCGCCTCTTCGAGTGGCCTACGACCTCTTGGCGGATGCAGAATACCTTACAACTGAACTCTGCGTCGGAGTCCTGAAATCCCGCATCGTTGTTCGGGGCTGGGGACACGAACCCGGATCGTACGAGGCCGATACCGAGGCGTTGGAGGCCGAGATGGAGCGTGTTCAGGCGGTCGGGCCCGATGGTCTCTACAGCAGATGGCGCAATGACACGTCGCGATCGTGGCCCGGTGACACACCAGAAGATGACGATCCTGAGGACGATCTCGAGGACGATTTCGGGATCAAATTCTGACCGGTCAGGATGGAGACATCCTGACCTCGCGCGCTTCGACTTCGTCCCAGGTGTCGCCGAACCAACTAAGGAATCCCATGTGCTCAGGGCCCGCCGTCAGTAGCAGCTCGCGTGAGGAAGCTGATGGTGGTCGCAGTAGTCCTTCAGGATCGTCGTGATCTCCTCCACGGCCGTCTACCGCGCCTGCGAGGCAGTGAACCGGTGGGTCAGAACGGTCAGCACATGCACCCCCGCGAGCAGTGCCGCGACGGCCAGGAGGTAGAGGGTGGCTTTCGCTCCGTTGTCGACCGCGAGCAATATTCCCGAGCCGAGATTGAAGGCGAGAACAAGCATGGGCAGGGCGGTTCGCGCCAGGGCGTAATCTTGATCCGCGACATACAGGTAGCTGTTCTTGCGCACGCCAACGACGGTCAGGGCCATGATGATGACGACCGAGACCGCGAACAGGACCCCCGGACCGGCCTGATTGACCTTTGCGCCGGTGCAGATGAGCCCCAGGAGAAAAGCCGGTCCAAGGATCCAGGCACTCCGGAGGCGAGCGCGCTGAAATTCATTCACGTCTTCCGTCCCTTCGCAAATATCGACAGGAAACTGCAGCACCCTTTGGCGCGGCCTGTCAATATTTAGGCGGTCTGCTTGCGGGTACGAAACGCAACTAACGGTCGATCAAAGCGGAGTCGTGCGTGTTCCACGGGATGATGGGCGCCCATTCCATATGATCATGGGCAGCGATTCCACGCGATGATGGGCAGCCGTTCCACGCGATCGTGGGCGGGTTTGGCCGACAGTCTGAAGCTACGGTGACCTTCGTTTTTGAACGAGGGAGCCGAGATGCCAACGGAACGACTGTCGATGCGCCGGATACGCGATGTGCTACGGTTGAAGTATGCTCAGGGGATGAGCGAGAGGGCGATTGCCGCCTCTCTTGGGCTGGGGAAGGGAACTGTCGGGGCCTATCTTGGGCGGGCGCGGACAGCCGGCTTGAGCTGGCCACTTCCGGGCGCGCTGTCCGACGACGACCTCGAGTTGCTGTTGTTCCCGACAGCGCCGTCGGTGGCGGACGGGGAGCGTTTCGTGCCCGATTGGTCCCTCGTGGATCGGGAACTGCGGCGGCCAGGCGTCACGCGTGCCCTGCTCTGGGAAGAGTATCGCGCGGCTCATCCGCTTGGCTTCGGCTACGCGTGGTATTGCAAGCATTACGAGGCCTGGAAGGGCCGTGTCCGGCCGACGATGCGCCAGACACATATTGGCGGCGAGAAGGTCTTTGTCGACTTCGCGGGCGACATGATCGACGTGATCGATCCTGCGACCGGGGAAGTTCGGGCCATGAAGCTGTTCGTCGCGGCGATGGGGGCATCCAACTACACCTACGCCGAGGCTGTGGCGTCCGAGGGACTTGAGGACTGGATTGACGCGCATGTCCGGATGTTCACGTTCCTCGGCGGCGTGCCGAAGGTCGTGGTGCCGGACAATCTGAAGTCGGCGGTGTTCAAGGCCGATCGTTTTGATCCGGGCCTGAACCGGACGTATGCGGAGATGGCCAGCCACTATGGCACGGCGATCCTGCCGGCGCGTCCCTACAAGCCCCGCGACAAGGCGAAGGTGGAAGTCGCCGTGCAGGTCGCGCAGCGCTGGATACTGGCACGGCTGCGCAACCTGCGTTTCTTCTCCCAGGCCGATCTGAATGCCGCGATCCGGCGGCTGGTGGATGAGTTGAACATGCGCGTGATGCGCGGCTAGGTAGTGCCCCGGGGGATGGTGTAAGAGCGCCGACCTTCGGAGAGGTCCAAAGCTGATCAGGTCGCCACGGCGGACAGCCGGATGTCGGGATTGTCGGTGACGCGCGCGAGGCTTTCAAGAT
>NZ_JALZ01000068.1 GCF_000521785.1 Roseivivax halodurans JCM 10272
TTGCGCAAGGGGCGGTTATACATATTGCGCAAAGAGGGTGAAGGCTGCACTTTTCCTTCCCCCGGACGCACTTATCCGACGGGCTCGGTGACAGGTATCCCGAGCGCGGTGTAGCCGTTCAACCCGGCGGGGCGGATTTGGATTTCTGCGACCTGGCGATCGAAGTCGCGTGCCATGAGGCTCTGCCTCAGTAGCTTCACGCAATGCATCTTTGTGTCGTCTCGTCTCGGCACGGCCTCGGCGGTGATACCCGCTCCATTGTCCCCAGATTTCGCGGCCGAGGTATTTCGCGGCGCGAAGGGCCTCGTTCCTGGCGATGGCGCCGGCGGTCGGAGGCTTCCAGGGCTTGGCGTTCTTACGGGGCGGGAATGAGGAGGATCAGGAAAGGGTCCGGGTGGCCTTTCCCCGACGAACGCGCGTGCCCCTCGATCTGCGACGGCTTCATAGCACTTGCGGGTATCATATGTGCCGTTCGCGGTGACCAATCCGATCTCGACGTCCTCCAGAATCTGATCCAGCAACTCGGGAAGCATCGGCGCATCGCCGACATTGCTACCGGTGACCTCGATGGGCCGAATTTCCAGCGTCTGCTCGTCGGCACCGATATGGATCTTGCGCCACAGGCGGCGTTTGGCACCACCATGTTTGCGCGCGTGCTACTCGCTTTCGCCCTCCGCCTTGATGCCGGTCGATGAGCAGATCCAGCGATCCCTTTGACCCGCGGTAGGGAATGTCCACGGCCATGGTCTTCTGGCGCCTGCTGAGCGTGCTGCAATCCGGCACGCTCAAGTCGAGACCGACCAGACGCAAGAGGCTCTCGACGAAGCCCGGCATCTGCCGGAGCGCCATGCCGAACGGGAGTTTCATTGTTAGACAGGTCTGGATCGCGCTCGTCCGGGAAAGGGTCCGCTGGACCGTTTCCTGATCCTCCTCACCGCTGTATTGAGGCTGCCGACCTTGCTTGCCTGTGGCGGGAGGCACCTAGACCATGTTCGGATCGAACCAGATCGTCAGAAAGCCGTGCTGTTTCAGCGCTTCGTTGTAGGCCGGCCAGTTCTTCGTTCTGTAGCTCGGCGGGAGGGGGGCGCTCATGCCCCCCCGGTTACCACGCTGGAATCACGAGATGAATCCTACACCCGCTTTTGTGCAACGAAGCCCTGCGACATGTAAGAATGGCTGGTATTGGTACGACTATCTGTCGTCCTGGCGGTCTAGCGCCAAGCTGCTGCGACAGAACCGAGACCTCAGGACACTATTGTGCGAAATGAGCAGTACTGCGATCCGTCGCCGGCCGGTCAGACCGACCAGGGCACGCAGAAGCAGGTCTTGCTCGATTGCATCCAGCTGGCTGGTGATCTCATCGCAGATCAGGAGCCGCAGGTGTGGGTGGAACAGACGTGCCAAAGAGACCCTGGCCAGTTCGCCGCCGGACAGCTGCATGGGCAAGCGATCCGCCCAGACGTCGAGGATGCCGAGCGCCGCAAGAACTTCGGGGTCTGGGGCCATGCCGTTGGCCAGGACTTTGCGCACGGGCCAGCGGGGGTCTACCGCGAGCTCGGAGGATTGGGGCGCGTATTGCGCACGGGCCGGGTGCCCCGTCGCTGCCGGGCCCACCTTCGTTCCCTCCAGCAGAACCTCGCCGTGATCGGGCAGCAGCTGCCCTGCAAGGACACGGCCCAGAGTGGTCTTGCCGGTGCTCGACGGCCCGCCGAGCCCGATCACCTCGCCCTCGGCGATGTCGAGATCGATCCCGTTCAGGATCTGCCGGTCGCCATAGGCGAGGGAGAGGTCGCGGGCCGTCAGCATGGCGCGTCCGGTGCAAGCTGGGCTTGCCATAGCGCCCGGGAGAAGTCCTCGCGCAGGCATGAGCCCAGCCCATCGAATGCGTGCGCCGGTGCCGTTTCGACGTGCCGGCCCTGGCGCAGGATGACGACGCGCGACGCAATCCGCGCCAGCCCGATCAGGTCATGCGAGATCACGATCACGCCGCGGCCGGAGGCGGCGAGGTCAGCCAGCAAGGACAGGATGCGACCCGCTGCCGCCTCGTCCAGCCCGACTGTCGGTTCGTCGGCGACGATCCAGTCCGCGCCCGTGGCGAGGGCCGTGGCCAGCAGCACGCGGCGCGCCATGCCGCCCGAGAGTTCATGCGGATAGAGCCGGGCCGTCGTCGCCGGCAGGCCGACGCTTGCGAGGGCGCCGGGCACATCGGCGGATCGGCCCGCGAGACGGGCGAACCGGTCGATCTGGCGGCCGACGGGCGCCAGCGGGTCCAGCGCGTCCAGCCGCTGCGGGGCCAGCGCGACCATGTGGGGAGGGGCCAGCGCCCCGTCCACGGTGATCCGGCCGGTTCGCGTGGCGTCCCCCGGGAGCGCGCCGGCCAGTGCCTCGGCGACGAGGCTCTTGCCCGCGCCGGAGGTGCCGGTCAGCCCGACGATCTCGCCCCGCTCCAGCGCCAGCGAGATCCCCGCCAGGACGGGGCCGGTGGGAAAACTCACCGACAAGTCTTCGACCTTCAGGGTCATGTCGTCGCCCCCGGCGGGCCTGACAACTGGCGCAGCGCCTCGCCGAACCGCTCGAAGGCGAGGGCGATCAGCATCAGGCCAAGGCCGGGGGCGGCGGCGACCCACCAGTGACCGGCCATGATCTCCCTCAGGCTTTCGGACATCATGACGCCGATCGAGGGCAGATGCGGTTCGATCCCGAGGCCGATGAAGCTGAGCCCGGCCTCGTGCAGGATCGCGTGGGGGAAGATCACGATGAAGCCCGCGATGATCTGCGGCACGAGGTGCGGCGCCAGATGGTGCCGGGCCACCCAGAGCCGTGATCGCCCGAGCGCGCGCGAGATGGCCACGTAATCCGAGGTGGCGATGCCCTGCGCCTCATGCCGCATGATGCGCGACAGCCGCGGCCAGTGGGTCAGCGCCACGGCGACCACGACACCGGTTGTGCCGCCTCCCATGGCGAAGGCGATCATGATGAGCAGCACGAAATGCGGCAGGCCTAGGGCGAGTTCAGTCAGCACTCCCACGACGTGATCCGCGGCGCGCCCGAAGGTCGCCGCCAGCCCCAGGACCACGGCGACGAGGGTCGAGGCTCCCGCCGCCAGCAGACCGACCTGCACGCTCTTCGCGAGGGCCGCCAGTGTGCGGGCGGCGATGTCGCGGCCCAGCATGTCGGTTCCTATGGGATGCGCCGGATCCGGCGGCAGCGCCCGGGCGGCACGGTCGATCGACAGGGCGCCCTCGGGAAGCAGCGGCGCGGCGAGGAGCACAGCACCCAGCAGCGCCAGCGCCACCACCCCGTGGCGTGTGGCGCGCCGTCGCGGATTCCGGCGGCGGGCGGGCAGCGGGAGGGTTGGGTCGACCGCGCCGCTCATGCCACTCGCCTCAGGCGCGGGTCCGCCAGCCGGGCGGCGATGTCGGCCAGCAGGTTGCCGGCGAAGACGAAGAGCAGCGTCGCCAGCCCGATCCCCATCAGCAGCGGCGCATCCGCCCCGGTCGCCGCGCGCACCGTCGCCTGCCCGAGGCCGGGCCATGCGAAGACGGTTTCAGCCAGCACGGAGCCGCCGAAGAGCTCGCCGGCGCTGGCAAGGTGCAGCGTCAGCGCCACGCCCGCCGCGTGGCGCAGGCCGGGGCCGAAGGCCAGCCGCAGCGGCGAGGCCCCGTGGGCGGAGAGGTGCCGCGCTGCGGGGCTGTCGAGGAAGGCGATCAGGCTCTGCCGCGTGTGCAGCACCAGGGGCGCGATCCCCACGACCGAGAGCGTGGCCACCGGCAGCACCATGTGGCGCAAGCTGTCCGCAGGCGTGACCTCTGAGGCCAGCTGCCCGGGCGGCGTCGCGCAGCAGGCGGGCAGCCAGCCCAGCCCGACCGCGAAAACCGCGACCAGAAGGATCGCCACCCAGAAACCCGGGCTGGCGGCCAGCACGACGGCGATAGTGCGGATCACCCGGTCGGGCCAGCGCCCTCGCGTGGCCCCCGCCGCAAGTCCCAGCAGCGTGCCCAGCACGAAGGACAGCGCGAAGGCCAGCCCGACCAGCGCCATCGACGCCGGCAGCCGGGCGGCGATCACCTGCATCACCGGCGCGTTGAAGGTGATGGATTGCCCCAGATCACCCCGCGCCAGCTGACCCAGCCAGCTGGCGAACCGTTCGGCGGCCGGCCGGTCCAGCCCCCATGCGGCGGCGATGGCGTCCCGCTGTTCCGGGCCGATCTGCGAGGTGCGGCCGCCGACATAGGCCTGAACCGGGTCGATGGGCGCCAGCGAGATCAGCGCGAAGAGCCCGGCCGCCGCCAGAGGCAGCAGCCAGCCCAGCCGGATCATGCGACCGGCCAGAAGGGCCGGAAGCCATGCGCTCATTCGCAGGTCCAACGCCACGAGGGCAGGTCATGGGTGATCGGGAAGCCGTGCCCGTGCGGATGGATCTGCAACGGCCCGACATCGAGGCACGAAGACACCCAGTAGGCATGTTCGAGGTTCACCATCCACGCCCAAGTCGCATCGCCCTTCGGGCCGAACCCCGTCTCGCCGTCCCAAGCGGCAGCCTGCCATTCAGCGAGGGATTCGTCGAAGCCCGTCGCGGCCTCGGCGGCGTCGAGATGCGCATCCACCGCCGGTTTCGCGTAATGGCCGGTGTTGTAATAATCGACGCCGGCGTAATCGCCATGATGCAGGTAGTAGATTTCCGACGGATCATGGGCGCCCCAGCCCAGCACGACGACCTGCGAATGCATCAAGGCACCGATCTCGTCCCAGCTGCTGCCGGTGGGCTGGGCGTCGATGCCGATCTCGCGCAGCTGCTCCGAAGCGCCAAGGGCCAGCGCCTGCCGCGTGCTGTCGCTGGCGGGGTAGAGCACTTGAAACGCCGCTTTCAGGCCCTCCTTCTCGCGTATGCCGTCGCCGTCGCTGTCCGTCCATCCGGCGGCCTCCAGCGTCGCCATCGCGGCGGCGGGGTCATTGCCGGGGATTGCGGCCTCGGGGTTGTCCCAAGGCAAGCCGTCCGCCGGGCCGAATGCGGGGCGACCGTGGCCGTTCAGCGCCAGCGCCACCAGCGCCCCGCGGTCGAGCGCCTGATTGATCGCCACCCGGATCGCCCGGTCCGCCGTCACGTCGTTGCCGATCGGCGTGCCCGCCTCGGTGGTCTCGCCCGCCCTCGGCCGCATCGGGAAGGCCAACCCCCGGTTGTCCACCGTCTCGACATGCAGCACCTTCATGCCCGGCGGGGCCGCATCGGCCATCGAGGGCGGCACGCCCACGAGGTCGGCAGCCCCTGTCCGGGCCAGCGCCTGCCCGGCCTCTTCCGAGCCGAAGACGAAGCTGACCCGCTCGAAGGCGATCTCGCCACCATGCCAATGGGGGTTCGGTTCGACGACGAGCTGTTCTCCTTCACGCCACTCGACCATCTGGAACGGGCCAGACCCGACAGGCTGCCTTGCATAGCCTTCGTCGTAACTCGCGGCTGGCACGATCCCGAGGGTGGCAAGGCGCGACACGAAGGTGATTCGGGGCTCGGACAGTTGCAGCTCGACCGTCGCGTTATCCAGAGCGCGCGCCTCACTCAGAACGGTCAGGTCGGCCAGGCCTCCAGCTTCGCTCGCCGCGGTGTAAGTGAAGGCGACATCCTCTGCCGTCAGTGGCGTTCCGTCCGAGAACATGGCGTCCTCGCGCAAGGACAATCGCCAGACGAGCCCGTCGTCCGAAAGGCTCCAGTCGGTCGCGAGATCTCCGACCAGATTGAGCTCGGCATCGTAACGCAGCAACGTCGACTGGAAGAGCGGGTTTCCATAGTGACCCCACCCCATGACCGGGTCGAACCCGCCGTCAGGCTCTCCGCCGATGGCAAGCACGAGCGAACGCGCCTCTGATTGTGCCGGCAGTAGCAGGGACAAGGCAACGACAGCAGTGGAAAGCGGGCGGAGCATGCGGAACCTCTGCGTATGAATTATTAAGTTCTATTTCATACTTTGGCCGTCGGCGGCGTAAAGTGCAGCTTTGCTTGCGCCCCGGTTCCACTACGCGGATGCTTAGCAGAGCAGCACGGAGAGGGTCATGCAGCGGATTACCATAGCAATTGAAGAAGACCTTTTGGCCGAACTGGACCGACAAATGGAGCGGTCCGGCGCAACCAACCGGTCCGAGGCAATCCGCGACCTTCTCCGCCGCGCATTGACGCGAAACGCGCCCCATGACGCGGACTGCATCGGGGTCATAAGTTACGCCTTGGACCTCTCGACCCGAGATCTTGGGCGTCGCGTGCCCCATACCCGCCACTCCCGTCATGACCAGGCCGTCGCGGCCTTGTCGGTGCCACTTGACCACACGAATGCCATGGAGGTGACCGTGATGCGCGGTCAGGTGGCAGATGTGGAGGACTACGCGCACGGTCTGTTCGCCGAACGAGGTATTCGTCACGGCCATCTCTCCCTGGTGCCTGTGGAGGATGTCCACGAATTTCACCAGCACGGAAGAGGGGAACCGCATAGGCACAGCCACCTGATAGTCAAGAATAGGTTCTGAAATGGGTAAGGTGACCGAAGGCGAACATTTAAGCCAAGGTTTGGTGAAAACGGACCATGGCTACATCAGCCCGGAGCGAGCGCTCTCGGCCCTGAGCCGACCTGCACACTCTTAGTGGGTGCTGCCGCGCAGCATTCGTTAACTTGCGAAGGTCTTTTACTTGGGGACCATCTCGGCAGTCGAGAATTCTCGGTTTCTATCGATCGCTTGCTGGTTCTACCGCTGTAATTTGGTACGAATTTTTTGGCGCCTTCGGAACCGATGTGTCTCGTTCGAGCGCCACCCGTTCCGCCCGGTCAAGGATCGTGATGATGTCCTGCGGTAGCGAGCCCGCTGCTCGAGCCTTGCGCCAGATGCGGCGGCAGGATGCCGGAGACCATGGCAAGGCGGCTTGCGCCAGCCACGCCCGGAGCGGCGAAGGCAGCCGGTCGAAATCACGCATTGGGTCACCGCGGCGGCGGCGCCGGCGCAGGGAGGTCGAGAGATTGCGGCTCATACTTCCTCGTGGGGGTCGTCTACCGGATCCAGGACAAGAAGCAGGCGGGTCTCGCCGCCGCCCTCGATCGGTGGCGACCGGTGCCGCAGGCCCTGATCGGGCCTCACGTGCCAGAGCGTTCCTAGCATGACGAGGGGCGATCCGGTCGGGACGGTGTGGATCGTCTGCGGTTCGTCGTCTCCAGTCTCGGAGGTTCCGTATTGCGTGCCAGTGCCACGATAGGTGCAGACGAGCCGCGCGGTGATGCGGTCGACGTGAAAGCGGCGGCAGGCATTGCCGGTCACCACGTCGAGGCGCAGGCGCAACCAGCGGGCATCCATGACGTCCGAGAAGATGTCCGCGAGCGCCCCGAAGTCGTCGATTAGGCGCCGCCGCTCCGGGCCCTCCGGCGTGCCCGCGTTGTCGCAGGCCGCCGTGACCGCGTCGCGGATCGCCGCGGGCCGCAAGATGACCCGGGCCTTCGGAAGGCGTGCCGGGCTCAGTCCATCGATCCAGGTCTGGAACGAGGCCAGCGGCTCCCGGTCCCAGACGACACCGCCGACCTCGGAGGCCCGGATATCCCGCATCCAGTGAGGCGACGGAGTGCTCACCACGCCATGGGTGCTGGCGGGTCTGACGAAGCGCTGAACCGTCATGCCGCCACCCTCCACCAGGCCGGGAACGGACCGGGGAGGTCCGGCAGCGCGTCCGGCCCCGGGGCGACCGCCTCAGGCACCAGCGCACCGTCCAGCCGCGCCTTCAGCGCGGGCCAGTCGATCCCTGCCCCGATGAAGACGAGCTCCTGCCGGCGGTCGCCCCAGGGCTCCATCCAGTGCTGCGCGAGATAGGCCCGGGCGCTGTCGTGATCGGGCCGCCGCGCTTCAGTCACCGAGGCCCACCACTGCCCCAGCGGCGCGATCGACGAGAGCGAGCCGGCGAGCGAGAACTCGGCCACCCATTCGGGCCGCGTCGCGATCCAGAAATGGCCCTTGGCGCGGATCACGCCCGGCATCTCGCCATTCAGCAGCTCCAGCACCTTCTCGGGGTGGAAGGGCTGGCGCGCGCGGTAGACGAAGGAGGCGACGCCGTATTCCTCGGTCTCGGGGACGTGGTCGGCGAAGCCGTAGAGCTCCTTTGCCCACATCGGGTGCTCGTGCGCTTTCTCGAAGTCGAACAGGCCGGTATCGAGGATGACCCCCGCGGGGACGTCCGAATGGTCGGTCTCGATGATCCGCGCATCGGCGTTGAGGCTGCGGATGATCTTGCGCGCGGCATCCGTCCTCTCAGGCCCGGCGTCGCTGACCTTGTTCAGCACCATGACATCCGCGAACTCGATCTGGTCGGTCAGCAGATGCACGAGCGTGCGCTCGTCCGCCTCCCCCATGATCTCGCCGCGGTCGCGCAGGAAGTCGTGGCTCCCGAAGTCGTTCAAGAGGTTCACCGCATCGACGACCGTGACCATCGTGTCGAGCCGCGCCACGTCCGACAGGCTGTCGCCGCCCTCGTCGCGGAAGTCGAAGGTCGCGGCGACGGGCAGCGGCTCCGAGATGCCGGTGGACTCGATCAGCAGGTAGTCGAAGCGGCCTTCGAGCGCGAGCCTGCGGACCTCGTCCAGAAGATCGTCGCGCAGGGTGCAGCAGATGCAGCCGTTGCTCATCTCTACGAGCGTCTCGTCCGTCTGGCTGAGATTGGCGCCGCCGTCGCGCACGAGGTCGGCGTCGATGTT
>NZ_JALZ01000069.1 GCF_000521785.1 Roseivivax halodurans JCM 10272
TACATCTCTTCGTAACGCCCAGCGTCAACGTGGGCGGCCTTGGTCACGGCATCGCTCGGGCTGAATGTCTTCGGCAGTTCGGTCATGTGATCCTCCTCCCATCATCCCGCATCCCTCCAAGACGCGCGATTTGCGGAGATCATACTCAATCTGGAAAACAAATAAATAAGTTACCGAAAATATTGCTGTTTTCTGTAAAAAGTTTTCTAGCTGAGGAGCCCAGGGAGTAAAGGGGTTTGACCGGCAGCAGCTTAAGTCAATGAATCGCAAATAGTTAACGACCACCGCACGATCCTTCCGTCGGGCGGCCCAGGATGTCGATCAGTGACGCACGCCGATCCCCGCCCGGTTCCAAGCATGACTCGCCCCTCGGGGAAGAGGGTCGTGCAGCCGTGAAGCGGCTTCGCGCCCCGGCCGCGCAATGTAGGCACACCTCGCAGGCGACCAACATTACTGTGGTGACGCCGCCCGCACGAAAAAGCCGGCGACCGCGATGGCCGCCGGCTCAAGTGATTGGGCTTGCCGCCTGTATCAGGCGCGAAGCGTCTCAGTGGACGAGAAGAACATTGCCTGACTGATCGCTGACCGGACTTGTTCCTCGGAGTAGGGCTTGGAGATCAGGAACGCCGGTTCCGGCTTGTCGCCGGTCAACAGACGCTCAGGGAAAGCGGTGATGAAGATGACCGGGCGCTCGCCAAGCTCGCGAAGAATGTCGTTGACCGCGTCCACCCCCGAGGAATTGTCCGCAAGCTGAATGTCCGCGAGGATCAGGTCCGGGGTTTCCTGACCGGCGAGCTTCACCGCGCCCTCGCGAGTGCGTGCGACGCCGGTCACACGATGGCCGAGATCTGCGACGATGCTCTCGAGATCCATGGCGATGATTGCCTCGTCCTCGATGATGAGGACCCGGCCAGACATGCCGTCAGCCATCTCGTTGCGCGCGGTTTCGATCAGCGTCTCAGCCTCGTCCGCGCCGATCTGCATGATCTCGCCCACTTCGGAGGCGCTGAATTCCTCGATCGTGTGGAGCAGCAGCGCTTCGCGACTGTTGGTGGTGAGTTTGGCGAGGTGACGCTGCGCAGCTGCGCGCGGTCCGCTGTCCTCGTCGGTGACCGGTGCCCCCGTGGTAACCCAGATTCCGTGGAAAACCTGGAAAAGACCTGCCTTACCGGAACTTGCTTCGGCGACCATCGTTCTGTCCGCAAGCACCGCTTCGAGAGTGGCGGCCGCGTACTTGTCGCCGGTGGTCTGTGCGCCGGTAAGGGCGCGCGCGTAGCGGCGGAGGTAAGGAAGAGCGGCGCCAATTTCGCTGCTCAGGTCGGCCTGTGTCATCGTGACGTCCCTTTAAAACTTTTTCTGGAACCCAACGCATGTTGGTACTGTTGGTTCCGAGCTACGTGATGAGTGCGATGGGGATTTGCGCGTAAGGGAAAATATGGCTGAGACCCGGGACAATACAAAGCAGGCGCAAGTGATAGACGATAACCTAAAGCGTGTTTATCAGGACATGCTCAATGAAGAAGTGCCTGACAGGTTCACCAACCTGTTGGCTCAGCTGCGCGAGCAGGAGCAGCAGGAGCATGGGCAGGGATATGCCGAGGCACAAAACCGCGATGAGACGTCGTGATGGCTGGCGATCCGCGCGACGAAATCGTTGAGCACCTTCCGGCAATGCGGGCCTTCGCCCTTTCGCTGACGCGAAATTCGGCGCTTGCTGACGATATGGTGCAAGACAGCCTGGTGAAGGCATGGACGAAGATCCATACCTTCGAGCCGGGCACGAACATGCGTGCATGGCTGTTCACCATCCTTCGCAATACCTACTACTCCAACCGTCGCAAGGCGGGCCGGGAAGTGTCCGATGCTGACGGTCTGATGACGGAAGGCCTTTCCGAGAAGCCGGCCCATGACGGACGCCTTCAGCTTTCAGACTTTCGCCGCGCCTTTGCCGAACTCAACGACGAACAGCGCGAGGCGCTGGTCCTTGTCGGTGCGTCCGGTTTTTCCTACGAGGAGGCCGCTGATATGTGCGGCGTCGCGGTCGGCACGATCAAGAGCCGCACGAACCGTGCCCGCGCCAGACTGGCGCAACTTATGCATCTGACCGAGGACGAAGCGCTCGAGATGACAGACAGTGCCACAATGGCGGTCGTCGCGGGCAATCGTTCGTCCGCAGCGGGGTGAGGCATGCTCGGCGCGCCTGGTCCGAGGCCGGTCCCCAGCGGGCTCGGCGCCCGAATTATCGGCTTTCTGACCATTGCGCTGGTGCCTCTGGGTCTCGTTGCCTATTGGCAGACCACGCAACTTGAGGAAGAGACGCGGGCCCGGTCGCAGCTCAGCGTAACCGGGATCACCGAGAATGCCGCGACCTCAGAGCGCCGAAACGTTCTGCGCGCGCTTGGGGCGGCGCAGGCCATCGGTTCGACGACCAGCATCGTCGCGACCGATCCCGAAGCGTGCGACAACTTCCTCGCGGACTTTCGGCGGAGCAGCCAGAATTATACCTATATCGGGGTGCTGCTGAAGAGTGGCCAGGTGAAATGTGGCTCGTCCAGCCGCGCCGCAGATCTCAACGACTTTCCCCAGCTTCTAGCTGCCGTTCAGGAACCTTTCCCGGCTGTCACGCGGATCGACAACCCCTCGATCAGTCCCGGGCCGGTGGTCGTGGTCTCAGAGCCTTTCGAAGTCGACGGTGTCCACCAGGGTCATGTCAGCATCTCGATCCCGGTCGAGTTCATTCGCCCGCGCAATCCCGGTCAGACTGAATATACCGACCTCGTCACGTTCAACCGGATGGGGCAGGTGCTCAGCACCCAGCACGGACTCGAAGCCGCCCGACAACGTTTGCCGGCAGACATAGATCTTGCGACGCTGGCAGGAGCCGAAGAACAGAGCTTCCTCGCACGCGGAGCGGACGGCGAGGAACGCATCTACGCTCTCGCCCCCGTCGTGCCGGATCTCGTCTACGCATTGTCGGTCTGGCCGGAGGACAGCTCCGCCGCGACCACCCTCGGAACATCCGGCTTCGCCCGTTCGCTGCCGCTCATCATGTGGGCGGCAAGTGTCATTGTGGCGTACCTCGCGGTGAACCGGCTTGTCATCCGCCACATTCGCACGCTGCGCTACCAAATGCGCAGCTTTGCGCGCGACAGGCGTGTGCCGGCGCAGAGTTCGGCGCAGGACATGGCGCTCGAGTTGCGCGACATGGAGAACGACTTCCTGCATATGGCCGATTCCATCATGCAGGACGAGGCGCAGCTCGAGAACACCTTGCGGGAGAAGACGATCCTCCTGAAGGAAGTGCACCACCGGGTGAAGAACAACCTCCAGCTGATCTCCTCCATCATGAACATGCAGATCCGGCAAAGCGAGTCGCCAGAGACCAAGATTGTGCTCCAGCGCCTTCAGGACCGCATCCGGGGCCTCGCCACGATCCACCGCAACCTCTACCAGAGCGGCGATCTCAGCCACGTGAACGCCGCCGACCTGCTGTCCGACCTCATCAGTCAGATGAACATCGTCTCCCGCGAATCCAATGTCAGCCTCGAAGTGACCAAGAGCCTTGCCGAGATTCAGGTCTATCCCGATCAGGCCGTGCCGATGTCGCTCCTGACCGCCGAGGCGCTGACGAATGCCGGAAAGTACATGACGCCCGATCCGGACGGGATCTACCGCATGCATGTCGACCTCAAACGCGAGGCGGACCGGAACGTGGTGCTCGAGATCACCAACAGCGCGAGCGAGGACGGGCGCGACGTGAAGGAAGTCGGGCGTAATGGCTTGGGCAACCGTCTGATCCAGGCCTTTGCGACCCAGCTCGGCGGCACGCTCGACCAGGGGATCTGCGACGGACGCTACAGGGTCCGGGTCCTCTTCAGCCTCTCCGATTTCAAGCCGGAAGTGGTGGATTACTGAGCCCATGGCACATGTCCCCGAGCTTCGCCCCTTGCCCCGCGCCGAGACCGCGGGCGGCAGGCCCCGACGCGTCGGAGTCGAGATCGAGTTCGGCGGCTTGCCCGAGAGTGAGGTCGCCAAGATCGTCTCGACCGAATGCGGCGGAAGCGTCGAGCAAGGTGAGGAGAAGGGCCTCGTCGTGAAAGGATCCGAGCTCGGGGACGTGCAGATCTACCTCGACACGGCGCTCTTGTCGAAGCCGGGAACGCGCTTCGAGGAAAGTCTGCACGATCTCGCCCGCACGGTGGTTCCTGTGGAGATCGTGACCTCTCCGATCCTTCCCGAGAAGATCGTAGAGCTCGACCGTACCCTTCTCACGTTGCAGCGGCAGGGGGCGACGGGCACCGCATCAGGTATCACCGCGGGCTTCGGTGTGCATTTCAACCCCGAGATCGTGTCCGACGAGCTGTCCGACATTCTGCCGGTGCTTGCGATGTTCGCCTTCTGCGAAGACAGCCTGCGCCGAGACATGGGGCTCGACCTGTCGCGGCGGATGCTGCCTTTCGTCGATCCCTATCCCCGCACGCTGCTCGACGGCCTCGCCGCAGGCGGACTGCACGGCGTCGGCGACCTCATCGACCTTTATCTCGAACGCTCGGCCTCCCGAAACCACGGTCTCGACATGCTTTGTGTCTTCGCGCATCTCGACAAGGATCGCGTCGCGGCGAAGATGGACATCTCCTCGGTCTCGCCGCGACCGACCTTTCACTACCGCCTTCCCGATTGCCGGATCGACGAGCCGGACTGGTCACTCGCCCTCGAATGGAACCGCTGGGTCCGCATCGAGGATCTGGCAGAAGATTCCGGTCTCCTGCGGGAGCTGGAGCGCGAATGGAAGATCCACCGGGCGAGCTACAGGACCATGCGCGGCGACTGGACACGCCGAGTGTCCGAACGGGTAGGGTCCTTCGCATGACGCGTCCGGTCGTCGGTGTAACCGTCTCACGCGCCTCAGGGTGGCGCATCTTCCCGCTGATGTGGCTCAACATCCGCTTGGCGGGCGGACGCGCCATCAAATGGCGGGCCGGTCGCGAGGTGGATCTTACATCCGTGGACGCGGTCGTCATCGGGGGCGGCGACGACATTGCTCCGACCCTTTATGGCGGCGAGGTCCGCCTCGGCGTGCGTCTCGACCCGTCGCGCGACGAGCTCGAGTCGCGTTTGATCCGCGAGGCGTTCGACCGGAACCTTCCGGTTCTCGGCATCTGCCGAGGCGCTCAGATGCTGAATGTGGTGCTGGGCGGCGATCTCCATCAGGAAGCCTATGAAGTATACCACTCGCGGTACATGAAGACGATCCTGCCGAAGAAGCGCGTCGACGTGACCGAGGACAGCCTGCTGGCGCGCACCATCAACGTCCCCTGCCTGCGGGTGAACGCGCTCCACACGCAGGCGGTCAAACGGCTCGGGTCAGGTCTGCAGGTAGCCGCGCGCGACGAGGGTGGCATGATCCAAGCCATCGAGCGGACCCGTGATCCCTTCGCCTTGGGGGTGCAGTGGCATCCCGAACACCTGTTCTATCGCCGGGCACATCGCCGCATCTTCCGCGCGCTGATCGAAGCTGCCAAAGCAGCCCGTCGGAGCGAAAGACAACTCGACGCCGCCGAAGCCGAAGCGAGGCTCGCCGCTTCGGGAGGATAGTCTTTCGGTGCCGGACCGGTCTCCGGATTACCCGATACGGCAGAATTCTTCACGTCGGGGGAACCGGTCTCGGTCGCCGATGGTTATGACCCCAAACGATGTGAGGAAACGAGCGAATGTCCATGGATGTTTTCATCATAGGGCTGGGCGCTCTCTCAATGATTGCCGTCTTGATCTACGCAGTGACAGGGCGGACTGAGCGAGACCATCACATGCAGGTACACAACGATCGGCCCACGTCCTCCCTGGCCCGGGACGGTCGGTCGCACTGACCTGCACCGGAAAGGGGCGGCCCTCGGGTGGCCCCTTTCCTTTATGCGAATTCGGCTTTCATCGCGCCTGCCGCTGAGGTTCTCTAGCCACACGAGCAGTACCGGAGCCGAAAATGACAGATCTCGAGACACGCATCGCCATCGCCCGCGGAGAGGAGCCCGCGGACATCGTCCTGCGCGGCGGTCGAGTGCTCGACCTCGTCACCGGGGGGCTTCTGAAGGGCGATGTCGCGATCGCGGGGGATCGCATCGTCGGGACATGTGCGGATTACGAGGGCAGGCGGGTCGTCGACGTGGCGGACCTGATCCTCGTTCCCGGATTCATCGATACACACCTCCATGTAGAATCCTCCCTCGTCACGCCGCTCGAATTCGACCGCTGCGTCACCCCGCGCGGCGTCACCACCGCGATCTGCGATCCGCACGAGATCGCCAACGTGATCGGTGCCGAGGGTATCCGTTACTTCCAGAGGGCCTCCGAGCGCACCCTGATGGATCTGCGGGTCCAGCTCTCGTCCTGCGTTCCCTCGACGCATATGGAAACGGCGGGGGCAGAGCTGTCCGCGACCGATCTCTCTGCGCTCCGCGGCCATGCTTCGGGCATCGGCCTTGCCGAATTCATGAACTATCCGGCCGTGATCCACCGCGACCCCGGCGCCATGGAAAAGCTGCGTCTCTTCGAGGGCGAACACGTCGACGGCCATTGCCCGCTGCTGTCGGGAACCGACCTCAACGCCTATTGCGCGGCAGGCATCCGGACAGAACACGAGGCGACCAGTGCGGAAGAGGCCCTCGAGAAGTTGCGCAAGGGTATGCGCGTGTTGATCCGCGAAGGGTCGGTGTCGAAGGACCTTTACGCTCTCGCGCCTGTGCTGACCGAGCGCACCGCTCCGTATATGTGCCTGTGCACCGACGACCGGAACCCGCTCGACATCGCCGAGCAAGGGCATCTCGATTACATGATCCGGACGTTGATCGCGCTCGGTACGGAGCCGCTGGCATCCTATCGCGCCGCATCGCTGTCGGCGGCCGAAGCCTTCGGCCTTAAGGATCGGGGTCTCATCGCGCCGGGCTACCGGGCGGACATCGTGGCAATCGGCTCGCTCGAGGCATGCGACGTCAAGATGGTCGTGGCGGGGGGGCAGATCGTCGACGAAAGCGCCTTCGCCGCCCGCGAGCCGCTCGAGCCGGTGGGCCGCAACTCGGTGAAGGCCCCGCGCATCACGCCGCAGAATTTCCGCACCACCGGCAACCGCGAAGAGACCGATGTCATCGGGATCCGCGAGGGGCAGATTCTCACGGATCACCTGCACGAGACGGTTCCCATCGAGGACGGCGACAAGCGACCTGATCCGGACCGGGATCTCGCCCGGATCGCCGTGGTGGAGCGACACGGCTTGAACGCCAATATCGCGACCGGTTTCGTTCGGGGCTTTGGAATGAAAGAGGGCGCCATTGCCGCGACCGTTTGCCATGATCACCATAACATCGTCGCGGTCGGCATGGACTACAGCGACCTTGCCGCCGCCGTGTCCCGTTTGTCCGAAATCGAGGGAGGGTTCGTCGTCGCGCAGGGTGGAGCAGTCACCGCAGAGCTGCCGCTTCCCGTCGCCGGACTGATGTCGCTTGCCCCTTTCGAGGAGGTGCGCGACCGCCTGACGGACCTGCGGACCGCCGCGAAAGCACTCGGCGTCACGCTGCACGAGCCTTTTCTGCAACTCGCCTTTCTGGCACTTCCCGTCATCCCGGCGCTCAAGATCACGGACCGCGGCATGGTGGACGTCACGCGTTTCGAGATCATCACCTGACGAAACGGGCCGGGATCGTCTCGC
>NZ_JALZ01000070.1 GCF_000521785.1 Roseivivax halodurans JCM 10272
TCTGGAGCGTCACACTCGATTGAGCGAAGGGCGCCCGGAGACCTTCCGGGCGCCTGACGCAGAAATGCCATTAGGACCGATAAGGCGCATGTCAGCTATTTCCTCCCGCTCGACACGCTCTTGCTGACGCAGCGAATTTCTGCTTTCCGCCCTTCCTCCCGCATGGCTTCGCAGTTGCAGCGTAAACTGAGCAGGTGCGGCGAACGGCAGAAAGGTCCCGCGGTGCTGCCCGTCAGGCCTTCGCGGATGATGCAACTGCGTCGAATGTCAGCTGCTGCACGCGGCGCCGCAGCATCGAACGCCTCCCATGCGCGGCAGAGGACGGACTTTGCAAAGCTCACTTTCTGCGCAAAGCGACCGACGGCCGGACCCAGATATGCTTCACAGCTAGAGATGGTTCCCATGGTTTCGCAGTGCTACGTCATTCCGCCCGCACTCGCTGCCAGAAGGCAGTCTTTTTGGGATGCGCCTGGCGTAGGGTCTCCAGATACTCTGCGTGGGATGGGTTCGGCCCGTAGTCCTCGATCTCTGTATCTGCCGCGGCGCAGGAGGTTAGATGCCGGGCGGCGTGGCCGTAGCGCCCCGAGCGGGCTCGATCGAGGGCGAAGTCGATCATCGAGCGCCACAGGAGGACGGCGGCGAGCGGGTGACCCGGGGCGAGGGCGTCGGCGAGCGGGGTGAGGATCTCGTAGGCGTCGCCGTCGATCTCGTCGCTGCGGGCGTCGGTGAGCTCGGCTGCGAGCGGCAGGTCGGGCGGCTCGAGGCAATAGACCAGCGCCTGTTCGATCGGCTCGTGTCCGAGCACGAGCCGGCGCGCGGCCTCCTCGGCCTCGATGTCCTCGAAGTCGGGCAGGAGGCTCAGATGGCGGTGCAGGGCGGCGGGGCAGAGGTGCCGCTCAAAGCGGTGCCAGAGGGCGACGCGCAGCTCGTCCGTGCGCCCGAGCGCCTCGAGGCAGGCGAAACGCGTCTCGTCCAGATCGGGCGTGTCATCCCACGGATCGCGGCTGTCTCGGGGCGGTACGGCTTCGACCAGCCGCAGTGCCTCTTCTGCGCGTCCGGCCTCCAGAAGTCGCGACGCGGCGGCGGGGGCGATCGTGACATAGGTCAGCTGCTCGGGCGTGTACTGCGCGAGCCAGCTGTCGACGTCGCCTTCCGCATCCGCCACGTCCCGCAGGATCATGTTGGCCGTCAGGTTGCGCCCCGCGAGGGCGCGCTCGGCGCGGGCATCGTCGTTCGAGATGAAGTCGTACCGGGCGTGGTCGGCCTCGGTCAGCGGCGCATCGCGTGCGGCTTCGGCCAGCGTCCTGAGGCGCGCCAGACCCGTGGCCCCGAGCGCCTCGGCCAGCGCGGGCACGGCGTCGTCGAAGGCCCCGTAGCCATCCTCCGAGACCGCCTCGAAGACGTCTTCGGCCAGCGCCTCCGGCGCCTTGCTCAGCCGCGGTGCGAGGCGCTCGATGGCCGCCATGGCATCGCCCATGATGTCGCCGATCGTGCCCCAGCTGTCGTCGGTGCGCTCGTGGATCCCGGCGGCGAGGTGCAGCTGTGTCCAGAGAAGGTCGAAGGCGGCGTTCGGATCGTCCGGCGCGATGCGGGTCTCGATGAGCTGCGTCAGATCCGAGAGCTCCTTCGCCAGCTTTTTCTGCGCCTTGCGGGAGAGGAAGCTGCGGCCCCTGCGGACCGAGGCGAAGCGCTTCAGGACCTCCGCCCGGATCGCCTCCAGCCCCTGATCGGCCGAGAGCACCATGCGCACCCGCCGCTGCCGGGCCGCGTCGCCTTTCACGGTTTCGAGCAGAAGGTCCGCGAGCGTGTCCGCGCCGAGCTCCACAAGGTTTGCCTTGTTGAGGGCCTTGCGCGCCATCGTCACCTCCTCGCCTGTCTGCGCCCTGCGCGGGATCGTGTCCCGGCAAGAGGCCTCTGAAAACTCGGCCTAGATATAGAATGGGCGCCCAGCGGGCGCCCTACATGTAGATCACGGGAAAAACTTCGCCTTCCACGGGAAAAACTTGACTGTGTCTTACACCCTCAATGGGTCCAGGCGTTGCGGCGATCGTAGGCGAAATTCTCGGCGTAGCCGCGGGGGCGCACGTTCGTGGCGCGTTTCTTGGGCTCGAAGATATCGGCGTCGATGCCGTGGTCGCGGGCATATTCCTCGGCCTCGTCGCGGGTCTCGAAACGCAGCTTAACCTGAGCCTGGGTGTCGTCGGACGAGGTCCAGCCCATGAGGGGATCGACCCGGCGGGCGCTCTCCGGCGAGAATTCCAGCACCCAGTGCTTGGTGCGGGCATGGCCCGAGGACATGGCGGTCTTGGCCGGCTGGTAGATGCGTGCGCGCATGGAAAGACACCTCCGCTTCGTCCCGGGCACGTATCGGTCATATGGCGCGTCTGTTCAAGGCCCCGGTGACGCTCCCGGCACGAGAACGTTAGCCCATGTAACAACGGGCTGCGCTAGGGTGCCGCAGGGTAAGGGTGTAGGGAGATACCGACATGACCCGCAGTTTCGCGCCAGCCCTCCTGATCGCCGCGCTCGCCACGTCGCCCGCGCTCGGCCAGGAGGGCGAGAGGATCACCGTCGAGGGAGAGATCATCGACACCTGGTGCTACTTCTCGGGGGTCATGGGCGGGCCGGAGGCCGTTGTCGGCACGGCCCACCACACCTGCGCCCTCTGGTGCTCGGCAGGCGGAATTCCGGTGGGACTGCTGACCGCGGAGGGTGACGTCTACATGGTCCTTAAGCTGCCGGGAACGGACCGGCTCGCGGGCGGCGACACCGCGCTCAAGCTCGCGTCGCATTCCGTGACCGCGGAGGGCATGCATTATTCGCGCGACGGGCTCGACTACATCATCGTGGAGGAGGTCGTCGCGGATGCCGGTATCACCAATCTCAATCACGAAGATTACGGGGTCGTTCCCGGCTTCGCGATCCCCGATGACGCGCTGGAGCCCTGATCATGCGGTCTGTCCTGACACTGGCCCTCATCGCCTCCCCTGCGCTCGCCCAGGATTTCTCCGAGGGGTCCGAAGCGAGCGAATGGGGGCTGTTCGGCGAAGCGAAGGCGCGGTTCGAGGCGCGCGTCGTGGATGCCCTCTGTGACCTCGCTGGGTATTGCACGGCAGTTTGCGGCGCGGGGCGGCAGATGGCTCTGATCCGCATCGAGGACGGTGTGATGGTCATGCCGCTGAAGAACGCGCAACCGGTCTTTTCCGGCGCGGCGGCGGATCTCGCGCCATATTGCGGCGCGGAAGTCGAGGTGGACGGGCTGCTGATCGAGAACCCCGAGATCGGAGCGACCAACGTCTTTCAGGTCCAGCGCATCCGACGCCTGTCGGAAACGGAGTGGGCAGAGACCGACAGGTTCACCGAAATCTGGTCCGAGGAGAATCCCGGCGCGGCCGGCGAGGGCCCGTGGTTCCGGAACGATCCGCGCATCGCTGCGGAAATCGAAACGGGCGGCTGGCTCGGCATCGGGCCGGATCAGGAAGACGCCTTCGTCCGCGACTGGCTGGGCGTCGAATGATCCGCGCGGGCTTCATTACCGCGCTCCTCGCGGGCGCGGCAGCGGCCGAGGAGCGGATCCTGCCGTTCCCGATCGCGCTCGGAGGGGCATTCAGTCTGGTCGATGATGCCGGTGAGGCGCGCAGCGAGGCGGCGCCGGATGCCGACCTGCAGCTCCTCTTCTTCGGCTACGCCAGTTGCCAGCAGATCTGCTCCGCGGCGCTTCCTCTCATGGGCGCCGCAGCGGAGGAACTCGCGGCTGACGGGATCACGGCCGTGCCCGTCATGGTCACTGTGGATCCGGAGCGGGACCGACCCGGGACGATGGGAGCCAAGCTCACGGCTCATCATCCGGCCTTCGAGGGGCTGACCGGCACGGGCGAGGAGCTGCAGGCGGTCTACGATCTCTTCGCGGTGGAGAAGGAGGTTCTTTTCCGCGAGCCCGACGGCGCGCCCGTCTACGCCCATGGCAGCCACATCTACGTGCTCGACGGGGCAGGGGCCGTGCTGACCCTCGTCCCTCCGATCCTCGAGCCCGAGCGGATCGCCGAGATCGCCGCGTCCTACGTCGTACGGTAGCGCGCGTCCGGGGCGCGGAACGGGGCGGCAGGTGAGCCGCCCCGTTCCGATCAGAACTTGTTCAGCGGGATCTTGAGGTAGCTCTCGCCGTCCGCCTCTGCCGGCGGCAAGTGCCCCGCGCGCAGGTTGACCTGCAGGGCCGCAAGCATCCGGTCGGGCAGGGGCAGCGTTGCGTCGCGGTCCTCCCGCCGCTTGATCCAGTCCTCGCGCCGCGTGCCGTCCTTGACGTGCGGGTTCTCGGCGCGATGTTCCGCCACGGTCGCCTCCCATGCCGGTTCGGACCGGTCCGGACCGCCGTAATCGTGGCCGACGAACAGGCGCGTCTCCTCCGGCCAGGACAGGATCTCCTGCAGCGATGTCCACAATTCGGCCGCGGTCCCGCCGGGGAAATCGCAGCGCGAAGTGCCGACGTCCTTGTGCATCAGCGTGTCGTGCACGAAAGCCGCGTCGCCCGCCTTGTAGGTGATCGATCCGAGCGTGTGGCCGGGGCTCAGATGCACCGACACGTCGATGTTTCCGATCCGGAACCTGTCCCCGTCCGCGAAGAGCCGGTCGAAATCGGTATCAGGATCGAAGGCATCGGGCATGTGGTAGAACTTCCGCCAGAGCGCCGCGATCTCGTGCACCTTGGTGCCGATCGCGTTCGGCGCGCCGGTCCGGGCCTTGAGCCGCGACGAGGCCATCATGTGATCGGCGTGCGGGTGGGTGTCGAGCACCCATTCCACCTCGAGTCCCTCGTCCGCGACGATCCCGAGCACCTGCTCGAGGCTCTCTTCGGAGATCCGCGCGTGCGCCGGATCGTAGTTCAGCACGACGTCGATCAATACTGCCTTCTTTGTCTCGGGATCGGCGCAGATGTACTGGATCGATCCGCTGTCGGGCTCATGGATGCCCCAGACATCGGGGCTGCCTGTCCCGCGCGAGGGGGATTTGCGAACGAGGCCTTCACTCATGACGGGACTCCTTGTGCGAGGGGGAAATGGGGTTTCAGGCGAGTGCCGAGCGTCAATCCGACCAGCATCGCAGGCACGAAGACGAGCGTTCCGGGCGCGAGCATCGGCAGGGCGGTCAGGGCAGGGCCGGGGCAGAAGCCGCCGATGCCCCAGCCGATGCCGAAGATCGCGGCACCGCCGATCAGCGCACCGTCGATGGCGCGCGACGTCGGCAGGTCGAACGCGGTCGCCAAAGCCGGGGCCTCCCGCCGCCACGCCAGCCGGTAGCCCAGGAACGCGGTCAGCGAGGCGCCACCCATGACGAAGGCGAGGCTCGGGTCCCAGGTGCCGAAGACGTCGAGGAAGTTCAGGACCTTGGCAGGGTTCGCCATGCCCGAGACGATGAGGCCGAGGCCGAAGACGAGGCCCGACAGGAAACCGAAGAACGTGCGCATCTGTGCCTCCTCAGATCACGTGACGCAGGACAAGAACAGTGACGAATGCCGCCGCCATGAAGGTCAGCACCGCTGCAAACGACCGCGGCGAGAGCCGCGCCAGCCCGCAGACGCCGTGCCCCGAGGTGCAGCCCGACCCGAGACCGGTGCCGACCCCGACGAGCAGACCCGCGAGAAGCATGGCGGGCAGGTCGGACGGCACCGTCTGCGCCGGAAAGCCGCCGGTGACGAGCGCCCAGCCGAGCGGCGCGGCAAGCAGGCCGGCGATGAAGGCGAACCGCCACGGCCAGTCGCCGACGCCGCCGCCCGGCACCAAGCCGCCGAGCACGCCGTTGGTGATGCCCGCGATGCCGGCGATGCGCCCGAAGAGCGCCATCACCATCACCGCCGACAGGCCGATGAGAATGCCGCCGACGAGCGACAGGAGCGGCGTGAACTCCGTGACTGCTTCGATATCCAATTCTGCCTCCGGATGAGGTATTGCCTAGTGTACGCCGAGACATATATTAGACCTAACTAAATAAGCAAGTGCTGATATAAAAGAAATCCAACCGAGGACCGCGATGCCTGACACATTCCTCGATGCCCTCGAAGCCAGGGCGGATCACGTCGCCGGCCGTCTCGCCCTGATGGGCAACGCCAAGCGGCTGATGATCCTCTGCCATCTCGCCACCGGCGAGGCCTCCGTCGGTGCGCTTCAATCGCATGTCGGGCTCGGCCAGTCCGCGCTCAGCCAGCATCTCGCGAAGCTTCGCGAGGCCGGAATGGTGGCTACGCGGCGCGAGGGCCAGACGATCTGGTACCGCATCTCGGATCCCGACGTGCGCGAGATCATGGAGGCTCTCTACGAGACATTCTGCGCCGGAGCGGGCGGCAAGGACGGTTGAGCCTCGCGCCCGCAGCCGTCATGATCCGCGCAGCCCCCATCAAGGACCCTTCATGCGCATCCCCGAATTCGCCTTCTCGCTGATCCTCTCCGCCACATCCGCCAGCGCCGTCGACCGCTCCGCCGTCGAGGCGCAATTCCGCACCTGGCTCGACGACACGATCTGGCCGATGGCCCAAAGCGAAGGCGTCTCGCGCGAGACGTTTGACGACGCGTTCGGCGGCGTCTCCCTCAACTGGGACCTGCCCGGTCTCGTGCCGCCGGGCGCCGATGCGCCGACCGAGATCAAGCAGCGCCAGGCCGAGTTCGCCGCCCCAGCGCGCTACTTCCGCCAAGGTCCGGTGGAGGGGGCGACCGCCATCGGCCGCCAGATGGCGTCGCGCCATGCGGGCGCGCTTGCGGCGGCAGAAGGGGCCACCGGCGTGCCCGCCCGCATCATCCTCGCCATCTGGGGCCGGGAGAGCGGCTACGGCCGCGTCTCGATTCCGCACGACGCCTTCGAGGTGCTCGGCACCAAGGCCTTCATGTCCACGCGCGCGAGCTATTTCACCCGCGAGCTCATCGCCGCGCTCGAGATCGCCGAGGCGGGCCATGCCCCCGAACGCTCGATGAAGTCGAGCTGGGCCGGCGCGCTCGGGCAGCCGCAATTCATGCCGTCGAGCTTTCTCGACTACGCCGCCGACGGCGACGGGGACGGGCGCGCCGACATCTGGGGATCCGAGGCGGACACGATTGCCTCGATAGCCACCTATCTCGAACGCCACGGATGGGTTCCGGGCCGCGACTGGGGCTTCGAGGTGGAGGTGCCGGCGTCGGTCTCCTGTGCGCTCGAAGGGCCCGATCAGGGCCGCCCCATCGCGGACTGGGCCGAATTGGGCATCTCCCGCGTCGGCGGCAAGGCATTCCCCGGCCACGAGCTCGAAGGCGAGGGCTACCTGATGATGCCCGCCGGCCGCAGCGGTCCGGCCTTCGTGGTCACGCCGAACTTCTACGTGCTCAAGGATTACAACATGAGCGACCTCTACGCGCTCTTCGTGGGCCATGTGGGTGACCGCATCGCCTATGGGATGGGAGATTTCGAGACCGGATGGGGCGATGTCGGCTCGATGCTGCGTTCGGACATCGCGGCGATGCAGCGCGATCTGCAGGATCTCGGCCACGATGTCGGCGGGGCGGACGGACTGCCGGGCTTCAAGACCCGCCGCTCCATCGGGCGCTGGCAGGAAGCGCGCGGAGAGGCCGCCACCTGTTTCCCGGAGCCCGAGATGAAGGCCGACCTCGCGGAGTGATCCTTGGGTGTCGGACGCAAAAAAGGGCGGACCCTGCGTGGGCCAGCCCCTAACGTAAATGTT
>NZ_JALZ01000071.1 GCF_000521785.1 Roseivivax halodurans JCM 10272
CGGGCAATCGCGCAGACCTTGCGATACCGCTTCCAGATCAGCCGCTGCGCGAGGTCGCGGGCCGGACGGTCGGCTTCCGGGCCCTTGGCAAGCTTCTTGCCGCCCTTGGCGATACGTTTCTGCAGGCGGCGCATCTCGCGCTCATAGGCATCGCTCCCGAGATGCCGCGCGAGCTCCGCCTGGGCCCGTTCCCGCTCCGCCGCGATGTCCTCGAAGAGCAGCTCGAGGCCCGGTCTCAGGGGCTCGGGCACCAGATCGAGATAGCTCTCGCGTGCGATCAGATAGACGTCGAGGTCGCGCAGCGGGCCGGTCTCGGCCATCAGCGCGCCGAACCGCGCCTTCAGATCCTCGGTCTCCTCGGGCGAATTGACGCCCTTGAAGAGCGAGATCACCGACCGGACCTTGCGCAGCGCCACGCGGTACTGGTGCAGGAACTCGCTGTCGATATCCGCGATGGCGCCAGCCTCGTGCGCTCCCGCGAGGTCGAGATGCGCCTCAATGATATCGGTCGCGGCCCGGAAGGCGGTGGTGCGCGCGGTCATCTCGATATCGGGTTTCAGCACCTGCCGGGCGGCGTCCGGGAAAAGCGCGGCGACCGCTCCCCGCGCGTCGAGCCTGCCGATACCCTCCATTGCGCCGAGGCCCTGCGAGAGCCGGGCCGAGGCCTTGTCGTAGCCGCGAAGGGCGGTCGCGCTGAGGAATGCGGCCTCGCGGCCCCCTCCACCGTCGATGACCACGAGATCGCAGCGCACCAGCGTCTTCTCGAGATCGTCGAGCAGGGCCAGCTTCTGGCGCAGCAGCGTGACCTCGCCGAGCGCACTCAGTCGGCGCAGCGGCGAAACCGTCGCGGCCAGCGCATCGCGCACGGGCCCGGGCTCCATGTCGGCGACAAATCCCGGCGCAGCTCCGGTTTGGCGGAGAGGCTCTTCGCCGCCGAGCAGGACCAGGCTGTCGCCTTCCGAAAGGAGCAGACGGCCGGACGTGGCGAGCTGGCCGTCGAACGTGTCGTAGATTGCCGCCGGCGTTCCGACCGGCTCCTCGCGCTGAAGCAGCCGGTCCTTGCCGAAACGGGCGCCGTCGAAGGCCGGGCGCGGGTCGCCGGCGATCCAGAGGGACATGTGGGACGTCATCGAGGGGTTTCGAACAGGGATCCGTTTGAGGGGTGACGGCCATACCGGCCCGAAGAGCGGTGCGAGTGGCACAGGCGGAGGCGTATGATCCAGTGACAAGTCTATGGCGGAGAGGGGCTTCATCCGCGAGGAGAGGCCACTCCCGCCAAGGTTCGCTCGGCAAACCACCGCCCCACGGCGTCGGCTCCATGGCAGCTCTTCTCGGTCAGGACATGCCGTGCCGCCGCGAGATCCCGCACCGGCCGCGGACGCCGCGCCCCGGGCTCCATGATCCAGACCCAGAGCACACTACCCTCGTCGTCCGTTTCCGCAATCAGTTCAGGTCCCACAAGGTATCGCTCCGGCCCCGTTTCATGATCCGGCCACACTGGCACAGGCCTCGAACACCGTTAAGACATAACTGCGATGTGTGGGTGCAGTTGCGGAGGCTTCGTCACCCGGAGCGCAAATCCTGCTCCCGCTGACCGAAGGTCGGCCCGGTCGCAAGGCGCGCGCCCACAGGTGGGCAATTCCGGACAGGGCGCTGATCGTCGAGCGTGCATCGGTGAATGCCGCCGAAACCGGCTGGACCGGAGAGCATCGTCATCTCTCGTCAGGCGGGAACGGCCGAGGATCTAAGAAACACTAGATCCCCGCCATGACATAACCGGTCCGCACCTGAAGGCGCGGACCGGTTTTGCGTGATCGTGCCGCTCCGATCAGCCGCGGTTCGGGCCGAAATTCTCGGTCTTGGCCTGACGTTCGGCGGCTTTGGCGATCCGCTCGGCCGCCTCCTCGGTCTTGTCCACGGCGGCGTCGGCGGCATTGCCCTCGCCGGGCGAGTTGCGATCCGCCTCGTCCTTGAGATGACGGCTCGCCTCGTCCGCTCCGGCGCGCACCTCGTTGCCGATGGTGCGCGCCTCCTCGGCCGCGGCCCCGGCGATGCGCTCGATTTTGCCGCGTTCCTCCTCGAAGAGCCGTTCGGCGTCGTCGTAGAGCTGGTCGCTGGTCGGGCCGAGATGCTCGTCCTCGATCTCCGTATGCGGCAGGCTGCCCGCGACGAGGGCGCCGGCGGCGAGCGCAAGGGCACCGGCCACAAGCGGGTTCTCCTCGAAGAAATCGGCCCCGCGCTGCGCACCACGGCGAGCCGTCCGCTCGATGCCCTCTCCCGCGAGGATCGCCCGTTCCCGCGCGGCGACGATGCGCTCGCGGGCGTCGGCGTTCATCTTCTCGGTGCCTTCCGAAAGGCTCCGCGCCATGTCGGAGGAGCGGTCACGCACGCGACCCGCGGACTGCGCGGCCTTGTCCCGTGCCGAATGGGCGCCGCTCGATGCCGGATGGGTCCCCGGGCGATACCATCCCGCCCGGGCGCGCTGGCTTGCCGAGTGTTCGGTCCCGGTCGCCGCTGAGGCGCCGGCAGAGGATCCGCGGTCCGTTCCTCCCTGCATCGCCTGCCGCGCCTCGCGGTCGAGACGGTCGGCGGAGGGGCCCTTGCCGAACATGAGCCAGCCGAGGCCGACCGCCGTCAATCCGAGCGCCAGCGGATTGCCCTTCGCCGCATCCATAGCCGACTTGCCGAAATCGCCGCCGTGGCGGCTGACGCCGTCGGTGATGCTCCGGAAGATGGTATCGGGGCTGAAGGTGCTCTCGAGAGCGCGCAGCGTGTTCTGCAGACCTTCGCGGTTCGCTTCGAGCTCGCGCTCGATCTCGTCGGGGGTGCGGATGTCACTCATTGCTCAGTTCCTTTGCGACCGTCTCGCGGTCTCGCTCGAGGTTCTTCCGGGTGCGTGTCGGCGCCAGCGAGGCCAGCTTGAGGTTGCTTTGGCCGATCTGGACGAGAATGGCGGCGAGGATCAGAAGCGCTCCGCCCACGATCAGCGCCGACCATCCGGGCGCGAGGCCCATCTCGGCGATGGCGCTGACCGCCGCTCCGGCGAGGACGTTCAGCGCAACGAGCAGCATCACTATGCCGCCGACGAGAAGTCCGACCGCGGTGCCCGCCTTCTTGACGTTCTGGTCGAGCTCGGCGCGGAAGAGGTCCATCTCTCCGCGAACGAGCGCGATCACCTGCCGGACCGCGTCGCTGAGAAGCGTTCCGGTATCGCGGATCTGGCGGCGCGCGCCGTCCGTGCTCTGGGTGTCGGTGCTGGACATCAGTGATCTCCCTGCGTCTTGGGTTCTGCGGGTCGGGGCGCGGGTCCGGGGGCTGCCGCGCCGGGCGTCGCTGCGGTCGGCGCGTTCGCCCGGGCATGCGCCGAGGGCTCGTCGTAGGTCGCGGTCCGTGCCTCGTCCGGATGTGCGCTTCCCCGCTCGGGGCGCGGCCGCGACGAGGCCTGGGCGAACCGGGTCGCGGCGAATCCCGCGAGAGCGGCGCCCCCGAGAAATCCGATCGGGTTCCGGCGGGCAAAGGCGCTCACGTCGCCGGCGATCTCGCCCAGATCGCGGTCGCGCAGCGCATCGGACGCGCCCGCGAGGCTCTCGGCGATCTGGCCGAAGGTCCGCTCCTGCGGCGATCCGCTGCGCATCTCCTCCGCCGCCTTGCGCAGCGCGCTGGCGATGCCCGACATCTCCGAGGCGGCGCCGGTCTTCGCGCGCTCGGTCTGGTGCATCGCCTCCTCCTGCAGCCGAGCGGTCATGTCCTCGGCAGCGCCGCGGGCATCTTCACCCAGCCGTTCGGCCGAGCGCTTCATGTCGTCGCCGGTTTCGCGGCGGACGTCTCGATGGTCTCTGTAGATCTCGGACATGCTGTCCTCTCTCGCTGAGCTGATGTCACCGATGCCTCTCCGAGGCGTCGACACCACCCGGTGCGGACCGGCCCGAAACGCAGACACCATGGCAGGCTCACCGCCAGAGCTCTCTGGCGGGAGGGTTCGGAAGGCCTTACCCATGTCCGTGATCTCGGCGATCCGCGTAGGTCGCCCCACGGCAACCCCAGGTGCATCCGCTTGTTCCGGACGTGCCCGCCGGCGGCGGGTTCCGGCGCTTTTTGTCAATCGCGCGGGGAATCGCCGCCGCCCGGGCCATTGACGTCCCGACGCGGGCGGCGGAACATTTGGCGCCGCGTCAGGTTCGTCTGCAGCGTTGCGCTTCAAGGTGCCGGAATGTCCATGCCTTCTACTTCTGACGCCGGTGGGGGTTCTGCGCTCCCGTCCGGCCCCCTCGCGCCGACGCAGACCTCTCCCGACCAGGACGAACCCGAGCTCTTGGGTGTGGTGCGGCGCACCAACCGCCTCATGGCGGGCATCCTGATCATCCTGGTGGGCGGCGCCTTCTACGCCGCGGCGGCCTTCTTCATGCCGGTGATCCTTGCGCTGCTCATCACGATGACCCTGTCGCCGCTGGTGCGCAGCCTCAATCGCCGGGGACTGAGCGAGGGGATCGCCGCCGGCCTGGTGGTTCTCTTCTTCGGCCTCGGCGTCGCGGGAGCCTTCGCCGCTCTCGGAACGCCCTTCTTCGACCTCGTCGAGGACGCCCCGAGGATGATGGCGGAGGTCCACGAGAAATACGAGCGGATCCGCGCCCCGATCACCACCGTCACCGATGTCGCCGAACAGGTCGACAGCGCCACGAGCGGCGGCGGGGGTATCCAGCAGGTGACCGTGCAGCAGCCGGGCATCCTCTCGCAGGTGGCGGGATCGGCCCTCTCGATCATGACCACGACGGTCATCGTGATCATTCTGACCCTCTTCCTGCTCGCCAGCGGCAACCACTTCGCCGAGCAGATCGTGAAGTCCTTCGGCAGCCTCACCGACAAGAAGCGGGCGCTGCGGACGGTCCGCGACATCGAGGGAGAGATCTCGCGCTACCTGCTCACGATCACCCTGATCAATGCAGGGCTCGGCGTGGCGGTCGGGATCGCGATGTGGCTCCTCGGCATGCCGACGCCGCTGCTCTGGGGCGTGCTGGCGGCCGTGCTGAACTTCCTGCCCTATATCGGCTCGCTGGGCGGGATCACAATCGTCGGCATTGTCTCTCTCGCCACCTTCCCCTCGATGGGGACGGCCCTTCTGCCGCCGCTCGCCTACTTCGCCTGTACGGCGCTCGAAGGCCAGATCGTCACCCCGACGGTCGTCGGCCGCAGGTTGAGGATCAACACGGTCGCGGTGTTCATCGCGGTCGCCTTCTGGTCGTTCCTCTGGTCGATCGCTGGCGCCCTGATGGCGGTCCCCATCCTCGTCTTCCTCAAGGTCCTCTGCGACAACGTTCCCGCCCTTCACGGTCTCGGCCGGTTCCTCTCCGCCGAAGCCGACGACGAGCCGGAGCCGCCGAGCTCGCTGTCGGTCGGCCCCTGAGGCCCCGCGTCTTGCGGAAGACACGCCTGCACGCCGCGCCCGACGCTCCCATTCGGACGAAGATCCCGGGCTGAGGAACGTCGTCCTTCTGACCTCTTCGTGATCCGGTCGCCCGCGGGGTGCCCTATCTCTGGCGCAGACCTGACAGGAGAGAGGAGTTCCCACGATGAAGACTGCACTTGCATTCGGCCTTGCAGCCCTCGCGTGTCCCGTGATTGCGGCAGCCGAGATCACGGGCGAGGCGCATAGCTACACCGTCGGCGACCGCGAATACGAAGGCTACGTCGCGCGCCAGAGCGGGCTCGAGGAGCCGCTCGGCACGGTGCTCATCGTGCACGACTGGGACGGGCTCACCGAGTACGAGATGAAGCGCGCCGACATGCTGGCGGCGCTCGGCTACACCGCCTTCGCCATCGACGTCTACGGCGCGGACGAGGAGCCGCAATCGGTCGAGGACAACCGCCGTCTCTCGGGAGCGCTCTACGAGGATCGCGAGGAGTTCCGCGCGCGGCTCATGGGCTCGATCGAGGCGGCGCGCGAGCTGGACGGTGCAGGCGGGCCGATGGCGATGATGGGATATTGCTTCGGTGGCGCCGCGGTGCTCGAGGCGGCGCGGGCGGGCGCCGAGATGGACGCCTTCGCCACCTTCCATGCTGGGCTCGACCTGCCCGAGGGACAGGATTACTCGGGCGTGACCGCGCCGGTCATGATGTTTCACGGCTCCGCCGACCCGGTCTCGGGCATGGATGCCATGGCGATGACGCTGAACGCGATGCAGGAGGCGGGCGTCGAGCACGACGCGCGGATCTTCGGCGGTGCGCGCCATTCCTTCACGGTCTGGGGCTCGGACGATTACGTCCTCGAGGCGGACCGGCAATCCTGGGACGGTCTCGTCGGCTATCTCGGCGACGCGCTCTGAGCGTCAGGCGCGCGCGGATGGACCCCGCGCGCGCTCCGGGCTAGGGCAGGGCGGTCCCCTTACGGAGTCCCGCCCATGCCGAGCCTTGCCACCTACGCCATCCTGGCCGCCGCGATCTGCGCCGAGGTCATCGCGACCACGGCCCTTGCCCGCTCGGACAGCTTCAGCCGGTTCTGGCCGTCGGTGGTGACGGTCGTCGGCTACGCTCTGGCGTTCTGGTTCCTGTCCTACCCGATCCGCGTCATGCCCACGGGCGTCGTCTACGCGATCTGGTCGGGATTGGGCGTCGTGCTGATCACCGCCGTCGCCTGGCTCTGGTACGGAGAGCGGCTCGACACGCCCGCGATCCTCGGATTGCTCCTGATCGTCGCGGGCGTGATCGTGATCAACGTCTTCTCGGACGCCGTCCGGCACTGAGGCCTAACGCGACGCCCCCGAGGGCAGCGCGGCGCAATGCGCCCCGCCCGAGGCCTGCCCCGAGCCGAGCGCGAGAAGCGGCGGCTGGGCGTAGATGTCGGGCGTCTCGCTGCCCGCAAGATCCGCCACGGTCAGCGCGGCGAGCGCAAGCAGCGCCCCTCCGGCGATGGTCCTGCGCGTCATGAGCGTGCCTCCAGCCCGAGCCACGGGCGCAGCTTGATGCCGTAGAACGCACCGCCGAAGGCCGCGGCGAACCACGCCCAGCCGTGCAGGCTGCCGGTCGAGATGCCGGAGAAGAACGCGCCCACATTGCAGCCGAAGGCGAGCCGCGAGGAATAGCCCAGCAGGAACCCCGCGATCACCGTTGCGACCCAGGCCCGCGCGGGCAGGTCCGGCAGGTCCTTCGAGAGGCCCGAGCGCCACGCGGCGACGAGGAAGGCGCCGCCGACGATGCCGAGATTGGTCAGCGAGGTCACGTCGGTCAGCAGCGATTGCGCCACCCGCTCGGAATTGGCCGCGGTGCCCCAGAAGGACGAGGCCGAGAGATCCGCGCCGAGCGCGCTCGCGCCCTTCGCGGTCCACAGGCCGAGGCCGTAGACCACGCCCCAGGGCTGTCCGGCCACCACGATGTTGAGGATCGCGAGCGCGGCAAGGCAGATCGCCGCGAGCCAGTAGCGGCGGGGGG
>NZ_JALZ01000072.1 GCF_000521785.1 Roseivivax halodurans JCM 10272
CCGTTATGACCGATGCCCAAAGAACCTTCTTCTCAGCGTTCGCACTCGCCTCAACCGTCATCTTCTGGCTTTGAGTGAGAACGAGTCCTGACCCTAGTTCCGAGCTGGAGACGCCGCAGCCAGCCGTAGCCAGCGATAGCGCCGAAAATCATGATGAGGATCTGGAACAGGGGATCGAGGATCAGCGCCTCGAGGAATGACGGGCGGATCACTACCTCGTCGGTGAAATAGTAGCTGATCGCGAGGTTGCTGAGCGCGTGCTCAGAGATTGCGGTCACCCGCATGAGCGTGGTCTGGGGGTCGGGGGTCATGACCGCGACATGGCCCGTCGCCGTCGCGCCGTCGGACTCCACGAAGCGCACTCGCGCCCCGGCGAGGAGCCTGCCACCGCGCAACTCCCGCATGTCGCTGAAGATCCGGCCCCAGGGCGTGTAGCCGCGCAGCTGGTAAATACCCGAGACGACTGAGATCCGGTCGGTCTCCGAGAACAGCGCGCCGATCTGGACCTTGCCGCTCAGGGGCAGGGTACCGACCGCGCCGAGCGCCTCGGGACCGTGGAGCAGGATCGCGCCGCCGGCGAGGTCGGCGACATCGGTGCCGTCGTAGCGGCCCGGCAGCGACACGACGTCGATGCGCAGCGCGTCGGACCAGGACGTGATCCTGAGATGCGTGCCGGCGGGCAGGACCGGCGTCGCCAGCGGTTTCGGATCGACCCAATGATGGGTCCGCGACGGACATCCCGCCGCAGAGGGCGGCACGACGTCGCTGTCGGGGTCCGGCCCGCGCTGGCAGTACCAGGCGTCGCGGAACGCCTTGCCGCTCAGTTCCGCCTCGAGTTCGATCTCGAGCGCGCCGGTCTCGGTGTCGACGACGATCGTGCGTTCCTGCCACCAGCGGAAATAGATCCAGTAGGCTAGGATCGCCACCAGCAGGATCGCGATCCCGCCACGGAGGACATTGATGAGGGGGTTATCAGTCTCGGCCATCAGGCAGGACGATGTCGATCTCGAAGCTCTCCTCGCCAAGGCTTCGCGTGACGTAGAAGGTCAGCCTGACCCGCCCGTCTTCGAGGTGCGGGGCCAGCACGTCTCGCGGAAGGATGCAGGCGGAGGTGTACTTTAGGGTCGTGTCGTCGGACACGTCGCTGCATTCGACGAAGTCCGGATCCGATCCCGGCACCGCGATCGTCGGGTTGCCGGCGGAGTTGACGAAGACGTGCAGGGCGTCCCTATCGGCCTTTTCCTCGGCATCCTGCCAAACCGAGGGGACGACCAGGTCGGTGCGGTCGCCGCAATGGCCCACCTTCACCAGGGTCACCGCGCGCATCTCGTCGAGGTCGGGCTTATAGGAGCCGAAATAGGGAAAGATGCCGCCGGTCGCGGGCACGGCGGCGCCGACGGAATAGGTGTTTACGGCCTCGAAGCGCCCGTTCGTGGAGTTGATCCGCACGCAGTAGCGGCCGGCATCCTCCTGCGGCTCCTCGATCGGCGGCAGGCGCAGGACTGCGACATCGGCGGTGCTGCGCGGCACGTCGTCGGCCAGGGCGACCTCCTGCCGTTTCCCCTCCTCGTCCTCCGCGGGCGCGGGACCCATCATCACGCCCATGACAATGTCGCCGCTCACGCGGCCCCACTCGTCGAGCCGTTCGAAATAGCGTTCATCCTCGAGCGCGATCTCGGCATTCTGGGCATGGGCCACAGAACCGGCTATGACTAGCCCGGTCGCGACCTTCAGTGTGTTTCCAAACCGACGGTGCCAACCCATGATCTCGTCCCCGGTCCCCCTGTCCGGCAAGGCTACTGCAACATTCCGAGCCTGCCTAGCTTTCGTTGCCATCCTTGCCCTGTTCAGCGTGCCCACCCGGGCCGACGTGGTGACCGTGGAGGAGGGGAGCGGTGCTGGCCTACTGATCCGGCAGGGTGGAAACTGCTACGTGATCCTGCCGAGCCACGTCCACGGGCCCGCCATGGACGGCATCCGGCTGGGATCCGACAGCGCCGGGGGGCCGATCGGCACGGCGCGGATCGTCCATGTCGGGCCGGACGATACCGACATCTCGCTGGGCGTGGTGCGCGGCGGGCTCGAGGCCGCCTGCGGTGAGGAATGGAGCCGCCTGCCGCGTCGGCTGGGCAACGTGATGACTCCGGGGACGGAGCTGATGATGCAGCGGCCTCGCCAGCAGGTGTTTGAGGGCCGGCGGCTGATCGTGCATTCTAGCGGGCCGGAACTCGTCCGCCTTGTCCCCGCGCCGGGCGAGCGGGCGGACCTCTTCGGCGGCACCTCGGGCGCCGTGGCGTTCAGCGGGACGACGCCCGTCGCCATGGTGTTGCAGGCGAGCGGCGCGAACGAGGTGCTGGCCATGCGGATGGACGCGGTCGTGGCGCTAATCGGCCAGATCCTCGAGACGCGGTCGTCGGCGCGGGAGGCCGGCAATGCGGAACCGGTGGAGGGCGGCAGCCTGGTGACGCTTCCGACCGGCGACCGGCTGGAGGCGGTGACCTGGTCCGCGCATCCCGTCGATGGCGCCGTCGATCCGGCGGCGATGCTGGATGGCGAGGGCGCCTGGATCTTCGAGATCGGCGACGAGCCGGTCAGCGTAACCCTCCGCCTCACCGAGACCGACCGGCTGAGCCGCATCCGGCTGCGCGCCGCCCTGGGCACCGGGGCCGCGATCCCGCGCGAGATCAGCGTCGTCACCGACAGCTCCACCGATCCGGCGCGGCCCCGCCCCTCCTCCATCCCGGCGCCGGAGATGACGCCGGACGGTGAATTCGACCTGCGGGTCGGCGAACGCTTCGCCCATACGGCGACGATCACAATCCTGTCGAGCTGGGGCGGCGGCTCTCCCGTGCGGCTCGACGCGGTGTCGATCGACTGAGCGCCTATTCGGACAGGTCGATGACGGCCTTGGCGAGGTTCTGTTTGACCGCCTGCTCGCCCTCGAGCTGGCCGGACCCGTTCAGCTCGTAGGTGCCCCAGCTGTCCCCCATGTAGAGGCTGATGGACTCGCCGCGCATCCTCAGGAGGCAGGTCTCGTAATTGGTGTGGGTCCAGCAGGCCTCGGCCTCGTCGAAGCCGTTGACCTTGAACGTGACGGACCCAGCGCCCTCGGCATCGATCACCCCGCCCAGCCTGTTGATCTCGTTTGCGAAATGCACGGTCGGCTCGTCGGCGACAGGATCGAGGACCATGACGAGCGTGGGGCTCGAGTCGAAGATTGCCCGCAGCGTCGTCGCCCGGATCGCGCGATCCGTGCTCTGCAGCCCGTGGCGTATCGCCAGCCGGCGCTGGTCCGCATCGCCTTTGGTGATGAGCAGGCGCAGCACGGCGAGCGCCCGGTCCGGGTCGGGATCATTGAGGCGGCGGCGGAACTCCTCCATCGAGCTGTCCGCCGCGTCTGCCGCCGCGTCGAGGTCGTCGAGCGATACCTGGGCCGAGGCGGGCAGGGCAAGGGCGGCAAGCGCCGCCAGGATCACGGGTCGCAGCATGGTCACCTCAACTGGATGGTGGCGGGATAGACGGTCTTGCTGTTCCAGTTCATCACTTCGCCGGCGAGGATGCCTTCGGGATTGAGCGCGAAGCTGCCCTGCAGGGTTCCGCTATAGCGCATGTCGACCTTCAGGCCCGAGACGGAAAGGTGGTAGCTCTCCTCGCAGACGTTCGTCCTGTAGAGATTGAGGCACTGCGTCTCGGGAAAGCGGGCGGTGATGCCCCAGGTGCTGACCGGTCCGATCCAGGTGTCGAGGGCGGTCCGCAGGTCGTCGTCGAGATCCTCGGTGACAATCTCGATGGTGAACGAATCCTTCAGCAGCAGCGTCTCCCACAGCGCCCGGGCCCGGAGGCGTTCGTCCGTCGCGGAGGTCGCCGCGGCGATCGCGGTCTCGCGCATGGTCTTGTCGCCGGTCTCGAGCATGACGTCGAAGGCCGCGAGCGCCCGGGCCGCGTCGGCGCCCTGGAGGATCTCCGTCAACTGCCGGTACTGGCCCGACCGCTCGTCGATGTTCGCAATGAGCGCGTCGACGTCGAGGTGCTGAGCCGCGGCCGGCGCCGCCATCCACATGCTGAGGCACCCCGCCGCGATCCGGGCCGCGACGCGCCTGTCCGTTCTCCTGTCCATGCGGATCCCCCTGTACCCTGGTGACGATGCAACTCATAGCAGAGGCTAACCAAAACCCGGAGACGCACGAAAGGAGAATTCTTGTCGCCTTGGCTGGGGGTGCTTTCGGTTGCCGGTGGTTGCAGGCGGCTCGTCACTGGCTAAGGTGGCGGTCCAGGCAGAGGAGAGTGTCGGTATGAAGAGTATCACCATCGCGTTTCTCGCGGCGCTCGGACTGTCGCTTGCGAGCGCGGCGTTGGCCGAGGTCACGCTGGACCAGCTGGACCAGGCCATGGAGGCGGAAAGCGACAGCATGGAGGCGTTTCGCATCCGCCTGCAGGATCCGGACCCGAACCGGGCCCGCGCCGCGATGCGGCTTCTCATCGCCGAAGGCGGCCCGGCCCAGCGGAGGCTCGCGATCAACCACGGCTTTGACGCGACCGACCCGGTGATACGCCTCGAGGCCGTCCGCGCGATCTTGGATTCGGGGCCTCTCCTGCTCTTTCGGTGGACGCCCGAGGACGGCGACGTCAATTCGTCTTACTCCGCGGCGGTGCGCAATCGCGGCGGTGACATTGAGGCCGGGAACGTGGCCCGGGTGCCGATCCCGGTAGGTCCCTACTCCGAGGAAGAGGAGTGTTGGACACTTAAGGATTCTCGGGGCTGCCTTGCCCGAATCAATGCGGGCGAACTCAGTTTCCTGTTCCATGGAAGCTGGTCCCAATTCGTCCTCGATACCGAAGGGCGGCTTGTCGGACGACCGAACATCCAGGGCAACCGGGTCGAAGCCGTCGCGGATCTGACCCAATGAAGCTCTCACTCTTCCAGCACCATGCTCCTTTCGCCATCACTGCCACACCTCGTTGGTCGATCTCAATGAAGTGCCTGCTTCTGTCGACCATCATGTGCCGCGCCCGTACCACTGCCCGCGTCCGCCAATATCGAGCTCTTCCGCGGTGCACTCGCAGGGAGAATTCATAGGGTTGTCGCCGCGCAATGCCGCGGACCAGATCTCAATGCTCCGCAACCCGGTGCAGCCGGAATGGAAGACCCGTCTCGTCACTGACATCACGCCCGATGACGCTGCCCGGCTGCTGACAAAGATCGGCGAGGATCGGGCCCGTCCGGCGAAGGAAAAGGTGAAGTCGCGCGTGAAGCGGAAGCTGCAGGAGCCTAAGCCTAAATCGATCAGCGCTAGGCTCAGGATTCATAGCCAATAGATGACGGTCGCGGCGAGCGCGATGGCCGAGAGGAAGACTTTCGGACATCGATCATAGCGGGTGGCAACCCGGCGCGAGTCCTTGATGCGGCCGAACATGATCTCGATGCCGTAGCGGCGCCGGTATCGGCGCTTGTCGTATTTGATCGGGGCCGTGCGCGACCTGCGCGGCGGAATGCAGACGTGAATTTTGCTGTTTGACAATGCTTTACGGAACCAGTCGGCGTCGTAGCCGCGGTCGGCGAGAAGCCAGTCGGCGTTTGGAAAGCCGCCCTGTAGCGCGAGCGCGCCCATGTAGTCGCTGACTTGGCCGGCGGTCACGAAGAGGCGGACAGGGCGGCCCTCGCGGTCGGTCACGGCGTGGAGCTTGGCGTTCGTCCCGCCTTTCGTTCGACCGATCAGGCGGCCACGCCCCCCTTTATGGATGGCCCGCCCCTCCCGCCGATGCCTGTGTAGGCTGTCGGTGTTCAAAGGAGGAAGGAGCGAACCATGAGCATAGTGATCCTCGGTATCGATCTGGGCAAGAACAGCTGTAGCCTGGTCGGACTGGATGAGAGCGGAACGGTCGTGCTGCGTCGGCGGATGCGCCGGGACGGGGTGATCGCTCTCGCGTCGAAGCTGCCATCCTGCATCATGGCGATGGAGGCATGCTGCGGCGCGCATCACGTGGGACGAGCGCTGGCAGAATTGGGCCACGAGATCCGGCTGATGTCGCCGGAGTACGTGAGACCCTACGTGAAGGCACAGAAGAACGATGATCGCGATGCCGAGGCCATCGCCGAGGCGGCGACCCGACCGACGATGCGGTTCGTCGAGCTCAAGAGCGAGGAGCAGCTCGACGTTCAGACCCTGCACCGGGTACGGGACCGGCTCGTGTCAGAGCGCACGTCTCTGACAAACCAGATCCGGAGCCTTCTACTCGAGCGTGGGTATATCGTGGCGCAGGGGCACGCCAAACTGCGCAGCAAGCTGACCGAGTTACTCGCGCCGGACGCGGAAGCCCTGAGCCCGCGCATGGTCTTCCTGCTCGAGGACATGCGCACGCGGTGGGCGGAGCTGGACCGGCGCATTGCTGCTTTCGATGCCGAGTTCGCCACCATGGCGCGCACCGACGAAAGGGCTCGTCGGCTAACCAGCATCCCCGGGATCGGGGCGCTGAACGCCACCGCACTGGTGGCGGCAGTCGGCAACGCGGCCACGTTCTCGAAAGGCCGGGATCTCGCGGCCTGGCTTGGCCTCGTGCCGCGCCAGGCAACCACTGGCGGCAAACCGAAGCTTCTTGGCATTACCAAGCGTGGCTCGCGATACCTCCGCAAGATGCTGATCCAAGGGGCGAGGTCAGCAATGCCCGCGCTGGCCAAAACGGACACGGCGACCGGAGCTTGGCTGCGTGCCTTGCTCGCGCGCGCGCATCCAAACGTGGTCGTGGTGGCGCTGGCTGCGAAGATGGCGCGCACCGTCTGGGCACTTCTCCATCACGGGCGTACCTTCGAGGCCGCTCGATGACGGCGCGCTGAAAACATCGAACAGGCGCTCGACAGGGTTACCGCCCGGCGCTTGTAGCTGCGAGTGGTGAAAGGAAGATGGCCTGACAGTCGACCGGTGTCCCGACAACCTCCGGCTCAAAATGGCCCGAGGAGGCCGGCCCTTTTATGAGGATCGGGACGCGCGGATCTCCATCTTGGCAGCGGCCGACGCGCCGACATGCCGGATACGTTTGTGCAGACTGCTCACACCATCACCCAATCAGCGCTTGCACCTGGGGCGGGCCATACGTTTGAGCCTGCAGGGTCGACGCCGTGCGGTGCGCATTCAGATAGGTCGCGTCGATCATGATCGTCCGGCAATCGGTCTACTAGCGGCGTATGACGGCCCGACACGCTTGATTTCGCGAGGCTCACTTTTGCGCAACTCTGACAATCGTATGCTGAATCGCACGTGGATATTTCGATCGCCGGCTTGCGATCCCCTTGATCAAGCGTCCCGTATAGCAAAGTTTCCGATCGGAACCGGTCCGGACTCAATCTTCCTGCCCGCGCACATTTCCGCGCTCTGACACATCATC
>NZ_JALZ01000073.1 GCF_000521785.1 Roseivivax halodurans JCM 10272
GAAGCCGAGGATCTTCTTCCGGGCAAGCTTGTTCTCCGCGAAGAAGTCCAGGAGCTGCTCGAAGGTCCGCTCCGAAAGCGTCGTCGGGATCACCGGCACCACGATCGCGTCCGAGGCGCGGAACACGTTCTCCGACAGTGCCGAGATGTTCGGCGGGCAGTCGAGCACGACGATGTCGTAGTCCGTGCCCCCGGCCTTCAGCGCCTTCTTCAGGCGTGACCGCGAGTTCTTCATGCGCGACAGGAAGATGTCGAAATCCCGAAAGCTCATATTCGCCGGCAGCACGTCGAGATTCTCGTAGTCGCTGCCGCGGATGGCGCCCGTGAAGCGCTTGACGTCCTTGAAGAACCGCTCGTCCTTCAGCGTCTTCGACGGCTTCACGCGGAAGTAGAAGCCCGAGGCCCCCTGCGGGTCGAGATCACAGAGCAGCACCCGGTGGCCCGCCTCGGCGATCGACTGCGCGAGGTTCACCGAGGTGGCGGTCTTGCCGACGCCACCCTTGTTGGAATAGCACGCGATGATCTTCATGGCTTGGCTCCGGCGGTCTTGAAGAGCTTGGTGAAGCCGGCGCGTGTGGCCGGAGCGTCGAAGGCGGCGAACCTCGCTTCGACCTCACTCCGGGCGACCCGCTGGCGCTGGTCGAGCACGGTCAGGAGCGCTCCGATGCTCTTGGCGATCTCCAGCTTCCGGGCGCTGCTGTTGCCGCTGCCGGAGGTGAGCCGGCCCTCCAGCGCCTCCTTCTGGACCGCGCAATCGTTGAAGGTGCCGAGCACGTCCTGAAGACCCTTCAGGGCCTTGAGCAGGGGTTTGACCTCCGCCGCCGGGAAGACCGGCGCGAAGAACTCCATCAGGTAGCGCAGCTTCTTGCAATGGATGCGCAGCTCGTGGACCTGCTCGTCGGGCGTGGCAGCGTCGATGGTGCGGGCAATCGCGCAGACCTTGCGGTACCGCTTCCAGATCAGCCGCTGTGCGAGGTCGCGGGCCGGACGGTCGGCTTCCGGTCCCTTCGCGAGTTTCTTGCCACCCTTGGCGATGCGTTTCTGCAGGCGGCGCATCTCGCGCGCATAGGCATCGCTCCCGAGATACCGCGCGAGGTCCGCCTGGGCCTCCGCCCGCTCCGACGCGATGTCCTCGAAGAGCAGCTCGAGCCCCGGGCGCAGGGGCGCGGGCACCAGCGCCAGATAGCTCTCGCGTGCGATCAGATAGACGTCGAGGTCGCGCAGGTGGCCGGTCTCGGCCATCAGCGCGCCGAACCGCGCCTTGAGATCCGCGGTCTCTTCGGGCGTGTAGACACCTTTGAAGAGCGAGATCACCGAGCGGACCTTGCGCAGCGCCACCCGGTACTGGTGCAGGAACTCGCTGTCGATATCCGCAATTGTGCCCGCCTCGTGCATCCGCGCGAGGTCGAGATGGGCGTGGATGATGTCGGTCGCGGCGCGGAAGGCGGTGGTTCGGGGCGTCATCGCGATGTCGGGCTTCAGATCCCGGCCTGCCTTGCCCGGGAAAAGCGTCGCAACTGCTCCGCGGGCGTCGATCCGGCCGATATCGTCCCGAGCGCCGAGGCTATTCGACAGCCGATCGAGGGCCCTGTCGTAGCCACGCAGCGCCGCCGCGCTGAGGAGCGCCGTCTCGCGCCCCTCACCGGCATCGAGGACCACGAGATCGCAGCGCACTTGCGTCTTGTCGAGATCGTCGAGCAGGGCCAGCTTCTGGCGCACGAGCGTGACCTCGCCAAGCGGGCTCAGCCGCCGCAGCGGCGAGACCATTGCGGAAAGCGCGTCCTTGACGGGCCCGGTCTCCATGTCGGCGACAAATCCCGGCGGGCCACCGGCCTGGCGGAGAGGCCCGGCGCCGCCGAGCAGGATCAGGCCGTCGTCTTGGGAGAGGAGCAGGCGGCCGGCCGCGGCGAGCTGGCCGTCGAACGTGTCATGGAGCACCGCCGGGGTGTCGGATGGCTCCTCGCGCGGCACCAGCCGGTCCTTGCCGGAGCGGGTGCTGTAGAGCGCCGGGCGTGGGTCACCGGCGGTCCAGAGAGAGAAATAAGAGGTCATCGAAGGGCTTTGATGATCGGTCCTTGAGCGTGGGTTGACGGCCTTACCGGCCCGAAGGGCCGCGCGAATGGCACGGGCCGATGCGCGTGGTCAAGTCGCAAAGTTCCTGCGGAGCGCAGCGTCAAGATTGTTATGTCGCAGACACTGCTTGCTCGCGCGCGTCAAACCACGACTGCACGGCAGCAAAGCTCGCGCCGTGGCAGTTTGCCTCGTTCAACATTTGCCGACCCGCCGCGAGATCGCGGATCGGACGAGGGCGCCGCGTCCCAGGCTCCATGATCCAGACCCAAAGCACACGACCCTCGTCGTCCGTTTCCGCTATCAGTTCAGGTCCCACCAGGTATCACCCCGCCTATCTAATTATTTGGCATAATGGCACAGGCGTTGAACCCGGGTAAGCAATATTTGCCATGTGCCACTGCGATGGCGGACGCTTTATCATCGAACACCTCCGCCGGCTAAATAGCCGATAGGAGCGGCTTCATAGCAATCTCGGCGGCAGGGGGGCGGCACAGACAGGTTTGAGGAGGACCAACGGGACGATTAGGGCGCGGTCCCGCGCTTGCGCGGGATGGGCTATGCCGCGCCTTTCGGTCTCACTCAAGATGCCATCACTTCGCCAGACTTGAAAGCACCTTGCCCCGATGCCATCATCATAGACAATCTGCCATCATACCTGAGGTCATCATGGCGAACATGACGGTAAGGAACCTGCCGGACGAGATTCACGACCGCCTTCGCGCTCAGGCCAAGTCGAACAACCGGAGCCTGGAAGCCGAAGTGCGCTCTATCCTTGTGCAATCCGCCATCGCATCGAGCGAGGGTGGGTTCGGTCATCGTATTCGCGAACGCTACGGCCGCTACCTCGGCGACGATCTGTCGGTGGAACGAGATCAGACCACGAGCCAGCCGGGCCTCTTTGATTGATTGTCCTCGACACAAACGTGATTTCGGAGACGCAGAAGAAAGCGCCCGACGATGCTGTGATGGACTGGCTCGATGCGCAGGATCCGACGAACCTCTATCTCAGCACGATCACGGCGGCGGAGCTGGTGTTCGGCGTCCAGTCGATGCCCGAAGGCAAACGGCGTGACGGGCTGGCAAAGGCCGTTGCAGGACTTCTCGAGGAAGACTTCGCGGGCCGTCTCTTGCCCTTCGATGAGGCGGCGGCGTGGGTCTACGGCGAGCGGATCGCGGCCGCGCGCAAACGCGGCCACGCGATCTCGATGGCGGACGGGCAGATTGCGGCGATCGTGCTCTCCCGGCCAGGGGCCATGGTTGCCACGCGCGACCGCACACCCTTCATGGCCCTCGGCGCGAAGGTTCTTGATCCCTGGGCGCTCGGCGGGCCGAGACGCCGCTAGACGTTTGCCGGGCGGGCGTCCAGGGCGCACGCTCGTCGTTAAGCGGGCCGATGGCGTCACGCCGCCTTGTCCTCCATCTGCTCGACGGTGACGTGGTCGCCAATCTCAAACTTGGCGATGAAAGGGATGCTGAGCGTCAGTCCGATCCACAACGGTCTCTTCCGGGTCCACCCGTCCCTCCCGGCCCAGGCGTCGACATCGTGGGACCCCGGGAAAATAAGCGAGATCGCGAACGACCGGTGCGAACTTGGTCGTCAGGCTCCGCTGCTGCGCTGCCGCAGGTCGGCTTGAGCCCACCCCGTGCCTTAGATGGGCCGCTGCGAACGGCCGCTCCGGAAAGCAGCCACAAACGTACCACACCATTTTTAGCTTTCGCCCCGAGAGGAGAGAGTTTCCGGCGTCACGCCGTAACGTTCGGCGCACGCCCTTCTAATGGAGGCCGGTGGAGCCAAAGGTAAGATGGATCAAAGTGACCCAAATCGCGAAGTTTGTCGATGTCACAAATATTCAATTCGCGCCGATTCCAGCTCAGAAGCCCCTGGGCTCTGAGCACTTGGATTTCCCGGTTTGCGTGGGCCCGCGAAATTCCAAGGATGTGCGCCAGGTCTTTCTGCTCGAGCGGCAGATTGAAAGAGCCGTTGCGCGCCAATCCCACCCGTTCCAGGCGGACGTGAATCTCACAGATCAAATGCGCGATACGAGGGGCCGTCTGGAGAACCGCTGCGGCAAGCCATGCACGGTGAATCCGGGCGTCCATCGCGGTTCTGCGCCAGAGCGCAAGCGCAAGGCCGGGCGAGCTGCTGGCCAATTCGCGTAGCGCATCAAGCGGCACCCGCTGAACCAGGCATGAACCTTGGGCGACGATATCATGATCAAGTTGATCCAGCGCGATGCTGGCCAGATCCGGAGTATCGGCCGGGACATAAAGGCCTGATACCGGAGCTGGCGCCTTAGCCGCAGAACGGAGCAGAGCCATGCCCGAGACAATGACAGTGCATTCATTCTGCTGATCATGTGACGTGATCGTCTCACCATGATCGTATGAGACGCTTCGGGTCGGAAGAGATGCCAGCAACGCCGCGTCCTGCTTCGCAAGGGAAGAGAACCGGCTGAGAGCCAAGGGGAGGATATTCCTTTTTGCACCTTTCATAAGACTAAGGGGCGGTAACCTGGTAAAACATTGTCACGGGTAGATGTTTGGAATGCGAATTTGGGTGAATGTACGGCTCGGCAAGGTGAATGCAGGCGTCAGATGGCTCCGGCGGCCACTGCAATGAACGCGGGCGCGGCCTGCGACAAGACACCCCGATTCCGGATGCTCAAATGGCAATCGACAAGAGACAGGCTGAGTGTTTTACCGCATGTCGCGGATCGGGCGCCGCGTGGCCCTCATGACCCGGATCTCACCTCTTGGCATTGCGGAGAGCGCGCTCGCTTAAAAAGGTGTTCTGCCACACCGCATGCGCCCATCGGCCTATCGCTTCACGTGGTACCGAATTGTCAGAACGTTTGACGGCGGCGAGGACGGTTCGGCAAGGATATCGTCCTCCGGACCCATGGCCTCGATCATGGCGTCACGCGCATCGGCCAGATGCATGCTGGGGTCCTCGTAATATCCCGCAACGCGCTCTGCCAACTCTCTACACGACACATCGACATATTCGCACCGCGAGTAAAAGACCCTCCGGAATATCTTCTGGAGTTCATCCCGTGCGGTTCGCTCTATGGATACATCTGCCACCATATTCATAGGGTGGCATCAGTTGGCGCCGGTTGCCAACAGATCGGGCGAGCTATACTCATTCCGCAATCGTGATCACTCTCCCCGGAACGGCGCAGCTGTAAGGCTCGTTGACTGAGAGCGACCCACGACCCGCGCTACCACCGATGCCGACACCAGAACTAAGAACGGAGTTCCGCCGCCTCTTGGACGAGTGGCTCAGGGATTACTCCTCACACCCCGCGTCGCTCGAGATGTTGGAATACTCCGACTTCCGGCTTTGGCTGTCGACCGAGGGCTACGCGGATCTCGTGCGCAATGCCTGGTTGGCTGACGGCGAGCAGAGGTTCAGGCGGTACTTCCGTGAAGAGCTATCCTCTGCCATTGCGAGAAAACCGCGGTGGGTCTGACCTTCCTCCGGCCCGCAAGGCGCTGACCGGAGCAGCTCATCCGCATCTTCCATGTCATTCACCCGTCCGCCAATCGGCCCGGCAGAGTGCATCAGGGAGGAGTATCTTTCTGAAGAAGAAGACTGTGAGGGCGCGTACCGCTCTGCGGAACGCCAGCATTTTGCGGAACGCGAGGAGTACGGCCTCGTCACACCACAGCTGGAACTTTGTGTGCCAGCGGTCGTTTCGAGAGCCCGTTTGACAAGTTGAAGAGTGAAAGCTGATGCCCTGCTCGTACTGCGGCGCCAACACCAAGTTGCTCACCATCTGTTCGAACTGTGAACAGGCAGCAAATTGGTTTTTACGACAACCATTTCGACGGCCGTCATCCATGCTATGTCTTGGGGGCGTGATCGTTCTGACGTTGATGGTGGTGTCTGCCTGATCCTCCGCTTGATGAAGCTCCACCCCAGATGACGTGGTCGTGGTGTCTTGGCTCCGCCCTCCGACGGAACGACCAAGTATGGCCCGATACTCGATGGTTCTCTGACAGCACTCTCGACCCCGCCATCCACGAGTCAGGGGCTTCACCCTCGGTCTTCGGATTCTCGCAGGAGCGTAAGCGTCTTCGCGGAAATGTCCGGCAACAGCTCATCGACCGATCGCAGTTCTGGGCGCAGCCTGGTTTCGCTGGGTTTCGTTACGCCGGTCGCCTCTCCTGAATACGTTCGGTTGGCTGTGTCACCGGAGCTGGAGCTATTGCACTCGCCGGCGTCGAACGTCTCGGAAGGGTCACTTGAAACCTGAACACTGAGCATCATCGCCGTCCCGCTCGGATTGTGTAATCTTACGCGAACTCCCCTCAATACGCGTACCACTGGGGGGGGTGTTTCATCTTTTGCGATAGTTCTGCGGTGACAGAAGGTGCGCGTGCTTCGAGCGCGACGAGACCGAAAGGCTCCCACCGCGAAGGCATTGTGACGGCGTCGAGGCCGGCGATGGCGGCTGCGGGGTTTGCGGCGAAGCCGCGGATCTCGGATGCGGGGATCTCCTGCCTCGAGCGCCTCGCGCTCGGGGCCGTCACCAATCAGGTGCAGCTTTAGCTTGGGATCGTCCACCTGGCGGAAGGCCCTGATCAACAGGTCGAACCCCTTTGGGGTGTGGAGCCGGCGCACACACGCTTCTGTGCCGCGACATCGACACCAATGGATTTATCTCTCCCGGTCAGATCCAACACCGGAGGTTTCTTCATGCGCGGACCTGTATTTATGCTCGGTCTCATCTTTCTGCCCGCATTTGCGGCTGCGGAACCCGAGCGCTACGAGCTCGATCCGGAGCACACGACCGTCGCCTTCACAGTGCAGCACGTCGGCTACGCGGCGACACTGGGGCTCTTCGCAGAGGTCGAAGGCGGTTTTGTCTACGACAGGGAAACGCAGGAGCTGAGCGACGTCGAGGTAACGGTTGCGACAAGCAGTCTCGAGACGATGAACGATGCCCGCGATCAGCATGTGAGATCCGACGACTTCCTCGATGTGGAGGCTCACCCTCAGATGATCTTCGTCGCGGATGGTGGCGAGCCCTCGGACGAGAGTACCGGCACCGTCGCGGGCGAGCTGACGCTTCTGGGGGAAACCCGCCCGCTCGTACTCGATGTCACGTTGAACAAGGCTGCCGAGTATCCATTCGGACACGGGCGTTTCACGCTGGGCCTTTCGGTGCGCGGCAACCTCAGTCGTAGCGAGTGGGGAATGGATTATGGCGTCGAAAATGGCCTCGTGGGCGACGAGGTGCAGCTGCTCATCGAGACCG
>NZ_JALZ01000074.1 GCF_000521785.1 Roseivivax halodurans JCM 10272
CCTTCCCGGTTTGCGCACCGGGCTGGCTATGCGGTGCGGCTTGCTGTGCATCGTCAAAAGACACCGTCAGAACCTCCAAACGGCCGGGTAAGGACATCGAGCGCACGTAGCGCCTGCTTGGCCGCAATTAGCATGGCGCAGCGTTCAGCTTAACGGCGCAATTGCATAATTGTATCTATCCCCGCGGATATATCACTGTTCCTGACGAATTACGTGACGTTACTTCCTAACTGAAAACGGCACCTGAGCGAGGATCGTCCGATCCGACGGGCGTCACGACCTCGCCGTCTTCGACGTGGCGGCACGATCATCATCCCCGGCATCTGAAAGGCACAACGCCGTTCACAGGATGCCCCATGACCCTCGCACACCACGGTTCCGCCGGTTTCTCCGCGCCCATCGTCACTTGGAATTGCACCGCATCATCCGCGCCGATCGACACGCTGCCTCTCTTTGGCATCCCGCTCGTGTCGGCGAGCGCCGAGACCGTGCTCGACCATCTGCTGATGCCCGGCAGGCGCGCACGCATCGCCTTCCTCAACGCCCATTGCGCCAACGTCGCGGCACGGGACACCGCCTACGCCGACGCGCTCGTCACTGCGGATATGGTCCTGCCGGATGGGATAGGCATCGATGTGGCGGCGAGACTGCAAGGCCTTTCGCTTGCGGAAAACCTCAACGGCACCGATTTCACGCCCCGCCTCATGGCCCGTGCCGCCTCGAAAGGGCTGTCGGTGTTCCTTCTCGGCGGGCGTCCAGGCGTCGCTGAAGAGGCGGCGAAAAGACTCTGCCTCGATCACCCCGGCCTGCGTGTCGTCGGCACGCGCGACGGGTACGACGGTATGGCGAATGAGGCCGCGGCCATCGCCGAGATCAATGCCGCGCATCCCGACATCCTGCTCGTCGCACTTGGCGTGCCGAAGCAGGACCGCTGGCTCGCGGAGAATGCTCATCTCCTCGACGTGCCCATCACCATGGGCGTCGGCGCGCTGCTCGACTTCCTCGCCGGCCGCGTCGCCCGGGCGCCCTTGGCCGTCCGCCGAGCGAAATGCGAATGGATCTGGCGTCTCGCGATGGAGCCGCGGCGCATGGCGGGACGCTACCTCGTCGGCAACGCGGTCTTCCTTGCCCGCTCGGTCCGCAACGCGCTTGCTGAGGCCGACGGCTTGGCCGCCACGCGCCGCGGCTTCGACATTGCGCTCGCCGGCGGCGCGCTGGCGCTCTTCGCGCCGCTTGCGCTTCTTCTCTGCCTTGCGATCCGTTTCGACAGCCGCGGTCCGGTGCTTTTTCGGCAGACTCGGATCGGCAAGTACGGGGTTCCGTTCACCCTCTACAAGTTCCGCTCGATGCATATCGATGCCGAGCAGCGCCGCGCGGCACTGCTCGCGACCTCAGACCGCGAGGGGGTGTGCTTCAAGTCGCGGCACGATCCACGGGTGACCCGGGTCGGCCGCATCCTCCGCCGCTTCTCGATCGACGAGATGCCGCAGATCCTCAACGTCCTGAAGGGTGAGATGTCGCTCGTCGGCCCGCGCCCCGCGCTCCCCGAGGAAGTTGCCGCCTTCCCTGTCCGCGCACTGGGACGTCTCGGCGTTAAGCCGGGCCTCACGGGCATCTGGCAGGTTTCGGGCCGCGCCGAAATCGGCTTCGACAAGATGATCGACATGGACATCGCTTATGCCCGCTCGCGCACGGTCCTGCTGGATCTCGTGCTCATCGCATCGACATTCCGTGCGGTGATCGGCGGACGCGGCGCCTACTGACGGTCGCCACGATGACCGGGCAGGCGCTTGAGGCCTTGGGCTTAGGGCGCCTTCACCGAGCTCTTCACCCGTGAACGTCCGTGTCGCCGCATGAAGACGATCCGCCTGGCGACACCGAAATACGCCCGGGCAGCCAACGCATCAGAGCAGCGACTGTCGCGTTCAGCTGTCCCCCCCGGAGCCCCGCCCGGGCGGGGGATGTGCCCAGCCGGCAATACGCTCCAGATCATCGCACGCGTCCCACCTCTCGTGCGCAGGCGTCAGCGAATGAGCGCCACCGCACCGACGATGCCGAGAACGCGCGCCGCCTCTGCCACGTTCGTCACCGAACTGTCGTAGCAGGCTATCGCGTCACCGGGCAGCAGGTAGGGATCGTAGTCGTCCCGATCCGCGCGCATGCGCATCTTCTCGATCGGCCGTTCGATCACCACTGACACGTCGGTCACGGGATTGCGCGAGAAGAGCGCGGCGGAGCGCGCCGCGCTCGTCGCCCGTGCCCCGCCGACGCAGTTGGCGTCGACGACGGCCTGCAGATAGCGCGTGCCATAGGGCACCTCGCGCACCTCCTGGCCGATGGCGGACGGCGCGTTTCCGGTGGCGGGCTGCGTGAGATTGGAGAGGTACAACGCGACGCCGGGCGGGCTGATCGGGCTCGGCCGCATGAGATCGTCCTGGAAGCACTGGCGCGAGGGAACCACCAACTCGTCGCCGGAGGCCAGGATCACGTCGGGAACGGCACGCCCCTCCACTACGCCGCGCAGGTCGAGCGTGTAGATCGCGCCCCCGCGGATGAGCTGGATCGCAGAGAGGTCCGCATCCGGCCGGATGCCGCCTGCGCTCCGGAGGGCGACCGAGAGGTTGCGCCCCTCGGTGGACGCGCCGAGCGCAAGTTGCCGCCGCGCGTCGCGGTCGGCCCCGGAGACGTTGCCGATCTCGACGGCCTGCGGCTCGAACACCGCGCCCGACACCGCAACGCGCACCGGCGCAAGGTCGGTGATAAGGAGCGACAGTTCGGGTCTCTGATCGTAGAACGCTCCGCTCAGCAGGGCCGCGCGCAGATCCGCGGCCACCGCATCGGGCGTCCGACCCTCCGCCCGGATCGGCTGGAGGAACGGAACCTTGAGCGTGCCGTCCCGCGAAACCACGTATTCGCCGGTGAAGGTGACGTCATCGGGCAGTCGGAGGTCGAGCAGGTCTCCGCGCGACAATGTCTCTCCCCCAAGGGCCGCGGGCACCGAGACGCCAAGCTTGCCACCGGATCCGCCGCCCTCATAAGGCCGGCATTTCGCTGCGTTCATCGCTGCGGACCGCAGGACCGGCGGATCTCCCGCGGGCCCCGCGAAGGCGCGGTACTGGGCCTGATAGCCGTCGCCCGTCTCCACCGGTTCGATATTCTCGACACGGGTAGGTGCGGTGCAGGCCCCCGCGATCAGAAGGGCGGCGGCGCTCGCCGTCAGGCTGAAAGAGGGACGTGGCAGGGCTCGGGCCTCCGGGATGCGCGATCGTCTTTTGGTTGAACCTGCTGTGACACGACTTCGGCGCCTGCGTCCACCTCCCGGTCGGAGAAAGCAAGTCTATCCGGGCGGGTAGAACACAGTCCAGCTGTGCTCAGCCACTCTCCCACGGCGGCCCGCATAAGGAGCGCCGAACGATTATCAGGGGTCAAAACCGAACGCACGCCGCGCCACCCACACGGACCTCACCCCATGTCCCTCCTCGACCGTTTTGGCCCATTCGCTCGCCCGCTGATGGCTTACTGCCTGTCGGAGGGTGCGACGAAGGCCTCGCGCCTCGCCGTGGTGATCTCGGTTGCCCGAACCATGGATGCCGGCGCCATCGGCGTCGCCGCCGCGGCGCTCGCCGCGTCGGACATTCTCAAGGCCCTGACGGAGAACGGCGCGGGCCAGCGCATCATCGCCGCCAGGGACGAGGACTTGGCCGCAACGACCCGTACTGCGCACCGGATCTTCTGGGTCTGGTGCCTCGGCCTCTTCGCGGTCCAGATCGCCGCCGGCGCTCTCATCCTCGCCCTGGGCGGCAGCGCGATGCTGTTCGCGCTGATCTCCATCCTCGCCTGCGAATACCTCTTCATGCCCGCGGGGCTCGTGCAATGCGCGCTCGCCATGCGCGCGGGGAGGATGCAGGCCACCGCTGCCATCGCAGGCGGTCAGGCGGTGGGGGCGAACCTCATGTCGGCCGCGCTCGCGGTCGCGATGCCTGGTCCGTTGGCACTGATCCTGCCGCGTCTTCTCGCTGCACCAATCTGGCTCATTTCAATGCGCCGCCTGCATCCCTGGACGCCCGATCGCAGGGTTGTGCCCGCGCCGATCCGCCCGTTCATCACCTACGGCGCGTCGATCCTCGGTGTCGAGGTGGTCAAGGCCGCGCGCCTCCAGGGCGACAAACTGATCGTCGGCGCCATGATGGGCCCCGAGATGCTCGGCCTCTACTTCATGGCATTCAATGCCGGCCTCGGTCTCGCCAACTCGTTTGCACAGGCCTTTGCGACCGCGCTCTTCCCGCATCTCTGCACGGCGTGGGACCGTGGACAGGCCGTGCGCCAGGCACTCGCCCTTAGCCTCGGCGTCATCGCCCCCGCTGTCGTGTTGCAGGCGCTCGCCGCACCCTATTACGTGCCGGTCCTCTTCGGAGAGGGTTGGGAGGACATCTCGGGCGTCGTCTCCATCCTGTGCCTCGCGGCCATCCCTGGCATTCTCTGGACCGCAGCGGCCGGGTGGCTTCGGGCCCACGACCGTCCGCAGGTCGAGTTCGGGATCACGCTCGCCACCGCCGCGGCACTCGCGTTCAGCACCGCGATCATGGCGCCGCTCGGGCTGGTCGCGATCGCTTGGGGTACGCTTCTCGTGACCTCCGTCACTCAGATCGGATCAGCCCTGCCGGTGCTCGCCCCGGCGCTCCGCCCTCTCTTTGCGAAGGAAATCTGAGCCATGGTCCCTCGCTTCAGTATCGTGATCCCCGCCTTCAACGCCGAAATGACGTTGACCGAGACGCTCCAGAGCCTGCTCGCGCAGACCTGGAATGACTGGGAGGCACTCATCGTCGATGACGGCTCAACCGACGGCACCCGCGCCATCGCCGAGCTCTATGCCGCGAACGATTATCGGTTCCGGGTCGTCACCAATACCGGGCGCGGCCCGAGCGCAGCGCGTAATCTCGCCCTTGGCGAAACCCGCGGCAGTCTGATCGCCTTCCTCGACGCCGACGACACATGGGCATCGTGCAAGCTTGCGGACATGGCGCGAGTGATGCAGGACCCTTCGATAGACGCGGCCTTCGCCCGGATCGCCTTTTTCGACGACGCCGGATCTCGGACGATTTCGAAGGTCGGCCATGCGGATCTAACGGTCCCCGATCTTCTGGGCGAGAACCCAGTCTGCACGATGTCGAATATCGTCGTACGCCGCTCGGCCTTTCGCGCGACGCGCGGTTTCGATACCCGTCTCGTCCACAATGAGGATCTCGAGTGGCTGATCCGCCTCGTGGCGACCAGCCATCGCGTGATCCCGGTCGACAAGGTCCTCGTCCACTACCGGACGACCCCCTCGGGCCTTTCGTCGAACCTTGATGCGATGCGGCGCGGACGGCAAGCCGCCCTCGAGACGGCGCTCAGCCACGGCTACAAATCGTCTTCAGCCGACGAGGCGATCCACCTGCGCTACCTCGCCCGCCGAGCATTGCGAACGGACGCACCGCCGCGCGAGGCGCTGCGGCTCGCTTTCGCCGGCGCTCGGATGAGCCCTGCCGGGTTCTTCTCGGATCTTCGACGCGGGCTGATGACGTTCGCCGGCGCCCTCGTAGCCCCGATCCTGCCGCTACGCGCACGCCGGGCGCTATTTTCCAACTGAAAGTTTCATCGAGAATTGTCCCAATGTCCCACGCCAGCCTCGTAGTTCCCGCTTACAATGTCGAAAGTACGCTCGGGGAGACTATCCGCTCGCTCCTCGCCCAGACCCATTCGGACTTCGAGATCATCGTGGTCGACGACGGTTCGAGCGATCGCACTCCGCAAGTGGCGCAGAGCTTCAAGGACCCCAGGATCCAGCTCGTTCAACAGCCCAACCGCGGCCTCGCGGGCGCACGCAACACCGGTATCGCACATGCGCGCGGCCGGTACATCGGCTTCTGCGACGCGGACGATCTCTGGCGCCCCACGAAACTCGCCGCCCACGTCGCTCATCTCGAGGCACGGCCCGAGGTCGGCATCAGCTATTCCGGTTCGCTCCTCGTGGATGCGGAGGGGCGCGCCACGGGCCTGGCCCAGCGTCCGCGCCTGAGGGACGTCACTGCGGCGCATGTCTTCAAGCGAAATCCGATCGGCAACGGTTCAGCCGCGGTCATCCGCCGCGCTGCGCTCGACGCCATCGCATACCGACCCGAGGGCGAGCAGACACGGGATTGGTGGTTCGACGAGACTTTCCGCCAATCGGAAGACATCGAATGCTGGATGAGGATGCTGCTTAGCACCGATTGGGAGATCGAGGGGATTACAGGCCTACTGACCCGCTACAGAGTCGCGCCGGGTGGTCTGTCGTCTGCGCTCAACCGGCAGTATGTCAGCTGGGAAAGGATGGTCGAAAAACTGACTCCGATCGCACCGACCTTCATGGCGCAGCATGTCGGCGCCGCCCGCGCCTATCAACTGCGCTACCTCGCGCGCCGGGCAGTCAGTGCCGGTGACGGCCCGGCAGCCCTCGAGAATATGCAGGGCTCAATCGCGTCCTCGTTGCGACCTTTCGCCGAAGAACCTGCGAAGTCGATGATCACCCTTGGTGCAGTCTGTGCGCTCGCCATGTTCGGGACCGCATCTATTCGGTTTGCGCGGCGTCTCGTCGCTCGCCGCGCCGCATAAGTAACCATTACAGGAGAAGTTTTTCATGACACGTATTGTACACCTCATCGACGACATTAATCCGGGCGGCGTCGTCCGCTATCTCGATTTCCTTTCCGCCAGCCCCGAGATGGCATTCGGCCACCACGAGGTGATACCCGTTTCCAAGAGCCGCTTCGGCAGCATCCGCGTCGAGGCAGACGTCATCGTCTCGCACCTTTCAATCAATTGGCGAGGTTTACCGGGCCTCATGGCCCTGCGTGCCCGCTATGCCGGAATTCCGATGATCCATGTCGAGCACAGCTATTGCGAAGGGTTCGCGGCTGCTAACGTCTCGGCCAAGCGTCGCTTCACGACCCTCCTCACCTCCGCCTACTCCCTCTTCGATCGGGTCGTGGCGGTCAGCGAGATGCAGGCTGCGTGGCTCTTGCGCCGGAGCGTGGTGGACAGCGAAGCTCTGACCGTCATTCCGCCCTGCGTCGACCTTGCTCCGTTTCGCGCAATCCCTGCGGTCGACGGCCCGGTGCGCATCATCGGTGCGCTTGGCAGGTTCCACACCCAAAAAGGGTTCGACGTGTTGATCCGGGCCTTCCGCCAGGTGGACGAT
>NZ_JALZ01000075.1 GCF_000521785.1 Roseivivax halodurans JCM 10272
ATCCGCCTTTGCGCAACAAAGCCGAGTGCAGGGCAAACCTTCTCAAAGATATGCGAGAATACCGACTTTAGAGAGGTCGGGACAAAGGCATGGATTTTGAGCGGTGACAGACTCAGACGGCTTTCTTGCGCCGTGCCAGAAGACCGACTCCTAGCAACCCTGATAGCATGAGCGGAAGACCTGCGGGGATCGGCACAGGAGTCATAGTCGGTGGTGTATCCGTGATTTCAACGAGACCCGTCAAGGTTTCGCCCGCGTCACCACTAACTTCGCCTGCAAACAGGAATAACGAAGAACTAATTGAGATAGTGGGGTCAAACACAGCGGTTAGGCTGCCGCCGTCCCCAAGGGTAAGGCTTCCTGTACCGAAGAAAATCCCGTCAATATCGTTTAAAGCAGCCCAACTTTCGTCGACTGACGTTGCGCTAGACGAACCGTTGGTCGGGCCACCCGATGGGGATGGAGGTGCAAAACTTCCGGAACGAGTTGTTCCAGCACTAAAGATAAAGCTGTCTGCGTAGAATCGATCTGTATCGGTTGTTAGGAGACCGTCTACATCGAGAAAAATAGCATCGAGATCGAATCCAGAATAGATACCCGTAGAACCGCCCACGCCAGAATTGGAATCATTTACAGTGATTGCACCAATTTTTGTAAGGCCTAGACCAGTCAGGGCAGCGCGATACATTCTAGTGGATGTTGCTGTCCCAGTTGTGTCGATGCCTTCATCGGTAAAGGTTGGTGTCACAGTCGCAGCGAATGCCGTGGATGAAATCCCTAGAGCAGCTGTAAGCGTGAGACCACCCAAAAAAGAATGTGCCATTGTCATTTTCCATAAAGGTTCAAAACAAAGTCCCTACGCGGGGCGCGCTGCAAAGAAGTTTAACGAGAGGTCTGCGACAAAATCAAGCGCCAAGTTGACGCAGCGGAACGTGTATCTTGCCTGACACCTCTTCTGATAAAACCAAATGAAAGCAAATCGGTAGCGTTCGAGCGACTTCCAGAACTGTTTTGTTTGAAGTTTAGAACTTGGCTTCAAGCATGTGCTGTTCGAAGACGGGTAAGAAGCTGACAAGAATCCTTTACAAAACCCCTTCACCAGAAACGGTCGTTTCTGTCCCTCCCTAAGGGTTCTCGCGTCTACCGAAGGTTGGCCGGGACAGATCCCCCGAGAGAAACCATATGGTTCTGGCACGTTTTTTGGTTACTCGCGAGAGCGGCCGTTCGCTGCGGCCTGTCGAATGCGTAGGTCGGGCTCGAAGCCGTCATGCGGCGGCGCGACTGGCCTTCCGCGTCCGCTCGACACCGCTGATGCCGTTCGGCCCAAAGCTGCCGTACGTCTTGCCTCGACAAAGCAACCGGCCAAGATGGCATTCATTCGTACGAAGCTGTCGATCTGAGCTGCGGGCAGAGATGAAGGCGTCCATCAACGGTCCCCATAATCTAAGGGCTGAATCGATGCGTTGTTTATTCTGCAAGCCTCCGTAGGACGCTGCGAAAAGCGTGGAGCATGTCATTCCACAGTCCTTTGGGCAACAGCCAGGTCGTCCTGCCGCGTGGTATGATCTGTGACCCCTGAACGTGGGGCCAGTTGGAAAGACAGAATGATCTTCAAGAAGGTCGGCACCATCATGCCGGTATGGCAAATTCAGCGCTTCGATCCAGGGTATCTCTATGTGATCGAAGACAAGGGGCGGTTGAAAATCGGAAAAAGCCGCTCGGCGAAAGAGCGTCTCAAAGCCGCGAAGACGTGGTTGCCCGACATGGACTTGATCGGATTCAAACCCTTTTGGGGGATGTCGCATAACGAGCGACTGCTACACGCAGGCCTCTCCCGTTTCTGGTACGCGGGCGAGTGGTTCAGCTTCGCAGGCGAAGACAAAATGCGCGGTTGGTTCATCGAAAATTTTAGTGCTTTCAGCGACGAAGATCCCGACATGAACTCGGTCAACTTCATCTACTGGTGTCATGACGGCATGCTCGAATTGCAGATCGAGATGGACCGGCAGAATTTGACCCTTCCCAAGTTCCAGCGGCAGGTGTCTGATGTTCAGAAGGAGATCGACTAGACTTTCAACATCTCGACGACGACATCGGCCAAGCTGTCCCAAATTGACATCAGGTGCTCAGGGGAAGGTGCAAAATTCGTGGAGTGAACATACCTATTCAACGTGCCGGCAGACACGAGCTTGTCGCCTTGTTTGAATTTCTTTAGCACCTCGACCTGCTTTGCGTCGATCTTTCCAGCCGTTTGAAGGTGCAGTCCTGCTTTCTCAAGCCGGGTCGCAAGTTTATCGTTTTCGTGGACCACGACCTTAGCAGTTGTGATGTAGTTCTCCAGCGCGAGTTCGAGGAGCACGCGCATAAGAACCGAGATCGCGTTGGGATGGGTGCGCAGATCGAGGTGAAACTGTAGCTCTTCCCAGATTCGGTGATGGCGTTGAAGCCGACCTGGCCAGTTCAGATCGAAGTCTTTGCTCGGAATAAGCGTCGTTCGAATGGTCGGTTTTGCCTTGGCACTTGGTTTCACCTTTGCGGGCTTACGAGCCGGCGTCCCGGGCTCAACTGTTTTCGTTGTGTCAGTTTCCTTGGGGAGGACGCCCTCGCGCTCAAGTTGATCAAGATAGCTCTGCTTGCCGTCGATGTCCCAAACATCCCCGAGTACCAAATCGCGTTCGGCCAAGTCCTTCGCGATACGAGCCAGTGCGGCGAGCGACTTTGGCTGGTCATGCGTGAACTGGAAGCGACCGCCTTTCATGCTGATGCCAACGCGATGCCGGAAAGGTTCTGCAGACAGCAAGCGGTTGAGTGTTGACCGAGGAATCTTGCGGCGGGAGGGTAGGAGGTTCGCCTCTGCAAGCCGCCGTTCAATCTCGTCTGCGACACTCGGCCCGTTGCCCTTGCCAGTGCGCGTGATGAAGGTTGCCTTCATCCGGTCATCCCAAGTGCTCTGTCCGACGCCGGACTGTGAGCCGGTGTGGCGGCGGAAAAGGATCTCGTCGATTCGGTCTCGGTCGGTTTCTACCTGGCACAGAATTTCAGTCGGGAAGGAGCCTTTCCAGAGCGCTTTCTGTTCGCGGAAGAATGTTTGGAGCTCTGTAGTCGGCGCCCGGCGCGGATCATCGAGAAGTTTACAGCACGTCACGCGACGATTACCATCAAAGACGATGAACTTGGACTTTTGGGGAGAAACAAGGGGATACTCGTAAATTTCGCCCTGCTCCACGATGTCCTTCGCCAGACTTCGCATGTGCGCTTCGCGCTCGTTGAAGAGCCACGCAATCGCGGCCGTTTCATTTTCGAGCTCCCCGTGACGGTCGTTTGCGCGGTTTACAACCAGTGCATTCAAGGCAAGTTTTCTGAAAGCCATTTTTCCCCCTTATCTCAAACTACTAGGAAGGGTTGAGGAATCAAGCACTTCGGATAGCGGTGTGCTATTCAAGGGAACTCACCCGGAGAATTGGGTATGAAGGTGGGTGTGATAAGGTGCGCCGCTACGCCTCGGTCTGCCACCTCAGATTGTCTTCATCGGCCACCCATGTCGTTATGCCGACTTTGCTTCTAATGTGATGAGGCTAATGCTGCCCTTTTCCGGTGATTTCATGGGAAAAGGGCTGCGCGAATAATGAGCGGCCGCTTTGGCTGGATGCTGCGGCAGCCATACGGTGTTGTCGGCAAGCCACGTCCCATCCTTCGTGTCACCCAGAGGGGTGCAAGCTCTAGTTCCTGAATGAGTGTCCGCTTCTTGAATACGGACGGGGTGCCATCGCGCCTGCGGCGAATGACGGCTTCCCGCCCTACCTTCGGTGGCGCTCGCAGACGCGGCGATTATCGGGCACGCGCAGCGAACAGCAGTAAGGTCCGCAGTGTCGACCTTCACCCTACGAAAATGCTGCACGATGGACAAATGGCCGGTTCGGTAAGCTGCGTCGCGGCGTAGCCGTAGCCATCCAAGGTCGGCTTCTCTAATTGGGTGTCTGGGTCAAGCTCATCTTCCTTGTATCTTCGGGATCGGTGTCGCTCATCCGGGTCACGCTTCTCTTCGCAGTCTGGTCGTCTGAGCGCCGCTGCAAGCATTCGTCGGATTGGCAGTGGAGAGCCTTGCTTTGAGACGCGCTTGGTTGCGCAGCAGACATTTTCGGCTTCATCCACGAACCTCGTCCGGTGAGGACGATCCCGTCGTTCCATCGAGAAGTGGTCAGATCATGCTGCTGGCTCCTCGACGGTCGGACGGAACTGGGTCCCATCGCTCCAGAGGCGATGAAGAATGACAGCTAGCTTTCGAGCCACGGCGACGACGGCGCGGCGCCGACCCTTGGTCCGCATCAGGCGCATGCCCCATGACTTGATCCGGGAACCGGCCATGGTCCGCATCAGGAGCGCATTGGCGGCCGCGTAGAGCGTCGAACGGACGTCGCGATCACCAGCCTTCGAGATGCGACCCGGGTTGTCAGTTTCGCCCGACTGATATCGCCTCGGCGTCAATCCGAAGTGGGCGGCTACGGTCCGCGACCTCCTGAATCGCGCCGGGTCGTCGACGGCAGCCTTGAACGTCAGGGCCGCAATCGGTCCGACCCCGGGCACCGTCATCATCCGAACGCAGACCTCATCCCGGCTTGCCGCGCGCTTCACCCGGCGGTCCAGTTCCAGAAACTGGTCGTAGAGCGCCCGGCGGGCGTCGAGCAGAGGCAGGATCGCATGGGCCAAGATTTCGTCTATCTCCACCATGCCGCGTGCGACCTCGTCGAAGCGACCGTGGCTGACGCTGGAAGGCAGGCGGATGCCGAAGATCTTTAGCAGCCCCCGCACCTCGTTGGCGAGGTCGATGGTCTTGGAGAGCAACGCGCGCCGGGTGCTAAGGAGGGCTCGGATGCCGTGCGACTTCCTGCTCTTCATATGGACAGGGCTGAACCAGCCGGTCCGCAGGACCTGGGCGATCCCTCTGGCGTCGTTGCGATCTGTCTTGTTGCGCATGGCCGAGAGCGCCGCATTGACATGACGCGCTTCCATGCAGACGACATCGAGGCTTCGGCCCCGCAGTCCGAAGTAGAGATGCTGGCTCATCGTCCCCGCTTCGAAGCCTATCCGGGTTACCGGGCTGGGGAACCTCGCCAAGGCATCGGCGATCGCCTCGACCTCACAGGGAAGCTCCCGCTCGAGGCAGACAGCCCCCTTCTCGTCGATGATGCACAGCGCGCAGCTCCGCAGAGACACGTCCAGTCCAGCATAGTATTCCATGGTTCACTCCCTTCATTCGGATCATTCGATCCTAACAGGAGCTCGACCTTGTCAGTGAGGCAGCCCAATTACCGATGCTTTGGGCCGTGAGCGATGGCCGCGCCCATGCTGCAATTGCGAGCTCATCTAGAATCGACGCAGTCCGTTTGGGCTCTGTCCCGTCATTCGCCGCAAAGATCACGAGTGGCCGCTCTTACGTCTGGCGTTAATACTATTACCCATTCTGTTAATACCGCCGCCGCCACCGACACCCGAATGCCCCGCAAACCGGACGGGCAGGCGAGGCATTTGCGCTTCGTGACTTAACACGTTTCGGGTAATCTGTTCACTATGAGTGATATGCGTCTCTACGACCCTGCCGGAAACCGGCTCTATCTCAACGCCGAGGAGCGCGCCACCTTCCTGGCTGGGGCCCGGCGCCAGCCGGCACGCGACCGCACGCTCTGCGAGACATTGCACTTCACCGGGTGCCGCCCCTCCGAGCTCCTCGAGATCACGCCGGCCCGGGTCGACCTCTCCGGCGGCGCCATTGCCATCCGGTCCCTGAAGAAGCGCAAGGACGCCTCCGGCGCTGCGCGGATTGTCTTTCGCACGCTGCCGGTCCCGCCGGACTACCTCGACACGCTCAACACCGCGCACGGCATCCGTGAGGCCCAGAAGTCCCGGAAGAAGGCCGCTCAATCCATCTGGGGGATCAGCCGCGTCTGGGCCTGGAAGATTGTGAAGCGGATCATGATCGAGGCCGGCATCCCCGACGGGCCTCAGTGCAGTCCCAAAGTCCTGCGGCACGGCTTCGGGATCAACGCCGCGGTGAATGGCGTGCCGCTCAACATGCTGCAGAAATGGATGGGCCACGCCCAGCTCAGCACCACCGCGATCTATGCTGACGCCACCGGAAAAGAAGAGCAGAACATCGCCGCGAGAATGTGGGGGTTAGGGGGCATCGCGGATCGGCTGGCGGGGTGAAATCCCCCGCACGTCAAGCGCTCACCGTTAGAGTATACGCGTCGGCAACCAAGTTTTGACATGCGCGGAATGACCATAATGCCATTTTACGTAAGGCTCAGCACCGATCCAATGCCGGTTCGAATACCGCAAGCGTGAGTAAAACGTAAAACTAGTATTGTCGTCGCCGCGTTTTGCATTCATTTCATCGCCAGAGAAATGGAGAGACCAATGGCACACGACGTAAATTTAGGCGAGATGTCGCGAGACGAACTGGTAAAGCTTGAAAAGGATGCTCAAAAAGCTCTCAAGAGTTACGACCAACGCAAGCGCACTGAAGCGATGGCCGCAGCAAAAGAAGCCGCCAGGGAACATGGCTTCGCGCTCGACGAGCTGCTTCAAGATGCCCCAAGCAAGTCAAAAGGTCTTCCGAAATACGCAAACCCGGAAAATCCCACCGACACATGGACTGGCCGTGGACGTAAACCGAAGTGGATGGACGAGAAGCTCGCTGCGGGACATAGCCAGGACGAATTCCTGATTAAGTAAGCACAGAAGGAGGCTCACCGTAGCCTCTGAGTGTACGGCTATCAGTCGATAATTTCGAAACTGGTGGCCGTCCGCCGCTTTACCCAAAGAACCTGGCCACACGGAGAGTGTCTCGGAGCCGCGTTTGCCTGTCCCGAATATACGGCTCTGGCAGGGCATTCCTGGGAAGCTCGCTGTCATTAGGACGATATCCTGATGCTTGGTATCCCTGTTCCGCCAGCACATGAGTATGGATCGTGTTTTGATCGTACTCGCATTATCCCGCGGTTGCTTTTTTGGCCTCCCTGCGCATCAATGTCCGCAGGGGACAGCAGAATATGGTTCAAAGGAAACTCGGCGTCGCTCTCGACGCGATCCGCAGTGCAGCTTTGGAACCGCGCGCCTGGAC
>NZ_JALZ01000076.1 GCF_000521785.1 Roseivivax halodurans JCM 10272
GTAGCATCCGGAAGGATGGGCTCGAAGCCCACGTCGGCACGTAGGTCCTCGCGCGTCCGGTCTCGGCTTGCGAACGGCGTGCACTGTTCGCCGAAGGTATCAATTGTCGACCTTGAGGATGCTCAGAGCATCCTCAAGGTCGACGGCCAGGTACCGGACCGTACTGTCCACCTTGGTGTGAACGAGCAGGAGTTGGACCGCGCGAAGATTGCCTGTCTTGCGGTAGATCTGCGCAGCCTTGGTGCGCCTCAACGAGTGCGTGCCGTAGCCGCTCGGCTCGGGACCGATGGTCGTCACCCACTCTCGGACGAGCCGCGCCTATTGTCGCGTAGAAATGTGCGGTCTGCCATGAAACCAGTTGGGGAACAGGAAGGCGCAGCCGATCATCTCCGGCCGATTCACCCAAGCCGAGATCGAAGCACGTCTGGGAAGACGGACATCGCGGTCGATACGAGACGAGTAAATGAGATAGAACCCCGGTACTGGCGCCAAGTGGTCGTCCAGGTCCGTCGTCAGAAGCTCGGCCGCATCGCAGCCCATGGTCAGTCGGAGCGTGTCTGACGGCTGGTCCGTACCGGCATCGCGTTGCGACGGAGCCGCCGAAATTTCGTCCAGCGCGGGGCCGAGGCGCGAGAGCAATGCTTCGCCGACAGCCGTCGGCGCGACCTAGCGCGTGGTGCGCGACAACAAGCGCCGACCGATGTCCGCCTTGCCCCGCCGGATCGCGTGGCTCAGCGCCGACTGTGTCAGGCCCAATTCCGCCGCGGCCTTGGTGAAGCCGCCCCGCTCGGCCGCCACTCGCAGGGCTGCAAGGGTATCAAGGCGGTCGCGTGCCATCCATGACTCCGGTTCATTAGTCTCAGCTAATTGTCGGACTTCCCGCCGAAATGAATGGCCCCTATCTGTCTGCACTGACGCGCCGAGGGCCAGAGAGGACGCCCGCCAGATGACAAGGAGCCTCTCGATGGCGAACAGGATCACTCGCCTCGACCCGGCCGACCTGCCCGACACCAGCGCCGTGGGTTACGCGCAGATCTCCATCGCGCAGCCGGGGCGCATGGCGTTCGTCTCGGGACAGGTGGCGAGCGCCGAAGCCGTCGCCCAAGGTTTTGAAACACAGGCCGCCGATGTGACGCAGACGGCCATGTCGGCATTGGCGGCACTGGACGCCACGACAGATGACCTCGTGATGGCTCCGATCTACGTGATCGACTTCGACGGTGCCCGATTGGTTACGACTGTCGCGAAGTTCAAAGCCTTCTGCGATGGCGCTACGCGCCTTTGACCGGGGTTGGCGTCGCTTCACCGGCCGGTCCGGGACTGCTCATCGAGATGGAGCTTCAGGTTATGCTGAAAGCGTGAGCGTTTACCCGAAGATATGTCGATAATATCATGGATATCGCATGACGTTCATCGCATCTGCCCTTTAGCGGATTGCGGCAGGGATCTCGCTCAATCTCACCCTGGCGACTGCAACGCCAGCACAGACGCATCTTAAATGTACTGGCTGAGCCGGTCGCGCTTGTAAGATTGAAACTATAGACCGCTTGGTCGGCCGGGGGTCCGGGCTAAAACCCTGTGCAGACTACGGAATGCGTTTTCGTCCTCGCGCCATCGACCACGGCCCGACTCCGATGCCATGCTTATGCTGCAACGCGGCATCCACGTCATGGGCGTGGTTGCGGCGCTGCATGAAGGCCATCTGTCTGTTAGCGATAAACCAAGCATAACAGGAGCCAGCCATGGCCAATATCACCCTCGCGCCGGCACGGGCCGGCCTTCGCGACCGCGTCGCGGCATACCTCGACACTCTCCGCAGCGAACGGGCGCGGCGCCGCGAATACACCCGCGTCTACGGCGAACTCGCACGCATGACAGACAGGGATCTCGCCGACATCGGCATCGCGCGCGTGAGCATCGAGGACGTCGCCTTCGAAGCGGCCTACGGCCGGGCGTGAGCCGGACGCCTTCCGCCTAATCTGCGCAGCTTAGTTCAGCATTTTAGAGGCTTCCTCGAGCGCGGCCTTCAGCCATGTTCGGAAAACAAGCCCCTTCATCTGGTAGAAGGCGATTTCCTTGTTCTCGAAGGCCGGGGTCGAGTCGAAGTCTTCCTTGGAGAAACTAGTCGGTCTCTCGAGACTTGGACTTCCGAGGGTCATCGCCGCGATCTGCTGCTGAATATCCACGTCCTTTTGTTCACCCGCACGAAATGAGCAGGCGCCTGGACCATGGGGCTTGGGGCGCAGCTCTTTCTTTCTTCGCTACCGAGCCGCTCGTAACCTCGTGCTGATGTCGCATTGAGGGAGTAAAGGGCTCGACGCGGCGGCGCGGATGGTCGCGCAGGGCGCACGACAGCACTGCCACGGCGCTCGGCGCCGCCCCGCGATCGCCGGGGCGGCTTGATGCTGTCTATGCATTACTCCGGAAGGGCGTAGGCGATCACCGCGTCGCTCACCCCGGTTTCCATGAAATGGTGTCCTCCGGGCGCAATCATGACGTATTGGCGCCCGTCCGCCTCGTAGGTGATCGGATTGGCCTGGCCGCCTGCCGGCAGAACATCCGTCCAGAGCGTCTCGCCGGTTTCGATGTCGATTGCGCGGATCAGGTTGTCTGTCGCTGCGGCGATGAAGACCAGACCGCCCGCAGTCGCGACCGAGCCGCCGTTGTTCGGCGTGCCGATGGTGAACGGAAGGTGCGACGCGACACCGAACGGACCGTTCCGGCGGGCCGTTCCGATGGGACGGTCCCAGAGCGTCTCGCCGGTCTCGAGGTCGATCGCCCGGATCCCGCCATAGGGCGGCTGGGTGCAAGGCATTCCGGTGATCGGCGAGCGCCAGCCCGCGTTGATGCGGATCGAATAGGGCGCGCCCTCTTGCGGAGCGCCCTTGCCGGAACCCTCGCCGCTCTCGCCGCCGTCGGTGATGATCGGCCAGTCCGTCTCTTCCTGCGGGATCAGCTGGTTGTAGTTCGGGATGTCGTTGTAATTCGCAACGATCACCCCTCGGTCGGTGTCGACCGCGACCGATCCCCAGTCGGACCCGCCGTTGTAGCCGGGATACTGGATGTAGGGCGCATCCGCGGTCGGGGGCTGGAAGAAACCCTCGTAGTTGGCCCGGCGGAACTGGATCCGGCAATAGAGCTGATCGAGGGGCGACATGCCGTACATGTCCCGCTCCTCGAGCGGATCGAAGCGCAGCGTATGGTAGGTGCTGGTCGGTTGCTCTTCGGAGAGATACTCGGGCTCCACGTTCCCGCGGCTGGGCACCTGGTACTGCTCGACGGGATGCAGGCTTTCTCCGGTCTCTCGGTTCAGGACGTAGATGTCGCCCTGCTTGCTCGGCAGAATGATCGCCGGAATTGTATCTCCGTCGTGCGGGAAATTGACGAGCGTCGGCTGCGAGCCGAGGTCGTAGTCCCAGACGTCGCGATAGACGGTCTGGAACGACCAGGCGACTTCGCCGCTGGTGGCGTCGATGGCGACGAGCGCCGTGGAAAACTCGTTCTCCGCCTCCGAACGGTTGGAGCCCCAGTAGTCGACAGAGCTGTTTCCGAGCGGGAGATAGACGTATCCAAGCTCCTCGTCGGACACGGCGGTGGTCCACATGTTCGGAGTGCCGCGCGTATAGACTTCACCCTCGGGTGGGCCGTCGCGGTTCTCTTCGGGCGCGCCGAGATCCCAGGCCCATGCCAGCTCGCCGGTCCGTGCGTCGAAGCCCCGGATGACCCCCGAGGGCGCGTCCTCGGCCTGACCGTCCTTCACCTGAGCGCCGGTGACGATGACGCCGCGGACGATGCTCGGTGGCGCGGTCACGGCATACCAGCCGGGAACCCGCTGGCCGAGATCCTCCCAGAGGTCGATCATGCCGTTTTCCCCGAACTCCGTGCAGGGCACACCCTCTTCGGCATCGAGGGCGATGATCTTGGCATCGAGCGTGGCCTGAATGAGCCGCGTCTTGCAGATGTCGTCCTCCGCGGCCTCCGGATCGGTCCAGATGGACACGCCCCTGCAGGTCGCCCCATAGGGGATGGCTTCGTTGGGCACGCCGGGATCGTAGCGCCAGTTCTCTTCGCCGCTGGCCGCGTCGATAGAGATGAGGATGTTCATCGCCGAGCACATCAGCACGTCGTCGCCGAGCTTCAGTGGCGTGATTTCCGGTGAGTATTTCCCCTCGGCAGTTCCCTCGGGCATGTCGTTGGTGTGGTATTCGAACGCGCGTTCGAGCTGATCCACGTTGCCGGGGGTGATCTGGTCGAGCGGAGAGTACCGCGTGGCCTGTGCATCTCCGCCCCAGAACGGCCAATCCGCTCCGACCTCCGGAAGGTCCTGCGGTTCGGCGAGCGCCTGAGCATCCGATGCGCCATCCTGTGGCGAGCTTTCCCGCGCGGCGCCCTGAGGCCCGGCCTCCGGCTGCGTACCTTCCGGTGATGTTGCGTCTTGCTGCTCATCTTCCCGGTCATCCTGTCCGGGTTGCGGTGAAGACGGGCCTTCACCGGCCTCGGGGGCGCTTTCAATGGTCGGCTGTTCCGAAGCTGCATCGCCCGCCTCCTGCTGAGCGAAAGCCATGAGCGGCAGAGTTGCGAGAGCGGTTGCGGCAAGGAGGGGGTATCTGTTGGCTGTCATGCTGGACCTCACGCGACTTGATTGGGAGCCGACCGGCGCGCGCCGAGGGCGGGCAGGCAGAGCAGGACGAGAACGAGGAGAACGGTCGGTGCGACCATGCGCGGGACCCAGGCCCACCAGTCGAACTGGATTTCCCAGACGGTCCAGGCGAGTGTGATCGCCCACGTCACCGCGTAGATCAGGACGCCCGTTCGATCCATCCGGAAGAGAAAGACCCCCGAGGCCAGCAGAAGGGCACCTGCGACGGCATAATACCAGCTGCCCCCGAGCAGGATCAAATAGACGCCGCCGCCGAGCAAAACGATCCCGATGAATGCGAGGACGACGGCAACGGCCTTGACGGCCCACGCTCCCGCCTTCCGCTTGGGGGGTGCTGTGGTTGAATGTGACATCTGGAAAACTCCCGGTCATTGGGTCGAGCCTGAAAAAGGCCGCGCGAGACCAGCATGTCGGAAGCGGTAAATCTTGAATTATCCGCCCGCCTGCCCGAGCAGCCTTAAAACCCCAGCGGACCGAGCGGCCTGTGCAGAATGTGCTGTCGCTCACGCCACCTCACGAAATGCTGATCTGTTGTGAAACATCTCGGCAGCGGGCTTGTTCCGAGAAAACCCGCCAGAGTTGCAAAGCGTACTCCGCGCGCCGACGATTGTCGGCCCTGCTCTCGCGCGGGTCAGCACGCCGTGGAGGCCGGCCGGAATGGCGCCGGGTCCGTGCTCGCCGGTCGTCGTTGCCCCAAATCTTTTCGACGATTGGCGCACCCGGAGCCGCGAGCGCGGAACGCGGCCGGCATCTTCCGGTTGGACCAAGGTAATTCCAAGGGAGGCGTCCAATGGCCGGCTGGCTACTCGTACTGTTACTCGTGGTGACGATCGTGTTCATCGTCGTCGCCACTGCACGCTACGCGCTGCACCCGTTTCTCGCCCTGCTTGCTGCGGCTTACGGCCTCGGCCTTCTCGCCGGGCAGAGCCCCGGGGACGTCGTGGCAGCGATCGTCGAGGGTTTCGGTGGCACCGTCGGAGGCATCGGCATCATCATCGCGGCGGGGACGATCATCGGCGTGGTGCTCGAGCGCAGTGGCGGCGCACAGGTCATGGCCGACGCCATCATCGGGCTCGTCGGCAAGGCCCGCTCCGTCATGGCCATGAGCCTCACCGGCGCGGTCGTGTCCGTCCCGGTCTTCTGCGATAGCGGCTACGTTGTGCTCTCGCCTCTGGCTCGCTCGCTGGCGAGCCGGTCCGGGAGGTCGATGGCCACCTACGCGGTGGCGCTCAGCATGGGCCTCTACGCCACCCACGTCTTCATCCCGCCGACGCCAGGCCCGATCGCCGCCGCGGGCGAGCTTGACGCCGATATCGGACTGGTGATCCTTCTCGGCCTCGTCGTCACGATCCCGGTGCTCGTGACCACGTATCTCTTCGCGGTCACCGTCGGCGAACGGATCTTCATCGATCCCGATACCGTCTCGATCGAGGATCCCTCCGAGGGTCACGCCGCGCCGCCTTCGGACGGCGATCGGGTTGCCCGGCCGGAGACCTGGCAGGCGTTCCTGCCGATCGTGTTGCCCATCGCGCTCATCGCGCTGAACTCTCTGGCGGCCGCCGTCCTCGGGGAGGGCATGATCGCCTCATTCCTGCAGTTCCTGGGCAATCCGAACACAGCGCTTCTGCTCGGCGTCGCGGCGGCATTCTTGGTGACGGCGCGTACGCGTGGGCCGAGCCTCACGCAGGATGCGGTCGGACGGGCGCTTCGCGTGGCCGGGCCGATCATCCTGATCACCGGCGCCGGCGGCGCGCTCGGCAGCGTCCTGCGAAGCACGCCGATCACCGGGTTCCTGTCCGACAGCCTCGTGCTGACGAGCCTCGGAATCTTCCTGCCGTTCCTTCTGGCCGCAGCGCTGAAGACCGCGCAGGGCTCTTCCACTGTCGCCATCGTCACCAGCGCGGCGATCATTGCCCCCCTGGTCGGCAGCCTCGGTCTCGACAGCGCGACCGGACTGGCCTTGGTGACCTTGGCCATCGGCGCAGGGTCGATGACCGTCAGTCACGCGAACGACAGCTTCTTCTGGGTCGTCAGCCAATTCTCGGGAATGTCGACGCCGCAGGCCTACAAGCTCCAGACGGTTTCATCCGGGATCGCAGGCGTGACGGGAATCCTGGCGATCTGGATCCTGAGTCTGATCCTCTGAGAATCGGCTCCCGGAGGCCTGACCGCCGGGAGCGCGCGGACGCATCCCGGATATCCAGCCTATGCCACGCACGGCACATTGCCGAGCGCCCTTCCCCATAGGTCCGACATGAGGTGTGTCTGTGGGGAGATCCGGACGCGTGGGACGGGATGCGGATCGAGATCCGGGGCGCTTTGTCCCGGATCGTCACGGCTGGCCAACCTGTCGAGGGGACGCAAA
>NZ_JALZ01000077.1 GCF_000521785.1 Roseivivax halodurans JCM 10272
GTAGCATCCGGAAGGATGGGCTCAAAACCGAGCTTCGCTGCGCCTATCCTCGACGGCCGGACTGCGGACGGAACTGGCTTTGGCTACCGAATGACACTCCGGATGGCCGATGAGGGGCAGTCCCGCCGCTAGCGTCCTGGTGCGGCTCTAAGGCCGTCCTCGAAGCGTGGTGCCTCAGCGACCGCGTCCTTCATGAGCGCATCGAAGTCGTCGGGAGGGTTCCCGCCTTCCAACATGCCTTTGAAGGTCGCATAAGCGTCGGTCTTGCTGCCGTAGGCCCGCAATGTCTGCACGTCGTTCACCCAGGCGAGGACAATCACCTTGGCGCTGCTGTCGAAGCGGAAAAACAGCCGATACTGCTGGAAAAACTTTGCCCGAAACCAGTGCTTCCGGTGCTCGCCAAGCGCCTCGCCCAGACGGAAGGCGGAAGATGCCGGGTCGGCAGGGATATTCTCGCTCACGAGCTTGAAGATCGCGGCCAGACGCTTCGTGCAGTTCTTTTTCTGCCATGACTTCGGATCACGTGACTTGCGAGCTTCGACCTCCTCGATCAAGTCCTCGAGCTGATCGAGAAAGACTGGATGCGCGTAGATCGACCAGCCGTTGACGACGAGCGGCGCTTCAACAGGCGCAGGTCCGCCCGTCATTCGTCTTCGGGCGACAGCGGGTCATCGAGATTGACATCCACGTCTCCGACGAGCGCCTTCAGACGGTCGTGCAGGGCGCCGTCGAACGCACGGAGGCGTTCGGGATGCGCCTTGATGTCGGCTTCCACAAAATCGAGGAAGGCGCCGATCGCGGGATCGTCCTCCTCGACACGCGCAGGCTCAATGTAGACCCGGCCACTGGGTTCGGTGCAGTAGCGGATTTGATCGCCCTTGCCGAGCTTGAGCTGCTTGCGCACGCTGCTCGGCACCGTCGTCTGATAGCGATCGGTGAGCGTCGATACATCCTGAGCAAGTACGGTCATCGCGACCTCCTGAGCGGAAGTTTTGTCTGGAGTATGTGCCAAGTAATGCATTTGCATTGTCTTGTCAAGCTGGTCCCCATGTTCGCACTTCTGAATGCGGCATCCGGCAACAGGGCCCCGTCCAGGTCTTCAACGCGGTGTCCGAACGACAGCTGTGGGGCTGACGATCGCCACGTGGCCTGTGGCAGACATACCTCTTTGATCGGGGAATTTGCGGACCCCGGAAAAGGAACTCCGTAGATGTCGTTTTTTGGGGATAACGCGAATTTCTGAAAAGGTAAGTCGCGTCCCGGAACTATCCTGAGCCGACCCGACACTGCGCCCCCCGGAGCGGCCATGAAGAACGTCCTTGCCCTGACCTCGATCATCCTTCTCTGCGCCTGCCGGATGGACGGCTCGGGGGGCTCGGGCAGCGCCGACCCAGGCGATGGGGCAGGCGGGGCGACGCCGCCCGGGCAGACCGCGCCGGATTTGACCGACGCGGGGGGATGGACGCGCGGCTTCGTCGAGAGTTTCGACCCGGCCAAGGTGGCGGCGATCCGGTCTCTCGCAGGCTTTGCCGCCAACAGCGTGCGCATCCGTCTGAGGATCGAGGGGCACCCGATCTTCGACGAGGCGCAGGAGCTGGCCTCCAACGCGCTCGAGGCGGCCCGGGTCGACTACGCGCATTCGACCGGCCTGACCGGGGCAGGGCGGCTCGTGGCAATGATGGACGATGGGGTCTATGCCGGACACGAGCAATTCGACGGCAAGCGGATCCGGCTTTTCGGTGACCATGGGTCCGCGGAGCACGGCACGCGCGTCGCCTCGGTCATCGCCGGAACCGGCAAGGGCGGGGGCGCGCTCGGGGTGGCGCCGGGCGCGGACCTGCTCGTGGGCGGCATGGATTTCAGCCGGGGCATCGATTTCGGAGATCAGGCCGCTTTCTTGCGAGAAGCCCGGGCCGCCGGCGCGATCGCGGTCAACAATTCCTGGGCGATGCAGCGCGACCTGGGTCAGGACCGTCCGTCGGACTTCCTGCGCCGCGGAGACGGGCGCGACTACCTGGAAGCACTTCGGGACTTCGCGCAGAGCGGCGTCATCGTCTTCTCGATGCAGAACGACCACGCCGCCCGTTCGGCGCATCTCATGGCGGCGATCCCGCTCGACTATCCCGATCTCGAGGACAGCTTTCTCACCGCGGTCAACGCGATCCCGGTCTACGACGACGAGCGCATCATCTCGGCAACCCGGATCTCGGCCGGCTGCATGGAGACGGCGCGCTACTGCATGACCGGCAACGGCCAGATCTGGACCGCCACGCATAGCGGGCGCCAGGATTACGGGCTGTCGACCGGCACGAGCTTCGCGGCACCGCAGCTGGCGGGCTCGATGGCGCTTCTCGCCGAAGCGTTCCCGGACCTCACGCCGCAGCAGCTGCGGGCCCGCCTGCTGGTGACGGCGGATAACGGGTTCTTCGATGCGACCGGCGAGGTCGAATTCGCGGACGGCATCACCCACGGCTACAACGCCGAGTTCGGTCACGGCTTTCTCAACCTCCGCGACGCTCTTCTGCCGATCGGTGGCGCCGGCGTGCCGGTCGCGGCGGAGGGCGGTGCGAAGAGGATCGCGCTCGGAACCGCGGCCATCACCGGCAGCGCGCTCAGCGGCAACGCGGTCGCCGCCTCCCTGGGTGACGCCTCGATCGTCGCGGTCGATGCGCTCGACGGCGTCTTCGCGCTGCCCGGCGATGCGGTGGCGGGGCGGATCTCCGCGCCCGACCTGATGGCGTACCGGCTCGCGATGGCCACCGGCGGGGATCTCACGGCGCGCCGCGCCTCGCTCGCCGCCGGGCTCTCCGGCGCCGCCGCCTACGACGCGTATGGCAGCGGCAGCCGGCTGCTGGGTGCGATCGAGATGTCCGGCAACGCCGCGCTGCCGGTCGCGGCGGGAGAGAGCTTTCTGCTCGAGATGGTCGGCTTCGAGGAGGGAGGTGCCGGCCTGCGGTACCGACAGGGGCTCGCCGTCGGCAGCGGCCAGCTGATCCTCGGCGTCAGCGCGCTACAGGAGGACGGGCAGGTGCTCGGCATGACTGCGCCCGGTTACGAGGACGCGGTCGTGGGGGAGAGCTTCGGCCTCGAGGTCGCCCTCTCGCAGCGGCTCGGAGAGGGGCTCGGCCTCCGCTTCGAAGGCGAGTTCGGCGTGGGGGCAGGCTCGGGCGGCGGCATGGTCCGATCGTTCGACAACATCCGCTACGACGCTCTGCGGGTCTCGATGGAGCGCAGCGGGGTCTTCTCGGACGGCGACGTGATGACGGCCTTTGCGAGCCGGCCCGCGGGCCTCTCGCGCGGATCTGCGGAGATGACCCTTCCGGTGGCGGCCGCCGGCGGCACGGTGACCTACGCCGATCGCGGCATCGATCTCGCGCCGGACGCGCGGCAGATGGATCTCGGGATCGAATACGCCACCGCGATCGGCTCGAGGACCGAGCTGCGGCTCGGCCTGGCGAGCAGCCTGAACGCCGGCCATGAGCGCGGCGCGCGCGACCACTCTGCCGTGGTTGGGGTGGGGATGCGGTTCTGAGCGATCAGTGCCAACCCTAAGGAGGGCGCCGAAGCGAGCCTTCGGCGTGACGAGAGCGAGAGGCAGTAACGCGGACTTTCCGGTCATTCGGCGACCAACCGATGCAGTTGCAGCATGACGACAGAGGAGATCGCAGCCGCAGTAATTGAGATTCTGCGCCGCGGCGCAGATCGCGTAAGCGGTCGTTGAAGGCTGCATCAGACCAGGGAATCTAAACCCACCTTTCGCTGCGCCTCGTCGCAACGCCGCCGACGCGGACAAACCTGGCATTGATCCATCTGGGCAGATCAGTACGTTGAGTTGATCATTCACGTGCCAGCCAGCTTTTGCGCGCCAGCGTCACTTCCAAACTTCGGAGGGACAGATGCTCCACGAAAAGCTACGAAAGCTGAAGGGGCCGGCGGTGATGGGTGCCACACAAGCCGCCGTTATCATTGCAGTGCCGCTACTTCTTCCGGTTCCGGAGCGATATTCGGGTAGTGGCGAGACGAGTCCCGGGATCAGCTGGTTGGGAGTAGTCTTGGTCTGGCTCTGTGCCACCGTGGTCATCGGAGCACTGGACCACGTGAGAGTCTTCCGAAATCGTTCATAGTGGGCTCTGAGCCAGCGTTGGCTGGCACGCGGTAGCGCGTCCGGTCTCGGATGGCGAACGGCATGCGCCGTTCGCCGAGATTATCAAATGTCGACCGACTCGGCGATGCTCAGGGCATCCTCGAGTTCAACACCCAGATACCGGACGGTACTGTCCACCTTCGTGTGCCCAAGCAGAAGCTGGACTGCGCGAAGGTTCCCTGTCTTTCGGTAAATCTGCGCCGCCTTCGTGCGCCTCAACGAGTGCGTGCCGTAGCCGCTCGGCTCGAGGCCGATTGCCGTCACCCACTCCCGGACGAGCCGTGCGTATTGCCGCGTGGAGATGTGCGGTCTGTCGTGAAACCGGCTCGGGAACAGGAAGGCGCAGCCGATCATCTCCGGCCGCGCCACCCAAGCCGAGATCGACGCGCGAGTGTTTTCCGTAACTTCGAACTGGACGGGGCGCTGGGTCTTGCTCTGGATGACGGAGACGCGTTCGCGCACGCAATCGCCGACGACGAGATCGGTGACCTTGAGGCTGACAAGGTCACAGCCGCGCAGCTTGCTGTCGATCGCCAGGTTGAACAGCGCCAGGTCGCGCAGGTTGCCCGAGAGTTCGAGGCGCGCGCGGATCGCCCAAACTTGCTTCGGCAACAGCGGGCGTTTCTGGCCGACGAGCCTGCCGCGGTTCCAGGGGCGTCGCTTCGGCTTGGTAACGGGGAGCTGGATTTTGGACATGAGACTTCCTCCATCCGTCCCTCCCGGCCCAGGCGTCGACATCGCGTGACCCCGGGATAGTAAACGAGATCGCGAACGACCGGTGACGAAGCTTACCGCCAGCGCTCCGACGCCGCGCTGCCGCAGGTCGGCTTCGAGCCCCTCGCGGACATTCATGTTCGGGGCTGCAGTTCATCCACTTCTCGCATAGACCGACCGAAAGAAGCTGGAGAAACCCATGGCTCTGCCCCAGACAAGGGACTTGATCGGTTGTCAAAGAACACGCCATTAAATCTGAACCTGCTTGAGTTGGCTCAGGCAGTCACACAGCGTCAGTGGACCGCTCGCGAGATTGCAGAAGCATCGCTGTCTCGGATCGAGGACCTTGATCACGGCCTGTATGCCTTTTGCACATTGGATGATACGGCCTTGGAGCAGGCCGATGAAACCGACCGTCGCCTTTCCGCCTCTTTACCCGTGGGACCACTGGCGGGCGTTCCGGTTGCGGTGAAAGACCTAATTTGCACCCGAGGTATGCGAACAACGTTTGGATCACGCCTTTATGCGGATTTTGTTCCTGAGCAGGATGACATAGTTGTCGAACGCCTAAGGAAAGCTGGTGCGACAATCATCGGAAAGACAAACACGTCTGAATTCGGCTATGGTGGCATTGGCCACAATCATGTTTTCCCCACAACCCGCAATCCCTGGAATGTATCTCTGACGCCAGGGGGATCGAGCGCCGGTTCGGCGGTTGCTGTTTCCACTGGCATGGTTCCATTGGCCCTGGGCAGCGATGGCGGTGGTTCGATACGCATCCCGGCATCACTTTGCGGCGCCTTCGGCATGAAACCGTCGTGGGGACGTGTGCCGCTATATCCAAGCTGTCGCGATCCACGTTTCCCCGGACAATCCGGTTGGGAGAGCCTTGAACACATCGGCCCCATGACCCGAAACGCAGCCGATGCAGCTCTCGCGCTTTCCGCGATTTCTGGTCCCTCGGCCTACGACCGTCATTCTGTTCCGTCGGAGAGTGGTGACTGGGTTCTGGGTGGCTTGGACACAATGGCAAACGTCCGTATCGCCTATTCGGGCGATCTCGGGTTTGCGATCGTGGATTCGGAAGTGCGCTCTGTTTTTGAGCAGGCGGTCGAGCGTCTGAAGACGGCAATCGGCCATGTCGAGTGTGCTTATCCTGCCGTTGGCAATACTGAAGGATTGCTCGACACGCTTGTTGCGCTCGAGACGGATCGGGCTGGTCTGAAAGCAATGACTGCGGAACAGGGTGTCGAGTTGGATGGCTGGATCGGAAGCATCCTGGAGCGAACCTGGACCGGCGACCAGTTCACAGCCGCCATCATGGAACGCAAGCGCATCGCAAACCTCACTGCGGACTTCATGAGCGATTTCGATTTTCTGCTGACCCCTACGACCGCAACCGCCGCTTTTCCGATTGATACCTACGGCCCTGACAAGATCGCAGGGCAGATGGTGCCACCGTCGTCATGGGTTCCGTTCTCCGCGCTCGCCAATTTCACCGGGTTGCCTGCCGCCTCGGTGCCGATTGGGTTTACCCAGGATGGCCGACCGATTGGACTGCAGATCATGGGACGCCACCTGGACGACAAGGGCGTCCTTAGTCTTAGCGCCATTGTAGAGGAGCTTTTTGCGCAAAGCGGTTGGTCAACGTTATCGGTCTGACCCAGAAGAACTCCGGTGATTGATAAGGGCACAATGCCGATATCAGTCGCGAAGTTTGCAAAAAACTGAACGGCGGCTACGTCCGCGATGCGGTCGCTGCTCCCGAGGATTTCGCTGCGCTCAGTTCGAATGACCGGATCCACAGCTGTGATGCGGCATGAAGAATTGCTGC
>NZ_JALZ01000078.1 GCF_000521785.1 Roseivivax halodurans JCM 10272
GCCGCAGCCGCCGAGGCGGAAACTGCGCAGGTCGAACTGCTGGCGGTCACAAAGGCCCGAGACGCGGCGATGGCCGAGCGCGACCGTCTGGCCGCCGATTTGGAAGCACGGCAGCCCGCATCTACGGAAGAGGCCCCCGCACCGCAGGCCACGCAGGAGGCGGGTGCGGTCCCAGATGATCTACCGCGTCGCGCCACGCCGATCACGCCGGAGGAGATCGCCCGTGCGCTTGCAAGCGCACCGGGGCTCGGCGCAGTGGGCGCCGGGCCGCGTGGGGAGCTGGCCGCATTGCTCAACGATCAGGTCTGCACCCTGGAGGCGCTTCAGGCGGCACTGGACCAGGTGAACCGGCAAACACTTGTTTCGCTGGTGCGCAACCTCGGTCGCTGTTGAAGAATAACATATTTACAAGAAAGGATTTTTTCATGTTTAGATCTATCACAGCATTTCGCTGCGTACTTGCAGTGCTTATCGGTACCGCTCCGGCTGCCCATGCCCAGGAATTTGAGAAGAACATCCTCACCGGGGGACCGACAGGGACATATATCCAAATCGGCCAAGACATATCCGAGCTGATGGCGGCCTGTGGCCAAACCCTGACGGTGCGCGAAAGCGCGGGATCGCTCGAGAATTTTCTAGGGGTCCGCAACCGTCCCGCAACCCAGTTCGGCATCGTGCAGAGCGACGTACTGGAATACTTTCAGACTTACTCGGCGAACGACCCCGCCATCGCCCGCGCCATTCAAGGGGTTCGGATCGCCTTCCCCCTCTACAACGAGGAGGTGCACCTGCTTGCCCGGCGCGATATCGCAACCACCGCGGATTTAGACGGCATGCGGGTGGCAGTGGGAGTGGCCGACAGCGGCACATTTCTGACCGCTTCGCTGCTTATGGACCTCCTGGGGGTGACCCCTGCAGAGACGCTGACCATCGGGCCGGACGCGTCCCTCGAGCAGCTGCTCGCGGGCGAGATCGACGCCTTTTTCTATGTTGCGGGCGCCCCGACGGCGATCTTCGAGACAGAGGCGATCTCTGCAGAGGATTTTCATCTCGTCGAGATCACGGATGAGGTCCTTGCTTCGGTTTATTTGCCCACGGAGATCCCTGCCGGAACCTATCCGTTTCAAGACGAGGAAGTGGAGGTGGTCGCGGTCAAGGCGGTGCTGATGACCTATGACTACAACCCGGCCCGCAACCGCTATCACGCTGACAGCTGCAAGGCGGTCTCGGATGTGTCGAACCTGATCCTGACCCAGTTCGACACGCTGCGCGCCAATGGTCACCCGAAATGGCAACGGGTCGACCTCAACGAAATCCCCCCGGGCTGGGATATCGGGACCTGCGTGAATGTTGGGCTTGCCCCGAACTATCCACTCGCATGCTCTCGCCCGATGGAGACCGAAATGGGCCCGGAAAACCCTGCAAACTCCATCTACCGCGCCCGGATCTGCGAAACGATTGGCTGCTGACATTTCGACCTGCGCGGTGCTTGATCGGGATGGGGAGCCCCGGCAAGTTGCCTAAGCCAGCCCCCGAGCGATGGAGACGGACCGTGGCCCGCCCGATAGAGATCCGACCACCCAAGGGTGCGGCGTGGTGGTGATGCGCAGCGCCGAACTGTCCGGCTGGGGGCGTTATCCCCGTAGACCCGGTCCGGTCGCAGCGCCACGTGACATGGCAGCTTTGCGCGCCGCGGTGGGGCTGGGAGGTGTGATCGCGCGCGGCAACGGGCGTGCCTATGGTGACAGCGCCATGGGCGCCGCTGCGACGATCGATATGCGGCGGCTGAACCGGATGCTGGCTTTCGACCCTGCCACCGGGCAGCTTGTGGCTGAGGCCGGCGTGATCCTGGGCGACGTGATCACTGCCTTTCTGCCACGCGGTTGGTTTCCGTACGTCACACCCGGCACCAAGTTCGTGTCTCTCGGGGGGGCGATCGCCGCCGACGTACATGGCAAGAACCATCATGTAGATGGCTCTTTCGGGGCGTTTGTGGACTGGATCGATGTTGTGGGCGCGGATGGTGAGGTCACGCGGGCGAGCCGATCGAGCAATTCTGAACTCTTCGGCTGGACCATTGGTGGGATGGGGCTGACGGGGGTCATTCTGCGCGCGGCGATCCGGCTGCGTCCAGTCGAGAGCGCCTGGATCCGGCAGGAAACGATCCCAGCGCCGCATCTCGCAGCAGCGATGGAGGCCTTCGAGGCGGCGGACGCAGCGACCTACTCGGTGGCCTGGATCGATTGCCTGGCCTCCGGCGGATCACTCGGACGCTCGCTCATCATGTTTGGGGAACACGCCGAGACAGGCGAGGTGCCATCGGCCTTCCGCAAGCACCCCTTCGCCACGCCCAAGCGGCGGGCAAAGACGGTGCCCGTGAACCTGCCCGGCGCCGCGCTGAACACTTGGACCGTGAAAGCCTTCAACGCGCTCTATTGGCGCAAGGGTCTCTCGAGCCCGCGCAAGAGCCTGGTGGATTGGGATCGGTATTTCTATCCGCTGGATGCAATCCTCGGATGGAACCGCATTTACGGGCGCCGCGGCTTTCTGCAGTTCCAATGCGCTTTGCCGCCCAAAAGCTCGGAGGCTGGGTTGCGCGCCCTTCTGGGGGCGACGGCAGCCGCGGGACAGGGATCCTTTCTCGCCGTGCTGAAGCGATTTGGGATCCAGGAAAGCCGCTTTTCCTTCCCGATGGAGGGCTACACGCTGGCGCTCGATTTTCCCGCCACTGCAAAAACCCTGGCCTTGCTCGACCGGCTTGATGCCATTGCAGTAGATCACGGTGCGCGCTTCTACCTCGCCAAGGACGCCCGCTTAGCCGCGACGACCCTGCACCGGTCCGACCCGCGTGCGGACATATTGCGCGACATGCGGCGGGAGGCAGGGCTGGACCAAGCCTTCGCCTCCGCCCAATCCGAAAGGCTTCTGCTATGACCGACGCCACCAGAAAATCCACCGTACTGATCTTGGGTGGACGGTCCGAGATCGGACTTGCCATTGGGCGCGTCTTCGCGGCCGAAGGTCACAACCTGATCCTTGCAGCACGCGATCCCGAGAGCTTGGAACCCGAGCGTGCAGATATCGCCTTGCGCCATGATATTGAGGTGAAACTGACGCAGTTTGACGTCCTTGACACTGAGAGCATGCACGGCTTCGTCGAGGCGCTCGACCCAGCGCCAGAGATCGTCGTTTCGGTTATCGGGCTTATGGGCGAACAAGCCGAAAACGAGCGGGATCCTATAGCGGCGACGCAGGTGATGCGCTCGAACTACGAGGGACCGGCGCTGATCCTGGGCCTCTTTGCCGAGCGGATGGTTGCGGCGAAGAAGGGGACGATCGTCGGTGTCAGCTCCGTGGCAGGGGATCGAGGGCGAGCATCGAACTATGTTTACGGCTCGGCCAAGGCGGGCTTCACGGCCTTCCTCTCCGGGTTGCGGAACCGCTGCGCCCGCCTGGGGGTGCAGGTGGTAACTGTAAAACCCGGCTTCGTGGCGACGCGAATGACCGAGGGGATGGATCTGCCAGCCGCTTTGACTGCCGCGCCCGAAGAGGTGGGCCAAGCGGTCCTACGCGCGGTCGAGCGGGGGCGCGACGTTGTCTATGTGCGCCCGGTCTGGGGTCTCGTCATGCGCATCATCACCGCAATTCCCGAGCGCTTCTTCAAGCGGACGGATTTGTAATGATCAATCCGGTCAGTTGCGGCAGGTGATGGATCTGGCCGGGCTTAAGCCTCAGTCGCAGAGATTGATCGGGATTGCCCCATACCGCACCCTTCTGGCCGCATCCTGAGGCGGCTGCCGTTGCCCCGGAGCGAGACGGCGCCGCGATAGCCGGGATGACATATTGCTTCGCGTGGGTCGGGAAGTCGTTATCAGATGTCAGGCAAAGCCGACTTTTCGGTCTGCTCGCTGACCCAGATCGCATTTGCCAACGAGAAGCTGCCGTTCGTGCTCCATCCGGCGAAGGTCAACTTCGAGCCCAACCGCTCCCGCATGAGCGGCTGGCGTGTCGGTCTGCACACGCTACCTCCTTGGTAGGGTCCGCAGATGACATGTCCCCGGCGGTCATTTGCGCGCGGTCCGGGATCATAAAGCGAAAGAACTGTCGTATGAGACATCGATTGTACGTATTTCCTTTTGCATTTCTTGCGGCTGCGGCAGGCACCACGTCCCTTGCGCAAACCGAGTATGTGAACCCGCACGAGGCCGAGGAAATTGGCGAGGTCGAACGGATCTACTCCGGAGATCTGCCCCCGGACCTCGCAGTCTCGACATTCCGAAACATCCACCGCCTCTTTCCGACCGCCACCGTCGAAGCCGGCGGCACAGCGCGGGAGTTGCCGAGCTCGGAACGGCAACTCGCCCCCATCGAGGCGGATATCGACGGGCAGAGCTACGATCTCGACGACTTTCTCGCCCTGAACCAGGTCACGGGCATGCTGGTTCTGAAGGATGGCGCCGTGGTCTACGAGACCTACCAGCGCGGAAACACGCCCGAGACCCGATGGATGTCGATGTCCGTGGTGAAGTCCATCACGTCCACGCTGGTCGGTGCCGCCCTGAAGGATGGGCATATCGGAAGCCTCGACGACAACGTGGCCGACTATGTTCCCGCCCTCGAAGGCAGCGCCTACGATGGCGCATCTATCAAGGACATCCTACTGATGGCCTCTGGTGCATCCTGGGACGAGACCTACACCGATCCCGAAAGCGATCGGCGTGACCTGCTTCGGGCGCAGCTCGCGCAGGAGCAGGGGGCGCTGATGGAGGTGATGGCCGGACTCAACCGCGGTGCGGAACCGGGAATCGTTCATACCTATTCCACGGGAGAGACCCAGGTCTTGAGTGAGGTCGTTCGCGGTGCCGTCGACAAATCCGTCGCCACCTATCTGAGCGAGAAGATCTGGACACCCTATGGCATGGAGACCGATGCCGAATGGTGGCTCGACGCCCCGGACGGCCACGTGATCGGCGGTTCCGGCCTGTCGGCGACCCTGCGGGACTACGCACGGTTCGGACAGTTCTTCCTGGAGGGAGGCGGGGACGTTCTGCCGGAAGGATGGACGGAAACAGCAGGCCAGCCTCAAGAGCTCGAGACAGGCGAGCCCATCGCCTACGGCTACATGTGGTGGCCTGCATGGACCGACGCCTCGAAGGAAGATGACGCCTTCGCCGCAGTCGGCATCCAAGGACAATATGTCTACATCAATCCCGCAGAGAACGTCGTGATCGCCGTGACCGGAGCCCAGCCGGAACCGCTGGGCAAGGAGCCGGTCGAACCGATGGCATTCTTCGATGCCGTTGTCGCCGCCATCGAGTAAGCCGTTCCGATTCCGTCCAGCGGGCTGCGGCGCATGATGATGCCCAGCCATCCACGGACATGGATCCAGGCTTTTCTCGGGGTCTTTGCAAGAGAATTTCGCCCTTGGCTGGAAAGCGGTCGTATCCGAAGCCTTGATGGACAGGAAAGTCCGCTGCCTTCAAGTCAGTCGGGAAGAGGTATTCCTGGCGTCAACGCCGCCTGATTGGAGCTCCGATGGTTGGAGGTCTCCGGTCCGGTCA
>NZ_JALZ01000079.1 GCF_000521785.1 Roseivivax halodurans JCM 10272
GACTGGTTCGGCACGGAGGTCACCGGAAAGCGCGGCTATTCCAACGAAGTCCTCGCAACGGAGGGTCTGCCAGAGACACCGTCAGCCGAGCAACATTGGTGACCAAACGGATTCATCTAATCTGGTCGTTCCCGTATCTATGAAGAGAATTGCGCGGCGGGGCTTATGCTTGAATGCGGCCATTCATTCGAATTGCAGTATTGGGTAAAATGGATTCGAACCCAGCGTTTGTCGGCACGCCGCGGCGCGTCCGGTCTCGGATGGCGAACGGCGTGTGCCGTTCGCCGAGATTATCAGATGTCGACCGACTCGGCGATGCTGAGAGCATCCTCAAGTTCGACGCCCAGATAGCGGACTGTGCTGTCCACCCTTCGTGTGGCGAAGCAGGAGCTGGACCGCGCGAAGATTGCCTGTCTTGCGGTAGATTTGCGCCGCCTTGCTGCGCCTCAGCGAGTGCGTGTCGTAGCCGCTCGGCTCGAGACCGATCGCCGTCACCCAATCCCGAACGAGTCGCGCGTACTGCCGCGTCGAGAGCGCCAGCTTCGGCCTTCTCGATCCAGATGCGGATAAGGTTGCGGGACAGGTCGTGGCGCCGGCCGAGCGCATGGAGCGTCTCGCCGCCATGATACTCGGCGACGACTTGGCGCTTGAATTTGGTGCTGTGACTGCGGTGGCGTCTGGGCATGGGCCTTCATCCTCTGAAAGCCCGCGAGGGGGCAATTCAACCGATCCGGCTGGTCCAACCAGAAGGGCGCACACCACACCGAAATGAAAAGCTCCCCAGCTTTGGGCGCTGCTGAACCATGATCATAGCCAGCCTGCCGCTTTGAGATCCCGGCGGTAGGACCGGCCCACTGGCACGCGGCGGTCGTCGGCCAATCGCAGGAGGATGCGCTGGCCGTCACGCTCGACGCCATCCACGGCATCGGCAGCCACCCACCACGAACGGTGGACGCGGTGGCCGAGGCTACTCAGTTCGCGCACGGCGTCCTCCATGCGGCACAGGATCATCTCCGACCCGGCCGAATGGTGAACCTTGAGGTAGTGGTCCTGCATCTCGAGGCAGAGGAGCTGCCCGCCAAGCGGGGCCGACAGGCGCGCCGCGAAGAGCGACTGGCCGACGGTGCGCGCCTGCCGAGCCTCCATCTCTTCAGGCTGCGCGACTGACGACGCGCTCTCGGGCGGTGCGGACTCCGGCATAGCCGCGATCCGCTCCTGCATGTCCTCCCATGTGTAGACGGGCAGCGAGATCGCGGCGAGCAGCAACAAAACCCGCCCGAACAGGACTACCACCTCGTCCGGCCAGCCGATCCCCGAAATCCCGTTTGCGAGCGCCACCACCCCGGTTGCGGGCACTGCCGCGAAACAGGCACCCATAAGCGGCACCGTCAGCCAAGGCATCGGCAACCGTTCGTCCGCCACTTCATCCAGTCGGCGCAGGACGACATCGGCCAACAGCCAGTTCACGGAGATGACCGCCAGCCAATAGGCGAGCCGCGGCACCGCGGGCAGCAGGTCGAACGTCCCGAACGGCCCGATGATGCCCAGCACGAGGCCCACGCCGATCGGCGGGCCCAGGCGGAGGGACAGGCGGGCAAGTCGTTCGCGCATCGTGAAAGTATCTTAGCATGCCGTTCGCGCAATTTCCCAACCGTTTCCGCAGCTTCGCTGGCCCGGCCCGGTGCAGCGTCGCTATCCCCGCCGCATCACGAAAACCACATTTCCCTGCATCGGAGTCCTCTCCCATGATCCAGACGATCCTGTTCCTGCACATCATGGCCGGCATCGCGGCGCTGGCCGCGGCCGGCTTCGCCGTCGGCAGCGCCAAGGGTGGCCGACTGCACCGGCGCTCAGGCAACATCTACACGCTCGCCATGGCCTTCGTCGGGATCAGCGCACTGGTGCTGGCCCTGGTCCACCCTAATCCGTTCCTGTTCGCGGTGGGCGTGTTCAGCCTCTACCTGGTCTTTACCGGCTGGCGGGCGGCGATGGTGCGCGACGGTAAGCCTCGGCGCTTCGACCATGCCGGCGGCGCGGTGATGACGCTCTCGGGGCTCGGCATGCTGGGCTGGGGCGCCCAGGGCGTGCTCATGGGCAACGGTGCGCACCCGGTGATCCTGTTGGTGTTCGGCTCCATCGGCCTGACTCTGGCGCTGTCGGACTGGCGCGACTGGGCGCGCGGACCCGTCGCCGGCAAGGTGCGCATCTCGCGACACTTGAGCCGTATGCTCGGCGGCACCATCGCCACCATCACCGCGGCGGCCGTCGTGAACCTCGCGTTCCTGCCCGACCTTTTAGTGTGGCTTGGCCCCACCGTGCTGATCACCCCCCTCATCTTCTGGTGGACCGCCCGCGTGACGCGCGGCGCCATCCGCGCCTGATCCTTCGATAGGAGACACGACCATGCTTGCACGCCGCCTTGTCCGCATCGGCCTCTGGACGCTCGCCGCGCACGCTATCCTGATTTTCCGGTCATTCGGCAACCAACCGATGCAGTTGCAGCATGACGGCAAAGGAGATCGCAGCCGCAGCTATTGAGGATCTGCGCAGCGGCGCAGATCGCGGAAGCGGTCGTTGAAAGCTGCGCCGGACCAAGGAATCTAAACCCACCCTTCGCTGCGCCGCGTCGCCGCGCCGCCGACGCGGACCTGGACTAAGCCGCTCTCGCGGCAGGGTGCCCGGTCCGACCGTTCGAGACTGAACCGCACTCCGCGCTTCTCCGATCACGTTCTTCGGGCTGACGATTGAGACCTTCTCAAACGTCAGATCGGAGGCTCCCATGGAGGAGAGGATTTCACCGCTGCGCAAGCGGATGATCGAAGACATGAACATCCGCGGGATGGGCGACAAAGCCCAGAAGGCCCACATCCGGGCGGTCAAGAACTTCGCCGCGTTTCTCGGGAGATCGCCCGATACCGCCACACCGGACGATCTTCGTGCCTACCAGCTCCATATGACAGAGACCGGCGTCACGCCGTCCACCTTCAACGCTCGCATCATGGCGCTACGGTTTCTCTTCGGCACGACCTGCAAGAAGGCGGAGATGCACGAGCACATGCAGTTCCGCCGTCAGCCGCGCAGGCTGCCCGTCGTTCTTGGCTTGGAGGACATCTCCGAGATTCTGGCGGCGGCGCCGAGCTATGGCTGAAAATGGGTGATGCGGCCTGAGAAGGCGGCGTATCGTGGCGGGTGTCAAAGCCTGCCAGAACCTCCCGAAGGAGCGATACGCCTATGGAAGACGATACCACGATCACCCCTTTTCACCAGCCCGGATCGGTCATCGATCCGCTCACCGAGATCGCGCGTGACGGCGCGCGCCAGATGCTGGCCGCGGCGCTGAAGGCGGAGGCCGCGAGCTTTGTCGCGCAGTTTGCTGAGGAGCGCCTGCCGGACGGCCGGCAGCGCGTCGTTCACCACGGAACCGGCCCGGAGCGGTCGATCCAGACTGGCATCGGCCCGATCCCCGTGCAGCGTCAGAAGATCCGCGACCGATCTGCCGATGTGCCGGCGGAGAGTAAGATCCGGTTCAGTTCGCGCATCCTTCCGAAATGGGCGCGGCGCTCGCCCAGCCTCGATGCCTTGCTTCCGGTCCTCTACTTGCGGGGCGTCTCGACCGGGGACTTCCAGGAGGCCCTGAGTGCGCTGGTCGGGCCGGAGGCGCCGAACCTGTCACCGGGCGCGATCTCGCGTCTCACCGGCGAGTGGCAGGGCGAGCATGATCGCTGGCAACGGCGCGACCTCTCCGCGCGGCGCTATGTCTATGTCTGGGCCGACGGAGTCTATCTTCAGGCCCGAATGGAGCCCCAGGCCGAGTGCATGCTGGTGATGATCGGCGCGACACCTGAGGGCAGGAAGGAGCTGGTGGGCTTCCAGGTCGGGGTCCGCGAGAGCGCGCAGAGCTGGCGCGAACTGCTGGTCGACCTCCGCAGCCGCGGCCTGTCGGTGCCGCCGGACGCGGCAGTCGGCGACGGCGCGCTCGGGTTCTGGAAGGCGATGGAGGAGGTCTTCCCCAGCACACGCCATCAGCGCTGCTGGACCCACAAGGTCTCCAACGTGCTGAACAAGGTCCCAAAGTCGATGCACCCGGCGGTGAAGGCCGACCTGCGCGAGATCTGGCAAGCCGAGACCCGCGGCGTGGCCGAGACCGCCCTCGACACTTTCACCGACAAGTATGGCGCCAAATACCACAAGGCCGTCATCTGCCTGGCCAACGACCGGGAGGCATTGCTGACGTTCTACGACTTCCCGGCCGATCACTGGGATCATCTGCGCACCTCGAACCCGGTCGAGAGCGTGTTCGCCACGGTGCGGCATCGGACCGTGCGCACCAAGGGGGCCCTGTCTCAGAAGACCGCGAAACTCATGGTCTTCACACTGGTTCAGGCCGCGGCCAGGAAATGGCGGAGGCTCAAGGGCGCCAATCAGTTGCCTCTCGTCGTCGAAGGCATCATCTTCAACGATGGTATCGCCAAACGCGATGCCGACAAAAGCCGCGCCGCTTGATCAGCCCGCGTCACCCAGATTCCCGCATAGCTCGGCGGCGCCGGGACCGGAGCTCAAGTATCGCGCGGCGCTCAGCATCTCATACGGGGCCGGCCTTAGGGCTTCGGAGGTCTGCAATCTCAAGGTCAGCGACATCGACAGCGCCCGGATGCTGATCCATGTCGAGCAAGGCAAGGGGCGTAAGGATCGCCAGGTGATGCTGTCGCCCGAATTGGTCGAATGTTATCTCGGCGCTCACCCGGAGGAGACGTAAGCATAGAGCTATGGCTGAAAATGGGTG
>NZ_JALZ01000080.1 GCF_000521785.1 Roseivivax halodurans JCM 10272
GTCGAGGCCCATGCCCTTGGACACTTCCTTGACGTCCGCCCCGACCTTTTCGCAGAGATGCGCGATCTCGTTGATGAAGGTGATCTTGGTCGCGAGAAACGCGTTCGCCGCGTATTTGATCATCTCGGCCGATTCGAGGTCGGTCGTCACGATCGGGAAGTCGCGCAGGTAGAGCGGACGGTAGATGTCTTCCATGACCTTGGCGGCACGATCGGTCTCGACGCCCACGACGACGCGGTCGGGCTTCATGAAATCGTCGATCGCCGCACCTTCGCGTAGGAATTCGGGGTTCGAGGCGACATCGAAATCGAGATCCGGATTGGCCGCGGCGACGGTCTCGCGCACCTTGCGGTTGGTGCCGACGGGCACCGTCGACTTGGTCACGATGACGACGTAGTCCTTGGCCGCCTTGGCGATTTCCTCAGCGGCGGCCATCACGTAGGTGAGATCCGCATGCCCGTCGCCGCGCCGGGTCGGCGTGCCGACGGCAATGAAGACCGCTCCCGCGCCGTCGATCGCCTTGGCGAGATCCCTGGTGAAGGTCAGACGGCCCGCTTCGACGTTCTTCGCCATGAGCACGTCGAGCCCCGGCTCAAAGATCGGCACCTCGCCGCGCTCGAGCATTTCAAGCTTCTGGGGATTGTTGTCGACGCAGACGACGTCGTGCCCGAAATCCGAAAAGCAGACGCCCGAGACGAGGCCCACATAGCCGGTTCCGATCATGGCGATTTTCATGGCGAATTCCCTCGTGCCCACGACTTTGGCAGGGGTTTGGCCGAGACGTCTATCCGCGTCAATGTGACCGTGCCGCAGTGCTGCGAAGAAGCGTCCTTGGAGGCGGCACCAAGCGAGAGACAGTTAGAGGGCTGCTGCTGCACCGAGTATCGGAGCCCGTTCAACGTGGCCGCGATCCTGCCGCGCAAGCTCAAGGCAACGCGGCAGTTTGACCGCCGCCTCGCGATCTTGGATCTCCGTTAGAAGGCGCGAGGCGCCTGCCTCGGACAAACCGCGGGGACCGTCCTTCCATTCGATATGTCGCGCCTTGCAGACCCACACAAGCGCGCGGCATTGGTGCATCGGTTTGGCTCCAATTCCCGACCGGTATGGGTTTCCCTCGCGCAGATTGCTTTGTAGCGGGGGAGCGCAGCCGCAGACACACGCCCCACCGAAAGGACGTTGTAGACCCATGCTCGAGATCGAAGAGACGGCGCTTTCTGGCGTGCTGATCCTGACGCCGCGGCGGTTCGGGGATGACCGCGGGTTCTTCTCGGAGAGCTGGAATTACAAGCGGTTGGCGGAGGCGGGGATCGAGATCGACTTCGTGCAGGACAACCATTCGCTGTCGGCCAAGGCGGGCACGGTGCGGGGGCTGCATTTCCAGTCGCCGCCGCATGCGCAGGACAAGCTGGTGCGCTGCGGGCGGGGGCGGCTCTTCGATGTTGCGGTGGACGTGCGGCGGGGATCGCCGACCTACGGGCAGTGGGTCGGAGAGGAGCTGAGTTTCGAGAACGGCAGGCAACTTCTTGTTCCGGCGGGGTTTCTGCACGGGTTCGTGACGCGGGAGCCGGATACCGAGATCGTCTACAAATGCTCGGACTACTACGCGCCCGAGTGCGACGGGGCGGTGCTGTGGAACGATCCCGATATCGGGATCGACTGGGGCATCGCCGAGAGCGAGGCTGCATTGTCGGAAAAAGATGAAGCGGCGCAGAGACTTGCCGCGTTCGAGACGCCGTTCGTGTGGGAGGGCTGAGAGATGAAGCTGCTTGTGACCGGCGGGGCCGGGTTCATCGGATCGGCGGTCGTGCGCCAGGCGATCCGGGACGGGCACGAGGTCGTCAATTTCGACGCGCTGACCTATGCCGCCTGCCTCGACAACGTCGCCGAGGTGGCGGATGCGCCCGGCTATGCCTTTGAACACGCTGACATTCGCGACCGCGCGGCGCTCGACCGGATCTTCGCGGCGCACCGGCCCGACGCGGTCATGCATCTCGCCGCGGAGAGCCATGTCGACCGCTCGATCGACGGGCCGGGGACGTTCATCGAGACCAACGTGATGGGCACGTTCCACCTGCTCGAGGCGGCGCGGGCCTATTGGACCGCAAGGGGTAGACCCGACAGCTTCCGCTTCCACCATATCTCGACCGACGAGGTTTACGGCTCGCTCGGACCCGATCCCGAGACCGACGGGCAGTTCACCGAGGACACCCCCTACGATCCGCGCTCGCCCTATTCGGCCTCGAAGGCGTCCTCCGACCACCTCGTCCGGGCCTGGCACGAGACCTACGGGCTGCCGGTCGTCCTGACCAATTGTTCCAACAATTACGGGCCCTTCCACTTCCCCGAGAAGCTCGTGCCGGTGGTGATCCTGCGGGCGCTCGCCGGCGAGCCGATCCCCGTCTACGGGCGCGGCGAGAACGTGCGGGACTGGCTCTATGTCGAGGACCACGCCGATGCGCTCCTGACGGTGGTGCAGCGCGGTGCGGTCGGGCGGAGCTACAATATCGGCGGCGAGAACGAGGCGCGGAATATCGACCTGGTTCGTAACATCTGTAAGATTCTCGACGCGAAACGTACGAAAAACACGTCCTATTCGCAGCAGATCACCTTCGTCGAGGACCGCCCCGGCCACGATCTGCGCTACGCGATCGATCCGGGCCGGATCGCGACCGAACTCGGCTGGCGGCCGTCGGTGACGCTCGAACAGGGCCTCGAGAAGACCGTCGACTGGTACCTCGAGAACGAGGACTGGTGGCGGGCGCTGCAGGCGCGCGAGGGTGTCGGGCGGCGGCTCGGCACCGGCGGATGAGCGCGGCACGGTAACTGGGTATCAAGGAAGATCCGATATGACCATTCTCGTCTTCGGACGGACCGGACAGGTCGCGACGGAACTCGCGCGGATCGGCGGGGCCTCCGTGCTCTGCATGGGCCGGGACGAGGCGGACCTCACCGAACCCGGTCGCTGCGGCGACATCATCGAGAGCGGCGCGTGGGACGCGGTGATCAACGCCGCCGCCTGGACCGCGGTCGACGCCGCCGAGGAGCACGAGGCAGAGGCGCAGCGGATCAACGCGGATGCGCCGGGCGAGATGGCACGGGCGGCGGCGCGGCGCGGCATTCCCTTCGTGCAGATCTCGACGGACTACGTCTTCGACGGGCAGGGGGACCGACCCTTCGCCGTGGATGCCCGGACGGCGCCGCTCGGCGCCTACGGACGCACCAAGCTCGCCGGGGAAGAGGCGGTGAGCGAAGCCGGCGGCCCCCATGTCATCCTGCGCACCTCGTGGGTGGTGTCGGCGCATGGCAAGAACTTCGTGAAGACGATGCTGAAGCTCGGCGCCGAGCGCGACCGGCTGACGATCGTCTCGGACCAGATCGGCGGTCCGACCGCGGCGACCGACATCGCGCGCGCGTGCCTGACCATCGCGGAGGCGCTGCGGGGCGATCCGCGCAAGACCGGAACATACCATCTCTCTGGAGGCCCGGACGTCAGCTGGGCCGACTTTGCGCGCGAGATCTTCGCCCAGGCTGGCCTCACGCCCGAGGTCGTGGACATCCCGAGCTCGGAGTTTCCGACGCCCGCCAAACGCCCCGGCAATTCGCGGATGGACAATTCCGCCACCGAAGCTGCCTTCGGCATCGCCCAGCCCGACTGGCGGGCGAGCCTTCGGGAGATCCTGACCGAACTCGGGGCTCGGCCCTAGAGAAGCCCCCTGAGATAGACGCCGTAGGCGTTCTTCTCGAAGAGCGCGGCGCGCTTCTCCAACGCGTCGCGGTCGATCCAGCCCTTGTCGAAGGCGATCTCCTCGAGGCTGCCGGTCTGCTGCCCCTGCCGCTTTTCCAGCGTCCGCACGAAGTTGCCCGCGTCGAGCAGGCTTTCATGGGTTCCGGTATCGAGCCAGGCATAGCCGCGGCCCATGCGTTGCACGTCGAGCAGGCCGTCGTTGAGGTACATCTCGAGCAGCGTGGTGATCTCGAGCTCGCCGCGTGCGGACGGTGTGACCGCGCGCGCGCGGTCGGGTGCCGAGCCGTCGAGGAAGTAGAGCCCGGTGACCGCGAAGTTCGACGGCGGCTCTGCGGGCTTCTCGATGATGCGGGTGGCGCGATACTCGTCGTCGAAGGCGACGACGCCGTAGCGCTCGGGGTCGGCGACGCGGTAGCCGAAGACGGTGCCTCCGGTCTCGCGCGCATCGGCGGCGGCAAGCATCTCCGGCAGGCCGTGACCGAAGAAGATGTTGTCGCCGAGCACCAGCGCCGAAGGCGCGCCAGCGAGGAAGCTCTCGGCCAGCAGATAGGCCTGCGCGAGCCCGTCGGGGGAGGGCTGCACGACATAGGTGAGCGCGACGCCCCACTGGCCGCCATCGCCAAGCACGCGGCGGAACTGGTCCTGGTCTTCGGGTGTGGTGATGATGCAGATCTCGCGGATCCCGGCCAGCATCAGCACCGAGAGCGGATAGTAGATCATCGGCTTGTCGTAGACCGGCAGGAGCTGCTTCGAGAGACCCATGGTGATCGGGTAAAGCCGCGTGCCGGAGCCTCCGGCCAGAATGATGCCCTTGCGCGAAGTCATGCGTTTGCCTGCCTTTT
>NZ_JALZ01000081.1 GCF_000521785.1 Roseivivax halodurans JCM 10272
ACACCAAGCATTGGGACACTGCCCTTGCTGATATCCGCACCGTTGTTCGTTGAGGCTGTTGTCGGGGCGAAAAAGGGCGGGAAGCGGTCGTTCGCTGCGGCAGCGGGGCCATCTTGGTTCTGTCGAGGAAGCGGACATTCACCTTAAATCCGAACTGACTGCCCCTGTTCGACACGAAGGACGGACAGGCGAAACACGCGGCATGTACCAAACTGTTACGCCCGGTTTGGCAAACTGACATTTAGGACGCGCCACGGCACGATCCCGGTTGGCATCGCTGCGAATCGGCTCCTGGCTCTTCCGCGACATTCGCACTCGATTTCAGCTTCTTCGTTACCAGAACCAACCATCATACAGACGAACCGTTAGGTTAAGCGCCGTCATTGCGGGAGCGGGGCCGAAAGCTTAGGGTTGATTGATGACAGCATACGCTCCCCTCGTCGTGGGTATCGGCGCCTCGGCCGGAGGCATTCCGGCACTCGAAGGCTTTTTCCGACACCTCCCTGAGGACAGTGGGATGGCGTTCATCATCGTGACTCATCTCAGCCCCGAGCGGCGGAGCCTGTTGCACGAGGTCATTGGTCGCTTAACATCGATCCCCGTGAGTGTTGCCGAGGACGGCGTCGAGGTCCGGCCAGACAACGTTTACGTCATGCCCGAAGGCATGATCCTCACCATGGGAGACGGTCGCCTCTGGCTGAAGCCTGACGATCCAATTCACCGGGAGCACAAGCCGATCGACGTGTTTTTCGCCTCTTTGGCCGAAGACCAGACCGAGAGAGCCGTCGGCATCGTGATGTCGGGCGGGGACGGCGACGGTACCCTCGGCGTGAAAGCGATTAAGGAACACGGCGGCATCACGATGGCCCAGACCGAGGATGGATCGGGTCCGCGCAACCCTGAAATGCCGCACAGCGCGATGGCCAGTGGCTTGATTGACTTTGCCGACCCGGTGGAACGGATGCCCGAGCGGCTGGCCCGGCTTCGCGAAGATATCGACGCCCTTGTCGGTCTTGCCGATAGTGAGGAGGACAGTCAGCGGCTGAACAAGGCGCAGCAGGTGAAGAGCGATATTGCGCGGCTTCTGCGGAGCCATACCGGTCACGACTTTTCCGGCTACAAAGACAAGACCTTCACGCGCCGTGTCGCGCGGCGGATGAAAGTGGTCCAGTTGACCACGATCGACGCCTACGTGCAGAGACTGAAGGACGACCCCGGCGAGGTCATGGCACTGTTCCGTGACCTGCTGATCAACGTCACCAACTTCTTTCGCGACGCCGACGCCTTCGACATGCTGAAAAGCCGGGTCATCCCGCAGCTCTTCGACGGACGTGGCGCGGATGAGACGATCCGGCTCTGGGTGCCGGGCTGCGCCACGGGAGAAGAAGTCTATTCGCTCGGCATCCTGATGCGCGAGCAGATGGACGGGCTGGATGTCGTGCCAAAGGTGCAGATCTTCGCCACCGACATCGACGATGAGGCACTCGATTCGGCCCGCGCGGGCCGCTACCCCGACGCGCTCCTTGCCGGTATCGCGCCAGAAAGGCTCAAACGGTTCTTTCGTCGCGACGGGGCCAGCCTCGTCATCAGCAAGGAAGTGCGCGAGATGTGCATCTTCTCGCCGCATAGCGTGATCTCGGACCCGCCCTTCTCCCGCATGGACCTGGTATCGTGCCGCAATCTGCTAATCTATCTCGGCGGAGAGCTTCAGGATCGCGTGATCCCGACATTCCACTACGCGCTGAAACCGGGCGGGTATCTGTTCCTCGGCACATCTGAGGGCATCAGCCGTCACGGCGACCTTTTCGCGCCCCTCGACAAGAAACACCGCATCTTCCAAAGTCGAGATCATGGCGGCCCGCGGCGGTTGCCGATCACGCTCGCCTCGTCCGCTAACCGAACTCGGCAGGACGTCGCGGAACGCGGCTCGGACGCAACTGGTACGCAGCTTCGCCAACGGGTCGAAACGCAGGTGCTCGAGCGGCACGCGCCTGCGCATGTCGTGATCACCCATGAGGGCGACGCTCTCTACTTTTCCTCCAACACGGGCCGGTATCTCGAGATGCCGCGTGGCGCGCCGAACCGCCACATCTTCGACCTAGCCCGGCGCGAGTTCAGGGCCGATCTCCGCGCGGCGCTGCGCGAGGCAATGGAGACGGGGGGGCCGGCGGTCCGGCAGGTCCTGATGCTCGACCGAGAAGGCCAGACCGGCAGCATGATCGGCCTGATGATCGAGCCGCTGGGCGGTCCCACTAGCAATGAAGCCTTGTTCCTCGTGCTGTTCACGCCGCTCGGCCAATGGCGGCAGCCGGTTGTGGATGGAAGTGCAGAGGCCGTCGCGCACGAGGCTGAGGCGGCACTGGAACGCGAGCTGCGTGATCTGCGTGATCGCCTGCAATCGAAGGTGGAGGAATACGAGACCGCGCTGGAGGAGCTGAAATCATCGAACGAGGAGCTGGTTTCAGTCAACGAGGAGGCGCAGTCGACCAACGAAGAGCTCGAAGCCTCGCGCGCGGAGATGCAGTCCCTCAACGAGGAACTTTCGACGATCAACGCCGAGCTCGAGACAAGCGTCGCCCACCTCGACAATGCCAACACAGATCTCAAGAACCTCTACGCAGCGACGCAGATCGCGACGGTTTTCCTCGACCGCGCCCTCGTGATCCGCAATTTCACTCCTGCGGCCGGAGCGTTCTTCAACATCCGGGAGACCGATATCGGCCGCCCATTGACCGATCTTGCGGGCGCCCTGCAATACCCGAACCTCGAAGCTGAGGTGCGCGAGGTTTTCCAAACGGGCAAGCTTGTGGAACGGCGGCTCACTCCGGACAGCCACGAATTGCACTTCCTCGTCCGGCTGGTGCCCTACCGCAACCAAGACGACGGCATCGATGGGATCGTTGTCACCCTCGTCGATATTTCGTCGCTCACACAGGCCGAAGAGCAGCAGAAGGTGCTGATCTCGGAGCTGAACCACCGGGTCAAGAACATGCTTTCGGTCGTGATCAGCATTGCCAACAGCACGCGGAAGACCTCGTTGAGCATGGAGACTTACGCCGAGAAGCTGAGTGATCGGCTTCATGGAATGGCACGGGCCTATTCACTTTTGTCCGGATCAGACTGGACGAAGGTGGCACTCCGCGACCTCATTCGCTTGGAGGTGGAGGCGTTCGGCGCCGACCGTATCTCCGCCGACGGCCCCGAGATCGCGTTGACGCCACAGCAGGCGCTTTCCCTCGGCATGGTCGTGCATGAAATGGCAACCAACGCTGCAAAATACGGCGCGCTGTCGAACGATGACGGTTGGGTAGATGTCGTGTGGCAGGCCGACGCTGACCGACTTCGTTTGACATGGGTGGAAAAGGATGGCCCCGAGGTGCATGCGCCAGAACGAAAAGGGTTTGGCCTTACCCTCATTGAAGGGCAGATCAGAGCGCAGAGGGGCGGCGAAGCTGAGGCCAAGTTTCCGCCCGAAGGGTTCGTTCTGGATCTGAGTTTCCGGCTCGACGAGTGAGATACAGCTTATGAGCAGCAGTGAGACGAACGAAGGCCGGCGCACGATCCTGATTGTCGAGGACGAGTGGCTGGTCGCCACCGATCTGATGCATATGATCGAAGACATTGGCTATCACGCCCACGGTCCGGCACATTCGGTTTCGGAGGCACTGGACCTGCTCAATGAAGCCGAGGTCGATGCGGGGCTTCTCGATGTGAACCTTCGGGGCGAAACGTCCTATCCAATAGCAGATGCAATGGCTGAAAAGGGTCTCCCGTTCGCCTTCCTCAGCGGCTACACGTCCGATCAGCTACGGCCCGGTTTCCAGGAATGCCCTCTCCTGTCGAAGCCAATAACTATTGGCGCGCTTCGGGACCGATTGAGCCTGTTGCTGCGTGATTAACTTGGTCTTGTCCCGTTCGGGGAGATCAACGCGCAGAGTTACCCTGAGGCCTGGCCTCGCAGCAGGAGGGCCCTGTCTACCGATACCCGGACAGTGCTTGTAGGAGTTTCCTCGGACGGCGACTTTGTCTAAGGTTTGTGGCTGCTGGATGCTTGCCATTCAGCGGCGACAAATCTGACAAGGAGGAAAGCGCGGGCAGATTTCGGTGCTATGGGGATTGTGGCTCGGGTCTCGGGCCGTCGCTGTGCTGAACTGCGGCCCCATGACTTTGAGCACTGTAGGCCCGTCGATTTGCGTGCGCCGGTGCGAGGGATCGATGCCTGTCTTGGTCGTCATGTGCTTGTTGTAGCCCAGATTTTGGGCGGTTGGCCGCGCTGACGGGTCCGACGTCTCTGGATTGCAGGGCCGGGTGTGACGGTTGAATCATGCGGCATCCTCCCTTGGTGGCGCGCGGGACTTCGGAGTTTCACCGCGGGTGAAGGTTCCGATGATGCGCATAGCGCCACCGCATCTGGGGCATGCCCGGCACATGTCGCGGTCGTCCGGGTCGGTGCGCCCGTCCTCCTCTGTC
>NZ_JALZ01000082.1 GCF_000521785.1 Roseivivax halodurans JCM 10272
CACTTTTCCACGCCGGTTCACACCGAAGGACGGCTCGGCCTCGATCAGGGTCTTGAACGGCTCGGCAAAGGCGGTATCGATCCTCGGCGCCGCGACTGAAGGTCCGTCTTGTCATCTCCTGTCTCCAGCGTCTTGGTCAGGATCTTATCTTCGTGTCCATGAAACCGGCAGCAAGAAAAATGCGTTTATCGCTAATACCTTGACTGCTTGATTAGCGTTGCCGAGTGTTGCGCGCTTAAGTGGAATCAGGAGTTGCAGTCTGCGACCGTCGCGTCTCGCGGGCAGAGAGAGGTAAAGGCGTCAAGGATAAGGTTGCGCATGGCGCCCATGGGGCGGACTTCGACGTCGGCGCCGGGACGCAACCCCCGCGACCAATCCCAGTGGGAGATGCGATCCAAGAGGTTCGGCGGTCCGACAACGTGGATCGGGACATCATTGCGGTCGTCTTGAGCAACGAATCCTGCCGCCTGATGGTCTCCGACGATGAACACCAGTGGTGGGGCCCCGGATTGCCGCGCGATGTAGTCGAATACCGCTGTCAGGGCGTAGTCGATCGCCTGGCGGTATTGCTCGCGGACCCGGTCGTGATCGCTCCAAACCTCCTGTGGCGTAGCGCCCGAAGTCGCCATTTCATCGAAGATGTGCCCGTCTCCTATGTCGGCCCACGGCACCATGCGGGGCACGGGCACCCACGGGGCGTGCGAGCTTCCGGTCGCGACCTGAACGAAAAGCGGGCGATCCTGCGAGCCGTCCCGCAATTTCCGGTCCAGCGCCGAATAGGTGTATTGATCGGGCATGGTCACCCAGTTGAAGGGCTCTCCCTCGTAGCCGAGGTCTTTCGCGGCCAGCACGGTGTCGAACCCCATGCGTGACGCTTCCGGCCAGTCGAGCGTGATCTGCGGCATGACGGCGGCGGTCCGGAATCCGGAGCGCGCGGCGATATGGAAGAGCGTCTCGCGCGGACTGGCTAGGATCGCTCCGTAGCTGGTCTGGTTCTCGACGCGGATGCCGTTGGCGAAGGTCGCGTGCGAGAGCCAACTCTGGCCTCCACGGGTCGGGGCATCCAGCCAACCGGAGCGCATCGCGAAGCCGAGGTCCGAAAGCTTGGCTTCGGCTTCGCGCAGGGTCGCCAGGTGTGTCGGGGTGCAAAGGCCGGTGTCGAAACTCGCGCGTCCGTAACTCTCGACGAAGATGACGAAGACGTCCCGGTCTATCGCGTCGAGCAGATCGCCGCGGTCGGCGTAGGGGTCTTCTGCCGCGCGCCGTGCGAAGTCGCGCAGGGCCGTGAATGTCTGCGTGGCCAGATTGATCTGCTCGGTCGCGATTCTCGTCGTCGTTGCGGACCCCGGAAGCGCGGAAGGCAGTCCCGGCTGCCCGCTGGCCTTGGCAACCACGATCATCGCAAAGCCGAACGCTGCGGCTGCAGCTCCTGCGCCGCCCATGCGTCCGGGGGTGGTGCGTACCCATACTCCGGTCGCCCAGAAAGCGGCCGCCGCGCTCAGCACGACGACCGTGCCGGCTCCGAGCACCCCCAGAGCGGCCGGAAAAGGTCCGATCGAGCTCGCCAGAAGCCGTAGTCCGGCAGACACGAGGGGCATGTCCGCAACGGCGTTGAACGGCCGCGCGAGCGCCAGTGACATGGCGATGTCGGCGACCTTGAGGACCGCCAGAAGCACGAGGAGCGCAACGAGACTTATTCGAAAGACGGTCCCAAGGCGCCCCCGGGACAGCGCCAGCAGGGCGAGCAGAATGACCGGAAGCTCGAGCGGGAAATTTGTCAGAGCCGCCCAGGTGAGCGCGTCGGGCCGGTTCGGCGGGATTAGAAGCACGTGCAGCACGAGTGCCGAGACAGCCAAGCGCAGCAGCGTCACGGTCACGCGCGCCTCCGCCGCAGCCATTGGATGTCTCGCCCAAATGACAGCGCAAGCGAGACGAGTGCCACCGCCACCAGCGTCTGACCGACAGAGGCCGGGAGGAACGGCACCTGGATCGCAATCAGTGTTGCGATCTGAAACACGCAGACCGCCTTGCGAGACAAACGATCCGGCAGGTCGCCTCGCAGCCGTGGCAGCACAAGCATGGCGAACCCGAACGCGTAGCGCGGCACACCCAGCAAAAGCGCCACAGCCCCGAATTCTGGGGCCTGCGACGCGTGGATGGCGAGCACGAGGGCGAGAGCGCTGTCGGCCTCCATATCGAACCGCGCACCGAACCGCGACGTCATGTTCTGGCGTCGTGCAATCCAGCCATCGACGCCGTCGAGGGAGAGTGCCAGCGCTGCGAGGGCCACAAACGTCCAGGTCCCGTCGGGTCTTGCGGCAAGACAGGCGACCAAAACCGAGACGACGAGCAGGCGGACGAGCGTCACAACATTCGCAATCCCGAGCCGGTCATGCGGCGCGTCGCGGAGAAGCGCACAGCAAGCGATTATGCTTCCGGCTGCCAGGAAGCCCAGACCTGCGATCACTGCCTCTGCTTCGCGGCCCGTGATCGCGACGATTGTGGCCACCATCGGCAACGAGCCCAAAACGGCCACGATCGCGAGAGCCGCGCCGGGCGAGGCAGGCCCAAGCCTGCTTTTCGATCGGTTTTCACCCTCATGCGCGATAAACGACATTTCCATGACATAGCCGCACCCGCATGGCGTCAAGCGCTATGCGACGGCGCGTCGCGCTGTCCGATCCGGGCCGCCCGATGGGACGATGATCCGTGCTCTCGCGAATACCCGGACCGACGAGCACCCTCGGCAAGGATCCAGTCGAGCGGAAGAGGCGGCCTACGTGCCGCAAACCTTGCGCTCCACCGGGCACGAGTCCTCTTGCCGACGATACGCGGAGAAATCGCCAACTCTACCGGGTGTCGTTCATTCAGATCGCCGCACAGCACGACGGGATACGGTGCGCGGCGCTTCAGTTGTTGGCCGATCGTCCCCCTCCAAGCTCGCGCAAGGCTTGCGACGGTGTCAGGTGCGTGCCGATGAGGCGGAGCGCGACGTCCTTGCGGCGGGGATCGACAGGAACCGCGCCGCGATGAAATTGCCCGGGCAGATCGAATGCGGATAAGCTCGTTCAAGCCTGGACTTCGACACACACGTTCTCGCACCATCGTGCATCTGAGACCAAGGCAGCGGGTCCCGCAACGTTCTCTGTGAGTTCAGGCCGCGCGTCGTTGCGCCGAATTGTTGCGATCACCTTCGCGCAAGTACCTGCGTCACGGGTTTTACTCCGCAGATCCTTGCTCCGGTTCCTTCACGCGGGCTGTTGCGAGTTCGGCAGACGCCAACCGCAAACAGAAAGGAGATCCGAATGAAGCTGCTTGCGCTCGCCGTCACCGTCGCGGCGCTTCCCACGCTGACCGAGGCGCAGGACCTGATCACGCGGAATCGCGTGGGGCTCGCCGAGGCGCCGAATACCCTGACGTTCCGGCTGACCGCATACGATCTCTATACGACAGATCCCGAGACGAAAGCCGCGTTCGAGAATCTCTACCGCGATTTCATCACGGCGCGGCCAGACTGGAAGATCGAAACCCAGCTTCAGACGTCGAATATTGGCTAGGAGCAGGCGCGCCTCCTGCAACAGTCGCGGGCCGGCCGCGGTCCGGACTGTGCGATGATCGACAGCAGCCAGGTTGCGGTCTTCAAGGAGGCGGGTGTCCTGCAGCCGATGAACGCCGTCTTTTCCGAGAACGAGGTGGCCGATCTCTTCCCGTTCGTGCGCGAGGCGGTGACCGACGCAAAGGGCAACGTGCTGGCTTGGTGGTGGTTCACGGATCTG
>NZ_JALZ01000083.1 GCF_000521785.1 Roseivivax halodurans JCM 10272
CTCCCGCAACCATCGTTTCCGACCCAGCCCTCGCCATTCGCGGGGGCTTTGTCGTCTCCGCCTCTCCCAATGCCTGAATACCGGCCAGATCGCCGCTGAGCTCGATCCGGTGGGCGTTCGGTGCCTCTGCGTCCGGGATCATCCGGATCTCGGAGATCAGGGCCCGCATGGCTTCGGCGGCCTGAACGCGGACGGCGGGATCCGAGAGGGCATGGGCCAGATTACGGACCTTCTGCCGGTAGAGATCGGTGAGGCCCGGGTGCATCCGCAGCACGGCCGGCTCCGGGGTCTCTGCCACTTCGGCTTCGAGGCGCCGCTTGGTCTCTTCCAACTCGTCCATCCTCGCCTTCATCGAGGGATGGTACATGCCGTCCTCGATCGCCAGGCGGATGCCCGCAATCTTCTTCTCGACCTCGGCGAGCTCCCGTTCGGCCCGGGCGCGCGCGGCTTGCGTGCCGGCATGCGCCGCGTTCCAGGCCATGCGGTATTCCTCGACGAAGGCATCGACGAGTTCGGGGCGAAGGAGGCGGTTCTGGAGGCCGCCCAGGACGCGCTCCTCCACGGCCTCCCGGCTGATAGTGGCGCGGTTGGTGCAGATGGCGTCTCCCTTGTTGCGGACCGCGGAGCAGCCATACCGGGTCTTGTTGATGAGGGTGTAACTGGCGCCGCAACAGCCGCACTTGATCAGACCAGAGAGCAGGTAGGTCGGGCGCCGGGCGCGCTCCGGCCTGAGCGCCGCATCCTTGACGCCGGCCGGGTTCATGTCCTGCCGCACGGCGCTCTGGCGCGCTTTGACCCGCTGCCAGAGAGCGTCGTCCACGAGACGCAGCGTCGGCACCTCCTCGATGATCCAGGCCTCCGGCGGGTTCGGCCGCGCCTGGCGCTTGCCCGTCTCCGGGTCCTTGATGAAGCGTTGGCGGTTCCAGACCCGCCGGCCAATGTAGAGGTCGTTGTTCAGGATGCCGGTGCCGCGCTTGGCATTGCCGGAGATGGTCGAGAAGCTCCACTGGCCGCTGCCCGCACCCGGACTGCGGATGCCCTCGGCATTCAGATCGGCGGCGATACGGCGTGCGCTGAGGCCCGAGGCGTAATCTTCGAAGATCCGGACGATCGCCGCGGCCTCCTCCGGCACGATCTCGAGCTCCCCGGTGGTGATCGTACCGTCCTCCCGGATCAGGCGGACGGGGCGATAGCCGTAGCTCCGCCCGCCGGCCGACTTGCCGGAGCGGACCCGGCCCTCCTGGCCGCGATGGGTCTTCTGGGCCAGGTTCTTGAGAAACAGCGCCGACATCGTGCCGCCCAGGCCGACATGCATCTCGTTGATCTCGCCTTCGGCCTTGGTCACGAGCGCCACATCGAGATAGCTCATCCTCTTGTGGAGCGCCGCGATATGCTCCTGGTCCCGCGACAGGCGATCGAGCGCCTCGGCGGTGACGATGTCGAAGCGTCCGTTCATGGCCGCCTGCTGCATCGCCTGGAAGCCGGGGCGCAGATGAGAGGCGCCACTGATCGCCTCGTCGGTGAAGATCTCCACGACCGACCAGCCGCGCTCGGCGCAGAGCGTGCGGCACACGCGCACCTGGTCGGTGATCGATGCGGCAGATTGCAGATCGGTCGAGTAGCGCGCGTAGATGGCCGCGCGGACGGGCTTAGCGACGGGCATGGATCACTCCTCGGAGTCGGGGCCCGCGGCGGCAAGATCCTCGCGGGCCGCCTGGCGCGCCATGAGCCGGGCCAGCAGATGCAGCGAAGCATGAGGCGGAGGTGGCGATCCGGCAAGAGCGCTTCTGGACGAAAGATGCGCCCAAGGGGTCGACGGGGGCTCCGATCCCTCCGGGTCTGCATGTCTTGTCCGGTCCCGCGCCATAGGCCGAGCTCTCCCGAGCGCCCGCGGCGGGGCGCAGCGGGCGGTGTGTGATGGTGATGGTCTGTCCGGGAGAGGTCCCGGCGGCTGTTCTCATCATCTTATCTCGGGTGCTTCGGCGCGGGCGCAGCCAATGCGGGCCGCCTGGGTGGGATCGGTCGGTTTTATGTGGACAACTGGCGATCAAGCCCGGTTGGTGCTGCAGAAGCAGAGGTGCCGGAGCGGGCGTGGAGTGGGCCCGAGATCGGGCAAACTATTGCGGGCAGGGACTTCTCCGGATTTTGTCTCGGTCTCGGTCTCGGTCTCGGTCTCGGTCTCGGTCTCGGTCTCGGTCTCGGTCTCGGTCTCGGTCCCGGGGCCGGATCATGGGGTCACCTGGTCCTGCAAAGAACCAGATGACCCCATTGCCGGTATCTCCGTCCGGCGCGGCGCATGGCGGTCAGGCGTCACAGGCGCCTTGCCGGTCCGGCACCAGGTCCGAGAGCCACGGCGCGAGCTCCGTCTCGCTGAGCTCGCGGTGCTGGAGGAGATGCACGGCCATCCGCTCCAGCCGGTCCCGGTGCGGTTGGAGAAGCTCCCGCGCGCGGCGCTCGGCCTGGTCGAGCCTGACACGCAGCCGGTCGCGCTCCTCGGGGGCGAGCCGCGTCATGTCCGCGGGGCCAAGCCAGGCGCCGCCATTGATCCCGAGGCCTGCCTCCCGGTCGACATGCAGCTGCAGCCGGGTGGCGAAGGCGAGGTCGCTGTCAGCACCGCCGCCGGCGCCGGCGCTGATCGTGCCGAGCACGAGACGCTCGGCGGCGCGGCCCGCCAGCACGATGGTGAGCTCGGCCTCGTACTCCGCCATGGTGCCTTCCCGCAGGGCCTGCGGGCGATGCGTCGTGCCGCCGTCCGAGGAGAGCAGGAGACGGTGGACCGGCGCCACCCCCAGGAGGCTCGCCGCGATGGCATGCCCGCATTCGTGGATGGCGATGCGCCGGTCGCGGCCCTGCAGCTCTGCCTGGCCCGCCGGGAGGGTCTCCAGCAGGGCCTGTGCGCTGACCCGGGACCCGGCCCGCCGCGCGGCGGCTTTGGCCGCGCGGATATCGGCATCGATTCGGGCCGGGGTCTCGCCGGTATAGGCCCTCGCCAGCGCCGCGAGATCGGCCTCACCCACGTCCGGCAGCGCGCGGACCAGCATGTGGCGGATCTGCGCACGGGAGGGCCGGCCGAGCGTCCGGTGCAGGTCGAAGCGCCCGGGGCGCAGGATTGCCGGATCCAGCGCCTCCGGGTGGTTGGTTGCGCCGACCAGGATGACGCCTTCGGCGCGGACGAGCCGGTCGATCTCCCGCAGCAGCTGGTTGATGACATTGCGGCGGTAATTGCTGTTGTGCGTGTCCGCGCTCTGCCGGGCACCAAAGGCATCGATCTCGTCGATAAAGAGCACCGACGGTCTCTGCGCGATGGCCTCGGCAAAGCTGCGGCGCATCTCACGCAGCATGTCGCCGAGATGCCCGGCGCTCTGCCAGTCGCCGCAGGAACTCTCGATGAGCGGCACCTTCGCCGAGGCCGCGATGCCGCGCGCGAGCAGGCTCTTGCCGGTGCCGGGCTCGCCCGAGATCAGCAGCGAGTGCGAGAGTTCCGACCAGTCCGCCTCGCCGCGCCGCCAGGCCGCGAGATCGGAGACGATGTCGGCGGCCGCCCGGTGGGCCGGGGAGGCGCCGCCGATCTCCTCCAGCGTCATGCCGGGGGCGCTGTGCGCCTCCGGGGTCGAGAGCCGGGTCAGCTCCCGCGCCGCATCCGCCGCATTCGGCGCGCGCAGGGCGGCCATGAGACCCGTCCTGTCCATGCGGGCGAGCGTGTCGTCGCCCGGCAGCAGCGCGGCGACAGGCGCCCGGTCGATCTTGCCGGT
>NZ_JALZ01000084.1 GCF_000521785.1 Roseivivax halodurans JCM 10272
CCGATTGACAGACAGCGCTTGAGCTCTTCGAAAACGAGGCCCATCTGCACGTTGGTCACGCGGTGGGGATGCAGGTCGAAGCCCGCGAACTTCTCGGTCACCATGTAGAGCAGCTTGTTCTTCCGAAGGCGGTCGATGACCTCCGCGAAGTTGAACCGCTCGAAGATGTCGCGTACCTCCGGCGAGAAGGCGTCGATGTAGGTTTGCAGGTTGTCGCCGATGTTGTCCTGGTCGCCGACGATCTTGCCTAGGTCGAGTGTCGAGCTGTTGTAGAAGCTTGCGGCCGACGCCTTGCGCATGAACGGAGCAGGGTTGAGGCCCAGCGCTGCCTTCTCTTCCCGCTCCTTAAGGACGGCTGCCTTGGTCGGCGAGAGAACGCAGTCCAAGCGGCGCAGAACCGTAAACACCAGAATGACCCGACCGTATTCCGACTGACGGTATTCGCCGCGAAGGAGATCGGCGACGGACCAAATGAGGCTCGAAAGCTCGGACTGCGACATCTTCGGGGCTCACCTGCGAATTATCATTGTTTGTCAGACGGTATCGGTCAGCAACAAGCCCAGCAAGACGCTGCCGCAGAACAGCGCGCAGTGTCACTTCACCGGCGATGAGGCTGGTAGGTGGTGCTGACGAGTGCTGGAGATGCGCGGAGGCGAAGCGCGATTGGAAAATTGGCGGCTCGGTCATTCTATGAGCTAGGAGCGCACACCTAGCACGATGGACCAAAACGGCGCCTGAAGCGCTTTTACACAAATTTCGAAAGGTGGTCTGCGGGGTGGACTAGCACTCCGAGTAAGACGATTTCACATGCAATATCAACGTCTTAGGGGGAGTTTGTGGTGCCCAGGAGAGGACTCGAACCTCCACGTCCATACGGACACCAGCACCTGAAGCTGGCGCGTCTACCATTCCGCCACCTGGGCACGGGAGCGTGACGGCGCGTGTAGCTGCGGCCCGGCCGGGTGTCAACGGGTCTCGCGGCGGATTTTCCGACGTCAGATGAGGTCTCTGGGCTCCCGCCGGGGCGCGGTGCCTTGCCCGGAAGGGCCACGGGGGCTAGACACTCCGCAAGATCCGATCTCGCGCAGGAAAGAGAACGCCATGCCCAAGCAGAAGCTCGTCACCATCTACGGCGGCTCCGGCTTCGTCGGCCGCTACGTTGCCCAGCGTATGGCGCAGGAGGGCTGGCGCGTGCGCGTCGCGACCCGGCGCCCGAACGATGCGATCTGGGTCCGGCCCTACGGCGTCGTCGGGCAGGTCGAGCCGGTGTTCTGCAACATCCGCGACGATGCGAGCGTGCGGGAGGTGATGACAGGCGCCGACGCGGTGGTGAATTGCGTGGGCGTTCTCGCCGAGCGCGGCAAGAACACCTTCGAGGCGACGCAGGCGCAGGGCGCCGAGCGGGTCGCCAGGCTCGCCACAGAGCTCGGCGTTCCGACGCTGACGCAGATCTCGGCCATCGGCGCGGATGCGGACTCGGCCAGCAGCTACGCCCGGACCAAGGCGCGCGGCGAGGAGGCGGTGCTCGCCGCCTATCCGAACGCGGTCATCCTGCGCCCCTCGATCATCTTCGGGCCCGAGGACCAGTTCTTCAACCGCTTCGCCGGGATGGCCAAGATGGGCCCGCTCCTGCCGGTGATCGGCGCCGGTACCCGGTTCCAGCCCGTCTACGTGGACGACGTCGCCCGCGCCGTGGTGATGGGAGTTCTGGGGCAGGCGAAACCGGGGATCTACGAGCTCGGCGGACCCGACGTGAGCACCTTCCGCGAGCTCATGCGCTACATGCTCACGGTGATCCGCCGCCGGGCGCTGATCGTGAACGTGCCGTTCTGGGCGGCCTCGATCATGGGGCGGAGCTTCGACCTCGTCCAACGCGCGAGCTTCGACATGATCGACGCGCCGGTCACCCGCGACCAGGTCGCCAACCTGCGCAACGACAACGTCGTCTCGGGCAAGACCATGACCTTCGAGGATCTCGGGATCGAGACCACCTCGCTCGAGGCAGTGGTCCCGGACTATCTCTGGCGGTTCCGCCCGTCGGGCCAGTATTCCGAGATCAAGAAGTCGGCGCAGGACCTGCGCGAGAGCTGATCGCCCGGGAAAGCGCGACTCCCGTCGTCCCGGCGCGGATGCCCCGCAGGAGGATCTGACCTTGGCGCCAAAATTCGGAACGAGCGGCCTGCGCGGTCTGGTGAGCGAGCTGACGGGCGATCTCGTCGCGGACCACGTCCGGGCCTTCATCGCCGCCTGCCCGACCGGCGGCGGCCTCTATCTCGGTCGCGACTTGAGGGAGTCCTCGCCGCGCATCGCCGCGGCCGTGACCGAAGCCGCGCTCGCCGAAGGCCTGCCCGTGACCGAGTGCGGCGCGCTGCCGACCCCCGCGCTCGCGCTTGCGGCGATGAAGGCGGGGCAGGCGGCGGTCATGGTCACCGGCAGCCACATCCCCGCCGACCGCAACGGGCTCAAGTTCTACCTGCCGACGGGCGAGATCTCCAAGGCGGACGAGGCGGCGATCCTCGACGCACTCGGCCGGCCGGCCGGCAACGGCTCCGCCCGGGCCCGGGACGATCTCGGGGCCGGACCGTCCTATGTCGCCCGCTATGCCGACGCCTACGGGCCCGAAGCGCTCGACGGCTGGCGGATCGGCATCTACCAGCACAGCTCGGTCGCCCGCGACATCATGGTCGAGGTGGTGCGCGCGCTCGGCGGCGACGCCGTGCCGCTCGCCCGCTCGGACAGCTTCATCCCGGTCGACACCGAGGCGCTCGATCCGGCGACCCGCCACATGCTCGCCGCCTGGTGCAGCGAGCACACACTCGATGCGGTGATCTCCACCGACGGCGACGCGGACCGCCCGATGCTCGCCGACGCCACCGGCCGGATCGTCCCGGGTGACGTGCTCGGCGTGCTCACCGCCCGCGCCTTGGGCGCAGGCCACATCTGCACCCCGGTCTCGTCGAATTCCATGGTCGCGGACATGCCGGACTTCACCCGTGTCGAGCGCACCCGCATCGGCTCGCCCTACGTCATCGCGGCGATGGAGGCGGCGCTCGCGGCCGATCCCGCCGCGCGTGTCGTCGGTTATGAGGCCAATGGCGGCTTCCTTCTCGGCTTCGAGGCTCCGGGCCCCGCGGGCACGCTCGCGCCGCTCATGACCCGCGACTGCCTGCTGCCGATCCTCGCCCCGCTGGCCGCCGCCCGCGCCGGGCGGCAGAGCCTCGCCGACACGGTCGCCGCCCTGCCGCCGACCTTCACCGCGGCGGACCGCCTGACCGAGGTCCCGACCGAGGCCGCGACGGCGCTTGTGGGCCGGCTTTCGTCCGACATCGAGGCCCGCCGTTCCTTCTTCGAGGGCACGGGCGACGAGGCCGGGATCGACCTGACCGACGGGCTCCGCGTCAGCTTCGCGAACGGATGCGTCGTGCATCTGCGCCCCTCCGGCAACGCGCCGGAGACGCGCTGCTACGCCGAAGCGTCGTCGCCCGAAGCGGCCGAGGCGCTGGTGAAGACCCATCTCGACCGCCTGCGCCGCGAGCTCGGTTAGGCCCGGACGCGCGCGACGGTCCTGCCCGGGCGTCGAAACGCTTTCCGCAGGCGGCCCCTCCTTGTATGCAGGGCCCGGGACCGCCAGCAGGGAAAAAGGCAGGCAAACGCATGACT
>NZ_JALZ01000085.1 GCF_000521785.1 Roseivivax halodurans JCM 10272
GACTTCTTCAGCAGCCTGCTAATGGGGCAAGGTCTGGCTGCTCCGTCCTGAGCGGTTGGTGCCTTTCGGGTGCCTTCGTTCTCTGCGTGCTCATGCTTGGCACTTTATGGGGTAAGCTGGGTGCGAGAGTGGCGAGGTTGAAACCGCAGTCAGCCGGGGTCGGCCGCGTGCTACAGAATCGGCGCCATCATCTGCTCCCTCCCTCGGGCGGTGCTCCCCGCTCGGGAGCTCGGGGCGGTCTCCTTTCTCGTCGACCGGGTTATGTATCGCCGGCCAGTCTCAGACCGGGCGGAAGTCGGTGTCGCTCTTGAGCATTGCGTGCATGATGACTGCCAATCGACGCGCCAGGGCGATCCGGGCCTTGCGCATGTTCGATCTGCGCGCGATTGCCACCGCCCATTCCTTCAGTTTCAGCGCTCCCTTGTAGCGGGTCAGCATCACGTTCGCAGCCTCGTAGAGCAACGTTCGCACGCGCCGGTCCCCGGTCTTCGAGATGTGCCCGGTGTAGTCGATTTCGCCGGACTGATGGCGGCGCGGGACAAGGCCGAGATAGGCACCGAGGTCGCGGGATCGTCGGAACCGTCCTGGATCGTCAACGGCGGCGGTGAAGGCCAGCGCGGTAATGGGCCCCACGCCGGGGACAGTCATGAGCCGACGGCAGGCTCCCGACTGGCGCACGAGATGCTTGATGTCGCTGTCGATGGCGGCAATGGCCGAAAGCACCGCCTCGCGCGCGGCGATCAGACCACGCATTGCGGCGGAGAGGCCGGCCACGCCGTCGCTCATGGCCAGCACCTCTCGAACGAATGCCGGGGAAAGTCCGCGCGGCAGCCTTGCACCGAACACGACCGCGAGCCCGCGCACTTGGTTCTCCAGCATGATCCGCTGTCCGACCAGCTTCTTGCGGGCCATGATGAGCGAGCGGACCGCGTGGGCCGGCAGGGATTTGACATGCACCGGCTTGAAGAACCCTGTCCGGGCCAGTTGCGCCAGCCCCCGGGCATCGTTGCGGTCGGTCTTGTGCGTGGCGAGTGTCTTCAGGGCCTGGTAAGCCTGCCGGCTTTCGATGCAGACCACTGGCACGCCGCGCTCTGCCAGCCCGTGGTAGAGCATCGGTGCCATACGCCCGGTCTCGAAGACCACCACTTTGCATGCAGGCGCCGTTTCGAGCGCCTCGGCAATGGCTTCAGGTGTCGAGGCTGCCACCGCCTCAGCGATGATCGCTCCCTCCCGGTCGAGGACGCAAACATGCGTCTTCTCGAGCGAGACGTCCAAACCGGCGAAATAGTCCATGGATCTTCTCCTCTACATTATGACCCCGATCCTACCGGGGTCTTCGAAGAGCAGTCAGACCATTACCCCATGTTGAAAAACTCCCTGTCTCGACAATCACTGGCCTCGGACCAGAATTTCGTTCTGGTGAAAGACGACATCCACCCCCTGAGGCGACATTTTAGAACTCAGTTAGAACAGGCGTTCTGGTATTTCGGGCCGCATTGGAGCCGCGTGAGTTTTTCAACACAATCAGCCCTGGGTGGGCGTTCAGCCGTAATGCCTGTAGACGAGATCCGAGGGGTCAGGCCGCTGCGCGTTGGCATCCAGCGTCGCGCCGAGCCGTTCCGCCAATCTGGCTGATCGAAGATTGTTAGGATCGATGTAGCTAACCAGTGTTTCGACGTGCCTGATATCTAGGCTCCACGTTCGCAAAGCCGTTGCGGCTTCGTAGGCAAAGCCGTGCCCTTCCGCCTCGGGGTAGAGCAACCATCCCAATTCGAACTCCGGGAACAATGGCCCTGAATTGATCCCCACTTGACCAAGACATTCGCCGCTGACCGTGCTCTCGATCATTAGGGCACCACACCCGAATAGGCTCCATTGAGCGTGATCGGCACAGAACATGCCCCAAGCCACGGCAGTGGAGAAAGGACCGCCCATGTAGATGGACCTGTCTGAGGCCATCAGGCGATGGTAGCCGGACCAGTCAGCCGCCCGCATGGGCCGAAGGGTCAGGCGGGGCGTAAAGATCGTGGGGATCGTTGTCATCTGCAAGCCGTTCGGTCTTGCCTACAGTATCCTCACCTCGGATCAATGTCGGCTTCGTCTGCACTGCCGGCGTTCAGGCCATCCGTAGTGAAGGTCGGGAGTGAGCCCGACCTACGCCTTCGACGGGCCGCAGCGAACGGCCGCTCGCACCAGTGAGCCTCAATCGTCTCACAACCCCGAAGGTTTTGCCCGAGGGTTGTGTCCGCGCTAAGGTGCTGATGCGAAGCGGAGTTGAGGAGAGGGACAGAAATCACCGTTTGTGGCGTATCGAAGATCACCGCTACACGCTCTAGCGCTACAAGGTAGATTTGCAGGCGATCCAACAGAAGAGGCATTATCAGTCGCGCTGCAGAAACGGACCTATCCACTCTTCCAAGCCGAAAAACGTTGCAATCGTGGTCAAGTTTGCCACTACGGCTATCGCTCCTGTAGCGATGGCGATCACAAGAGCGAGGACGGCAAGTCGCTTGGATTTGCGAGCATACTCCATTGAAGACTGCAAAACATGAGCGACTTCGCGATGATCCTTACCGTTGATGGTTACGTGCGTCCCGTCGCGCAGCGTTAGACTCGCTCCGCAAACATGGCAGGTGCCATCGACACACGGTCCGTGCGAGGGGCAAATGTATATGCGTGGGGACTTCCTACTCTGTCGCGGCGAACGCTCTTTTTCGGTCATTGGTCTCGCTCCTGCTCCTGCCGCGCCCATTGCTGTTCGCGCCCCTGCTCGCGATTTCCCGCCTGCCACAGCCGATCCGACAGGGAGAGCGCCTGCGCCTCGACCATATCCGAAAACTCCGTCCTCGCGTAGTCGTTCGGGTGGCGCTCCGGCACCCAAGCCGATGGCAATGCGGCCCTGCTCCGTCAGGCCGATGATCTGGCCTTTCGTACGTTCCTCGATGCACAAGCCCTGCGCGGTCTCGTGGGTCTCCTTCGCGCGCGGGCTGGATGCCACCGCAGCTTCTAAATCTCGTCTTCGGTGAAACTCTCGTCTTGATCGCTCATCGCTCGATCTCCGGCCCTTCGTTGTCTCGGTTCTGTTCGGCGTCCCGTTCCTATGACGGTTCCGGGGCATGACCAGAAACTACGGTATCTGTCGCAGATCGTTAGCTGCCGTTCGTCGGACGTCAGCTCCGTCTAAGGTTTGTGGCTGCT
>NZ_JALZ01000086.1 GCF_000521785.1 Roseivivax halodurans JCM 10272
TGCTCAAGCACGGCCGGCCGGTCGCGTTCTATTCCGACAAGCACACGGTCTTCCGCGTCGCCAACCAGGGCGCGACGTCCGGCCACGGGGAGACCCAGTTCGGCCGGGCGCTGAACGCGCTCAATATCGAGATCCTCTGCGCCAATTCGAGCCAGGCCAAGGGCCGCGTCGAGCGCGCGAACCGCACCCTGCAGGATCGACTGGTCAAGGAGCTGCGGCTGGCCGGTATCTCGGACATCGTCGCGGCCAACGCCTTTCTTCCGGGCTTCATGGCGCGCCACAACGCCCGCTTCGCAAAGCTTCCGCATCACCCTGACAACCGTCATCGTGCGCTCAACGTCGAACCGGACCGGTTGCGGGAGATCCTGTGCCTGCGCGACGAGCGCTATGTCGGTCAGCAGCTCGCGTTTTCCTACGACCGCAAGCGCATCATTCTCGAGGAGACCGAGCTCAGCCGGGGCCTGCCCGGAAAATACGTCGACAGCTACGAGTTCGCCGATGGCCGCCTCGAGTTCCGCTGGAAAGGTGTGCCGCTGCCCTTCCGGGTCTTCGACAAGGATCAGCGCGTGACCCATACCGTGATCACCGAGAACAAGCACCTGAGCGCGGTTCTCGAACACATCAAGGCCGAGCAGGACAAGGCGCAGCCGAAGCCGCGCCGCGCCGGCAAGCAACGGACCAAGTACCAGCCCACGGGCCGCCGGAACGATGGCTGGAACTTGAAGCTGGCGCGCAAATCGAAGAGCAGTGCCGTGCCGGATGGCCGGCAATAGTCACACCACGTGGATCGTTGCTTGGGCGTCGGATTCAAGTTTCAACGCTGCCGACCAGAGCGGGGTCTTGTGGTACGCTCCCTCGTCAAACATGCCGAGCCCTTCCCGGTCCTCCCAGAGCAGCCCCAACCAGCATAATGGGCGGACGATGCAGGCTTTCAGCGCAAAGCGCGTATCCTGATACGCGACCTCGTATCGGGCTTCCGGAGGCCACCTGTACAGCACCTCCATCAGCCTTGGGATCGTGCAGCCGGTACGAGCCTCGATATTGATGACGTTGAGAAAGACGCGCCAGTTGTCGATTACACCGCCTCGGTTCTGCGCCAGGTCGTCGTGAACATAGCGGTAGAGATAGACAGGTGCGACGACGTCGAAGAGCTGTCGAGGTATCGCGCCAAGCGCCCTGCCCCTTTTCGTCGTTCGAAGCGTTCCCTTGTAGCGACGCATGAGTTTCAGGTGCAGCAGCACGTCCTGAACGGGCCATAACGGCGGCATATCGCGCTCGTTCAGCACCTTGTTCACGATAAACAGGTCTTTGGATGTGTAACCCGGCCAGACAAACCTCTCCGCCGCCCAGTGAACGAACCTGCGATTGATCGCTCCCGACTTCGTCAGGCCTATGCCGCCTTCCGCATCCGCATACGACATCGCCAGAACCATTCCTCGCACCAGAGGGGAATGGTCGAGCGGATCAATGTCGCGGTTCAAAGCAATGCGCGGCTCCATTCCAGAAGACTACCAGCCGCGGCACCGCCGCCTCAACGCTGGAGCCAAAGCATGGCATTCCTGCCCTCCGATACATGAGGTCTACGGGCAGCAATGCCATGCTCCCCACTGCTGCGCGGGACATTTCTGCTTTGCGCAGCCGAGGACATTTCAACTTGGTTGCAAAATCGCCATAGAGCGGGTGGATTCACAAACGAAGTGCAACTTCTGCAATAAAACAGATGGTTGCATGGAGGTTGTGGCATGGGAAAGCACTACTCGCATCTGGCTCTCGATGAACGCCTGAAGCTGGCCAAGTGGCGCGATGCCAAGGTGTCGATGAAGGAGATCGCCGTAAGGCTGGGTCGTCCGCCCTGCACCCTCTACCGAGAGCTGCGCCGGAACCGGTTCACCGATGCGGAGCTTCCCCAGCTCTACGGATACTATGGAATGAACGCGCAGAGCATTTATGCCAAACGGCGTTCAGCGCTGCGCAAGCTCGTCAAACACACGGTCCTGAAAGACGCCGTGCTTGACCATCTCGCGGCAGGCTGGTCGCCCGAACAGATCGCCGGCCGGATGTACTTCGAGCGGCACCCTGTGCGCGTCAGCCATGAGACGATCTACCGATACGTTTATTCTGAAGACGGCCGCCAAGCCGGTCTCTGGCGTCATCTGCCCATGCACCGTCGCCATCGTCGCCCGCGCGGCACACGGCGGCCTCATGCGCTGAATTTGGCTTGGAAAACAGTATCTCACTCCGCCCGCCCGAGGTTGCGCACCGCGAACAGTTCGGCCACTGGGAATGCGATCTGATCATGTTCCGCAAGGAATTCGGCACCGCCAACGCCGCCTCGCTGGTCGAACGCGTGAGCCGCTTCACGCTGCTTGCCCGGAACCAGGATCGCCAGTCGAAACCGGTGATGGAAGCGCTGATTGCAGGGCTCCGCGCCCTGCCCCAACCGGCCCGCCGCTCGATCACGTTCGACCGCGGCACCGAGTTCTCCGCGTGGGGCCATCTGCAGGCCGGGCTCGGATCGCAGACGTGGTTTTGCGATCCGCAATCGCCTTGGCAGAAAGGCACCGTGGAGAACACCAGCAACCGGCTACGCGCCTTCCTGCCGCGCAAGACCGATCCGGCGGCGCTCACAAATCGATATTTGAAGTCGATTTGCGCGCGCCTCAACGCAACGCCCCGCAAGTGTCTCGGTTATAGAACGCCTGCCGAGGTCTTCCGGGGCCAGATAATGGCGGTCATGCGATCAGAAGATTAACCTGAGAACGCGGAAATGGCGCTTCGCCATGATTTCACACGACCACCCTTGAGTCATCACGCAAACCGATAATGTCACCCGTGCGCAAAGCAGAAGTGTCATTCTCCTCCATGGTGAAGCTTGGAGGAGAGTTCGGGCATGGGATGGGTGATGATGAGCGAACTTGAGATGCGGCGGATCGAAGTTCTCGCGCAGATCGACGACGGCCGCCTGAGCGTCGAGGCTGGTGCGAACAACATCGCGCTGTCGAAGCGGCAGATGTTCCGATTGCTGAAGCGGTATCGTGCGGACGGCGCGTCGGCGATCCGCCACAAATCCCGCGGTCGCGCGCCGAACAATCGCATCCACCCGGCCAAGCGCGATTATGCGCTGAACGTTATCAAGGAAAGCTACGCGGATTTCGGCCCGACGCTGGCGGCCGAGAT
>NZ_JALZ01000087.1 GCF_000521785.1 Roseivivax halodurans JCM 10272
GACGGAACGGGCATCCGCTGCGCAAGGCTCTAAAGTCCGTTCAGCCGGGCATAAATCTGAAACTGTCCCAACGCTTCATTCCTGCCGTCTGTGGCCTTGCCCGAACTCCACGAGGAACCAGTCCACGACGCGACGGAGATGCTTCCCACCATTTCGTGCCTTTGCCCACGACAAAAACAGGTGCTCATCAGAGGGCTCTGGAAAAGCCCAGACTTCCACGAGCCGCTTCGCGCGTAGGTCCGCCTCGATCATGTGATGGGGCGCAATCGCCACGCCGTGCCCGTTCATGGCCGCGTCCAGCGCGAGCGCCGAGCGGCCGAAGTTGAGGGGGGCGTGCGCCGGACGCTGCCCAGTCGCCTCAGCCAGCCGATCCCATCGGCGATGCCCGTCCTGAAGGAGCGGCAGGGTTAACAGCGTCTCCGGCCCTATCGGCCAATCGGGGCGGAGGAAGTCGGGGCTGCACACGGCGGCAAGGCGGAGTTCCGTGAGATGGCGGCTCTCATGGGCTGGGTTCGGATCGGGGGCGGTGCCAGGCCAGATGGCGATCTCGCCGCGTCCGAGGCCGCGATCCATCACCCGGTTATGAACCTCCGTGGCAAGCGAGACCGATGGGAAGGCCGCCCTGAACCGCTCCAACCGCGGCATCATCCACTTCGCCATGAAAGACGGACCGATATGCAGGGTGATCCGGTCGTCCTGCCCGGCGATGTCTGAAAGCGCGCTGTCGATGATGGCGAGCGCGTCGATCATCGCCGCATGGCAACGCTTGCCGGCAGGTGTGAGGGATACGCCGCGCGCGCCCCGCACGAGGAGCGGTGTTCCGAGCTCGAGCTCGATCTGCTTGATCCGCTGCGACACCGCTCCCCGCGAGAGGTTCAGAACCTCGGCTGCCCGCTGGATGTTGCCGTGCTCCGCCACGGTAGAGAAGACACGCAGGGCGTTCAGGTTCGCAGGTGGCATCGGGTTTCCGGTCGTCAGATTTTCTAATGGCTCGGTCAGAAGTCCTGCTTTGTCAAACCTCCCCGTCCTGTCGATGCTCACGGAAGAACCCGGCTCAACCAGGAGACCGCCGTGCCCGCTACGATCCGCCCCGCGACCACCGAGGACATTCCTGCGATGGTCGAGCCACTGCTCGCCGACGCGCGTGAGCGCCATGCAGAAGACGCGCTGTTGTGGGACATGGCCGAGGATGCGGCTTCGCAGGTCGAGAAGGCAGTTGCTTTCGCGCTGACCGCCGAGGCGCAACCCTTTCGACAGTTCTGGCAGGTCGCAGAGAATGGCGGACGGATCGTGGGCGTGATTCATTCGATGCTTTTGCCCGTTCCGCCAATCTATGCCGGCGCGGACGGAAAGCCCGGCCTGATCCTACCTGACAGCTTCGCCGTGCCGGACGCGCCCGAGGGCACGGTCGAGGCGCTGGTGGAGGCAGCGCAAGCAGTTCTGCGCGAGGCCGGTGCGCGGATCTTTCTGTCGTCCTTCGTCACCGGCCCGGATTGGCGGGCCGCGTTCGTGGCCGAAGGCTACGAACCGTTGACTCTCTACCTCTCGCGCTCCGATCTCGGCGATGCGGGAAGTCTGTCGGACGTCCGGCCGGCCACCGAGGCGGACGTGCCCGGAATCGTCGCGCGCAGTGCCGAGAACCGGTCCGTCCTCTTCGGCATCGACCCCTTCTGGGCGATCCACCCGGAGGCAGACGCTCGCTTTGACGCCTGGATGCGACGGAGCCTAACGTTGCCTGACCGGGACATGCTGGTGATGGGCGCCCCAGAAGATCTGGAGGGCTATGTGATTGCGCAGCCCGCCTCGCGACTGCACTTCCCGCCCGCGCACAAGATCACCGGGACGGGCGTAATCGACGACTTCTACCATCCCGATTTCGCTGACTCGAACACGCTCGCGAACGAGGCCGTGGGGAGCAAGGCGCTGCTACGCGCCGCCGAGTCGGCGTTTGCCGAACGGGGCACTGGCGCGGCCTTCGTCGTCTGCCCGGCGGGATGGCGCTCGAAGATCGAGCTGCTGGAAGCTGCCGGCTACGAGACGGCGATGATCTGGTCGATCAAGCGATAGCCCCTGGGAAGGAACGTCGCCGTGAACGCCGAGACGGTCAACACAGCCACAGTTTATGCGGTTCAGACCGAACAGTTTCAGCCCAACCGCAGAAGCCGACCTTCCTGACCTCCGCAGCATCCAGTAAAGTGGGCTCGCGGACTTTCGGCGCAACTCCCACGAGCGGCGGCCATGCGGACCCAGCCATCGTTGCGGATCGCGCTGGATCGGATAATCATCCCGCCATGGACTCAGCCTACCGTGTTCCCGTTTCTTTTGAGACCGCGCGCTATAGCTTACGCCGGATCGCTCCAGCCGATGCCTCATCCATTTTCGAGAGCTACGCAACGGACGCAGCCGTGACGCGGTACCTTGCGTGGCGCCCTCACACGAATCTCGACGATACGACGGAGTTTGTTAAGGCTGCCACGGAGGAATGGGAGACGGGGCGCGGATTTCCCCTGGTTGTCTTCGCGCGATCCGACCCGGACGATCTGATCGGGATGTTTCACCCGCGCGCTGCCAATTCCACGGTGCGCTACGGCTATGTCCTGGCGCGGCGCGCTTGGGGTTTTGGTTGCGCCACGGAAGTCATGGCGTGGCTTGTCGAGCATGCCTTGGCGCACCCGAGGATCTTTCGCGCCGAAGCGTTCTGCGATGTCGATAATCCGGCCTCTGCCCGGGTCATGGAAAAGGTGGGCATGAGCGGGGAAGGCGTACTGCGCCGGTACTTCCTTCACCCCAACATGTCGGATGTTCCCCGAGACTGCCTGATGTATGCGAAGGTCAAGTGAGGGCTCATCGCCGCCATTCGGCTCATTCGGGAAGAGGCGACGTGCTCGACCTGGTCAGTTGAAATCAGCTCAAACAGAAGCCCGGGCGCATTGCTGTGCCCGGGCTCGATTGATCAACATTTACGTTAGGGGCTGGC
>NZ_JALZ01000088.1 GCF_000521785.1 Roseivivax halodurans JCM 10272
AGTTTTTCAACACCATCGGCTCGCTGCCGACCTTCGCTGCGGATGACCTTAGCGGCGGCACTGCGGACTTTCCGGTCATTCGGCGACCGACCGATGCAACTGCAGCATGACGATAGACGAGCTCGCAGCCGCAGCAATAGACGTTCTGCGCCGCGGCGCAGATCACGGAAGCGGTCGTTCGAGGCTGCGCCAGACCGAGGAATCTAAACTCAACATTCGCCGCGCCTCGTCGGGGCGTCGCCGATGCGGGATAAGGCGCACCTTCGCTGCGCCACGTATCAACGTCCACTCAAGTTTGCGCGGAGACGTACTACAAGCTTGGGCTGAACTTAATCAGCCCGCACAAGCACGACCCAATTTGAGGTATGAAGCTTCAAATTTGTCGTTTCAAACCGATTTTCGGCCAAAGAAAGCAGGAGATGGGGCGCAATAGGCGCTGCCGGAGCGTACACTACCGCTTCCCGCGCCAAATATTTCTTACCCGCTTTCGATGCCTGTGCCAATGTAACGGCGTCATGACGCGAGCGGGGAGATACCTGGTGGGACCTGAACTGATAGCGGAAACGGACGATACCGGTCGTGTGCTGTGGGTCTGGATCATGGAGCCCGGGGCGCGGCGCCCGCGGCCGGTGCAGGATTTTGCGGCGGCGCGGCAGGTGCTGACTAGGGCGAACTGCCATGGGGCCAGCGTCGCCTACCTGGAGCAATGGTTCGCCGAGCGCGGTGAGGTGGAAGCGGCGCCCCATCACTGATGACGCTGCGCTTTGTGGTAGGTTTGCCACTTGATCGCCCGCATCGGCCTGTGCCACTCGCACGGGTCTTTCGGCCGGTGCGGCCGTCAACCCACGCTCAAGGACCCATGATCAAAGCCCCTCGATGACCTCATTTTTCTCTCTCTGGACCGCCGGCGACCCACGCCCGGCGCTCGACAGCACCCGTTTCGGCAAGGACCGGCTGGTGCCGCGCGAGGAGCCCTCCGACACCCCGGCGGTTCTCCACGACACGTTCGATGGCCAGATCGCCGCTGCCGGCTGCCTGCTCCTGTCCGAAGGCGACGGCCTGATCCTGCTCGGCGGCGAAGAGCTCCTCCGCCAGATCGGTGACACGCCGGGATTTGTCGCCGACATGGAGCCCGGGCGCGTGCGCGACGCGCTTTCGGCAATGGTCTCGCCGCTGCGGCGGTTGAGCCCGCTCGGCGAGGCCACGCTGGTGTGCCAGAAGCTGGCTCTGCTCGACGATCTCGACAAGACGCAAGTGCGCTGCGATCTCGTGGCCCTCGATGCCGGTGAGGGGCGCAAGGCGGCGTTCTTCAGCGCCGCGGCGCTGCGCGGCTACGACAAGGCCCTCGATCGGCTGTCGAATAGCCTCGTCGCTCGGGACGATATCAGCCGGATCGACGCCCGCGGAGCGGTTGCGACGCTCTTCCCGGGCGCTGCGGGCCGGGACTTGAAGCCCGACATTGCAATGACGCCCCGGACCACCGCCTTCCGCGCCGCGACCGACATCATCCACGCTCATCTCGATCTGGCGCGGGCGCACGAGACGGGCGCCATCGCCGACATCGACAGCGAATTCCTGCACCAGTACCGGGTGGCGCTGCGCAAGGTCCGCTCGGTGGTCTCGCTCTTCAAGGGTGTCTACGCACCCGAAGAGAGCGAGGACCTCAAGGCGCGGTTCGGTGCGCTGATGGCGCAGACGGGCACGTTGCGCGATCTCGATGTCTACCTGATCGAACGCGAAAGCTATTTGGGTCTGGTGCCCCAACCGCTTCGCCCCGGCCTCGAGCTTTTGTTCGAGGATATCGCGGCCGAGCGTGCGCAAGCTCAGGCGGACCTCGCGCGTCATCTCGAAAGCGATGCTTATGCGCGCGAGATGCGCCGCCTGCAGAAACGCTTCGCCAAGGGGGGCAAGAAGCTCGCGAAAGGTCCCGAAGCCGAGCGCCCCGCGCGCGAGCTCGCGCGACAGCTGATCTGGAAGCGCTATCGCAAGGTCTGCGCCATCGCCCGAACGATCGACGCCTCCACCTCCGACGACCAGGTCCACGAGCTGCGCATCCATTGCAAGAAGCTGCGCTACCTTATGGAGTTCTTCGCACCGGTCTTCCCGGCGGCGGAGGTCAAACCCCTGCTCAAGGCGCTGAAACGTCTGCAGGACGTGCTCGGGACCTTCAACGATTGTGCGGTCCAGAAGGAGGCGCTGGAGGGCCGGCTCAGCTCCGGCGGCACCCGCAGCGCCCGGAAGCTGGAGATCGCCAAGAGCATCGGGGCGCTCCTGACGGTGCTCGACCAGCGCCAGAAGGCCGCCCGGAGCGAGGTCGAAGCGAGGTTCGCCGCCTTCGACGCTCCGGCCACACGGGCCGGCTTTACCAAGCTCTTCAAGACCGCCGGAGCCAAGCCATGAAGATCATCGCGTGCTATTCCAACAAGGGCGGCGTCGGAAAGACCGCCACCTCGGTCAACCTTGCGCAGTCGATTGCCGAGGCGGGCCACCGGGTGCTGCTCTGCGATCTCGACCCCCAGGGGGCCTCGGGCTTCTACTTTCGCGTAAAGCCGTCGACGAAGTTGAAGGACGAGAGGTTTTTCAAGGACGTCAAGCGCTTCACCGACGCGATCCGCGGCAGCGACTACGACAATCTCGACGTGCTGCCGGCGAACATGAGCTTTCGGGATTTCGACATCTTCCTGTCGCGCATGAAGAACTCGCAGTCCCGGCTGAAGAAGGCGCTGAAAGCCGGAGGAACAGAATACGACATCGTTGTGCTGGATTGCCCGCCGAACATCTCGGCGCTGTCGGAAAACGTGTTCCGCGCCTCGGACGCAATTGTGGTGCCGGTGATTCCGACCACGCTTTCGGAGCGGACCTTCGAGCAGCTTCTGGACTTCTTCAAGGAGAACAAGCTCGCCCCGAAGAAGATCCTCGGCTTCTTCT
>NZ_JALZ01000089.1 GCF_000521785.1 Roseivivax halodurans JCM 10272
TCGGAAACGATGGTTGCGGGAGCAGGATTTGAACCTGCGACCTTCAGGTTATGAGCCTGACGAGCTACCGGACTGCTCCATCCCGCGACACTTTGTTTGGCCGTTTTCGCGTGGTGCGGTTTCGGCCGGTCATGCGGGGTGCCGCATGATCGCGTTGATCATCGTGTTCGAGAGATACGGGCGTGTCTTTCTAGGTTTGGCGGCGACCTACTCTCCCACGTCTTGAGACGCAGTACCATTGGCGCGACGGCACTTAACGGCCGGGTTCGGAATGGAGCCGGGTGTTTTGCTCGTGCTATGACCACCAAACCGAGGAAGACACGCGATCCTTGCGCGACCGCCTGTTCGGCGACTTGGGCGCGTTTGTTTTGCGCGCGGCTTTCGCCGCTGTTGCGCAAGACGCGTCGCTCGCCTGGCAGTAAGCAAGGATATCAACATCGCCATTTCGGCGCTCGCTGTCTGTCGTGTCACAAGGGATGTATGCTTTCGTCACCAGAGGCAGGTCGAACCTGTCTGTTTCTGGATCGGGTCAAGCCTATCGGGCCATTAGTACCGGTCAGCTGAGCGTGTTGCCACGCTTACACCTCCGGCCTATCGACGTGGTCGTCTACCACGGCCCTCGGGGAGACCTTGTTTTGAGGGGGGCTTCCCGCTTAGATGCCTTCAGCGGTTATCCTGTCCGATCATAGCTACCCTGCACTGCTGCTGGCGCAACAACAGGTCCACCAGTGGATCGTTCAACCCGGTCCTCTCGTACTAGGGTCAACTCCTCTCAAGTCTCCTACACCCACGGCAGATAGGGACCGAACTGTCTCACGACGTTCTAAACCCAGCTCACGTACCTCTTTAAACGGCGAACAGCCGTACCCTTGGGACCTGCTCCAGCCCCAGGATGAGATGAGCCGACATCGAGGTGCCAAACACTGCCGTCGATATGGACTCTTGGGCAGTATCAGCCTGTTATCCCCGGCGTACCTTTTATCCGTTGAGCGATGGCCCTCCCACTTGGGACCACCGGATCACTATGGCCGTCTTTCGACTCTGCTCGACTTGTCAGTCTCGCAGTCAGGCTGGCTTCTGCCATTGCACTCAACGAGCGATTTCCGACCGCTCTGAGCCAACCTTCGCGCGCCTCCGTTACGATTTAGGAGGCGACCGCCCCAGTCAAACTACCCGCCACAGAGGGTCCCGGATCCGGATGACGGATCGCGGTTAGACACCAAGCGAGGCAAGGGTGGTATCTCAAGGATGGCTCCACGGGAACTGGCGTTCCCGCTTCGAAGCCTACCACCTATCCTGCACATGCCTGGCCTGGTGCCAGTCTGAAGCTGTAGTAAAGGTGCACGGGGTCTTTCCGTCTAACCGCGGGCAGCCTGCATCTTGACAGGCAATTCAATTTCGCTGAGTCGACGTTGGAGACAGCGGGGAAGTCGTTACGCCATTCGTGCAGGTCGGAACTTACCCGACAAGGAATTTCGCTACCTTAGGACCGTTATAGTTACGGCCGCCGTTTACCTGGGCTTCAATTCGGAGCTTGCACCCCTCCTTTTAACCTTCAGGCACCGGGCAGGCGTCAGACCCTATACGTCGCCTTGCGGCTTCGCAGAGCCCTGTGTTTTTAGTAAACAGTCGCCACCCCCTGGTTTGTGCCCCCGGACATCATAGCCCGGGCCTCCTTCTCGCGAACTTACGGAGGTATTTTGCCGAGTTCCTTCAACGTCGTTCTCTCAAGCGCCTCGGTATGCTCTACCAGTCCACCTGTGTCGGTTTCGGGTACGGTCTCATGGAGGGCTGTTTCCAGGGACTGCCGCATATACGCCCCAATCCGATAAGGGACGTACGACTCGGACAATCCGTCACCATCTCCTGGCCCAGGAATATTGACCTGGTTCCCATCGACTACGCCTTTCGGCCTCGCCTTAGGGGCCGGCTTACCCTGCTCAGATTAGCTTTAAGCAGGAACCCTTGGACTTTCGGCGGGAGTGTCTCTCACACTCCTTGTCGCTACTCATGTCATCATTCTCGCTGGTGATCGCTCCACCGGTCAACCTTACGGTCCGGCTTCTCTGCAAGCCTCGCGTCTCCAATATGCCCGTAGGCATGAAGGAGACATGAGACTATGTCACACCACGCTCCGCTACCACGCTCTCGCGTCCTCAGCTTCGGCTCATGGCTTGAGCCCCGTTACATCTTCGCCGCAGGACAACTTGTTTAGACCAGTGAGCTGTTACGCTATCTTTAAAGGATGGCTGCTTCTAAGCCAACCTCCTGGTTGTTTTGGTCGTCCCACCTGCTTTCCCACTTAGCCATGAATTGGGGGCCTTAGCTGGAGGTCAGGGTTGTTTCCCTCTCCACCATGGACGTTAGCATCCACGGTGTGTCTGCCATCTAGTACTCCCGGGTATTCGGAGTTTGGTTAGGATCAGTAAGCCTGTGGGGCCCCATTACCCATCCAGTGCTCTACCCCCCGGGGTATTCGGATGACGCTCTACCTAAATAGATTTCGCGGAGAACCAGCTATCTCCGAGTTTGATTGGCCTTTCACCCCTAGGCACAACTCATCCCGACCTTTTTCAACAGGTGTGGGTTCGGACCTCCAGTTAGTGTTACCTAACCTTCATCCTGGTCATGCCTAGATCACTCGGTTTCGGGTCTGATCCACCTAACTCATGCGCCCTATTAAGACTCGCTTTCGCTGCGCCTACGCCTAGCGGCTTAAGCTTGCTAGATAGACCAAGTCGATGACCCATTATACAAAAGGTACGCCGTCACATGACTGGACACTTATAT
>NZ_JALZ01000090.1 GCF_000521785.1 Roseivivax halodurans JCM 10272
CCGGCAGACCCGGCGCGGTTCAGTCGACGCCACCATGGTCTTCGCGCCGCGCATCCTCTTCGGGGCCAATGTCACGGCCGGCAATCTTCTGGTCGACCGGGTCGAGATGACCGGCTGGGGCAGCTTCGGCATCGACGCCTTCTACCGCACCGACGGGTTGGGCGACCGGGGCCCGACATTCGGGTCCCGCTCCGCCGATGGCGACCGGCTCACTTTCGACTTCGGCTTTCCGCTGGTGATCAGCAACCTCTTCGCCGGTCCGCATGAGGAGAGCCATTTCTTCGTGCTCAAGACCGACGCCACGGCCTACGAGAACAGAGGCCGCGTGAGTATCTTTGCCCGTGCGGCGGGGGATAACTTCAACACCTACCGCTTCGACGTGGGCGACATCGCGGTCCCGGCTCTGGCGCCTGTGCCGTTGCCTGCTCCGCTACTGTTCCTGATCAGCGGCGTCGCTGCGCTCGCTGGCCTGCGCCGGCACCGCCCCCACTCTGCCTGACACCGGGCAGAACATTTTACCCAAGACCGATTTGTAAAGGATATTCCCATGAACAAGCATGTCGATCATGGCCTCGTCGCCGAACAGTCCGTCACCCGCGCGGAGTTCGAGTTCACCCGACCTCGCCCGCGGCGCGTGTCTCCGCCCCCCGGCGTGATCTTGACCCTCCCGCTCGAAGCGCTGGAGCGGCATCCTATCAATCGGACCTCGATTGCGGTGACCGGTCCTCGTTTCCGCCGGGGCCGCTTCGCCAACAACCTGCACGATGCCCTGAGAGGCAATTGCGCCGGCTATGGCTTTGCCATCAACCAGGGTGGCCAGCGCGTGCGTTCCGGCGGCGGCGGGTTCCGGCAACTGGCGCAGAACCCGGGCGACAACCTGCCGATGACGTCCAGCCGTCGCATGCACACCGCCAGCGTTTCCAAGACACTGACGGCGACTTGCGTGCTCAAGGCATTGCGAGACCGAGGCCTCGACACCGGCGTCAGCGCCAGCGAGCCGATGCAGCCCGCGGCATCAACAGATGCAGCACCGCCTTGGCGAGCGTCTGCTTCTGGGGAAACGGGTCTCGAATCTCGCGCCTGCAGCAATGCGGGCCCAATGCCTCTACCGAATGCCTCGAAAGGGCTGACGGCGGACCTCGACCACGTCGTACTTGAGCGGCCGCATCGCAGACTTTCCGGTCGTCGGCGGCCAACCGATACACCTGCAGCATGACAATGAGGCGCTCGCGGCCGCAGCAAGCGGGGTTTTGCGTCGCGGCGCAGATTAGGAATCGGTCGCTGAAAGACGCGTCAAACCAGGGAATCTAAACTTAACTTTCGCTGCGCCACTTCGCAGCGCCGCCGATGCGAACAAAGCCGACATCCCCAATCCTTTCTCCAAGGAGCTTTGCTCAGAAGCGCAATGGTGTCTTTTGCCGTCCGTCGATATCGAAGTTGTCAGGCGATAGCCAAGCTTCGTAGCCGGGCTTTAAGTGCTGCCAGTCTCGGTCCGTCATTGCAAACCACGCTGTGTCGCGATTGGCGCCTTTCACCACCATGTGCTGGCGAAAGACCCCTTCAGATCGGAAGCCGAACCGTTCGGCCGCCCGTTTGGACGGAACGTTCAGGTCATTACACTTCCATTCGAAACGGCGATACCCGAGGCCGAAGACACGGTCTGCGGACAGAAACAGCGCTTCGGTCGACATTCGAGTTCGTTGCAGGGTTGCGCCCCACATGATGTGACCGACCTCGGCCACACCGTTCGCCGTATCGATCCGCATCAGGGCCTGTCGCCCCTCGACCCGTCCGCTCGCCTTGTCCATGACCGCAAAGAACAGCGGATCGGCAGAGGACGACGCGGTTTCGAACCACGCATCGAAATCTTCACGAGTCGGCGGTTCTTCCGGCAACCATCGAAACCGGTCTTCCGCACCTCGCCCCGAGGCCGCATGAAAGAGCGTTTCGGCATGGGCCGGTCCGAGCGGTTCGAGCCGCACATACCGACCGTCCATCGGCTCCCGAACAAGCCCGGGGCGTGCCGTCCAATTTGCAAGATCAATCACCATCGACGTTACTTTCTTGGCCGACCCGGGGCGGATTGCATGTTCGGTGTCCAACCGCGTTTCGGCTTTTCACAGGACATGGAGAACGCCGCTCCGTGGTTAGCGCTGATACTTGATGAAAGGGGTCAGCTTCGCGACACGATCGTAAAGCTGTCGCGCCAGCATGTTGAAGTGCTGCGTCAGCCAGTAGACCGAGGGCATGCCGTTAGCGTCTGCTGCGGCGTAAACCGCCTCAATCAATGTGCGTCCCGCCCCGGTGCCGCGGGCTTCGGGAACCACATAGAGGTCCTGAAGATAGCAGACATCCTCGATGCGCCAGTTGTGCGGGTGGAAAATTGCATGAACGAGCCCTACGAGTTGCCCGTCACGTTCTGCAACCAGGGCGATCTGAGCGGGGACGGCAGGGTCCGTCAATCTGGCAAAGGTTGTCGAGTATACTTGTTCGGACACCGACGATTCATAGAACTCCAGATACGCCCTCCATAGCGCCCTCCACTCCGTTTCGTCGCTTGGGCGCAGGAAGCGAATATCGACTGACATCGGCGTTCATTCCCTACTGTGTGCAGACAACCGTCCCGAGGCTGCACCGAGCTATGAGCTCGATACGCGTCTTTGAGCAGCGTAGGCGGGCCGCTGAAGACTGTAAATCAGCTTACTCCCGACCTTCGGTGCGGGTGGCCTGAGCGGCAGGTCCGCGGACAAACCGGGCTGTCGCGAAC
>NZ_JALZ01000091.1 GCF_000521785.1 Roseivivax halodurans JCM 10272
CCTTCGAGCCCGACTTCTTCAGCGGCCTGTTAACGACCGCTTCCGTGATCCGCGCCGCGACGCAGAACCCATCCATCTGCGGCTGCGAGCTCCTCTGTCGTCATGCTGCAATAGCATCTGTTGCTCGCCGAATGACCGGAAAGTCCGCGCAACCGCCTTTCAGCAGCGACGCGTTGGCTCGGTCAGTCTCTGCGGCGCGACACGCTACGCGCGGTCCTCTGAGTGGATGTAATTCGTTGGCGCCGTGTCCCGTGACCGCACGTCGTCCTCCAGTTTGCCGGGTCCTCTTTGCGAGACCCGACAAACAGGAGGACGGCATGGCCGCAGACGATCTCATTCTCGCGCACCAGGACAAGCTCGCACGCGATCTCGGGCGCATCTGGGCGTGGTGTTCGCACATTCATCCCGCGGGTGGGCCGATCGCGCTCTCGGCATTCGTCATGTGGAGCCACGAGCGCGTCGCGAATGGTCTGGCGTTCCAGGAGGCGTCGCTGCACATCGTTCCGATCATGGAACTCCCCGCTGCGAACGCAGCTCTCACCGCTCTTGGCTACCACACGCAGCTCAGCTCACCGCCACGGGCGTCCTGGCTGACCCAGATCTTCTCGGAGCCCCTGAGCGCTCACGAGACGCTGGAGGCCATCCGCCGGTTTCGCGCGGCTGGCCTTGGGTAGGCGTGCTGGCATGGCCCGAGGCGTGCGGTGGTCGCACGTCTCGCCCGCACCGGTCGGGCCGCCGCACAAAGATTGTCGTCGCGGCGCAGAAAGTCTTTCCGCGCGGATTTCGCCGATCCGACTTCCTTTGAGCGAGCCATCGCATCCACTCATCCTCAAGGAAGGACACCCCATGACCACCACTCCGAAGACCCGCACCCTCGAAGCCGCGAACGACAACCCCGGCGGCGCGACGCGCGTGGAGATGCCGCTCGCGGCCTTCGTCACCCTCCTCGCCGAAGCCTACGTGGCCCGTGCCGAGCGGAAGGAGCACAAAGCATGACCGCGCCCAATCGCAAGGCCCGCCGCGCCGCGGGCGCGGGCAAGACCGCAAAGGCGACAGGCAAACCGAAGGCCGTGCTCTACGCGCGCTACTCCAGCAGTGCGCAGAACGAGATGTCGTGCGAGGACCAGCTGGCCCTGGGGCGCGAGAAAGCCGAACAGGAAGGCTTCGAGATCGCCGCCGAGTTCGCCGATGCCGCCATGACGGGACGGACGCTCCTCTCGAAGCGCCCCGGGGTTTCCGCAATGAAGGCGCGCGTGGCCGAGGGTGATATCGCGGCCCTCATCGTCGAAGGGGTCGAGCGCATCGGCCGCCGCGCCGCGGACATCAGCACCCTGTGCGAGTGGTTCGAAGGCCAGAACGTCGACCTCTACGCGGCCAATGGCGGCAAGGTTGCGTGGAACATTCTGCCGTTTCTCGGCGCGATCGCGGAGCACACCTCCCGCGAGATTGCGGACAAGACCAGGCGGGGCCAGATCGGAACCACGCGCCGCGGGCGCGTTGCCGCCGGGCTCGCCTACGGCTACCGCGTCATCGAGTGCGACAAGGGGCTGAACCGCGAGATCGATCCCGAGGCGGCCGAGGTCGTGCGGCGGATCTTCCGCGACTATGCCGGCGGGCTGTCGCCCCGGAAGATCGCGGCAACGCTGAACGTCGAGGAGATCCCCTCCCCGTCCGGCGGCAAGTGGAACGACTCCACCATCCGCGGCAACGCCAAGAAGCGCGACGGCATGCTGCGCAACGAGGCGTATGTCGGCGGCATCGTCTACGGCCGGAACCGCTTCTCCTACGACCCGGACACCGGCAACCGCATCTCGCGACCGGCGAGCGAAGAGCATCAGATCGTCTTCGGCGAAGCGCCCGAGCTGGCGATCATCGACGACGATCTCTGGAACGCCGTGCAGGACCGGCTGGAGACGACGCACGCGACCTATGCCGGCAAGACGGCACCGCTCAACGACAGCCACCGCGCGCGGTACCTGCTGAACGGTATCGTCAAGTGCGGCTGCTGCGGCGGGGGCTTCACGCTTGTCGGCAAGGAGCGCTACGGCTGCTACCGCCGAAAGACCCGCGGCGCGCAGGAATGCGACAACAGCCGCACGATCACCCGCGACAAGCTCGAGGCACGCGTGCTCGCCCGCCTGCGGAGCGGGCTGATGACCGCGGAGTTCGCGGAGCAGTTCGCCAGCGAAGTCGCGGGGCTCATGGCCGCGCGCACCGGCGGGAGCGCACCTTCGCGTGCGGCGCTCGAGACCAAGCTCGCGAAGGTCGAGACCGCGATCGAGCGCCTGCTGGACAGGCTCGAGACCGAGGACGCGTCGGACGCCGTCCTCGCACGCCTCGAGACCCGTGAGGCCGAACGCGATGCGCTGCGTGCCGAGCTTGCGGAGAGCGGGCAGCAGACACCGGTCACCCCGCCCTCCCCGGCCGAGTTGGAGGCGATCTACCGCGCGCAGGTGGCGCGGCTGGAGGACCTGCTGACGGGCAGCGATCAGATGGTGGCGGCGAACGCGCTGCTGCGCGACCTTCTGGGCGAGGTGTGCCTGTGGGGGGGACCCGGAGGCGCGGGATGGGATGCGGATCGAGATCCGGGGCGCTTTGTCCCGGATACTTCAGGCTGGTCAACCCGCTCAGCGCACACAAAAAGGCGCCCGGTGGGGCGCGTTTTTG
>NZ_JALZ01000092.1 GCF_000521785.1 Roseivivax halodurans JCM 10272
CGAGAGCGGTTTCGTCCTCGTCCGCGGTACCGCCGCTCGGGCCACCCGTAGCGAAGGTCGGGATCGTGCCGATTCCGTTGTCTAATGGGGCAAGTTCTGGCTGCTCGGTCCTGAGCGGTTGGTGCCTTCGTTCTCTGCGTGCTCATGCTTGGCACTTTATGGGGTAAGCCGGGTGCGATAGTGGCGAGGTTGAAACCGCAGTCAGCGGCGTCGGCCGCCTGCTACAGAATCGGCGCCATCATCTGTGCCGCCTGAGTTTTTCAACGCAATCGCCGCATAGCAGGCACACGCGCGGGGCGCGTCGAAGGTTCGGTTTGGGTCGGAAATGCGTAGCAGCGGGGTCAGGATTGCTTGGCATCGCCTCGCGGCTGAGCCCCGGAAATCCATGGGATCGTGTCGCTTTCGCATGGCATTCGACAGGCGTCGCGCTGCTCGTGGCGTGCGACGCCGCCGATGTCGCCTAACTCCAACGCCTCAGGCGGCGTTGGGCGTCCAGTCGTCACCGTTGCGCTGGAAGCGAAGTTCGATTGCCCGCATCTCCCGGTCCGTCTCAGCGAACTTCAGCATCAGGTCGCGCAGACACCCATCCTCCGAGGTCGACTCCACGTAGAAGCCCGCAAGGGCACGTTGCGCCGGTCCCGGAATCTCAGTGTGGCCTTGCTCCCACCGCCGGACGGTCTGTTCCGTTACGTCGAGAAGCTGCGCGAGCCGTGCCTGTGACAGGTCTAGTTCGATCCGGAGGAAGCGAACTTCCTCGCCGGACATCTGATGGTTCGAAGTTGCGATCGCCATTCCGATCGCGCTGTGAAGGTTCTCCATGGCCGGGATGGTCGTCGCAGGTCCATATGGTGTTTCGTGGCTCTCGACCCCGTCGAGCCACACATTCGGCAGACCGCTGTCGGCATAGTGGTAAAGATTTGTCATCGTCAGTCTCCCTCCAGCCGCCGCCTAGTAAGCGGTGACGACCGTTACGATTAAGTCCCCCTCGCGGATGGCGCAGATGGCACAGACCTCCGTTCCCGCGGTTATGGCTACCATCGGCGCAATCCAGTTTCCGGGCGTCGCATCCCATTTCAGTTTCGGTCCATCGACCGTGCCGCGTCGCAGGGCCCGCAATACCATCGGGCGCGTGATTCCCCTCTCGACCATCCGTTCGATGACATGGTCGGTGAACCGAACCATGTTCGGAAACCGTGCGCGGTCATGCACTTCAGCCTCGAACTGAGCTGGTGTCATGGACGCGCGGAATGGAACGACACTCTTCGACACACCTTACAAAATGATAGGTAGCGCGGATTAACGCAAGGTGAACAGTTCGGAACATCCTGCGGCAATCTCCATAGGGGTCATCGTGGCCGTGACGGCGCTGGCCCTGCAGGGACGGGGCTTGGGCATCGCCGAAATCGGCGCGCTTATCGCCGTCTACTCGCCGTGGTCCTTGCGACCGAGCTCCCCTTTAGTGGTCTGGCCGACCGTTGGGGCGTAAGCCGATCTTCCTGATCGCCACTGGAGCGAGCGTCGTGGCCTCCGGCGTCTTTGTGCTGTCCGAGGCGTTCTGGCCGCTCGCCGTTTCGTTCGAACTGGTCGGCCTCGGACGCGCTCTCCGATCGGGGACGCTGGACGCCTAGTTCGTGGAACGGCTGCGCCTGCACGCGCCTGGCATTGACATCCAGCCCCTCCTCGCGCGGGCGCAAACGGCGAACTTCGCAGGGCTGGGGCTGGGGGCGATCTTGGGAGGTTTCTTGCCTGGCCTCGTACCCGGGAACGACCTGTCGGCTCCGCTGATCGGCCGGACCGTCTACGACGTTTCTTGCGCCGCGGGCCTCGCACTGACGGTCGTCGTGATCGCCTACACCGTCCTTCTGAATTGATTTTTGGCCATTGAGCCAACCGCAGCGAGGGGCAGTCCCGTCCGCACTGCCGCCGCTCCGGCGTGCCGCGCGAAGGTCGCATGCGAGCCTCTTACTGTCATCTCGACAAGGAGCACCTTTGACAGCCGCATCAACTCTACCAGCCGATGTCGTCTCCGATGGTGATCGCCGGCCGGCGATATTCAAAAGCGCCGTCGCCGGACCAATCACGACCGTTCGGAAACCGGACTTCCACGCCTTCCAGGTCCATGGGGCTGAACAAGCGCATGTTGACGCCAACCATGTCGATCGGGCCGTGTTTGTCGGTGAATGACTTTGCCATCGTGAAATGCGTGGTCGCGGAACATGATCGGCACGAATGGACCTCTGCGGCGGGCTCTGCCTTGTCGGTGCGCATCACGGAAAGGGTCGATCCGTCGGTGCTGATCTGCGACGCCGAGAAGTATCCCCACGCCCCACCGGATTTCCGGCACAGATCGCAGTTGCAGTCATGTATGAAGTCGGGTTTCGCGTCGATCGTGACGCTGACCGCGCCGCACAAGCAGGTTCCAGTCATGGTACATCTCTTTCTATCCGCCGCGAACGCTTACGACTTCCGATAGTTTGCGCGTCATTCGTGTCAGCGCAAACCGAAAAGGCAGCTTCGCCCCTACTGCCGCCGCTCGGGTCATCCGCAGCGAAGGTCGGGATCGAGCCGATGGTGTTGAAAAACT
>NZ_JALZ01000093.1 GCF_000521785.1 Roseivivax halodurans JCM 10272
TACCGCGAGAGCGGTTTCGTCCTTGTCCGCGAGGCTGTCATTTGGGCGGAGAAAATGCTGCGTGGTGCGCGCACGTCTGGTTCGGTGAAGCCGCCCTGCAGCGAAGAAACGACCGCTGAACGGCGGGTAATGGGATGTGTCGGCTGCTTCCCCACCGTTGGTTATCCTGAAGAGGGATCAACCGTGCATCAAGGAGAAGTAGCCATGTGTGCAAAGAAGTCAGGAAGCTTTGAAGACGTTGCCGTCGTCGGTGTCGATATCGGCAAGGACACGTTTCATCTGGTCGGGTTCGACCGCGCCGGCCAACTGGTCATGCGCAAGCAGATCAAGCGCTTGGCCCTGAATGCCACCTTTGAGCAACTCCCACGCTGCATCGTGGGGATGGAGGCTTGCCTCAGCGCCCATTTTGTAAGCCGAACGCTGCGGGGCATGGGGTTCGAGCCGCGGATCATACCGGCGATTTACGTGAAGCCGTTCAACAAGGGCCAGAAGAACGATTACAACGACGCCGAGGCGATCGCCGAAGCCGCGTTGCGGCCTAACCTTCGGACCGTTTCAGAGAAGAACCAGGATCAGCTCGACCTTCAGGCCCTGCACCGGGTCCGGGCACGGCTGGTATCGCGGCGCACAGCCACCATCAACCAGATCCGGGCCTTCCTGATCGAGCAGGGCATCACCGTCAGGTCGGGGCTGCGGGCGCTGAAGAATTCCTTCGAAACGATCCTCGAACAGCGGCGGGATGAGATCTCACCTCGAATGCGTGGCATCCTGATCGGGCTTTACGGCGACTGGCTCTGGCTGGACAAACGGATCGGGGACGTCTCCGGCGAGATCGAAGCGATCAGCCGCACCGAAGAGAACTGCGCCAACATCATGACGATACCCGGCATCGGGCCAATGATCTCGACGGCGATGGTTGCGGCAGTCGGCAAAGGCGAGGCGTTCGACAGGGGGCGCGATTTTGCAGCCTGGGTTGGTCTGGTGCCCCGGCAATTCAGCACGGGCGGTCGCACCATTCTCGGCCGGATCACCAAACGCGGCAGCCGCTACCTGAGGATGTTGTTCGTGCAGGCGGCGAAAGTGATCATGATGCGCCCACACCGATGGTCCGACTTCAGTTTCGGACCGTGGCTGAGCGAGGCGGTCGCCCGTATGCCACGAAACAAGGCGGCCATCGCGCTTGCCAACAAACTCGCTCGAACCGCCTGGAGCCTTCTGCGGCACGGCACCCGGTTCGACGCGCCAAAAGACGCGGCTATGGAAGCGATCTGACGCTTTCCACGGTCACGAAGGAGTTCGCGGTAGAGAGGACAGCATGGAACGGAGAAAATACGCCCCCAGAGTCTGACGGCCCAAATGGTCGTAATGGACCTTGCCGGTAATGAGACCACGGAGCGTGCGTAACCCCATCAAGGCCACGGCCCGCGAGCCGATCAACAGGCCGGATACATATGAGCGATTTCCGAAGCCGTGCCGGATTCTCAATTGCGAACAGCAGCCGACACATACATTGGGCCGGGAGCGACGGCCGCCGCCACCACTGATCCTGCCCCGAAAAAGTGGACGGGGTCAGGCCGTCATGCGCTCCATGTCGGCCGGTGATCTGTAGCCTATCGCGGAATGCAGCCGGCGTGAATTGTAGAAGCCTTCGATGTAGGCGAAGAGGTCGCGGCGCGCTTCGTCCCTTGTGGCGTAGGCTCGGTGGTGGACGCGCTCGACCTTGAGCGTGTGGAAGAAGCTCTCCATTGGCGCATTGTCGAGGCAATTGCCTTTTCGGCTCATCGAGGGCGTTATCTTCGCCGCAGCAAGGGCTTGGCGGTATTCATCGGCCGCGTATTGAATGCCGCGATCGGAATGCTGGATCAGCCCGGGGGCCGGCCGCTGGCGTTTGATGGCCATCTCGAGTGCTTCGAGAGCGATCGATGCATGCAGGGTCTCGCGCATACTCCAGCCGACGACCTTGCGGGTGTGCATGTCGATCAGCGCCGCAAGAAAGAGCCAACCCTCGCCGGTCCGGATGTAAGTCAGATCGGCCAGCCAGACCTGGTTTGGCGCCGACGCTGTAAAGTTCCGGCGCAGCCTGTTCGGAGCGATCGGATAGTCGTGCCGACTGTCGGTCGTGCGCACCCCTCGCGGGATTGCGGCCAGCCCGCGCAGGCCAGCAAGGCGCATCAGACGGGCGATACGGTGGCGCCCGGCACACCGGCCGGCCGCGCGCAGAACGGCATGGATACGCGGCGCACCGTAGCACCCGCCGCTTTCCGCATGGGCGCTCCGAATATCCTTGAGCAAGTCCCGGTTCTCCAAGCTGCGCCTGCTCTCTGGTCGCCGCCGCCAGGCATAGTAGCCGCTGGCGGAGACCTCGAGGACGGCACAGATGGTGCGCACGGGCCAGATGTGACGATGCTCATCCACGAACCCGAAGCTCATCGGGTGGCCGCTCCGAAGATGAGCGCCGCCTTCCTAAGAAACACGGGCGGTCT
>NZ_JALZ01000094.1 GCF_000521785.1 Roseivivax halodurans JCM 10272
GCAGCTGTGGATCCGGTCGTTCGAACTAAGCGCAGCGAAATCCTCGAGAGCAGCGACCGCACCGCCGGGCGTTGCGGCCGCTCGAAGTTCTTCCAATGTCAGTGCAGAATGTTTGCTCGCGCATTCGCGGTTACGGCATCCCAAGTTCTGCGCGGCAGAGCGGATCGCCGAACCGGTCGTTCAAGACAGGGCCAACAACAGAAATGCACTCCGACCCTTCCTGCACTCAGGCGCAGTGACGCGGCGGCAGGACCTTCGGGGCCATATATTAATCTCTGACAACCAAAACATCGCAGAACTGCCAGCGGATGATTGCCTCAGTGAAGCTCCCGAGCGAACTTTGGATGAAGCCGGACCGCCCATGCGCGCCGATCGCAACCAAATCCGGTTTTACCTCGTATCTCATCTCTCGAAAGGCTTCGGGCAAAGGTTTCGGAATGACAACAGGGCGGTCGATCTCTTCAGGAATTCCGCGGTCCTGCCACCACGTCTCAAGCTGGTTCTCTACATCATGTGTCAACGCTCGGATATCACCGGGATCACTCGCTCCCCTGAACCAGCCCGGCGAGGGGACGCTTACGGCATGGAACGTCGTAAATTTTGCGGACGCGGCGATGAGGTTGGCCCACCTCAAACAGGCTTCGCTGGCGGGGGAGAAGTCGACCCCCGCTAAAACGCGCGAGTATGCTTCTCGTACCGGATTGGGTACGAGGAGGACGGGCAGGCGACTTGCATGCACGAGCCTCTCCATTGTTGTGCCAGAGATAAGGTCCCAAAGTGGGCGATGACGATGTGTTCCGAGGACGAGCATGTCGGCATCGACCCGAGCCGCAACGCCCATAATGGCGGCGACTGGCTCTCCAACCTCCACAATGATTTCGGCATCGTCATGCCCCAGAGATTTGCATGTCTGGGTCAAGCCTTCTGCGACCTCACGCTTTAGCGTTTCAACCATCTTTGTCGGTAAGTCATCATCCACGATCGAGCAGATCGTTAGCGAGGCAGTGTGGTTCCGTACCAGCTGCGACGCGCGCACGAGTGCATGGTGCGACCGATCGGAAAGGTCGGAACACACGAGAATCTTTTTCATCTCTTGTTTCTCCTGTTTGGGAGTATCTTTAATGTCGACCCTCTTACCGCTGGGACACTCTGCCCCTCGGAATTTGCGAGGAACGCGCCCTTGGCTAAGGCCCTTACCTCAAAGCGCTTGTCCGCCCCACATTTTAACGCCGCCAGGCGGTGAGCCTCACACGCATCACATTGGCACATTGCAATGCCGCCGGGAGGGGGCATCCACGCCATCAACAAAGCCTCACCGAAGTAGAGCTCCGATGACCGGCTGGATGGACTGGCTCGTGCGAGTGGCCTAGACCGCGCTGGCCGCGCTTCATCTGGCGCCGGCCGCCGCCCCCTTCCGCGCCGCCCCCCGCTTCCGCACCACCGACGGCTACAAGTCCTGAGCATGAGAGCGTCAGGCGCCGAATTGCGGTGCTGCGCGCCGGTGGCAGGCGCAAGCTGACGCCAAGCATTCTCGAGACTTCTTGGCTGACGAATGACATGACGGTTCGTTCTTGCGCCAGCACCGGAATTGACCTAACGTCAACTTTTGCTGCTGGAGACGTTCACATGCTCAGATGCTTGATGGCGGTGTGCATTTTCGTGCTTTCAGTCGTTCCGCACGATGCACAATCGCAACAGACGACATTCGAGTCCACGAGAACAAACGATGTAGCCGCCGAGACCCGCCTGTTCGCGGCCGAGCGACTTTCCGCGGTGTCCGATCAGTCCGGATCAGACGTGGATCCAAATTCGGTGGTTATCCTTTCTCGCGGCGACATGTCCAGCGTCACGGCGCTAAGCCGCGATGGCTCCATGGGATATGTCTCGGTAGGCGGCGGCTCGGAGTCTTTCCCGGCCGGCACTTACCAAATCTCCAATCAAGGTGGCGAATTAGTCGTGAGCCGGGATCGTGAGCGGATCGATCCAATCGACGTGCCCCAGTATACCCCGAGGCTCATGAAGTACTTTCAAGGAAACAATACCGACCGCGATGGGGAAACTTGCCCAGGCTTCTCGTGTGGTTGCTGGGCAGACCCGTTAATGGCCGAAGCTTGCTTCACAATATTGGTCTGCAATTACGTGGGCGTCTGCCCGCCGTAGCGGATAGGGTGGGTGCCAACCCGCAATCCGCCTACCCACCGCATCGCCCGCCTGCGGCCAAGCGCCCCTTGGGTTTTTGCAGGGCGGTAGGTCCGCAACGCGGAACAATCTGGCCTTTCGCTGCACCGCACATGAAGGTCCGTATCGTTCGGATATAACCTTATGAAGCAGACCTTCGGCCATAGTGCAGCGAAAGGTCACTCTGTCTAAGGTTTGTGGCTGCTGG
>NZ_JALZ01000095.1 GCF_000521785.1 Roseivivax halodurans JCM 10272
GATGATAGCTCTTCACGGAAGTATCGCCTGAACCTCTGTTCGCCGTCAGCCAACCATGCCTCATGTACGAGATCCGCGTAGCCCTCTGTCGAGAGCCAAAGACGGAAATCGGAGTACTCCAACATCTCAAGCGATGCTGGATGGGAGGGGTAGTCCCTCAGCCACTCGTCCAAGAGGCGTCGGAACTCCGTTCTTAGTTCTGGTGTAGGCATGGGTCGTCATGCGGTTATCAGTTCGCTTAGCAGCAACAAACCGCCGACTGTCGTCGTTCCTGGCGGCGGGCTCTGGATTGCGGAATGAGGCTCGCTTGCCTAATCCGTGGCAACTGACGCCAACTGATGCCATCCTATGCATATGGTGGCAGACATATCCATAGAGCGAACCGCCCGGGATGAACTCCAGAAGATATTCCGGAGGGTCTTTTACTCGCGGTATGATCATGTTGATGTGACGTGCTCCGAGTTGGCAGAGCGCGTTGCGGGGTATTACGAAGATCCCAGCATACATCTAGCCGATGCGCGTGAAGCCATGATCGAAGCCATGGGTCCGGAGGACGATATCCTTGCCGAACCGACGTCGTCGCCAGCGCACGTTCTGACAGTTCGCTACTACATTAAGCGTTAGCCCGGGGGCGGTCTCAGACTTGGGGCGTCCGAATCCCGTGCCGCCGTGCTGTTGACTGTGCGGAGGTCATTCTCCAGCCATGCTGGTAGGGGCACGAAGGAAGCCCTGCATCAGTGCGCCGCGCCCGCAATGCGCCTCGCGACTTCGTCGCTTTCGTCCTCGTCCAGAACAACGGGTCGTGTAGGTGCGTGACGCAAAAGTTCCATCATGCGTTCATACTGACGAAGTAGCTCCGACTGTGATGGTTTTCCTGTCACAAGGTAGACGGTGAAGGGCTCTGGTGCCTCTGAAATTCCGACAAGGACCCCAGCCCACCTTTCGGCTTTCCGCTGCATCTGCTCTGCGTCGGCTGAGTCCAGTGAGATGGCCTGAAGACAATGCCACTTACCGTTCTTGAAAGAGTGCTCGAATGTGACCTCGGAGTAGCTGCTTCGGACCGTATGCGGTTCCATGCGGGATAGTACTTCCGCTGTCTTAAGCTTGCTCTTCACGACTTCAAACACCTGCTCGTCGGAACGGGGCATCCGACCCGGTTCTGGATCATGCTTAACGACTAGTCGCTGGAACAACTGTTCATGGATTGCTTCAGGGTTATTCGTGACTCCACTCGCGTCGAGGTGCCATCGAAGGCTGCTATCATCGTTCCCAAGCAAATGAAGTCCAATGTCATGTGCCGAGCGCCAAATCCATTCTGAACCGCGTTCGTTGTTCTTCCGGTCGAACCATCGTTCCAGTTCACGCATGTCGTGGAGGAGAGCGCTTCGGTCGATGCCTGGATAAGCATTGCTGAGCCTCGCTCCCCCGCTCCTGATCCGCAGCTTCAGGTAGGAAAGGTCCGGGCAGTAGACGAGGACTCCCACGTTCATGCATTCGCCAGACCAAACGTCATGACGGTACTGCAGTATCGTGTAGGTGTACGCGTGCTTGTTCACTGTTCTCGGGCTCTCTCGATGGTATCCACGACCGCATCGATGTTGGAGCGGGCGTCGCTCAGGTATCCGGCTATACTATCACACGTGGCTCGACCCCAGGCATCTGGTGCGTCCGCCGCGTACAGTGAAAATGTGTCATCGGGTAGTCCCTTCCAAGAGGCGGCTGCACGAGAGAAGTCAACATGGTTGCTCCGCTTCAGGACCCGCCAGAAGGGATGTTGCATGTCTCCGGAGATGAAGTTGGTAATGCCGAACACTTCCCAAGGCAGCCTTACCGCGCTCCGATCAACTTCGGTGCCCGTGGCAGACACGAACGCCTCTTCGTGGTCGATGAGCGTGAAATTGTCGCCCATCTTCAGGATGTTTGGATTGGCAATCCTTCTGTCCCAATTCTGGATGATCGTGTCGAAGAGATAGGCGCTACCATGCAATTGATGCATGCGGCGAGGCATAGATGAAGCCTCGCTCCATCGTCTCCAACCGGATCCCAAGTGGAGTGCCCCGAATACGACTTCCGGTCCTGCTCGGAAGGCAGAAATCAAGTCATCGTCCTGGATGCTTGCGACGAACTCTGGGGTGAGTCTCACTTTGACTGGCGGAGGGCATGGCAAATCGAGGGCTTCTGCCACCTTTGCAGCCATCCACTCGCGGGCGGGCGCCGCGTCTGAAATGGTTGTATGTAAGCCTGGAGCTTTGATCCATACATCAACCGTTTCTCCTCCGGGAAGCTCGGCCATCACTAGCGGGGGCTTGGATCTGCCGCTGTCTGCTCGCCTGACGAAAGAAGTCGCCTCGCACTCTGAACCGCGCCGGGTCTGCCGG
>NZ_JALZ01000096.1 GCF_000521785.1 Roseivivax halodurans JCM 10272
CCGTCAGGGTTGCCCGCGCGACACCGCGGCATAGTGAAATGCCAGCGCCGCCATTCGTGGGCCGCTCGGCGAAGGTGGGGAGCGAGCCCATCGCGGAAGTGCCCGCTCCTCGCCCTGCGCGCGCGCAGCAGAAGAACGGCCGCACCTCAGCCGACTATCAAGCCGCGGTTAAGCCAGCAAACCACAGGTCCGGTGCGCTCAGCTTCGAAGTTGGATCAGGCGCTCCAGGTCGCGGCACGCAGACGGCGCGTCATCGAAGACCAGATCGATGTCCACGAGGTCCTGCAATCGGCCGGCATCGACAGTCGTTGCCGGAGCGACACCGATGATGGCGGATGGCGTCGTTATGCGTATCGCCACAACAAGGCGCACAAGCGCATCGAGCCGCTGTTCCGTGCTGAGCGAAAGTCCAATGATATGAGGTTGCGTGTGCTCGACATGGGCCACCAGCGCGTCATGATCGATGCCGGTCTGCAGGTCGATCTCCCAGCCCGCATCGCGGAACAGATCCGCGGCGACGGTGATGCCGATACCGTGTTCTTCGCCGGGCACCATCGCAAAGCGCAAATTTGCGACCATCAAAGCTCGGGCGTGCGCTGAAGGTCTCGGCTCGCAAGGCCCTCATCAGGGCGTAGAGATGCCCGGTGCCGTATGTAACCTGGAGAAAGGAATACCTGTCGTCGTCCTATCCCTGGCCCAGGCTGCGTGCGGCCGCGACGATGTATCCAAGGTAAACGCCTTGCCTTGTCACGCCCTCGACGCGTCGGTCGCTAATAAATTGTAAGGCAGCGTCGGGCCGTGTCTGAATGAGCGCGTCACAGAAGGCGGCGATGCTATCGTCACTGACCTTGAGCGTGTCGAAGGACGGCTCGCGTCGTTTCAACGATACCAGCCTTTGGAGGACGTCACTGGCCAACGACTCGACAGTGTCAGGGCCGAAGGCATCGCGCTTGGTCGCGAAGAGCGATGCCGTGCGCGAGTATATGTCAGCGTCGAGCGTTGCTTGCAGCTTTCCCAAACCAAGTACCTCCCTGCTACCCGACCATACCGCAGGACACGTTTCACTCAAGCGCGGCAAGGTAGTGCCCCGGGGGATGGTCTAAGCTTCCTTGGGGCCCGCTGACCTGTTCCAGGCGCACAACGGAGGGCGGGCACGCCCTCCGCAAGCAGCTGAGATCAAGCTGATCACTGCAGGAAGCGAGCAGGCAAATGCGAATTTTTTTGTCTCAACACGATTCAGCGGGCTGCCGGTCGACCCGGGTTTCGCGCACCGAAGTCCAGCGAGCGCGCAAGACATCAATCTCATGTAAGGTGACGTCTTCTGATGCCAGTCGCCGCTGTGATGTTATTGATGTGGACATCACATCTGTCAGCGAACTTGGCGGAAGCTTGAAGATGCTTGCTTGATGCTTGTCGCGAACACGGAGATCAAGTCTTGGCAATATGCAAAATAGAGATACGCATCCATGTCCCTATTTCGAGCGATTTATAGCTCTCGCCCTTTCGGTTTCGAAGCAGCGATCCTGAATGGAATCCTTTTGGAAGCGAGGCGGGCCAACGAGCGCGACGGGATCACTGGCGCGCTGATTTGTCGGGAGGACATCTATCTTCAATGGCTCGAGGGGCCGGAAGACAGGGTACGTGACACCCTCGCCCGAATTCAGCGCGACGACCGCCACGTCGAGATGACGCTCCATGTTGCGGCGCCCGTAGAGGAGCGGGTCTTCAGCAATTGGGCCATGCTTCACGATCCCGCGGTCACGTGGATTTGGTCCCAGAAGCAAGTTTCAGCGGGCATAGCAGAGCAAACAGCGCCCGAGCAGGTGACAGGTTTCTTCATGCAACTTCGCGATCAGGTTAACGAAGCAAAGTCCTGATCTTACTCCGGAAACGTGGGCGGGATGAGGTCACCTTGTCATGGTGTACCGCATCGTCCCGCTAGGTCTGGCTCAAAGCTCAAGCAGCGGGTTCGCCACCCGGAGATATCATCGCGATCAACTATCGGCGATAGAACCAAGGAGCGACCTATCGAAACAAATAATTCGCGTCCGCCGCGAAGGGCGGCAAAGTCCGCACACGAGCTGTTCCGGCCGGCAGCGGCGAAGGTCAGGATCGAGCCCACTTTCCCAAATGCTGCAGTTCGGAGGAATGGCGGTATCTCGTATGAAACCCGCCGCACCATTTTTGTTGGTGGAACGGACGCCTAGAAGAGAGGATTCCGTTAAATCACCGCAGTCACTAGGCGGAAGGCTTCCCTGCAAGTCCTTCGGTCGCGAGGACCTCGTTGGAATAGGCGCGGTCTCCCGTGACCTCCGTGCCGAACCAGTCCGGGGGTGTGAAGGCTTCGGCGACCTCGCGGCTGTCGAACTCCACC
>NZ_JALZ01000097.1 GCF_000521785.1 Roseivivax halodurans JCM 10272
GGCGCCCGGTCGATCTTGCCGGTGGCGCTGTGGGTCTGCGCCAGCAGCGCCAGCAGGATCTCCCGATCGATCGGCGCCAGCGTGAGGGCGGGCGGCAGCACCCGGCGCAGCGATGCCGAGAGGGGCGCGCCCGCCGGCAGCAGGACCATCACGGGATGCGGCAGCGCCAGCGCGGTCACGATCTCGCTCTCGGCCCGCGCATAGGCATGGTCGGGCAGCCGGTTGGTTCCGATCTCGTAGGGGCGGATCACCTGCAGGACCTTGGTGGCACCGCCATGCGGAGCCCGCAGCTGCGCCGACCAGCCCTGCGGCAGCATCAGCCGCCCGATGGTCTTGGCCGCACCGTCCAGCGCGTGCGGCTCGACGCCGTCAAGGACCGTGAGTGCGCGGGGGCGAAGGCCGTCCGCGAGAAAGCGCTCCTCGGTGGTGAAGGTCGCGGCGAGGCGCAGGGCCATCAGGATCCTATCCGGGGCGATGATGTGCGCCGGCTGGTCGGACCCGGTCGCGTCCAGGGCCCAGCCGTCCGCGCCGGCCTCGCGCAGCGCGTCGAGCTCGCCTGCGTCGCGGAGCTGGCTGGCCTCGAGCTCGTCCAGAAGCTCGATCGCCGAGGGGGTGGCGCCGCGCTCCGGCGGAGCGATCACGTCCCCTTCGGTGGCGTCCAGATCGAACTCCGACGCGCGGGCGCTCTCGGCCTGCCGCAGGCGACGGAGCAGGATTCGTCCGTAGCGCGCCCATGGGGCGCTGGAAGAGGTGGGTGTCGGCATGTCGGGGGCCTCCATGGCAAGGGCCGGCTGACGCCGGAACGGACTCTGAGAAAGGGGGGAAGGGACGGAGAGGGCCGGGATCAGTCCGGGACGGGGGCGCCGTCGGCGAGGGCGTCCAGCATCTGCAGGATCTCGGGCGCGAGCGTCGCGGCGTAGATCTCCGACTTGACCCGCAGGTGATCCCGGTACGTCTCGTGCGGCACCACCGCGCCCGGATGCGCGCGCTTCAGGGCACGATGCATGCGCTTCTCGAGGCGCAGCGCCTCTCGGCCGGTGCTGACAGCGACCGTTCGCAGGAGGGTCCCGCCGATCTCGGGGCTGCACATCAGCTGGTGACGCAGCCGGCTCCGCGGGTTGAGCGAGTAGCCGAGCTTGACCATGCCCGGGCCGGCCGGCAGCGTAAACCGCATGAGGTAGATGCTGCTCGGGGCGGCCGACCAGCGGACGCCGCAGCCTGCGCAGCTGACCCGTTCTGACCGCATGTTGCAGAGCGCGATCTCCTGCTCGTGTCCGCAGCCATGCCGGTAGCGGCGGTAGTTCGAATTGTACGCGCGTGCGGGGCCGAGCAGCGTCCAGCCGGCGATCCTTGCTTCGGCTGCCTCCTTTGCCCGTTGGCAGGTCTCGCAGCGCAGCGCGCAGGTGCCGGCCGCGATCCGCTTGATCAGCTCGAACTGTCGGCTGACCACGTGGCCGCAGGGCGCGCGATAACGGCCGCGCTTGCGGTCATGCCGGTCGCGTCCCTGCCACTCGAGGCCGGCCGCCGCGGCATCCGCCTTCCAGCGGCCTTCGACGCAATGGGGGCAGAGTGGGGTGCTGCCGGTCACGACGCTGTGGCGCTTGTCATGGTCCTGCCCGCAGGTCTGGCACTGCAGGACGACCCGGGCGAGGTCCTTGTCGCGACCCGTGATGCGGAAGCCCTTGTCGTGGGCCATCTGCTGCCAATGGGCGTGGATCGACATCGCCGCGTCGAGCGGCGTGGGCGAGGGGATGGTGGTGTCGGGCTGGGTCATGGCGAGACCTCCAGGCAAAGCGTGGCCGTGCCGCGGCCGGGACGGGCGCGGAGGACGGCACGCGGAGATGACGTGCGAACACGGGGGGGAGACGCCCGGCGCGGCAGGGCGCGCGGGCCTATGGAATTGTGGCTGGGGGTCTCGCTAGAGCGCCGGGACGGCCGTCAGCTCGATGGGCTCGCGGTCCGGGGCGGCCTCATCCCAGGCCGCGACAGGATCGTTGAACTCGCCGAGATCGGCCAGCGCCGCGATCTGCCCGTGGCAGGTCTCCAGCATCTGCCGCACCCGGGCGGCGATCACTCCGGCCTCAAAGCAGCCGAAGAGCTCCGCGTGGCTGCCGAGCAGGCGGTGCAGGGACGTGAACGAGGCTTCGCTTGCGCTCTCGATCAGGGCGTGGACCAGCATGGCCGACCGCTTGAGCGGCAGATCCTCTCGGCGGACAACCGGCGCGGAGGTCATGCCTCCCGCAAGGTCCAGCACCGTGGCGCGGGCGCGCTCGGCGTCTTTCGTCCAGTCCGCGAAGGCCGGATCAAAGCAGTCCGCATGTTCGAGGTCGCGCTCGTATTCGATGTACCCGGAGAGTGCCGGGATCAGC
>NZ_JALZ01000098.1 GCF_000521785.1 Roseivivax halodurans JCM 10272
CGACTTCTTCAGCAGCCTGCTAAATCCCCTTCCCTTGCGCTCCCTTTCCCGGCCACGGGCGAACGCTCCCGCTTCCAGCGGGAAGCGTCACGCCGCCTTGTCCTCGTGAAGCTGCCGCTGGCCGTTCCGGCGCGGGATGCAGAGCGTCAGTCCGATCCTGCCCTCCGGGCAGGGCCAGCCTATTGACGGTTTCAGGGCGCATCCGTGGCGGCCGAAATCCCGTGTTTTCAAGTGTTCGGAAAATGGCTGAGCGTAATCTTATTGCTTCGCACGATACGGCCCGTTGCCGCCTGATGGGCGCAACCCGCAAGGGGTTCTCCACTTCGCTGCGCTCCGTTGCGACCGCTTCGCGGTGCGCCCGGCGGCCCCGCGCCGAAGTCGGGCTTCGCGATTACGCACAAACAGCCATTTTCAGAGGAACGCATTATGAAAACACTCATCGCTTTTTGCCGCAAAACTGGCCGCGTCTTGTCTCGGTTCGTCAATAGGCTGGCCCGCGACCTGACCCGGAAGGGTCAGTTGCGGATCGGACTGACGCTCAGCATCCCTTTTATCGCCAAGTTCGAGATCGGCTACCACGTCACTGTCGAGAAGAAGGAGGACAAGGCGGCGTGACGCTACCTGCCCCGCCTACCGGCGGGGCGTTCGCCCGTGGCTCCCGACCCGGCATCTGCCTAGCAGTCATCAGGCCCGCCAAGCTGAATCCTACCGCTCGACATCAAAACCGGACGCCAAAGCGCTGCCATGACGCCGATACTTTCCAACGATGAGTGTAGTATTCCGAGCGGCAATCCAGCAGCGCGGTTCAGGGTATCAGCTAGCGGCCCGGTATGGCCCTTGGCCTCTTCTGAAAACACTGTCGGAACCTCAGACACTCGCTCTACCAACTCGCTTACGGACCCGGAGCCCCGAACCAACTTCGAGGCCATATAGGCCGCAAGACATTGCGCACCGTTGTCGTTGAAGAGTGGGCTGTGATGCCCGATCGCCTTAGCCACCTTCAAATTGAACTGCTTGGCCTCATACATCATCATCCAAGGGTCTGCGTTTTCGGTAAGAGTCTCGTCGGCGGCATTTTCCTCGATCCAGAGATCATGAAGCTGATACGCCGGTCCTTCGATCATCTTCTCCATCGCCGTCAATCTCCCCATAATTTCAGGGTTTTGGTGGCTCATGTCGGACTGGTGTTGGAACGGATGCCCACCGCTCACGTTTCAGATAGAACCGGTCGTACAAGAACGGGCCTCACGTGTTCCCGATCTAACCGCGGCGATCGCGCAGCACGGATACAGCCGTCAAAGACCAGCGTGAGCGATAAGCTCAAGAGCAGATAAATCCCGCCGGCAAAGATCACGTCAACCAGAACACACCTGCAGTACCAGAACGTCGGGGCGGATCACGCGAACTTCTCCGCGAAATGTGCGCGCCGTGCGGACGGGATCGGCAACACCGTCCGCACCACGGGCGTGGCGGATGTTCCAGCCAATGCAGGTGACATCACTCAAGACTGGATCCCCGCCGCCCATGGCCTCGCACGCTCGGGCATCTGAGACCGCGATGGACGAGCCCTGCCACCGCTTCCCGTGAGGTCGGGCCGCGCTTCGTTGCGCCGAATTTCCGCGATCACCTTCCCGCAAGTATCTGCGTCACGGGTTTTACTCCGCCAATCCCCGCTCCAGTTCCCAAAACTGGTTGCGTTACGCCTGGGCGGACGCCGACCGCCGCCAGGAAGGAGATCCGAATGAAGCTGCTTGCGCTCGCCGTCACCGTCGCGGCGCTTCCCACGCTGACCGAGGCGCAGGACCTGATCACGCGGAATCGCGTGGGGCTCGCCGAGGCGCCGAATACCCTGACGTTCCGGCTGACCGCATACGATCTCTATGCGACCGATCCCAAGACGAAAGCCGCGTTCGAGAATCTCTACCGCGATTTCATCACGGCGCGGCCAGACTGGAAGATCGAAACCCAGCTTCAGACGTCGAATATTGGCCAGGAGCAGGCGCGCCTTCTGCAGCAGTCGCGGGCCGGCCGCGGTCCGGACTGTGCGATGATCGACAGCAGCCAGGTTGCGGTCTTCAAGGAGGCAGGTGTCCTGCAGCCGATGAACGCCGTCTTTTCCGAGGACGAGGTGGCCGATCTCTTCCCGTTCGTGCGCGAGGCGGTGACCGACGCGGAGGGCAACGTGCTGTCTTGGTGGTGGTTCACGGATCTG
>NZ_JALZ01000100.1 GCF_000521785.1 Roseivivax halodurans JCM 10272
CGCTCAAAAACCCCGCTCAGCACTCACAGACCACAGGCGCGGTCGCGGCAGGGAAGAAGACGCATCAACCTCGGAAGACCCGTGACGTGCTCACGGATCGCACACGGGGCTTCACGACCAGTTTCTTGAAAGGCTGAAGGCCCGCTGCTTAGAAGGCGAGCCGGTTCGATCAACCCTCGTCCGGCGGGATTTGATGGTGAACCACAGTCCTCCGGCCCGCGTAAGCCGAGTGATGCCTGATCGGGCATTCGAAACCAGAACCGGAGGAGAACGCAAATGTTCCGTAAAACCTACCTCGCCCTCAGTGCCGCCGCAGCCATTACCGCCGCAGGTGCCACGGGCGCCGCGGCGCAGGAGATGAACATCGTCGAGACCGCGCAGGACGCGGGCAACTTCCAGACCCTGCTCTCGGCCGCCGAATCCGCCGGGCTCGTCGAGACGCTGACTGGCGAAGGTCCGTACACGGTCTTCGCTCCGACCGACGAGGCCTTCGAAGCTCTGCCCGAAGGAACCGTCGACGAGCTCCTGATGGAAGAGAACCAGGACCAGCTGACGTCGATCCTCACCTATCACGTCGTCCCGGGTGCGGTGATGTCGGCCGATCTCGAGGACGGGATGGAAGCCGAGACCGTCGAGGGGTCGAGCGTGACCATCTCGATCGACGGCGACACCGTGATGGTCGGCGATGCGACGGTGACGCAGCCGGACATCGAGGCCTCGAACGGCGTGATCCACGTCATCGATAGCGTGCTGATGCCGTAAGATGCACCATCCGGCGGCGGGGTCACCCTGCCGCCGGACTCCTCGCAGGATGTGATCGCGCTAGATCACATGCGGAAGATCACTCGTGCGAGAAGGAAGTTACTCCATGGACCGCCGTCATTTCATCGCAGGCGCGGTCGGTGCGCTGATCGCAGCCCCCGCCCGCGCTGCTCCCCGGCTCGACATTCCCGCGGAACTCGGCAGCTCGGCGCAGTTTCTGCCGCTGGTCGACGCGCTGGCGACGGCCGACCTTCTCGGCAATCTCGCCGCCCGGGGTCCCTTCACCGTTTTCGCTCCGACACTGGAGGCCTTCGATCGCGTCGGGTACGGCACGCTGCGGGCCCTCGAGCAGCCAGCCCGACGGGCGGAACTGCGCCGGCTTCTGGCCTTCCATGTGGTGAAGGGCGAAGTCTCGGCCCTGCGCCTGATGGGCCGGACGACGCGGCTCGAGACGCTGATCGGGCGGCCGCTCGTGGTGGACGGACGCGGCCCGGGGCTCCGGATCGGCAATGCCAGAGTGGGACTTGCCGAAATCACCGCCACGAACGGGCTCATCCACCAGATCGACCGTGTACTGATGCCCGCCTGACCCGGATCCCTTGCGGCTCCACGGGCGTTTCCACTCGACACCACAGCCTCAAGTGAGCCGAACCCATGGACCGCAGAACCCTTCTCAGCAGCGCCCTCGCCGCCGGCATTCTTGCCCTCGTGCTGCCGGTGCGGGCCTTTGCCCAGACAGGCACCGCACCGACCGAAACCGTGGCGGGGATCATCTCGTCGGATCGGGACCTCGACACGCTGGCCTCCCTCCTGATGGCGGCAGACCTTTTGGACGGGCTTCGGGAGGCGGGACCGTTCACCGTCTTCGCACCGGTGAACGACGCGTTCGAGGCCATGGGCGAGGCGACATTGTCGGATCTCACGGCGGAAGAGAACGCGGACCGGCTGCGCCGGCTGCTCCTGCATCACGTGGTGCCGAACGTTCTGATGCCGGGCGCCCTCCGCGGAGGGCGGAGCGTCGAGACGCTCGCGGGTACCCAGATCGAGATCACGGACGAGGAGACGCTGCTGATCGGGGGCGCCGAGCTTCTGACGCCGGGCACCGAGATCCCCAACGGCGTCGTGCACAAGATCGGCTCGGTTCTGGAAGCCCCCGAACAGGCCTGACCGGGGCGTCCGTGGTGACAAGAAAAAGGCCCGCCGAACCGGCCCAGCCCCTCAGATAAATGTTGA
>NZ_JALZ01000101.1 GCF_000521785.1 Roseivivax halodurans JCM 10272
CGTCCTGCCTAGCTGTCATGCGGCGAGCAGATCTCGGCGATACACCAGCCCTCTCGCCAGCCCGATCTTCATAGCAGGGGTTGCGCCGCTTCGGTCCGAAGCTGGCAACATGTAGTTGTGGTAGAAGCGCAGGATGTTCGCGACCCGCGGTACCATGGTCGGCTCGTAGAAGCTGTAGGCATGCCAGATGCGGCCGGCATTCGCGCTGGTCGGAATGCCCCGCTCGAACCCCGAAACGCGCCTCCGGGCAAAGTTGAAGTAGGCATCGACCGGGTGGATCGAGGCTCGGCACAGCACGTCCGCCAGCTCCAGGAAGCCGTGCTGGCCGAGATCGGTCCTCAGCCGGATCGTCTTCTCCGGCTCCGCCTTGGTGTGGAACGGCCAGCGCAGGCCCTCGCGCATCAGGAGGTCTCCTCTGGCTGCCGGATCGAGCTCACCGAGTCGGTCTTCGAGGACGGCCGCGACCAGGGCCTGCAGCTCGGGCACATCGTGCCTCGCGACGGTGTCGGCGACGGCCGCCTGGTGCTCTTCCAGCAGCTCGCGACGAGCTTTTCGGCCCCGATCCGCATACTCGTTACGAAGATCGTTCGTCATGCCCTTGGTGAAGCTCACTTCGGCGATGTCCACACGCCGCTCCGCGACTTCGGGATGGAAGATCGCCGAGGTCGCCGCGGCCAACCCTGCTTCGGCATCGAGGCAGAACAGCGCGCGCTCGAAATCCTGACCGAGCAGCTTTTTCACAAGCATCATGTGCGCATGCATGAAGATGTCGGTGCGCACGCGGGATCCTGTTCCGGGCAATCTCCACTGGCCGCCAACGGCCAGGTCGTCTTCCGAAAAGATCGCGCGGTTCATCCGCACCAGGCCGGCTTCATACTCCCGCGCCGACCAGAGGCGCGCCTGCCGGCGCATCGACCGCGGGAGCGCGAAGTCGCCGGACTGGATCATCTCCTCGTCCAGGCGCCCGGGCGAGACGGACGGATCGTAGTCGACCGTGGCCGCCATGATGAACTGGCTGCCCTGATGCACCGTTGCCATGTGAAGCAACGGGATCGTGCCGCGGCGCCGTTTGACCGGCCAGTTCACGAGGATGACCTGTGCATCGGTGGCGAAACTGGGGTCCGAAGCCCGGAAGCAGTCGGCAAGGCGTTCTTCGCGCCGGGCGGCGAACTTGAGGCACTGCTCCTCGAGGAATTCGATCTTGTTGTAGATATGGCCGTAGGTGACGCCCAGCGTCTCCCGGATACGACTTATCGGCACCTTGTTGACCAATGAGAGCAGGATATCGCCGGTTCGATCCGTCTTCTTGTGCCGGCGCGTCGGTGAGCCCTGCGAGAAGGTCGCCTTGCAGATCTTGCACTGGTGTCGCTGGTCGCCACGAGCTGTCCGTCCCGCGCCGCGGTAAGCACTTGGAGCGAGGGCCAGAGGCAGGTCGAAGTTCGGACAGGACTCGGTCCGGCAGGACGGGAAAAACTTTTTCCTATACTGACGGGACAGCCGGGAGTATTCCTCGGCGATAGCGGTGTTCGACTTGATGATGTTGAAGCCGTCGCATGCGGGGCACCGAAAGGATCGGTCTTCGCCGGAGCCAACCACCCGGCCGTGATCCTGGTCGCCACCGCGGCGTCCTCGAATAGAGAACGGGTGAGGAAGAAGGCCGAACCGGTCGCAGTGCGGGTTGCGGCAGAAGTTAACGCTGAAGCCGCCGACCAGCCGGGGAAGGCGTCTTTTCGGCGTCGAAGAATTCATCGAGACGTTCTTGGCGGCACCAACTCCTCAAATGTCAGTAATTCAAAGCTCGAGAGCCGCCCACTTAGGGGCGGCTCTGCGAATTATCAACATTTATCTGAGGGGCTGG
>NZ_JALZ01000102.1 GCF_000521785.1 Roseivivax halodurans JCM 10272
GAGCCCATCCTTCCGGATGCTACCACGTGAACGAATGTCGGCTCCAATGATGCTACGTTTACCAATGCAGACGGATATTCCGGCTAGCTTCCACAAACGCCGGCGAGAGAGACCGGTAGGTCGGGCGGCCCGATCCCCCTTGAATGCGCGGGCAATAGTCCGACGCGACTCAGGACAAACGGGGTGCGAGGCGCGTAGACCATAGTTCGGTGTCGCCGGAATCCATGAGCCGCACCGTCATCTCCCGGGTGGCGGCGTCGATATCGACGAGACCGAAGAACTGAAGTCCCTCGGATGGCGGAAGGTTCGCCCGGCCTTCCTCGGGATGCTTCGCGAAGCGTACCTCAGGACCGAACGTATTGTCGTACTCGGAGGGACCGAAAGTCCCGGAATGTAGGGGTCCCGAAACGAATTCCCAGAATGGCTCAAAATCCTGGAACACGGCGCGATCCGGGCTGTAGTGGTGCGCCGCGGTATAATGCACATCTGCGGTCAACCAGACGGTATTGGCGATGTCGGCGGCACGGATGACGGACAGGATCTCGGCGATATCCTGCTCGCGTCCAAGCGGTGGGCCGTCGCCGTTGGCCATGTTCTCGAAATCGGTCTCGCCGTCGCGGACCATCATGCCGATGGGCATGTCGGAGGCGATCACCTTCCAGGTCGCCCGCGACGCGGTAAGCTCGCGCTTCAGCCAGGCGAGTTGCGGCACGCCGAGGAACGGTGCGCCGTCCTCCTGACGGTTCGGCGAGTTGTCCCCCCGATAGCTGCGCATGTCGAGGAAGAAGATGTCCAGAAGCGGACCGTAGGCGACCTTGCGATAGACGCGCGCAGGTTCCTCGAGGGATTGCCGGGTCGGCATCATCTCGTGAAACGCCCGTGCGCCCCGCGCTGCGAGCAGTCGCACGTTCTTCTCGGTATACCGGTCATCCTCGAGAATCTCGGCAGGATACCAGTTGTTTGTCACCTCATGATCGTCCCATTGCGCCAGGATCGGCACCTCGGCGTTGAAGGCGCGCACGTTGTCGTCGAGGTAATTGTACAGATGCTGTCCGCGGAACTCGTCCAGCGTCTCGGCGACCTTGCGCTTGGCAGGCGTGACGACGTTTCGCCACATCGTGCCGTCCTCGAGCGCGACCCCCTCTTCCAGCGGGCCGTCGGCGTAAACGGTGTCGCCCGAATGGATCATGAAGTCCGGCTCGTGCTGCCGCATCGTGGCGTAGGTGCGCATTCCTCCGCGATCCCGGTCGATACCCCAGCCCTGCCCGGCCGTGTCGCCGGACCAGACGAAACGTATGTCACGCAGTCCCGTGGGCGCGGTGCGGAAGCGCCCGATAAGGGGTTCCGAAACTGCGGTCGGGTCGGAGAGATCTTCCATGCGGACGCGGTAAAATATCTCCTGGTCTGAAGGCAGGTCATTCAGGAGGAACTTGCCCGTATGGCCGGTCGTCGGACCCACGTTCAGGGCCGGTACCCGTGTAGCATCTGCCATGCTCTCCGTGGTCGCCCATTCGACCAACATGCGAGCGTCGCGGTCCGCATGCCCCCAGATCATCGCACCGTCATGGGCAACGTCTCCGGACATGATGCCGTGCATCATGACCGGCCGAGATTGCGCCCGAGAAAGGCTCGGAGCGGCAAGCATCGCGCTCGCCGCGGCACCCGTGGCGAGTGCCTGGCGACGGGAAAGGGTCATTCTGGCCATCGTTCGTCTCCATCTTCGCGGACCACAATATGCGCATTCAAGCAGACCAGCGTGTCAGCTTTACGATAGAGACGTGACACGGCGAGGAGCGCGGCTAACGGACCTTCCTCGCGAGTTCGCGACAGCCCGGTTTGTCC
>NZ_JALZ01000103.1 GCF_000521785.1 Roseivivax halodurans JCM 10272
GCCCGAGCGGGTCTTGGGCAGGCCGGGGGCCCACTGGATCAGGTCGGGCTTGGCGATCGGGCCGATCTCCTGGCGGACCCAGGTCTGCAGCTCCTTCTTCAGCTCGTCCGAGGGCTCGATCCCGGTCATCAGGGTCACGTAGCAGTAGATGCCCTGGCCCTTGACCTCGTGCGGGTAGCCGACGACCGCGGCCTCGGCGACCTTCTCGTGGGCGACGAGGGCGCTCTCGACCTCCGCCGTGCCCATGCGGTGGCCCGAGACGTTGATCACGTCGTCGACGCGCCCGGTGATCCAGAGATCGCCGTCCGCATCGCGCCGGCAGCCGTCGCCCGAGAAGTAATAGCCCTTGTATTGCTGGAAGTAGGTGTTCTCGAACCGCTCGTGGTCACCCCAGACGGTGCGCATCTGGCCGGGCCAGCTGTCGCGGAACGCCAGCACGCCCGAGGTTTCCGTCTCCTCGATCTCCTTGCCCGATTCGGGCTCCAGCACCACCGGCTGCACGCCGAAGAACGGCTTCATCGCCGCGCCGGGTTTGGTCGCATGCGCGCCCGGAAGGGGCGTGATGAGATGCCCCCCGGTCTCGGTCTGCCAATAGGTGTCGACGATCGGGCAGCGTCCCTGTCCGACCACCTCGTTGTACCAGGTCCAGGCCTCGGGATTGATCGGCTCGCCCACCGTCCCGAGGATTCGCAGGGAGGATAGATCGGATTTCGTTACGAAGTCGTCACCCTGGCCCATCAGCGCGCGGATCGCGGTCGGCGCGGTGTAGAACTGGGTGACCGAATGTTTCTCGCAGACCTGCCAGAAGCGGCTGGCGTCGGGATAGGTCGGCACGCCCTCGAACATCACCGTCGTCGCGCCGTTCGCGAGCGGCCCGTAGACGATGTAGCTGTGGCCGGTGACCCAGCCCACATCCGCGGTGCACCAGTAGACGTCGCCGTCGTGGTAATCGAAGGTGATCTGGTGGGTCATGGCGGCGTAAACCAGATATCCACCACTTGTGTGTACCACCCCCTTGGGCTGTCCGGTCGAGCCCGAGGTATAGAGGATGAAGAGAGGGTCTTCGGCGCCCACCTCCGCCGGCTCGCAGTCGGGGGCGGCGTCTTTCATGGCGGCGGTGAGGTCGATGTCGCGGCTCTGGTCCCAGGTGGTCTGGCCGCCGGTGCGCTTGACGACGAGGCATTTCACCCGGTCGTCGCAATGCAGCAGCGCCTTGTCAGCGTTCGACTTCAGCGCGGTCTTGCGGCCGCCGCGGGGCGCTTCGTCGGCGGTGATCACCACCTTGGCGCCGCAGCCGTTGACGCGCTGGCCGAGCGCGTCGGGCGAGAAGCCGGCGAAGACGACCGAATGGATCGCGCCGATCCGGGCGCAGGCGAGCATGGCATAGGCCGCCTCGGGGATCATCGGCAGGTAGAGCACGACCCGGTCGCCGCGGCCGACGCCCTGGTCCTTGAGCACGTTCGCCATCCGGCAGGTCTGCTCGTGCAGCTGCCGGTAGGTGATGTGCTGCGCCTCCTCGCCGGGCTCGTCGGGCTCCCAGATGATCGCGGTCTGATCGCCGCGGGTCTCGAGATGGCGGTCGATGCAGTTGTGGGCGACGTTGAGCGTGCCGTCCTCGAACCACTTGATCGACACCTGCCCGTGGGTGAAGTCCACGTCCTTGATCCGGCTCGGGCTCTTGATCCAGTCGAGCCGCTTCGCCTCATCGGCCCAGAACCCGTCCGGGTCCTCCACCGACCGGCGGTACATCTCTTCGTAACGCCCAGC
>NZ_JALZ01000104.1 GCF_000521785.1 Roseivivax halodurans JCM 10272
ACGTGGAAGAGCACCTGCGGCCGATCGTTCTCCGCATGCCCCTCGTTCGCGATCCAGAACCCGTCCTCGCCATCGGTGGCGATGCCTTCCATGTCGATGCCGGCCGGCGGTGCGCCGTCCTGAGTGACCGGAACGGCAGCGGTGATGCGCGCGGGCGTCTCGGCAGGATCGATGGTGAAGATCATCGGCGAGCCCGCGTAATAGCTGTCGTTCACAGCGTGGAGCATACCGTCCCCGCCCGCGACCAGCCCCGAGAGCGCGCCCCATCCGATCAGGGTGTCGGAGCCTGCGGAGGTCAGCATCGGGTAGGCGGCCTCCGCCTCCTGACGCTCGAAGATCATCACATGCGCGCGCGCGCCGCCATCCGCGGAGAGGTCGGTCTCGTTGGCCGAGACCAGAAGGTTCCGGTCCGGCAGCCCGACATAGCCTTCGGGGCCGATGCCGGAGGGCAGCAGCTGCAGAAGCTCGGGTGCCGCCGGATCGCTCACATCGTAGACGCCGACGGCCGAGCCGCGCTCGGATCCGATGAAGACCAGCGGCGTGTCGCCGAACGTGGCGAACTCCACCGATTCCGGCTCCACACCCTTGTTCTCGGACCGTCCCTCCGGGTAATGGCCGATCTCGACCAGTGCATGTTCGAAGCTGCTGCCGCTGTCGTAGATGACGTCACCGTCCTGGCTGAAGATGGTCCAGCCGCGGGAGCCGCCATCCATGTCGCCCTCGTTTGCGGTGGCGAAGTGATCCTCGTCGATCCATTTCACCGCATCGGGCTCGCGCGGCACGTCCGCAAGGCTTTCCGTGAAGGACAGAGCGTCGTCCTCGGTGGCATCGATCTGCTCGAGCGACACCGCCCCAACGGAGAAGTGGTCCAGCACCTCGCCCCCGGAGGAGATTACGGCGATGTGGTTGTTCTCCTGCAGCGTCACCACGATTTCGCCCGAGGCATTCACGTCGACGAATTCCGGCTCGGGATCCTCGGGCGCGATCTCGGCAAGGCCGGTGAGCTCCACCCGCGTGAGGGCGTCGCACTCGGGCACGCCGTCGGCGAGCGGCACGATGGCGAGAAAGCCCGCCGGCATCTGCCCGACCCGGCCGTCGCGCGCCTCCTCGTCGCGCTCGTTCTCGATCGCGACCGCAACGAAGCTCCCGTCCGGGGCCAGCGCGACACTGTCGGGCTGCCCGCCGAGATCGCAATCGGCGCCCTCGACCTTGGCGCCGGCGCTCATGTCGAAGGTGGCGAGGTAACCGGAGGGCTCGGTGAAGCTTTGCGACGTGTTGACGCCGACGAAGGCGGTGGTCTCCAGAACGGCAACCGCGGTCGGTTCTCCGTCGAGCCCGACCTCGCCCATCGCCTCGGGAGCGGCCGGATCCTCGATCCCGATCATGCCGACGGTGCCGTTCGGGCTGTTGGTGTAGATCAGCGTCATGCCGTCGCCGGAGGCGGCGATGATCTCGGCCGACGTCTCCTCCGCAAGCTCTCCCTCGGCGTTCTCGGAAACGTCGAAGCTGGCGATGCGGTTGAAGTTCATCTCCTGCGCCATGGCGCCGCTGGCGGCGAGCGCCAGAACGGAGGTCAGGCAAAGCCCGGTGCGTGTCATGTCATGTCCCCCATGTTCGGATGACCATGTCATGACCCGGTCACATGACAGACGCGTGACCATCGGCCCTGAACCCCCTCGCCGCTTAAAGCGGAGTGATCAGGACGGAGTGTTGTCCGGCAGTCCTTCCGTTGCGAGGACCTCGTTGGAATAGGC
>NZ_JALZ01000105.1 GCF_000521785.1 Roseivivax halodurans JCM 10272
CGAGCCGATGGTGTTGAAAAACTCCGCGCTTGCCGGAGGCTGAAGCTTCTGATTCCCTTTATTTACGGGAGCGGGAGGGCACGGGATGCTGGGAACTCAAAAGGCGCATGCGCGGCTGTTCTACGAGTTCGATCTCGAGACGCATATTCCGGAGAACCACCTCGTGCGCGGGATCGACCGGTTCCTCGATCTCCGCGAACTGCACGCAGATCTTCGCGGCTTTTACAGTCACACCGGGCGGCCATCGATCGACCCGGAACTCATAATCCGCATGCTCGTCATCGGCTACGTGATGGGGATCAGGTCGGAACGCCGGCTGTGCCAGGAGGTCCATCTCAACCTGGCGTATCGGTGGTTCTGCCGCCTCGGTCTCGAAGACAAGATCCCCGATCACTCGACCTTTTCGAAGCTGCGCCACGGCAAGTTCCGTGAGAGCGACCTGTTCCGCCGCCTGTTCGAGGACGTCGTCGCGACGTGCATTGCCGAGGGCCTCGTTGGCGGAACCGGGTTCGCCGTCGATGCCAGCCTGATCAGCGCGGACGTCCAGAAGCAGACCTCCAGCAAAGCCGAGGACTGGGACGCCGCAATCATTGATCCCTCGGAGGCTCCGCGCGCCGTTCGCGAGTATCTCGACACGCTCGACGAAGCGGCGTTCGGGGCGGCCACCACGGTGACGCCGAAGTTCACCGCTCATGCTGACCCCGCAAGCCAGTGGACGGCCGCGCGTAAGGGGCCGGCATTCTTTGCCTATTCCGACAACTACCTGATCGACACCGATCACGGGATCATCATGGACGTCGAAGCGACGAGATCGGTGCGGCAGGCAGAGGTCGGGTCGGCCCGCACGATGCTGGATCGCACCGAGCGGCGCTTTGGTCTCCGTCCGGACTGGCTGGCGGCCGACACGGCCTACGGTTCGGAAGAGAACCTCGTCTGGCTGACGCTGAAGCGGCAGATCCTTCCCTTCATCCCGGTCTTCGACAAGTCCGAGCGCACGGACGGGACCTGGTCTCGGTCAGACTTCACGTGGGACGAGGAAGGCGATCGCTACATCTGTCCCGAGGGTAAGGAGCTCCGGCATTCCCGGCGCAACTATTCCGATCCGGGCCGCTCGGCGACAGGGATGAGGCCGCGCCGGTATCGCGCGCTGAAGGCGGACTGTCAGGACTGCCCGTCAAAGGCCAAGTGCTGTCCGAAGAGCGACGTGCGCAGCATCAATCGTGAGAAATACGAGATCGTCCGAGACTTCGCCCGAGCCTGCACGGCTTCCGCGTTTAACGAGGTGGCACAGCGGCGGCGGAAAAAGGTCGAGATGCTGTTCGCTCACCTGAAGCGGATCCTGGGCCTCGGTAGACTCCGGCTCAGGGGCCCGCTTGGCTCGAAAGACGAGTTCACCTTGGCAGCAACGGCCCAAAACCTTCGGAAACTGGCGAAACTCCGGTCACAGAGCTCAAATGGAGCGGCGCCCGCCTGAGGCGGACGAGTGCGTCCCATCAAAATCCCCGATCCTCTCGCTGACCCGTCATTCGAAGGCCAACTCGACCAGCGCCACGACAGACGTTTTTCAACACCATCAGCCCGTTGCGGAAGAAGCAGATCCTCGCTGCGTGCGCTCGCAGCGGTATTCCTGCTGCGACGCAGCAATTCTTCATGCCGCATC
>NZ_JALZ01000106.1 GCF_000521785.1 Roseivivax halodurans JCM 10272
TGTCAATCGGCGTCCAATTCTGACCCCCTATCGGCGTCGAAGATTGCCCCCTCTGAGCGCACCGGAAGCTGGCCCGATGCGGTGTAGCCTTCATACAGCGCAACCGGATCGGGCCAGCGATTATTTGAGGCTCAGGCTCGCGTCTTGAAGCGCCAGCTCTCATTGCCGGTCTCGACGATGTCGCAATGGTGGGTGAGCCGGTCGAGGAGCGCGGTGGTCATTTTGGCATCGCCGAAGACGCTCGGCCATTCACCGAAGTCGAGGTTTGTCGACACCAGGATCGAGGTGCGCTCGTAGAGGCGGCAGATCAGGTGGAAGAGCAACTGCCCGCCGGTCTGAGCGAACGGTAGGTATCCGAGTTCATCGAGGATGACGAAGTCGAGCCGGCAAAGCAGATCGGCAGTGCGGCCCTGACGATCTACGCGCGCTTCGACGTCGAGCTTGTTGACGAGGTCGACGACGTTGAAGAAGCGGCCGCGCTTTCCGCTTCGGATGCAGGCTCGGGCGATGCCGACGGCGAGGTGCGACTTGCCGGTGCCGGTCCCGCCGATCAGCACGACGTTGCGCTGCTGCTCAAGGAAGTCTCCGCCCGCGAGGTCGCGGACCAGGGTCTCATTTACCGGCGTCTCCTCGAAGTCGAACTCGTCGATCTCCTTGGCCAGCGGCAGCTTGGCGATGGTCATCTGGTATTTGATCGAACGAGCCTGCTTCTCGCTGATCTCGGCCTTCAGAAGGTCGCCGACGATTTTCTGCGGCTCGTGCTGCCGCTTCACGGCGGTGGCGATGATCTCGTCATACGCCGCCTTCATCCCGTAGAGCTTGAGCTGGCCCATCACGTCCAGCACCTGCGATCTTTCCATGATCCGGTCTCCTGAGGCTGTCGTAGCGTCTGCAATCGGCGACCGGCTCGCAGCTCAGGCGCAGTGCGTCCGGCGTCGCGATGGTTAGCGGCGGCCCGGGCTCCCGGCGGCGGGCGAGGATGTTCAAGACGACCGCGGATGAGTGAACGCCCTCGCTCAAAGCCTCGGCGCAGGCCGCGTCTACCGCGTCCAGGCCGTCGGTCAGTATCGCGCTCAGGATCTCGACCATCTGGCGGTCGCCGTTGGGCACCCGGCCGAGCTTGCGCTGCACGCGCCGCATCGCCGTCGGCAATTCCCAGTCCTTGAACGGAGCGCCATTCCGCAGCGCGCCCGGCTTGCGGGCGAGCACAGGCACGTAATGCAGCGGGTCGTAGATGTCCTTGCCGCGACCGAAGGCCCGGTCGTGCTCGCCGACGATCTTGCCGTCCTGCCAGAACTCGATCCGTTCGGCGTAGGCGCGAACCTCGACAGCCCGGCCGACGGCGCGGGCGTCGACCGAGTAGCGCGTTCGTCGGGCAAAAGGTCCCCCGGACCTTTTGCTGAACCTCCTCACTATCGAACCGCACGAGACAGGGTGAAGGGCGTCCCGGAATTGGTCCGGGGGACCAATTCAGCCCTGAACGGGCGGAGCCCCGGACTTCGAGACCGAGGCGGGAACCGCGTGGAAGCCATCGAACCGCCCGGCATAGGGCACCAGGCGCGGTCGCTCTTCCTCGAACACCTCCCAGGTCTTCCGGTCGCGCATCTCCGGATGTGGGTGCGACTTCGCCCAGGCGACG
>NZ_JALZ01000107.1 GCF_000521785.1 Roseivivax halodurans JCM 10272
ACCAATGACGAATGGACGGTTGCGCGGAGATATATGTCTCTTCCGTCTTGGGGCCCCGGCCGTCAATCCGGAATCTGCACGGCAAGGCTTCCGCAATTGCCCGGCTGGCTGCGGAACGCGAGGCGCGGGCGGCGCGGAGACACCAAATATCGGAGCGCCGCCCGCGCCGACAGCCGCGTTGGTCCTGTGCAGAGCCATGTGCTCCTTCCGCAGCGTGCTCCTTCCGCAGCGCCATCACTTCCACTCCCAGTCCCATACCGGTGTCATGCTTCCGTCCGTGGTCGGCGCGCAGGCCGCCTACATGATGTCGGTGAGATCGGTTCCCGGGCGCCCATCTTGAAAACGCTCTCGGACAAAACGCCCGGGGGCTGGGACATATCCGGCGTCTCCGGAAACCGCGTCCCGGTGGGGACTTCGTCGTGGCGGGACGGATCCTGCCAGGAGCTGGCCTTCTCCTTTTTCCTGTGCGGTTTGACGCCTTAGGCGGCGGCCGTGACCGGATCACGCTGGGGGCGGAACTCGGTGCCATCCAGCCACATGCGATGAAGCACGACCCCGATACGCCGTGCGACGGCCACTGTGGCGCGCTTCGAGCCGCGGCGCTTGGCAACCTGCATCCCCCATGCCTTAAGCCAGCACGGCCTCGCACGGTTCATCATCACAGTGGCCGCGTTGAAGAGCGCCGTGCGCAATCCGGCATCCCCTGCCTTGGTGATCCGTCCGATTATATCTCGCTCTCCGGACTGCTCGCGGCGGGGCGTCAGGCCGACCCACGGTCCCACTTCCCGCGACGACCGGAACCGGGCCGGGTCGTCGATCGCCGCGCGGACCGTCAGGGCGACCACGGCGCCAACGCCGGGCATCGTCATCATCAGCCGGCAGGCTTCGTCCTGGCGGGCAAGCTCGAGCACCCTGCGGTCAAGTGCCGTCAGCTTGTCGCGCAGCATCGCCCGGGCACCCAGGATGGCCGATGCGGCAGCCTCCAGCGCGTAATTCCCCGCGACCAACTCGCGGACACGCGCCTCGTAGCGCCCCTTGCCCTTCCCAACTGGACCGAGCTTCATCCCGAAATTGCGAAGGACCCCGCGCAACGACTGCTCGATGTCGAGGGCTGCCTTCTGGACAGCCTTTCGGGCACTGAGCAGGGCGCGCATCTCCTGGGCGGACACGGACTTGCAATGGACCGGCCTGAACCACCCCATGCGCAGCAGCCGCGCAATGCCCTCGGCATCCCGGCGATCGGTCTTGACCGGCATGGCCTTCAGAACGGCCTTCACCTGGCGGGTCTCCATCAGGATCAGCTCGAAGCCCGCTTCGCCCAGGCCGCGGTGGAGCCACTGCGACAACGGACCGGCCTCGAGCCCGATCGCCTCGACGGGCCACGGCAGGTCCTGCAGGAATGCGATGAACGCCTCGGGCTCGCTGTCGATCTGTGCCCGCTTCACGACCTGCCCATATTCGTCGAGCACGCAGACTGCCGAGCTCGCGAGCGAAACGTCGATGCCGATGTAGGTCTTCATGCCGTCCTCCTCTGGGATGTGGAAGCGTCAGCCTATCCGGCCCTGGCCGCCCCATGACGACATCTTGAAAGCCTCGCGCGCGTC
>NZ_JALZ01000108.1 GCF_000521785.1 Roseivivax halodurans JCM 10272
TTCCTAAGAAACACGGGCGGTCTCGGGCAAAGGCGCCAGATCGTAGCCGAGGGTTCGGGCGCGACGCTGGAGGTTGGCAAGGACACGCGTTCGGTGACGCTCGTCATAGACGGCGGCACCGGGATCGCTGTAGATCATGCCGAACCTCAGCGTGTTGTAGAACAGGACCGCGATCTTCCGCGCGGTGGCGGTGACCGCCTTCTGTTTTCCGACACGAGACGACAGGCGGCGATAGAAGGCCCCAAGCGCGGTCTCGCTGCGCCCGATGGTGGTTGCTGCAAGACGCAGAAGCGCGGCGGCCCGGCTGGAGGACCGGCGGGTGCGAGACGACAGGAGCTTACCGCCGGAGATCTTGTTGCCCGGCGCGAGGCAGAGCCACGACGTGAAGTGCTTCGCGCTCGGCCAGGCCGTCAGGTCGCTCCCGCACTCGGCCACGAGCTTCAGGGCAAGGCTCGGCCCGATGCCGTGAATCTGCGTCAGATCGACCCCGAGCACGCCATTCAGCGCCGCCCGGACGTCGAACGCCGGTGCGCCGGTCGGCTTCTGGCGGAAGCGCGGTTTGGGTAGAGGAGCCGGTCTCTTTGCCCTTACAGTCAGCGCGTTCACCGCCGCTTCCAACCTTCCGTCGCACTCCGCAATCTTCGCCTGGTATGCATCGTAGAGTTCGAGTGACTGGGCCAAGGCAAAGACATGCTCTGCGCGGTCGTTCCCGACCAGAGCGGCCCGGATCGTCTCCAGGGAGGAATGGCAGCGGACGTCCCGGTAAGACGCCAGGATATCCGGATCACGCTCCCCTGCCACCAGCGCGCGGATGATCCGCATGCCGGTCACGCCGGTGATGTCGGAGACGACATGGTGAAGCTGGAGGTTCATCTCCATCAGCGCCTTCTGCATGTGCTGGATATGCGCGGCCGCGTATTCGACGAGACGTTCGCGCTGCCGCAGGTAGGCGCGCAAGGTGGCGATCTCTGCCTCGGGTCGGAAACTCCCGCGCAACAGGCCGTAGGAATGCAACTGGCGCAACCAAGCGGCATCGCTGACATCGGTCTTCCGGCCCGGCACGTTCTTGGCGTAGCGCGCATTCACCAGGATGACCTCGAAGCCGTGCTGCTCGAGGATCTCGAAGGCGGGTATCCAGTAGACGCCAGTCGACTCCATGGCCACGCTGGTGACCCCGCAGGACCGGAACCAGGCTGCCAGGTCGTGCAGATCTCGCGTGAAAGTGCCGAAGGCGCGCACGGGCATGGCGCAACTCTCCGAGCTGACCGCCGCCATGTGCATCGTCGACCCGATGTCGACCGCAGCAGCGCCGGGATTGACCAGCTTCATCTCCGGGTGGTCGCCGGTCTTGGCTCTCGTCATGACATGTCCTCCGTTTGAGCGGAGGGCGTGGGCTATGCCAGTCCTTCATCTTCCTAATCGGGATCGCACGGACAGCCGGCGTCACCACTCTCAAGTGCGCATGAACCCATGGGCCACGTTTTTTAACGGGGTCGAACCCACCAATAAGCCAACGGCCGCTACCCTCCTGCCTCGAGAGTAGCACGCCTCGTTTCTATCCCGCACAGGCGGGCAACGGTCCGGGATGGTTTTTTA
>NZ_JALZ01000109.1 GCF_000521785.1 Roseivivax halodurans JCM 10272
ATTCAACCGGTCGTCGCAACACCCCGCTATTGGAGGTGTTGTTGATGTCAGGAAGACGGAAGTCGGAGCGTTCGACGCGACGCAAATTATCCTCGCCAGGTCGGCCACCAGTCTGGCAGCGTGAGCATCTGTGCCGGTTCTGGCGGGAGATTGCAGCGGGGCTGTCCAGCGAAGAAGCCGCTGTTGCAGCAGGTGTTTCCGCTCCGGTCGGAACTCGATGGTTTCGGAGTTCTGGCGGAATGCCTCCTACACATCTTGCGCCATCGGCTCCTGTGCCGAAGCACCATAGCCTTTCGTTCGTGGAACGCGAGGAGATAGCCCTCGAATGCGCTCGGGGCTCCGGCGTGCGGGCGATCGCGCGCAAGCTGGGCCGATCTCCGAGCACGATTTCTCGTGAGATCAGGCGCAACTCGGCGACACGCGGCGGAGAGTTCGACTATCGAGCTATTGCCGCGCAGTGGCACGCAGATCGTGCGGCCAAGCGTCCAAAGGCCGGCAAGCTCGCGGTCAATCTCGCCCTGCGCGACTACGTGCAGGACCGGCTATCCGGCCTCATTGCCACGCCGGACGGCATCGCCTTCGACGGTCCTGTTGTGGTATGGAAAGCTCGGCGGGCTGTTCACCGGCAAAGCCGACGCTGGTCATCTGCCTGGAGTCCGGAGCAGATCTCGCAGCGCCTGAAGGTGGACTTCCCCGGGGATCCGACAATGCGCATCAGCCACGAGGCCATCTACCAGGCGCTCTACATTCAAGGACGCGGGGCGCTGAGGAGAGAGCTCTCAGCCTGTCTCCGCTCCGGCCGCGCACTCAGGTTGCCGCGCGAACGATCCCGGAGCCGCGGCAAGACCTTCATTACCGACGCGTTGATGATCAGCGACCGCCCGGCGGAGATCGGTGACAGGGCTGTTCCCGGTCATTGGGAAGGCGACCTCATTCTCGGTCTCGGCAGCTCGGCGATCGGCACGCTGGTCGAACGCACGACCCGCTTTACCATGCTCCTACACTTGCCGCGCATGGAGGGGCACGGGACGACCAAGTCTGTCAGGAATGGGCCAGCCCTTGCCGGCCACGGCGCCGAGGCCGTCCGGGATGCCATCGCAGGGACGATCGGCAGCCTGCCTGCACACTTACGCCGCTCGTTGACCTGGGACCAGGGGGCCGAGATGGCCCAACACGCGCAGCTGCGGATAGATACCGGTCTCGAGATCTACTTCTGCGACCCTCAGAGCCCTTGGCAACGCGGCAGCAATGAAAACACCAACGGTCTGCTCCGCCAGTACTTCCCCAAGGGAACGGATCTCAGCCAACATGGCGCCGAAGAGCTGAGCGCCGTTGCCCATGCACTCAACACACGACCTCGGAAAACGCTGGGCTGGCAATCACCTGCAGAGGCTCTCGACCGGCTGCTCAAACAGGATATGATCGTAGGTGTTGCGACGACCGGTTGAAT
>NZ_JALZ01000110.1 GCF_000521785.1 Roseivivax halodurans JCM 10272
CCGCGGGTTCCCGCGGCCCGGGGGGTACGCCGCGTCAGTAGCGGTAATGCTCGGGCTTGAAGGGTCCTTCCGGGGTCACGCCGATATAGGCGGCCTGTTCGGGCGAGAGCGGGGTCAGCCGCGCGCCGATCTTGTCGAGATGCAGCCGCGCCACCTTCTCGTCGAGATGCTTCGGCAGCACGTAGACTTCGCTCTTGTACTCGTCGGCCTTGGTCCAGAGCTCGATCTGCGCCAGCACCTGGTTGGTGAAGGACGCCGACATCACGAAGGACGGATGCCCCGTCGCGTTGCCGAGGTTCAGAAGGCGACCTTCGGAGAGCAGGATGATGCGAGATCCCGAGGGCATCTCGATCATGTCCACCTGCTCCTTGATGTTGGTCCACTTGTGGTTCTTCAGCGCCGCGACCTGGATCTCGTTGTCGAAATGGCCGATATTGCCGACGATCGCCATGTCCTTCATCTCGCGCATGTGGTCGATGCGGATGACGTCCTTGTTGCCGGTCGTCGTGATGAAGATGTCGGCCGAGCCGACCACGTCCTCGAGCAGCACCACCTCGAAGCCGTCCATCGCCGCCTGCAGCGCGCAGATCGGGTCGCTCTCGGTGACCTTCACCCGCGCGCCGGCGCCGGCGAGCGAGGCGGCCGAGCCCTTGCCGACATCGCCGTAGCCGCAGACCACCGCGACCTTGCCGGCCATCATCACGTCGGTGGCGCGGCGGATGCCGTCGACGAGGCTCTCGCGGCAGCCGTACTTGTTGTCGAATTTCGACTTGGTGACGCTGTCGTTCACGTTGATCGCCGGGAAGGGCAGGCGCCCCTCGCGCATCAGCCCGTAGAGCCGGTTGACGCCGGTGGTGGTCTCTTCCGAGACGCCGCGGATCGCGTCGCGCTGCCTGGCGAAGAAGCCGGGCGAGGCCTCGAGCCGCTTGCGGATCTGCTTGAAGAGCGCCTCTTCCTCCTCGGAGGAGGGATCGGCGATGAGGTCCGTCTCGCCCGCCTCGACCCGCGCGCCGAGCAGGATGTACATCGTGGCGTCCCCGCCGTCGTCGAGGATCAGAGACGCACCGCCCTGGCCCTCGCCGTCGAAATGGAAGATGCGGTCGCAGTAATCCCAGTATTCCTCGAGCGTCTCGCCCTTGATGGCGAAGACCGGCGTGCCGCCCTCGGCGATCGCGGCGGCGGCATGATCCTGCGTCGAGAAGATGTTGCACGACGCCCAGCGGACCTCGGCGCCGAGCGCGGCCAGCGTCTCGATCAGCACGGCGGTCTGGATCGTCATGTGCAGGCTGCCGGCGATCTTCGCGCCGGAAAGAGGTTTGGCGGCCCCGTATTCCTCCCGCAGCGCCATGAGACCCGGCATCTCGGTCTCCGCGATGTCCAGCTCCTTGCGCCCGTAACCCGCAAGCGCGATGTCCTTGACGATGTAGTCGGCGGCC
>NZ_JALZ01000111.1 GCF_000521785.1 Roseivivax halodurans JCM 10272
GGCAAACCCGGCGCGGTTCAGTTGTAGATATTTGCGTAGTTCTGAATCTTGCCGGCACCATTAGGGAATATGAGTGCGAGTTCTGAAGCTGGGGCTTTGTGACGCCATGCGGTGAGCTCACGTTTCACGGCCGGAGCCATCGGGATGTCGCGGCGTCCTGCTTTACTCTTCGGCATTCCGAGTTTGCAGTTCTCGTCCGCTCGCTGCCGAACGCGAATGATGCCGCGTTCGAGATCGACGTGATCCCAGGTCAGACCGCGTAACTCTGAAATGCGCATGCCGGTGAAGATCGCGGTCACAAACATGACGCGATGAGAGTCCGGCGCGCTGTCGATGATGAGTCGGATCTCGTCTTTGGTCGGAATGACGCGCTCGTCAGCTTCGCTGCGCCTTCGCCGGCGCATCTTCACGTCGGTAGCGACGTTGTGTTCGACCCACTCCCGCTCAACGGCTTCGGCGAGCACGGCGCGCAGGCTGACCATTATCTTGCGTACTAGGGCAGGGGAGACGTTGTCATCCATGAGGTCGTGCATGAAGTCCCGCGCTTGGCTCCGCGAGAGTTCGGTGACTAGGGTCAGGACCCATTGATTTGGTTGTGAGAGCGGGATTCACCGTTCGAAAATGAGCGGTGAACATGTCAGATCTCTACTGGTTGAGCGATGCGCAGATGGCGCGTCTGGAGCCTTACTTCCCCAAGTCGCACGGCAAGCCCCGGGTTGATGACCGGCGCGTTCTGAGCGGTATTATCTTTATCAATCGCAATGGCTTGCGGTGGCGAGATGCGCCAAGGGAATGCGGCCCGCACAAGACACTCTACAACCGCTGGAAGCGGTGGAGCGATAGAGGCGTCTTCGCCCGGATCATGGCCGGGCTGGCGGCCGAGCATGGTGAGGAGACGTCCGTGATGATCGACGCAACTCATCTGAAGGCCCATCGCACGGCGTCCAGCCTGGGCGTGAAAAAGGGGGGCGTGGACGCCTGATTGACCGGACGAAGGGGTTCGAGGGATGAAGAAACTGTCCGGGGGACAGTTTTGCCCGAGAACGGAACACGAAGTTGCACGCCGTCTGCGACAGCCATGGCCGGCCCATCGACCTGTTCCTGACTGCCGGGCCCGTCAGCGATTACATCGGGGCGCGTGCGCTGGTCAGCAAGCTGCCCAATGTTAAGTGGCTGCTCGGAGATCGCGGCTACGATGCCGACTGGTTCAGAGAAGCTTTGCAAGACAAGAAGATACGTCCATGCATCCCGGGCCGGAAGAAACGGACGACGCCCGTCCGCTACGACAAGCGCAGGTACAAGCGGCGCAACCGGATCGAGATCATGTTCGGCAGGCTCAAGGATTGGAGACGGGTGGCGACCCGTTATGACCGATGCCCAAAGACCTTCTTCTCAGCGATCATACTCGCTGCA
>NZ_JALZ01000112.1 GCF_000521785.1 Roseivivax halodurans JCM 10272
GTTCTCTAATCGCTCCAGTCAAGGTCTGATCCTCTTGTGCTTCTATCCTGCGTGCCGGGCTCTGGGGTTCTCTCCGCGGTCGCCGCGTGGACGCCGCATGTTTGCGTTCAGGGTCGGGTGGATCGAAGTGGTGTGCGCGGTCGATTGTGCCGCATAGGTGGGGGCGATCTCACCCTCGCCATGCGTCCCGGCTGGACGCATTCCGTCGTGGTTCGAAGATCAGCGTCGCTCTCTGATTTTTACGCCATAGCCGCCTCCTGGAAGGGGGTGCCGGACCGCCACATGGCATGCAGCGTGACGGCCAGCTTCCGCGCCAGAGCGACCTTCGCCTTGCGCGGTCCCGTTCTCTCGGCCACAGCCTTGGCCCAGTTACGCAGACGGGAGCCGCCGAGCTTACGGCAATAGATCGCGTTGGCGGCCTCGTAGAGGCACTTGCGGGTGAAGCGATCTCCGCGTTTTGAGACCCGTCCGTTTCGACTGACCTCCCCGGATTCGTAGCGCTTCGGCGTCAGCCCGAGATAGGCCCCTGCGCTTGAGGACCGGCGGAACCGGGCTGCATCGTCGAAAGCTGCAACGACCGCCATGGCGGTGATCGGGCCGACGCCGGGTGCAGTCATCAGCAACCGGACCGTCGCATGGTGTTTGGCGGTCGCCCGTATCCGACCGTCGAGCGCGGCAATGCGGGCCAGGATGTCGCGGCGGGCCTGCATCAGAGCTTTGAAGACCGGGACGAGCTCTGGCGCCACGGACAGCTCCTCTCGAATGATCTCCTCAGCGCGTCGCTTGAAGCCGCCGACCCGCTTGCCGAACATAACTCCGAACGTCTTCAACAGCCCGCGGATCTCGTTCTCCAACTTAACCCGCATCCCGACCAAGGTCTCCCGCGCCGTCAGCAGCGCCCGATTGACGTAGGCGGCGTGGCTCTTGATCTGCACGGCCTTGAACCAGCCGGTGCGCACGATCTGCGCGAGACCGCGAGCGTCGTGCCTGTCGGTCTTGTTTGGCATCATCTTCAGCACGCCGTTGGCGTGTCGCGCGTCGAGGCAGATGATCGGCACCTTCCGCGCGATCAGCGCATTCCAAAGCCACACCGCAAGGGGCCCGGTCTCCATGCCCACCCGCTGCAGACCCTCAGCCCTCTCAGCGAACCAGTCAGCAATCGCATCCGGACAAGTCGGGACCTTGGCCTCCGCCAGGATCGTACCGTCATGATCCACCAAACAGATTGCAGTCTCTTTCTGCGACACATCCAGCGCTGCAAATACACCCATCTTATCCTCCATGCTCAGGGCCACGGCGAACACCGAGGCCAGACCAACCTTGCCACGATGGCGGGCGGTCGTGGTCGTGAGGAGCCGCGATTACGCTAAGTGGTGTAG
>NZ_JALZ01000113.1 GCF_000521785.1 Roseivivax halodurans JCM 10272
ATACACATGAAGCGTATTATGCTTGCCGCGCTCGGAGCCGCGGTTCCGGTGGCGGCGGTCGCTCAGGACGGCGCCGGGGACGGGCCGACCATGAGCTACGGCCAGCGTCCCGCCTTTCTGGTCGAGACGCTCGAGGACGGGGAGCTGAAGTCCACGCTCGAGGCGTGCCTCGGCAACGCGCCGGAGCGCACCGATTTCTCCATCGGGCATCGCGGCGCGTCGCTGATGTTCCCCGAACATACCGTGCAGGCGAACCGGGCCGCGGCGCGGCAGGGGGCCGGGATCCTCGAATGCGACGTGACCTTCACCAAGGACAAGGAGCTCGTCTGCCGGCACGCGCAGAACGACCTGCACACGACGACGAACATCGTGGTGACGGATCTCGCAGGGAAGTGCACCCAGCCCTTCCAGCCGGCGTCGGGTGACACCGAAGCGACGGCCGAATGCCGGACCTCCGACCTGACGCTCGACGAGTTCGAGTCGCTCGCGCCGAAGATGGATTCCTTCGACGCGACCGCAGAGACCGCCGAGGCCTATCTCGGCGGCGTCGCGCCGTTCCGCACCACGCTCTATGCGGACGGGGCGGAGCTGATGACCCATGCCGAATCGATCGAGCTCTTCCGGTCTCTCGGGGGCAAGTTCACGCCCGAGCTCAAGGCGCCGTCGGTCGAGATGCCGTTCGACGGCTTCACGCAGGAGGATTACGCCCAGAAGCTGATCGACGAATATGTCGCGGCGGACGTGCCCCCCGAGGATGTCTGGCCGCAGAGCTTCAATCTCAGCGACGTGATCTACTGGATCGAGAACACCGAATACGGCGAGCAGGCGGTCTATCTCGACGACCGCTACGAGGCCGAGGACGACGACGAGGGCCTGATCGACCCGACCGATCCCGCGACCTTCAAGCCGACGATGCAGGAGCTCGCCGACATGGGCGTGACCTACATCGCGCCGCCGATCTGGATGCTGCTGACGCTGGACGATGCGGGCGAGATGGTGCCCTCGGCCTATGCCGAAGAGGCGAAGGCTGCGGGGCTGAACATCATCGGCTGGTCGCTCGAGCGCTCCGGTCCGCTCGCCGGGGGCGGCGGCTGGTACTTCCAGTCGGTGAACGATGCGATCGACAGCGACGGCGACTACCTGCGGGTTCTCGACGTGCTGGCGCAGGATGTCGGGATCGTCGGCATGTTCTCGGACTGGCCGGCGACGGTGACCTTCTACGCGAACTGCATGGATCT
>NZ_JALZ01000114.1 GCF_000521785.1 Roseivivax halodurans JCM 10272
AGCCCCGGCGTAGCGCAGCGCGCGGCCGGGTGTGACGCTGGCGGCCATCGTCGATCTTCGGGCAGGTTCGGGTTGCGAGACCTTGAACCGAGAACGGAGATGACGATGACCGACGACAGAATGACGCTGATCGAGCTGGTTGAGAAGCAGGCTGACGGCGACCTCGTCCGCGAGATGCTGGCCTTCGCGGCCGAGCGGATCATGGAAGCGGAAGTGGAAGAGCGAACCGGCGCCGCGAAGGGCGCACGTTCGCCCCTGCGGGAGGTTCAGCGGAACGGCTACCGGGACCGCGACTGGGACACCCGTGCCGGGCGGATCGCGCTGGAGATCCCGAAGCTGAGAAAGGGGAGCTACCTGCCCAGCTTCCTGGAGCCGCGCCGCACAGCCGAGAAGGCGCTCGTGGCGGTGATTCAGGAGGCCTACGTCCAAGGTGTTTCCACGCGCTCCGTGGACGATCTGGTGAAGGCCATGGGCGCGGGCGGCATGTCGAAGAGCCAGGTCAGTCGCCTCTGCGTCGAAATCGACGAGCGGGTGAACGCCTTCCTCTCTCGCCCGCTGGAAGGAGCCTGGCCGTATCTCTGGCTCGACGCGACCTACGTGAAGGTGCGTGAGGGCGGGCGGATCGTCAGCCGCGCTGTGATAATCGCCGTCGCGGTCAACGAGGACGGCAAGCGCGAGGTTCTCGGCGTCGCCACCGGTCCTTCCGAAGCAGAAACGTTCTGGACCGACTTCCTGCGCTCTCTCGCAGACCGTGGCCTGCGCGGCGTGAAGCTGGTGGTCGCCGATGACCACAAGGGGCTGCGGGCTGCTGCGCGGCGAGTGTTCGATGCAACGCACCAGCGCTGTCGCGTTCACTGGATGCGCAACGCGCTCGCCCATGCTCCGACCAAGCAGCGCACGGCTGTGGCAGCCATGCTGAAGACGATCTTCGCCCAGGAAAACAAGGCGGATGCCGAAGCCCAATGGGAGGTCGTCGCGGACGCACTGCGCGAGAAGCAGGCGAGGCTCGGCACCCTCATGGACGTCTCGCGCGACGACGTGCTCGCCTACATGGATTTTCCCCGCGAGCACTGGGCTCAGATCGCGTCGACAAATCCACTGGAGCGGGTGAACCGGGAGATCAAGCGCAGGTCCGACGTCATCGGCATCTTCCCGAACGACGAGGCAATCATCCGGCTCGTCGGCGCGCTGATGCTTGAAACCAATGACGAATGGACGGTTGC
>NZ_JALZ01000115.1 GCF_000521785.1 Roseivivax halodurans JCM 10272
CTGGGATGGTCTGTTTCTCATGCTGCCAGGAGTTTCGGCAACCTGGCCAGATTGCAGGCCGCCATAGTCATTGTGAACTGTGCGCGGACCCTGTCGAGGCCGCGGTGGACGGTCTGGGCCATGCCGCCCACGGTCTTGGCCCAGCCGAAAGGTTCCTCGATCTTCTTTCGGCGCCGCTGAGACTGGGAATAACCCGGATGCTGGGTGGTCCGGCCGTCGATGGCGGAATGCCGGGCCTTTTGCGCGACATGCGGCGTCACCACCATCCGCCGGAGCTCGGCGACGAAGGAGGCCGCGTCGTAACCCTTGTCTGCCCCGAGCGTCACGCGCCGGGTCGAGCCCGGCGAGTGCCGGTTGATCATCTCGATCGCCGCCTCCCGCTCGCTATGGCCGTCGGCGTGGGTCAGGTCCGCCTGCACCACAAGGCCGTTGCGGTTTTCCATAAGCGTATGTCCCATGAAGCATAGCGCCGCCGCGGCGCCCGGCGCCTTCTTGTAGAGGCGGGCATCGGGGTCCGTCACGGACGCGTGGGTCGCGTTTGAGCGCTTCTCGCCCCGGAAGTTCACTTCGGCGTTGCGGGGCTGGCGGGGCGTGGCGGGCATCGGCTGGGTCTCGGTCTGCTGGGGCGGCTTGTCGGTGTCTGCGGAGGGCTCTTGGGTTGGTGGCGACGGCGGGTTACCCGGATCGTCGTCGTGATCGGGTGGCGGACTGTCCTTCGGCTGAAAACTCTTCATGGAAGCCCACGCCTTCACCAGCGTGCCGTCCACCGAGAAGTGCTCGTCAGACAGCAGTGGCTTGACCTCAGGGTGCGCCAGGATCGCGGCCATGACCTTGCGCGACATGTCCGTGGTCAGCAGCCGGTCGCGGTTCTTGGTGAACACGGTTGGGACCCACACGGCATCGTCGATGCCGAGCCCGACGAACCATCGGAACAGCAGGTTGTAGTCCATCTGCTCCATCAACTGCCGCTCCGAGCGGATCGAGAACAGGATCTGGAGAAGGCTCGCTCGGATCAGCCGCTCCGGCGCGATGGAGGGACGGCCGAAATCCGTGTAGAGCGCGTCGAACTCGGCATCGAGGCTTGCCAGCGCGTCGTTCACGATCTGCCGGATCTTGCGGAGCGGATGACCCGCAGGGACCCGTTCCTCAAGGTCCACATAGCTGAAAAGCGTCCCGCTTGCCTCGTCCGTCCCGCGCATCACACC
>NZ_JALZ01000116.1 GCF_000521785.1 Roseivivax halodurans JCM 10272
ATATAAGAGTCCAGTCAAGCTCCGACTGCTTGTAGGCGCTCGGTTTCAGGTACTGTTTCACTCCCCTCGTCGGGGTGCTTTTCACCTTTCCCTCACGGTACTGGTTCGCTATCGGTCAGTAAGGAGTACTTAGCCTTCGGAGGTGGTCCTCCGATCTTCGGACAGGATTTCACGTGTCCCGCCCTACTTGATACGTCCCGCAACGCTTCCCATACGGGGCTGTCACCCGCTCTGGCACAGCTTTCCAGCTGTTTCTGGTCACGTCTTGGGCTCGGCTGGTCCGCGTTCGCTCGCCACTACTAGCGGAGTCTCTATTGATGTCCTTTCCTCCGGGTACTTAGATGTTTCAGTTCCCCGGGTTTGCTCTCAAAATCCTATGTATTCAGATGATGAGTACCTGTCTCAGCAAGATATAAGCTGCCTTGCGGCAATTATATCGAACTGTCAGGTGGGTTGCCCCATTCGGAGATCCGGGGATCAGAGCCTATTCTCGGCTTCCCCCGGCTTATCGCAGAGTATCACGTCCTTCATCGCCTCTTACTGCCAAGGCATCCACCAAACGCCCTTCTCGCGCTTGATCCGATCCAGAAAGAGACAGATTCTTTGCGCTACCGCCTGTTCGGCTACTTGAGCGCATGAACCCGCCACGGAACGACGCTGGTTCGTCGCCATTCCTCTGTTTCCGGATCGAAAGCATACTATCCCGCTCGGCCTCGGGTAGAGGCCGAACATGGTGCATTCAGCGAATGCACCGGGTTAGTGTACTTGACTTGGACAACGATTGCCCGTTTCGGGCCGGGATACGGGTATGGGCGCCTTACTCAGCAAGCACCCTGCCCGCCGTCCGCAATAGCGGAACCGACCGAGATGAACTGCACACTCGCAGCCATCAGGCAATGTTGATTTGTATCTCTCTTCACGATGTCATTTGTCGTCCGATTGGACGGGCAAACACTGAGGCAGTGCTTGCCGATCTAATCGGACAACTCTCTGAACTGAGTACCAATGGTGGATCAAAGGCAGGTTGCGCCAGCGTCCTGCCGCGCAGCGTAGCTGCTTGGCATCAAAACCTAAAAACGATCCCCCGGATTGTTTTTGCCGCTGCGCGGCCGGTTTTGATGGTGGAGCCTAGGAGGATCGAACTCCTGACCTCCTGAATGCAAATCAGGCGCTCTCCCAGCTGAGCTA
>NZ_JALZ01000117.1 GCF_000521785.1 Roseivivax halodurans JCM 10272
CGGGACCTTTCAGGCCCCGGCCCGGATCACTCGACGATCTTCGAGACGACGCCCGAGCCGACGGTGCGGCCGCCTTCGCGGATGGCGAAGCGCAGGCCGTCTTCCATCGCGATCGGCGCGATCAGCTCGACGCCGAACTTCAGGTTGTCGCCCGGCATCACCATCTCGGTGCCCTCGGGCAGCGTCACGGTGCCGGTCACGTCCGTCGTCCGGAAGTAGAACTGCGGACGGTAGTTCGCGAAGAACGGTGTGTGGCGGCCGCCCTCTTCCTTGGTCAGGATGTAGACCTCGGCCTCGAACTTCGTGTGCGGCTTGACCGAACCCGGCTTGCAGAGAACCTGACCGCGCTCGACGCCGTCACGGTCCACGCCGCGCAGAAGCGCGCCGATGTTGTCGCCCGCCTCGCCGCGGTCGAGCAGCTTGCGGAACATCTCGACGCCCGTGCAGGTCGTCTTCTTGGTGTCCTTCAGGCCCACGATCTCGATGTCGTCGCCGACATTGATCACGCCGCGCTCGACGCGGCCGGTCACCACCGTGCCGCGGCCGGAGATCGAGAACACGTCCTCGATCGGCATCAGGAACGGCTGGTCCACCGCGCGCTCGGGCTGCGGGATGTACTCGTCGACCGCCGCCATCAGCTCGCGGATCTTGTTCTCGCCGATCTCGGGGTTCTCGCCGTTCATCGCCGCGAGCGCCGAGCCCGCCACGATCGGAACGTCGTCGCCCGGGAAGTCGTAGGCCGAGAGAAGCTCGCGCACTTCCATCTCGACCAGCTCGAGAAGCTCCTCGTCGTCGACCTGGTCGACCTTGTTGAGGAACACCACGATCGCCGGGATGCCCACCTGACGGCCGAGCAGGATGTGCTCGCGCGTCTGCGGCATCGGGCCGTCGGCCGCGTTCACCACCAGGATCGCGCCGTCCATCTGGGCGGCACCGGTGATCATGTTCTTCACGTAGTCGGCGTGGCCGGGGCAGTCGACATGCGCGTAGTGGCGCGCGTCGGTCTCGTATTCCACGTGCGCGGTCGAGATGGTGATCCCGCGCGCCTTCTCTTCCGGAGCGCCGTCGATCTGGTCATACGCGCGGAAGTCGCCGAAATACTTCGTGATCGCCGCCGTCAGCGTCGTCTTGCCGTGGTCCA
>NZ_JALZ01000118.1 GCF_000521785.1 Roseivivax halodurans JCM 10272
GGCGGAGGGGCGCGAGGGCATCCTCTTCAACGGCGGACGCTGGGAAGGCACGGCGTTCGACTGGCTCGGCAATTTCTGGGCGCAGGGCGGCCGGCTCGTGGACGATGACGGTCGTCCGATCTTCGCGGAGGGAGAGAACCGCGGGAAGTTCCTCGCGGCCGTGGAGTATTACCGGGATCTCGTCGAGAGCGGTGCCGCCCCGCGGCGGGTGACGTCGATCACCGATTACGACGCGTTCAACGCCGCGGCAGCCGCCGGAACGGCGGCGATGTTCGTGGGCGGGAACTGGCAATACGGCCAGTTGCGGAACACCCTCGACGACGCGACCTTTGCGAACTGGAAAGTTTCCGAGCTCCCTGGACCCACGCCCGATCAGCGGGCCACCGGCACCGGCGGCTGGAGCATCGCAGCGCTGTCGGAGGATCCGGCCAAGGTCGAGCTGTGCGGCGAGATCGCGAAGGAGATCTATGCCGGGCCCGGCAACGCCTATCAGGGCCTCCTGCCCACGTCCGGGGCGATCTACGACCGCTACGATGCCTATGACGGCCCTGAATTCGACCTCTTCGCGGCGGCGCTCGAGAACGGGGTCTCGCGGCCGGGGGCGGCGATCTATCCGGAAATCTCGAACCAGATCCAGATACTCATCGGCAACGTCCTCTCCGGCACGGCCTCGCCCGAAGAGGCACTGGACGCGGCAGCCTCCGCGGCCCAGGCCGCCTACGATCGGCAGTGAGGAACGCGCCCGAGCGATCCCCGGGGCAGGACCATCCGGCCCCATGGCTGATCCCGGCCGTCGCGGTGCTGGCGGCGTTTTACGCGGTGCCCGTTCTGGACGTGGGGCGCCTTGCCTTTAGCGACGCCACGCTGATCGATCCGGCAACCGGGGTGTCGACGCGGGCGGTTGCGGCTGTCTTCAGCGACCCGGCCCTGCCGGGCGTGCTTGGAACCACGCTTCTGTTCGTCGGCATAAATGTTGCGGCGCTTCAGGCGCTTGGCCTTGCCATCGCGTTGATGATCGCGCGCGGAGAGCGGCGGGGCCTGCCCGGCATGGCCGCATTCCGGACGCTGGTGCTTGCCGCCTGGGTCGTGCCGGGCATCGCCAATGGGTTGATCTGGCAGATCCTCTTCGA
>NZ_JALZ01000119.1 GCF_000521785.1 Roseivivax halodurans JCM 10272
TAAAGCCCTTCGACATTAACCTGATACATAGCCGGCAGCGGCAAAGTAGTTCCGGCACTCTTGCGAGCCGTAGAGATCACAGATCGCCCCGATGGCACTGAACATGTCAGTGAAGGTCCTCGCGCCGATCTTTCGCAGATGAGCCTTGAGTTTGGAAAAGGCTTGCTCGATGGGGTTCAAGTCGGGCGAGTACGGCGGCAGGTAGAGGAACCAGCAACCGTGGTCCCTCAGCGCGTGGGCGGCCTCGGCGTTGCGATGCGTGGCAAGGTTGTCGAGCACAACGACAGTGCCCGGCGTAATCTCGGGCACCAGGACGTCGCGGACATAGGCGGCGAAGGCTGGACCATCCATCGCACCCTTGATCACCCAAGGTGCGATCAGCGCGTCCGCCGTCAGTCCCGCGATCAGCGTCTGCGTGCCCCAGCTGCCGAATGGAGCATCCATGGTCAGCCGCTCTCCGCGTGGGGCCCGCCCGCGGATACGCGTGAGGTTCGTCTTCACCGCCGTCTCGTCCAGGAAAACCACGCGCTCGGGCTGGGCGGAGATGGCGGGAAGACGGTGTCTCATCCACTCGGCACGCTGTTGCCTGACCCGTGCGCGTCGCCGCTCGGTGGCGACCAGCGACTTTTTTTGTACGTGAACCCGAGCCGGGTCAGCAGCTTGGCAATGGAGGAGTGGTGGACGTCCACACCCTCCGCCTCGGCAAGGGCGTCGCGCAATTCGAAGAGAGTGATATCGGGGTCCTGCGCGACCAGCTCCTCGATGAAGCCACGGTAGGCCGCCAGCTTGCCCGAGCCGGGCGGGCGACCCTGGATCGAAGGTTCGGCATGGCCCCTCGTCCTGATCTGGCGCGCCCAACGGGCTCCGGTCGCGGGCGACACCTTCAGTCGCGCCGCAGCAGCCCGTCCGCTCAATCCTTCCTTGATGTACTTCAGAAATCGGGTCCGAAGCGCCGACGGCAATGGTGCTGACATGATCCATCCTCCCACACGAGATGAATCACAGCCTGTCCTTCATGGGAATCCCATGATTCAAGTTTCAGCCGAAAGGCTTTAA
>NZ_JALZ01000120.1 GCF_000521785.1 Roseivivax halodurans JCM 10272
GGCCTTTTTCAGCAGCCTGTTAATAGTATCCTTCAAGGCTCCCTGTACGGTGCCGAAGAAATCGAGCACGGCGCGAATGCGGGCGGTATGGCGGAGGTCGGGATGGGTCAGCATCCAAAGGTCCGCGACAAGGTCTTCGACCTCGATGCCAAGGCGTTGCAGGTCAGCATCTGGCTCGGCCAAATAGCAGGGCAGGAGCGCAACGCCGATGCCGGCACGGACCGCAGCATGCATACTCAGGACGCTATCCATCCTGATGATGCAAGATCCTTCACACCCGCGCTTTCGCATCCATACGTGAAGTTGAGGATAGGCCATGGACGCGCTCGGGCCGATCCAGGGCAGGGCTGACAATTCCCGTCGATCCACCTCGCCGAGGCCAAGCGACCGCGCCCCATAGACGGCTTGCCGGATTCGGCCGAGGCGGCGTCCGACCAAGTGCTCCTCGGGTGACGCCGCGGGCCGGATTGCGATATCCGCCTCCCGGAGGGAGAGATCGGCAATCTCGTTCGAGACGGCGACCTCGAGCACGATCTCGGGTTCCGAATGCCGCAAACTGGCAATCTGAGGTGCCAGCAGGCCGTGGAGCAGCGTGTCGGTCGTTGCCAGGCGCACGATACCCGAGGGCCTCAGGTCGCGGCCCGCTACGCGTCGCTCGGTCACGTTGGCGAGGTCTTCCATCTCGCGCGCGGTCTTCGCGACTTCTTCCCCTGCGGCCGTCAGGCGATAGCCGGTGCGAAATCGCTCGAAGAGCCGCACGCCAAGCGTCTCTTCGACCGCGTTGATCCTGCGGAACATGGTCGGATGGCTCGACCCGGACCGGTGCGCCGCGCCCGAAAGCGAGCCCGCCTCCGCGATCCGGAGAACGGTCTGGTAGTCGTTCCAGTCGAGCCGCTTGTTCATTTGTGAAATGCCGATATTCAAGATCTTTAGGCGACATATCAGAATTGAAAGCCCAGTGTCAGGCCAGGCTCCGAAAAGGATCACGGAAGACACGCAGATGCATACCCATATCGTTCATGCTCATCCC
>NZ_JALZ01000121.1 GCF_000521785.1 Roseivivax halodurans JCM 10272
ACCTATGCGGCGCTGGCGCTGCTTGCCGCGTTCTTCGCACTGCCCTTCGCGTGGCTCGGCAGCCTCGCGCTGCGGACCCCGTCGGAGGTCTATCTCGGAGCCGCGCGTTTCGTGCCCGAGGATCCCACGCTCGGCAACTTTGCCACGATCCTGTCCGACCCGGCCTTCCTGATCTACCTCTGGAACGGGCTGAAGCTTTCCGCCTCGGGTGGGGCGCTGGCGGTGGCTCTGGCGATCCCCGCTTCCTACGCCTGCTCGCGCATTCCCTTTCGCGGCCAGGGCGCGATCATGATCGGGCTCCTGGCCGTGCAGATGATCTCGCCGCTCGTGATCCTCGTTCCCCTATACCGCTGGATGACCATTCTGGATATTCTGAACCTCGATCTGTCGGTGATCGCGGTCTACGGCGCGCTTGGCATGCCGCTGGCGGTGTGGCTTCTCAAGGTTGCCTTCGATGCCATACCGAAAGAACTCGAAGAAGCCGCGTCCATCGACGGCGCATCCCGGCGGACGATCCTCGCGCGGATCACGCTGCCTCTTGCTCGGCCCGGCATCGCCTCGGCCTTTATCCTTACTATGGTGATGAACTGGTCACAGTTCCTGATCCCGTTCGTGTTGCTCGAGCGGGATTCGGATTGGCCGATCTCCGTCGCGATCTTCAACTTCGCGGGGTCCACCAGCGCCTCGACGACGCAACTGCTGGCGGCCGCCTGCCTCATTGCGGTGCTGCCCGCCGTCGCGGTCTTCGTCATGCTGCAACGCATGATCGTGTCGGCCCTGATTGCCGGCGCGGTGAAGGGTTAGTCCTCGACCCGCATCGCCTCGGTCTCGATGAGCAGCTGCACCTCGTCGCCCACGAGGCCATTTTCGACGCCATAATCCATTCCCCACTCGCTACGACTGAGGTTGCCGCGCACCGAAAGGCCCAGCGTGAAACGCCCGTGTCCGAATGGATACTCGGCAGCCTTGTTCAACGTGACATCGAGTACGAGCGGGCGGGTTTC
>NZ_JALZ01000122.1 GCF_000521785.1 Roseivivax halodurans JCM 10272
CCTTCCCGGTTTGCGCACCGGGCGCGTTCCCCGGCTGAACGAGCTGGACATCAGGAACACCGGAATCCTCCACACGGCATAGGGACAGGCACAGTCGAGCCTTCGCGTCTGCGTTGCCGAGGTAAAGCACGAAGACGAAGGCGGGTTAAGGGCGCTTTTGCATAAATTGTTCATACTGCGGCGGATATCATCCCACGAGACCACTGACGTTGCGTAATCCGGAGAGCTAAAGAGTGAACGACCTCGAGTTTATCGGACACCCTCGTTTGTCGGCCTTCGCGGCGCTGTCTTGCAAAAAACTTATCTCCAGACCCACCGTTCTCCCAGTCCCGGTATCGGAGCTCGCTGAATGGATGGTCAAGGCGCGGACGCGAGTTTCGCGATGCGCCCACCAGCGGCTTACGGACCGCTGTCTGGACTGCTCTCAGACACGAGGCGGCCAGTTCGCGCGGGTGACGCTCTCAGCTAGCTGGTCCCCGGAATCGCCGAAAAGGTTCTCGGCGTTTGATAGTAATCCTTAGGCTGCAGCCATTGACGGTCGGCAGGCGCGTCCTTCCGCGCCTCTTGCAGCCGCGGGTGTGTAGCCCCCAGGCCACTCTCTTGCTGTTCGGTTCTCATGGTCAGACCTCATTTTGCCTCAGGAGGTCGGTTCAGCTTGGGCGGAGCGGAAACACCGCCGAACAGCACGCCGTTTCAGGGACCTGGCTGCGCTTTGAAACGTCGGGAGCTACCGCATTAAATTGAACCTTACGTGACCGATTGGGAAAAAGGGCAGCCTTACGGAGTGGCCAGATTTGGCCCACAACCGGTGCTTTCCGGCGCCTTTTAGTGCTCTTTCAAGGGCTTGAGGCCCCGAATGGCCCGATCGACAAAAATATGAATTTCGCCTTGTGTCTCCGTGGCTTGCGCGGCTATACGCGTCGGTGGAGACGTGGCCGAGTGGTCGAAGGCGCTCCCCTGCTAAGGGAGTAGGCGGGAAACCGTCTCGAGG
>NZ_JALZ01000123.1 GCF_000521785.1 Roseivivax halodurans JCM 10272
CGACAGCGACCGGATGCTGATCCGCGTCGACCAGGGCAAGGGCCGCAAGGACCGCCACGTGATGCTGTCGCCGAGCCTGCTTGAGCTCTTGCGCGACTATTGGCGCGAAGCCCGGCCCGCGGGCTGGCTGTTCCCCGGTCGCGGCCGGATCGATCCGATCTCGACGCGGCAGTTCAACCGCGCCTTCGGCGTTGCCTGCGACTTCGCCGAGATCAGGAAGAAGGTGTCGCCTCACACGCTCCGGCACAGCTTTGCAACACATCTTCTGGAGAGCGGGACCGATATCCGGGTGATCCAGGTGCTGCTCGGTCATGCCAAGTTGGAGACCACGACGATCTACACGAAGGTCGCCACCAAGACGATCCGGGACGTGACCAGCCCGCTCGATCTGTTGCTGCGACGGGAGGCTGGTTCCGGCTGATCCCGGTCCCGTGCCCCGTCCAAAGCTGGAGCTCGCGGATATCTTCCGCGCCCATGGTGCTGCATATCGCCGTGGCTATGACGGGCATCTGAACCTGCCTCAGTTGAAGGTGATGTCCGCCATCGAGACCTGCCGCACCGCCGCGCTCGGCGGGCATGTCGCGGCGTGTACCAAATGCGGCCACGAGCATGTCGCGTACAACTCGTGCCGAAACCGGCATTGCCCGAAATGCCAAGGGGCCGCATCGCGGGACTGGATGCAGGCGCGCATCGAGGACCTTCTGCCGGTCGAATACTTCCACGTGGTCTTCACCCTGCCGGCCCGGATCGCCGACATTGCCCTCCAGAACAAGGCGGCGGTCTATGGTCTGCTGTTCAGGGCATCCGCGGAGACGCTGCTGACCATCGCCGCCGATCCCAAGCGTCTGGGCGCGCGGATCGGCATGACCAGCGTGCT
>NZ_JALZ01000124.1 GCF_000521785.1 Roseivivax halodurans JCM 10272
GGATGGCGGCGCCAATCTCAGCCACACGGACGAGACCCTCGTGGAGATGAGCAACGGCTGCATCTGCTGCACCCTGCGCGACGACCTTCTCGACGAGGTGCGCAGGCTCGCGCTCGAAGGCCGCTTCGACTACCTGCTCATCGAATCCACCGGGATCTCGGAGCCGCTGCCCGTCGCTGCGACCTTCGACTTCCGCGACGAGGGCGGCGGCAGCCTGTCGGACGTGGCGCGGCTCGACACCATGGTCACGGTCGTCGATGCGGTGAACCTCTTGAACGACTTCGCGAGCCACGACTTCCTGCGAGACCGCGGCGAGACCATGGGGGAGGCGGACGAGCGCACGCTCGTTCACCTGCTGACCGACCAGATCGAGTTCGCGGATGTGGTCGTGCTCAACAAGGTCCGCGATGCCGGGCCGGAGCGAACCGATGCCGCGCGCAAGATCATCCGCAGCCTCAACGCCGAGGCGCGGATCATCGAGACCGATCATTCGGACGTGCCTGCGGAGGCCATCCTCGACACCGGTCTCTTCGATTTCGAGAAGGCGCACGAGCACCCGATGTGGGCCAAGGAGCTCTACGGCTTCGCCGATCACGTGCCCGAGACCGACGAATACGGCGTCGCCTCCTTCGTCTACCGCGCACGCCAGCCGTTCCACCCGGAAAAGGTGCAGGAGCTGCTGAACGGCGACATGCCGGGGGTGATCCGGGCCAAGGGCCATTTCTGGATCGCGACGCGGCCCGACTGGGTGGCCGAGTTCTCGCTCGCCGGCTCGCTGTCGTCGATCGCGCCGCTGGGGCAGTGGTGGGCCTCGGTGACTGAAGCGCGGCGGCCCGATCACGACAGCGCCCGG
>NZ_JALZ01000125.1 GCF_000521785.1 Roseivivax halodurans JCM 10272
CGGTGAGGCCGCTCTACTCGATCAGGACGCCGTTTTTATTGAGGACGGCGTTCTTGCGGCGCGTTGGCGCCCTGGCCGCGATGCGTTCCGTCGTATCATGGCGGATGCCGCCCGGGATCCCGATCCGAGTCAGCCGAGGCCCTCGCACGCCATCCTGCCCCGAGCGGGAGGAGGACAACCTGTCGTCTTTGCTGCTATGCCCATGGCCCGGCGGCATCACTTCATTTCCGGTCCTGCAACGCTCATCCTTGTTGTCATTATCAACGCTCACCTGGCAAAATCGAAAACCTATTCGGCGAGGTTCTGTCGATAGGAACAACCGCTACTCTGTCCTCTGAGGGCCCCGGAGTGCCGATGCGCCCACGTCTTGAGTGGAGTGACGCCGCCGAAGAGATCAGGGTGGATGTACATCTGATTTCCAAAGTGAACGCCGTCTCCCTCATGCCGTGGACCTCCTGATCTGCGCCTTGCTCGGCAGTGCCTTGATTGCCGGAAATCACTTGTGATCTTTTCAGCCAAGGGTCGATCGCTGTCACGTTGGGCTGGACCTATCATGGGTGACAGGCTTTTGGCTTGGCCGAATAAATTCACCTTTAATTTGTATGTGAGCCCCACGTGGAGGCCGCACCTCACCCGCTACAACAGGCACGGCTCGCTGCGCTTCATTTGTTTGAGGTTCTCGACACCGACCCGGAACGCGACTTCGATGAGATCGTGAAGTTGGCGGCAGCTACCTGCGGCACCGCGATCTCGGTGGTCAACTTCATTGACGCCGAGCGGCAGTGGTTCAA
>NZ_JALZ01000126.1 GCF_000521785.1 Roseivivax halodurans JCM 10272
CGCGTCCCCGCCGCCAGGCCACCGTGCCACGCTGGTCATGGCGCAGGAGCATCGTGCGGCGGGGATTGTAGCCGAGACGGTTTAGAACCTCGGTGAAGGTGAACACGCCTGGGCCGGGATCAGCTTGCGAGGCTGTCCTTCAGCGCCTTGCCGACGGTGACCTTCGGCGCACGGTGCGCTGGCTTCACGAAGCTCTCGCCTGTCGAAGGGTTGCGCATGGTGCGCTCGGGCTTGTCGACGGCAACCACCTTGCCCACGCCCGGGATCGGCACCGCGCTGCCGGCGGTGACATGCGCGCGGGTTACGCTTTCGATGGCGTTGACCACCTTCTCCGCCTCGGCCTTGCTTACGCCTGCCTCTTCGGCCACCGCGGCGACATAATCGGATTTGGTCATCGTGCTCATATCTGTCTCCCCTGCCGATACACGGCCGGTATTGATGTTAATATCGGGGCTGTCGCAATGTCCCTGGCGGTCCGCTCCCCTTGAGGGAATACCGTTGGTCAGGAGGTTTATGTGTTTGGGTGGAACGCATCAACAGACTGCGCCATCTTCCAAGTCGTTCCGCGGCATACCGGGTCGGAAGCATGGAAGCTTCCAAGCTGTGTTCCACTGGATCGTGAGGGGGAGGGTCATGGATCTTGACGAAGACAAGATCGACGCCGCCGTCTTTGCCTTACTGCGACTGACCCTCCACGATGGACAGCGCGCCTGGGGTCGTTTGCGGGAGAGTGCAAAATCCTAAAGCCCTTCGACATTAACCT
>NZ_JALZ01000127.1 GCF_000521785.1 Roseivivax halodurans JCM 10272
TGTGAACCGGCGTGGAAAAGTGACCCCGTAACGGGGTGATCGGCGTCCAAAAATGACCCCCTTACATCGGTGGCCATGATGCTCCTGGGGCAACCGGGAGCAGGTGCGGGATGTTGGTCGTGGAGACAATCGCGAAGATCCGTCGGGCTTATTTTCAGGACAAGAAGCCGATCAAGCAGATCTGCCGGGAGCTGCGCGTATCGCGGAACACGGTGCGCAGGGTAATCCGTTCCGGGGCGACGGAGTTCAGCTACGAGCGCAGCGTGCAGCCCCAACCGAAGATCGGACCGTGGAAGGACGAGCTCGACAGGATGCTGGCCGAGAACGCCCGCAAGCCGAAGCGGGATCGGCTCACGCGCATCCGGGTCTTCGAGGAGCTTCAGGCCCTCGGATACGAAGGCGGCTACGATGCCGTTCGGCGCTATGCCTCGTCGTGGACGAAGACCGAACGGGAAGCCTCGGCTGCCGCCTACGTGCCCTTGAGCTTCGATCCCGGCGAAGCCTACCAGTTCGATTGGAGCCATGAGGTCGTCCTGGTCGACGGGGTGACCACGACGGTGAAGGTCGCGCATGTCCGGCTCTGCTACAGCCGGATGCTGTTCGTACGGGCCTATCCTCGAGAGACACAGGAGATGGTGTTCGACGCGCACGACAAGGCCTTCGCCTTCTTTGGCGGAGCCTGTGCCCGGGGCATCTACGACAGCGCGGCGGATCAGCGATCCGTCCGGGGGA
>NZ_JALZ01000128.1 GCF_000521785.1 Roseivivax halodurans JCM 10272
GTCACATGACTGGACACTTATATGGTCGATCGGGGGCCCCGCAGGCACCCTCAATTCCGGAACGCTTCTGCTCAGATCCGCGGGCCCTCTCGTCACCTCAATCGAGAGGCACGGAGACGCGGAATTGAACCGTTTCGACGCCCGGATTCTCGTCGTAGATCCCGGCATTCGAGCGGTGGTCGTAACTGACGGCATAGCGCCAGCCGTTCCAGCTCTCGTACCCGAGCTCGAGCCCCGATCGAAACGCGATCGGTCCGCCGAGATCGAACCCGTCGCCGGCCCGATAATAGCCCGGCATCACGTGCAGTTCGCCGTAGTAAGGGCTGGAGCCGAAGCGCCAGTCCCAGGTCAGACCCGCACCGAGCCACGTTTCGCCCTCCTCTCCGAGGGAGAGCCCGAGGGCGGTCCCGAAGGGACCGAAACGCGTCCGAGGATCGTATCGGGCGTAGATCTCAGCCGCGCTTTCAGCACGACGCTCCAGCACGCTACCTGCTGAAAAGCTCAATCTTGGAGCATCCGCCGTGCGCTCGAGGCACCCGCCGGGAGATCCGCAATGATTGAGCCCCATATCTGCAAGGCCCGCGATCAGCATCACTGCTGCAAAAGTTCCGTCGGCCATCCTGTTTTCCCACTGCTGCTCGTTTGCGTCCGGTTATATCCACCGGATCAAACACCGCAACAGCAAGCTGATGGCTTTCGATCATATAAGAGTCCAGTCAAGCTCC
>NZ_JALZ01000129.1 GCF_000521785.1 Roseivivax halodurans JCM 10272
TTCTCGCGGCTCAGGCGCATGATCGGGGGCCAGCACCTGAAGGTGGCGGGACACTATCTCGATGCCTATGCGGCCCACGCTGCTTGGCTCGAGGATCACCGGCTGGAGAGCAATGGCATCCTCGCGGATCGGCTCATCGGTGACGCCCTTGCCGCGCCGATCAGCCGGGCGTGGAAGGGGTATTGGCAACGGCGCGCAGCGTGACGGCATCTCCGGCTGCCCAGACACACATGCCTTTGCGCTTCTCCACCATCCGAACGAGCTTGCGGCGTTTGGCGTGGCGGAGCGCCTGGACGACCTTGAAGACCACCGAGTTGCGCAGCGCGGTATCCGAGACCTCGAGGTTGCGCTCTACCATCACTCGCTCGGCAAGCTCCCGGGTCGTCATCTCGCCGTCCACGTCGAGGTGCCGCACGCAGATGTCGGCGACCTCGCCCTTCTTGAAGAAGCCGTGGCTGACCATGTAGCGCGCTCGCTGCCGCTCAGGTGAGGCGAAAAGTTCGATCGTCGCGTTCACGTGCGCCAGGTCGTGCTTGGCGTGTGCGATCTGGGCCTCGTAGGCCTTTATCTGACCGAGGATCTCGGCGCGCTTGGCCGTCAGGGTCTGGATGATGAGAGGATCGGGCATGCCTCCATAGCAGCCGACCTCGAGCGCCAAATCCAGCCAGCAACTTGGTGCATCTGCTACCT
>NZ_JALZ01000130.1 GCF_000521785.1 Roseivivax halodurans JCM 10272
GGGACGCGCTTTGCGCCTGCGTTGTGGGGCGCCGCGCAGAGCCCGTCCCCGACCTGCCGAATTGCCGCATCTAGCGGCGCAGCTGGGTCTCGTGGACACCCAGTTCCGCCGCGACATCCATGATCGTCAGCCCGCTCGTCTCGACGCGTTCCGCGGCCTGGCGCTTAAACTCGTCCGGAAAATACCGCCGCTTCTTACTCTTCTCCATCGGACACTCCTTCCGTTGGCTCGAAAGCCTATCATGGGTGTCCACCAAACCGGGGCAGGATCAGTATGAATAGCCCCGTGTATTGTGGACGCCTTCTTCGCTAATTTTGAGGCAAGGAGGCCAGGATGAGCAGCAGCAAGTTCAGCGATGAGTTCAAGCGGGACGCGGTCGCGCAGATCACCGAGCGAGGCTACCCCGTCAGGGAGGTATCAAAGCGCCTCGGGGTCAGCCCTTATTCGCTCTACGCCTGGAAGAAGAAGTTCGCTCAGGCAACGCGATGCTGGGCGCGGCGACCGAGCTGATGCTCCGTGCCCGCGCTACTCTGCGCCACGAACTGGCCGGGCTCGAGCGGCACGTCCGTCGGCTGGCCCGGGAGGACGAGGTGTGCCGGCGCCTGATGTCCATGCCCGGAATCGGCGCGGTCGTGGCGCCGACGTTCCGCTCTGCGGTCGATG
>NZ_JALZ01000131.1 GCF_000521785.1 Roseivivax halodurans JCM 10272
CGGTGCGCCCGTCCTCCTCTGTCGTCCGATCCGGCTCCGGAGCTTTATCGATCAGACGCCTGATCTTCTCGATCCTGTCACGCCGGATGCCGTTGGCCAGGAAGCCAGCGTGGCGGATGCGGTGGAACCGCGATGGCAGGACATGGATCAGGAAGCGGCGTATGAACTCGGCCACGGGAAGACGCATGACCTTCATCCGATCGCCGCGCTTGATGCGGTAGTCTTTCCACCGGAAGGCCACGGTGCCGGCGTCCGCGCTGACAAGGCGATGGTTCGAGATCGCGACGCGGTGGGTGTATCGGCTGAGATAGGCCAAGACCGCCTCCGGGCCGCCGAAGGGGGGCTTGGCGTAGACGACCCAGTCGGCTTTGCGCAGCGGCGCGAGATGGGCCTTGAAGGCATCGGGGTCGGCCAACTTCGACAGATCGCCGAAGAACGCCAGCTTGCCGGCCCGGTGCAGCGCCTCCAGCCCTTCGAGGAACAGGCGCCGAAACAGCCGCGACAGGACCTTCACAGGCAGGAAGAACCCCGGGCGACAGGCGACCCACCGGGCGCCGTCCGGCGACAGCCCCCCGCCCGGGACGATGACATGGACGTGCGGATGGTGGGTCATCGCCGAGCCCCATGTGTGCAGCACGCTGGTCATGCC
>NZ_JALZ01000132.1 GCF_000521785.1 Roseivivax halodurans JCM 10272
CGAGATGCCGTAACGGGGCCTGCGCCACGCGCCGCCCGTTACCGCTTGCCAGCTGTCGCGCGAGCTGTCGCCGTTCCCGTATCGCACCCTGGAGGAGGATCACGGGATGAGACTGTTTGTCGGACTGGATGTATCGCTGGAGAAGACCGCCGTCTGTGTGTTGAACGAGCACGGGAAGATCGTGAAGGAGGCAGAGGTCGCCAGCGAACCCGAGGTACTCGCGCGCTGGATCGGCACGCAGCCAGGGCGCATTGCTGCCGTTGGCCTCGAGGCCGGACCACTGTCTCAGTGGCTGCATCGGGGACTTTCGGTCGCCGGCCTGGACGTGGTGCTGATGGAGACACGCCGAGTGAAGGGTGCCCTGAAGGCGATGCCGATCAAGACTGACAGGAGGGATGCCGAGGGTATTGCGCGCTTGCTTCACCTCGGATGGTTCCGACCCGTCCACTGCAAGTCCGTCTCGGCACAGGAAGTTCGCGCTCTACTGACGGCGCGCAAGGCGGTCCAGCAGGGGATGCTCGCCCTGGAGATGTCGTTGCGCGGGCTGCTGCGGAACTTCGGTCTCAAGGTCGGCGCCATCTCCCGAGGGCGGTTCGAACACCGTATTCGAGAACTGACCTCAGGCAACGCGATGCTGGGCG
>NZ_JALZ01000133.1 GCF_000521785.1 Roseivivax halodurans JCM 10272
GCAACCGTCCATTCGTCATTGGTCTCGAGCATCAGCGCACCGACGAGCCGAACGATGGCCTCGTCGTTGGGGAAGATGCCAATGACGTCGGATCGGCGCTTGATCTCCCGGTTCACCCGCTCGAGCGGGTTCGTTGACGCGATCTGAGCCCAGTGCTCGCGGGGAAAATCCATATAGGCGAGAACGTCGTCGCGCGAGGCGTCCATGAGGGTGCCGAGCCTCGCCTGCTTCTCGCGCAGTGCGTCCGCCACGACCTCCCACTGGGCTTCGGCATCTGCCTTGTTTTCCTGGGCGAAGATCGTCTTCAGCATCGCGGCCACGGCCGTGCGCTGCTTCGCCGGGGCATGGGCGAGCGCATTGCGCATCCAGTGAACGCGACAGCGCTGGTGCGTCGCATCGAATACTCGCCGTGCAGCAGCCCGCAGCCCCTTGTGGTCGTCGGCGACCACCAGCTTCACACCGCGCAGGCCACGGTCTGCGAGAGAGCGCAGGAAGTCGGTCCAAAACGTCTCGGCCTCGGAAGGCCCGGTGGCAACGCCGAGAACCTCGCGCTTACCGTCCTCGTTGACCGCAACGGCGATTATCACAGCGCGGCTGACGATCCGTCCGCCCTCACGCACCTTCACGTAGGTCGC
>NZ_JALZ01000134.1 GCF_000521785.1 Roseivivax halodurans JCM 10272
GGACGAAACCGCTCTCGCGGTAGGGGCGCCAGGGGCGAGTGTAGGGCGCTGATCGGGGCGCCGGGATTTGGTGGATGGGCGCGCCTGTCTGACGATTGGGACCTTCTCAATCCGATGACAGGAGGTTCCGATGACGGACCAGCATGTACCCGCCCTGCGGCGACGGTTTCTCGAGGATATGCAGATCAGAGGGCTGCTGCCGAAGACGCAGACGATGTACCTGCGCGCGATGCGCGAGTTCACGCGGTTTCTGGAGCACTCACCGGATACGGCGACACCGGAGGAGCTACGGGCCTTTCAACTCGACATGAAGGAGCGCGGCGTCGGCGCACCGACCTTCAACAACCGGCTGACGGTGCTGAGCTTTTTCTTCGCGACGACGTGTCCCCGCCCCGAGATGAAGCGGCACATGCGCTATCAGCGCGCCGCGAAGAAGATCCCGGTCGTGCTGAGCGCCGAGGAAGTGACGCGCATTCTCGAAGCCGCACCAGGGCCGGGGCTGAAATACCGGGCAGCCTTCAGCGTGGCCTATGGCGGCGGGCTGAGGGCGAGCGAAGTCACCCATCTGAAGGTGGGCGATATCGACAGCGACCGG
>NZ_JALZ01000135.1 GCF_000521785.1 Roseivivax halodurans JCM 10272
GACTTACATCGCCGCGCCGCCCACACGTCCGATGCTGTCATAGGCGGTGAAGCCTGCGGCGCGGGCGTCTTCGAGCGAGTAGACGTTGCGCAGGTCCGCCATGCGGCTGGTGCGCATGCTCCCGGCGATGCGCGAGAGGTCGAGCGCGCGGAACTCGTTCCATTCGGTGAGCATCACCAGAAGGTCCGCGCCTTCGGCCGCGGAATAGGGATCCTCGTGCCAAGTGACGTTCGGCAGCAGGGCCTCGCCCTCCCGCCGGCCCTGCGGATCGGTGACACGGACTTCGGCGCCACCGCCGACAAGCGCGGGTACGATGGTCAGCGCCGGGGCATCGCGCATGTCGTCCGTGTTGGGCTTGAAGGTCACGCCGAGCACGGCGACCGTCTTGCCGTTGAAGCTGCCGCCGCAGAGATCGAGCAGCTTGTCGACCATGCGCCGCTTGATCTCCTCGTTGATCTTGATCACCTGCTCGACGATCTGCATCGGGCTCGCATGCTCCTGCCCGATCCGGGCCAGCGCCTTGGTATCCTTGGGAAAGCACGAGCCGCCATAGCCCGGTCCCGCATGCAGGAAGGTCTTTCCGATGCG
>NZ_JALZ01000136.1 GCF_000521785.1 Roseivivax halodurans JCM 10272
CTTGACTGGAGCGATTAGAGAACCGGTGGGGCACTACCCAACACCATTGCGGAGTCGGGTCTCACCCCATCGGAGGTCCATATTGTTGAGGCCTGACCGCTCTGCCCGGTACCACAACGTGGTAGTGCAGCGAGCAAAGCTGCAAGGCGAAGCTGTTCCGGTTTCGCGAACGCCTGCAGTGTCCAATAGGATCGAGGTTTTTGCCGAGAGCGTGAGGTGCTTGATCGCTCGCGGCTCGGAGAGAGCCGTCAATCATGTACGTCGGAGCCCTGCTGCTCATGGATGCGCCGGCACTGACGAGAGGTTAGGATTCTCGTATCGAGGCTCTCCGGTTGCAATTTCTTGATCGACCGATCGTCTGAGACAATGCGGTACGTCTTCGTTGCTCCCGCCGGTTTTTGGCCCGTCCCCAGGGCTGTGAATGTGACCTTGTTCAACCCCGGCAGCATGTCGGTGTCGTAGTTTGGCGCCGCACGCTGGAG
>NZ_JALZ01000137.1 GCF_000521785.1 Roseivivax halodurans JCM 10272
GTCGAGAAGATGGGGGTGCATCGCGCCCCGGTCGCGACCTTCGCGCGCTCGAGCGGGGCGGCGAAGGCCTATGACGCGCTCTGGCGCGACGTGATGGCCCGGCTGTGAGGAGCGAGATGATGGAGATCGAAAGAAAGTTCCTGATCGCGGCCGAGCCCGATCTCGGCGGCGCGAGCTCCGTGGCGGTGCGCCAGGGCTACGTCACCCGGCCCGGGGATTCCGTCTCGGTGCGGCTGCGCCAGAAGGGCGAGACGTTCCTGCTGACGATGAAGTCCGGCCAGGGCCTCGTGCGCGAGGAGCACGAGAGCCGGATCGAGCCCGGGCTCTTCGAGACGTTCTGGCCCGCGACCGAAGGCCGCCGGCTCGAGAAGACCCGCTGGACCGGTGCCCTGCCCGGCGGCGAGACCTTCGAATACGACGTCTTCGAGGGCGCCCATGCGGGTCTGAGGCTCGTCGAGGTGGAGTTCGACAGCCGCGAG
>NZ_JALZ01000138.1 GCF_000521785.1 Roseivivax halodurans JCM 10272
AGATCGGCCAGCCAGACCTGGTTCGGCGCGGTTGCCGTAAAGTTTCTCCGCAGCCTGTTTGGCGCGATCGGGTAGTCGTGACGGCTGTCCGTGGTTCGCACGCGGCGCGGGAACGCGGCCAGCCCGCGTAGGTCCGCGGCCCGCATGAGCCGGGCGATCCGGTGGCGCCCGACGCACCGACCCGCAGCACGCAGAACGGCATGAACACGCGGCGCGCCATAGCAGCCGCCGCTTTCCGCGTGGGCCCGGCGGATATCGCTCAAAAGGGCGCGGTTCTCGATGCTTCGCTTACTCTCAGGACGGCTCCGCCATGCATAATAGCCGCTGACCGATACGCCGAGCACGGCGCAGATCCTGCGAACGGGCCAGAGATGGCGATGCTCATCGACGAACCCGAACGTCATCGGGAGCCCTTTCCGAAGATGAGCGCGGCTTTCCTAAGAAACACGGGCGGTCT
>NZ_JALZ01000139.1 GCF_000521785.1 Roseivivax halodurans JCM 10272
GCGGAGCTCGACCGCCGGTCGAAATGATGGTGGATTTCATCGACGCGCATAGGGGCGCCCACGGGGTCGAGCCGATCTGCACGGTGCTGCCGATCGCCCCTTCCACCTACTACGACCACCTTTCGAAGCGGGGTGATCCGGTGCGGTTGTCGAACCGTGCCCGCCGTGATGCCGCTCTGCGACCCGAGATCCGCCGTGTCTTCGAGGAGAACTGGCGGGTCTACGGCGTCCGCAAGGTCTGGCGACAGCTCGTCCGAGAAAACTTCTCTGTCGCGCGCTGCACCGTGGCCCGGCTGATGAAAGACATGGGTATCCAAGGCATCATCCGCGGCAAGCCGCACCGAACAACAATCCCCGACAAGAAGGCCCCGTGCCCTCTGGACAAGGTGAACCGAGAGTTCCGCGTCCCGGCGCCCAACATGCTCTGGGTCAGCGATTTCACCTACGT
>NZ_JALZ01000140.1 GCF_000521785.1 Roseivivax halodurans JCM 10272
CTGACCGATCTGCCGCGCAGGCCGGCGTGGATGCCCTGCAGCTTGCCGATCACCGGCTCGCTCTTCTCGGCCTCGAAATAGAGCAGCGTCACCTCGCCGAGCGCCTCGGTGATGTCGACCTTGCCCTCGTAGATGTGCGCGCCCTCGGTCTCGGCGAAATCCTCGGGCCGCACGCCGACATTGACGCTCTTGCCCCTGTCCTCGGGCCGGGTCGGCACGGTCGAGACCGCCGTGCCGCCGCCGTGCATCCTGACCGTGGTGCGCTCGCCGGTCTCGACGATCTCGCCCGGCAGCAGGTTCATCGCCGGCGAGCCGATGAACTGCGCGACGAACTCGCTGTTGGGGGTCTGGTAGAGCTCGAGCGGCGTTCCGACCTGCGCGATACCCTTGTTGGCCAGCACCACGATCCGGCTCGCCAGCGTCATCGCCTCGACCTGGTCGTG
>NZ_JALZ01000141.1 GCF_000521785.1 Roseivivax halodurans JCM 10272
TTCCCCTTTCCCCGGACGCACTTATCCCATGGGCTCGGTGACAGGTATTCCGAGCGCGGTGTAGCCGTTCAACACGGCGGCGCGGATCTGGAGTTCTGCGACCTGGCGATCGAAGTCGCGCGCCATGAGGCTCTGCCCCAAGAGCTTCACGCAGTGCATCTTCGTCTCGGCGCGGCTTCGGCGGTGGTATCCGCTCCACTTTCGCCAAATGGCGCGGCCGAGGTATTTCGATGCGCGAAGGGCCTCGTTCCGGGCAATGGCGCCGGCGGTCGAAGGCTTCCACGGCTTGGCGTTTTTACGCGGCGGAAGTGAGGAGGATCGGGAAAGGGTCCGGGGGACCCTTTCCCCGACGAACGCGTGTGCGCCTCGATCTGCGACCGCGTTGTGGCACTTGCGCGTGTCGTATGCTCCGTCCGCGGTGACTGACGCGACTTCCTCATCTG
>NZ_JALZ01000142.1 GCF_000521785.1 Roseivivax halodurans JCM 10272
ACCTCGTCGGGCCGGGTGCGCTGGTTGAGATAGCCGCCGAGCGTCAGGACGTGGCTGCTGCCCGAAAGTGTGCCGAGATCGATCACCGCCTCGATCAGGCCGGTGCCGAGAACCTCGTCATCGTCATCGGTGGCCTCGAGGCGGGTGAGCACGGTCTCGACGCCGTCGAGCAGAACCACAACCTCCCCCCATTCACCGGCATCGAGATCCCCGGTGAGATCCATGCGGTAGCTGAGCGTGAGCGTGCCGGTCTGCCCGGCAAGGGTGTCGAAGCTGCGGCTCCAGCCGCCGGAGATATCGGTGACTGCATTGCGGGAGCTGCCCCCGCCGAGGGTCAGCTCGAGCGCGCCTCCCGTTGCCGTCCCCGACGCGTAATCCGGCTGCGCCGTT
>NZ_JALZ01000143.1 GCF_000521785.1 Roseivivax halodurans JCM 10272
AGCAGCGCCAGCGCCGCATAGGTTGCCAGATCGGCTCGGCGCTCCCCCGTCATTCGCCCTCCGCCCCGCGACCCAGCCAGCCGACGAGAAGCGTCATCGCCATCCCGATCGCGAAGAGCAGGAGCGCCAGCACGCACCCCGCCGCCAGGTCAAGATTGTAGAAGACCGTGTTGAACGTGAAGAGGGCGAGCACTTCGGTCGCGCGGCCGGGCCCGCCGCCGGTCAGCGCGAGAATGCTGTCGAATGTGTTCAGGGTCTGCACCGAGACCAGCACCGTGTTGACCGCGAGCGCGCGGCGCAGCAGCGGAAGGGTGATGGACCGGAAAGTCCGCACCGGACCCGCCCATCGAGAGCCGCCACTTCGTAGAGCGTCGGGTCGATGCCTCTTCG
>NZ_JALZ01000144.1 GCF_000521785.1 Roseivivax halodurans JCM 10272
ACCGCGGCAGCATTCGACAGGCGGCAAGCAAAGGCTCGGGGCCACGACGAAGATGGGCGAGCGCTCATTGCGCAGATTGCTGATCATCGGGGCCAACAGCGTCATCATCAAGCGCCATTGCCACGCGTCGGCACGCCAGGGCACCTGGCTGGCAAGCATGCTGGAGCGGAAGCCGACGATGCTGGTCCGGGTCGCGCTCGCTAACAAGATGGCGCGGATCGTCTGGGCACTGATGAAGAGCGGAGAGGTCTACCGGGCTCCGGCTGTGGCAGAGTAACACCTGCCAGCAGTCGCGAGGTCGTCGGAGCGGAGGAGGGCTGAGAGCAGCTTGGCGCAACGGTCGTGAGACGGGGTCGGAAAACCAGAGCGCAACA
>NZ_JALZ01000145.1 GCF_000521785.1 Roseivivax halodurans JCM 10272
CTGATCCTGCCCCGCTTGAGTGGACACCCCTGATAGGCTTCCGAGCCAAGAGAGGAGTGTTCGATGGAGAGCAAGAAGCGGCGTCATTTTCCCGACGCATTCAAACGCGAGGCGGTTGATCGGGCCCGCACGAGCGGCCTGACGATCATCCAAGTGGCCGAGGAGCTCGGTCTTCACGAGACGGTCTTGCGGCGATGGATACGCCGGTTCGACCAGCTGGAGACGGGACCTGCGCGGCGCCCCATCGCGCAGGCGCAGGGCCCGTCTCCGGCGGATCTGGCAGCCGAGAATGCCCGGCTGAAGCGTGAACTCCAGAGGGCCGAGATGGAGCGCGATATCCTAAAAAACCATCCCGGACCGTTG
>NZ_JALZ01000146.1 GCF_000521785.1 Roseivivax halodurans JCM 10272
GACGTTCCGCTCTGCGGTCGATGACCCGGCTCGGTTTAAATCCTCGAAGAAGGTCGGACCGTGGGCTGGCCTGACGCCTTCGCGAAGTCAATCCGGCGAGCGGGATGTCTCAGGCCATATCACCAAGGCGGGTGATGCCGGGCTACGCCGCGCCCTCTGCCAGGCCGCGACTGTCATGATGAACCGCGGGCCATCGACGTGGCTCAGAACCTGGGCCACACGGATTGCCCGCCGCCGCGGTCGGAAATGCGCGATGGTCGCATTGGCACGGCGGATCGCGGTGGTGCTGCACCGGATGTGGCGCGATGGTACGATGTTCCAGCCGGAAGCTCCGATCGGCCAAGCCGCATGATAGACTGAA
>NZ_JALZ01000147.1 GCF_000521785.1 Roseivivax halodurans JCM 10272
TTGGAACCGCGCGCCTGGACGCGTGTTCAGGCGGCGACGGAGGTTCTTCTCGGCGCCTTTGCCTCTCAGCTGGCAACTGTCGATCATCGGAAAGGCAACCAGTTTATCGGTAGAACGTCCGTCGTGCCGGAGCTCGACGCCGAGCTGCCAGATTTGATGCCATGCTCAGAACCCGTACTGTGGAGTGCCGCGCACCCCCATTGGCGGCGCATGGTCGATTATGACTACATCGACGAGGCGGGCATCAGGAAAAGCGAGTTCTACGCGCGCACCCGGAAATACGATGCCGGTTATCGCCTCGGTCTCCGGCTTCTCGATACACCGGGTATCTCCTCTGCGATCATCTGGATATGGCCTC
>NZ_JALZ01000148.1 GCF_000521785.1 Roseivivax halodurans JCM 10272
TGGGACCAGCGGGCCCAAACAAGACCACCGAAAGAAAAGGTCAGTGCCATGGCGATGAGGATCAGTTGACCAGTCATTTGCGCGTCTCCCCGTCCAGATCCTGTGCTTCAGTCTCGAGGCGTCCCAAAGCAATATAAGCATTTCCAACCATCACGCCAGCGACGGCGAGATGGCAGATGACCCAAGCCGTGACCGGCACGGTGCCGTCTGCCAGAGGTCGCGCCACGCCGAGCCCGAAGAAAGCAAGGCCCACGGCGTTCGAGATGGTCACATAGAGCTTCACCCGCTCGTTATGGACCGCGAGATCATCACGCCGCCGCATCGGTCACCTCCATCTGTTTCGCGCCTGTCTCCG
>NZ_JALZ01000149.1 GCF_000521785.1 Roseivivax halodurans JCM 10272
CAGGTCTGGCTGGCCGATCTGACCTATATCCGGACCGGCGAAGGCTGGCTCTTTCTCGCGGCGCTCATCGACATGCATACGCGCAAGGTCGTGGGCTGGAGCATGCGCGAGACCCTGCATGCCTCGATCGCTCTCGAGGCGCTCGACATGGCCGTGAAACGCCAACGGCCGGCGCCGGGGCTGATCCAGCATTCGGACCGCGGAATTCAATACGCGGCCGACGAATACCGCCAAGCCCTTGCCGCCGCGAAGATAACGCCTTCCATGAGCCGGAAGGGAAATTGCCTGGATAACGCGCCAATGGAGAGCTTCTTCCA
>NZ_JALZ01000150.1 GCF_000521785.1 Roseivivax halodurans JCM 10272
CGGGCCTGCCTGCCGGCAGGTCTTCGAGGTCCCCCAGGGACGTGGTTCCGATGATGTCGTGGTCAGGACTGATGCTGGCTTTGCCGAGCACGCCTACGAGATGGACACATCGGAATTGCACCGAACCCGCATCTTGATGGCGGCCCTCGCGCTGACCACGAACCGAAGCATGAACCCGGGTGATCTCGCAGAAGAGAAGACGGCGCCAGCAGTGCGGATCGAAACCATGGAAAACTATACCCGCAGTCCGGCGGTCGATCTCGTGCGGCCGAAACCGCTTGACCGGGACGGCCCCGTTACCGAAG